>NZ_JACNAS010000002.1:1522500-1835000 GCF_017350115.1 Pseudomonas sp. GW456-L13
CGCGCCGTTTTGATTAGGCAATTCACGCCCGTACATCCCCACTGCGAGAATCGCCAACGGATTCATGGCCTCATCCAGTCGCAACCCTTCCACATAGGGCCAGTCGATCAAGGCAAAACCGGAGCGCTGCCCCGGCATGCTTTTGGGATCCTGCAAGGTTTCGAAGCGGATGAA
Organism: Pseudomonas sp. GW456-L13; assembly: GCF_017350115.1. NCBI lineage: Bacteria > Pseudomonadati > Pseudomonadota > Gammaproteobacteria > Pseudomonadales > Pseudomonadaceae > Pseudomonas > Pseudomonas sp. GW456-L13. The sequence goes on from NZ_JACNAS010000002.1 coordinate 1,522,675, forward strand.
TCTGGCTTTCGAGGTCGGCTCGACTTCCTTGAGCAAGGCCGAGAGCGGAAAACCGATCCAGGGAATGACCATCGACCAGGCTTCCACGCAACGCAGCCGGTAGATTCGCTCCTCCAACCGATACGGCTTCATGAGGTCCTCCAGCGCATACCGCCCAGGCTTGCCCACCTCCCCGTCCACCACTACCGACCACGGCTCCGTCTTCAGCGTGCCGGCATTGGCGGCCGGATCACCTTTGTCTGTGCCGAACTCGTAGAAGTTGTTGTAGTGGGTCGCATCCTTGAACGGCGTGATCGCCTCATCCTTGACGCTGATCGCTCCCCACTGGGTAGCCGGAAGTTTTTCGCTGAACCAGGAAGGCGCCTTGCCGGGCTCGACATCCGGATAACGCACAGCATCGCCAGCGCTGGCCCATTGCGGCAGGCTGCCCAGAGCGAAGCCCGCAACCGTGGCGCCGAGCACTTTGCGTCGAGAAAGATAGAGGGATTCAGGCGTGACGTCCGACTCGTGGCAGTCGGACGCTCTGGGGACTTTGATCAGCATGGTTACTCCGCAGCTTTGGAGGACAGATGCACCCATAGACTGCGGAGTATGAGGGAAATTACGCGCTCTTGTTACGGCGAAGACGTAACAGATATTGAACCGGGCCGGAGGCTGCATAGGCGAGAAACACCAGCAGCAGGATGCGCGGAGGGTCACTGAACACCACTGCGAACACCAGCACCACGGCGAGAATCGCCACGAAAGGCACTCGCCCCTTCAGGTCCAGTTCCTTGAAGCTATTGTACTTGATGTTGCTGACCATCAGCATGCCGGCCGCCGCAACCATCAGCGCAACCAGGAAGGACATCTTGGAACCCTGAATGCCGTAGTCACTGAACGCCCAGACGATACCTGCAACCACACCCGCAGCGGCAGGACTGGCCAGACCGATGAAGTAGCGCTTGTCCGCCGTACCGACCTGGGTGTTGAAGCGCGCAAGGCGCAAGGCTGCGCCCGCCACATAGATGAAGGCGACCATCCAGCCAACCTTGCCCATGTCACCCAAGGCCCAACCGAAGGCCAGCAATGCCGGGGCAACACCAAAGGCAACCATGTCCGACAGCGAGTCGTACTCGGCACCGAAGGCGCTCTGGGTATTGGTCATGCGGGCCACGCGCCCATCAAGACCATCGAGCACCATTGCGACGAAGATCGCGATGGCCGCGAACGCGAAATACTTGCTCGCATTGGCCGAGTCACCGGCACTCAAGGCCGCCTGGGCGCTCATCGAGTTGATGATGGAATAGAACCCTGCGAACAGATTCGCAGTGGTGAACAGATTCGGCAGAAGATAGATACCACGATGCCGGACTTTACGACCTTCGGCGTCATGCCCTTCCTCGACATGTTCATCGATGGGCAGCAGGCTTTCGGCGTCAGAAGCCTGGTTTGGCTCTTCGGGGCGTTCGCTCATGGACATTACCTTGCAACGGGTGGAAAGTTTGGACAGGTGTCTGGGACGACGGTTCGGCCGCAAACGATGCAGCTTTATACCAGAACCGGCCCCCCAAACGAAAAAACGCGGCCTAAGCCGCGTTTTTCGTACAAGCGCGTGACTTAGTTTTTAGCTTTGTCGACGATCTTGTTGGCACCGATCCACGGCATCATGGAGCGCAGTTGCTCGCCGATGATTTCGATACCGTGAGCGGCGTTGTTACGACGCTTGGCGGTCATCGAAGGATAGCCGGTAGCGCCTTCGCTGATGAACATCTTGGCGTATTCGCCGTCCTGAATACGTTTCAGGGCGTTGCGCATGGCCTGACGGGATTCGGCGTTGATGACTTCAGGGCCGGTCACGTACTCGCCGTATTCGGCGTTGTTGGAGATCGAGTAGTTCATGTTGGCGATACCGCCTTCGTACATGAGGTCAACGATCAGCTTCAGTTCGTGCAGGCACTCGAAGTAGGCCATTTCCGGCGCGTAGCCAGCTTCAACCAGAGTTTCGAAACCGGCCTTGACCAGCTCAACGGTACCGCCGCACAGAACGGCTTGTTCGCCGAACAGGTCGGTTTCAGTCTCGTCCTTGAAGGTGGTTTCGATGATGCCGGTACGACCGCCGCCAACGCCGGCAGCGTAGGACAGGGCGACGTTCTTGGCGTTGCCCGAGGCGTCCTGGTAGATAGCGATCAGGTCAGGGATACCGCCGCCCTTCACGAACTCGGAACGTACGGTGTGGCCTGGAGCCTTCGGCGCGATCATGATCACGTCGAGGTCAGCGCGCGGCACAACCTGGTTGTAGTGGATCGCGAAGCCGTGGGAGAAGGCCAGGGTGGCGCCTTTCTTGATGTTCGGCTCGATTTCGTTCTTGTACAGGGAGGACTGGAATTCGTCCGGGGTCAGGATCATGACCAGGTCGGCAGCTGCAACAGCAGAAGCAACGTCGGTCACTTTCAGGCCGTGGGCTTCAGCCTTGGCAACGGTAGCCGAACCTTTACGCAGGCCGACAGTCACGTCAACGCCGGAGTCTTTCAGGTTGCACGCTTGAGCGTGGCCCTGGGAACCGTAACCGATGATGGCAACTTTCTTGCCCTGGATGATCGACAGGTCGCAGTCTTTATCGTAGAAAACTTTCATGAATTTCCCCTATATCAGGCCGTTCAGGCCGTTCGCTAATTTGGTTTAGATGCTGAGTACTTTGTCGCCGCGGGCAATGCCGGTCACGCCACTACGGACGGTCTCCAGAATCGAGGCGGTGCCAATGGACTGAATGAAGCTGTCGAGCTTGTCGCTGGTACCGGTCAGTTGAACGGTATACACGCTGGCGCTGACATCGACGATCTGCCCACGGTAAATATCGGTAGTGCGCTTGATCTCGGCGCGCTGGGCGCCGGTGGCTTTGACCTTGACCAGCATCAGTTCGCGCTCGATGTGAGCACTCTCCGACAGGTCGACCAGTTTTACCACTTCGATCAGCTTGTTCAGGTTCTTGGTGATCTGCTCGATGATTTCATCGTGACCGACCGTGGTCAGCGTCAGACGCGACAGGGTCGGGTCTTCGGTTGGTGCCACAGTCAGGCTTTCGATGTTGTAGTTGCGCTGCGAGAACAGGCCAACCACACGAGACAGAGCACCGGGTTCGTTTTCCAGAAGCAAGGAAATAATGTGCCGCATGATTAGGTACGCTCCGTCTTGCTCAGCCACATATCGCGCATGGAGCCGTCTTTGATCTGCATCGGGTAGACGTGCTCGCTGGTATCGACCGAAATATCGATCACCACCAGGCGATCTTTCATGGCGAACGCTTCTTCCATCTTCGACTTCAAATCTTTCGATTCAGTGATGCGCACGCCAACGTGACCATAGGCTTCAGCCAGCTTGACGAAGTCAGGCAACGACTCCATGTAGGAGTGCGAGTGACGGCTGCCATAGCTCATGTCCTGCCACTGACGAACCATACCCAGAACGCCGTTGTTCAGAATGACGATTTTTACCGGCAAACCGTATTGCAGACAGGTGGACAGTTCCTGGATGTTCATCTGGATACTGCCTTCGCCCGTCACACAGGCGACGTCGGCATCCGGATAGCTCAACTGAATGCCCATGGCCGCCGGGAAACCGAAGCCCATGGTGCCCAGGCCACCGGAGTTGATCCAGCGGTTCGGCTTGTTGAACTTGTAGTACTGCGCAGCAAACATCTGGTGCTGACCCACGTCGGAGGTCACAAAGGCATCGCCATTGGTCACTTCGCACAGGGTTTCGATCACGGTCTGAGGCTTGATCTTGCTGCCGTCGCCCTTGTCATACGGGAACAGGCCGCGATCACCGCGCCACTCGTCAACCTGCTTCCACCAGCTGGCAACGGACTCCTTGTTCGGGGTCTCGCCGATTTCCTTGAGGATCGCGACCATTTCGGTCAGGACACTCTCAACCGGCCCCACGATAGGCACGTCGGCCTTGATGGTCTTGGAGATCGAAGCCGGGTCGATGTCGATGTGAATGATCTTGGCGTTCGGGCAGAACTTCGACGCGCCGTTAATGACACGGTCGTCGAAACGTGCGCCGACAGCGAGGATCACGTCAGCATGGTGCATCGCCAGGTTGGCGGTGTAGCTGCCGTGCATGCCGAGCATGCCGATGAACTGACGGTCGGTGCCAGGGTAGCCACCGAGGCCCATCAGGGTATTGGTCACTGGCAGGTTGAGCATCTTCGCCAGTTCGGTCAGTGGTGCGGAACCACCGCCCAGGATCACGCCGCCGCCCGAGTACAACACAGGACGCTTGGCCGCCAGGAGCATTTCTGCCGCCTTGCGGATTTGACCGGAGTGACCGCGAACAGCCGGGCTGTAGGAACGCAGCTTGGCTTTTTTCGGGAAGACGTATTCGAACTTCTCGGCCGGGTTGGTCATGTCTTTCGGGATATCGACAACGACCGGGCCAGGACGACCGGATTGCGCCAGGTAGAATGCCTTCTTCATGACTTCCGGGATTTCCGACGCGTGCTTGATCATGAAGCTGTGCTTCACGATCGGCCGGGAGATACCGATCATGTCGGTTTCCTGGAACGCATCGGTGCCAACCATGGTGCTAGGCACCTGGCCGGAAATGATCACCATTGGAATGGAGTCCATGTAGGCGGTGGCGATACCGGTGATGGCGTTTGTTGCGCCAGGACCGGAAGTCACCAGTACCACGCCGGCTTTACCGGTGGCACGGGCGTAGCCGTCAGCCATATGGGTAGCCGCTTGCTCGTGACGAACCAGGATGTGGGTCACTTCCGGTTCTTTGAACAGGGCATCGTAGACATGAAGAAGAGCACCACCCGGGTACCCGTAGATATATTTGACGCCTTCGTCACGCAAGAAGCGGACGAGCATCTCACCGCCAGATAAAAGCTCCACGTTGCTCACCTCTAAAACGCCAGAATACCGCCCACGAAAAATGGGACGGGTCTTAATAGGTTTACTTCTCGGCAGAGCATGAGCGACGGTGGTCGCCGACTACGTCAGCACTGACTGAGCAAGTATTGGGATCGTCCCAAGTGTTGCGGGGCTTTCCCACCCAGCGCGAGGTAACGCGTTGCGGGTGTAACAGGTCGACGCGGATATGCGCCTCATGATCTGCTGAGAGGGTCTGCTTCTGGCAGTCCCTGTACAGCGGACTTTGGATTCTTCTGTTTCGGCCTTCGCAAGTCAAGTCGTCTATGTGCTTTATTCTACTAAGCACATGAGAACGCAAGAAAAAACCCGTAAATCCACCCCGTGTTAGCTTTGATTGCGCAACTTTTGGCAAAAAATTGGCACGCGAATGCACTTACCCTGAAACGGCCGACAAAATAGAGAGATATTGTGAACAACTGCCAGCGGACACTGGCAGCTTCTGGCTCAGCGGGACGCGGTGATCAGTTGATCGAATTCTTTGAGCAGCACCTGTAACTGCCGATCCCTACCCTGGACATTGCGCCCGGCAAAGACCATTTCAGCCATTTCCTGAATGCCCGAAGCATTGGGTAGCGGCAAATCCTGCTCGAGGATCATCTTCATGCGTGGCAGGAAGATCCATTGCAGCCATTGCTCGAAATTCAGTGTGTCGACCGAAAACGGCTCGACACTGGAAAGCGCTTCGGCAGAGGGCGGGACTTCATCCCACCACCCTTGCACCCGCAACTCGCGCTCGATCAACAACAGTTGATCGGCGATTTTCAGAAAGCGCACATCCATCACAGCATTACCTTGGCCTTCTGTCGAGCCAATGTCGCGCCCTGGGAGTCACCCTGCTTTTCACGCGCCTGGGCAATCAGCTCCCACAAGTTGGCCTGAAGGGCTGGACGGCCATTGGCAAAGGTCAGTCCACGGCGAGCGAACTGCTCGGCTTGGGCCGCATCGCCCTGAGCCATGCGTACCTGGGCCAGACGGAAAAGCACCTGCGGCTCACGCGGAGCAACGCGCTGGGCGCGTTCGAGGCTGGAGGAGGCACCATTGAGATCACCGCTCGCCTGTTGCTGTTGAGCGGTGGTCAGCAAAGCCAATACCGGGCCGTCCAATTGCTCGTCGGCAGAAAGCCCGCCCGAACTGGCCGATGGAATCCCGCTTGGCGACGACGGCATGCTGTAGCTGCCCGGATTGATCGGCGCCGATTGGACCGGCGACGTGTCAATCGGCCCCGGCGTGATCGGACCCGGGGTAATCGGCGTGGTGCTGATCGGCGTCGAAGTCGTTGCCGCGCCTGGCACCATCACCACTACGCCGCTGTCACCTTGCGGAATCGCCTGGGTCTGCGACTGACCCTGCGCAGGGCGCTTGACGGTCGTCTGGCGGAAACCGCCATTGGCCGAGATCCGCTCACTGTTGGACACGGCGGTGCCGGAATCCACAACCGGAATCGAGCCACGTTGTACGCTAGAGCAACCGCTGAGCAAAGCTACGGCGGCAACCGCTGGAATCAACCACTTGTTCACTTGAAACCCTCTTTGCTTAATTCATCCAGCCCTTGACCCAGTCCATCACCGTCTCGGCAGGGTTTTCACCACCGCAAGCGGCACCGGGAGGCGGTTCGCTGCCGCGAATATACGGCATCTGCACGGCACCCGGGCAACCGGCGTCAGAACCTTGCCCGGTTCGCGAGTCCACCCAGGCCTGAACGACATTATCCGGCTGCGGCATGTCCAGCGGCAACGGGTCGGCCTTGCGCATAAAGCTGGTCCAGACCTGCAAGGCCCCGGTTGCGCCGGTGAATGGCGTCTTGCCGTTGTCGTCGCGACCCAGCCAGACCACCGCCAGCAAGTCCTGGCTGAAACCGGCAAACCAACTGTCTCGCGAATCGTTACTGGTACCGGTCTTGCCCGCCAGGGTCAGCGTCCTTGGCAACGCGTTATAAACCGAGCTGCCGGTACCCTCACGCATCACCCGCTGCATGGCGCTCTGGATCAGGTAAATGGAGGCCGGATCAAAACGCTGCTGAATCTGGAACGGATAACGCTTGAGTGGCTCGCCCTCGGCAGTCAGCACGCTACGAATCCCGCGCATCGGCGTATTGAAGCCGCCGTTGGCCAAGGTCTGGTACATGGTCGCCACTTCGATTGGCGTCATGCCGCCGGCCCCGAGCAACATCGACGGGAAGGCCGGGAATTCACGCGTCACACCCAGGCGCGCCACCGTCTTCAATACGTTCGGCACACCGACCGCCAAACCAAGACGCGCGGTCGACAGGTTGTAGGAATGCGCCAGGCCTTGATAGAGGAACACCGTACCGTGAGAACGACGATCGTAGTTCTGCGGCTTCCAGACCTGACCATCCGCGCCTTTGACCGAGAAGGACTCGTCCGACAGCCAACTGGTCAATGTGTACTGGCTCGGTTTCTCCAGTGCGGTCAGATAAACAGCCGGCTTGATCAGCGAGCCGATCGGCCGTACAGCATCCAGCGCCCGGTTGAACCCGGCAAAACTGGCCTGGCGACTGCCGATCATGGCCTGCACTTCCCCGGTCTCCGGGTTGGTCACGACCATTGCCGCTTCGACGTCATCGGAACCCTTGCGTCCTGCCAGACGCTTGAAGGTGTCGTTGACCGAGGCCTCAGCCTTCATCTGCAGGATCGGGTCGAAACTGGTGAAGATGCGCAGCCCTTCTTCGGTCAAGTCTTCGTCGCGATAGTCTTCGCGCAACTGACGCTTGACCAGATCGAGGAAGCCGGGGAACGAGCTGTCCGCCAGACTGCCGCGCTTGGTCACGCCCAGCGGCATTTTCTTCGCCGCCTCAACCTGCTCGGCGGTCGCGACGCCCTGCTCTTGCAGCACATCGAGTACCAGGTTGCGCCGCTCGAGGGCACGCTCCGGATTACGACGGGGGTTATAGGAAGAAGGCCCCTTGACCATGCCCACCAGCAGCGCGACCTGATGCAGCTTGAGCTCGGCCAGCGGCTGGCTGAAGAAGAACTGGCTGGCCAGACCGAAACCGTGCACCGCACGCTGACCGTCCTGCCCGACAAACACTTCGTTGAGGTAAGCCTCAAGGATTTCGCGCTTGTCGTAGTGCAGTTCAAGCAGCAGCGCCATCATCGCTTCGGTGAGTTTGCGGCTCAGGCTGCGCTCGTTGGTCAGGTAAAAGTTCTTGACCAACTGCTGCGTAAGGGTACTGCCGCCCTGACGCATGCGCCCGGACGAACCGTTGACCCAGATGGCACGGGCGATCGACTTCGGCGAAACACCAAAGTGATGATAAAAATCGCGATCCTCGACCGCCACCAGCGTTTCAAGCAAGTACGGTGGCACCTGATCGATCTTGATCAGAATCCGGTCTTCGAGGTTTTTCGGGTACAGGCCGCCGATCAGCAGCGGCTCCAGGCGCACCACCGACAGCTTCGAGCCTTTTGCCCCCGCCAACTCGGCCACGTAATCGCCGGAGAAACGCACCCGCACCGGTTGCGCCTGCTCCATGCCTTCATAGAACTGGAAGCCACGGGTATTCAGATCAACGGTATTGCCGTTGACCGACGCCGCCCCCGGACCGTTGGCCACGCTTTCGCGGCGATAGCCCAAGGCATCGAGCTCGGTCAGGAAATCATCCCGGCTCAGCTTCTGTCCGACGAACAGCTCGAGCGGGCGCGCGTAAACCTTGGCCGGGATGGTCCAGCGCTTGCCGGAAAACTTCTCCTGGACGATCGCATCAAGGTAAACGGCGAATCCGGCCAGCACCACAAGGGCGACCAGACTGAGTTTAATGGCCCAGCCCAGCCACGGGCGCAGGCCCCTGGAGGGTGGTTTTTTCGGGGTACGGGGAGTTCGAGTACGAGTCATGGCGGCGGATTATACGCACTTTATTCATCCTCAACAGGAGCGCTCCGAGGTTTGCGTCAAGCGGACTTGCGGCCATAATGACGGCCTTGAATTTCCCAGACTCTGAAGGATCGCCTGTGAGCCAGTCCCTGATCGCTGCCCTGCAAAACCCTGCCCTCTACCCGCATCCTGTAGAGGGATTCCAGGTCATCGAGACCCATATTTCCTGGGTACTGCTTACCGGCCCCTATGCCTATAAAGTGAAGAAGCCGGTCAATTTCGGTTTTCTCGACTTCACCAGCCTTGAGGCTCGCGGACACTTTTGCGCTGAAGAACTGCGCCTGAACCAGCGTCTGACCGACGATTTGTACCTCGAAGTGCTGCCCGTCACCGGCAGCGCCGAGGCTCCGCAACTGGGCGGTGAAGGCCCAGCCATCGAATATGTACTGAAGATGCGTCAGTTCCCGCAAAACGGCTTGCTCAGCACCCTGCAAGCCAATGGCGAACTGACCACCGCGCACATCGACGAGATGGCCGAGCAAATCGCCCGCTTCCACCTCAGCGCGCCGAAAGTGCCGGCCGGGCACGAAGCCGGCACCCCGGACAGCGTCATGGCGCCGGTGCGGCAGAACTTCGAACAGATTCGTCCGTTCCTCAGCGATAAAGCCGACCTGTTGCAACTCGACGCCCTGCAAGCCTGGGCCGAAAGCAGCTTCGAGCGCCTCAAACCGCTGCTCGCCCAACGCAAGGCCGAAGGTTTCATTCGTGAATGCCACGGTGATATCCATCTGGGCAATGCAACCGTGATCGACGGCAAGGTCGTGATCTTCGACTGCATCGAATTCAACGAACCGTTTCGCTTTACCGACGTTTATGCCGACACCGGCTTCCTGGCGATGGACCTGGAAGATCGCGGCCTGAAGTGCCTGGCACGTCGCTTCATCAGCCAGTACCTGGAGCTGACCGGCGACTATCGCGGTCTCGAACTGCTGAACTTCTATAAAGCCTACCGCGCACTGGTTCGCGCCAAGGTTGCCCTGTTCAGCATGCCGGCCGACGCCACTGCGGTGCAGCGCGCCACGACCTTGCGCCAGTACCGCAACTACGCCAACCTGGCCGAAAGCTACAGCACCATTCCTTCACGCTTCATGGCCATTACCCACGGTGTTTCCGCTGTCGGCAAGAGCCATGTCGCCATGCGCCTGGTCGAAGCCCTGGGCGCGATTCGCCTGCGTTCCGATGTCGAGCGCAAGCGCCTGTTCGGCGAGCAAACCGTCGAGAATGACGTGCAGGCCGGCATCTATAGCGCCGACGCCAGCGCAGCGACCTATGCCCGCCTCCACGAAATCGCCGACGTTATTCTGCGTGCGGGTTTCCCGGTGGTGGTCGACGCCACTTACCTCAAGCGTGATCAGCGTGACAGTGCAGCGAAGGTGGCCGAGGCCACGGGTGCACCCTTCCTGATCCTCGACTGCAATGCGCCACAGGCCGTGATCGAAAGCTGGCTGGCCATGCGCCAGGCAGACAAGAAAGACCCGTCCGACGCCACCCTGGCTGTTATCGCCGCCCAGCAAGACAGCCGTGAAGCGCTGACACCCGCGGAAATCCTCTGCAGCAAACGCGTCCAGACCAATGAAAGCGGGACGCTCGATACCGTTGTGGAGCAAATTCGCCAGCGCCTGCCAGGGCTGTAAGTAACTATTTCAGTCGTGAGGCCCTCGCTGGCTTCACGACTGTCAAATAGTGGCACTATACTGGCGTCATAAAAACATCAGGTGATGCGACATGAGCCAGCCAAAACTTCTCGACACACCGCTATATGCCCTGCTGCACAAAGACGACATCAAAGGCTTCAACAGTGAACGCCCCAAGGATGGCCCCATCGACATGGTGGGTGGAGATTTCCGGGGGCTGGACCTGCGCGAACTGAATGCCGACGGCGTGGATTTCAGCGACGCCTACTTCCGTTCCGCCGACTTGCGTGGCATCGATTTTCGCAAAGCGAACCTGGAAGGCGCGAGCCTGGCCCACGCGCAGATCTCCGGTACGTACTTTCCAGTGGAACTCAGTGCCGACGAAATCCTGATGTCGATGAACTTCGGCACGCGATTGCGCTATCGCACCCGCTGATCATCGTCGCTGACTGACACGTCCGGCGCCCCGTTGCGCTGGACGGTGGGGATGTTCGCCCTTTGTTTCCAGATTCTTCCCCGCCTCTCTCTCCACTGCGCTCATAGACTTGTTCATACACTGCCAATACTCGTTTCTTAGAAGCATTTGCGTCGTAAACGAGCAAACAATCACGCTTTTCCTACTGATGGCTACACTCCTCAGAAGATTGCCCACGCTCTCCATTCGGCCATCGCAAGGAGGCTTGATGAATGATGAACTGCAACACCTGAAGAATCTTGGCAAGACGTCAGCGCAATGGCTGCATGCCGTGGGCATCCATAGCGCTTCGGACTTGCGTCGCCTCGGGGCGGTGGATGCTTATCGGGCCGTGCGCACGCGCGGTTTTCGGGCGTCCAAGGTGTTGTTGTACGCAATTGAAGGCGCCCTGATGGACGTTCACTGGAATGATATTCCTGCCGAGCGCAAGGAAGCCCTGAACAAACAACTGGAAGCCATCTCTACACGCAACAAGAATTGATCCGACAACTATTTCTGAAGTTTTGCAACCTGGAACCCAATGATTGCGGGGCCTGCAGACACAAATCCGGCAAATCGCAAGGAAATCGAAAAACAGCGGTTGACTTGGTAATGAGAATCGATATGATTATCACAACTGGTCGCGAGACTGGTCGATATTCTGAAAAGCCCTTGGTTCGGACTCTCGGATTATCTCCTCATCAGGCTAATCACGGTTATTTGACCCGGCTCTTGCCGGGTCTTTTTTTGCCTGTGGAAAAGTACTGACAGGATGCCGCGATGGATGCTCCATGCAGATCACGACGACACGGGTGGTCAGGCGCATAAACAGCTTTCTTTGAAGGTTTCCCGGGCATCGAATGATCAGGCCAAGTATCCTCGACGACAGGCACTTGTCCCCAGCGGGCAAGACCGCCATTTGATAGCATTTAACCGCCCAGCTCGGACATATCCCGTCACGAGTTGCGGGACCGAGGATAGACATGAAGTTGCTTTGCGCAGGCGCCGAGTTGGTCAATGACAGCAGCCGCGGGTTCGACATCGATGACCAAAAGTTTTTTGCAGTGCGCCGCAGCGGACAGGTTTACGTCTACATCAATCGCTGCCCGCACCGGGGCGTCGCCCTGGAGTGGCATCCCGACCAGTTTCTCGACCCCAGCAACAGCCTGATCCAGTGCGCCACCCATGGCGCACTGTTCCTGATCGAAGACGGTGAATGCGTCGCCGGCCCTTGCGCGGGGCAAGCCTTGACCGGCGTGGCTTGCCGCGAGGATGAACAGGGGATCTGGATCAGCCTTTAACCACCCGGCAACACGTCCAGACGCCGGTCGACCAACATTTCTTCGTGGCTCAACCGCACACCGTAAGCCAATACCTCGACCCCGCAGGCAATCGCCTCACGCAAGGCCTGCGCATAAGCCGGATCGATTTCCTGCGCCGGGCGCACGGCCTCGATGTCGGTCAGGCAAACACAGTACAACTGCACCGCGCGAATACCGTCCCTGGCCAGGTGGGCCAGCTCCCGCAAGTGCTTGGCGCCACGCTGGGTGACTGCATCGGGAAACGCCGCCACCGCCGTACCGTCGAAGCCCAGGGTCACGCTTTTGACTTCGACGTAGGCCGGCCCTTCGGGGTAATCAAGGCGGAAATCGATACGACTGTTTTCCTGACCATAAGCCACTTCACGCTTGAGCCCGGTAAAACCGTTCAGCTCGGTGATGACGCCCGCCCGCAGCGCCTCTTCGATCAAACCATTGGCTCGGGCGGTATTCACGCAAAACAGCCGCCCTTGCGGGGTTTCACCGACCTCCCAGGTGCCAGGCAACTTGCGTTTCGGGTCGTTGGAGCGACTGAACCAGACCTGCCCGCCTTCGACCTGACAATTGAGCATCGAGCCAGTGTTCGGGCAGTGAATGGTGAGCAATTCGCCGCCAACGGTTTCGATATCGGCGAGAAATCGCTTGTAACGTCGGATCAGGCGCCCTTCTTCGAGGGGAGGATTAAAACGCATCAGCCTTGCCAGCTCCGCAACCCACGGGCAATGCGCTCGACCGCCTCCTGCAAACGCTCGAGATTTTGCGTATAGGCGAACCGCACATGATGCCCGGCCTGATAACGCCCGAAATCCAGCCCTGGGGTGAATGCCACGTGCTCGGTTTCGAGAAAGTGTTTGCAGAACGCGAAGGCATCGCCGCCGAACTTGCTGATATCGGCGTACAAATAGAAAGCCCCTTCCGGCTCCACGGCAATACCGAAGCCCAGTTCACGCAAGGCCGGCAACAGGTAATCCCGACGCCGGCCAAATTCGGCGCGACGCTCTTCGAGAATGCTGATGGTTGCCGGCTCGAAACAGGCCAGCGCAGCGTGCTGCGCCATGCTTGGAGCACTGATGTAGAGGTTCTGGGCGAGCTTTTCCAGCTCACCGACGGCCGCGTCGGGGGCCACCAGCCAGCCGAGCCGCCAACCGGTCATCCCGAAGTACTTCGAAAAACTGTTCAGAACGAATGCACTGTCGTCGACTTCCAGCACGCTGGCCGCATCGGTGCCGTAGGTCAGGCCGTGATAAATCTCGTCGACCACCAGATGACCGTGGCGCTCCTTGATCGCGACAGACAGCTTCGCCAGCTCGTCGCGAGTCAGGATCGTGCCGGTCGGATTGGCAGGCGACGCCACCAATGCGCCAACACTGTCGTGGTCCCAATGACGCTCGATCAGGCCGGGTGTCAATTGATAGCGCACCTCCGGACCGACCGGTACCAGTTGTGCCGCGCCTTCGACCAGCCGCAGGAAATGCCGGTTACACGGGTAGCCCGGATCCGCCAGCAACCAGTGTTTACCGGGGTCGACCAGCAAAGCGCTGGCCAGCAGCAACGCGCCGGAGCCGCCAGGCGTGATGAGAATGCGCCGCGGATCGATGTTCAAACCATAACGCTGCTGATAGAAGCCCGAAATGGCCTCGCGCAGCTCTGGAATGCCGCGTGCGGCGGTGTAACGGGTCTTTCCCGCTGTCAGCGCAGCCTGGCCGGCCCGGATGATCGGTTCGGCGGTGGTGAAGTCCGGCTCGCCGATTTCCAGGTGGATCACATCGTGGCCGGCGGCCTGCAATTCATTGGCCCGCGCCAACAGCGCCATGACATGGAAAGGTTCGATCGCGCGACTGCGGGCACTGTAGGGCTGAGCCATTGGCCTTCCTTCAACGGAAAAAAAACCGATTCTACCCAAGCGCAGGAACGAGCGAGAACCTAAAGCGGTCAGAGGCCTTGTAAGGCCGATCACAAACGACTCAGGCGCGCGCGCAAGGTTTGACTAAAATCAATAATTGAGCAGGGTTCCAGAGCCACCAGACAACGGTTTGTCATCATTTGCAAGCACCCTGTGCCGCGAGCTCGACATCCGGGAGTAGCGCGGCCCGAGTTGATCTGGTAAGTTCGCCCGCTTGCAGCCGCAGGGCCGGCAGGTGTCGGTGATGGAGCAATCCTGCGCAGATGGATTACAAGAGTAGAGGCGGTCTATTTCATGTCCACCCAAGCAAAGCAGCAAAACCAGACGATCAGCGGCTTCGAGCCCTATGTTCAGAAAACCGGCGAAGAGTACATGGGCGAGCCCATGCGCAAGCACTTCACCAAGGTTCTGAATCAGTGGAAGAAAGAGCTGATGGAAGGTGTCGACAAGACCGTGGACCACATGAAGGACGAAGCGGCCAACTTCCCTGATCCGGCAGACCGTGCCAGCCAGGAAGAGGAATTCGCCCTCGAACTGCGTGCCCGCGATCGTGAACGCAAGTTGATCAAGAAGATCGACAAGACACTTCAGTTGATCGAAGACGAAGAGTACGGCTGGTGTGAGTCCTGCGGCATCGAGATTGGCGTCAAGCGCCTCGAGGCGCGCCCTACCGCCGACCTGTGCATCGACTGCAAGACCCTGGCGGAAATCAAGGAAAAGCAAGTCGGCAAATAATTGCGACTTGAACGAAGAACGGAGCGTGCGAACGCTCCGTTTTTGTTTCCAAAATTCGCTGATGCCCGTTGCGATTAAAATCGCCATCACTGTAGGAGCGAGCTTGCTCGCGATGAACCTGAGAACGCCGCGGGGTACCAGGCTCCCGGCGTTATCGTTGACGGCAATCGCGAGCAAGCTCGCTCCTACAGGAATCTGACGACAGCCTGGAATAAGTAGCCTTGCCCTGATGACCGCCACCACCTCCCCCACCTACATCGGGCGTTTCGCCCCGACGCCCAGCGGCCACCTGCATTTTGGTTCACTGGTCGCCGCGCTGGCCTCCTACCTGGACGCGCGCTCGGTGGGTGGACGCTGGCTGATGCGCATGGAAGACCTCGATCCCCCCCGTGAAGTACCCGGCGCCCAGGCGGCCATTCTCAAGGCACTGGAAAGCTATGGCTTTGAGTGGGATGGCGGCCTGGTTCGCCAAAGCGAGCGGCACGATGCCTACGCCGAGGTGATCGATCGCCTGTTCAATCAAGGCCTGGCCTACGCCTGCACCTGCTCGCGCAAACAGCTGGAGCCGTATCACGGGATTTATCCGGGCTTGTGCCGCAATGCCGGCCATGGCACTGACGATGCGGCCATCCGCCTGCGCGTACCGGAACTGGAATACCATTTCATTGACCGGGTGCAGGGCCAATACCGACAGCATCTGGGGCGGGAAGTCGGCGATTTCGTGATCCGCCGCCGCGACGGGCTCTACGCTTATCAATTGGCGGTGGTCCTGGACGACGCCTGGCAAGGCATCACCGATATCGTTCGCGGTGCCGACTTGCTGGACTCCACGCCCCGCCAGCTCTACCTGCAAGAACTGCTCGGCCTGCCTCAACCGCGTTATCTGCATATCCCGCTGATTACCCAGCCTGACGGCAACAAACTCGGTAAATCCTACCGTTCGCCGCCGTTGACCGAGGATCAGGCAACGCCACTGCTGCTGCGGGCGCTACGGGCGCTGGGACAGAACCCGGGAACCGAACTGACGTACGCCACGCCACGGGAAGTGCTCAATTGGGGCATTGCCCACTGGGATGCCTCGCTGATCCCGCGCACACTGAGCCTGCCCGAGGCACAGCTATTGTGATCGCACTTGCAGTGGCGCACCCATCCGTTACCATCGCCGCACGTTTTCGGGCACGCGCATAAAAAAGAGAGGCCGGGATGTACATCTATCGCTTGGTCCTGCTTTTGGTAGTGGGGATTTACCTGTTTTCCCCGGCCATCATGGATTGGTGGATCGACGCCACTGGCGCCTGGTATCGCCCTTATCTGCTCTGGCTGATTCTGATCGTCGTGACCTTCATCCTGCAGAGCCAAAAAGATGCCGATGAGCTTTAGTCTGACCCAGATGATCCTGATCAGCGCCGCATACCTGGCGGTGCTGTTCGGTGTGGCCTGGATCAGCGAACGGGGCATGATTCCCCGGGCGATCATTCGCCACCCGCTGACCTACACCCTGTCACTGGGCGTCTACGCCAGTGCCTGGGCGTTTTACGGCACCGTGGGCCTGGCCTATCAATACGGCTACGGTTTTCTGTCCAGCTACCTGGGCGTTTCCGGGGCATTCCTGCTGGCGCCGGTGCTGCTCTACCCGATCCTGAAGATCACCCGCACCTATCAACTGTCGTCGCTGGCGGATCTGTTTGCCTTCCGCTTCCGCAGTACCTGGGCCGGTGCGCTGACCACGATTTTCATGCTGGTCGGCGTACTGCCGCTGCTGGCCTTGCAAATTCAGGCGGTCGCCGACTCCATCAGCATCCTCACCCGAGAGCCGGTACAGCATCGCGTGGCCCTGAGCTTCTGCGCACTGATTACGCTGTTCACGATTTTCTTCGGTTCCCGTCACATCGCCACCCGCGAAAAGCATGAAGGCCTGGTGTTCGCGATTGCCTTCGAGTCGGTGATCAAGCTGATCGCCCTCGGCGGTGTCGGGCTGTATGCGCTTTACGGCGTGTTCGACGGCCCGCAACAGCTTGAACTGTGGCTGCTGCAAAACCAGACCGCGCTCGCCGCCCTGCACACACCGTTGCAGGAAGGCCCGTGGCGTACGCTGCTGCTGGTGTTCTTCGCCTCGGCGATCGTGATGCCGCACATGTATCACATGACCTTTACCGAGAACCTCAACCCGCGTTCGCTGGTGAGTGCGAGCTGGGGCCTACCGCTGTTCCTGTTGCTGATGAGCCTGGCAGTGCCGCTGATTCTCTGGGCCGGCCTGAAACTGGGCGCCACCACCAACCCGGAATACTTCACCCTGGGAATCGGTATCGCCGCCAACAGCAAGGCTTTGGCGTTGCTGGCCTATGTCGGCGGGCTGTCCGCCGCCAGTGGCCTGATCATCGTCACCACGCTGGCACTGTCCGGGATGGCCTTGAACCACCTGGTCCTGCCGCTGTATCAACCACCGGCCGAAGGCAACATCTACCGCTGGCTGAAGTGGACTCGCCGGGCGCTGATCGTCGCAATCATCATGGCCGGCTACGGTTTCTACCTGATGCTCGGAGCCGAGCAGGACCTGGCCAACCTCGGCATTGTCGCTTTCGTCGCCACGTTGCAGTTCCTGCCGGGCGTGCTCTCGGTCCTGTATTGGCCGACCGCCAACCGTCGCGGCTTCATCGCCGGCTTGCTGGCGGGGATCCTGGTGTGGCTGGTGACCATGCTGTTACCGCTGGTTGGCAACCTGCAAGGCTTCTACATTCCACTGCTGAACATGATCTACGTGCTGGACGACACCAGTTGGCACATGGCGGCGATTGCCTCGCTGGCGGCCAACGTGCTGATGTTCACGCTGATCTCGCTGTTCACCAACGCCAGCACCGAAGAGGCCAGCGCTGCCGAAGCCTGCGCTGTGGATAACGTTCGCCGCCCGCAACGCCGGGAACTGCACGCCGCCTCGCCCCAGGAGTTCGCCACGCAACTGGCCAAGCCACTGGGTGCAAAAGCGGCGCAGAAAGAAGTGGAACAGGCACTGCGCGACCTCTATCTGCCTTTCGACGAGCGCCGCCCCTATGCCCTGCGTCGCTTGCGTGACCGCATCGAAGCCAATCTCTCCGGCCTGATGGGCCCGAGCGTGGCCCAGGACATGGTCGAGACGTTCCTGCCGTACAAGGCTGGCGGCGAAAACTACGTCACCGAAGACATTCACTTCATCGAAAGCCGCCTCGAGGATTACCACTCACGCCTGACCGGCTTGGCCGCCGAGCTCGATGCCTTGCGCCGCTATCACCGCCAGACCCTTCAGGAATTGCCGATGGGCGTTTGCTCACTGGCCAAGGATCAGGAGATCCTCATGTGGAACAAGGCCATGGAGGAACTCACCGGCATCGCCGCGCAGCGCGTGGTCGGTTCGCGCCTGAGTACCATTGCCGACCCATGGAAAGACCTGCTGCAAGGCTTCATCAATCTGCCGGACGAGCACTTGCACAAACAGCACCTGGCCCTCGACGGCCAGACACGCTGGTTGAACCTGCACAAAGCGGCGATCGACGAACCCCTCGCGCCGGGCAACAGTGGCCTGGTGTTGCTGGTGGAAGACTTGACCGAAACCCAGATGCTCGAGGACAAACTGGTGCACTCCGAGCGCCTGGCCAGCATCGGTCGACTGGCGGCCGGCGTGGCCCATGAAATCGGCAACCCGATCACCGGTATCGCGTGCCTGGCGCAAAACCTGCGCGAAGAACGTGAAGAAGACGGCGAGCTGAAGGAAATCAGCGGCCAGATCCTCGAGCAGACCAAACGCGTGTCGCGCATCGTCCAGTCGCTGATGAGCTTTGCCCATGCCGGCAGCCATCAGCACAACGACGAGCCCGTCTGTCTGGCCGAAGTGGCTCAGGATGCCATCGGCCTGCTGGCCCTGAACCGACGCAATTTCGAAGTGCAGTTCTACAACCTGTGCGACCCCGAACACTGGGTCGAAGGCGACCCGCAACGGTTGGCCCAGGTATTGATCAACCTGCTTTCAAACGCCCGTGACGCCTCGCCTCCCGGCAGTGCGGTACGGGTCAAGAGCGAAGCCGGCGAACACACGGTCGATCTGATCGTGGAGGACGAAGGCAGCGGTATTCCGTCGAGCATCATGGACCGATTGTTCGAACCTTTCTTCACCACCAAGGACCCTGGCGAAGGCACCGGTCTGGGCCTTGCACTGGTCTATTCCATCGTTGAAGAGCATTATGGACAAATCACCATCGACAGCCCGGCTGATGTTCAAAGCCAACGCGGTACCCGAATCAGGGTTACCTTGCCGCGTCATGTCGAAGCGACGTCCGCTGTGAACTGAGACCGTCGAGAGTATCGAATCAATGCCGCACATTTTGATCGTCGAAGACGAAACCATTATCCGCTCCGCCTTGCGCCGTCTGCTGGAACGTAACCAGTACCAGGTCAGCGAAGCCGGATCAGTGCAGGAAGCACAAGAACGCTTCACCATTCCCTCGTTCGACCTGATCATCAGTGACCTGCGCCTGCCGGGCGCGCCTGGCACGGAGTTGATCAAGCTCGCCCAGGGCACGCCGGTGCTGATCATGACCAGCTATGCCAGCCTGCGCTCGGCGGTCGACTCGATGAAAATGGGCGCGGTGGACTACATTGCCAAGCCATTCGACCATGACGAAATGCTGCAAGCGGCCGCACGAATCCTGCGTGACCGACAAACGGTACAAGCCGGCGGTGAAGCGGTTGCCGGCAAAGCCGCCAACGGTGCGGCGAAATCCGGTACCGACAACAGCAACGGTGAGATCGGCATTATCGGCTCGTGCCCACCGATGCAGGACCTGTACGGCAAGATCCGCAAAGTGGCACCGACCGACTCCAACGTTCTGATCCAGGGCGAATCGGGTACCGGTAAGGAACTGGTGGCGCGCGCCCTGCACAACCTGTCCAAACGTGCCAAGGCGCCGATGATTTCGGTGAACTGCGCGGCCATTCCGGAAAGCCTGATCGAGTCCGAACTGTTCGGCCACGAAAAAGGCGCATTCACCGGCGCCAGCGCCGGGCGCGCCGGCCTGGTGGAAGCGGCGGACGGCGGCACCTTGTTCCTCGACGAAATCGGCGAACTGCCACTGGAAGCCCAGGCTCGCCTGCTGCGCGTATTGCAGGAAGGCGAGATTCGTCGCGTGGGCTCGGTGCAGTCGCAAAAAGTCGACGTGCGCCTGATCGCCGCGACTCACCGCGACCTCAAGAGCCTGGCGAAAATCGGCCAGTTCCGTGAAGACTTGTATTACCGCCTCCACGTTATCGCGCTGAAGCTGCCAGCCCTGCGCGAACGCGGTGCGGACGTCAACGAAATCGCCAATGCGTTCCTGGCGCGGCAAAGTGCGCGGATCAACCGCACCGACCTGAAATTCGCCGCGGATGCCGAGCAAGCCATTCGTCACTACTCCTGGCCGGGCAACGTTCGTGAACTGGAAAACGCTGTCGAGCGCGCCGTTATCCTGTGCGAAAGCCCGGAAATCTCCGCCGAGCTGCTGGGTATCGACATCGAACTGGGCGACCTGGAAGACGACGAATTCATTGGCCTGGCGCCACAACAGGGCAACGCCAGTAACAGCAACCACGAACCGACCGAAGATCTCTCCCTGGAAGACTACTTCCAGCATTTCGTCCTCGAACATCAGGACCACATGACCGAAACCGAGCTGGCCCGCAAACTCGGGGTCAGCCGAAAATGCCTGTGGGAGCGCCGTCAGCGCCTGGGCATCCCACGTCGCAAGACCGGGGTGACCAGCGAAAGCTGAACCGTACCTGTCTCATGTGCGGGTAACACATGACTTTGGTGAAAAAACTGTTACCTCAGTTTTTTCACGTAACAGAAGCCGGGGCTTACGGTAACGAAGCCCCGGCTTTTTTTGGCCCTCGAAATGCCTGCCGACCGGCCTAACCCCTTGTTTTATTGGGTTTCGCAAAAGTTGGCACGCACCCTGCTATATGTTTGGTACAAGAACAATAACAAGCAATGCACAAGACAATAAAAATAAGACGAATCGACTCACGCACAATAAAAACAAGACGGCGAGAGGCGCAGCTAACTGATTCTTTTGGAGAGGCGTTGTATTTGGGGCTTGCCCCACGACCAGGCCGAGAACAACAAAAAACTGTCTTAAGACAGAGCCTGTACTGGTTGGATCGAAAGATCACTGCAATTCAGCGACCAAAGCAATCCGTTTGCTCTTGGCTCCCGATTGGGAGGGTCATGAAGGAAAGCTTCATGGCGAGGGCACTCAACAAAAACAAGAAGCCCGAAACCAAAAATAAAAATAGAGCATGCAACTACTTCTTGGGGAGCTTCGGCTCCCCTTGTGGTTTCTGCGATTCCCCCCCCATAACCCGCTCCTACATCTCATATCTGCTGTCTCCTACACCATCCCCCGACTAAATGCTAGAATCCCCGCCCATCATGCGGTCATTCTTCTGTTATGGCCGAATATTCCTTCAAACAGTGCATCCCATGCTGAAGAAGCTGTTCCAGTCATTCCGTTCTCCCAAGCGTCCTACGCAACACATTCGCAGCACGCCTGAAGTGCTCAACAGCGGCCAACACTCGCTGCAGAAGGCGCAATTCAGCCGTTACGCGGTGAATATCGTTGAACGCCTGCAGAACGCCGGTTATCAGGCTTATCTGGTTGGCGGTTGCGTGCGCGACATGCTGCTGGGTATCACCCCGAAAGATTTCGACGTTGCCACCAGCGCCACACCCGAGCAGGTACGGGCCGAATTCCGTAACGCGCGAATCATCGGGCGCCGGTTCAAACTGGTGCACATCCACTTCGGCCGCGAAATCATCGAAGTCGCGACCTTCCGCGCCAATCACCCGCAAAACGAAGACGAGGAAGACAGCAACCAGTCTTCGCGCAACGAAAGCGGGCGCATCTTGCGCGATAACGTTTACGGCACCCTGGAAGAGGACGCGCAACGTCGCGACTTCACCATCAATGCCTTGTATTACGATCCGGTCAGCGAACGCATCCTCGACTACGCCAACGGCGTACACGACATCCGCAATCACCTGATCCGCCTGATCGGCGATCCGACGCAACGCTACCAGGAAGACCCGGTACGGATGCTGAGGGCCGTGCGTTTCGCCGCCAAGCTGAACTTCGGCATCGAAAAACACAGCGCCCTGCCGATCCGCGGCCTGGCGCCGATGCTGCGCGAGATCCCGTCGGCTCGTCTGTTCGAAGAGGTGCTCAAGCTGTTCCTCTCCGGCCATGCCGCCGACACGTTTGAAATGCTGGTCGACCTGCAGTTGTTCGATCCACTGTTCCCGGCCAGCGCTGAAGCACTGGAATACAACCCGACGTACACCCACACCCTGATCAGCGAAGCCCTGATCAATACCGACCTGCGGATCAAGCAGAACAAACCGGTGACCCCGGCATTCCTGTTTGCAGCCCTGCTCTGGCCTGCCCTGCCGGCCCGCGTCCTGCGCCTGCAGGAGCGTGGCATGCCACCGATTCCGGCGATGCAGGAAGCGGCGCACGAACTCATTGCCGAGCAGTGCCAGCGCATTGCGATTCCGAAACGCTTCACCATGCCGATCCGCGAAATCTGGGACATGCAGGAACGCCTGCCCCGCCGCAGCGGCAAGCGTGCCGATCTGTTGCTGGACAATCCGCGCTTCCGCGCCGGCTACGACTTCCTGCTGCTACGTGAAAGCGCCGGCGAGCAGACCGATGGCCTGGGCGAATGGTGGACGGACTATCAGGACGCCAACGAAAGCGAGCGTCGCGACATGATTCGCGACCTCAGCGGCAAGGACGAAGGCACCGGCGCCCCGCGCAAGCGTCGCCGCAGCGGTGGTTCCAAGCGCAAACGCGCTGCCGGCGCTTCGAGCACCACGGGCGAGTAATCCATGGAACGCATCTACATCGGCATGGGCAGCAATCTGGCTGACCCCGCCGAACAATTGCGCAGCGCCGTCGAAGCGCTGGCGCAGTTGCCGCAATCGGAGTTGGTCGGGGTTTCTGCGTTTTACCAAAGTGACTCGCTTCTGCCCGGCCAACCGCGTTACACCAATGCAGTCGCCGCTCTCGACAGCGCACTGGCGCCGCTGGATCTTCTGGATGCCTTGCAGGCCATCGAAAACGGCCAGGGTCGCGAGCGTCTTGAGCGCTGGGGACCGCGCACGCTGGACCTCGACATCTTGCTGTTCGGTGATCGCCTGATCGACGAACCGCGCCTCAAGGTTCCCCATTACCACATGCAGGAACGGGCCTTCGTGTTGTACCCGCTGGCGGAACTGGCCCCTGCGGATCTGCACTTGGCCGATGGCCGGAACTTGGCCGAACTGCTCAAGGTATGCCCGTTCGTCGGCCTGGAACGCCTCCTCCCGACGTGACACAAATACCCTGTGGGAGCGGGCTTGCTCGCGAAAGCGGTGTATCAATCAACATTAATGTTGAATCTGATGCGCCCTTCGCGAGCAAGCCCGCTCCCACATTGGTTTTGTGTCGCGCACAAGATCTGCTGCTGAATCGCATCAGTTACCCCGGTAACACCCCACCCGTAACAATGCGGTAACACACGCAATTGACTTCCCTCGTTCTCCTCACGACTATAGGCGTCCCGCTGCCGCCTACACGGCGTTCAAGGGCGCAATCCAGGCCTTAAAAGCACGACGAAAGAGCGTGCGCCTGTATTCAACGAAGAATCACGCGCGTTACTCGCAGTAGTTTCCACAGCGCCTGAATGAGGAACTTTTCATGCCAGCCATCACCCTGACCACCCTGCAAGGTCTGAAGCAAAAAGGTGAAAAAATCACCATGCTGACCTGCTACGACGCGACCTTCGCCCACGCCTGCAATCAGGCCGGCGTCGAAGTGCTGTTGGTGGGCGACTCCCTCGGCATGGTTCTGCAGGGCCACGACAGCACCTTGCCTGTCACCACCTCGGAAATGGCTTACCA
Organism: Pseudomonas sp. GW456-L13; assembly: GCF_017350115.1. Classification (NCBI taxonomy): domain Bacteria; kingdom Pseudomonadati; phylum Pseudomonadota; class Gammaproteobacteria; order Pseudomonadales; family Pseudomonadaceae; genus Pseudomonas; species Pseudomonas sp. GW456-L13. Next base: position 1,546,471 of record NZ_JACNAS010000002.1, read on the forward strand.
CGTGGCCGCCGTCAAACGCGGTAACAGCGATGCCCTGATCCTCGCCGACCTGCCTTTCATGGCCTACGCCACCACCGAGCAAGCCATGACCAACAGCGCCCTGTTGATGCAGGCCGGCGCGCACATGGTCAAGGTCGAAGGAGCATTGTGGCTGGCCGACTCGATCCGCCTGCTGGCCGAGCGCGGCATCCCTGTCTGCGCGCACATGGGCCTGACGCCACAGTCGGTGAACATCCTTGGCGGCTACAAGGTCCAGGGTCGCAATGAAAACCAGGCGCGGCAGATGCGTGCCGACGCGATCGCCCTGGAACAGGCTGGCGCGGCAATGCTGCTGCTCGAGTGCGTCCCGAGCGAACTGGCGGAAGAAATCACCCAGGCGGTGAAGATTCCGGTGATCGGTATTGGTGCCGGCAATCGCACCGACGGCCAGGTGCTGGTTCTGCACGACATGCTGGGCCTGTCCATTACCGGTCGCGTGCCGAAATTCGTGAAAAACTTCATGACTGGCCAGACCAGCATTGACGCTGCATTGAATGCCTACGTGACTGAAGTCAAAGCGGCAACTTTCCCTGGGATCGAACACGGATTCTCTGCATGAACACCGTAAAAACCGTACGCGAACTGCGGGCCGCCGTGGCCCGAGCCCGTGGCGAAGGCAAACGCATCGCCTTTGTGCCAACCATGGGCAACCTGCACAGCGGCCACGTGGCGCTGGTGACCAAAGCCTCCCAACGGGCGGACTTCGTGGTGGCGAGCGTTTTCGTCAACCCGCTGCAATTCGGTGCTGGCGAAGACCTCGACAAGTACCCGCGCACCCTCGCCGCCGACCAGGAAAAACTGCTCCAGGCCGGTTGCCATTTGCTGTTTGCCCCCACCGTTGAAGAAATGTATCCCGACGGCATGGCCGGCCAGACCCGCGTCAGTGTCCCGCAATTGTCCGAAGGTCTGTGCGGCGCCAGCCGTCCTGGGCATTTCGAAGGCGTGGCGACGGTGGTCAGCAAGCTGTTCAACATGGTCCAGCCGGACCTGGCGATTTTCGGCGAGAAAGACTTTCAGCAACTGGCGGTGATTCGCGCGCTGGTTCATGACCTGAACATGCCGATCCAGATCATCGGTGAGCCCACTGTTCGCGCAACCGATGGCCTGGCGCTTTCGTCGCGCAACGGTTTCCTCAGCGAAGAGCAACGCGCTGTGGCACCGGTGGTTTATCGCACGCTGAATGCGATCGGCGAAGCGATCAAGCAGGGCGAACGCGACTACCCGGCGCTGATCGGCACCCAGATCAAACAGCTCGAAGCAGCCGGCCTGCGTCCTGACTATCTGGAAATCCGCCATGCCCTGACCTTGCGCCCGGCGACGGCGCAGGATCGTGACCTGGTGATTCTGGTGGCGGCGTTCCTCGGTACGACGCGGTTGATCGACAACCTGCACCTGAACCTCGACGCGCCAATCTAAACACTCTCGAATTCTGTGGAGTGAGTCTGTGGCGAGGGGGCTTGCCCCCGTTGGACTGCGAAGCGGCCCCAAACTTTCGAGCGTTTCCGAAATTTTGCCAGTGCTACGCACTGGAACGGGGGCAAGCCCCCTCGCCACAAAAGTACACTTCAAACCCTTCGCTTCATTCGTATTGCCGCCCACAACCCCTTCGGGCAAACTGCCCGCCGTTCGATTCCGACCTGGGAAATACTCATGCACGCCATCATGCTCAAAGCCAAGCTGCATCGCGCCGAAGTCACCCACGCTGTACTCGATTACGAAGGCTCCTGCGCCATCGACGGTGAATGGCTGGACCTGTCCGGTATTCGTGAGTACGAGCAGATCCAGATCTACAACGTCGACAACGGCGAGCGCTTCACCACCTACGCCATCCGTGGCGAAGAAGGCTCGCGCATGATCTCGGTCAACGGCGCCGCTGCCCACAAGGCCAAGGTCGGTGATCGCGTGATCATCTGCGCTTACGCTCATTACAGCGAAGCCGAACTGCTCAACTTCAAGCCACGCATGCTCTACATGGCACCGGGCAATGAACTGAGCCACACCAGCAATGCCATTCCGGTCCAGGTTGCCTGATACGAGTCTTGTCTCTTCCGTTTGTCGGGCCGTTCCTAACTTCGATGTTAAAAAAGTACCGGAAACAGGTCAGACAAAGTCAAGACAGATCATTGCGCGGGGTTTACTGTATTCGCCCTGCGCCATGAAATCGTGTCGACGCAGTTGACCGGAACGCCCACCCACAGCGCTCCGGGATTTTTAGTGTTCAAAAGGCCGTTCAAGTAATAAGGAAACCCGCAGCGATGGCGTATTACCGCACTCCTCACGACGTTACCGCTCTGCCCGCCTGGCAAGCGTTGAATGACCACCGCCAAGCCATGCAGGATTTCAGCATGCGCGAAGCCTTCAATGCCGATCCGCAGCGTTTTACTCAATTCACCCTCAGCAGCTGCGGCCTGTTTCTCGACTATTCGAAAAACCTGATCAACGCCGAGACCCGCAATCTGCTGGTGGGCCTGGCCAACGAAGTCGACCTCAAGGGCGCGATCAAGTCGCTGTTCGATGGCGAAATCGTCAACTCTTCCGAAGGTCGTCCGGCCCTGCACACGGCCCTGCGCCGCCCGGTCGGCGACAAGCTGTCGGTCAATGGCGTCAACGTGATGCCCGAAGTGCACAAGGTGCTGAACCAGATCACCGACCTCGTCGGCCGTATCCACGACGGTCTGTGGCGCGGTTACACCGAGAAGCCGATCACTGACGTGGTGAACATCGGCATCGGCGGCTCCTTCCTCGGCCCTGAGCTGGTGTCCGAAGCCTTGCTGTCCTATGCCCAGAAAGGCGTGCGTTGCCATTACCTGGCAAACATCGACGGCAGCGAGTTCCACGAACTGACCATGAAGCTTCGCGCCGAGACCACGCTGTTCATCGTCTCGTCGAAATCCTTCAACACCCTCGAAACCCTGAAGAACGCCCAGGCTGCCCGTGCCTGGTATCTGGCCCAGGGTGGTTCGGAAGCCGAGCTGTATCGCCACTTCATCGCGGTATCGAGCAACAACGCCGCCGCGGTAGCGTTCGGCATCCGCGAAGAGAACATCTTCCCGATGTGGGACTGGGTCGGCGGGCGCTACTCGCTGTGGTCGGCCATTGGTCTACCGATTGCCCTGGCCATCGGCATGTCCAACTTCAAGGAATTGCTGTCCGGTGCCTACACCATGGACCAGCACTTCCTGACCGCGCCCTTCGAACAGAACATGCCGGTGCTGCTGGCCTTGCTCGGCGTGTGGTACGGCAACTTCTGGGGCGCGCAAAGCCACGCGATCCTGCCGTACGATCACTACCTGCGTAACATCACCAAGCACCTGCAACAGCTGGACATGGAATCCAACGGCAAGAGCGTGCGCCAGGACGGCAAGCCAGTGTCCACAGACACCGGGCCGGTAATCTGGGGCGGCGTCGGCTGCAATGGTCAGCATGCCTACCACCAGTTGCTGCACCAGGGCACCCAATTGATCCCGGCCGACTTCATCGTGCCGATCGTCAGCTTCAACCCAGTGTCCGACCACCACCAGTGGCTGTACGCCAACTGCCTGTCCCAGAGCCAGGCGCTGATGCTCGGCAAGACCCTTGCCGAGGCCGAAACCGAGCTGCGCGACAAAGGCATGAGTGACGCCGAAGTGCAGAAACTCGCGCCGCACAAGGTGATCCCGGGCAATCGTCCGAGCAACACCCTGGTGGTCGAGCGCATCAGCCCGCGTCGCCTCGGCGCTCTGGTGGCGATGTACGAACACAAAGTCTTCGTGCAAAGCGTGATCTGGGGCATCAATGCCTTCGACCAGTGGGGTGTGGAGCTGGGCAAGGAGCTGGGCAAAGGCGTCTACAACCGCCTGGTCGGCAGCGAAGAAACCCCGGCCGAGGACGCCTCGACCCAAGGGCTGATCAATTACTTCCGTGGTCGTCACCGCGGGTGATTTGATAGCACAACCCACGGGCTTTGGATCAACCCGAATCCTGTGGGCAAAAACAACTCCCTGTGGGAGCGAGCTTGCTCGCGATGACGGACTGTCAGTCGACAACCATGTTGACCGCCATGCCCTCATCGCGAGCAAGCTCGCTCCCACAGTTGTTTTGTATCTGACTTGAACCCATGGACCTCTCGGCGCATCTTTATCCTTGTCGCAAAACAAGCATAAGGAACCGTCATGTTCGATATCAGCACGTTCCCCAAAGCCGATGCCGTCCGCCGGGCCGCACAATTGAGTCAAGACGACTATCAGCGCCTGTACCGCCAATCCGTCGAACACCCCAGCACCTTCTGGGCCGAACAGGCCACGCGCTTTCTTGACTGGAGCGCGCCCTGGGAAACCGTCCAGCGCTACAACCTGAAAACCGGTGAAGCCAGCTGGTTTGCCGGTGCGCAATTGAACGTCAGCTACAACTGTATCGACCGGCACCTGGAGAAACGCGGCGATCAGGTCGCCATCATCTGGGAAGGCGACGACCCTGCCGACTCGACATCGATCACCTACAAAAAACTGCATGAAAACGTCTGCCGCCTGGCCAATGTGCTGAAAAACCGTGGCGTGAAAAAAGGCGACCGCGTGTGCATCTACATGCCGATGATTCCCGAGGCGGCCTACGCCATGCTGGCCTGTACCCGTATTGGTGCAGTGCACTCGGTAGTGTTCGGCGGCTTCTCCCCGGACTCGTTGCGCGACCGCATTCTCGACGCCGACTGCCGCACCGTGATCACTGCCGACGAAGGCGTGCGCGGTGGCAAGGTCGTGTCACTCAAGCAGAACGTCGACAAGGCGCTGCAAAGCTGCCCGGACGTGAGCAGCGTGCTGGTGGTCGAGCGCACCAAGGGGCTGGTGAACTGGGTCGAAGGACGGGACATCAAGTACCAGCAGGCCCTGCGCGAAGCCAGCGCCGATTGCCCGCCCGAGCCGATGGACGCCGAAGACCCGCTGTTCATCCTCTACACCTCCGGCAGCACCGGCAAACCCAAAGGCGTGCTGCACACCACCGGTGGCTACCTGCTGCAAGCAGCGATGACCTTCAAGTACGTGCTGGACTACCGCGACGACGAAGTCTTCTGGTGCACCGCCGACGTCGGCTGGGTCACTGGCCACAGCTACATCGTCTACGGTCCGCTGGCCAACGGCGCGACCACGCTGATTTTCGAAGGCGTGCCGAACTACCCGAGTACCTCGCGCTTCTGGCAAGTGATCGACAAGCACAAGGTGAACATTTTCTACACCGCCCCGACGGCCCTGCGCGCATTGATGCGCGAAGGCCCGGAACCGTTGAAGCAAACATCCCGCGCCAGCGTCAGGCTACTCGGCACGGTTGGCGAACCGATCAACCCGGAAGCCTGGGAATGGTATTTCCATGAGGTCGGCGAAGAGCGTTGCCCGATCGTCGACACCTGGTGGCAGACCGAAACCGGCGGCATCATGCTCAGCCCGCTGGTCAGTGCCCAACGGATCAAGCCCGGTTGTGCGACACAACCGATGTTCGGCGTGCAACCGGTGCTGCTCGACGAGCAAGGCAAGGAAATCAAGGGCGCCGGCAGCGGCGTACTGGCCATAAAGTCCAGCTGGCCTGCACAGATCCGCAGTGTCTATCGCGACCCGCAACGCATGGTCGACACCTACTTCAAGCCCTACCCCGGCTACTACTTCACCGGTGACGGCGCGCGGCGCGATGAAGATGGCGACTACTGGATCACCGGGCGCATCGACGATGTGATCAACGTGTCCGGCCACCGTATCGGCACCGCCGAAGTGGAAAGCGCCCTGGTGCTGCACGAGAACATCGCCGAGGCCGCTGCGGTCGGTTATCCCCACGACATCAAGGGCCAAGGCATCTATGTCTTCGTCACACCCATGAACGGCGTCGAAACCAACGATGAACTGAAGAAAGAATTGCTGGCCCTGGTCAGCAAGGAAATCGGCAGTTTCGCCAAACCGGACTTGATCCAGTGGGCGCCGGCCTTGCCGAAAACCCGCTCAGGCAAGATCATGCGGCGCATTCTGCGCAAGATCGCCTGCAACGAACTGGACAATCTGGGCGACACTTCGACCTTGGCCGATCCAAGCGTGGTACAAGGCTTGATCGATAAACGCCTGAATCAATAACGTTCTGTCTTCTGCAGGAGCGAGCTCGCTCGCGATGAACTCAAGCGCGCCGCGTACATTCAGGAGAAACGCGTTACCGTTAACGTCCATCGCGAGCAGGCTCGCTCCTACAGAAAATTACAGAGTGGCCATGGAATTCATCCGTACCCGCATCGAAACCCAGATCATGAGCCTGACCGGTTTGTCTTTGGGCAAACTCGACCTGGAAAACCCCAAGGGCGACCCCGGGCTGTTCGGGCCAGACTCGGTGAGCTGGCAAGTCCATGGCGATTTCAGCAGCATGCTGATCGGTGGCATCAGTGCCCTGATGCTGCAGGCCCTGCACCCGCTGGCATTGGCCGGGGTCTGGGACCATTCGAATTTTCGTGAAGACATGCTCGGCCGCCTGCGCCGCACCGGGCAGTTCATCTCCGGCACCACCTTCGGCTCTCGACAGGATGCCGACTGGCTGATCGAAAAAGTCCGCACCATCCATTTGCAGATCACCGGTACAGCGCCGGACGGACGTGCCTACGCCGCCAGCGATCCCGAACTGCTGACGTGGGTGCATGTGGCGGAAGTCAGCAACTTCCTCGCCGCGCATTTGCGCTATCGCAACCCGCATCTTTCACCTGCCGACCAGGATCGCTATTACGCGGAAATCGCCCTGGTCGCCGAACGCCTGGGCGCCCGGGATGTGCCCCGCTCGCGGCAGGAAATTGCCGACTATCTTGAGCGTATGCGCCCTCAGTTGCTGTGCGACGAACGCAGTCGGGAAGTCCTGCGCCTGTTGCTGAACGCCCCTTCCCCCAGTCGCTTGGCCAAGCCTTTCGGCGGCCTGATGATGCAGGCCGGGATCGACCTGCTGCCGGACTGGGCCAGCGACATGCTCGGCGTCAGCCAGAACCCGCTGCAACGCAAGCTGATCCGCGCCAGCGTCAATCGCAGTGCGCCGATGTTGCGCTGGGCGGTGCGTAACGGTTCGGTGCAGCGGGCTAAACGGCGGATGGGGTTATTGACCTAACAGGTATTGCTGCGATTTTTTCTGTGGCGAGGGGGCTTGTCGGATCGCCGCACCGCCCCGTTGGGCTGCGAAGCGGCCCCAAGCTCTCGAGCGTTTCCGAAATTTTGCCAGTGCTACGCACTGGAACGGGGGCAAGCCCCCTCGCCACAGTGTTAAACTCCCGCGCCCAATTCTCTCCTGCAAGGCGCCCAGCATGTCTTCCTTGAATCAGGCGCTGCGCGCCGCCCTCGATCAACGCCAGGACCTGCTCGCCGAACTGCACCTGCAAGGCACCGATTGCTATCGCCTGTTCCACGGTAGCCAGGAAGGCGCCGCTGGCCTGACCATCGACCGCTACGGCCCGCAGCTGCTGGTGCAAAGTTTCCACCAGGCGCTGGAGCGCGAGACGCTGCTGCAACTGCACGAAGCGATCAATCAACACCTGGGTTTTGAAACCCTGCTGGTCTACAACGACCGCTCCCGTGGCAACTCGCGCATCGATCGCGATGACATCGTCTACCGCGCCGACGAAGCCGCCCTGCAAGACCTGGTCGGCCACGAATGGGGCCTGAACTATCGGGTGCGCGGTCGCCATGCCGGACAGGACCCGCTGCTGTTCCTCGACCTGCGCAACACCCGCGGCTGGGTCAAGGATCACAGCAAGAACAAAAGCGTGCTGAACCTGTTTGCCTACACCTGTGGTGTCGGCCTCAGTGCCGCCGCCGGTGGCGCACGCGAGGTGTGCAACCTGGACTTCGCCGAAGGCAACCTGGCGGTCGGTCGGGAGAACGGGCAGCTCAACCCGCAGTTGCCGACCATGGAATTTATCCAGTCCGACTACTTCCCGGCCATTCGCCAACTGGCCGGCCTGCCGATCAGCCAGCGCCGCGGGCAAAAGCTGCCGAGCTATCAGCGCCTGGAACAGCGCCAGTACGATCTGGTGCTGCTGGACCCTCCAGCCTGGGCCAAGAGTGCATTCGGCACCGTCGACCTGTTGCGCGACTACCAGAGCCTGCTCAAACCGGCCTTGCTGACCACCGCCGACAACGGCGTGCTGATCTGCTGCAACAACCTGGCGAAAGTCAGCATGGACGACTGGCGTGAACAGGTTTTGCGTTGTGCAGAGAAGGCCGGGCGGCCGGTGCGTGAATGGACCGTGATGAAACCGGGCGCCGATTTTCCGTCAATGGATCAACAGCCACCGCTGAAAACCCTGATCCTGCAGCTCTGACCGTCGTCGGAGAAATCTGAAAATTCATGAACAGGCCAATCACTTCGGAACCGGAAACGCGTGCCATACTCCAACGCACTCCGATTCAGACAGATGAAGCCTCACATGTACAAAGGATTGATTCGCGCCATCGGCGCCTTGTTGACTGCTCTGGCCCTCTACAGCTTGCTGGGTTTTCTGATTTTACCGGGTGTCGCGTTGCGCGTTGCCAACCAGCAACTGGCCAACTACGCCACTACACCCGCGACCATCCAGCGGATCGAATTCAATCCGTTCAGCCTTGAACTGACCCTTTGGGGCTTGAACATCGGCGAACCCGGCAAGGAGCAGGTCGGTTTCGAGCGCCTGTACGCCAATCTGCAATTCGACAGCCTGTGGACCAAGGCGGTGCACCTGTCTGATGTCGAACTGACCAAGCCCAAGACCGAAATCCTGTTCAGCAAGGACGGCAAACTCAATCTGCTCGGGCTGTTCAAACTGCCAGAGAGCGAACCCACGCCGGCCGACCCGGATGCCAAGCCGTTTCCACTGCGCATCGAGCGGATCAAACTGGCGGGCGGTGCCGTGCATTTTGAAGATGCCCGGCCCAGCGAGCCCATCGAGTTTCTCTACGACACACTCGATTTCGAACTGAAGAACCTCAGTACCCTGCCCGATGACAGCGCAGACATGACCCTGGTGGCCATCGGCCCCAATGGCGGACAGATCGACTGGACCGGCAACTTCAGCCTGATTCCGATCGCCTCCGAAGGTAAGCTGAAAATCACTGACGGCAAGATGAAAGCCTTTTGGCCCTATGTGCGCGATGCCGTGCCACTGGATCTCGAAAACGGCGTCATGAGCATCAGCACCGACTACAAACTCAACCTGGCCAAGGAAACCGAGCTGCTACTGAGCAATGTAGCGGTCAGCATCGCCCCCTTCGCGATCAAGGCGCCGGATGGCCGGCCGCTGGTAAAGCTCGAGCGCCTGGACGTCAGCGAAACCACCGTGGACCTGGCCAAACAGCAAGTGGTGGTGGGCAAGATCCGCAGCCACAAACTGGAAACCTGGGCCGCGCTGGAATCGGACGGCCAACTCGACTGGCAGAAACTGTTCGCCAGCCAGCCGTCAAAACCCACCGCCAAAGCCAAGGCAGATGCCGAACCGACCGGCACTCCGGCGGCGGCAGACTCACCGAAACCTGAACCGGCCGCGCCAGACAAACCCTGGCAGGTGCTGCTCAAGGATGTGCAACTGCGCGACTACAAGGTGCATCTGGCTGACCGCAAGGCACAACCCGCCGTCGCCCTGGAACTGAGTCCGCTGAACCTCGACCTGCAAAATTTCGACAGCCTCAACGGTTCCCCCTTTACCCTCAAGCTCGATACCGGTGTAGGCAAGCAAGGCAAGATCATGGCCGACGGCGAGGTCAACCTGGCCCCGGTCAGCGCCAGGCTGAAGGTACAGACCAAGGACATCGACCTGCGGGTTGCCCAGTCCTACATCACGCCGTTCATTCGCCTGGAACTGCGCAGCGGCATGCTCGGCAGCGATCTGGCGGTCGACCTGAAAAGCACCGAGCCCTTGGCCTTCGGCGTCACCGGCCGTGCCCAGGTCGATCAGTTGCATACCCTGGACACCTTGAAAACCCGCGACTTCCTCAAGTGGCAGCAGGTCGTGGTCGAAGGCCTGAACTATCAGCATGGGGACAGCCTGTCGATCGACAAGATCAACCTGTTCCAGCCCTATGCGCGTTTCATGATCAACGATGATCGCACCACCAACATCGATGACCTGCTGATTCCACAGCCAGCGGATTCCGGGGCAAAACCGGCGGCGAACAAACCGGCCAGCAACGAAAAACCGCTGGGCATCCACATCGGCGGCATTTTCATCAATGACGGTTCGGCCAACTTCGCCGACTTCAGCCTGACCCCGAACTTCGCCACCGCCATCCAGCAACTCAACGGGCAGATCGGCACCATCGACAGCCGCCGGCCGAAACCGGCCAGTGTCGACGTCAAGGGCAAGGTCGATCGCTACGCACCGGTGACCATCAAGGGCTCGGTCAATCCGTTCGACCCGATGGCCAGCCTCGACATCGCCACCAGCTTCAAACGCGTGGAACTGACCACGCTGACGCCCTACTCCGGCAAGTTCGCCGGCTACCGTATCCGCAAGGGCCGGCTCAATCTCGACCTGCACTACCAGATCACCAAGGGTCAGCTCAAAGCTGAAAACAAAGTGGTGGTCGAACAACTGCAACTGGGTGAAAAAGTCGACAGCCCGGATGCCGTGAGCCTGCCACTGAAACTGGCCATTGCCTTGCTCAAGGACGTCGACGGCAAGATCTCCATCGAACTGCCGGTCACTGGCGACCTGAACAACCCTCAGTTCAGCGTCATGCCGATTATCTGGCAGACCCTGCGCAACCTGATCGTCAAGGCCGCGGCAGCACCGTTCAAACTCATTGGCGGCTTGGTCAACGGTGGTGGTTCGGAAGACCTGGGCAGCGTTTCATTCGCAGCCGGTTCCAGCGAATTGAGCAAGGACGCCGAAGGCGCCCTAGACAAACTGTCCAAGGCGCTCAAGGAACGCCCGGCCCTGCGCCTGGAAATCGAAGGCACCGCCGCCCAGAGCAGCGATGGCCCGCTGATCGCCGAACAACGCCTGGAGCGTGAATACCAGTACAACTACTACAAAATGCTCCAGCGCCGCGGTGACAAGGTCCCGGCCCAGGCTTCGTTGCTGGAAGTGCCGGACGGAGAAAAGGGCCCGCTGCTCGAAGGTATCTACCGCACCCGCCTGAAAACCCAGCCCCCTGCCGAATGGAAGGACCTGGGCAAGGAAGAACGCACCGCGAAAATGCGTGCCGAGGTGATCAAGTTCTGGAGTGCCAGCGACGTACTGTTGCGTCAACTGGGCCAGGAACGCGCCAGCAGCATCAAAGATTATCTGGTCGACAAGGCCCAGTTGGAAGATGACCGGGTGTACTTCATCGATGCCAATCTGGGCGAGGCGCAAAGCGACGGCCGCGTGGTGACGCCGATGCATCTGGATGCCGAGTGATGCATCGGCAGCTGGCAGGCCTGGCTCTGGCGCTCTCCGTCAGTCAGGCCTGGGCGGCCGATACCCTGCGCTGTGGCAGCCAGTTGATCAGCGTCGGCGACCGCTCGAGTGAGGTCGTGCAGAAATGCGGTGAGCCTGTCAGCCGCGACTTGCTGGGGTACAAGCGCAGTGCCGATCGACGCGAGGAGTTTCAGGTCGAGGAGTGGACCTACGGACCGAATGGCGGGATGTATCAATACTTGCGGTTCGAAGGTAATCGGTTGAAGCAGATCACCAGTAAACGCGGAAATTAATTAGCCACTATCCAATGTGGTAGCGGGCTTGCTCCCACAATTGATTTTCAGCACTACACATAAAACAGGCCCCGGAAAAAAGCGCGGGGCCTGTGACGGCCACATCCTTATGGCCCTTCGCATGAACACTCAGGTTGCAACAGACGTATGACTCTGCCCGTCTGTCGCGCCTTCTCCCGGTCCAGGCGAGAAGCCTGCCTTACTCGGCTTTGAGGCCGTCAGCGGAGACCGCCTTGACGCCTTTGATTTTCTTGGTGATGGCCACAGCCGCTTCTTTTTGCGAATCGGTCACGGCGGTGGTCGACGACAGCGATACCACGCCTTTGTTGGTTTCAACTTTGATGTCGCTACCTGGAATGCCTTTTTCAGTCATCAGGTCAGCCTTGACTTTGGTGGTGATCCAGGTATCGGAAGTATCTTCTTTCACTTCGGTCATTTCACCGGCAGCCAGCACCATTGGCGACTGGGTTGCCTGGGTGGTTTGAGCAAACGCGGCGTTGGCCATGGTCAGGGTCAGCGCGGTAGCAGCAGCGGCAGTGATAGCGAACTTCTTCATACGAGTAACTCCTGTTTTTCGGAAAGTCTGCCGGATGTCTTGTCGGCAGGGTTACCAAGGATATTGCGAACGCTGTGCCAACTTTGGAGAAGGAACTAAAACCTTATTAATCAATAAGTTACAAAACCAGCCAACTTTCGGAATCATGCAAAATGCACGAGAAGCACAAACACTGCATGCAAGTTGCGGGTTTATGGAAAGTTCCTAAGATGCTGAAATTTCTGAGCTTTATCTGCAACATTTGACGACGGGTCGACAAACAGGAAAATCCCCGCAAAAGCGGGGACTTGATTCAGCAATTCATGCCGCAGAACCGGAACACCCTTTAGGCAAGTAGTCCTCGGTAACGCTGCTCTTGCATGACCAGCCTTTGGCTTCGTCCCGTGTCAGGGTGACGGTTTTGCCCTGGACCACCCCCGGGGCATTGTGCAACGTACAAACGATTGATCCCGCCCCCGGCGTTGTAGCCGTCACAGACAGGGCGCAATGGTTGGTCGATGTCTTGCCAGCGGGCGCCACGTTGGCAATTGTCGGCGTTTCCCCCTGGCTGATCACATCCTCGAACGGCACCTTCATTGCAGTCAGCTCGGCCATCGCCGCCGTGACCTTGGCCCGCGCCTGGTACTTGGAATACATCGGCAGGCCCAGGGTTGCCAGGATCCCGATGATCGCTACCACGACGAGCAACTCGATCAGGGTAAAACCTTTCTGATAGTTCATGTACAAGCTCCATGCATGAGTCGAAGGCTCATGACCTGCCCCATGGCAGCACAGCCTGTGCCAAAGCCAGAAGCCCCTGTTGACCGGGGGCGTGGTGTTCGCAAAGCCCTTACTTACTACCAAGATCAGTACTATCTGACGTTTTTTGTCACATCACCCTTGCGGGTTTGGCCCCATCCTTTGACTAGGCTATAAGAGCAATTCAATCGGAATACCCAGGACTGAACATGGCGGTCAAGGCAGCGAAAATCAGCGTGTATGCATGGGAAGGCATCGACCGCAAAGGCACAAAAGTGACCGGCGAACTCAGCGCTCAAAACCCGGCGCTGATCAAGGCGAAACTGCGCAAGCAAGGCATCAGTCCGGGCAAGGTTCGCAAAAAAAACCATTCGGTTTTCAGCATGGGCAAGCGTATCAAGGCCCAGGACATTGCCCTGTTCACCCGGCAAATGGCGACGATGATGAAGGCCGGCGTGCCGTTGTTGCAGTCCTTCGACATCATCGGCGAGGGCTTCGACAATCCGGCCATGCGCAAGCTGGTGGACGAACTGAAACAGGAAGTTGCTGCAGGCAGCAGCTTCGCCGCCGCCCTGCGCAAGAAGCCCCGGTACTTCGATGAGCTGTATTGCAACCTGGTGGATGCCGGCGAGCAGGCCGGTGCCCTGGACACCCTTTTGGAGCGAGTCGCGACCTACAAGGAAAAAAGCGAAAGCCTCAAGGCCAGGATCAGGAAAGCCATGACCTACCCGCTGGTGGTGGTGTTCGTCGCGACGATTGTCACCGGGATTCTGCTGGTCAATGTCGTGCCGCAGTTCGAATCGGTGTTCAAAGGCTTTGGCGCCGAACTGCCGGCCTTCACCGTGATGGTCATTGGCCTCTCGCAATTCATGCAGGCCTGGTGGTGGGTGGTCCTTGGCACGCTGATCACGATGACCTTCGGTGTACGCCACGCCCTCAGGACATCCCCGGCCTTGCGTGACCGGATGGACACCTGGCTGCTGAAACTGCCGCTGGTGGGCACCCTGATGCACAAGTCCGCCGTGGCCCGGTTCGCCCGTACTTTGTCGACCACTTTCGCTGCCGGCGTGCCGCTGGTGGAGGCTCTGGAATCAGTGGCCGGTGCGACCGGCAATAGCGTGTTCAAGCGCGCGGTACTGCGCATCCGGCAGGACATCTCGACCGGCATGCAATTGCATTTCGCCATGCGCACCTGCGGCGTATTTCCGAACATGGCGATACAAATGACTGCAATCGGCGAAGAGTCCGGCACCCTGGACGCTATGCTCGACAAAGTCGCGGGGTTCTACGAAGACAACGTCGATAACATGGTCGATAACCTCACCAGCCTGATGGAGCCGTTCATCATGGTGGTGCTGGGTGTTATCGTCGGTGGACTGGTAGTTGCCATGTACCTGCCCATCTTCCAACTTGGCTCAGCGATCTGACATGCCCTTGAATGAAATCCTGACTCAATCTGCGCTGGCCTTTGTCCTTCTCGCAGGCATCACCGGCCTGCTGGTCGGCAGCTTCCTCAATGTCGTGATCTGGCGCCTGCCAAAAATGCTCGAACGCGACTGGCGCGAGCAGGCCCATGACATTCTCGGGCTGCCAGGCGAAACGCCGCTGCCGACCTACAACCTGTTGCTGCCCCACTCCCAGTGCCCGAACTGCGGTCACCGAATCCGCGCCTGGGAAAACATCCCGCTGCTCAGTTATGTGTTTTTGCGCGGCCGCTGCTCAGCCTGTGCGGCAGCGATCAGCCCCCGCTATCCGTTGACCGAACTGGCCTGCGGCCTGTTGTCGGCGTTTGTTGCCTGGCACTTCGGCTTCGGTTGGCCCGCCTGCCTGATGCTGGTCCTGAGCTGGGGTTTGCTGGCGATGAGCCTGATCGACGCCGAGCATCAGATATTGCCGGACGTACTGGTGCTGCCGTTGATATGGCTGGGGTTGATCGTCAACAGTTTCGGCCTGTTCGTGTCGTTGCACGAGGCGCTTTGGGGGGCGATAGCCGGCTACAGCCTGCTGTGGTCGGTGTTCTGGCTGTTCAAGCTGATCACGGGCAAGGACGGCATGGGCTACGGTGATTTCAAGTTGCTGGCGATGCTGGGCGCCTGGGGTGGCTGGCAGATTTTGCCGCTGACCATCCTGCTGTCCTCGCTGGTGGGGGCCATTATCGGGCTGATGCTGCTGCGCTGGCGCAATGCAAAAACCTCGACGCCGATCCCTTTCGGTCCCTATCTGGCCATTGCCGGCTGGATTGCGTTGCTCTGGGGTGGTCAAATAACCGACCTCTATTGGCAGTTTGTCGGTTTGAAATGAATAGCCCTGTGGAAAAACCCTGGATTCTCGGCCTGACCGGTGGCATCGGTAGCGGCAAAAGTGCGGCCGCCCAACACTTCATCGATCTGGGCGTGCATGTGGTCGACGCCGATCATGCCGCTCGCTGGGTCGTTGAACCCGGTCGCCCGGCACTGGCACAAATCGCCGAACACTTCGGCCCCGGCGTGCTGCAGGCCGACGGGCAACTGGACCGCGCCGCGCTACGCAAATTGATCTTCGAAGTGCCAGAAGAACGCCGCTGGCTGGAGGCCCTCCTGCATCCGCTGATCGGCGAAGAAATCGCTCACCACCTGGCGCTGGCAAAATCGCCTTATGCGATTCTGGTTTCGCCGCTGCTGATCGAGTCCGGGCAATACGCCATGACCCAACGGGTGCTGGTGATCGATGCGCCCGAACAATTGCAGATCGAACGTACCCTGCAACGTGACCAGACCAGCGAGCAGCAAGTCCAGGCGATCCTCAAGGCCCAGTCCAGCCGCCAGGATCGCGTGAACCATGCCGACGACGTCGTGGTCAACGACCGCGACCTTGCCTGGCTGCACAGCGAGGTCGAACGCCTGCATCATTTTTATCTTTCTTTGCGTGGAGGCCAGTCATGAGCCAACCAACAACCGTCGAATGCCCAACCTGTGGCGCCCCCGTGGAATGGACCGCCGAGAGCAAATTCCGGCCATTCTGCTCCGACCGCTGCAAACTGATCGACCTGGGTGCCTGGGCGTCCGAAGAACACAAGATTCCAGTGGCACCCGATGCCGAGGACGAGATGTTCAGCGGTGACTTCGACCCGCGCCATTGATCCATCGAGTGGGCGATTCCAGGTTTTGATGCGGATCAGGACTTGGGATCGTCGTCCTTCCAGGGAGCCGAGAGGTAGCGTGTGCGGTTGAACGTCTCAAGCCACTCCGGACAAAACACGACCAGCGCACTGACGATCATGCCGTTGATAAACGCTTCGGGAAAAATGATCAGCCATAGATATCCGACAAAATCTTCCAGCCAGTACGGCATGGCAAAACGCTCGTCGAACCATAACAACCAAAGCGCAAGCAACAGACACAGCAATGCCGACAGCGCGGCGGCAAAAAATCCGGAAACGAAGATATACACGAAGGGATTTCGTGGCTGCGCCCTCTCCACCAGAATGGCGCAGCACTCGGTGACCAGCACCGGCAACGCAATCAACAGCGCGCCATTGACCCCGACCGCCGCCAGGTCCTGTCGCCCGAGCAACACCAGCCCCGTTTGCGCCACCAGGCCACCCACCAGCGCCAACGGCCAGTCCAGCAGTAGCGTCACTGCGGTCATGCCGATGAAGTGGTAAGACACGCCGGTATCAAAGTCGCGCCGCACCAGCCACAACAGAAACAGCGCAAACACCGTTCCAAACAGCAGATGCTGACGACGGCTGTCGGTGAACAGTTCAACCCACGGCGCGCGACAGATCGCCCAGATCAACACCGGCACATAGATCAGCCAGCCGACCGCAAGGGTTTGCGATGACAGCAACTCTGCACCGATCATGGCTACGTGCGCCTCCCAGGCGAAGAACAACAGGCACTCAGTCTACACTGCCGCCCGCATGCCCTTCGACTTCAAGCCCAATGCCGCGGATCGTTCATCACCGCGTCATGTTCGGCGAACAGCTTCGGTAGCTCAGACTTGAGAAAGTCCACCCAGGTGCGGACCTTGGCATCGAGAAAGCGTCGCGAAGGATACAGCGCATACACATTGCGCTCGCGCAGGCGCCATGCAGGTAACACACGCAGCAAAGTACCGTCGCTCAAGGGCCGCGTCGCGGTGTAGAACGGCAGCAGGCTGATGCCCATGCCCGCCTCCGAAGCCTTGACCATCGACTCGGCAACATTGCACTGAAAGGTCTTGGCCGGGCTGACGGCGTGCTCGCCGTCCTGGTCCTGGAAAAGCCATTGATCGCCGTACAGCGGGTCGAGCATGCGCAGGCACTGATGATCGCTCAGCGCCAGCGGCTGCTGCGGCACACCCCGGCGTCGCAGATAGGCCGGGGAGGCACAGGGCACGCTGTAGATCTGCCCGATGGCTTGCGCAACCATTTGCGAATCGGCAAGTTCCGGAGCGATCGAAATCACCACATCGTGCCCCTCCTCCAGCGGATCGGGATTGCGCTGCGACAAGGTCAGCTCGAACACCACATCGGGATAAAGCTCGCTGTAGCGGGCGATCAACGGCGTGAGCAGCACACCCAGGCCGTTCATGCTGTGCACCCGCAGGCGTCCGGCCGGATTGATATGAGCGCCACGGGCCTCGGCCGTCGCCTCATCCATGGCTTCGACGATTTGCCGGCTGCGCAGCAGGAAGCGCTCGCCGGCGTCGGTCAGGCTCAAGCGCCGCGTGGTGCGTTGCAGCAGCCGCGCCTGTACATGTTCCTCCAGATCCGCCACCAATCGGGATACCTGCGCGGTCGACAGATCCAGCGCATCGGCAGCCCCGGTGAAACTGGCGCAGTCCACCACCCGGATGAATACGCGCAAGTTGTTAAGCACATCCATAAGCCCCCCTCGGGCGATGACTGTTACGTTTTATGTAAGGCTGCATCCGCCGTTCGCCTCTTTATCCGTCGGTGGCAAAGACTAAAATTCAGACATCAAAACCGACACGGAGCACGCCAACATGAAAACGTTGATCAGCTTGTTGCTGACCGTCATCGCCACCTCGGCCATGGCCGCTGACAACGAGCCCCTCGCAGTCCTTTACAACCCGGCGCAGCCACTGGACATCGCCAAGGTGGTTTCAGTGTCCGACACCGCGACCGCGTGCGGGGTTGTACCGGCGACCATGGAGTATGTCGATCATCAAGGCCAGACCCACCGTGTGACCTACAACGTCATGGGTGATTGCACCAGCAACCTGTGATCACCGGGCTCACAGCAAGGTCCACGTGTAGCTGAGGATCAAGCGGTTCTCGTCGATATCACTGCGGTAGTTTGAACGCGCCATCGCATTGCGCACGCGAATGCCCAAACCTTTGAGGCTGCCGCTCTGCAACACATAGCCGATGTCCAGGTCACGTTCGCGATCCTTGCCCCCATAGCCCTTGCCGGTATCGACATTGTTGCCGCTGATGTAGCGCACGGTACTGGTCAGCCCCGGTACGCCTAGCGCTGCGAAGTCGTAGTCGTAGCGCGCCTGCCAGGAACGTTCATCGGTGAAGGCGAACTCATAGGTCGGCACTTCGTTGCCCAGCGGCGAGATGTTGGCAAATACCCGTGGAAATGCGCTGTCGCCGAACATGCCCTGATAGCCGACGTAAAACGTATGGCCGCCACGCTTGGCCGACAGCAACGAGAAGAACGCCTGGTTGTCGATATTGCCCAGCAGTTTTTTGCCGTCTTCGCGCGAATCGTAGTAACCGAGGTTGGCGCCGAGGATCCAGTTGCCCACTGGCTCACTGTGCTTTAAGCCCAGAAAACGCTGGTTGTAGATATCTTCCAGTTGCCCGTACCAGGCGCTGACCGAGCTGCGCTTGTCATTGAACGCATAATCAGCGCCGGCAAAATTGAAACCGTCACTGCTGACCTGACGCTGCGGCACGTGACCCAGCATCGCCTGCATCTTTTCGTCGCCAGCCTCGTTGCGCAGGCTGGTTGAACTCAAGTGACCACCCTGCAGCGTCAGGCCATTGATCTCGTTGGAGGTGATGCTTGCGCCCTGATAACTGGGTGGCAGCAGGCGAATATCGCTGAATGCCAACACCGGCAGGTTGGGTTGCAACTCACCGACTTTCAGCTCGGTTTTGGAGTAGCGCATCTTCAACGCGCCTTCCAGACGGCTGTAGTTGTCTGCCGCGCGGCCGTCGTCCTGCACCGGCAACAAACCGGTATTGGTCCGGTCCGGAGCACTGTCGAGCTTGAGACCGAGCAAGCCGATGACGTCCACCCCAAACCCGACGGTGCCTTGGGTGTATCCTGACTTCACGTTGAGGATGAAACCCTGGGCCCACTCTTCAGCCTTCGATTGCTGGTTGGCGCCGACGATGTCGGAATAGTCGCGGCTGAAGTAGTAATTGCGCGCCTGCAACGTTGCGCTGGTGTCTTCGATAAAGCCGGTTTCAGCTGCCATCGCCCCCGTGGAAAAACCCGAGACGACAGCCAGGGACAACGCCGAACCGGTTGTTGGGAGAATCTGTTTCATCGTTTTTCTCTTATTGTTATTGATCGACTGATTGAAGGACTTCAGTTGCAGTGGATTTGCGAAGGGGAACGGTACGACGAGCGCCCAACAGCACATGGGTGACCATGCCGAAAATCAGCCCCCAGAACGCCGCGGACAACCCGAACAACGACATGCCCGAAGCCGTGACCAGAAAGGTCACCAGCGCGGCTTCGCGATCGCTCGGTACCGCCATCGCGCCGGTCAACGCGCCGGCAATGGCGGCGAACAAGGCCAGCCCGGCCAGCGCCGCAATCAACTCTTTGGGGAACGCTGAAAACAGCGAGACCAGCGTGGCGCCGAAGATCCCCAGCAGCAGGTAGCACAGGCCGCCGACGACCCCGGCCACGTAGCGTTTGCGAGGATCTTCGTGAGCTTCGCGACCGGTGCAGATCGCCGCGGTGATCGCCGCCAGATTCAGCCCATGGCAACCAAACGGCGCCAGCAATGCGGTGCCCAGCGCGCTACTGGCGATGATCGGGCTCGCTGGCGTCGGATAGCCACTGGCGCGCAGCACCGCCATGCCGGGTACGAACTGACCGGTCAGCGCCACCATCACCAGCGGCAAGGCGATGTTCAGGATCGCGCCCAGGCTGAACTCGGGCGTGATCCATACCGGCGTGGCCAGGCCGATCACCAGCGCGTCACGATGCAAATCACCGGTGAACGCGGCAATCGAACAGCCCATCAGCAGCACCATCATCACCGCATAACGCGGCATCACACGCTTGCAGATCAGGTAGCAGGCAAACATCGCCAGGACCAGCAACGGCTTGCGCTGCATCGACACGAACAAGCCAGTGCCGAAACTGAACAGGATCCCCGCCAGCATCGCCGCCGCGATGGCGGCGGGCAGTTTGCTGATGATCCGGTCGAAAGCGCCCGAGATGCCAACCACGAAAATGATCAGGCTGCTGACCAGATACGCCCCCACGGCCTCTGCCATGGAGATGTCCGGCAACAGCGTCACCAGCAACGCCGAGCCCGGCGCCGACCAGGCGATGATCACCGGAACGCGGTAGCGCAGGCTCAAACCGATGCCGAGCACGGCACTGCCAATGGAGATCGCCCAGATCCAGGACGACAACACTTCCCGCGAAAGATGTGCCGCTTCTGCCGCCTGAAAGATGATCACCAACGGGCCGGCGTAGGAAATCACCGTGGCAATGAATCCAGCCACGGCGGCTGACAACGAGAAGTCCTGGAAAAACGCTTTCATGATTCAGGCACCGGTCGCTGACAACGCTGGGTTGACGCCAGCGGCGCTACGTCGGCTGCTGATGGCGAACACGGTCATGGCCAGGGTCGCCACCGCACCGGGCAAGGCAAACGCCATGAAGTTCAGTTGCAGGGGCAAGCTGATCCCGAGCAAGGCACCACCCAGCAGCGGACCGACGATGGCCCCGTTGCGCCCAATGCCCGACGCCCAGCCCAGACCGGTAGACCGAATCGTCATGGAGTAAAACTGCGCGGCACAGGCGTACAAAAGAATCTGCGAGCCAATGGTGGTGGCACCCGCAATGGCGATCAGCAAGTACAACACCGGCATCGGGCTGTTGAAGCCCAACAGCGTGATCGACACCGCCGCCATGGCGAAAAACACCGCCAGCACTCTCGGCAGATTGAGTTTGTCGCCCAGCACCCCGCCACCGACCGCGCCGAAGATCGCCCCGAAGTTCAACACCAGCAGGAACGACAGGCTCGAACCCAGGCTGTAACCGGCGTTGGCCATCAGTTTCGGCAGCCAGGAACTCAGCGCGTACACCATCAACAGGCAGCAGAAAAACGCCAGCCACAGCATCAGCGTGCGCAGCGCACGGCCTTCACGGAACAACTGCAACACCGGGGTGCCCGTGCCTTTCACTTCGGCCATCTGCAATTGATCAGAGGTTTGCGCGACGTAGGCCGGATCGATGCGCTGAAGAATATTGCGCGCCTCTTCATTGCGCCCCTGACGCAACATGAAACCCACCGATTCGGGCAGGAAATACATGATCAGCGGCAACAACAGCAACGGCAGGACCGCCACGTAAAACACCGACTGCCAGCCGAAACTCGGGATCAGCACAATGCCCAGTCCGGCGGACAGCATGCCGCCCACCGAGTAACCGCTGAACATGATCGCGACCAGAGTGCTGCGGATTTTTTTCGGCGCGTACTCGTTCATCAGTGCCACGACGTTAGGCATCACGCCGCCAATGCCGAGCCCGGCAATGAAGCGACAGAGGCCGAACTCGGTGGGGTTTCGGGCGAAACCATTGAGTACGGTGAAGCCACTGAAGAGCATCACGCAGATCGTGATGGCTTTTTTGCGACCGATCCTGTCCGACAGCGGACCGAAGAACAGCGCACCGAACATCATGCCGAACAGTGCATAGCTGCCCAGTGCACCGGCTTGCAGAGGACTGAGCCCCCACTCTTTCATCAGCATCGGCAAGACCACGCCGTAGATCACCAGATCGTAACCGTCGAAGATGATGATCAGGGCACACCAGAACAGCACCATCCAGTGAAAGCGGTTGAAACGAGCGTTGTCGATAACCTCATGTACGTCGATCTTGCGCATGGCATATATCTCTTGTTGTTGTTTTTTTAGAGCGGCGGTAACACGGCTTACGTCCGTACAGCCGAGGGTAGAGCCGCCCGATACGTGGCAATATCCAGTGCGCGCAGATCACTATCCATTTTGTGCAGGGCCCTGAAACGGGCATGGGAGCGGGAGGCATTGACCCTCTCCGACAAATTGTCTTCTTTGCGATCACATTTGAACGCTAAGCTTGGGCCTATGGATGACTCAGATTACTTACGCCTGCTGACCATCGCGGCCGAGCAAGCCAACGCGTTCCTGTCCAATGCCCGCAAGTGGGAGCGTGAGCGTTGGGTCTGCCAGCGCCTGCTGCAAGGCTTGAACATTCCCTATCGCGCCGATGAGTTCGCCCCCGCCGGGGAGCCGCCGGATGTGTTGTTTCGCGATGCCAGTTTCGAGGTGTTCTTCGTGCTCGACGAGGGCCGGCGCCTCAACGATGAATGGCGCGACGAATTACAACGCCGACGCAGCGCGTTTTCCCTGAGCCAACTGGTGCGCCGCGAGGCCAAGCCACGACGCATCCCCGCCAACGAGTTCTTGCTGCGATTGGCGCCGACCTTGCGCAAAAAAGCGCACAACTACAAAGAGCGCGGCATGGATCTGGGTGAGCTGGACATCATTGCCTTCGCCAGCCTCAAACGCGAAGTACTGGACCTCAACAGCCATTTCCCGCCGCCGACCGAATACCTGCGCCAGGGCTGGCGCTCGCTGTCATTGGTTGGGCCGACATTCGCCCGCGTGCTGTTCGCTCACCCGGATGCGCCGGACTTCTTGCGCAGCAACCTGGGGCGCAGCATTGTGTTCGACGTCGGGATCAGTCTGTGAGCCCGCTGCAGGAGCTGATCGCCGAGGTGCCACAACAGGGTCGTGTACGCTGGATCGGCGTGCGCCCGCAATCACGTTCGGCGATGCTTGAACTCGATGCCGTGGAAGCGCGCCTGGAGGCCGGCCTGACCGGCGACCACGCCCGCCCCGGCGTGCGCAATGCGCGGCAGGTAACGCTGATTCAGTGGGAGCACCTGGCGGTGATCAGTTCACTGATGGGGCGAGCACAGGATCATCCGGTCCGGCCTGAAGATCTGCGGCGCAATCTCGTTATCAGTGGCATCAATCTGTTCAGCCTCAAGGGCCGCCGCTTCCGGATCGGCCAGGCAACGTTCGAAACCACCGGCTGGTGCCAGCCCTGCGCGCGCCTGGAAAGCAACCTGGGCATCGGCACCTTTCAGGCCGTGCGCGGACATGGCGGAATCACTGCCCGGGTGTTACAAAGTGGCATCATTCGCCTGGACGACATCGTTAGCGTCGAACCCATTCCGGACAGCGGCTATGCTGCGTTCAACCCTGGGTAAAAACACTGTAGCTTCTACACATTCAGCAACGTCTACTCCTGACGAGGCCCGATATGACCAGCCGCCTGAACCCCGACGACCAAAAGCATGTCGAAGAGTACCTGCAGTTGTCCCAGCACCAAGTCGAGCGCCGGCCTTTCCGGCCGTGGATGCTCCTTGTACTGGTATTGGCAGTGACCATTGGTCTGGGCCTGTTGAGCCGACTTATCAGTTACCTGACGCTATGAGCTGCCTTGCGCTCGCTCGGGTAATTGCACCGATTTCCTTTAGCCTTGCGAGTTATCCCCATGTCCCATCGTATTGTCATTGTCGGCGGCGGCGCCGGCGGTCTGGAGTTGGCTACCCGTCTGGGTAAGACTCTGGGCAAGCGCGGTACGGCCAGCGTGATGCTGGTCGACGCGAACCTGACCCACATCTGGAAACCGTTGTTGCACGAAGTGGCGGCCGGTTCCCTGAACTCTTCCGAAGACGAACTCAACTATGTCGCCCAGGCCAAATGGAACCACTTCGAGTTCCAGCTGGGGCGCATGAGCGGGCTCGATCGCGCGAAGAAAAAAATCCAGCTGGCCGCCACCTACGACGAAGCCGGTCTGGAGCTGGTGCCGGCCCGCGAAGTGCCTTACGACTCGCTGGTGATTTCCGTCGGCAGTACCACCAACGATTTCGGCACCCAGGGCGCGGCGCAACACTGCCTGTTCCTCGACACCCGCAAACAGGCCGAGCGTTTCCACCAGCAACTGCTCAATCACTATTTGCGCGCGCACGCCGCTCAGACCGACACGATCGAGCAAATCAGCGTGGCCATCGTCGGCGCCGGTGCCACCGGGGTCGAACTGGCCGCAGAACTGCACAACGCCGCCCACGAATTGGCAGCCTATGGTCTGGACCGGATCAAACCGGAAAACATGCACATCACCCTGATCGAAGCCGGTCCACGGGTGCTGCCGGCGCTGCCGGAGCGCATTGGCGGGCCTGTGCATAAAACCCTGGAGAAACTCGGGGTCAACGTCATGACCAATGCCGCTGTCAGCGAAGTGACGGCCGACAGCCTGATCACCGCCGACGGCAACGAAATCAAGGCCAGCCTGAAAGTCTGGGCCGCGGGGATTCGCGCACCGGGTTTCCTCAAGGACATCGATGGCCTGGAAACCAACCGCATCAATCAGCTGCAAGTGCTGCCGACCCTGCAAACCACCCGTGACGAAAACATCTTCGCGTTCGGTGATTGCGCCGCCTGCCCGCAACCGGGTAGCGACCGCAATGTGCCGCCACGCGCCCAGGCCGCTCACCAACAGGCTTCGTTGCTGGCCAAATCGTTGAAACTGCGCATCGAAGGCAAGGCGTTGCCGGAGTACAAGTACACCGACTACGGCTCGCTGATCTCGCTGTCGCGTTTTTCGGCTGTGGGTAACTTGATGGGCAACCTCACCGGCAGCGTGATGCTCGAAGGCTGGCTGGCGCGGATGTTCTACGTGTCGCTGTACCGCATGCACCAGATGGCGCTGTACGGGCCGTTCCGCACAGCGATGCTGATGCTGGGCAGCAAGATCGGACGCGGCACCGAGCCAAGGCTCAAGTTGCACTAACACCTCAACCACTGTGGGAGCGAGCTTGCTCGCGATAGCGGTCTGGCATTCAGTACATGTGTTGAATGTCAGGCCGTCATCGCGAGCAAGCTCGCTCTCACACTGGTTTGCGGCGTTCTTCAGTTTCCTGCAGACAAAAAAAATCCCCGTATCTTTCGATACAAGGATTTTTAATATGGTCGGGGTAAGGGGATTCGAACTCCTGACATCCTGCTCCCAAAGCAGGCGCGCTACCGGACTGCGCTATACCCCGGTAAAAAAAAGGCACCTTTGAAAGGCGCCTTCTTCGATCAGCGCTTTTGGCCTCTGATCTTAAGATTCGATTCCAGCGCTAACTGGTTTCAAAAATGGTGGGTCGTGTGGGATTCGAACCTACGACCAATTGGTTAAAAGCCAACTGCTCTACCAACTGAGCTAACGACCCAAAAATGGTCGGGGTAAGGGGATTCGAACTCCTGACATCCTGCTCCCAAAGCAGGCGCGCTACCGGACTGCGCTATACCCCGGTTTGAAATTGGCTCCGTGACCAGGACTCGAACCTGGGACCCAATGATTAACAGTCATTTGCTCTACCGACTGAGCTATCACGGAACTACACATTTCAATTTACAACTTTGAAGCTTTACTGCGTTCTCTTCAACCCGTTCGCATCGCTGCGTTCGTGTGTCTGAGGCGCGCTATTCTACAATCTTCAGCACCTCTGTCAACCCCCTAAATTGCTTTCAAGTTAATGATTTGCAACTTATTTTGGATTCCTGCTTGGGGAGCGGAAACCCTGGCGGGTGACTTACTGCGGGGCGCACTTTACAAGCCTTTTCCTTTGAGTTCAACAGCCTAACGAAAAAAAGGCCTCGCAATGCGAGGCCTTTTCAATTTTGTTGCCGATCTGGATCAGACGAAGACGATTTCGTCGTTTTCCACCACACCGTGAGCGGTATCGCCCGGCATGAATCGACCGGACAGGATCAACTGCGCCAGCGGGTTCTCGATCCAGCGCTGGATAGCGCGCTTGAGCGGCCGTGCGCCATATACCGGGTCGTAACCGACCGCGATCAGCTTGTCCATGGCTTCCGGGCTGAGTTCAAGCTTCAGCTCGCGCTCGGTCAGGCGGCTGCGCAGACGGCCCAGCTGGATCTCGGTAATGCCGGCGATCTGATCCCGCGCCAACGGCTCGAAGATCACCACTTCGTCGACCCGGTTGATGAACTCCGGCCGGAAGTGGCTGGAAATCGCATCCATCACCGCCGCGCGCTGCGCCTCACGGTCACCGACCAGTTCCTGGATCTGTACCGACCCCAGGTTGGAGGTCATGACAATCACGGTATTCTTGAAGTCCACCGTGCGGCCATGGCTGTCGGTCAGACGACCATCCTCGAGCACTTGCAGCAAGATGTTGAACACATCCGGGTGCGCCTTCTCGACTTCGTCCATGAGGATCACCGAATACGGCTTGCGACGAACGGCCTCGGTCAGGTAACCACCCTCTTCATACCCCACATAGCCTGGTGGCGCACCGATCAAGCGAGCCACGGAGTGTTTCTCCATGAACTCGGACATGTCGATCCGCACCATCGCCTCTTCAGTATCAAAGAGGAATTCGGCCAGGGCCTTGCACAGCTCGGTTTTACCGACACCGGTCGGGCCGAGGAACATGAACGAGCCGCTTGGCCGGTTCGGGTCGGACAACCCGGCGCGGGAACGCCGCACCGCATTGGAAACCGCAACGACCGCTTCGTCCTGGCCGATCACACGCTGGTGCAACAGGCTTTCCATCTTCATCAGTTTTTCGCGCTCGCCTTCGAGCATTTTCGACACTGGAATACCGGTCCACTTCGAAACCACTTCGGCGATCTCTTCCTCCGTCACCTTGCTGCGCAGCAGCTGGTTTTCGGGTTTGCCATGCTGGTCGACCATTTGCAGGCTGCGTTCCAGGTCCGGGATCACCCCGTACTGCAACTCCGCCATGCGGTTCAGGTCGCCTTTGCGGCGGGCCGTTTCCAGCTCCTGACGGGACTGCTCGATTTTCTGCTGGATCTGCGCAGAACCCTGGACTTCGGCTTTTTCCGAATTCCAGATTTCTTCGAGATCCGAGTACTCACGCTCTAGACGTGCGATTTCTTCCTGCAATTTTTCCAGACGCTTCTTCGCCGCGTCGTCGCTTTCTTTCTTCAGCGCCTGGGATTCCACCTTCAACTGAATCAGGCGCCGCTCCAGACGGTCCAGCACTTCCGGCTTGGAGTCGATCTCCATGCGGATGCGGCTGGCGGCTTCATCGATCAGGTCGATGGCCTTGTCCGGCAACTGCCGGTCAGTGATGTAGCGATGGCTGAGCTTGGCCGCGGCAATGATCGCGCCGTCGGTAATCGCCACCTTGTGGTGAACCTCATAACGCTCCTTGAGGCCACGCAGGATGGCGATGGTGTCTTCTTCGCTCGGCTCGTCCACCAGCACTTTCTGGAAACGTCGCTCGAGAGCGGCGTCCTTCTCAATGTATTGGCGGTACTCGTTGAGCGTAGTGGCGCCCACACAGTGCAGCTCACCGCGGGCCAGGGCCGGCTTGAGCATGTTGCCCGCATCCATCGAGCCTTCGCCCTTGCCGGCGCCGACCATGGTGTGCAGTTCGTCGATGAACAGGATGATCTGCCCTTCCTGCTTCGACAGCTCATTGAGCAGGGATTTCAGGCGTTCTTCGAACTCACCGCGATACTTGGCACCGGCGATCAGCGCCCCCATGTCCAGGGACAACAGGCGCTTGCCCTTGAGGCCATCCGGCACTTCGCCATTGATGATGCGCTGGGCCAGGCCTTCGGCGATGGCGGTTTTACCCACGCCAGGCTCACCGATCAGCACCGGGTTGTTCTTGGTACGACGTTGCAGCACCTGGATGGTCCGGCGAATCTCATCGTCACGGCCGATCACCGGGTCGAGCTTGCCGTCTTCGGCGCGCTTGGTCAGGTCGACGGTGTATTTATCCAACGCCTGACGCGATTCTTCGTGGTTGGCGTCGTTTACCGCTTCGCCGCCACGCAGGTTGTTGATCGCATTTTCCAGGGCTTTCTTGCTCACGCCCTGGCCGAGCAACAGCTTGCCGAGCTTGCTGTTCTCGTCCATGGCGGCGAGCAGCACCAGCTCGCTGGAGATGAACTGGTCGCCCTTCTGCTGGGCCAAACGGTCGGCCTGGTTGAGCAGGCGCGCCAGATCCTGCGACATGTTCACGTCGCCGGTCGGGTTCTGGATTTTCGGTAGCTGGTCGAGCTCTTTGGTCAGCTCTTTACGCAGGCTGTTGACGTCGAAGCCCACCTGCATCAACAGGGGCTTGATCGAGCCGCCCTGCTGTTCGAGCAAGGCTTGCATCAAGTGCGCCGGCTCGATGGCCGGATGATCGAGGCCGACTGCCAGGGATTGGGCATCGGACAACGCTAACTGCAATTTGCTGGTTAAACGGTCTATACGCATGGGTCACCTTCCTTTTGAGCAGGCCGGACCTATAAAACATCCTGAATGAAGAAACCTGCCAGATACCACAATAGATGTGGTCGATTCTGGGAGTTTCAAGCGTCGGGACGTTGATGCAGGTCAGGCAAGTCTAGCGGTCGCGCCCTGCCTTACGAATACGTTCCTCTTTGGCGAGTGGCTGTTGTCGTCAGGCAAGGCGCCGCGACGAGTCATAGCCCGCTATGGCGAGGAGCGGCAACGCAGCATGACGGCAACAGACGCCGTCAAAGAGGAACAGTATTCGTGAGACAGGGCGCTACAGCCAGATCAGGGAGGCGAATCGGCCAGTGCGGGGCGCACGGCGGTAAGAAAAGAAGCGAGGATCGGTCACGGTGCAGAAACCGCCACCATAGACAGCCGTTACACCGCGAGCCGCCAGACGCAAACGCGCCAGCATATAGATGTCAGCCATGAACTTGCCGGGGTTTTGACTTGGCACGAAGGCTTCTGCGGCTTGAGGCAGTTGCTGCACGAAGGTTTCGCGCACTTCGGAGCCAACTTCAAACGCTTGTGGACCAATGGCCGGACCGAGCCATACCAATACCTCGGCAGGCGGTACCGCCAGACTGTCGAGCGTAGCTTCCAGCACACCCGCCGCCAACCCGCGCCAACCGGCATGAGCTGCCGCGACGCGAGTACCGGCACGGTCGCAAAACAGCGCAGGCAGGCAATCAGCGGTCATCGCCGCGCAGGCGACGCCCGGCGTTGATGTCCAACTGGCATCGGCAGTGTCCACCCGGCCTGGATTGGCATGGGCTACGACAATCCCGTGGACCTGCTGCAGCCAGGCCGGTTGAATGGAGAAATGATCGGTCAGACGACGGCGATTCTCGGCAACAGCTTCAGGGCTGTCGTCGACGTGATCGCCGAGATTGAGGCTGTCGAACGGCGCCACACTGACGCCGCCCGCACGGGTGGTCACACAGGCTTTGACCCCGGCCGGCGCGGGCCAGTCAGGAATCAGCCAGTCACTCATCCGATGAACGCCTCACGGTCTTGCTTGAGCAGGGTCAGCAACCAGACAAAATCTTCCGGCAATGGCGATTCCCAGCTCATGCGCTGACCGGTGGTCGGATGATCCAGTTCCAGGAAACGCGCATGCAGCGCCTGACGCGGGAAGTTTTTCAGCGACTCGACCATGGTTGGGTTGGCGGCCGGCGGAATACGGAAACGACCGCCATAGGCAGGATCTCCGACCAACGGATAGTTGATGTGCGCCATGTGCACGCGAATCTGGTGCGTACGACCGGTTTCCAGCTTCACCCGCACGTGGGTGTGGGAGCGGAAGCGTTCGAGCACGCGGTAATGGCTGACGGCTTGCTTGCCACCCTCCATCACGGCCATGCGCTGGCGTTGCTGGCCGTGACGACCGATCGGCGCGTTGATCTTGCCACCGGCTGTCACCACACCGATCACGATGCACTCGTAGATCCGGCTGACGCTGCGGCTCTGCAACTGTGTAACCAGCTGCGTCTGCGCTTGAATGGTCTTGGCCACCACCATCAGACCGGTGGTGTCCTTGTCCAGGCGATGCACGATACCGGCGCGGGGCACATTGATGATGTCCGGCACGTGGTGCAGCAAGGCGTTGAGCAAGGTGCCGTCGGCATGACCGGCAGCCGGGTGCACCACCAGGCCCGCAGGCTTGTTGATCACCAGGATATCGTCGTCTTCATAGACGATATCCAGGGCTATGTCTTGAGCGACCCATTCGCCCTGAGCTTCCTGCTCGGCAGTCAGCTCAAGGATGGCGCCGCCGTGGACGATGTCTCGCGGGCGGATAACCGCCCCATCCACAGTCAGGCGGCCGTCTTTGATCCAGGCGGAAAGGCGCGAGCGCGAGTGCTCAGCGAATAATTGTGCGGCGACTTGATCGAGGCGTTGGCC
Organism: Pseudomonas sp. GW456-L13; assembly: GCF_017350115.1. Lineage (NCBI taxonomy): Bacteria > Pseudomonadati > Pseudomonadota > Gammaproteobacteria > Pseudomonadales > Pseudomonadaceae > Pseudomonas > Pseudomonas sp. GW456-L13. The sequence continues at coordinate 1,576,861 of NZ_JACNAS010000002.1, forward strand.
GCCCAATTCGGACGGCACCTCTGCGCGAAGTTCAATTTTATCGGACATGCTCAGACTAGGCGTCGGCACAGCCTTTGGTTTCGGCTGCGCGCTTGTGGTTAAATACGGCGTCTTTTGCCCCGAGGCTATTCAACGGGGCGCTCATCATAACAGGACGGCCACGCCCAAGACAGCGGCCGTCATAGGGACGCAAGCCGCCATGCAAGTGAAACACCTGCTGCTGATCGCCATCCTCGCATTGACCGCTGCTTGCTCATCGAAGGAAGTCGTAGACGAAAACCTCAGTGAAGTCGAGCTGTACCAACAGGCTCAAAATGACCTGGACAACAGTAGCTACACCAGTGCCATCGCCAAGCTGAAGGCTCTGGAATCGCGTTATCCGTTCGGTCGCTATGCCGATCAGGCGCAACTCGAACTCATCTACGCCAACTACAAGAACACCGAGCCAGAAGCGGCCAAGTCCGCTGCGGAACGCTTCATTCGTCTGCACCCACAGCATCCGAACGTCGATTATGCCTACTACCTCAAAGGCCTGACTTCTTTCGACCAGGACGTCGGCCTGCTGGCGCGTTTCCTGCCGCTGGACATGACCAAGCGTGACCCGGGCGCCGCCCGCGACTCCTATAACGAGTTCGCCCAGCTGACCAGCCGCTTCCCGAACAGCCGTTACGCACCGGATGCCAAGCAGCGCATGATCTATCTGCGCAACCTGCTGGCGGCCTACGAAATTCACGTGGCCGACTACTACCTGACCCGTCAGGCCTATGTCGCCGCCGCGAACCGCGGTCGTTACGTGGTGGAAAACTTCCAGGAAACCCCTTCGGTCGGCGACGGCCTGGCGGTGATGACCGAGGCCTACCAGCGCCTGCACCTGGACGAACTGGCTGCCACCAGCCTGGAAACCCTGAAGCTCAACTACCCGAACCACCCGACGCTGGTGGACGGCCAGTTCGTACCGACCGTCGCCGAAGCGGACAACCGTTCGTGGCTGAGCAAGGCGACCCTGGGCCTGATCGAGTCCCGTCCGCCGCTGCCACCAGGCGAAACCCGCGCCAACCAGGACGTACAGAGGCAGTTCCAGGACGCCAAGGACGCCATCCCGAGCGAGCTCAAGCCTAAAGACGACAATGGCGACGCGATCGAAGAAGAAAATCACGAAGCGGAAGGCAACAACAGTGACCGCTCGTGGTTCAGCTACATGACCTTCGGCGTGTTCGACTGACACCCCGGGTTGTGCAAAAAGGGAGACTTTCGAGTCTCCCTTTTTTATTTCGGCGCTTTATTACACTGTGCGCCTGTCAGGTCCTTGGCTAAACTGCCGCTTCATCAATCAAAAAGCAGCTCACCATGCTTCGTTTATTGTTCTGGATTGCCCTGATTGCCGCTGCAGTGTGGTTCTGGCGCAAGTTCAAGGGTCAGGCTTCCACCCCCAGGCCCCCTGCCGAGCGGGACGCGGCGCCCATGGTCCGTTGCGCCCATTGTGGCGTCCACCTGCCCCGCGACCGCGCGCTGAGCCTCGACCAACGTTGGTATTGCAGCCAGGCTCACCTCGAGCAAGACAAGGATTCCAGCGGCCGCTGACACGTCACCTAGCGGCCGATTAAGAACTATCGCGCGCACCCAAGGAACTGAAAGGCGCAGATCGACGTCTGACACAGATTATTCAAGACCTCTCTCTGCGAATGAACCGGGTAATCGAAAACGTCCTGCACCTGCAGCGCCGCGAGCAAATGTCGCCGCTACGGCTCGAGCTGAAATCACTGGAAATACTCGAAAATGAAGCCCCAGCCCGCCATATCAAGGGCCTGGGGCTTTATCTGTCCGGCCAGCCGGGCGAAAGCATTCTGTCCCGCCTAGACTTCAAGGCACGCCAGGAAAGCGGCTGCTTTTGCATGACCTTTGCTCTCGGACGGAACCCACGTTGAACACCAGACCACGACAAAAAGTCTTGATTGTCGATGACGAACCGGACATTCGCGAACTCCTGGAAATCACCCTGGGAAGGATGAAGCTGGAGACGTTCAACGCCCGCAACGTCGGCGAAGCGCAGTCCTTGCTGAAACGCGAAACCTTCGATCTATGCCTGACCGACATGCAGTTGCCGGACGGTACCGGCCTGGAGCTGGTGCAGCACATCCAGCAACGCCACCCCCGGGTCCAGGTGGCGATGATCACCGCCTATGACAGTCTCGAAAACGCGATCAATGCGCTCAAGGCCGGGGCATTCGACTTCCTGACCAAACCGGTGGACCTTACGCGTCTGCGTGAGCTGGTCACCAACGCCCTGCTGGTTCCTGCCCGCGGGGTCGGCATCGATCGTCGCTTGCTGGGCGACTCATTGCCCATGCGCAACCTGCGCAAACACATCACCAAACTGGCCGGCAGCCATGCGACGGTATACATCAGCGGCGAGTCCGGCAGCGGCAAGGAGTTGGTCGCGCGCCTGATCCACGATCAAAGCCCTCGCGCCAATCAGCCGTTCATTGCGATCAACTGCGCGGCGATTCCCTCGGAACTGTTGGAGAGCGAGTTTTTCGGCCATCGCAAAGGCAGTTTCAGCGGCGCCATCGAAGACAAGCCCGGCCTGTTCCAGACAGCCCACGGCGGCACCCTGCTCCTAGATGAAGTCGCCGACCTGCCGCTGTCCATGCAAGTCAAATTGCTGCGTGCGATTCAGGAGAAATCCGTACGCTGCGTTGGCGGGCAGCAGGAAGTGGCGGTGGATGTGCGCATTCTCTGCGCCACGCACAAGGACCTTGGTACCGAAGTCGCCGCCGGACGATTTCGTCATGATCTTTACTACCGTTTGAACGTGATCGAACTCCGGGTGCCGCCCTTGCGCGAGCGCCGTGATGACATCGAAATGCTAGCCAGCCACATTCTCAAGCGCCTGGCCGCCGATACCGGTCAACCTGCGGCGAGACTCCACCCCCTAGCCCTCGATGCGCTGAAGAGCTATCGCTTCCCGGGCAATGTGCGGGAACTGGAAAACATGCTCGAACGGGCGCACACCTTATGTGAGAACAAACAGATCGAAGCCGGCGACCTGCGCCTGGCTGAAGGCAACTATGGGGCTGAGGGTGGCGTGCCGGACCTCACCCGGATCGACAATCTGGAAGCCTACCTGGAAAACATCGAACGCCAACTACTGCTCCAGGCCCTGGAGGAAACCCGCTGGAACCGCACGGCGGCGGCTCAGCGGTTGAACCTGTCATTCAGGTCGATGCGCTATAGGCTCAAGAAGTTTGGATTGGATTGAGGCCCTTATCGCGAGCAAGCCGCTCCCACAGGGTCATTGGTGAACACAACAACTGCGAACACCTCAGAACCATTGCAGGAGCGAGCTTGCTCGCGATAGCGACCGGGTAAACGACAGCGATCCAGCAGTCAGAGCCGCCCGGCAGGCGCATAAGGCGCCGGATCGATAATCGGCGCACGGCCCAGCATTACATCGGCAAACAACTGGCATGACGCTGGCGCCAGCACCAGCCCGTTTCGGTAATGCCCACAGTTGAGCCAGAGCCCATCAAAACCCGGCACCGGGCCGATGTAGGGAATGCCCTCGGGTGATCCCGGGCGCAATCCGGCCCAATGCCCCACCACTTCGGCATCGGCCAGCGCCGGGATCAATTCCACCGCGGACGCCTTCAGGCTTTCCAGTGCCGACCCGGTCGGCGTCTTGTCAAAGCCTTCATGCTCCAGCGTACTGCCGATCAATATGTGCCCGTCGCGCCGGGGAATCGCATAACGGCCCTTGGCCAGGACCATGCTCGGCAGGAAGTCCGCCGCACACTTGTAGAGAATCATCTGCCCTTTCACCGGTTCGACCGGCAGCGTCAGATCAAGAAACTTGAGCAAATCACCGCTCCAGGCCCCCGCCGTCAGGACGATTTGATCGCCCGGGACAGCACCTGTGGAGGTCTGCACGCCGACCACTTTGTTGCCCTCACGAACAAACCCGCTGACTTCGCACTGCTCATGGATCGTCACGTTCGGCAGCGCCAGCAACGCAGCCTTGAGTGACTTCACCAGACGCGGATTACGCACGTTGGCGACGTCGGCCATGTAGATCGCCCGGGAAAAACCGCTGCCCAGCACCGGCACGGCGTCGTGTGCTGCCGAAATATCCACCGCGCTAAGCGGGCGATTTTCCCGGACAGCCCAAGCCAGCGCTTCAGCCTCGTCATCCAGATCCAGCCAGTACAGACCGGTGGTGTGCACTTCAGGATCAACGCCAGTGGCGGCAAACAAGCGCTCGCCCAGCTGTGGATAAAAGTCCTGGGACCAGTGAGCCAACGCGGTGACCGCCGGGCTGTATCGCCACGGGTAAAGCGGCGAAACGATGCCGCCGCCGGCCCAGGACGATTCCTGGCCGACGCTCGAGCGATCCAGCAGCACAACGCTTTGCACTTCGGAGGCGAGATTGAAGGCCGTCAGCAAACCAATCACCCCACCGCCGACAATCACCACTTGCTGTTGCCTGGTCATGTTCTGATCCAATCGTTAAATAGACAGAGGGTACAAAAGGCACCCGAAATAGAAACTCAGCGCCCCCAGCAGTCTTTGCTGGTCAGGCCGGATTTTGCGTTGACCATGCCAAGTACACCGGTGTTGGTGATGGTCAGATCACCGCACTTGTCAGTGGCCATGCTCGAGTCAGCTTTACGCACCGCCGTCAGCAGAAAGGCCTGGTCGGCCAGGGTCGGTGTGATGCTGTAGTAATCATTGCCGGCACTGAGGCCCGTCGCATCGGTGTAGACATTTTTCTGCGAGTAGAAGCGCTCCAGGATCTGCGCCTGCTCCGAGAGCAGACCCGCCACTTCTGCGCGACGACCCTTGTTCAGGTATTCGGTGAAACTCGGGGCAGCAATGGTCATGACAATCCCGATGATCGCAATCACGATCATGATTTCGATCAGGGTAAAACCGCGGTTGGTACTACGCATGCCTCAACTCTCACTTACTGTATTTGTCGCCACATGATGCGACGGCTACCGCCGGATTTTTCCATCCCCGGAGTATCGTCGCCAGTGGAATCGTTCACGGCCCCGCCATTGTCGCTGACGTCCTGGGTCGAATGCTCTCCAACAAAGATTACGCCATCGGACAGCGTGTCGATGCTGTCGACCACGCCATCGGCGTTGCCGTCGAGCATCTTAACGCTGATCGCATCGGGCAGCCTCAGGCAGACGGCTTTCAATCCCTGATTGCTGTGGTAGAACCCGTACCAGTTGCCATTCGACAGACAGGCTGGCCGATTCAGTGCCGGCGAATCCGGTGGCGTGGCAGCGTGCGCCGCCACCGACAGGTTCAGCGCGACTACCACACCGAACAGTTGTGACCTCCGCCGGATACATCGCTCAGTACTTCGCATAGATGCTCTCCACCACACTGCGCGAATGACCCGCGATGCCTACTGCCGTTACCCGATACAACGTCGCCGGGGTCTTGATTGGCACATTCACCGCATCTCGGCTGACACCGATGTTTTGCACGCCATAAAAGCCGTTGCCCGATGCAATCCAGGTCACTCCGGAAGAAGCGTTGAAACCGGCAGCGGTAATAGTCGAAGACTCGGACGGTGGCGCACATTGAACGGTGCCGCTACAAACAGGTAGCGCATAACTGTCCCGTTGCACTGTACTCTCGCCCACCCGCAATGCGGCTTCGGCACGCTGAAACGACTGGTTGCGCAAGGCGACACTACCGGCCATTTTTTCCTGCAGGGTGGCGCTTTGCATCGATGAAAGGCCAATCAACGTCAGCAAGAGCAAGAACACCAGGCTGACCAATAGGGCCATGCCGCGCTGGGTGTAACACGTCATGGGAGACCGATTCATTGGCACCCTCTCATGGCAAGCGGTTGCGCAGAGCGGCAACCACGTTGAAGGTTTGATCGCTCACGCGGTGGTTCGGATCGGTGAGGGTCAGGCTCAGGCGAACGCTACGAATCAGCGCGGGGTTCGGCGGGTTGCTGCTGTAGCGCGAAGCAGCCAGATCAGTGGCCGTGCTGGCCAGGCCGAAGCTCACGTCGAAAGCGCCGACGTTATCCACCAATACCTGGCCTGCTGCATCCCCGCCCTTCATGAGCAGTTGGTTGTTGTTGAAGCTGTAAATCAGCCGCCGGATCGGAAATGCCAGTTGTCCTGCCACTGGTGTCCGACCTTCACTGTAGGCCGTCGAATTGGTTCTACAATCGGAAAGCACGGTCCAGTCCGGCTTGTCGCCATTGCTGCCGACATCCGCCGTAACCAGCGTCAAACTGCGACTGCCATTGTCCCAACGGATCGGCGTTACACGATTGGCATGGAAATCACCTTTCTTGCTGGAATCAGTGATCCTTTCCAGGCAACCGAACATGCCGACCATGCGAATCTCCTGAATCATTTTGCTCAAAACGAAACGTGCGTCCTCCTGCATGTTCGCGGCCGCATTCTGGCTGAGATAGGTGTTCTTGGCCGCGATGAAAACCTGCACCACGCCCAGCACCACGATCAGGCTCAACGCCATGGCGATCAGCAACTCGACCAGGCTAAAACCCTTGCTGCGGCGTCTCACGGGATCACCATCGGATCAATGGCCGCGCGGCTGCTCAGGATGAAGCTGCGTCGCGAATCGGCAGTATTCGCGGCCCGTGAGTCGTCCCAGGTAATAGTGATGGTGTACACCTGCCGGTTGACGGTCACACTGCCCGTCGCGGAGGCTCCGAGTGAACTGACGATGTTGGCGTTGAAATCAAACAGGTCCTGATCCCGGGTAACGTCCGGATTGCCCGAGGCCGGCGGCGCAATGGTGTAATCCGCTGCGGCGTTGGCGCGAATGCGGTCCATCAGGTCGTAGGCGATAAAACTGGCCTGACTGGTCATACGCGCACTGTCCGTGTACTTCAGCGCATTGAGCTGAACCGCCGCCGCCCCCAGCAGGCCCACTCCCAGAATGACTAACGCCACCAGGACTTCGACCAGCGTCATGCCCTCCTGCGCGCCTTGCCTCCCTGCCCTCATCCGCAACTCCCACCCAATAGAATTCGTCCGTTCAAACACACCGTCAGCGTCCTGCTTTGTGCTCCCCGCCCATAGCTGATCACCACCTCTGAGGACGGTGATGACAATCCGCCCATGCTGTTGAAATCGATGGCAGTGACGTCAGAGGTTAGTGCCAGAGTTGCACCGCCGCTCATCGCCGGAACAACCCGCAATACATTGGCCAAAGCGCCAGTACCGTCGTAAACCGTCAGTTCCCCACTCCAGGCAACCCCACCGGCCGTCGGTCGCACCCGTGTGGCATTGCCCCGCTCGATGGCTTCGAGCCGGGCAAAATTCAGGGCTCGTCGCAGGTCAGCGATTTCAGTATCCGCCCTCGTTGTTTGCATCGAGCGGGTAAACGCCGGGACAGCCAGAGTCAGCAGAATCAGAAGGATCGCGATCGCGACCAGCAACTCGATCAGCGTGAAACCTTTTGTAGGATGATCCATCGGGGCCTTCTGCTTCCTTCGGCTATACCTGCTCTTGCGCAGCACAACATTCGAGCGATGCGGTGCGTTTGCGTTGCCATTTCTCGTGCAGGGATTGCGCGGGCCACAGCACACCACGGAGGGAGATGTCATGCGGCAACTAGGCTTCAGCCTGATCGAACTGCTCATGGGACTGGCAATTACAGGAATTGTTCTGCATTTGGTCAGCCCGGCGTTCGCAACGCTGATCGAGTCGAACCAGAGACAGCAAGCGGCGCAGGCCCTTTTCAGCAGTATTCGCACCGCCCGGAGCGAAGCCATCGTCCGCAACCAGGCCGTGGTGATTCACGGCATCAATGGCGACTGGAGCCAAGGCTGGCGGATGATTCTGGATATCAGCGGCAAGGGGGAGATGGACAGCGACAATCCACTGCTGGCCGAACGCCAGAGCGGCGCACGCGTGTCGATTGTGGGGAACGGTCCGGTCGAAAGTTCCATACGATTCAGAGGTCAGGGCGAGTCACTGATTGGAGGGACGTTATACATTTGCACCGTTCGCGAACCGGTAAGCCAACATCAAGTGGTGTTGGCACGGACCGGTCGCGTCAGCCTGCGCAACGACAAGGTTGGGCAGCCGTTATGCGAAAAAAGGAATCAATTCAGAGCAACGAACGAACGCGCAGTTCTTTAGGCATAGAGAACGTGATGTTCTCCTCGCGACCTGCCAATTCATCGGCACCGGTGGCACCCCAGGCCTGCAACTGCTGGATCACGCCGCGCACCAGGACTTCCGGGGCGGATGCGCCAGCGGTGATGCCGATACGCTCGACGCCGTCGAACCAGCTCTTTTGCAGGTCTTCGGCACCGTCGATCAGGTAGGCCGGAGTGGACATGCGCTCTGCCAATTCGCGCAAGCGATTGGAGTTCGAGCTGTTCGGACTGCCAACCACCAGCACCACATCACACTCGTCGGCCAGTTGCTTGACCGCGTCCTGACGGTTTTGCGTGGCGTAGCAAATGTCGTCCTTGCGCGGACCACCGATAGCCGGGAAGCGCGCACGCAGAGCGTCGATAACGCGACTGGTATCGTCCATCGACAATGTAGTCTGGGTCACGAAGGCGAGCTTTTCAGGGTTGTTCACCTGCAACGCCGCGACATCCTTCTCGTCTTCGACCAGGTAGATCGCGCCGCCATTGCCAGCATCGTACTGGCCCATGGTGCCTTCGACTTCCGGGTGACCGGCGTGGCCGATGAGAATGCACTCTCGGCCGTCACGGCTGTAGCGCGCCACTTCGATGTGGACTTTGGTCACCAGCGGGCACGTGGCGTCGAACACTTTCAACCCACGGCCAGCCGCTTCGCTGCGCACCGCCTGGGAAACACCGTGGGCACTGAAGATCACGATGACGTCGTCCGGCACCTGATCCAGCTCTTCGACGAAGATCGCACCACGGGAGCGCAGGTCCTCGACGACAAATTTGTTGTGGACCACTTCGTGGCGCACATAGATCGGCGGCCCGAAGACTTCCAGGGCGCGGTTGACGATTTCGATCGCCCGGTCCACACCGGCGCAGAAGCCACGGGGGTTGGCGAGTTTGATTTGCATGCTGTGCCTCGTGTCTTGCGCGCGAAAACAATGAAAAACAAACTGTGGGAGCGAGCTTGCTCGCGATGGCGGAGTGTCAGTCAATATCAATATTGAATGTCAGGTACTCATCGCGAGCAAGCTCGCTCCCACAGGGTCCGGTGGCAACAGAAGCTGCCCCGTAATGCCTTACAGCGCTTTGACGGAGATGATCTCTACGTCAAAGGTCAACGTCTTGCCCGCCAGCGGGTGGTTGAAGTCGATGGTCACTTGCGCGTCATCGAACTCTTTGACCACGCCCGGCAGTTCAGTATTGGCCGCATCGTTGAAGATCACCAGCAAACCTGGCGACAGCTCCATGTCCTGGAACTGTGAACGCGGGATGATCTGCACGTTTTGCGGGTTGGGCTGGCCGAAAGCGTTTTCCGGCTCGATGCTCAGCGTGCGCTTGTCACCGGCCTTGAAACCAAACAGCGCCGCTTCGAAACCTGGCAACAGGTTGCCGTCACCGACCTTGAAGGTCGCCGGGGCTTTATCGAAGGTGCTGTCCACCGTGTCGCCGTTCTCCAGGCGCAATGCGAAATGCAAGGTGACTTCCGTGTTCTGGCCGATGCGTTGCTCAGCCAATACCTGTTCAGTCATGAACGGTTTCTCCGGTCTTTTTACTTTTGAACATATCCAGTGCCAGCATGACAGCACCAACCGTGATTGCGCTGTCGGCAAAGTTGAACGCCGGGAAATACCAGCGATTCTGCCAATGCACCAGAATGAAATCGATCACATGGCCCAGGGCAACGCGGTCATACAGATTGCCCAGCGCGCCGCCGAGCACCAGTGCCAGCGCAACCGCCAGCCAGGTCTCGTTGCGCCCCAGACGCTTGAGCCACACCACCAGCACCGCACTGACCACGACAGCGATCAACGCGAACAGCCAGCGCTGCCAGCCGGAGCTGTCAGCCAGGAAGCTGAACGCCGCGCCAGTGTTGTAGGCCAGGGTCCAGCTGAAGTAATCGGGGATAATTACGATCTGCTGGTACATCTGGAGCTTGCCTTCGAAGTAGAACTTGCTGGCCTGGTCGATGACCAGGACCAGCAAACTCAACCAGAGCCAGCTCAGCCGTCCGAAACGGCCTACGGCATTAGGCATAGTGACGGACCTCGCCAGCGCCGCTGATGTTGTCGACGCAACGGCCGCAGATTTCCGGATGCTCCGGGTTCACACCGACGTCTTCACGGCAGTGCCAGCAACGAGCGCACTTGGCGTGGCCCGACTTGACGATTTTCAGCTTCAGGCCGCTGACTTCAGTGACCACGGCATCGGCCGGTGCTTGCACCAATGGCGCAACACTGGCGGTCGAAGTGATCAGTACAAAGCGCAGTTCGTTGCTCAACTTGGCCAGGTCGGCGGTGAGCGCGTCTTCGGCGAACAGCGTCACCTCGGCCTGCAGGTTGCCACCGACAGCCTTGGCTGCACGCTGGATTTCCATTTCCTTGTTGACCGCGACCTTGACCGCCATGATCCGGTCCCAGTAAGCGCGATCCAGCTCGATGCCTTCCGGCAGTTCGCTCAGGCCTTCGTACCAGGTGTTGAGCATGACAGACTCGTTACGCTCGCCCGGCAGGTACTGCCACAGTTCGTCGGCGGTGAACGCCAGGATCGGCGCGATCCAGCGCACCAGCGCCTCGGAGATGTGGAAAAGCGCAGTCTGGCACGAACGACGGGCCTTGCTGTCGGCTCCAGTGGTGTACTGACGATCCTTGATGATATCGAGGTAGAAGCCGCCCAGTTCCTGCACGCAGAAGTTGTGGATCTTCGAGTACACGTTCCAGAAGCGGTATTCGCCGTAGTGCTCTTGCAGTTCGCGTTGCAACAGCAGGGTACGGTCCACGGCCCAACGGTCCAGAGCCAGCATTTCTTCGGCCGGCAGCAGGTCGGTGGCCGGGTTGAAGCCGGTCAGGTTCGAAAGCAGGAAACGCGCGGTGTTACGGATACGCCGGTAGGCGTCCGCACTGCGTTGCAGGATCTGCTCGGAAACCGCCATTTCACCCGAATAGTCGGTCGAAGCGACCCACAGACGCATGATGTCGGCGCCCAGGGTGTCGTTGACTTTCTGTGGCGCGATCACGTTGCCCAGGGACTTGGACATCTTGCGGCCGGACTCGTCAACCGTGAAGCCGTGAGTCAGCAGTTCGCGATACGGTGCGTGGTTGTCGATGGCGCAACCGGTCAGCAGCGACGAGTGGAACCAGCCACGGTGTTGGTCCGAACCTTCCAGGTACAGGTCGGCGCGCGGGCCGGTTTCGTGACCCATCGGGTGCGAACCGCGCAGAACGTGCCAGTGCGTAGTACCCGAGTCGAACCAGACGTCCAGGGTGTCGCTGATCTTGTCGTACTGCGGCGCTTCATCGCCCAGCAGTTCGGCTGCGTCCAGCTTGAACCAGGCCTCGATGCCTTCGACTTCAACACGCTTGGCAACTTCTTCCATCAGCTCGACGGTTCGTGGGTGCAGCTCGCCGCTTTCCTTGTTCAGGAAGAACGGGATCGGCACGCCCCAGTTGCGCTGACGGGAAATGCACCAGTCCGGACGGTTGGCGATCATCGAGTGCAGGCGCGCCTGGCCCCAGGCCGGGACGAACTTGGTGTCTTCGATGGCCTTGAGCGAACGCTGGCGCAGGGTGTCGCCGGTGGTCGGCTGCTTGTCCATGCCGATGAACCACTGCGCGGTGGCGCGGTAGATCAGCGGGGTCTTGTGGCGCCAGCAGTGCATGTAGCTGTGTTCGATGACGGTGGTGTGCAGCAGCGCACCGACTTCGGTCAGCTTGTCGACGATGGCCGGGTTGGCCTTCCAGATGAACTGGCCGCCGAAGAACTCCAGCGACGGTACGTAAACGCCGTTGCTTTGGACCGGATTGAGGATGTCATCGTTGACCATGCCGTACTTCTTGCAGGTCACGAAGTCGTCCACGCCGTAGGCCGGAGATGAGTGAACCACACCGGTGCCGGCGCCCAGTTCAACGTAGTCGGCCAGGTAAACCGGCGACAGACGGTCGTAGAACGGGTGACGGAAGTTGATCAGTTCCAGCGCTTTACCGGTGGTGGTCGCAACGACCGAGCCTTCCAGCGAGTAGCGCGCCAGGCACGACTCGACCAGCTCTTCAGCCAGCACCAGCAGTTTGTCGCCGACGTCGACCAGGGCGTAGTTGAATTCCGGGTGAACGTTCAGCGCCTGGTTGGCCGGGATGGTCCACGGGGTGGTGGTCCAGATCACGATCGAGGCAGGCTTGGCCAGCGACGGCAGACCGAAAGCGGCAGCCAGTTTGGCTTCATCGGCAATCGGGAAGGCCACGTCGATGGTCGAGGACTTCTTGTTTTCGTACTCGACTTCCGCTTCGGCCAGGGCCGAACCACAGTCGAAGCACCAGTTCACAGGCTTCAAGCCCTTGAACACGAAACCGCCCTTGACGATTTCGGCCAAGGCACGGATTTCACCGGCCTCGTTCTTGAAGTCCATGGTCTTGTACGGGTTGGCGAAGTCACCCAGCACACCCAGGCGGATGAACTCGGACTTCTGCCCTTCGATCTGCTCGGTGGCGTAGGCCCGGCACAGTTCGCGGGTCTTGTCCGCGCCCAGGTTCTTGCCGTGGGTCACTTCGACCTTGTGCTCGATCGGCAGGCCGTGGCAGTCCCAGCCCGGAACATAAGGCGCGTCGAAGCCCGACAGGGTCTTCGAGCGGATGATCATGTCCTTGAGAATCTTGTTCAGCGCATGACCGATGTGAATCGAGCCGTTGGCGTACGGAGGGCCGTCGTGCAATACGAACTTCGGACGATCCTTGCCAATCTCGCGCAACTTTCCGTACAGGCCAATACTGTCCCAGCGCTGCAGGATCTGCGGTTCGCGCTGTGGCAGGCCGGCCTTCATTGGGAAGGCGGTGTCCGGAAGGTTTAGCGTGGCTTTATAGTCGGTCATTTAAGGCTCTTCATTAGCGATGGGCGCTAGGTGCGGCTAGTGCACGGGCGGCGGCGACATCCGCGTTGATCGCCGTTTTCAACGCCTCCAGAGAGGCGAAACGCTGCTCTTCACGCAGCTTGTGGTGGAAAACCACCGTTAAACGCCGGTCATACAGATCGCCGGCAAAATCTAAAAGATGTATTTCGAGGTGGGCCTTGCCATCACCTTGTACCGTTGGCCGCACGCCGATATTGGCGACGCCTGGCCAGGTCTTGCCGTCGATGTCGACGTTGACCAGGTAAACCCCGGAAAGCGGAACGCGACGGCGCTTGAGTTGTATGTTGGCCGTGGGCGTACCCAACTGGCGAGCCAGCTTCTGGCCGTGGAGTACCCGCCCGGTAATCTGGAACGGGCGACCCAGCAGTCGCTCGGCCAAGGCAAAATCAGCTGCGGCCAGGGCATTGCGGACCTGAGTGCTGCTGACGCGAAGACCATCCAGCTCAACGGTTTGCGCCGCCTCGACGGTAAAACCCTGAACGATGCCGGCCTGTTGCAGGAAATCGAAATCTCCCGCGCGGTCACAGCCGAAACGGAAGTCATCCCCGACCTCCAGGTGCTGGACGCCAAGACCGTCGACCAGAATGGTATCGACGAACTCACTGGCACTGAGCTTGCTCAGGCGCTGGTTGAAAGCCAGGCACAGAACACGGTCGACGCCTTCGGCAGCCAGCAATTGCAGCTTGTCCCGCAGGCGGGCCAGACGGGCCGGCGCGGTGTCCGGAGCGAAGAACTCTCGCGGTTGCGGCTCGAAAATCACCACGCAGCTGGGCACGCCCAACTCGAGCGCACGCTCACGCAGTCGCGCCAGGATAGCCTGGTGGCCGCGGTGTACACCGTCAAAGTTGCCAATAGTGGCGACACAGCCCCGATGCCGGGGGCGCAGATTGTGGAGGCCTCGAACCAGCTGCATAACGCGCTTCTTGCTCATAAAGTGGTCGATTATAACCACACCCGGCGGCCGACGACAGGCAACACCGTAACCCAAAGTGATCGAGCCGACAAAACCGCCGGCTCGCCCGTGTTTATCAAGGCCAGAACCTCAGCCCAGCGCCTTGCGATTGAAGTCGCGCAAACGGAAGCCCATCAACACTAACATGCCGAAATAAGCCACCACACCGGCAACGACCAAGGCACCCAGACGCAGGAAACGCTCAAGCATCTGCCCCTCGCCCCACGCCGGCATGAAATGCATCCCTGCCAGCAACACGCCAGACATCACCGCTACCGCAACCACCAGCTTGAAGCCGAACTTTGCCCAGCCCGGTTGCGGCTGGTACATCTGCTGTTTACGCAGCTGATAGAAGAGCAGCCCTGCATTGAGGCAGGCGCCGGCGCTGATGGCGAGCGCCAGGCCCGCGTGAGCCAGCGGACCGATCAGCAACAGGTTGAACAACTGAGTGACGACCAACGTGAAAATTGCGATTTTTACCGGCGTGCGAATGTTTTGTTGCGCATAAAAGCCCGGCGCGAGCACTTTGATCACGATAATTCCGAGCAAACCGACGGAATAGGCGATCAACGCGCGCTGAGTCATGGCCGCATCATGGGCATCAAACTGGCCGTACTGGAACAGCGAAACCGTCAACGGTTCGGCCAGAATCCCCAGCGCGAAGGCGCAAGGCAATACCAGCACGAAGCATAGACGCAGGCCCCAATCGAGGATGCGCGAGTATTCGTGGCGATCCTTGCTGGCGTAAGTCTTGGCCAGAGTCGGCAGCAGAATCGTCCCCAGCGCCACGCCCAACACGCCGGATGGCAACTCCATCAAACGGTCGGCGTAGTACATCCAGGACACGGAACCTGCGACTAGGAACGAAGCGAAAATCGTATTGATGATCAGCGAGATCTGGCTCACCGATACCCCAAGAATCGCCGGCAACATCTGCTTCATCACCCGCCAGACGCCGCTGTCGCGCAGGTTCAGGCGCGGCAACACCAGCATGCCGATCTTTTTCAGGTGCGGCAGCTGATAGAGCAACTGTGCCAGGCCACCCACCAGTACCGCCCAACCTAGCGCCATTACGGGCGGATCGAAGTACGGTGTCAGGAACAACGCAAAAATAATCATGCTGACATTGAGCAGCGTCGGCACGAATGCCGGGACCGAAAAACGGTTCCAGGTGTTGAGGATCGCACCCGCCAGCGACGACAGGGAAATCAGCAATATGTAAGGAAAGGTCACCCGCAACAGACTCGTGGTCAGCTCGAACTTCTCGGGCGTATCGATGAAACCCGGCGCGGTCACCCAGATGACCCACGGGGCGGCAATCATGCCCAATGCCGTGACGAGTGCCAGCACCAGCGTCAGCAGGCCGGAAACATAGGCGATGAAGGTTCGCGTCGCCTCATCCCCTTTCTGACTTTTATATTCGGCAAGAATCGGTACGAATGCCTGGGAAAACGCCCCTTCGGCGAAAATCCGCCGCAACAGATTGGGCAGTTTGAAGGCGATGAAGAAGGCGTCGGTCGCCATTCCCGCGCCGAATGCACGTGCAATTAGGGTGTCACGAACAAATCCCAAAACCCGGGAAAGCATCGTGATAGAGCTGACGGCGGCCAACGATTTGAGCAGATTCATTGAAAGAGTTTGTGCCTGTCGATAAACAGCAGGCGAACTACGCGCCCACTTATGCGATACTCCGCGCCGCAACAGCACAGAGCCAAAGCTCGCGAGTTTACAGGTCGCACGCTGGAAAGAAATATCCAGAGGTGTAGCGCCTACCACTTAGCGGAACGTCTCAACCGCCCTTGACAAGACCTCAACTCATCGGCATGATTCGCGGCCTATTTTGTTTGCTATTTCCTAAAAAGTCTTTCGAGGAGCTCGACGGTGGCCAACTCACCTTCCGCCAAAAAACGTGCAAAACAGGCTGAGAAGCGTCGCAGCCACAACGCCAGCCTGCGTTCCATGGTTCGTACCTACATCAAGAATGTAGTTAAGGCCATCGACGCAAAAGACGCTGCCAAAGCTCAAGCTGCTTACGTTCTGGCTGTGCCAGTTATCGACCGTATGGCCGATAAAGGCATCATCCACAAGAACAAGGCCGCTCGTCATAAGAGCCGCCTGAATGGCCACGTGAAGGCCCTGAACGTTGCCGCTGCTGCCTAAGCGACTCGTTCATTAAAAAACCGACCTCAGGGTCGGTTTTTTATTGCCTGCGATTTGATGAACGCGACACAAAAAATGTGGGAGCGGGCCTGTCTCCGGGCGGCGATCCGACGAAGAGGGAGTGTCAGTAGACGCACATGTCATCTGATACACCGCATTCGTCGGATCGCCGCCCGGAGACAAGCCCGCTCCCACATTTCGTTTTGCGTAAGGTTACTGAGCGTGCGCCCACGGCAAAATCGGAATCGCCGTCACCGCATTCTGCGGACTACCCTCGATCAGGCGATCGCTGTACACCAGGTACACCAGCGTATTGCGCTTTTTGTCGAGGAAGCGCACCACCTGCATGGTCTTGAACACCAGGGACGTGCGCTCCTTGAACACCTCGTCGCCATCCTTGAGCTCACCCCTGAAGCTGATCGGCCCGACCTGCCGACAAGCGATAGACGCTTCGGCACGGTCCTCGGCCAAACCAAGACCACCCTTCACCCCGCCGGTCTTGGCGCGCGACAGATAGCAGGTCACGCCGTCGACCTTGGGATCATCAAAGGCCTCGACCACGATCCGGTCATTCGGCCCGACGAACTTGAACACCGTCGACACCTGACCGATCTCTTCGGCCGACGCCAGCAGCGGCATCGCCACCAGCAATCCCAACAATCCTTTTGCCACGCGCATTCAGGTATTCCTTCAGACCAGGATCAGGTTATCGCGGTGAACCAGCTCCGGTTCCGCCATGTAACCCAACAGACCGACAATCGCCTCAGACGACTGACCGATGATTTTTTGCGCCTCCAGCGCACTGTAGTTGGCCAGGCCACGGGCAATCTCGCGACCGTCCGGCGCCACGCAAACCACCATCTCGCCGCGACGGAAGCTGCCCTGCACCAATTTGACCCCAACCGGCAGCAAGCTCTTGTTGCCCTGAGACAACGCAGTCACCGCACCCGCATCCAGCACCAGAGTGCCACGGGTTTGCAGATGACCGGCCAGCCACTGCTTGCGCGCCGCCAACATGCCGCGCTCCGGCGACAGCAGGGTGCCGATGCGCTCGCCCGCCTTGAGGCGATCCAGCACACGCTCAAGCCGCCCGCCAACGATGATGGTGTGAGCACCGGAACGGGCCGCCAGACGCGCAGCACGCAATTTGGTCTGCATACCACCACGTCCCAGCGCACCACCGGTGCCACCCGCCACCGCGTCGAGCGCCGGATCATCGGCACGCGCCTCGTAAATCAGCTGAGCATCCGGATTGTTGCGCGGATCAGCATCGAACATGCCGTCGCGATCCGTCAGGATCACCAGCAAGTCCGCCTCGACCAGGTTCGCCACCAGCGCCGCCAGGGTGTCGTTGTCGCCAAAACGGATTTCGTCGGTGACCACGGTGTCATTCTCGTTGATCACCGGGATAACCTTCAGTTCGACCAGCGCACGCAAGGTGCTGCGGGCGTTCAGGTAGCGCTTGCGGTCGGACAAGTCGTCGTGAGTCAGGAGAATCTGCGCGGTATGCCGGCCATGCTTGGCGAAGCTCGACTCCCAGGCCTGCACCAACCCCATCTGGCCGATTGCGGCGGCAGCCTGAAGTTCATGCATCGCACTGGGTCGCGAGGTCCAGCCCAAACGGCTCATACCGGCTGCCACCGCCCCAGAGGACACCAGCACCAGCTCGACACCCGCCTCATGCAAGGCCACCATCTGCTCAACCCAGACACCCATTGCCGCGCGATCCAGGCCTTTGCCGTCCGCCGTCAGCAAAGCGCTGCCGATCTTCACGACCCAACGCTGCGCACCTGTCACCTTGCTCCGCATCATCTTCAACCTTAGCTTGAGGGCAGCGCGACCCAGCGCTGCCCGTGACGTTATTCGTGGTTACTCGTGACCAACAATCGATTTCCAGATACCAAAACGCCGCTCGATTGAGCGGCGCTTAAGTTTATCGCAACGAATCAGTCACGCACGTAAATGATTTCCGGACCGTCTTCGTCATCCACATCTTCTTCGTCCCAATCATCGTCGCCGATGTCATGGACCGACTTCACGCCGCTGCGACGCAGGGCACGCTTGTCATCCAGCGCCTGCAGTTGCGCGCGAGCTTCGTCTTCGATGCGCTGATCGAGATCAGCCAGCTCTTCCTTGTAGGCCGGGTCATTGGCCAGGCGATCGGCACGATCTTCCATGTAACGCATGATGTCATGGCACAGACGCTCGGTACCGAGTTTGGAGATAGCCGAGATAACGTAGACCGGACCAGTCCATTCCAGGCGATCAACGATTTCCTTGACGCGAGCATCATGCTCTTCATCAAGGATCTGGTCGCACTTGTTCAGGACCAACCAGCGATCACGCTCCGCCAGGGACGGGCTGAACTTGATCAGCTCGTTGACGATCACTTCAGCGGCATCCGGTGCGCTGGCATCATCCAGCGGCGCCATGTCCACGAGGTGCAGCAGCAGACGCGTACGCGCCAAGTGCTTGAGGAAGCGAATGCCCAGACCAGCACCTTCGGAAGCGCCCTCGATCAAACCCGGAATATCGGCAATGACGAAGCTCTTCCAGCGATCGACGCTGACCACACCCAGGTTCGGCACCAGCGTGGTGAACGGGTAGTCGGCAACTTTCGGCTTGGCAGCCGAAACCGAACGGATAAAGGTACTTTTACCGGCGTTCGGCAAACCCAGCAGACCTACGTCAGCCAGTACTTTCATTTCCAGCTTCAGGTCGCGCTGCTCGCCCGGCTTGCCCGGAGTGGTCTGGCGCGGCGCACGGTTGGTACTGGATTTGAAACGGGTGTTGCCCAGACCGTGCCAGCCGCCCTGCACCACCATCAACTTCTGACCGGCCTTGGTCAGGTCGCCGATGACTTCCTGAGTCGCGGAGTCGATCACCGTGGTGCCGACCGGAACGCGCAGGATCAGGTCTTCACCCTTCTTGCCGGTGCAGTCGGTGCTGCCGCCGTTGGAGCCACGCTCGGCATCGAAGTGCCGGGTGTAACGGTAGTCCACCAGGGTGTTGAGGTTTTCGTCGGCCATCATGTAGATGGAACCGCCGTCACCGCCATCACCGCCGTTCGGGCCACCGTTCTCGATAAATTTTTCCCGACGGAAACTCATGGCGCCATTGCCGCCGTCACCAGCCTTTACGCGAATCGATACTTCATCAACAAACTTCATAACAAACGCCTCTCGCCATACGGACGAGCCGAAAAACAATCAAGACATAAGACTCTTGCAAAAATGAGCGCAGCGACCCTGAACCACGATACCTACATCGTACGCCGACAGCCCATACAAACAGCTTTGCAAGAGACTCACCCCACAAACGAAAAAGCCCCGTCGCGAGACAGGGCTTTTCCAGCGATCGCGCAATTAAGCTGCGACTACGCTCACGTAACGACGACCGAAGGCGCCTTTTACTTCGAACTTGATCACGCCTTCGACTTTAGCGAAGAGGGTGTGATCTTTACCCATGCCAACGCCGTAGCCAGCGTGGAATTGGGTGCCGCGCTGACGCACGATGATGTTGCCTGCTTTGATAGCCTGGCCGCCATACATCTTCACGCCAAGGCGTTTGGCTTCTGAGTCGCGACCGTTACGGGTACTACCACCAGCTTTTTTGTGTGCCATGAGTTCAATTCTCCTAGTGAGGAATTAGGCTGTAATTAAGCCTGAATACCGGTGATTTTGATCTCGGTGTACCACTGGCGGTGGCCCATACGCTTCATGTGGTGCTTACGGCGACGGAACTTGATGATGCGGACTTTATCGTGACGACCTTGGGAGATCACTTCAGCCACAACGGTAGCGCCAGCAACAACTGGAGCGCCGATATTCACGTCGTCACCGTTGGCAACCAACAGAACGCGATCAAAGGTAACGGATTCGCCGGTAGCGACTTCCAGTTTTTCGATCTTCAGGTATTCACCTGGGGCGACTTTGTACTGCTTGCCGCCAGTAACGATTACTGCATAAGACATGGTATTTCTCCGATAATCCTGCTCACCCAGCTCTTTATAAGAAGAGGTATTGGCTGGCATGGCTGCATGGGGCTGGAGGCCCGCTTGCAATTGCGTAAGGCAGGTGCTGCCCAGGAAGTTCAGGGTGCGCGATTGTACGCAAGCCACGCTAGCCTTGCAAGAGGCCGTCCATCGCGCCTTGACACCTGCAAGCGTGGGTCCTAGCATGCCGCGCAACCCTTCTGGAGCGACTGTCGCTGATGCAACCCCAAGCTTTCTACCGCGCGGTGGCGGACGATTTTAGCGCCGTCGACGGCATCATCAAGAAGCAGCTGACTTCCCGAGTGCCGCTGGTATCGAAAATCGGCGATTACATTACCTCGGCCGGCGGCAAACGCCTGCGTCCTTTACTGGTGTTGCTGTGTGGCAAGGCCCTGGGCCGCGAAGGCGATGACCTGCGTCTGCTGGCCGCGACCATCGAGTTCCTGCACACCGCCACCCTGCTGCATGACGATGTGGTCGACATGTCCGGCATGCGCCGTGGCCGCTCGACCGCCAACGCCATGTGGGGCAACGCGCCAAGCGTACTGGTCGGTGACTTCCTGTATTCGCGCTCATTCGAAATGATGGTCGAACTTGGCTCGATGCCGGTGATGAAGATCCTTTCGCAAGCCACGCGCATCATCGCCGAAGGCGAAGTATTGCAGCTGTCGAAGGTGCGGGACGCCAGCACCACCGAAGAAACCTACATGGAAGTCATCCGCGGCAAGACCGCGATGCTTTTCGAAGCCTCGACCCACAGCGCCGCCGCCCTGTGCCAGGCCACGCCGGAACAGGCCGAAGCCCTGCGTACATTCGGTGATCATCTGGGCGTGGCCTTCCAACTGGTCGACGACCTGCTCGACTACAAAGGCGACGCCGAAACCCTGGGCAAGAACGTCGGTGACGATCTGGCCGAAGGCAAGCCGACCCTGCCACTGATCTACACCATGCGCGAAGGTACGCCGGAACAGGCCGCCCTGGTGCGCAAGGCGATCCAGAAAGGCGGAATCGAAGACCTGGAAAGCATCCGCGAAGCCGTGGAAGCCTCGGGCTCGCTGGAGTACACCGCGCAACTGGCACGCGACTATGTGGCACGCGCAATCAAGTGTCTCGAAGCGCTGCCTGCCAGCGAGTACCGCGATGCACTGGTTGAACTGAGCGAGTTCGCGGTCGCGCGTACGCACTGACAACACTGCAAGCCCCCTGTGGGAGCGAGCTTGCTCGCGATTAGGCACTTACATTCAACATTGTTGTTGACTGAAAGGACGCCATCGCGAGCAAGCTCGCTCCCACAGGTTTGTTCCCCACAGGTTTTCCTGCGCTGCACCCCTCCCGGCTAAAACCCTATATAATGTGCGCTTTTTAGCGATCCTGAATCCAAGGAGCCTTAGTGAGCACGTTGCCACCCTGCCCAAAATGCAATTCCGAATACACCTATGAAGACGGCGCCCAGCTGATCTGCCCCGAGTGCGCCCACGAATGGTCCGCCAGCGGTGAAGCCGAAGCGGTGTCCGATGACACAGTGAAAAAGGATTCGGTCGGCAACGTCCTGCAAGACGGCGACACCATCACCGTGATCAAGGACCTCAAGGTCAAGGGTACGTCTTTGGTGGTCAAGGTCGGCACCAAGGTCAAGAACATCCGCCTGTGCGATGGCGATCACGACATCGACTGCAAGATCGACGGCATCGGCCCGATGAAACTCAAGTCCGAGTTCGTCAGAAAAGTCTGAGCCTGCTGTTATCCATCCCGCGCCTGGCGCGGGATGGCGCCTCCCCCTCCCCTGCTTCGCCCAGTAATTCCTCGCAATAGCCAAACGCCAGTCCTTTTGACCTGACGCAATCTTTACCCGGAAAAAAGCGCAAACCGCCAATAGGCCCTTGCTATTTGATGAATAAGAATTATTCTCATCAAACCTTCAATGGAGATGAGAACCATGACTTATCTGATCGATGCCTGGCTGGACCGCCCACACCCTTACCTCAGGATCCTGCATCGGGAAACCGGGGAAGTCTGTGCAGTGCTTGAAGAAGAAGCCTTGAGCGAACTGCAGGACCAAGGTGATCTTGACCTCAATGGCCTGAGTTCCAGCGAGCCGGTGGTGCTCAAGGAACTGGTGCGTAATCTGTTTCTGTTCTGCTATGCCCGGGCGTTGCGCCCGCACAGTGAACTGCACCACAAGATCGAAATATGAAAATCACCGCAAGACTCTGTAGGAGCGAGATTGCTCGCGAAAAACTCAAAGACACCGCGTTCATTCAGTATGGCCGCGTAATCGTTGACGCCCATCGCGAGCAGGCTCGCTCCTACAGGTAATCAGCGGGTCTTACAGAACGTCGAGCAGTTCGACGTCGAATACCAGTACGCTGTGCGGCGGAATGCTGCCAACGCCTTGAGCGCCGTATGCCAGCTCGCTCGGCACGTACAGGCGCCATTTGCTACCGGCGTTCATCAGTTGCAGGGCTTCGGTCCAGCCAGCGATCACGCCGCCAACCGGGAATTCCGCAGGCTGGCCGCGCTCGTAGGAGCTGTCGAATACTGTGCCGTCGATCAGGGTGCCATGGTAATGAGTACGCACGGAGTCTTCACGGGATGGCTTGGCGCCTTCGCCAGCGGTCAGGACTTCGAACTGCAGGCCGGAAGCCAGAGTGGTGATGCCTTCACGCTTGGCGTTTTCAGCCAGGAAGGCCAGGCCTTCGCCAGCAGCCGCTTCAGCCTTGGCTGCAGCTTCGGCCTGCATGATTTCGCGGATGACTTTGAAGCTGGCGGACATTTCTTCCTGACCCACACGGCTTGGCTTGCCGGCGAATGCGTCGGTCAGACCCGCCAGGATCGCGTCCAGGCTTACGCCCGGTGGCGGGTTGTCGCGCAGTTGGTCGCCCAGCTGACGGCCAATACCGTAGCTGACGCGGGTTTCGTCGGTGGACAGATTTACTTCGGACATGACACTGCTCCGCTGTGCGGACGGCTCGGGAACTTGCCATGCGTGCACAGCGCGTCCCGGAGCGCCCGGAACCAAAAGGGTCAGCAGACTAGCACAGATGTCATGCCATTGATGAGGGACCTCAGGCGATCGGCACCTTCAGGTTTTCCTCAACATCGGCAACCAGACCGCACATTTCGTCGTGCACGACCGTGTGCACAAGGTTGAAGTGCAACTTGGGAAAGGAGCGCAGCACATCACGGGCATGCTCCACCGAACGCAGGCTCATCATGTGTCCGTGGGTATCGCTCAATGGATACGCCGCGCCATGCATCCGCGCCTCCAACAGGTAGATGCCCCCCTCCATCGAGATCAGGTTCAGCTCATCGACCTTCCCGGCGACGGCATACGCATTCAACTCATGCAGGGTCATGAACGCACCTCACGCAGTGGCGAACCAACATACTTACAGGGATAGGCCTCGGCGCATCAAAGCACAAGCCACAAACGACGCCGCCCGTCTGTTTTGCAACCCTGTGGGAGCGTGGCTTGCCCGCGATGGCATCACCTCGGTCTAACGATGAACCGCAGTGATGCCATCGCGGGCAAGCCACGCTCCCACAATGGAAGTTGAAATCAGTGCTTGGTGACTTTATCCAGGTAACCCATGGCAAATGCGGAGACCACGAAGGTCATGTGGATGATCACATACCACTGCAAATGCTCGGGATCGACGTTCTTGGCGTCCATGAAGATGCGCAGCAGGTGAATGGACGAGATCGCCACGATCGATGCGGCCACCTTCATCTTCAGCGACGAAGAGTCCATGGTGCCCAGCCAGTTGAGCTTTTCCTTGCTGTCGTCGATGTCCAGTTGCGAGACGAAGTTCTCGTAGCCGGAGATCATCACCATCACCAGCAAACCGCCCACCAGGGCCATGTCGATCAGCGACAGCAGCACCAGGATCAAGTCCGATTCGGCCATCGAAAACACGTTCGGGATGACGTGGAAGACTTCCTGGAAGAATTTCAGTGCCAGCGCCAGCAGCCCGAGGGACAGGCCGAAATAGATCGGCGCCAGCAGCCAGCGCGAGGCGTACATTGTATTTTCGATAAAGCGTTCCATTGAATCTCACACGTTGGACTGGAAATGGCGGCGAGTATACCAGCCCCCCGTCCATACCCAGAAGCAGCCAGAAACCGTCGAGAAATCCGCCACCTGCGCCTGTGTATCAAAGTTTTTCTGCTAGTGTCCAAATCATTGACTGCTCAGTGATGTCGGACAGGAAGACTGGAAATGGATGTGCAATTGCCTTTGACGAGTGCCGGAATTTGCCTGGCGCTGCTGCTGAGCGGCTGCTCACCCAGCGAAGAAAAACGCCAGGTCAGCCTCGAAGAAAAAACCGCGCAGTTCGAAAAGTCGCTGGACGCCATTCAGGATCCAAAGCTCAAGGATGCTGTGTCGGAGCTGGGTGGCTCACTGCTGCTGCTCGAACGCGCGCAACTCAAGCTCGACAGCAAGCCGGTGGAAACCGAATACGGCGAAGACGCCCTCGCCATGCTCAAGCACTACCCGAGCCCGCAGGCCCTGGTCGACACCTACATCAACGGGTTGTTCGTGCTGCAAAAGGACTCCAGTTCCGACTATCTGATCGATCTGCAGCCAGTGTTCCCCTTCACGTTCAGCGTTCCTGCCGCGTTTTTGTTTCCCCATGGCCTGGAATGGCAGTCGGTCACGCTAAGCAACAAACGGGTGATTCCATTCCAGCCGGAATGGTCGGAAACCGACCCCGGCATTCAGCTCAGCCCATCGAGCTCCAACCTGACCAACCCCGATGACCTGACCGTGGCCTACCCCTTCATCGAAGGCCTCGACATTGACAGAAAGCAGCAACCGCAACCGGTGAGCCTGCAAGGCAAAGTCGAAGTCATCGCGCCACGGCGCCTCTACAGCTTCGACCTGACGAAAAAGGACGTAGGCCAGACCCGCACCAATGACAACCTGAGCGTCACCCTCCTCACATTGACGAACAACTACGCGGAAATCGAATACAACAACAGCACGCCGCTGGCCCCCGAAGTCAGTGAAGCACCGCTCAACCCGCTGATCGTCCAGGCCAGGGACAGCACCGGGCAATTCATCGCGCGCGCCGGTTCAATCAACGAAACCTCGGTACAAATTGCCTTCTATCAGCAGCAACTGGCCAAGATGCAGCAGCAAAAGAGCTGGAGCGAGTCCCTGGAAAAACAGCTCGATGAAGAACAACGCAACTTTGAGAAACAGCAGGCTCGACATTATTCGAAGGTGTACTTCAACGGGACGATCGAAACTCTCGAAGTCAGCATGCTGGATTTTTCCGCCGTCACGGTCACCCGAAAGGACCTCAACCTGCCGATCCGGCGCTTCGATGCCTATACCACGAACAAGTCCATCCAGCCCTTGAACCTGTCCGTGGTGGTCTATGACGACCAGGCGGCGGGCTGGCTGAAAGGGGCAACGCTGAGTGAGGAACAACTGAAAAAGAACGTCAGCATCAGTCAGTCGGTCGACGACCCCAGCGCTGCGCGAATCGAATTCACTCACCTGCGTACCTTCAACGATGAGCTGCTCGGTACATCGTTCAACCCCGGTGAAAGTCCGGTGAGCTTCTTTACCGAAGACACTCGTGGCAATCGCGACGAGCCGATCGAACTGCCGTCAGAGGCGTACCAGATCGATCCCCTGCGCGGCACCATCACTTACGATCTGAATCTGTTTCCACAAACCCCGGCCTATGCGGTGGGCTCGATGCCGATGTTCCTGGCCACGGTCGACAAGCAAACCGTCGAAGCCCGTCAACTGCCCAAGGGCCTCGCGCTCAAAGACAATGCACTGGTGGTGGACCTGAAGGTATTTCCCGCCCAGGACTGGCGCTTTTTCGCCAAGGACGACAGCGGTAGTTACTTGAAGGAGATTCTATCGGTCAGTCATGGTGCGAGCGCACAGGGGCCGGCACAGTTTGCCGTGCATTACTTCTACGGGCAGCCTACGCGCCTGGAAACCTATCAGCGCACTGATCTCACCACCGTGCAATATGGTTTCGAAGTCAAACTCGACAAGGCCGACATGACGCGCCTTGATCAATAGTGCCACTCAGTGCTCGGGGTGAAACTCGAAGCCGCCCATGTTCCGGCAGCGACCACCGTTGATTTCCCGCAGTTGGGCTTGCAGGTGCAGGCACCAGATTTGCGGATCGTCGGCCAACTCGTAGCCGTGCAGGGTCAGGCTTTCAACGATGGTATCGAGGATTGATTCAGCGACGAACGGACCGTGAAACGGGCCCTGGGCCTTGATGGCCGAAGGTTGTTCACCGGCCATTCCGGCGGCGAACAGCAGAGTCCACATGCCCGTATCTCCCGCCAATGGACGGATGGCACATTCGATACGGGTCACAAGGCCCAGGCATTGACGGGTGAGGCAGAGGTTGCGCGACATGGCGGCGACCCTCGGTAGATCCGGTGTTCAGCCCCCATGGGAAGGCTGTTTCGATCCTGTGATTACGTCGATATCCTTGAGCAGAGAATAGAAGAAAAGTCTGCCTTGCAGGCCGAGGCAAGACCGAAAGGCGCCGAATGGTCATAGTGTGAATATTGACGTCAGTTCGACGACGCTTTTCCAGGGTTCACACAAACAAATGTGGGAGCGGGCTTGCTCGCTCCCACATGGATTACTGCATCAGGCCGGCTTGGTTTCCGCCAAAGCCTCTTGCGCCAACTCCTTCTCGGCTTCCTTGAGATCATCTTCGCTGATCATTTCCGCGATAACCCGCAGGCGCTCCACGACCCGCGCGTTCACGCTGCCTTCAGGGAACTCGCCATTCTCGTCCGGTTCGCCGGCCGGCTCGCCGACCAGCAGACTCAAGGCTTCGTCGGCCTGACGGACCGCGTAGACATGGAACTGACCCGCACGCACCGCCGCCAGCACCTTCTCATCGAGCATCAGGGTGGCGACGTTGGCGTGAGGAATGATTGCCCCCTGCTCGCCGGTCAACCCGCGGGCTTCGCACAAACGGAAGAAGCCCTCGATCTTCTCGTTGACTCCGCCGACCGCCTGCACTTCGCCGAACTGGTTGATCGAACCGGTGATGGCAAAGCACTGCTTGAGCGGGGTTTTCGACAAGGCCGAGATCAGGGTGCAAGCCTCACCCAAAGAAGCGCTGTCGCCATCGACATAACCGTAGGATTGCTCCAGGGCGATGCTCGCGGAAATCGCCAGCGGAAACTCCTGGGCGTAACGGCTGCCCAGATAGCCGGTAAGGATCATCACGCCTTTGGAGTGGATCGGCTGCCCGAGGTTGACCTCGCGCTCGATGTCGACGATACCGCTGCCGCCCGGGTACACCGTGGCGGAAATCCGCGCCGGTATACCAAAGGCCGAGTCGCCGACTTCCAGCACCGTCAAGCCATTGCACTTGCCGACCGCCGCGCCCGCGGTGTCGATCAGGATGATCCCGGCCAGCATGTCATCGAGAATCCGCGCCGACACACGACCGGTGCGGGTAGCCTTGGCCTTGAGCGCGCGTTCGATGTGCCCGGAGTCGGTCCTTTCATCGCCGGCCAGATGGCGGATGAAGTCCGCCTCGCTGACCAGCTGGAACAAGTCACCGATACGCGCCGACAAGCGCCCCTGGTGCTCGGCCAGACGTGCACTGTAGGTCGCCAGGCGTGCCACCGCATCAGCGGTCAGCGGTGCCATGCCTTCTTCGGAAGTACGGGTCTTGAGCAACTGGGCGAACTGCTCCAGGCTCTCGTCGACCATCGGGATGTCTTCGTCGAAATCCACCAGGACGCGGAACATCTCCTGGAAGTCCGGATCGAGGTCTTGCAGCGTGTAATACAGCTGACGGGCACCGATGATGACGACTTTGACCTGCAACGGAATGTGTTGCGGAGTCAGGGTCACGGTGGCCAGGCGGCCCAGTTCACCCAGCGGTGATTCCATTTTCAGTTTGCGTGATTGCAGGGCGCGTTTCAGTGCATCCCACACGAACGGCTCGCTGAGCATTTTGTCCGCTTCAAGGATCAGGAAACCGCCATTGGCCCGGTGCAAGGCACCCGGCCGCAGTTGGCGGTAGGTGGTGTAAAGCGCACCCTGATCGGTGCTGTATTCGATCCGGCCAAAAAGGTTTTCGTAGGTCGGGTGCGGCTCGAACACCACCGGCGCACCGCCGCTGGCCGAGTGACCGACCACCAGGCTCGGCGCGTATTGTTCTTCCAGCAACTTGCGGGCGACAGCGTCGGTCTTGCTATCGTCTACCAGCTGCTCGACCACGGACTTGAGCAAGTACACCTGCATCGCCTGCAGATAACCGCATACCGCCGCGTTCTCGGCGTACTTCTCCGACAATGGCGACAACAATGGCTGCAAGGCCAGGGTAATGGTTTCTTCGTTCAGATGACGCAGCTGGTTGCTCGACTCGCGTTTCCATTGCGGCAGGCTGGCGAGCTCTTCGTTCAGGCGCTCCTCCAGTGCCGAAATATCCTCGTGAAAGCGCTCGCGCTCGGCTTCCGGCAACTGGGCGAACTCAGCTTCGTCCAACGCCTTGCCGTCGCTCATCGGGGTGAAGGCGATGTTGCTGGCGTCGCGGTACAGCGCAACTTCCTTTTCCAGCGCCAGACGCTCGATGACGTCCAGGGCCTTGTCGTAGCGCTGGTTGAAGGCGCGGTCGATACTGCTTTTCTTTTGCTGGTAGGACGGATGCTCGAATACTGCCGGAAATGTCGCCAGCAGGTTGTCGATCAAACCATTGATATCACCAATGAAGTTACCGGCAGTGCCCGACGGCAACTCCAGGGCACGTGGTTCGCGCGGTTCATCGAAGTTGTTGACGTAGACCCAGTCCGCCGGGGTCTGCAGGCGCTTGCCTTCGGCCTTGAGGTAGCGTTTGACGAACGAGAACCGGCCAGTACCGGGTTCGCCCATGACGAATACGTTGTAACCGGGGCGTGGCATGGCCACACCGAACTGCAAGGCTTCGACCGCACGTTCCTGGCCAAGCACACCGCGAAAGGGCTCCAGATCATTGGTGGTAGAGAAGCTGAACTGTTCAGCGGAAAACGGACGGGTCAGCGCTTCGGGCGCTAGACGCAAGCTGGCAGCAACAGGATCAGGCATCGGGCTTCCTTAACAATCAGGCGGGGCAGATGGCAGCATTCTGGCGCCGCCCATGCCCGACTGGCAAGGAGCGCCGCAGGCCTGATCACCGTCAACCGGCCAACCCCAGGCGGGCCGGGCTTGCGCGGCCGTTTTCCATGAATGTTTTGCAAAAAATCACGGAACCCTGTGATCGTGCCTAAACTCCAAACTGCGCGGCTGGACTAATGACCGGCCCACTGGCACCGGAAGGGTCTGCAGGAAAACTCGCCGAGCGGCGATCAGGCAAGGCGAAAGCAGGCGAGGAAGCGGAGTGTAGGGGCCTACATGAGCATTCCGAGCCTGCTTTCAACGCAGCATGATCGTCGCGCAGGCAGTTTGCATGCAGAGCCGGGGCCAGACTCCCTTGTCTATTGGTACGCACACAAAGAGAACAAAGCTATGAAACGGATTCTTCTTGGTACTCTCTTCACCGCTGTATCCATCAATGCCATGGCGCAAGCGCCTGGCGGTCCGGATTGCGGTTGGGGCAACATGCTGTTCGAAGGCCAGCGTGGTACTCCAGCTCACTTCCTGGCATCCACCACCAACGGCACCTCCGGCAACGCAACCTTCGGCATGACCTCCGGCACCAACGGTTGCGCAACCAATGCGTCGCTGACCTATGGCGGCAAATCCTGGTTTGCCATGAATGGCATGATGAACGAGCTGTCCGAAGACATGGCCAAGGGTCAGGGCGAAGCGCTGACCACCTATGCCGTGGTACTGGGCGTGGCGCCGGAAGACCGTGCGCACTTCGCCGCCGTCACTCACGAGCACTTCCAGCAGATCTTCAGCAAGGCTGACGTGACCGCAGAAGACGTGCATACCAATACCCTGGCCGTGCTCAAAGCCGACCCTCGTCTGGCCAAGTACGCGACTCAGGCTTAAGCTCGACCCGCCCCGCTTCTTTCGGGAAGCGGGTTTTGTTTTTTGGACCTGCCCCTCTTTGGGTAATGTCGCTGACTGTAGGAGCTGGCTTGCCAGCGATGGTCGTTAACGATCACGCGTGTTTACTGGATAAACACAGCGCCTTTGAAACCATCGCTGGCAAGCCAGCTCCTACAGGCAAACGGCATCCACCTCGTTGGGTCTTTATTTTTTCCTGTTTAAGTTGCCTTCTATGCTCAAACGCCTTGCCTGGCTGGCGCTGTGTGTCTGCGCCCCGCTATCCGCCGCGCCTCACATCGAACCACAACGTTTGCAGCAACTGGCCAACGACCCTTTCTGGATATCCCTGGGCCATTACGAAACCGCCAAGCTCGGCGGCTGGCGCAGCTATGTCAGTGACCGCAAGTTCTTCCTCGCCGCTGACGGCAATGAGCATCCGGACCATGAACTGGCGGCGACTGTTCAAGCCTTGTACGCCCCGGCCAGTGCCGGTGAAACACACGCTCAATGCGTCTACCCTGCCCGCACCCGCTGGCTGAAAGACCAACTCGGTCTGGCCGGACTGCCGACGCCGGACTGCGCCGGGTTCAAGCAATGGTTCAAGGACGTCTCGCCCGACAGCGCGGTGATGATCTTCCCGGCGGCTTACCTGAACAGCCCGTCCTCGATGTTCGGCCATACCCTGTTGCGCATCGACCAGGCCGAGGTGAAGAGCGACAAGACTTCGCTGCTCAGTTATGCGATCAACTTCGGCGCCTACATCGAGGGCTCGGACAACAGCATCATCTATGCCTGGAAAGGCCTGATGGGCGGCTATCCCGGCCTGTTCGCGATGGTGCCCTATCAGGAAAAGCTCTCGGAATACCGCAGCCTGGAAAACCGCGACCTGTGGGAGTACCGCCTGAACCTGACCCAACAGGAAACCGCGCGCATGGTCGAGCACGTCTGGGAGCTGAAGCAGATCAAGTTCGACTATTTCTTCTTCGACGAAAACTGCTCATACCGCTTGCTGGAACTGCTGCAAGTGGCCCGACCGGGCCTGCGCCTGACCGAGCAATTCCCACTCACCGCCATCCCGACCGACACCGTCAAAGCCGTGAAAGATGCCGGATTGGTGGAATCGATCCAGTATCGTCCGTCCCGGGAGCGCGAGTTGCTCAGCCGCGCCGAGCCGTTGGACCCTGAAGAGCAACAGTGGGTGCTGAAAGTCAGCGCCGATCAGAAACAATTGCAGGACCCGGCGTTCAAGGCGCAAGCCCACGACCGTCAGGCGCTGATCATCGATGCGGCCTATCGTCTGGAGCGTTACCGCGCCAATGGCCAGGAACGCGACCCGGCACGCGCCCAGCGCAGCTTCGAACTGCTGCGGGCCATCAACCAGAACCCGGCGCCGGAGCTGGATATCCCGCAACCGGGCCTGCCTGAAGACGGTCACGAGTCCCGCACCTGGCAGCTCGGCCTCGGCAGCCGTGGAGATAAAGCCTTTGGCGAGTACGGCTTGCGCATGGCTTATCACGACCTCAACGACAACAACGAAAGCTTTCCCCTTGGCGCGCAGATCGAAATCCTGCAATTGAAACTGCGCCAGTACGAAAGCAATGAATGGCAAGTGCAACAACTGGACCTGGCAACGATTCGCTCCCTGACCCCGCGTAACGAGTTGCTGCAACCGCTGTCATGGCAAGTCACCGGTGGTCTGGAGCGAGTGCCGGGTAAGCACGATGACCAAACCCTGGTCAGCCACGTCAACGGCGGTGGCGGTGGCACCTGGCAACTGGGCGATGACCTGCTCGGATTTGCCCTGGGCACTGTGCGCATCGAGCACAACAACGATTTCGCCGCTTTCATTGCCCCGGCCGCCGGGTTCAACAGTGGTGTGCTGTGGAAAAACCCGCTGGGCAATTTGAGCCTGGAAGCCAAGGGCGACTTTTTCACCAATGGTGAAGTGCGCCGTAGCCTGAGCCTGAATCAGCAATGGGAAATATCCCGAAATCTCGGACTGCGCTTGAGCGCCCGGCGCGAATTCAGCCATTTGGCGACGGCCGAGAACGAAGTGATGCTTGAGCTGAAGTGGTATCACTACTGACCTGACACACCTTCCACCCTGTGGGAGCGAGCTTGCTCGCGATGGCGGCGTTTCAGCCAGCACACTTGTTGAATGTCAGTCCCTCATCGCGAGCAAGCTCGCTCCCACTGAGAATCGTCGGTTGCAGACAGGCTATCACTCGCCGTAAGTCGCTTTCAGACATCCAGTGAAACCAAATGCCTGCGACCATGGCCCAAATCCTATACCGGGAGAATTCCATGAGCCGTGCCTTCGTCAATGAAGATAGTGCCGCCGCGCAAGCCGATCAGCCAGTCGAACGGCAGGTCAGCGCGCAGACCAATTACGTCACGCCGCAAGGCCTGAACCTGTTGCAGGGAAAAGTCGCCGAACTGCAATCCCTGCACGCCGAACAATCGGCAAAAGGCGAACAGGCCGACAAGCAGCGCCTGGCGGATCTCGAACGTGATTTGCGTTACTTCAAGCAGCGCCTGGGCAGCGCTCAAGTGGTTCCCGCCGCGACTTCGACCGAGAAAGTGCAGATCGGCAGTTGGGTGACCTACGCCGATGAACACGCCACCGAACGCCGGGTACAATTGGTGGGCGAAGATCAGGCCGATGCCGCCCACGGCCTGATCAATTGGAGTTCACCGCTGGGTCGGGCGCTGCTCGGCGCACGACTCAACGACGAAGTGCTGTGGCAGCGCCCCGCCGGGGATCAACTGATAGAGGTGATCCGTATCGAACCGACTTAGACGACGCCTTGGGCCAGCATGGCATCGGCGACTTTGACGAAGCCGGCGATGTTCGCGCCCTTGACGTAGTTGACCCGGCCATTCTCTTCGCCGTAATGCACGCAAGCGTGGTGAATCGACTGCATGATCGCGTGCAGTTTGCTGTCCACTTCGCCACCGGTCCACGCCAGGCGCATGGCGTTCTGCGACATTTCCAGCCCGCTCACCGCCACGCCGCCGGCGTTGGATGCCTTGCCCGGCGCAAACAGAATGTTCGCCTCGATGAACAGGTCCACCGCCTCAAGGGTGGTCGGCATGTTCGCGCCTTCGGCCACGCAGATGCAGCCGTTGCGCAGCAAGGTGCGAGCGGCTTCGGCATCCAGTTCGTTTTGCGTCGCGCACGGCAGCGCGATGTCGCAACTCAGGCTCCACGGAAGCTCACCTGCGCGGAACTCCAGGCCAAAACGGTCGGCCAGTTCACGGATACGCCCGCGCTGTACGTTCTTCAGCTCCAGCACCGCCAGCCATTGCTCCTCGGTCAAACCGCTTTCGCAATACAGCGTGCCTTCGGAGTCGGACAGCGAAATCACTTTGCCGCCCAGGTCCATGACCTTGCGCGCCGCGTATTGCGCGACGTTGCCGGAACCGGAGATCGCTACGCGCTTACCTTCCACGGCCAGCCCGCGACGCTTGAGCATTTCTTCGGCGAAGTACACGCAACCGAAACCGGTGGCTTCCGGGCGAATCAGGCTGCCGCCGTAACTTGGGCCTTTGCCGGTCAGCACGCTGGTGAACTGGTTGCTCAGGCGCTTGTACTGGCCGAACAGGAAACCGATTTCCCGCGCGCCGACACCGATATCACCGGCCGGTACGTCAACGTCGGCGCCGATGTGGCGGTACAGCTCGCTCATGAAGGCCTGGCAGAAGCGCATGACTTCCGCATCACTTTTACCTTTCGGATCAAAGTCCGACCCGCCCTTGCCGCCGCCCATGGGCAACGAGGTCAGGGAGTTTTTGAAGGTTTGCTCGAACGCGAGGAATTTCAGGACGCCCATGTTCACCGACGGGTGGAAACGCAGGCCACCCTTGTACGGGCCGATCGCGCTGTTCATCTGGATGCGGAAACCACGATTGACCTGGACCTTGCCCTGATCGTCGACCCACGACACGCGAAACACCACCGCCCGCTCCGGCTCGCAGATGCGCTCCAGGATGCCGGAGGTCAGGTAATGCGGATTGGCTTCAAGAAACGGCCACAGGGTACGCAGGACTTCTTCGACAGCCTGGTGAAATTCGGGTTGGTCCGGGTCGCGTTTTTTCAGGCGTGCAAGGAAGGATTCGACGGATTCGATCATGGAAAAGTCTCGGCAAATTTATTGTCGTTGGAGGAGATTGAGCCGGACTGTAACAAACGATTCACGCACAGGAACAGAGCAGAATGTCGCATTCATGAAATTAAATGGTGCACAGGATATAAATTATTCCGGCTTTCTGGCCTTTTTTGCACCCGAACAGGGATTCAAGATCTGGCTTTTGCACCACAAGGGAGATCGCTATCGCGAGCAAGCTCGCTCCCACAGTTTGAAATGCATTCCCCTGTGGGAGCGAGCTTGCTCGCGATGAATGCGCCGCGGTATCACTGAAAAAACGCGCAAAAAAAAACGGAGCCCGAAGGCTCCGCTCTTTATGCAACCAACCCGAAATCAGGCCAGTTTCTTGTGACGTACACGATGCGGCTGGGCAGCTGCTTCGCCGAGACGCTTTTTGCGATCAGCTTCGTATTCGCTGTAGTTACCTTCGAAGAACACCGCTTGCGAGTCGTCTTCGTACGCCAGGATGTGCGTCGCGACGCGGTCAAGGAACCACCGATCGTGAGAGATCACAATGGCGGCGCCCGGGAAGTCCAGCAAGGCCTCTTCCAGGGAGCGCAGGGTTTCGACGTCGAGGTCGTTGGACGGTTCGTCGAGCAGCAGGACGTTGCCGCCCTCTTTCAGGGTCAGGGCCAGGTGCAAGCGACCGCGCTCACCACCGGACAGATCCTTGACGAACTTCTGCTGATCGCCGCCCTTGAAGTTGAAGCGACCGACATAGGTACGCGACGGGATCTCGTAGTTGCCGATGCGGATCTGGTCGGAACCGTCGGAGATCTGCTGGAACACGGTCTTGCTGCCATCCAGGTCTTCGCGGCTCTGGTCCACACAAGCCAGCTGCACGGTTTCGCCGACTTCGATGCTGCCCGAATCCGGTGTTTCCTTGCCCATCAACATGCGGAACAGGGTCGATTTACCCGCACCGTTACCGCCGATCACGCCGACGATGGCGCCTTTAGGCATGGCGAACGACAGGTTGTCGATCAATACGCGGTCGCCATAGCCCTTGGTGACGTTCTTGAATTCGATGACCTTGTCGCCCAGGCGTGGACCGGCCGGGATGTAGATCTCGTTGGTTTCGCTGCGCTTCTGGAATTCCTGCGACTGCATTTCTTCGAAGCGTTGCAGACGAGCCTTGGATTTCGACTGGCGGGCCTTGGCGCCTTTGCGCACCCACTCCAGTTCTTCCTTCATGGCTTTTTCGTGAGCCGACTGCTGCTTGGATTCGGCAGCCAGACGATCGGACTTGGCTTCCAGCCAACCCGAATAGTTACCCTCGTAAGGAATGCCCGCGCCGCGGTCGAGTTCCAGGATCCAGCCTGCAACGTTGTCCAGGAAGTAACGGTCGTGCGTGATCGCGACCACGGTGCCCGGGAAGTCGTGCAGGAAGTGCTCCAGCCAGGCGACGGAATCGGCGTCCAGGTGGTTGGTCGGTTCGTCGAGCAGCAGCATGTCCGGTGCCGACAGCAGCAGACGGCACAGGGCCACACGGCGTTTTTCACCACCGGAGAGGACTTCAACCTTGGCATCCCACGCCGGCAGACGCAGTGCATCGGCGGCGACTTCCAGCTGACGCTCCAGGTTATGGCCGTCGCTGGCCTGCAGGATCGCTTCGAGCTTGGCCTGTTCGGCGGCCAGCTTGTCGAAGTCGGCATCCGGATCGGCGTAGGCGGCGTAGACCTCGTCCAGGCGTGCCTGGGCGTCCTTGATCACGCTGACCGCTTCCTCGACCACTTCACGCACGGTCTTGGTCGGATCCAGTTGTGGTTCCTGGGGCAGGTAGCCGATGTTCAGCTCCGGCATCGGACGGGCTTCGCCCTCGAACTCGGTGTCGACGCCAGCCATGATTTTCAGCAGCGTGGATTTACCCGAACCGTTGAGGCCGAGCACGCCGATCTTGGCGCCGGGGAAGAACGACAGAGAAATGTTTTTCAGGATTTCCCGCTTCGGCGGAACAACTTTGCCCAGCCGATGCATGGTGAATACGTATTGAGCCATGGAGAACCTAGGGTCAGTGACTGATGAATGATTGGAGCGCAGGCAATGCCCGGCCAGACTGTGCGCGTCGCCCGCTTGAGGAGATCAAGACGTGCGCGCTGAAAAAAGTCTGAGTCTAGGAGCTGGAACGCTCCCGCGTAACCCGCAAAGCTACCTTAATGACCGGTGGCAGTCCAGCCGACGGACAGGGGCTGGCACTTCGCCACAACTCAAGGCATGCTAGCCGCCCTTCGGGCGTCCGGCTTATAGTGCATGTCGCGCCAGTCCAGCCAAA
The DNA here is from genome assembly GCF_017350115.1 of Pseudomonas sp. GW456-L13. Lineage (NCBI taxonomy): Bacteria > Pseudomonadati > Pseudomonadota > Gammaproteobacteria > Pseudomonadales > Pseudomonadaceae > Pseudomonas > Pseudomonas sp. GW456-L13. Next base: position 1,613,421 of record NZ_JACNAS010000002.1, read on the forward strand.
CCGCAGGATTACAGCTTGTCCATTGTCCCTCCGCCTCCGACTTCCAGTGCGCCGGCCACAGTGCTCGGCTCCCCCCTGCGCGGAACTTTGAAGGGCACCTTGGCGACACTCGTATTATTGCTGCTGGCCCTGCTGTTCTGGCAGTTGCTCGACCAGTTGCGCGAAACCCAGAAGAACCAGCGTCAGTACACCATCGACTACACCGCCGATCTGGCCGCGCAGGTCAGCCTGAACATGGCGCTCAACGCGCAGATCGCCCTCAACCTGTTGCCGATCGTCGAGCAACCGCAGGGCGCCGATGAACTGCAGGCCTTGTTGCGCAAGCTGCAACAGTCGCTGCCTGATCTGCGCAGCCTGGCGTTGCTCAGTCCCTCGGGAAGAGTCATCAGTGACAGCGCTCCCGACAGCGATGACAACAACTACCTGGGTGAACTGGTACGCCGCAGCCACGCCCAGGCGCACTACTTCAGCAACGCCACCGACGGTTCCGTGGTGCATTTATTGTTGCATCAGGCCAGCGGCAGTTCCCGAGGCTATTGGGTCCTGCGCCTGACGCCCACCTTCTTTTCGTCCCTGACCAAGCAACGCGAGGCCGGTGGCCGCCCGTTGTGGCTGGTGGAGAACCGCATCAGTCATCAGATCATCAGCCGCGACGAAGCGCTGCCCTCGGTCAATCCGGGCACGCTGACCGAGGACGATGTCGCCAACAGCGTGCTGACGGTTCCGCTGAGCAGCAGCGATTGGCAATTGCGCGGCCTGTTCGACCGTCAGCGCGTGCTGGAAGAGCTGCTGCCGGCGTTCATCGGCAAATGTCTGCTGGGCCTGGCGTTTTCCATGCTGCCGTTCCTCGCCTTGCTGAACACGCGCCGGCGTCAGCGCCAGTTGAATGAAGGCCGCCGGCGTTACCAGGACATTTTCGAAGGCACCGGCGTGGCCTTGTGCGTCCTCGATATGTCCGGGCTCAAGGTCTTTTTCGACAAGGCACAACTGCAGGGCAGTGAGCAACTGCAAGCGTGGCTGGCGATCCCGGAGCAACGCCGGCCATTGCTCAAGGAACTGCGGATCACCGAGGTCAACCAGGTGGCGTTGCAACTGCTTAATGTCGATAGCGCCGACCAAGCCTGGAAATTGCTGATCGACGGTAATCCGCAGGACGGCACCGCCATCGGCAACCAGGTGCTCGACGCGATGCTCAACCAGCAGCAACAGCTTGAGCTGGAAATCAAGCTGCAGGACGCCAGCGGCCGCATCCAGCACCTGTGGCTGGTGCTGTGTCTGCCGCAAACCCCGGACGACTACAATGCGGTGATCCTGAGCATCACTGACATCACCAGTCGCAAGCTCATCGAGCTGTCGCTGCAGGAGCGCGAAGGGTTCTGGTCGGACGTGGTGCGCACCGTGCCGGATCATCTGTATGTGCAGGATGTGATCAGCCAGCGCATGATCTACAGCAACCACCATCTGGGCCAGACCCTGGGTTACAACCGCAACGAACTGCACCAGATGGGCGAATACTTCTGGGAAATCCTCCTGCATCCCGAAGACGCCGACTATTACCACCGCTCTCGCCAGATCCAGCGCCAGGCCGGTTATCGCCAGTTGATGCAGTGCCAGTTGCGTTTCCGCCATCGGGACGGCCAGTGGCGACGCTTCGAGATTCGCGAGCAGGCACTGGCGCGGGACAAGGACGACCAGGTCACGCGGATCATCGGCGTGGCCAAGGACATCACCGACCAGATCGAAGCCAGCGAATCGCTGCGCGACAGCGAGCAGCGCTACCGCATGCTTGCCGAAAGCATCAGCGACGTGATCTTCTCCACCGACAGCCGCCTTAACCTCAATTACGTCAGCCCTTCGGTACTAGCAGTGCTGGGCTACGACGCCGAGTGGATTTTCCAGAACGGCTGGCAATCGACCATTGCCAACCCGCAACAACTGACCGGCATCTACCACCTGATGGACCGGGTCAGCAAAGCGCTGGATCAACCGGACCAACTGGCGCTGTTGCGCAGCCAGGTGCAAACCCAACTGTTCCTGTTCGATTGCCTGCGGGCCGACGGGCGCAAGATCCCGATCGAACTGCGCCTGGTATTGGTCTGGGACGAATACGGTACGTTCGAAGGCGTGCTCGGCGTCGGCCGCGACATCAGCCAGCAACGCCGGGCCGAAAAAGACCTGCGCATGGCCGCCACGGTATTCGAACACTCGACCTCGGCGATCCTGATCACCGACCCGGCCGGCTACATCGTCCAGGCCAACGAAGCCTTCAGTCGTGTCAGCGGTTACGCCGTAGAGCAGGTCCTCGACCAACTGCCGAACATGCTGACCGTCGACGACCAGCAAGAAGCCCATCTGCGTTATGTGCTCAAGCAATTGGGCCAGCACAGCACCTGGGAAGGCGAAGTCTGGCTCAAGCGTCGCAACGGCGAGCACTACCCGGCCTGGGTCGGGATCACCGCCGTACTCGACGACGAAGGCGACCTGGCCAGTTATGTGTGTTTCTTCAGCGACATCAGCGAGCGCAAGGCCAGCGAGCAACGGATTCACCGCCTCGCCTACTACGACGCCCTGACCCACCTGCCCAACCGTTCACTGTTCCAGGATCGCCTGCACACGGCACTGCAATCGGCCGAACGGCAGAAGTCGTGGGTGGTGCTGATGTTCCTCGACCTCGACCGTTTCAAGCCGATCAACGACTCCCTGGGCCACGCCGCCGGCGACCGCATGCTCAAGGAAATGGCCACGCGCCTGCTCGGTTGCGTCGACGAAGACGACACCGTGGCGCGCATGGGCGGTGACGAATTCACCTTGCTCCTGCAACCGCGAGCCAACCGTGAAATCGCCCTGAACCGGGCGATCCATGTGGCCGAACAGATTCTCGCCAGCCTGGTGAAACCATTCGTGCTCGAAGGCCGCGAGTTCTTCGTCACCGCCAGTATCGGCATCGCCCTGAGTCCGCAGGACGGCAACGAACTCAGCCAGTTGATGAAGAATGCCGACACTGCGATGTACCACGCCAAGGAGCGTGGCAAGAACAACTTCCAGTTCTATCAGGCGGACATGAACGCCAGTGCGCTGGAACGTCTGGAGCTGGAAAGCGACTTGCGCCATGCCCTGGAACAGAACGAATTCGTGCTGTATTACCAGCCGCAGTTCAGCGGTGACGGCAAGCGCCTGACCGGTGCCGAGGCACTGTTGCGCTGGCGCCATCCACGCCGTGGGCTGGTGCCGCCGGGGGATTTCATTCCGGTGCTCGAGGAGCTCGGGCTGGTGGTGGATGTCGGCGACTGGGTGATCAGCGAAGCCTGCCGTCAACTCAAGGCCTGGCATCAGGCCAGGGTACGGGTGCCGAAGGTGTCGGTGAACATCTCGGCGCGACAGTTCTCCGACGGCCAGCTCGGTACGCGTATCGCCACCATCCTCAAGGAAACCGGCCTTCCGCCGGCGTGCCTGGAACTGGAACTGACCGAGAGTATCCTGATGCGCGAAGTCAGCGAGGCGATGCAGATCCTCGACGGCCTGAAAAACCTCGGCCTGAGCATTGCGGTCGACGATTTCGGTACCGGTTACTCATCGCTCAACTACCTCAAGCAGTTCCCGATCGACGTTCTGAAAATCGACCGCACCTTTGTCGATGGCCTGCCCAGCGGCGAGCAGGATGCACAAATCGCCCGGGCAATCATTGCCATGGCCCACAGCCTCAACCTGGCGGTGATCGCCGAAGGCGTGGAAACCCATGAGCAGCTGGATTTCCTGAGGGAGCACGGTTGCGACGAGGTACAGGGTTATCTGTTCGGTCGGCCGATGCCGGCGGGGCGGTTCGAAGGGCAGTTCAGCAATGATGCCCTGTTCATGCTCGATTGAGATTTGCGGCGCGGCAATTGGCCTCATCGCGAGCAAGCTCGCTCCCACAGTGGATCTACAGTGTTCGCACACTTTGTGTACACCCGAGAGCCCTGTGGGAGCGAGCTTGCTCGCGATGAGACCGGCACGATCACCGCTGACCCCGTCATGAAGCCCGCTTGTCTGCGACATGATGCCGTTTCATATGCCATCTAAAACCCATTAGGTTAGAATGCCCCCCTTTTCCGCCCCCGATCCTTGAGGACCGCCATGTTCAGCCGTGATTTGACTATTGCCAAGTACGACGCCGATCTCTTTGCCGCCATGGAGCAAGAAGCTCAGCGCCAGGAAGAGCACATTGAGCTGATCGCTTCGGAAAACTACACCAGCCCTGCGGTGATGGAAGCTCAAGGCTCGGTACTGACCAACAAGTACGCCGAAGGTTACCCGGGCAAGCGCTACTACGGTGGTTGCGAGTACGTAGACATCGTCGAGCAGCTGGCTATCGACCGCGCCAAAGAGCTGTTCGGCGCCGACTACGCCAACGTTCAGCCGCACGCAGGCTCGCAAGCCAACAGCGCCGTTTACCTGGCCCTGCTGTCGGCCGGCGACACCATCCTGGGCATGAGCCTGGCCCACGGTGGTCACCTGACTCACGGTGCCAGCGTTTCGTCCTCCGGCAAGCTGTACAACGCCATCCAGTACGGCATCGACGCCAACGGTCTGATCGACTACGACGAAGTCGAACGCCTGGCCGTTGAGCACAAGCCGAAAATGATCGTGGCCGGTTTCTCTGCCTACTCGCAGATCCTCGACTTCCCGCGCTTCCGTGCAATCGCCGACAAGGTAGGTGCCTACCTGTTCGTCGACATGGCCCACGTGGCCGGCCTGGTTGCCGCTGGTGTCTACCCGAACCCGGTTCCATTCGCTGACGTGGTGACCACCACCACCCACAAGACCCTGCGTGGTCCACGTGGCGGCCTGATCCTGGCTCGCGCCAACGCCGACATCGAGAAGAAGCTGAACTCCGCGGTATTCCCGGGCGCCCAGGGCGGCCCGCTGGAGCACGTGATCGCAGCCAAGGCGATCTGCTTCAAGGAAGCGCTGCAGCCTGAGTTCAAGGCTTACCAGCAACAAGTGGTGAAGAACGCCCAGGCCATGGCCGGCGTGTTCATCGAGCGCGGCTTCGACGTAGTGTCGGGCGGTACTCAGAACCACCTGTTCCTGCTGTCGCTGATCAAGCAGGAAATCTCCGGTAAAGACGCCGATGCCGCTCTGGGCAAAGCGTTCATCACCGTGAACAAGAACTCCGTACCAAACGACCCACGCTCCCCGTTCGTCACCTCCGGCCTGCGCTTCGGCACCCCGGCTGTGACCACTCGTGGCTTCAAGGAAGCAGAGTGCAAGGAACTGGCTGGCTGGATCTGCGACATCCTGGCTGACCTGAACAACGAAGCGGTGATCGATGCGGTTCGTGAGAAGGTCAAGGCTATCTGCAAGAAGCTGCCGGTATACGGCGCTTAATCAGCCCCGCTAAACCGCAGTCATAAGAAACCGGCCAGAGATGGCCGGTTTTTTTTGCTTGCGACATTCACAAATAGTGCGAACCAACAAATCGACAACCGTTGTTGCCAGCGATAAAAGTTCATAACCAGACACTCACCCTCCAACTTCCTGCAACACACACAACACCAAAACACTATCAAAAATGCTTAATCTGAACCCTGCTTAAAAGCAAAACCAATCACACTCAAATAGCAGGCTTCATAATGAGCAACTCTATTGAAAAGTCCTTTACCGCCACTCTTAGAATGTTCGATCACAAACTTAACTTTCTTGAACTGCTTCATGAAAAACCGGCGCTGGCCACTGTACACATGTTCAGCGGAGGATTCTTTACCGGCAAACCGCAAACCCTTGATCACTCTCGTCTGCTCGGCATCCGCCCCAACGAGCAAGGCGGTTCGGTCCACCCACTGAAGCTGCATTTTCGGTACACGGCCAATGGCTATGTACTGCCCATAAAAAACTCGGGAGAGTAGTACAACAAGCTTATAAGCGAAAGTTGGCTTAATGTTTTGGGCGCGATAGATTCAGACGATGACGATCCGACAACTTTCACCCTCATTGACCACCAAAACAGACCGATAACCCTGAGTAATATCACTCCCACTCACATACCTGTTTCGCTTGTAACTGAAGACAATAAATATGTGGGCGGCCAAACTTATAGAGGCTCGCCTTATGTTTACCTTGCCCGCACGGAGGAACGCTCAAAAATAACTTTCATTCTGAGCATTCTTGAAAGAAAAGTACCTCATACAAAGTCCTGAAAAACACCTTGAAAGTAAACCCATGAGGCTGACATCAGGTGGAGCACCCCGGACAACAAAAAAATCGGCATCCATTGCCGATTTTTTTGTTCGCAAAACCGCTCAAGATCGGGGCATGGCGAACAACTGGTAAGACCGGTCATGCCAATTTTCTAATTTTTACTTGCGAACACCTAAAAATAGCGCCTAGACTGAGCCTGCACTGGACATACCGGTAAGACCACAATAATTAAGTCCTGAATCTGATGTGCTCCGCACACGGCAGCCAGGACGCCGACCAGGATTCCTCCCATGCTCAGATGGTGCTCGCGTTCAATCTTCCTCCAAGTGGTTCTCGGACTGGTGCTCGGCATCGTCTGTGGGCTGACCCTTCCCGAATACTCCGCTCAGCTCAAACCGCTCGGTGACGGTTTTATCAAGCTGATCAAAATGCTCATTGGCTTGATTGTGTTTTGCGTAGTGGTCAGCGGCATCAGCGGTGCCGGCGACCTGAAGAAGGTCGGCCGTATCGGCCTCAAATCGGTGATCTACTTTGAAGTGCTGACCACCATCGCCCTGGTGATCGGTCTGGTGTTCGCCTTCAGCACCGGCATCGGCAGCGGCGCGAACATTCACCTGGAGCAGCTTTCCGCAGCCGACATGGGCGACATTGCCCAGCGCGGCCAGCACATGCACACCACCACACAGTTCCTGATGGACCTGATTCCGACGTCGGTGATCGGTGCCTTTGCCGATAACAACATCCTGCAGGTCCTGCTGTTCTCCGTGCTGTTCGGCAGTGCACTGAATCTGGTGGGCGAGGCGGCATCGGGTATTTCGCGGCTGATCAATGAACTCAGCCACGTGATTTTCCGCATCATGGGCATGATCGTGCGACTGGCACCGATCGGTGTATTCGGTGCGATCGCCTTCACCACCAGTAAATATGGCCTGGACTCGCTGCAACACCTGGGCAGCCTGGTCGGCCTCTTCTACCTGACCTGTGTGGCCTTTGTGGCCCTGATTCTCGGCCTGGTGATGCGCCTCTCCGGCTTGAAGATGTGGCCATTGCTCAAGTACCTGCGCGAAGAGTTGCTGATCGTCATGGGCACCGCTTCGTCCGACGCCGTGCTGCCACAAATCATGCGCAAGCTCGAACATCTGGGCATCGGCAGTTCGACGGTGGGGCTGGTGATTCCAACGGGTTACTCGTTCAACCTCGACGGTTTCTCGATCTACCTGACCCTGGCTATCGTGTTCATCGCCAACGCCACCGGCACGCCGTTGGCCATGACTGACCTGCTGACCATTTTGCTGGTGTCGCTGATCACCTCCAAAGGTGCCCACGGGATTCCCGGCTCGGCACTGGTGATTCTGGCGGCAACCTTGACGGCGATCCCGGCGATTCCGGTGGTCGGCCTGGTGTTGGTGCTCGCGGTGGACTGGTTCATGGGCATCGGCCGCGCGCTGACCAACCTGATCGGCAATTGTGTCGCCACCGTGGCCATCGCCCGCTGGGAGAAGGACATCGATATCCAGCGTGCGAACAAGGTGCTTTCCGGCCAGATGGGTTATACCTTCCAGCCGAAAAAACCGGTCGCGCCGGCGCATCAGCAGGAGTTTTGAATCATGTGGGAGCCCGCCAGATGGCGGGTTCCCCTGCCTTTATCCATGGAGCACACAGTGATTACCACCTCAACGGTCGTCAATTCAGTCGTAGAAAAACTTCGGGCCGCACTGGCCCGTGGTCAGTGGCGCTCCGGCGAAATGCTGCCGGGGCAACGCGAGCTGGCCGAACAACTGGGTATCAGTCGCCCAAGCCTGCGTGAAGCGGTCATCGTCCTGGAAACCCTTGGCCTGGTTCGTTCGATGCCGGGCAAAGGCGTCGTCGTACTCGAGGCCAGTCTCAGCGATGACCAGCCCTACGACAGCGCGGTGGCCGCCGCGAGCCTGGAAGACGTGCTGCAACTGCGCTACACCCTGGAGCCATTCATCGTCGGCCTCGTGGCGCAGTCGATCAGCAGCAAGGAAGTCGGGCAACTGCGCCTGACCCTGATGGACATGCGTGAAGCCCTGGAGGCCAATGACAGTGAAGCCGGCGTAAGCGCCTACATCGCGTTCCACGAAGAGCTGTTCACGCTGACGTCAAACCCGATCTTCCAGAGCGTGGTCCAGCAAACCAGCAATGCCCTCAAGCAAAGCGCCGAAGTGTTGCGCAACTCGCCGGAGCATCTGGCTGAACGCCTTGAAGAAAACGAAGCCGTGGTGCGGGCGATCCGCAGCAAGAACAGCGCCCAGGCCAGCGCCGAGATGCGTCGGCACATTTTGCGCGAAGGCCAGCGCATGGGCATCGAACTGAACATCCCGGAAGACAACCTCGGCAGTTGAAACCTCTTCGAACTGGAGATTGGCCATGAACAGCTTCGCTTCGCCACAAACGCTCGCTACCCTGCCCGTCCGCCCTTCGGTGGATGATCTGTATTCGCGGGTCCTCGATGCCATTTTCGAGCAGCGCATCCATTCAGCCAGTCGCTTTACCGAAGAAAGCCTGGCGCAGATGTTCGGTGCAAGGCGCAGCGACATGCGTGATGTGCTGACGCGACTGTCCCACCAGCAAATCATCATCCTTCGAGTCAACCATCGCCCCCGCGTCGCCGAACTTGATGCTGAGCAGACCCGGCAGACCCTGCATGCCCGGCGGCTGGCCGAGATCATGCTGGTGCGGCTGGCATGTCAGCGACCCGGCGTGCAAAACCTGAAGCAACTGCGGACGCTAGTCGATAGCGAGCGTGAATGCGCTGAGCGTGGCCGGGCAATTCGTTTGTCGGGAGAGTTTCATCTGCAGTTGGCCGAAATGGCTGGAAATGCACCGCTGGCGCATTTTCTTGGCAGTCTGGTGCCGCTGACGTTATTGGCGATTGCGCAGTGTGAGGAGCAGACGCACAGTTTTTGCGCGTGGCAGGAGCATTTGGCGATTGTCGATGCTGTTGAGCGTGGAAATGCTGCGACAGCGGCCATGCTGATAAACCGGCATCTGGATCATCTGGAGCAGACACTGCTCAATACACCCCGTGAACATTGTGTTGCCGGCTAGATCGCATCGCGGGCAAGCCCGCTCCCACAGTGTTCGAGGCCAAGCACAGACTTTGTGTTCAACCAGAAACCTGTGGGAGCCGGGCTTGCCCGCGATGGCGTCCTCACAGACGCCATAAAACTTCAGACCGCCGCCACCCGCGCAAATCCCTCGCGAATCTTTTCCTCCGGCAAGTCATCGGCAATGAACACGATCACGCTCTCGCGCACTTCGTCTTCAGCCCACTCGGTATCCCAGTCGAAACCATAAAGTTTCAGCACCCCCTGAAACACCATGCGACGCGATTCGCCGAGGATGTTCAACACGCCTTTGTAGCGCAGCAACTGCTTGCCATGCTCCTCCAGCAACTCGTTCATGAACTCGCTGAGCTTGTCGATATCCAGCGCTTTTTCAGTGCGCAGCACCAGGCTGGAAATGCGGTCGATGGACGGGGCCTGGCTGACCGGGCGCAAACTCACGCCGCCACCGAGGTCGGCATTGAGGTTGAAGCCGCGCACGTCGAGCAATTCGGCCAGGTCGATCTTTCCGTGGTCAACCACCCGGATCGGGGCGCGTCGGTTGATACGGGTCAGGCGCTCGCTCAACGCGGTGAATTTTGCTTCGTCCACCAGGTCACGCTTGCTCACCAGCAAGCGGTCGGCGAAACCGATCTGCGCCTGGGCGATGGTCTGGGTCAGGTGCAAGTCGGCATGTGCCGCGTCGACCAGCGTGATGATGCCGTCGAGGATATAGCGCTCGCGCAACTCTTCGTCGATGAAAAAGGTTTGTGCCACGGGCGCCGGGTCGGCCAGGCCGGTGCATTCGATCACCAGGCGGTCGAAGGCGATGTCGCCCTGGTCCAGACGTTCGAGCAACAGATAAAGCGCTTTGGTCAGGTCCGTGTGGATGGTGCAGCAAACGCAGCCGTTGGACAGTGTCATCACTTGTACCGGCTCATCGCCCAACAACTGGGTATCGATACCGGCATCGCTGAATTCATTCTCGATCACGGCGATTTTCAGGCCGTGCTCGGCCTTGAGCAGGTGACGCAACAAAGTGGTCTTGCCGGCGCCGAGGAAGCCGCTGAGGATCGTGACCGGGATGGGAGAGGACAAACTGGATCTCCTTTTTCACACAGTGAAAAAACAACACAAAACAAATGTGGGAGCGAGCTTACTCGCGATAGAGGCTTAACATTCAACATCACTGTTGATTGACAGTCCGCCATCGCGAGCAAGCTCGCTCCCACAGGTATGGCTGTTAATCCGACAACCGGATCAACAGCATTTCGGCCCACCCTTGCCACCGTAACGGGCTTCCTGACGCTCCCGAAAGAACATCTCATAGCTCATCACCGGTTTGTCCGGGTGCTTGGTCTGCATATGCTCGACGTAGTTGTCGTAGTCGGGCATGCCGACCATCAGGCGCGCGGCCTGACCGAGGTATTTACCGAGGCGACTCAAGTCATTGAACATGCTGCAATCCTCTGGTTACGCATCCGGCAGCGCCTGGAATGGCGATTCTTTGTCCGTACGTTCCTTTTTACCCCAGGCGGCAATGCCGACCTTGAGTGCATAGAACAGGATGCTGAATACCACGAACAGGAACAGCGCAGTCAGCGTTGCGTTGGTGTAGGCGTTGAAGATCACGTGCTGCATCTGGGTGATGTCCTTGGCCGGGGCGAGGATCTGGCCGTTGGCCAAGGCATCGCTGTATTTCTTGGCCAGCGACAGAAAGCCGATCGCCGGGTTGGCGTCGAACAGCTTGATGAAGCCCGCTGTCGTGGTGCAGATCAACAGCCATACCGCCGGCAACATGGTGACCCAGACATAACGCTGGCGTTTCATCTTGATCAGTACCACGGTGCCGAGCATCAGCGCGATACCGGCCAGCATCTGGTTGGAGATACCGAACAGTGGCCACAGGGTGTTGATGCCACCCAACGGATCGATCACCCCCTGGTACAGCAACCAGCCCCACATCGCCACGCAGCCTGCGGTGGCGATCAGGTTGGCGGTCCAGGATTCGGTGCGTTTGAGCGCCGGGACGAAGGAGCCGAGCAAGTCCTGGAGCATGAAGCGCCCGGCACGGGTGCCAGCGTCGACTGCGGTGAGGATGAACAGCGCTTCGAACAGGATCGCGAAGTGGTACCAGAACGCCATGGTGTTCTCGCCCGGCAGAACACTGTGCAGGATCTGCGCGATACCGACCGCCAGGGTCGGCGCACCACCGGCACGGGCCAGGATGGTGGTTTCACCAATGTCGTGGGCCACCGCTTGCAGGGCTTCCGGGGTAATCGCAAAGCCCCAGTTGCTGACGGCTGTCGCAACGGCCACCACATCACCGCCGACTACGGCCGCCGGGCTGTTCATGGCGAAGTACACGCCAGGCTCGATCACGGAAGCGGCAACCATGGCCATGATCGCCACGAACGATTCCATCAGCATGCCGCCGTAACCGATGTAGCGAGCGTTGGTTTCGTTATCCAGCAGCTTCGGCGTGGTGCCGGAGGAAATCAGCGCGTGGAAACCCGACACCGCGCCACAGGCGATAGTGATGAACAGGAACGGGAACAGACCGCCCTTCCATACCGGGCCGGTGCCGTCGACGAACTGGGTCAGGGCCGGCATTTTCAGCTCGGGCATGGTCACCAGGATGCCGATGGCCAGGGCAACGATGGTGCCGATTTTCAGGAAGGTGGACAGATAATCACGGGGCGCCAGGATCAGCCACACCGGCAATACCGCCGCCACAAAACCGTAACCGATCAGCATCCAGGTGATCTGGATACCGGTAAAGCTGAATGCCTTGGCCCACACCGGATCCGCGGCGATCTGCCCCCCGAGCCAGATCGAGCCCAGCAGCAGCAATACGCCGATCACCGAGATTTCACCAATGCGACCCGGGCGGATGTAGCGCATGTAGATGCCCATGAACATCGCGATCGGGATGGTCGCCATCACCGTGAAAATGCCCCAAGGGCTTTCGGCCAAGGCCTTCACCACGATCAGCGCCAGCACCGCGAGGATGATGATCATGATCAGGAAGCAGCCGAACAGCGCGATGGTGCCGGGGATGCGGCCCATTTCTTCGCGGACCATGTCGCCCAGGGAACGACCGTTGCGGCGGGTGGACATAAACAGGACCATGAAGTCCTGCACCGCACCGGCCAGCACCACGCCGGCGATCAGCCACAGCGTGCCGGGCAGGTAGCCCATCTGCGCCGCCAACACCGGGCCGACCAAAGGCCCCGCGCCGGCAATGGCCGCGAAGTGGTGACCAAAAAGAATGTGCTTGTTGGTCGGCACGTAGTCCAGGCCGTCATTGTTGAGCACAGCGGGAGTGGCCCGTCGCGCATCGAGTTGCATGACATTGTTAGCGATGAACAGACTGTAGTAGCGGTAGGCGACCAGATAGATGGCCACGGCAGCGACCACAATCCACAAGGCGTTGATTGCCTCGCCTCGGCGTAATGCCACGACACCCAGCGCACACGCACCTACGATTGCCAGCACCAGCCAAGGCAAATGGCGTAGCGGGCTATTATTATTTTTCATTTTATTATTCCAGCCAGAGTGGACAAGAAAGACAGCAATCCCGAGTTTAGCTCTCCTGACGGCAATGGCCATAGCCCGACATTGGTCTGGACACCTGCACGCGCTGGCAGCCTTTGATCATGCGGGTCTATAGTCAGCGTACATTTCCGAGGATCGCGCCATGAGCGAGTACCCTGCCGAACGTCGCCGCTTCAAACGTATTGCGTTCGATGCCCGAACCGAGCTGAGTCAGGGGGAGTCCACTTGGCCGGTGAAGTTGATTGACCTGTCGCTCAAGGGCTTGCTGATTGAACGACCCGAACACTGGCAGGGCAATCCGCAGCAGGATTTTCTGGTCGACATTCATCTGAGCGAAGAAGCCGACATCACCATGGATGTGCAACTGGCCCACGACGACCATGGTCAGCTCGGCTTTGTCTGCCTGCACATCAGTCTGGAGTCCATCGAGCGCCTGCGGCGATTGATCGAGCTCAACCTCGCTGATCCGCAGGAACTGGAGCGCGAATTGGGTGCGCTGATCGAGATCTAGCCGCCACCGGATGCCCTTGCTCGCGATTACGATCTGACAGCCGACATTGCTGCTGGCTGACACACCGCTATCGCGAGCAGGCTCGCTCCTACAGGTTTTGAGTTTCCTCTGTGAGTTACTCGAACAACGCGTCCAACGCTTGCTCCAGCCGAGTGACGGCAATGATCTGCAACCCGGCCGGCGCCTCTTTCGGCGCATTGCCCTTGGGCACGATGGCCCGCTTGAACCCGTGCTTGGCGGCTTCCTTCAATCGCTCCTGACCGCTCGGCACCGGACGCACCTCACCGGAAAGCCCGACCTCACCGAACACCAGCAGATCGTGGGGCAACGGTCGGTTACGCAAACTGGACATCACCGCCGCCATCAACGCCAGGTCGGACGCCGTTTCCAGCACCTTGACCCCGCCGACCACGTTGAGAAACACGTCCTGATCGTGGGTCGGAATGCCACCGTGACGGTGCAGCACCGCCAGCAACATCGCCAGCCGGTTCTGATCCAGCCCCAGCGTGACCCGACGCGGATTGGCCAGGTGACTGTCGTCCACCAGCGCCTGTACCTCCACCAGCATCGGCCGCGTGCCTTCCCAGGTTGCCATCACCACGCTACCCGGAACTTCCTCCTGGGCACGGGTCAGAAAAATCGCCGAGGGGTTGGAGACTTCCTTCAGGCCCTTGTCGGTCATGCCGAAGACACCCAGCTCATTGACTGCACCGAAACGGTTCTTCACCGCCCGAAGCAGACGCAGGCGCCCGTCGGACTCGCCTTCGAAATACAGCACGGTGTCGACCATGTGTTCCAGCACCCGAGGGCCAGCCAGCGCGCCTTCCTTGGTGACGTGGCCCACCAGGAAAATCGCCGTACCGCTCTGTTTGGCATAACGCACCAGCAACGCTGCACTTTCACGCACCTGGGACACACCGCCCGGTGCCGATTGCAGTTGCTCGGTAAAGATCGTCTGGATCGAGTCGATCACCATCACCTTGGGCTTTTCCTGACGGGCCGTGGCAATGATGGCTTCGATGCAGGTTTCGGTCATGACCCGCAGTTGATCCTGAGGCAACCCCAGGCGCCGCGCACGCATGGCCACTTGCTGCTGGGATTCCTCACCGGTGACGTACAGCGCCGGCATACTCTTGGCGAGGTTGCACAAGGTTTGCAACAGAATGGTCGACTTGCCGATGCCGGGGTCGCCACCGATCAGCACCACCGAGCCATCCACCAGACCACCACCCAGAACCCGGTCGAGCTCGCTGGAAGCGGTGGAGAAGCGCGGAATTTCTTCGACACTGACTTCGGCCAGGGTCTTGATTTGCGCCTGCTGGCCGGCCCAGCCGGTACGACCGCTGGGGGCGGCTGCCCCGCCGCTTTCCACCATGGTTTCGGTGAGCGTGTTCCAGGCTCCGCACTCACCGCACTGGCCGGCCCATTTGGGGAAGGTTGAGCCGCACTCGGTGCAGCCGTACATGCGCTTGGCCTTGGCCATCGGAACTCCCGGAAAAAAACGCGATGATAGCTCAGCTGAAGCGCGCGAGTGCGGCCGGATACTTCGCAACCCTTTTGATGATTACAAATACCCCCATAAAAAATCAGGTATATTGATAAACACCCGCCAAACAAAACCTTGTATAAGTTTTTCGTTCAATATACTCAACAAACTCTAAGGGCATGCCTGTCTGAACAACCTGAAAACTTATACAAACCTTATTCACTTACACACTTAATGTACAACTCTGAAACACTCACACAGAGCACAGTGATTAATTCAGGGAAGCACGCTACTTGTTAACTAACGAAACAGTTAATGTCGCTACAACTGCAATCAATTTCAATACCGCCCCTGACCACTAACTACCCGATTAACTTTAACGTCCCGTTTCAGGGGTGGCCTCCCTCAACCTTGGTTTGCTCAAACGAACGAAGCCATATCGCTGAAAAAACATCGCATGCAAAACACCGCGCAAGGCCTGGCCGCTCCACAGACGAGATCAATCGGTGAATTTTTCAACACCACCCGGTGTCAGTTGCTGGCGAGCACGGCAGGCAGTTGATTCAAGCAGAATGCGATTTGCTGATTTACACTGCGTTCATCAACCTCATCTGTAACAAGGAAATAACCTATGGGCGTGCTAAATGAGTTCAAGGCCTTCGCGGTCAAAGGCAACGTGGTCGACATGGCCGTCGGCATCATCATCGGTGCGGCCTTCGGCAAGATCGTTACCTCGTTTGTCGGTGACCTGGTCATGCCGCCAATCGGGATGCTGATCGGTGGCGTGGACTTCAGTGATCTGGTCATAACGCTCAAGGCAGCGGAGGGCGAGATTCCGGCGGTGGTGCTCGCCTATGGCAAATTCATCCAGACCATCATCGACTTCGTCATCGTCGCTCTCGCGATCTTCATGGGCGTCAAGGTCATCAACCGCCTGAAGCGCGAAGAGGCCGTGGCCCCTAGCCTGCCGCCGGTTCCAAGCAAGGAAGAAGAGTTGCTGGGCGAGATCCGCGACTTGCTCAAGGCCCAGAACAACCGGCCTTGACGGCATTAGCAAAAAAACGGCGCCTTCGAGGCGCCTTTTTTTTACCAGAAATTTTCCACCGCCACCTGACCAGGTCGCCGGCTGAGGCTCAAGTGCATGTCCCGCTGTTTAAGCAGCTTGCGCGTATCATCGATCATCTGCGGATTGCCGCACAGCATGACCCGTGAATGCTCAGGCGTCAGCGCAACACCCGCGACCCGCTCCAGTTCGCCGTTTTCAATCAGCACGGTGATCCGCCCGTTCAATGAGCCGGGATGCTGTTCACGAGTGACCGTGGTGATCAATTGCAGTTTATGGGCGTACTCCGCCAGATAATCACGCTTCGCCAGCCCTGCGATCAGCTCCTGATACGCCAGTTCCCGCGCTTCGCGAACGCTGTAGACCAGAATGATCCGCTCGAATCGCTCCCAGACTTCGAAATCCTGGAGTATCGACAGGAACGGCGCGATGCCCGTGCCTGTGGATAACAACCACAGATCACGCCCATCGACAAACCGGTCCAGCGTCAGATAACCGAAGGCCTGGCGGTCGACCAACAATGCATCGCCAACACCCAGTCGGCTCAGCTCGCTGGTGAACTCACCGCCCGGTACGACAATGGAAAAGTACTCGAGGAACTCGTCAAAAGGCGAGGACACCATGGAATAGGCGCGCCATACCGTGCTGCCGTCAGCCTTGGTGACGCCCAACCGGGCAAACTGCCCCGCCCGAAAACGAAACCCTGCATCCCGGGTGGCACGCAAGGTAAACAGGCTCTGGGTCAGCGGATGAACCTCAAGCAAGGTCTGACGGGTAAGTTTTTCTTCACTGACGGACATGGAAGGCTCCAATCGAAAGACACCCCAGTGTCCCGCAAAGAAAGCAGCGTAACCACCGACAGTTTGTAGTGACATTAATCTGCACTAGTGACTGTTTACCAAATGTGGCGCACACCCATCATTATAAAATGACATATGGCATTTTATATCCCATCGATTGCCTAAGAACCTGAAATACACTTTTCCAACAGTCAAAAGAGCAAAATTGTCGCAGCATCACCGTAGGAATTATCCTACACTTCGTGACGTGCCGAATCTTGGATCCAAGATCGCGCCCAGAAGAAACGGTGATGGAGAGACCCTTGTATGGAAATCTGGAAGGAGTCACAGCTCAAGCAATTGTCACACACGCAAGAGATCAAAACCGCCTATCGAATCGCGCTCAACTTCGCTAGAAACCTTGGATATAAATTTTGTGGCTTTTCAATTACTTCGAACTCAGTCGGAGTCGATAGCAGTGCGGTGAACCTGAATAATTTCCCCCATGAGTGGAACACTCAATATGAAAAAAACAACGCCACGCAAATAGATCCGATAGTGGCGCATTGCAATCGTTCAACGCTGCCTGTTCTCTGGAGCGAAGAGCTTTTTTCCAAGACGCCATGGCTATGGCACTTGCTGCAGCAACAAGGTTTGCAGCATGGCTGGTCCCAGGCGATCTTTGATGAGGAAACCGGTCAGCGCAGTATTCTCAGCCTGGCCAGAAGCCACTGCCCGATTTCAGCCTATGAGCTGTACGAGCATCTTGGATTCTCGGTGTTCATCACTCGCCATTTGCACGCGCTGGCGATCGCAAGGCAACCGAGAAAACCGGCTCGCCCCCAGGCTCCCCCCTTGTCACGGCGGGAACTCGAAGTATTGAAACTGTCGGCCGATGGCAAGACGGCCTATGAAATTGCCAGGATCCTCAGTTTGAGTGAGCGCACAATCAACTTTCATGTGCACAGGGCTATCGAGAAGCTCGGCGTCAACAACAAGATGGCGGCCGTCATTGCCGCGGCCCGGTCCGGAGCCATCTGAAAGCGCCCGGCTGCGGGAAAACCTGCGAGTAATCCAGGCAAAAAAAACGTACCATTTGCGGTCCCTCCTGAGTGATGGCGTGTAAACCTTCACGACGTATTACACTCGGACGGCTCCGCCCGCTCCACCGCCTTCGGGCAGCGGGACATCCGTTGATTACCCAGAGCCCCGCCCCATGCCTTTGCTCGAAACACCCTTCGCCAGCCTCGACCTGATCCGCCAGCCCGAACAGCAGAATGAACCGCTGCAAGCTTTCGATGCGGCCGATGAATACCTGCTCAATCATCTGGCCGAACAGCAGCCGGCTTCGGACACCCGGGTATTGGTGCTCAATGACAGTTTCGGCGCGTTGGCGGCCAGCCTGGTGGGCAAGGTGCGGGTGGTCAGCAGCGGTGATTCGTTCCTGGCTTTCCAGGGTCTGGAAAAGAACCTGGTGCGCAACGGCCTGGCCTTTGATGCCGTGCCGAGCGTACCCGCCAGCGAAACCCCTGCCGGGCCGTTCGACTGCGTGCTGATCCGTGTACCGAAAACCCTGGCCCTGCTGGAAGAACAACTGATCCGCCTGCAAGGTCAACTGGCACCTGGCGCCCAAGTGGTTGCCGCAGCCATGATCAAGCATCTGCCCCGGGCGGCGGGCGACTTGCTGGAGCGTTACATCGGCCCCGTGCAAGCCTCGTTGGCGGTGAAGAAGGCGCGGCTATTGATTGCCACCGCTGAAGACAAAACCCCGGCGGTGTCGCCCTACCCAACGCGATACAGACTCGACGAACCGGCCATCGAACTGCTCAACCACGCCAATGTGTTTTGCCGCGAAGGCCTGGACATCGGTACCCGGGCGTTTTTGCCACACCTGCCGAAAAACCTCGGTTCGGCGCGGGTCGCCGATCTCGGTTGCGGCAACGGCGTCCTGGCCATCGCCAGTGCCCTGCAAAACCCCGAGGCCCACTACACACTGGTGGACGAGTCGTACATGGCCGTGCAATCGGCCTCCGAAAACTGGCGCGCAGCGCTGGGTGAACGGGAAGTGATCGTGCGCGCCGGTGATGGCCTGGCCGGCCAGGAACCGCAATCGCTTGACGTCGTGCTGTGCAATCCACCGTTTCACCAGCAACAGGTGGTGGGCGACTTCCTGGCCTGGCGGATGTTCCAGCAGGCGCGCGAAGCGCTGGTGGTGGGCGGCGCGCTGTACATCGTCGGCAATCGTCACCTGGGTTACCACAGCAAGCTGGCGCGATTGTTTCGGGGTGTGGAGCAAGTGGCGGCCAATCCGAAATTCGTGATCCTCAAGGCGCGCAAGTAACAGGCAAAAAAAACCCTCCGGTAGGAGGGTCGTAAATCCGCGCCTCGAGGCCACGGGAGAGATATTCAGTGCGTGGTCAGGCCGGCCGCGTTCATGAACAGACGCATCAGGCTGGCGACGATGAACAAGGCGCCCACGCTGCCGACCCAGATCAGGGCCAACCAGCCGAGCCGCTGCCACAGCGGCTTTTTTTCGGCTTCTTCAATGTCGTGCAGGGAATGTTTGCCGTTCATTGATAAATCCTCCGATGTAGATCGATGGCGTCTGTCAGGACGCCATCGCGAGCAAGCTCGCTCCCACAGATTCGTTGTGCAGCAGACTAGTGGTAACCATCCTCATGGGTGACCTTGCCGCGGAACACGTAGTAGCTCCAGAAGGTGTAGCCCAGGATGAACGGGATGATGAACAGCGTGCCCACCAGCATGAAGCCCTGGCTTTGCGGCGGCGCGGCGGCGTCCCAGATCGAGATCGACGGCGGGATGATGTTCGGCCACAGACTGATGCCCAACCCGCTGTAACCGAGGAAGATCAACACCAGAGTCAGCAGGAACGGCGTGTAATGCGCGTTGCGGGCCACGGCGCGGATCAGTCCGTACATCGTCACCAGCACCAGGATCGGCACCGGCATGAACCAGAACAGATTTGGCATGGTGAACCAGCGTGCGGCGATATCCGTGTGGGCCAACGGGGTCCAGATGCTGACAATACCGATCACCGCCAGCAGCACGAAGGCCAATGGCCGTGCCAGGTCATGCATCTGCTCCTGCAACTTGCCTTCGGTCTTCATGATCAGCCAGGTGCAACCGAGCAATGCATAGGCCACGACCAGCGCCGCACCACAGAACATCGTGAACGGTGTCAGCCAGTCCAGTGAACCACCGGCGAACTGCCGGTTGACCACAGGCAGCCCGTCGATGAACGCGCCAAGCGCAACGCCCTGGAAGAACGTCGCAGTGACCGAGCCACCGATGAACGCCTTGTCCCACAGATGGCGCTTGTCGTCCCTGGCCTTGAAGCGGAACTCGAAGGCCACGCCGCGGAAGATCAACCCGATCAACATCAGGATCAGCGGCAGGTACAACGCCGAGAGCACCACCGAATAGGCCAGCGGAAACGCGCCGAACAACGCCGCGCCACCCAACACCAGCCAGGTCTCGTTGCCGTCCCAGACCGGGGCGACGGTGTTCATCATCACATCGCGATCGGTCTTGCCCGGAATGAACGGGAAGAGAATCCCGATACCCAGGTCGAAACCGTCCATGACCACGTACATCATGATGCCGAAGATGATGATCACGGCCCAGATCAGCGGAAGATCAATACCCATGATTCAAATCTCCTTGGTCAGGCTGTGGCCGGCATCGGCGTGATCGTCGTCGGCGGCGGACAGCGGCCGGGCCGGTGTGCGCTTCTGGCCGGGGCCACCGTCGTTGGTTTCCTTGCCTTCGTCGATCTTCGGCCCCTTGCGCACCAGGCGCATCATGTAGCCAAGACCGGCGCCAAACAGCGCGAAATAAACCACGACAAACAGGATCAGGGTGATGCTCATCTGCATGAAGCTATGGTTGGACGACGCATCCGCCGTACGCATCAGACCATAGACCACCCAAGGCTGACGGCCGATTTCCGTGGTGAACCAGCCGGCGAGAATCGCGATCAGGCCGGACGGCCCCATCCACAGCGCCAGGTACAGGAACGGCCGCGAGGTGTAGAGGGTGTCGCGCTTGCGCAGCCACAGGCTCCACAATCCGGTGAAGATCATCAGCAAGCCCAGCCCCACCATGATCCGGAACGACCAGAACACGATGGTCGAATTCGGCCGGTCTTCAGGCGGGAACTCCTTGAGCGCCGGCACCTGTTTATCCAGGGAGTGCGTGAGAATCAGGCTGCCCAGGTACGGGATTTCGACAGCGAATTTGGTCTTCTCCTCCTTCATGTCCGGCCAGCCGAACAGGATCAGCGGCGTCGCCTCGTCGCCCTTGTTTTCCCAGTGGCCTTCGATGGCGGCGATTTTCGCCGGCTGATGCTTGAGCGTATTTAGACCGTGGAAGTCGCCGATGACCGCCTGTATCGGCGCGACGATCAATGCCATCCACATGGCCATCGAGAGCATTTTGCGGATCGCCGGGTTGTCCTTGCCGCGCAGCAAATGCCAGGCCGCGGAGGAACCGACGAAGAAGGCCGTGGCGACGAAGGCTGCCGTGGCCATGTGCATCAGGCGATACGGGAACGACGGGTTGAAGATAATCGCCAGCCAGTCGGTGGGTATGACCTGACCGTTGACGATCTCAAAGCCCTGCGGGGTCTGCATCCAGCTGTTGGATGCGAGAATCCAGAACGTGGAGATCAACGTACCGATGGCCACCATCACGGTGGCGAAGAAGTGCAGGCCACGCCCGACCTTGTTCCAGCCAAACAGCATGACACCGAGGAACCCGGCCTCGAGGAAGAATGCAGTGAGCACTTCATAGGTCAGCAACGGCCCGGTCACGGAACCGGCGAAGTCCGAGAAGCGGCTCCAGTTGGTGCCGAACTGATAGGCCATTACCAGCCCGGAAACCACCCCCATGCCGAAGTTGACGGCAAAGATCTTCGACCAGAAATGGTAGAGGTCGCGGTAGGTGTCGTTATGGGTTTTCAGCCACAGGCCTTCGAGTACCGCCAGGTAACTCGCCAGGCCGATGGTGATGGCCGGAAACAGGATGTGGAACGAGATGGTGAACGCGAACTGAATTCGGGCGAGATCAAGTGCCTCTAAACCGAACATAAGTCTTCCTCTGTCAGGTAGTACGGCTGCCGGCTGGAAGCCTGCACCCACGGCCCCCACGGATATGGAGTGTGGCGAATCTCTGTTTGTTCTTTTTTTTGCACGCATCACAACGCAGGGAGTCTGGCCTTGCGGCCGCCGGATCAATTCCTTTTGTGGGTTTTGATCTGGATCAATCAACGTTGAAAGAGTAGTCCCAATTTCGGGGATGAACCGCGTGGTCTTTTGCCGCGTGACAAGTTGCCTCACGGCCGGGGTAACAGGCAGAAACATATCTCCTTGTGGGAGCGAGCTTGCTCGCGAAGGGGGCATCAGCTTCAACATCAATGTCGACTGACACTCAGCCTTCGCGAGCAAGCCCGCTCCCACATGAAAATCGATGTCTGGCTAACTAAATCTTTTGTCACAGCAACTTTTTGTTACAGGCTGGTGATAATCTCGCCACTCCCCTCTCCCCAGATCTTCGCGAAGATGCCCAGCCAAGAGCCCTTGCTGTTACGTCACCATCGCCCTTTTCTCGCGTTCTGGCTGGCCCGGGTATTTACCGCCAGCGGCTTCCAGATGCTCACCGTGGCCATCGGCTGGAACCTGTACCAACTGACCGGCAATGTGCTCGACCTGGGTCTGGTCGGCCTGGTCGAGTTCGCCCCGCGCGTACTGTTCATGCTGCACACAGGGCACGTCGCCGACCGTTATGACCGGCGCAAGGTCGCGGCGATCTGCCAGTCCCTCCAGGCATTAATCGCCCTGTCGCTGGCCATTGGCAGCGCCACCGACCATGTCACCCGGGAAATGATCTTTATCCTGGCCTTCCTGCTCGGTGCCGCTCGCTCCTTTGAAATGCCGACCACCCAGGCCCTGTTGCCCAGCATCGTGCCCAGCGCGTTGTTTCCCCGTGCAGTGGCCGCCGCACAATCGGCCCAGCAATCGGCAACCATCGTCGCTCCAGCCCTCGGCGGCTTGCTCTACGCCTTCGGCAGCGTCTGGGTGTATGGCCCGACGGTGCTTTTGTATGTCATCGCCTGTTCGCTGATGCTCAACCTGCCGGCCCGACAAACCCCGCTGAACAAGGGCAAGGCCACGCTGGACTCACTGCTGGCGGGCATTCGCTTCATCCGCAGTCGTCCGGACATTCTCGGGGCGATCTCCCTCGATCTGTTTGCGGTGCTATTGGGTGGCGCCACAGCGCTGCTGCCGGTGTTCGCCAAGGACATTCTGCTGACCGGCCCGTGGGGGCTTGGCCTGCTGCGCTCGGCGCCGGCGGTAGGCGCGCTGCTGATGTCGCTGTTCCTGGCGCGGTTTGCCGTGGAACGCAACGTCGGACGGGTGATGTTCACGGCCGTGGGCATCTTCGGCGTGGCAACCATCGCCTTCGGCCTGTCGACCTCGTTCTGGTTTTCCCTGGTGGTGTTGGTGGTGTTGGGCGCGGCAGACATGATCAGCATGGTGATCCGCGCCTCGTTCGTTCAACTGGAAACACCGGACGAAATGCGCGGTCGGGTCAGCGCCGTCAATGGACTGTTCATCGGTGCCTCGAACCAGTTGGGCGAATTCGAATCGGGACTGACTGCCCACTGGTTCGGCACCGTGCCAGCGGTGGTCATGGGCGGAATCGGCACGCTGGTGGTGACCGGGGTGTGGGTCAAACTGTTCCCGACACTGGCCAGCCGCGATCGCATGCACATGGCTAAAGAT
This sequence comes from Pseudomonas sp. GW456-L13, assembly GCF_017350115.1. NCBI lineage: Bacteria > Pseudomonadati > Pseudomonadota > Gammaproteobacteria > Pseudomonadales > Pseudomonadaceae > Pseudomonas > Pseudomonas sp. GW456-L13. The sequence continues at coordinate 1,636,866 of NZ_JACNAS010000002.1, forward strand.
GAAGAGAAGGAAGAGGCGAAGGTCTGACACTCTCTAAACGAGCAACTCCCCCGCCACGGCCATACGAGTGGCTTTACCGCAGAGTTGCTCCACCAGCGCCAGGGAAAATGCCAATGCGCCGGCCGAGCCTTGGGCGGTGATGCAATTGCCGTCGACCACCACCGGTTGATCGACGAAGGTACAGCCCAGCAGTTGATGGCTGGCCGAGGGCAGGCAGGTCATGCGCCGCTGACGCAATACGCCAAAGGCCTGCAGTGCCACGGCGGGCGCTTCGGCGATGCCGGCGAACAGGCGACCGGCCGCCGCCTGATCCTTGACCAATTGTTGCAGGGGTTGGTGGGCAGCCAGGTGCTGCGAACCCACCGCCCCACCGGGCAAGGCAATCAGGTCGAAGGGTTGCGCCAGCAAGTCCACCAGCATCGCATCGGACGTCAGGCGAGTGCCGCGGGCGCAGGTGAGCATGCGCCGTCCTTCGATACTGGCCACCACCACTTCTATTTTGGCGCGGCGCAGTACGTCGATCAGGGTCACGGTTTGCAGGTCGTCGGTACCCTCGGCAAGGGCAATCAAGGCTCTAAAGGTCATCGGGTACTGTCCACGGAATGATCTTTTAAGCGTAGTCAGCTTTCTGACCCTTGTTCGATACGTGCGGTTACTGGATATAAAGCTGCGTCGACATCGTATTGCCGGGCGCGTTGATCGAGGTATTGCTGAAGGTCAGCGTGCCTTCCTGCTTGCCCGCCAGATCGAGGGCATACAAATAGCCGACGGTTTTTTCCCCGGGAGTGCAGCTGGTCAGGTTGCCGTTCTTGAACGCACAAACTGGTGTGCGGGTGCCATTCACCTCGAAACCGTCCAGGGCGACATGGGCCTCACGCCCATAACCCACTTCCAGCAAGTAGACCATGATGTTCGGGCCAATGTGATCGCAGCGAGTTCGGGTTTGCCCTTCGTCGATGCTCTCGACACCACAGGACGGCGACGCGACCTTGAGCACTTTCAATTGCGTCAGAGGTGGAGCCGAGGCCGCCACGGCCGTTTGCGCCCCGAGAAACAACGCCCCCCCTATTCCGAGGGCGGCAACCAGACGCTTTTTCATGCAGGACCCATCCACCCCAAAAAACCAGCGCGCAGTATGGCGCACTTGGCTTTGTCGCAAAACATCGACGACGATCACCGCCAAAGCAGCCATATTCCCAAGCTACTGGTATGATGCGCGGCTTTTTCCGGCCCACAGTAATTTCCAGGCGCGTTCTGCTGCCTGTGCTTTGCTGTTGAGGTCGATACATTCACGGCGCCCGGCGCGCCACGGGGAGCAGACATGCTGGAAAGGCTGTTTCAACTCAAGGCACACAACACCAACGTGCGGACCGAGATTCTGGCGGGCGTCACGACCTTTTTGGCCATGGCCTACATTCTGTTCGTCAACCCGAGCATCCTCGGCGAGACCGGCATGGACAAGGGCGCAGTGTTTGTCGCCACCTGTCTGGCAGCTGCCATCGGCTCGACGACCATGGGCCTGATCGCCAACTACCCGATCGCCCTCGCACCGGGCATGGGCCTGAACGCCTTCTTTACCTACACCGTGGTCCTGCACATGGGCCATACCTGGCAAGTGGCGCTGGGTGCGGTGTTCATCTCGGCGGTGTGCTTCTTCCTGCTGTCGATCTTCCGCATCCGTGAATGGATCATCAACAGCATCCCGCTGCCGCTACGCTCAGCGATTGCTGCCGGTATCGGCCTGTTCCTGGCACTGATCGCCCTGCACAACGCCGGCATTGTGGTCAGCAACCCGGCGACCATGGTCGGCCTCGGTGACCTGAAACAACCGGCCCCGATCCTCGCCACCCTCGGTTTTGCCCTGATCGTCGCCCTCGAAGCCCTTGCCGTGCGCGGCGCAGTGCTGATCGGCATTCTGGTGGTGACCATCATTTCCATCGTGATGGGCTTCACCCCGTTCGGCGGCGTGATGTCGATGCCGCCGTCCCTGGCCCCGACCTTCCTGCAACTGGACATCAAGGGTGCACTGGACATCGGTCTGGTCAGCGTGATCTTCGCCTTCCTGTTCGTCGATCTGTTCGACAACTCCGGCACCCTGATCGGTGTGGCCAAGCGCGCCGGTCTGATGCGCAAGGACGGTCACATGCCGAAAATGGGCCGTGCCCTGATCGCCGACAGCACCGCCGCCATGGCCGGTTCCCTGCTGGGCACCTCGACCACCACCAGTTACATCGAATCCGCAGCTGGCGTGAGTGCCGGCGGCCGCACCGGCTTGACCGCCATCGTGGTGGCGATACTGTTCCTGCTGGCGCTGTTCTTCTCGCCACTGGCCGCCAGCGTTCCGGCCTTCGCCACCGCGCCGGCACTGCTGTTCGTCGCCGTGCTGATGACATCCGGCCTGGCCGAAATAGACTGGGACGACATTACTGTCGCCGCGCCGGTGGTGATCACTGCGCTGGCAATGCCATTCACTTACTCCATCGCCAATGGCATCGCCTTCGGTTTCATTTCCTGGACCGCCATCAAGCTGATGTCCGGTCGTGGCCGTGAGCTGAACCCGGCGCTGGTGATCCTGTCGATTCTGTTCGTGATCAAGCTGGGTTGGTTCAACGCATGACTTTTGATTCCCAGGCCTACGCCGTTCAGCTCGAAGAAAAGGTCACGCGTCTGCGTGACCTGCTGGCCCCGTTCGATGCACCGGAGCCAGCCGTTTTCGATTCGCCGCTGAAAAACTTCCGCCTGCGCGCCGAGTTCCGCCTGTGGCGCGAGGCCGGCGAGCGTCACTACGCGATGTTTTCCCAGGAAGACAAACGCACGCCAATCCTGATCGAAGAGTTCCCGATTGCCAGCCTGCGCATCAACCAGTTGATGCCGCAGCTAAAGGCAGCGTGGCAAGCCAGCGCGCCCCTGAGCCACAAGCTGTTCCAGGTGGAGTTCCTGACCACTCTGGCCGGCGACGCGATGATCACCCTGTGCTATCACCGCCCGCTGGACGAGCACTGGCATGCAGCGGCGTCGAAACTGGCGACGGACCTGAACGTCAGCATCATCGGTCGCTCCAAGGGCAAGCGCGAAGTCATCGGTCACGATTACGTGGTCGAGAAGCTGGAAGTCGGCGGCCGCACCTTCAGCTATCGCCAGCCTGAAGGCGCGTTCACCCAGCCCAACGGCACGGTGAACCAGAAGATGCTCAACTGGGCATACGATGCGCTCGGCGATCGCTCCGATGATTTGCTGGAGCTGTACTGCGGCAACGGCAACTTCACCCTGCCCCTCGCCACCCGCGTGCGCAAGGTGCTGGCCACCGAAATCAGCAAGACCTCGGTCAACGCGGCCTTGAGCAATCTCAGCGAAAACGCGGTAGATAACGTCACCCTGGTGCGTTTGTCCGCCGAAGAGCTGACCGAAGCCCTGAACGAAGTGCGTCCGTTCCGCCGCCTGCACGGTATCGACCTCAAGAGCTACGAGTTCGGTAGCGTCTTCGTCGACCCGCCCCGCGCCGGCATGGACCCGGACACCTGCGAGCTGACCCGGCGCTTCGACAACATCCTGTACATCTCCTGCAACCCGGAGACCCTGGCAGCCAACATCGCCCAACTGCACGACACCCACCGCATCAGCCAATGCGCGATGTTCGACCAGTTCCCGTGGACCCATCACATGGAATCCGGGGTGATGTTGACCCGGCGTTGATGGCAAGCGCACCCACAAATAAGCCGTCCTCGTGACGGTTTTTTTGTATTCGTGCGCGCAAGACTGATAAATACTGGTCCAGCTTCTTCATCTGATCCCCGGTGTAATCAATCATGCAGCGACAATTCGACGATCTTCAGTTGGGCAGCATCGAGCTGTTTTGCCTGGCCGCCGAGGCCGGCAGTTTTACTGCCGCGGCGCTGGTGGCGGGTGTCACCCCCGCTGCCGTGAGCCGTTCGGTGTCGCGCATGGAAGAACGCCTTGGTGTGCGCCTGTTCGCGCGCACCACGCGTAGTGTGAAGCTGACCGACAGTGGTCGCCGTTATTACGAAGAATGTCGCCAGGCCCTTGCGCAACTGGTCGAGGCCCAGCGCGAGGTGATGGGCCAGCAGCAAGTGCCGTCCGGTACGTTGCGCATCAGTATTCCGACCACCTACGCGCATCATCGAATTCTGCCGCTGTTGCCCGAATTTCGGGCGCGCTATCCGGCGGTGAAGGTCGAGTCGCACATCAGTAATCGCAACATCGACTTCGTCGGCGAAGGCTACGACATGACGATTCGCGTGCGAGCCATCCCGGATTCCGGCCTGATCGCCCGACCGTTGGAAGATGCCGCCCTGGTGATGATCGCCAGCCCTGATTACCTGAAACGGGCCGGCACTCCGCAAACCCTCGACGACCTCGAAAACCACGAATGCATCCAGTACGAATTGCCCAGCAGCGGCCGACGCATTGCCTGGCTGTTCAACGATGAAGGCGTGCCCCGGGAGATTCTGGCCGAGGGCAACCTCAGTTGCTCCGACGATGTGCTGGGCGGTGTGACCCTGGCCAAACACGGGGCGGGGTTGTTTCAGACCTACCGGTTTATCGTTGAAAAGGAACTGGCCGACGGCTCGCTGGTGGAAGTGCTCAAGCCCTATGGCGGGCGATCGCGGCCGTTTACCTTGCTGTATCCGCAAAGTCGCCATGTACCGCTGCGCTTGAGGGCGTTCATTGATTTTCTGGTGGAGCATTTGCCGCGCTGACCTGCGAAAGTGTCCGATCACCGCCCACAAACAGCCGGCATACCTTCACTTCAATTGACCAAATTAACTAGTTAGTACAATTTATCTCCACAGGCTGAAGCCCTCGGCCGATTCCAAAAATAACAAGTGGAGAGATTCCGATGCCCCCTATCGTTCTGGTGCTCAACGGCCCGAACCTGAACCTGCTCGGCACCCGTGAACCGGCGACTTACGGCCACGAAACCCTGGCAGACATTTCGACCCTGTGCGCACGCGCCGCCGAAGAGTTCGGCCTGGCGGTGGAGTTTCGCCAGACCAACCATGAAGGCGAATTGCTCGACTGGATTCACGCCGCCCGCGGTCGCTGCGCCGGGATCGTCATCAATCCTGCCGCGTGGACCCACACCTCGGTCGCCATCCGCGACGCCCTGGTCGCCAGCGAACTGCCGGTGATCGAAGTCCACCTGTCCAACGTGCACGCCCGCGAGCCCTTCCGCCACCATTCGTTCGTATCCGCCATTGCAACGGCGGTGATGGCCGGTTTTGGCAGTCATGGCTATCGCCTGGCGCTGGAACACTTCAGTCATCGTTTGAAGGGGTGATCGCCGTGACTCAGAACCACGTGATACTGGCCGGGCTGATTGGCGCCGGCATCCAGGCGTCCCGCACACCGGCCATGCACGAGCATGAAGGCGATGCCCAGGGGTTGCGCTACCTGTATCGCCTGATTGATCTTGATCAGTTGAAGCTCGACAGCAACGCCCTGCCCGACCTGTTGATGGCTGCCGAGCGCATGAACTACACCGGGCTGAACATAACCTTTCCATGCAAGCAGGCGATCATCCCGCTGCTCGACGAACTCTCGCCGGAGGCCCGCGGTATCGGTGCGGTCAACACGGTGGTGCTCAAGGATGGCAAACGCATCGGCCACAACACCGATTGCCTGGGCTTTGCCGAGGGGTTTCGCCGAGGTTTGAAAGGCGTTGCCGTTGAACGTGTCGTACAGATGGGCGCTGGTGGCGCAGGTGCGGCGGTGGCCCACGCGTTGTTGAGCGAAGGCGTACAACAGCTGAGCATTTTTGACGTGGACATCCGCCGCGCCCAGGATCTGGCTGACAACCTCAATCAGCATTTCGGCGTCAGTCGGGCGGTGGCCGGGTATGACCTGCCCGATGCCATGGCACAGGCTGACGGCCTGGTGAACACCACGCCGATGGGCATGAAAAAACTGCCGGGCATGCCGGTGCCAGTGGAGCTGCTGCGGGCCGAATTGTGGGTGGCGGAGATCGTTTACTTCCCACTGGAAACCGAACTGCTGCGCAATGCCCGCGCCCTCGGTTGCCGGACGCTGGACGGCGGCAACATGGCGGTGTTTCAGGCGGTCAAAGCATTCGAGTTGTTCAGCGGCGTAGTCCCGGATGCCCAGCGGATGCTTGAGCATTTCCAGAGCATGAATGACTGAATGAGTGAAGTGAGGGGGCAACCCCCTCACCTCGCCTCAGGCTTGCAGGTACCGCAGAACCGACTCGCAAATCATCTCCCGATGACGCTGCTTGATACGTTCGTCCGGCAGGTCGATCTGAAAAATCTCACCAAAGGTGTGGCGGTTCGAGACGCGATAGAAGCAGAACGAACTGATCAGCAAATGCACGTCCAGCGGATCAAGCCCGGTACGGAACAGCCCCTGCTCGGCGCCGCGACGCAGAATCTCGCCCAGTGAATCGAGGATAGTGTTGTTCATCGCCTTGATCGCATCGGAGCGCTTCACGTACTCGGCGTTGTGAATGTTCTCGATACTGACGATGCGCACGAAATCGACGTTGCGATCATGGTGATCGAAGGTGAACTCCACCAGCCGCCGAATGGCTTCGACCGGCGCCAGCTCTGCCAGGTGCAGGCGATTTTCGGTGTTGCGGATATCGCCGTAGAGTTTCTCCAGCACCTCGACGTAGAGCTGTTCCTTACTGCCGAAGTAGTAATAGATCATGCGCTTGGAGGTGTGGATACGCTCGGCGATGGCATCGACGCGGGCACCGGAAAGCCCCTGCTGGACGAATTCGACAATCGCCTCCTGCAGGATGTTTTCGCGGGTCTTTTCCGGGTTGTTCTTGCGACTCTTGCGCGGCTCGGCACCAGGTTCTACGGAGGCTGCGGGGAGTTCTGAAGTCATTGTCATTGCGGGCTCACGGCCATCACTGCACAGGCTGGCGATTATGGGCTGCGCGGCACAGTGAAGGAAGCCGCGCGGCCCACGTTTAATCCCGCGTTTACGAATTACCTACAACTTCGCCTGGCGCAATGCGCCACTACGGGATTTGGCCATGGCCGCCAGGCGCACCGCGACGTTGGCCGCGCCGTAGCCGGCATAACCGTTTTTACGCTGGATGATCTCGAAGAAGAACCGCCCCTCGAACGGCTCGGTGTACACATGAAACAGTTCACCGCCCTGGGCGTCACGGTCGTACAACACATTGTAGTAGGCCAGCTCACTGAGGAACTCGTCGTCGAAATCGAACCGCGCCGCCAGGTCATCGTAGTAGTTGAGCGGAATATCCAACAGCGGCACGCCCGCCTCTTTTGCACGGCTGACCTGGGCAAAGATGTCATCACAATCAAACGCGATGTGGTGCACGCCGGAGCCGCGATAACTCGACAGCGCGTGTGAGATCGCGGTGTTGCGGTTCTCTGAAATGTTCAGTGGCAGGCGGATCGAACTGTCCCGGCTACGCAAGGCACGGCTCTTCACCAGACCATAAGGATCCGGCAGCACGACTTCATCGTCTGCCTCGAAATCCAGCAGGCTCTTATAGAACAGCACCCAGCTGTCGAGGCTGTCGGCCGGCAGCGCCATGGCCATGTGGTCGATGCGCTTGAGGCCACCGCTGACCGGTGCATCCGCCAGCAGATTGAAGTCGGTACCGTAGACGTCGGCATCCTGGTCCACCAGATAAATCAGGCTGCCATCCGGCGCACGCACCGCCGCCAGTTCCAGTTCATTGGGGCCCACCAGCCCGCGATAGGGTTGACCCTTGTAAGCCACGGCTCGTGCCAGCGCACTGGCGCTGTCCTTGACTCGCACGGCGGTAGCGCACAACGAAGGGCCGTGGGCTTCGAAAAAGCTGTGGCCGAAGGAGTAAGGTTCAGAGTTGAGGATCAAATTGATATCGCCCTGGCGCATCAGGCTGACGCTCTTGGAACGATGCTGCCCGGCCTTGACGAAACCCAGTCGCTCAAGCCAATGCGAGAGCTTGGCGCCGAGGCTTTCGTCCACGGCGAACTCGAGAAACTCGATGCCGTTGTACTCACTGGCCTTGGGCGTTTCGAACAGAATCTCAGAGTTGGTCGCAGGCTTGGCTTCCTGGGCCAGACGCTCGCGGGTTTTCTCTTCCAGATACAGCAACGAACGCAAGCCGTCGGCGGCATTGGCTCGTGGCGGCGCGGCGCGGAAGCCATCGTTGAAGATTTCCAGCGACAGAGGCCCGGTATAGCCACTCTTGATGATTGGCGCGAGGAAGCCCGGCAAGTCGAATTCACCCTGGCCCGGGAAGCAGCGAAAATGCCGGCTCCACTCCAGCACGTCCATGGCCAGGATCGGCGCGTCAGCCATTTGCACGAAGAAAATCTTGTCGCCGGGAATCTCGGCGATAGCACTTGGATCGCCCTTGAGCGACAGGGTGTGAAAGCTGTCCAGCAACACGCCGAGGCTTGGGTGATCGGCCTGACGCACGATGTTCCACACCTGTTGCCAGGTGTTCACATGCCGGCCCCAGGCCAGTGCTTCGTAGCCGATGCGCAGGCCACGTGCCCCGGCGTGCTCGGCCAGCAGTCGCAAGTCGTCGACCAGAACCTGTTCATCACCGATGGACTCGGCCGAGGCATTGCTGCACACCAGCACCAGGTCAGTGCCCAACTCCTGCATCAGGTCGAATTTACGCTCGGCGCGCTCCAGGTTGCGCGACAGGCGATCGCGGCGGCAGCCTTCGAAATCGCGGAACGGTTGAAACAGGGTGATGGCGATCCCGAGATCGGCGCACATCTGTTTAATTTCCCGTGGACTACCGTCGTAGTAGAGAAGGTCGTTCTCGAAAATCTCGACGCCGTCGAACCCGGCGGCGGCAATGGCTTCGAGTTTTTCCGGCAGGGTACCGCTCAAGGATACGGTGGCAATGGAACGCTGCATGTTTCGGCTCCCGGTGGAGGCTTCGGCTACAGGGAATTTGCGCCGCTTTTAAAAGAGTGAACGGATTATTGAGCTGGTCGATGCATTGAGCAATTTAAAGTGTACTACCCAGTTAGTTTTGCGTGCGATTATCGAACACAATGGCCGATAGCGAATTGACGATTTTTTGTTCACTGCGCAACATCAACACCACATTGGGTCCGGTCTTGAAATCGTCGGCCCCGGTCAACAAGACCCAGAACACCACATAAAAATTTCAAAAAACGGGTATACGCTCATGCGCTCATTCAACGCCTTGCTCACTCGCTCTACCGTCATTACGCCTTGCCTGGCGTCCATCCGAACCCCGCGCTCCGCCGGCACAACCGTGCCGCTCGCTGAATAACCCGTCAGCCGACGAACACAGCCGATCAGCCCTTTCGCGCACGCCGCGACAGACCGATTGATCACGCGCCCTTGAAGTCACGACGAGCCCCGCTTGTCAGTCATTGAACGGATGGCACACATGATTCCTTCTCAAAGTTCTCGCATGGCACCTGCCATGAGCACCGCCACAGGTGGCATCGGCGACAAAATCCGCGGCGCCATGGCAGTCGGCAAAACCCGTTGGGGCATGCTGGCACTGGTGTTTTTCGCCACCACCCTGAACTACATCGACCGCGCCGCCCTGGGCGTGATGCAGCCTATCCTGGCCAAGGAAATGAGCTGGACGGCGATGGACTACGCCAACATCAACTTCTGGTTCCAGGTCGGTTACGCCATCGGTTTCGTGCTGCAAGGCCGTTTGATCGACCGGGTCGGCGTCAAGCGCGTGTTCTTCTGCGCCGTGCTGCTCTGGAGCCTGGCGACCGGTGCCCACGGCCTGGCCACTTCGGCGGTCGGCTTCATGGTCTGCCGATTCATCCTCGGCCTGACCGAAGCGGCCAACTACCCGGCCTGCGTGAAAACCACGCGCCTGTGGTTCCCGGCCGGTGAACGTGCGGTAGCCACCGGTATTTTCAATGCCGGGACCAACGTCGGCGCGATGTTCACGCCGATGCTGCTGCCACTGATCCTGCACGTCTGGGGTTGGCAGGCCGCGTTCCTGTGCATGGCATCACTGGGCGGGATCTGGCTGTTGTTCTGGGGTTTGAAGTACTTCAACCCGGAAGACCACCCAAGCGTGAAACAGTCGGAGCTGGACTACATCCAGAAAGAAGTCGAGCCGGAACAAACCCGCGTGCCGTTCTCGAAAATCCTGCGCATGCGCGGCACCTGGGCCTTCGCCCTCGCCTACTCGATCACCGCACCGGTGTTCTGGTTCTACCTGTACTGGCTGCCGCCGTTCCTCAACCAGCAATACAACCTGGGCATCAACGTCACCCAGATGGGTATCCCGCTGATCATCATCTACCTCACTGCCGACTTCGGTAGCGTTGGCGGCGGCATCCTCTCCTCGTTCCTGATCGGTCGCGGCGTCAACCCGATCAAGGCGCGACTGATGTCCATGTTCCTGTTCGCCTGTTGCATCATCGGTGTGATCATGGCGGCCGGTTCCAGCAACCTGTGGGTCGCGGTGGCCGCCATCTCCCTGGCCATCGGCGCGCACCAGGCCTGGACCGCGAACATCTGGAGCCTGGTGATGGACTACACGCCCAAGCACATGATGAGTACGGTGTTCGGCTTCGGCGGCATGTGTGCGGCGATTGGCGGGATGTTCATGACCCAACTGGTCGGCCACATCCTGACCATCACCAACAACAACTACACCGTGCTGTTCACCATGATTCCGGCGATGTACTTCATTGCGCTGATCTGGATGTACTTCATGGCACCGCGCAAGATTCCGACCGTCACCGAATAACGTTCAGCGCAATCCCCCCTGTAGGAGCGAGCCCTGCTCGCGATGCGATGGGTCAGTGACATCTATGCTGACTGACCCACCGTCATCGCGAGCAGGCTCGCTCCTACAGTTGGTTTCCGGGAACTTTCTACTTGCGGCTTTGCTGCCACGCCGCCGCCAACCCGCTGCAGCAGATCACGGCAATGCCGAGCACGGTGGTCAGTGTCGGCGTATGGGAAAACAGCAGCCAGCCCAGCAGGCCGGCGAAGATGATCTGGCAATAGCTGAACGGTGCCAGCAGTGCCGGTGCCGCGAGGCGGAAAGCCTGGGTCAGGAACAGGTGAGCCGTCATCCCGCAGGCCCCCAGCGCCAGCATCATCGCGCCATGCACCAGGTTCGGCGTCTGCCAGAAGAACGGCACCAGCGCACTCATCACCAGCGTGTTGCACAAGCCTGCGAAGAAGTTGCTGGTGGTCGGGCTGTCGATCTCGCTGAGCTTGCGGGTCAGCAGTTGGTAGAAGCAGAAAAACAGCGCCGAGCAGAACGGCAGCAACACCGCCGGGGTAAACAGATCGCCCCCGGGGTGAACGATGATCAGCACTCCGCTAAAACCGAAAATCACTGCCAGCCATTGCCCCCGGGTCACACGTTCGCCAAGCAGCGGTACCGACAGCGCGGTGACCAGTACCGGAGCGAGGAAGTTGACCGACGTGGCCTCGGCCAGCGGGATGTACATCAGTCCCGTGGTGAAAAACAGACTGGTGCCCAGCAGGCACAGCGCCCGGATCACCTGCAGCAATGGCCGTTTGGTACGCAGCACCCGCAACCCGGACTGCGGCAGGAAAATCCCGGCCATCAACAAGGTGTGAACCACGTAGCGCGCCCAGACCACCATGACAATGGGATAGAAACCGGAGAGGTATTTGGAAAAGGCGTCGTGGGTGGAAAACAGGAAGGTTGCGACAATGATCAGCAGGATCCCTTTGAAGGGCTGATTGACGCCGGAAAGCGGAGTGCTGACGGTCATTGGGTTTCCTTTATTACATCCTTATTTTGTAGGAGCGAGCTTGCTCGTGATGAACCTGAGGGCGCCATGTTTTTCCAGGCAGCCTTCATTATCGTTGACGACCATCGCGAGCAAGCTCGCTCCTACCAGTGAAAGGTGCGCAGCACCGATTACAGCCGCGCAAACAATTCCCGGGTTTTATCCAGCGCCATCTGTGCCCGCTCCAACCCACTCACGCCCTGCTCCAGCAACTGCACGGTGGGAATCTCCAGGCTCAATGGAATGTCAGCCGGCAAAATCCCCAACAACCCCTGCAGGTCACAATCGCCATCGCCGGGGAAACGCCGCTCGTTACGCGCCTGACGCAAGATCTCCGCCATATCCGCCGGCCGTGGTCCTGCGACGTCACACAACTGTGCATACCGTAACCGTGAGGGGGCAACTTTGACCAGTTCTTCCAACAGCGATCCAGAGCGGTCGAAGTGAAAGGCGTCCACCAGTACGCCACCGTTTTCACGCCCGGCGTTTTCCACGATTCGCGCGGCTTGTTGAAGATTGCGCGCATCGGTCCAGGGCATGAACTCCAGATGCGGGTGCAGCCCATAGAGTGCCGCCAGATCACAGAGTTCGGCAAAATGTTCCGTCAGCCGTTGTTCATCAGGGTCGTTGCCGGCCACCAGCAATTCACTGGCACCCAATTGGGCACCCACCGCCAGGATTTTCTCGAAGTCGGTAACAACGGTCTCCGGCTTGAGACGCAGAATTTCGACGTCCAGCACCCGAATACCGGTATCGCGCAGACGCGCCAGGGTCTGGCGCCGCAGTTCGTGGTCGGCCACCAAGGCAAAATGGTGCTCTTCCGGGGTTGCCGGTACCAGACGCAAGCCGACATGGCTGTAACCGGCCCGCGCGGCGACCTCGACCATATCGGGCGGTGATAACTCCAGCACGGTCAGGCTGGCCAGGGAGAAGATACGCTCGCTCATGCTCACCCCTCGATCAAGGATGGCGCGCAGGCACGCCCGGTTTCGGCGGCTTCGCGGATGGCTTCGATCAGCGCCAACGTACGCGCGGCATCGGCGGCACTCACCAGCGGCTCGACCTCCCGGCGCGCAACTCGCACGAAGTGCTGCAACTGCAGACGCAGGGCTTCATCGGCACTGAAGTTTTCCTGGGTTGCCAGCAACGGTTGATGCCAGCCGCCATCGACATCGTTGTAGTGCCAGCGTTTAAGCTGCGGAATGCTCAGCGCCCCACCTGTCCCGGCCAGCAAGTAGCACGGTTGATCAGGATGACGCGGATACACCGGGTTCTCCCCCGAATCCAGCTCCCAGCTCCAGGGCGCAGCCACCGCATCGGAGCCGGTCAGGCTGCCCAGTGCACCGTTGTCGAATTGCAGCAGTACCGCCGCGCAATCTTCGTTGGCAAACCCGCGAATGGCGTTGCTGGTGATGGCCTGAACCTGGCGCACTTCACCGCACAAATGCCGCAGCAGATCGAGGTCGTGGATCAGGTTGGTCAACAGCATCCCCGCGCCGGCCTCGCGACGCCAGGGTGTTTCAAAATAGCTGTCGGGCTTGCGCAACTGCCAGAGCGCCGTAACCGTGGTCAACCGACCCAATGCGCCGCTGTGGACAAGCTCGTGGGCGCGGACGATCAGCGGATTGTGGCGACGATGATGTCCGACCAGTACCGGAACGCCACTCGCCTTCGAGGCAGTCACCAGCTCCCTGGCTTCATCCAGGTGCACGCCCACCGGTTTTTCCAGCAATACCGGCACGCCTGCCGCGAGGCAATCGAGGGCCGTGCTGACGTGCAGCGTGTTCGGGTTGGCAACTATCACGGCGTCCGGTTTCGCCTGCTCCAGCATCTGACGATGATCGGCGAAACAGGCTACGCCCCATTGCGCCGCAAGACTGGCCGCCTGCGGTCCCGGATCGGCCACGGCGCACAACGTCGCTTCAGTCAAGGATTGCAGATGCTGGTAGTGCTGCTGGCCCATGTTGCCAGCACCGATCAGGGCGATGCGAAGTGGCGAATTCAAGATACGGTCCTCTTGTGAGTTTTATTGGAGCGATGAACTCCAATAATTTAGAACCTGGTTCCAGATTCTTACACAGACCTATCCTGAAAGTGTTCGAACAGCGCACAGCTTCTCAAGCTGGACACTGTTCAAAATGTGGGAGCGGGCTTGCTCGCGAATGCAGTCGATTTGCACAGGCCTTAGTTGAACAACTCCGACGCCAGGCTCGCTGCACTCAACTCCTCGGTGTACGCCAGCAACAACGGCGCCAGCTCATGCAGCCGCGCCCCCGGCATCCGTGCACTCGGCCCGGCGACGCTGAGCACGCCGATCACCCGCCCATCGGCGGGATGGCGCACCACTGCCGCAATCGCCGAAGTGCCGACCGCCGAGCTCTCCTCGACCCAGGCGTAGCCCTGGTCCCGTGCCAGACGCAGGCGTTCGAGCAATTCGATGTTCGAGCGCGGAGCGTTCGGCCCCACATGTTCCGGCACTTTTGCGCCCTGCCGCTCCACCAGCGACAAGGCTTCGGCATCGCTCATGCAGGCCAGCCACGCATGCCCAGAGGCTGTGTAAAACAACGGCGCATCGCGGCCCATGTCCGGGTCGTAACGCAGACCGGAGCGCGCGCCCTGGGACTTGGCGATCCAGATCTGACGCTCACCGTCGATCACCCCGAGACGCACCAGTTCGCCGGTTTCCTGCGCCAAGCGGTCAAGCACTGGCTGCACGATGTCGGCACCGCTGCTCGACAGGTAACGGAAGCCCATCGCCACCAGTTTGGTCGAGAGGTGATAACGCAGATTATCCGGATTCTGGCGCACGTAACCGAGGCGGATCAGCTCGGCCAGCAGGCGATGGGTCGCGCTCTTGGGGATATCCAGTTGCTCTGCCAGGGTCTGCATCGGCAGGCCACGGGGATCGCTGGTGAGGCTTTCGAGCACACTGAAAACACGTTCGATCTGACTGCCGGCCATGGTCGCTTCCACGCAAAATTTGCTCGATTCTAGAAGACATCTGAACGAATGCGAAATCTGGAACTGAACGTTCGATAACCGCCCGTTTTACACCCTCAAGACTTGTTCGGTCTCATCTGATTCTTATATTTTCTGGAACCAGATTCCAAAACAATAAAACGCCGGAGTTCAAACAATGCCTGCCCAAGCGCACTTTCTTCCCGACATCGACTGCGATGTGCTGATCGTTGGTTCCGGTGCGGCGGGACTGTCGGCGGCCGTGACCGCCGCGTGGCATGGACTGAAAGTCATAGTGGTAGAAAAGGACCCGGTGTTCGGCGGTGCCACGGCCTGGTCCGGTGGCTGGGCCTGGGTGCCATGCAACCCGCTGGCCCGGCGCGCAGGCATCGTCGAAGACGTTGAACTGCCGCGCACTTACCTGAAACACGAACTGGGCGAGCGCTTTGATCCGGCAATGATCGACGCTTTCCTGGAAGCCGGCCCGCGGATGGTGTCGTTCTTCGAGCAGTACACCTCGCTGCAATTCGCCGACGGCAACGCCATTGCCGACATTCATGGCGACACGCCGGGGGCCGGCACCGGTGGACGCTCGGTGATCGCCGCCCCGTACGACGCACGAAAAGTCGGCACACTGCTCAAGCGTCTGCGCAAAACCATGCGGGAAACATCGTTCATGGGCATGCCGATCATGGCGGGGGCGGACCTCACGGCATTCCTCAACCTGACCCGTTCACTGTCGGCGGCCTGGCACGTTACGCGGCGTTTCAGTCGTCACCTGTTCGATCTCGTCGTACATGGCCGGGCGATGCAACTGGTCAACGGCGTGGCCTTGGTGGCGCGCCTGGCGAAATCCGCCGATGACCTCGGTGTGTTGCTCTGGGAATCAGCGCCCGTGAGTCGATTGCTGCGCGAGAATGACCAGGTACGAGGCGCGGTGGTCAACACCGCCAAAGGCTCGGTGCGCATCCATGCACGCAAGGCCGTGGTGCTCGCCGCGGGTGGTTTCGCCAATGACATCGACCGCCGCAAGGCCCTGTTCCCCCGCACACCGACCGGGCATGAGCATCTGGCCTTGCCGCCCCTCGGCGTTTGCGGCGATGGCCTGCGCCTGGGCGAAAGTGCCGGTGCCCGGGTGAATACCGACATGGCGTCCGCCGTCGCCTGGGCACCGGTTTCGCAGGTGCCGCACAGCGACGGCAGCACGGGACACTTCCCGCACATCATCGAGCGCGGCAAGCCGGGCATCATCGGAGTGCTGAGCAACGGCCAGCGCTTCGTCAATGAAGCCAACGGCTACTACGACTACGTCACGGCCATGGTCGCCGCCGCCCCGCCGGGTGAGGAAGTGGCGTCGTGGTTGATCTGCACCCATGGTTTTCAGCGTCGATATGGCCTGGGCATCTCTCGGCCATTTCCGGTGCCGCTGTCATCCTTCATCCGCAGCGGCTATCTGAAAACCGGCAACACCCTTGAGGAATTGGCTGCAGCCTGCGGCATCGACCCGGTTGGCTTGCGCACCACCGTGTCGGACTACAACCGCCACGCGCGCAACGGCGAGGACCCGCAATTCGGCCGTGGTTCCACACCCTACAACCGCAAGCAGGGTGACGCACTGCAACAGCCCAACCCATGCGTCGCACCGATCGAACAAGGCCCCTTCTATGCCGTGAAAGTCCAGCCGGGCTGCTTCGGTACCTTCGCCGGGCTCAAGGTCAACCATCATGCCCAAGTCCTGGATGGCGCGGCGCAACCCATCGCCGGGCTGTACGCGGCGGGCGGCGACATGGCCAGCATCATGGGCGGTCACTACCCCGCTGGCGGCATCAATCTCGGCCCGGCGCTGACCTTCGGCTACATCGCCGCGCGCCATATCGCAGGCGTCACTGCTTATGAAAAGGAGATCGACCATGCAGCACATCATTAACGCTCAGGGTTTGAACATGCCGAAACTCGGCCTCGGCACCTGGCCAATGCTCGGCGAGGAATGCACCCGAGCAGTGGAGCAGGCTCTGGCCCTGGGTTACCGGCACATCGACACGGCAGCGGCCTACAACAACGAAGACGCGGTCGGTCAGGCGCTGGCGAACAGTCCGACACCCCGCGAGCAGATCCACGTCACGACCAAAGTCTGGTGGGACCAACTGCAACCCGACGCCATGCGTCACTCCATGGACCGTAGCCTCAAAGCCCTGCGCAGCGAATACGTCGACCTGTTCATGCTCCATTGGCCAACCACCGATTGGGATTTGCCGCGCACCATAGAAACCCTGGTGTCGTTCAGGGAGCAAGGCCTGGCGCGCAACATTGGCGTGGCGAATTTTCCACTGCACCTGCTACGCAAAGTCGTCGAAGAACTGGGGGCGCCGCTGTCGGCGATCCAGGTCGAGTACCACGTGCTGCTCGGACAAAACGCCCTGCTCGACTACGCCCGTCAACAGGATCTTGCGCTGACAGCCTACACGCCACTGGCACGCAACAAGGTATCCGACATTCCGGCCATCCGGCGGATCGCCGCGAAACACGGCGTACTGCCGACGCAGGTCGCGCTCAAATGGCTGCTCGATCAACCCAACGTGGCCGCGATCCCCAAGGCCAGCAGCGAGCCCAATCAACTGGCCAATCTCGCGGCGCTGGATGTGCGACTGGATGATGAAGACCGTGCCTTGATCGCCAGCCTGTCCAAACGCGAGCGCCAGGTCAGCCCTGACTTTGCGCCGGTGTGGGATGCATTCGACGAATAATCCGCAGGACCGGCGATCGCTCTCACGATAAAAACCCATCGCCCGAGGGAATTCGATGGGTTATCCGTGTTCAATACAAGCCTGAGACCTTTTCGGCAACCCTTCACGGGTGGCCGGGAATCAACCTGTGCGCGAAAAAAAGACGGACGATCGGACTGGCGCCGCTCCCACTTGGCAGCAACACTCATCGCACGGAGCTTTACCCGGAACAGAAGAGGATTCCCACATGCTATGGAAAAAAGGCCGACGCAGCGACAACGTGGTCGACGCCCGTGGCGATGATGTCGGCGGTGGTGGCGGCGGCATGCGTTTTGGCGGTGGCAAGGGTTTGAGCCTGACGGCGATCCTCCTGATTGTCGGCATCGGCTGGATCACCGGCCAGGATCCGCTGCAGATCCTCGGACAACTGACCGGGCAAATGGAGCAGCAATCGGCGCCCGCCACCAACCAGAGTCGCCAGGCACCTCCGGCCAATGATGAGAGCGCGGAATTCGTGCGCTCGATCCTCGGCGATACCGAAGACACCTGGGGCGCGATATTCCAGCAGGCCGGCCGCCAATATAAGGACCCGACCCTGGTGTTGTTCAGCAACCGCGTGAATTCGGCCTGCGGTCTGGCCACCTCGGCGACCGGCCCCTTCTATTGCCCGGGCGACCAGAAGGTCTACCTGGACATGGCATTCTTCCAGGAGATGTCCCAACGCTTTTCCGCCGCGGGCGACTTCGCCCAGGCCTACGTGATCGCTCACGAAGTCGGACACCACGTGCAGACCCTGCTTGGGGTGTCCACGAAAATTCAGGCAGCGCGCCAACAAGGCCGGCAGATGGAAGGCGACGGTGGTTTGCTGGTTCGCCAGGAACTTCAGGCCGATTGCCTGGCCGGCGTCTGGGCCAACAATGCGCAGAAGCGCCTGAACTGGCTGGAACCGGGCGACATCGAAGAAGCACTGAACGCCGCGAACGCCATCGGCGACGATCGTTTGCAGCAACAGGGTCAGGGCCGTGTAGTCCCGGACTCCTTCACCCATGGTACGTCGGCGCAACGGGTGCGCTGGTTCAAAACCGGTTTCGCCCAAGGCCAGGTTGGCCAGTGCGATACCTTTGCGGCGAAAAATCTGTAAATGAAGAAGTGGTTGTTGGTTGTTCTGTTTACTTGCGCAACGTCCCAGGCCGCCGAGCATGGGGTCAAGGAACTCAGCTCAGGGCGCCTGCTGTTGAAGTCAGGTGAAATCGCGGTGGGCATCAGCCCCGCCCCGGCAAAAATCGAACGGGTGCTGATCATCCTCCACGGTCGCTTGCGCAATGCGCAAACCTATCTGCAGAGTGGTGAGCACGCGGCCGAACTGGCGGGGCAAAGCGCAACGACCCTGGTGATCGCCCCGCAATTCCTCAATGAAACCGACGTTGCGGTCCATCCGGTGGCCGACACCGTTTTGCGCTGGCAAGGCAATGAATGGATGGCTGGCGGCGAATCCACGGCACCCTTTCGGCTGAGTTCCTACGCGGCGCTCGACGAAATCATCGCCCGCTTGGGTGACCGTCAGCAGTTTCCGGATGTGAAGCAAATCGTCATCGCCGGGCACTCCGGCGGCGCGCAGGTGGTTCAGCGCTATGCGTTGCTCGGTCACGCGCAATCCGACCTCGATGCAGCCGGCGTGCAGGTGCGCTACGTGATCGCCAATCCGTCCTCCTACGCTTATTTCGATGAACGCAGGCCCGTGGCATTCAGCCACGCCGGTTGCCCGAATTTCCATCGCTGGAAGTACGGGCTGGCGGATTTACCTGCTTACGCCGAAGGACAAACCGCAGCACAGTTGCAGGAAAGTTACCTCAAGCGTGAAGTCGTTTATCTGCTGGGGCAGCAGGACACCGACTCGAATCATCCGGCGCTGGATAAAAGCTGTGAGGCCAGGGCGCAAGGGCCGTCTCGATTGGCCCGCGGGCGTTTTTACTTTGACTACCTGAAGCGGCTGGCACCCAAGGGGTTGAACCAGCAACTGATCGAAGTGCCCGGGGTCGGGCATAACGGGGATGGGATGTTTACCTCGCCAGAGGGACAAAGGGCGTTGTTCAGTCAGTAAGTTTTGCAGTGCCGCATCTGACGCCATCGCGAGCAGGCTCGCTCCCACATTGGAATCAATGTGAACACATGATTTGTGAACACCAGGGAATCATTGTGGGAGCGAGCCTGCTCGCGATGGCGATTTACCAGGCAACCACCTGATCAGGCTGAAAGCATCTGCCGCAACTCGACACAATCCGCCGCATGCCAATCGGTCAATTCCGGCCATGGATTATCCGGCAGATTCACCAACACAGTCCGTGCTCCCGCCGCCCGCCCACAATCGAGATCGAAGCGGTAATCACCGACCATCACCATCTCGCTCGCCGGCACCTTCCATGCTTCGGCCAGTTTCAGCAACCCGCCCGGATGCGGCTTGGGCGGAGCATCATCGCGGCCCAACACATCCTCCAGCGCAAAGCAGTCGGCCAGGCCAATGGCCTCCAGCGTGACATGCGCCAGCTCCCGGGCGTTGCGCGTGAGAATGCCCAGGCGATAACCACGCCCGGCCAGTTCGCGCACCAGTTCCACCGCGCCCGGCGCCGGTTGCGAACCAAGGGCCAAGTCCCGCTCGTGCTCCAGCAGCCACGCATGTTTGGCTGCGGCTTCATCGGCCGGCAGTGCGGCGAGGTGGGTCAGGATGTCGTGTTCGGCAGGAATCGCCAACGCCACGCGAATCGCCGCGAAGTCGTGCACGGCTACCGTCAGGGTGCCGTCCATGTCGAACACCCAGTGACGCACGTCGGCCAGGCTCACGCCCAATCCTTGCGGTGACGGATCAAGCCTTCCTGGGTGACCGAGGCCACCAGTTGCCCGGCGCGGTTGAATACGCTGCCACGGGAGAAGCCACGGGAATTGCCGGCCCACGGACTGTCCATCGCATAGAGCAACCAGTCATCGGCACGCAGATCCTGGTGGAACCACAGCGCGTGATCGAGGCTGGCGACCTGCATATCCTTGTGCCACACCGACTTGCCGTGGGGCTGCATCGAGGTAACCAGCAGACCGAAGTCCGATGCATAGGCCAGCAGATATTTATGCAGCGCCGGCGAATCGGCCAACGCCCCGTCGGCGCGGAACCAGACGTACTTGACCGGATCGCAGGGCAGCGGGTTGTAGGGATCTTTCTCGGTCACCGGGCGAAATTCGATCGGCTTCGGGCACAGCAGTTTTTCGCGCATTTTCTCGGGGATCAGGTGCGCGCGCTGCTGGGTGATCTCCAGTTCCGATGGCAGGTTTTCCGGACCGACCACTTGCGGCATTTCGGTCTGGTGCTGAAAGCCTTCTTCGTCGTACTGGAACGACGCACTGCACGTGAATATCGGGTGGCCCTTCTGGATCGCCGTCACCCGACGCGTGCTGAAGCTGCCACCGTCACGCACCCGGTCAACCTGATATACCACCGGCAACCCGGCATCGCCCGGGCGCAGGAAATAGCCGTGCATCGAATGCACATGGCGCGCCTCTTCAACCGTCTGACTGGCCGCCGACAGCGACTGACCGAGCACCTGACCACCGAACAGCTGACGAAAACCCAGGTCCTGACTACGGCCACGGAACAGGTTTTCTTCGATCGGCTCCAGCGTCAGCAGGTCGACCAGATCTTCCAACACTTGGCTCATTCAGACTCTCCTCACACAACGCAATACCGCGCAGTCTTGGCTGCGGCGGTCGATTCAGTTTCTGGCCCGGGCCAACATGTGGTCCATTGTAAACGTCCGTGTCAGGTTATCCATGCAAGGTTTGCAGCCATTGTTCACGGCTGATGCGGTACAACACGTGGTGATGCAGGGGATGATCGACGGAGAGCTTGGGATGATCGAAGTCATCGGCCGGATCGTGATGCATGCCAATCGCCTGCATGACTTTCTGCGACGGCAGATTACTGTCAGCGGTAAAGGACACGACTTCGCTCAGCGGCAAGCGGTCAAACCCGCAGCGCAGAGCGGTCCACGCCGCTTCACTGGCGTAACCCAACCCCCAGTGCTCGCGGGCCAGGCGCCAGCCGATTTCCGTGGCCGGGGTGAAAGGCGCGTCGAAACCGACCACACCGAGCCCGGTAAAACCGATGAATTGGCCGGTGTCCTTGCGTTCCAGAGCCCATAGGCCGAAACCATGCTCGGCGAAATGACCACGGATTCGCCCGATCAATGAGGCGCTCTCCAGCCGACTCAAGGCTGCCGGGAAATAGCGCATCACCTGCGGATCGGCACACATCGCCGCAAAGTCAGGTAAATCTTCATCGCGCCACTGGCGCAACAGCAGCCGAGCGCTTTCAAGTTCCAGTATTGGCTCCATCGTGCCCCGCCCCTCCATTTCAATGTCGCCAGTCTACAACGCTGGTAGGATCCGTCTCTCATTCCTACATGAAATGACCATGCCACTGCCGCTGATTTATCACGAAGACTACAGTCCAGAGTTTCCGGCGGATCACCGCTTCCCCATGGACAAGTTCCGCCTGTTGCGCGATCACCTGGTGGCCAGCGGCCTGACCCGCGACGCCGATCTGCTGCGCCCGGACCTGTGTCCCGCAGAGATTCTCGCCCTCGCCCATGACCCTTCGTATATCGAGCGCTACATGAGTGGCGAATTATCCCGCGAAGACCAGCGCCGCCTCGGCCTGCCCTGGACCGAAGCCCTGGCCCGACGCACGGTGCGGGCGGTGGGCGGTTCGTTGCTGGCGGCCGAGCAGGCGCTGGAGCATGGTCTGGCCTGCCACCTCGCGGGCGGCACCCACCATGCGCACTACGATTACCCGGCCGGGTTCTGCATCTTCAATGACCTGGCGGTGATCAGCCATTACCTGCTGGAAAGTGGTCGGGTGAACCGCGTGCTGATCTTCGATTGCGACGTGCATCAGGGCGACGGGACTGCACGAATACTTCATAACACCCCGGAAGCGGTGACCGTTTCCCTGCACTGCGAGAAGAACTTTCCCGCACGCAAGGCCGAAAGTGATTGGGACATTCCACTGCCCAAAGGCATGGGCGATGCCGACTACCTGAAGGTGGTGGACGATGCACTCAACTACCTGCTGCCGCTCTACCAGCCGGATCTGGTGCTGTATGACGCCGGGGTCGATGTGCATAAGGACGACGCCCTGGGTTATCTGAAGCTGACAGACGAAGGCGTCGCCGCCCGCGATGAAAGCGTGATGCGCCATTGCCTGGGCCGTGACATTCCGGTGGTCGGGGTAATCGGCGGCGGCTACAGCAAGGACCGCCAGGCCCTGGCCCGCCGTCACGGCATCCTCCATCACAGCGCGCAACGCGTCTGGCAGTCATCAGGTTGTCACTGAGCTGTGGATGCTTTACCCACAATGCCTGTGGAGCTGCCTGTGGATAACCTGAGTGAAAGGGACTACAGGCCATGCGGGGCTTGGGCTACAGAGCGGTGGTTGTTTTTTAACCAACCCTCGAATTCACCAAAGATCCCTGTAGGAGCGAGCCTGCTAGCGAAAAACGCAACGTCGCCGCCGGGCATCCGGTTTCCCGCGTAATCGTTCAAGACCATCGCGAGCAGGCTCGCTCCTACAGAGGTCTGGGCTGGTAGAATGCCCGGCTTCATTCGCCAAAACCGCAGCGCACTCCATGACCCGATCTTCGACCTCCTCCCCTTCCCGCGTCGCCATCATCGGCGGCGGCCCCGCCGGTCTGATGGCGGCCGAAGTGTTGAGCCAGGCCGGGATCAAGGTCGACCTGTACGACGGTATGCCTTCAGTGGGGCGAAAATTCCTCCTGGCCGGCGTCGGCGGCATGAACATCACGCACTCCGAAGCCTACCCGGCATTTCTCTCACGCTATGCCGAACGCGCCCCGCAGATCGCCCCGCTGCTGCGCGGCTTCGGCGCCGAAGCGTTGTGTCAGTGGATTCATGAACTGGGCATCGAGACCTTCGTCGGCAGTTCCGGCCGGGTATTCCCCACCGACATGAAGGCCGCGCCGCTGCTGCGCGCCTGGCTCAAACGCCTGCGCGACAGTGGCGTAGTTATCCACACCCGCCACCGCTGGCTCGGCTGGGACGAGCGTGGCGGATTGCGTATCGACAGCCCGGAAGGCGAAACAACCGTGCAAGCCGATGCCACCCTGCTCGCCCTCGGTGGCGGCAGTTGGTCGCGCCTGGGTTCGGACGGCGCGTGGATGCTGCCACTGGAGCAACGCGGTGTAGGACTGGCGCCGTTGCAACCCAGTAATTGCGGCTTCGAGGTGCAGGCCTGGAGCGAATTGATGGTCAGCAAATTCGCCGGCGCGCCGCTGAAAAACATCGCCATCGGCCTTAACGATGACGTGCCGCGACTCGGCGAATGTGTGATTACCGCCACCGGGATCGAGGGCAGTCTGATCTACGCCCTGTCGGCACCGATCCGCGAAGCGATCAATCAGCACGGCTCGGCAACCATTCATCTGGACCTGTTGCCGGGCCGGCCTGTGGATAAAGTTGCAGCGGCGTTGAGCAAACCCCGGGGATCGCGCTCCATGGCCAAGCACCTGCACAGTCAGTTGGGCATCGATGGGGTCAAAGCGGCGCTATTGCGTGAACTGACCAGCGCCGACTGCTTTGCCGACATGGCCTTGCTGGCCAACGCGATCAAGGCTTTGCCACTGACACTGGTGAAAACCCGTCCACTGGACGAGGCGATCAGCAGTGCAGGGGGGGTGGTGTTTGAGGCGATGGATGAGCGTTTGATGCTCAAGCAACTGCCTGGCGTGTTTTGCGCGGGAGAAATGCTCGATTGGGAGGCGCCGACCGGCGGCTATCTGCTGACCGCGTGTTTCGCCAGTGGGCGAGCGGCGGGGTTGGGGATGGTGGAGTGGTTACAGCGCAAAGATTGAAGACCGCAGCGCGCCCATCGCGAGCAAGCTCGCTCCCACATTGGAATTGTGTCGATCACAAATCCCCTGTGGGAGCGAGCTTGCTCGCGATGGCGGCTTAACAGACGCCGAAGTTAATCAAGGCTTACGCTTGCGCGGCCCGGTATTGAACACCGGCACCTTGCGCACAGGCTTGATCGAAGGCTCCGCCGGCGCAACCTCACCGCTATCAACCCACCGACCCAGATTGCGTTTACCACCGCCACCACCGGAAGCCTTGGGCTTCTTCGGTTTTTTCGGCTTTTTGACGACCTGGCCACTGGCATCGGTGTCCGGCACGCGGTGCTCGGGTTCGAAGTCCGGCTCGTTCTGCCGCTTCAAAGTCTGGCGGGTCAGCATCTCGATGGCCGACAGCAGATTCACTTCATCGGCGCAGACCAGGGAAATCGCCTCGCCGGTCGAACCCGCGCGACCGGTACGACCGATGCGGTGGATGTAATCCTCAGCGACGATCGGCAAGTCGAAGTTGACCACCAACGGCAGGTCTTCGATGTCCAGGCCACGGGCTGCCACGTCGGTAGCGACCAGGATCTGCACTTCACTCGCCTTGAAGCGGTCGAGCGCACGCTGGCGGGTCGCCTGGGGTTTGTCGCCGTGGATGCCGTCGGCGTTGATGCCCAGGCCCTGAAGTTTCTCCACCAGCGCGTCCACGCCGTTGCGGGTCTTGGCGAACACCAGCACCTGCTTCCACTTGCCCTTGCGCATCAGGTGCACGAACAGTTCCGGCTTGCGCTTCTTGTCCACCGTCACGATCCATTGCTTGACCGTATTGGCAGCAACGTTGCGCGGGCTGACTTCGATAGTCAGCGGATCGTTGAGCATCTGCCCGGCCAGCAGGCGGATGTCATCGGAGAAGGTCGCGGAGAACAGCAACGTCTGACGTTTCGAAGGCAGCGCGCGGTAAATGTTCGCCAGTTCCTCGGAAAAGCCCAGGTCGAGCATGCGGTCGGCTTCGTCCAGCACCAGGGTTTGCAACTGGTTGAACTTCAGCGCGTTCTGGCGGAACAGGTCGAGCAAGCGGCCCGGGGTCGCCACCAACAGATCGACACCGCTGCGCAGCTTCATCATTTGCGGGTTGATGCTGACGCCGCCGTACACCGCGTAAGTACGCAGCGGCAGGTTTTCGGCGTACTGGCGCACGGCTTCGTGAACCTGCTCGGCCAGCTCGCGGGTCGGTACCAGGATCAGCGCGCGGACCGAGTTGGCGGTGACTTTCGGCCCTTCCATGGCCAGCAGTTGCAACAGCGGCAGGGCGAAACCGGCGGTCTTGCCGGTGCCGGTCTGGGCGGCGGCCATCAGGTCGCGACCGGCCAGCACCGCCGGAATGGCTTGCGCCTGAACCGGCGTCGGAGTCTGGTAGCCGAGCGTCTCGAGGGAGCGCAGCAAGGGTTCGATCAGGCCAAGGGTGGCGAAAGTCATGGGAGTACCGTAGGAAAATTCAGCGCGGTTGTGCGAAACAAGAGTGCAATGGCGCGCAGTTTACCCTAATTCACGCGGGATTCTGTCGGCACTACCGTCGGCACGACCTTCTCCACCGGCTGCTGCGGCTTACGACGCCACTGCGGCAAGCCAATCAGCACCACGGCACTGATAATCACCAGCATGGCCAGTGCTTCCTCGACTCCAATGGTCTCACCGACAAACACGATCCCCAGCAACACCGCCACCGCCGGGTTGACGTAGGCATAACTGGTGGCAGCGGCCGGACGCACGTGCTTCAACAGGTACATGTAGGCGTTGAAGGCGATGATCGAACCGAACACAGTCAGGTACGCCAGCGCAGCCCAGCCTTCAATCGGCGGAACCTTGTCCAGATGCTCACCGCTGACCGCACTGCCGATCAGCAACACCACGCCACCCACCAGCATTTCCACGGCACTGGCCATCGCCCCTTGAGGCAACGGTAAATGCTTGCTCCACACCGAGCCGAAGGCCCAGGTGGCCGCCGCAAAAATCAGCAGGGCTGCACCCAACGGGCTCGATTGCAGGTTGGAGCCGAGGTTGAGCATGACGATGCCGATCATTCCGAGCGCAACGCCAGCCCATTCGAGACGGGTATTACGCGCGCCCCAGAAATAGCCACAGAGCAAGGTAAACAGCGGCACCGTTGCCACCGCCAAAGCGGCCACTCCAGAAGCCACGCCGGTGTGTTCGGCCACGCTGACCGCTCCGTTACCGCACGCCAGCAGCAATACGCCAATGATCCCGGCAGCCTTCCACTGTGCCCAGGTCGGCGCCGGCGCCCCGCGCCAGCGCAGAAAGGCGTACATCAAAGTCCCGGCAATGACGAAACGGATACCGGCGAGCAACAACGGCGGCCAGTACTCCACGCCGATGCGGATCACCAGGTAGGTCGAGCCCCAAATCACATACAAGGCGAAGAAGGCAGCGATCAAGGGTAAAGGAAAGCGACGAAGGCCGGACATGGAGGCAGCTCACAGGCAAGTACAAGTGAACGGCTATTCTAGAAAGGCTGGAGCCGGAAAATAAGTTACAAAACCTGTTTAAAGCGCCGGTACACTTTTCAAAACACGGAGTTCAGCGCTATAAACCGTGTTTTCGAAAGTCGGCTATTTTCAGGAGTCACCCCGATGGATAAGTACGACCGCATGCTGCTCAGCGCCCTGCTGGAAAACGGTCGCGCGTCCTACGCGGACCTGGCGCGCAAGGTCAACCTGTCCGCCCCGGCGGTGGCCGAGCGCGTGGCCAAGCTTGAAGCCAGCGGCGTGATCACCGGCTATCAGGCGAAGGTCGACATGGCCAAGCTCGGCTTGCCCATCCAGTGCGTGATCGAACTGCGCCTGAACCAGCACGGCAACCAGAAAGCCTACGACGACCTGATCAAAATCCCGCAATTGACCGAATGCCATCGGGTGACCGGCGATCCCTGCGTGATCATGCAAGCGGCGGTGGGCTCGATGCCGGAGCTGGAAGAGCTGATCAACCGGATCGCCACGTTCGGGTTCAGCAAGACGTCGATTGTGTTGTCGAGCGCGATAGAGAAGCGGGTGCCGCTGGGGCACATTGAAGGGAATGGCAAATCCTGAGGCAATGATGTCCCTGTGGGAGCGAGCTTGCTCGCGATGGTCGCCAATGATAACGCGGGAAACCTGACACCCCGTGTTGTTCTCGGGTTCATCGCGAGCAGGCTCGCTCCTACAGGGGATTTGCGGTGTTTTCGGGATCAGCGATAACGCTTGAGGTGTTCGCCCACTTTCGCCGCCGGCACTTTCTGCAATTTGCACAGCAAGTCATGGGACAGCTCGCGCAAGCCGTGCTTCTGCCGCAGCTCTTCGGTCAGATGTGTGGTCAGGTTGGCCGCCATCTCGGCGTCGGCCATGGCCCGGTGGGCCTTGCCGGTGTGGGGCAGGTTGGCGAACGTGGTGAGGGTGCCGAGTTTGTGGTTCGGCGCGGTGGGCATCAGGCGGCGAGCCAGCAGCAGCGAGCAGGCAAAGTTCTGCAAGCGGGTGCGTTTGATTCGCCCCAGTTCGAAGTCCCAGAACTTCTGGTCGAACGCGGCGTTGTGCGCGAGCAACGGCGTGCAGCCGACGAATTCATTCACTTCGTTCATCACCTGCTCCGCCGACGGCGCGGTGCGCAGCATGGCGTTGCTGATACCGGTGAGTTGCTCGATGAAGGCCGGGACGCGCACGCCGGCGTTCATCAGGCTTTGGTAACGCTCGACGATGCGCCCCTGTTCAAGGATCACCACGGCGATTTCCGTGGCCCGGCAACTGCTGCTCGGTGAGATCCCGGTGGTTTCAAAGTCGATGACTGCGATGCGTTCCAAACCTGGTTCAACTCCGTAAAAATCAATTCTTGAGCAGCAACGCGCCTTCGATCGGCACGTAGCGGCTGGCGGCGCGTATCAGCGAGTTGGCGGTCAGGCCCGGTACGCCGTAGGCCACTGCTTGTACGCCGTGTTTGCTGATAATGCGTTCGAGCAGCATGTCGAAATCACCGTCGCCGGAGGCCAGGACGATTTCATCGACATGATCGGCGGCATCCATGATGTCGAGGGTGATGCCCACGTCCCAATCGCCCTTGGCTGAGCCATCGCTGCGCTGGATATAGGGTTTGAGCTTCACGGTGAAACCGAGGTTGCGCAGGATCTGCTGGAACTGCTGCTGCTTGCTGTCACCACGGTCGATGGCATAGGCGTAGGCTTCGACGATCTCGCCCTGCTTGCTGATGTCAGCCCACAGTGCGGCGTAGTTGAAGTGGCAACCATAAGCCTGACGCACGGTGTAGTAGAGGTTCTGGACATCGGCGAACACTGCGATTTTTTTCACCGGCTTTCCTCAGGGCTGAATCAGGCACCAGGCCCGAAAAGGCGCCCAGTATGCCAGCCCTGAGGATTGTTCCGCGAATAATCGGTCCGGAGCGCGGCTGCGCTCCGGACGAATGGCGTATCAGACGAAGGAATCGTCGTCGCCGCCGAATAACGAGTCATCGCTGTAGTCAGCGTCGCTGAACCCGCCCTGATCGTTGCTGTAGGAGTCGTTACCGGCCATGCGCTGGTCATCGCCCCAGCCATTGTTGCCCTGATCGTTGACCTGGGCAGGCTCTTCCTTGATGACTTCGACGACTTCCGGTTGCTGATTGTGATGGAACAGGCTGCTGATGCCTTGTGCCAGCATCACGCCACCCGCCACGCCTGCGGCGGTTTTCAGCGCACCACCGAGGAAACTGCTGCCGGCCGCTGCCGGAGCCTGTTGCTGGGGTGCATAGCCCTGCTGGGGAAAGTTTTGCGGCGGCGCGCCGAAGTTCTGCTGTGGCGGTTGCGAACCGAACGACGAGCGTCCCGGCTCGCGCCAGCCACCGCTCGAGGGTGGTGAGCTCTGGGTGGGTGCAGGCTGTGGCTCACGAGAGTTGCCGCCAAAGATGCTCGACAAAAAGCCACCGCTGCTCGGCGCTGGAGCCGGGGTCGCCTGGGCCTTGGCCTGTTGCAGTTCGGCCTGCAACTGCTGGACTTGCTGGGTCAGTTGCCTGTTCTGTTCATCGAGGCTCTTGATCGCCGCCTCTTGCACCAGAATCGCCTGGGTCATGAAATAACCTGCTGCGGGCTGGCGCGTCAGGTGTTCCTTGATCCGCGCCTCGGCCTGGGCGTCGCGCGGGGCTGAGTCCGTTTCGGCCTGTTGCAGCCGGGAAAACAGTCCATCGATCAGGGTTTGTTCTTCGCTGTTCATGGCGACCTCGTAGATTGCCGGGAAAATCGTTGCCTTTATCCAATGAGGATAAGGTGCCCGACCTTAATGGAGGCTGAAACAAGATGTTTCAATGACATTTACCGAACGTTTACGTTTGCGTCTACGAGCGCTTGATCGGTTAAAGTGAGCCACTGCTTCCAACCTGCGATACCCACTGATGAATCCGTTAGATGTCCTGCGTGACTCGCTGTATTTCTTCAAGCGCAATCTGGGCCAGATCGTGCAGCTGTGCCTGCCGCTGGTGATGCTTGAGGCGCTACTGCAACAAGTGGTCGACCACTCCACCGAGCCGGACAGTTTCCCCGGCATCAGCGTGATAGTCGGCTTGCTGGTGTACCCGCTGTACACCGCTGCGCTGATCCTGTTTCTCGACGCCCGCAGCCGCGGCGAGTCGCCGCGCAACCGCGACCTGCTGGCGATGGCGGCGAGCCTGTGGCCACGCTTCGCCCTGCTGACCGCGCTCAATACCGTGCTGATTCTGCTGGGCCTGTCGCTGTACTTCCTGCCGGGTATCTACCTGATGGTGACCCTGGCGTTTGGCGAATACCTGCTGGTGTTGCGCGGCCTGGCGCCACTGGCGGCCATGAAGGAAAGCCTGCGCATGACCCAAGGGCATTTCTTGCGCATCCTGCTGTGCATTCTGTGTGTGATGGGGCCGTTGTGGCTGCTCAAAGGCGTGACGCTGGCAGCGTACCCCGAACCTCAGAACCCGGTGGTATCCATGCTGATCGACAGCGCCCACAGTTTCCTGCAGCTGTTTACCAGCGTGGTGCTGTTCCGACTGTTCATGCTGATCAACCCGTTGCCTGAAAGAAATGACAACTCGCTCTGACCTTGGGCGCGACCTTCGCTCTCGGGTATGCTCGGGAACAATCCTGTAACGCTAATAAGCCGAGCCATGACCCGTCTACTGCGCTACATCCTGCCGGGCCTGCTGATCGTGATCGGCCTGATCGCCGCGATGATCTACAGCCTGACCTGGCGCCCCGATGCCAAAGAAGTGTTGCCCGTCAGTTGCAGTGCCCAGGCCCCCTCCCTGGTCCCCGGGCAGGCGTTGAAGGTGATGACCTGGAACGTCCAGTACCTGGCCGGCAAGCGCTACGTATTCTGGAATGACCTGGCCGCGGGCACCGACGAACGTCCCACAGCGGAAGACATGGCTTTCAGCCTTGACGAAGTGGCGCGGGTGATTCGTGACGAACAACCGGACATCGTGCTGCTGCAGGAACTGGACGACGGCGCCAAGGCCAGCGATTACCAGCACCAGTTCAAGCTGCTGCAAGAGCGGCTCGCAGACTTGTATCCGTGTGGCACCAGCGCGTTCGACTGGAAGGCCGACTTCGTGCCGAATCCGCACATCTTCGGCAGTGTCGGCCGGCAACTGGCAACCCTGAGCCGTTACCGGATCGAACATGCCGAACGGCTGCAACTGCCAGTCGCCTCGGGCAATCCGGTCAGCCGCCAATTCAAACCCAGAGACGCCTTGCTGGTGAGCTACCTGCCATTGAGTGATGGCGGGCAAATAGCGGTGCTCAATACCCATCTGGAGCGCGCCAATCGAGCCGACAACACCTTGCAAAACCAGGTGAACGCCGTGGCCAGGGCCCTCGATAAACTCGAAAGCCGTGGCACGCCGTGGTTGATCGGTGGGGATTTCAACCTGCTGCCGCTGGGCCAGTATCAGCGCCTGCCCGATGCACAACGCGCGCCCTACTCCGCCGACAGCCTGTTACACCTGCTGTGGGACAAGTACCCGATGATCCCGACCAACAACGAAGCCAGTGGTATCGACCGCGAGCGCTGGCTGACCCACTACCCGAACGACCCCGGACTGAACGGCCCGGACCGGACCGTCGACTACCTGTTCTACAGTCCGCGGATCAAACGGGTGGAGGCGATGGTGCGGCAGGACGATACATTGCGCATCTCCGATCACCTGCCGGTGATTGCGCGGTTTCTGTTGCCAGCTGTGCCCTGACACCTCACTCCAGCCAAACACAAAACCTGTGGGAGCGAGCTTGCTCGCGATGGCGTCGTGTCAGTCGACATCAATGCTGAATGACAAATCGCAATCGCGAGCAAGCTCGCTCCCACAGGGATGGTGCACGGGCTGGAATCGGGTTTAATGCACCTCTTCCAGATCATCATGCAGCAGCCCGAAGATCTCGCGCTTCATCTCGATGAACGAGCGCTCCATGGCCATGTCCAGGTTGCGTGGACGCTCGATCGGCACATCCAGAATCTGCTTGATCCGCCCCGGCCTGGCCCCCATCACATACACCCGGTCGCCCAGCAGAATCGCCTCGTCGATGTCGTGGGTCACGAACAACACAGTCTTCTTGCTGTTGCCCCACACCCGCAGCAACAACTGCTGCATTTGCAGGCGCGTCTGGCTGTCGAGAGCGCCGAAGGGTTCGTCCATCAGCAGGATCTGCGGGTCATTGGCCAGTGCGCGGGCAATGGCGACACGTTGCATCATCCCGCCGGACAACTGCTTGGCGTAGTTGTCGGCAAAGCCGCTCAGGCCCACTTCATTGACGTAGTAGTCGACGATGTCCTTGCGTTGCGCCGCCGGCATGCCACGCCGCTTGAGGCCGAACTCGACGTTCTGCCGCACCGTCAGCCACGGGAACAGCGTGTAGCTCTGGAACACCATGCCGCGGTCCGCGCCGGGGCCTTCGACCTGCTGACCGCCGACGTAAATCTCACCCGAGGTCGGTTCGGCCAGGCCGGCGGTGAGATACAGCAGGCTCGACTTGCCGCAGCCCGAAGGCCCAACCAGCACAGCGAATTGCTGGTCCGGCACTTCGAACGACACCCCCTGTAACGCGGTAAAGGTTCCGCCATCGGGTTTCTTGTAACTCAGGCTGACCTTGTCCACCTTCAGCCGTGGCGCGTTCACCGGGGCGGCCTGGGGGGCAACAAAACGATGAGTGGCGGCGGTTACTGAGCCCATGCGGTGATCCTCAGACGAAGGAAACGGAACAGTTGATCGGTGACCAGGCCCAGCAGGCCGATGATCGCGATGGCGAGGAAAATCACATCCACCTGGAAGCCACGCATGGCCTTGAGGCTCAGGTAACCCAGGCCACTGGATGCGGCCACCAGTTCAGCCACCACCAGGTAAGTCCAGGCCCAGCCCATGGTCACCCGCAGGGTGTCGAGCACGCCCGGCAAGGACGCCGGGGCAATCACATGCAGCACCGCGTCACGACGGTTCGAGCCAAGGGTGTAGGAGGCGTTGATCAGGTCCTTGGAGATGCCTTTGGACACGTCCGCGATCATCACCAGTTGCTGGAAGAAGACGCCGAAAATGATCACCGACACCCGCTGCTCCAGACCGATGCCGATCCACAGGATGAACAGCGGCACGAACGAGGTCACCGGCAGGTAGCGAATGAAATTCACCAGCGGCTCAAGGAAGGCCTGGACGATGCGAAAGCTGCCCATCAACAAGCCCAGGGGCACCGCCACCAGGGACGACACGATGAAACCGACCATCACCACTTCGACACTGGCCCACACATGTTGGCCAAGGGTGCCGTCGCGGCCTAACCGCACGGCGGCCTCGACCACCGCGCCCGGCGTCGGCAGGAACATGCCCGGCACCACGCCGCCGTAGGACAACCCGGCCCACAGGCCGACCAACAGCACCCAGGCCAGGCCGCTCGCGCTCCAGATCACCGAGACCGGCAATCCGGTCTTGGGCGTGATGCAGCGGCTCAGCCATGAATTGCGCTTGAACATGCAGCCTCCTAGAGCGGGGTGACGAAGCGGTTGTCGATCAGGTCGTCATTGCTGACGTTGTAGGGCTTGCCTTGCAGCTCGCTGGCGGTCTCGTTGGCCAGCTTGATCAGCGGTGCGCTGTCACCCGGTTTACCCGGCGAACCCAGCAGTTTTTCGCTCATGGCCTGATCGTAGAAACGCACGCCCTGTGCGGCCGCTTCCATTTCCTTCGGATCGGCCAGGTAACCGCCGACACCCTTGGCCATGATTTTGTAGGCTTCCTGTGGATGATCCTTGGTGTACTGCACAGCTTTGTACAAACCGGCCACCAGGGCCTTGACGTCTTCCGGCTGTTTTTCGATCACGCTGCAGTTCAGTGCGACCACATCGACGATCACCCCCGGTGTGCTGCTGCTGTCGATCAGCACCTTGCCCTGCTTCTTGTCGCGAACCATCGACAGGTGCGGCTCCCAAGTCACGGCGGCCGGTACGCGACCGGCGATGAACGCGGTGGCGGCGTCGTCGGCCGTCATGTTCTGCACGGTGATGTCGCTCATGCTCATGCCGTGCTTTTTCAGCAGATAGGACAGCCAGAACTGCGAGGTCGAACCTTCGTTGACTGCAACGGCCTTGCCCTTGAGTTCCTGCAGGCTCTTGACGTCCTTGCCCACCAGCACGCCGTCGCCACCATGGCTGTCGTCCAGCGCGGCCACGGCCTTGAAGCAGAATTGCGGACGGTACTTGAGCACCTCGTCGATGGTCGACGCCGAGCCGGACAACTCGCCGGAAGCTTGTGCGGCCATGTACATCGCCGCTTCCTCGACCACCGGCAATTCGACGGTCAAACCGTTTTCCTTGAAGTAGCCAAGGTCCTTGGCCAGGTACAGGGTGCCGTAGCCGACCCAGGTGGTATGACCGATGGACAGGGTGCCGGCCTGGGCGCTGGTGGCGACCGTCGCGGCGATGGCGGTGACCGCCAGTGGATGGGCAACGCGGGTAAGCAAGGACTTGATCATGGAGCACTCCCAAAGCTGTTGATTTAGTTTTGTCATGGGCAGTACGGCGAGCCCTGAATCGGCTGCAACCTGTGGTCTCTCGGGGACCCTTCGGCGGGCAGCATTCGGTGGGCTGGCGAGATCGATGTTGGCCCAAGGGCGGGATTAGGAAAATGAGGAAATATGTGGATGCGAACGATGAAAAAACTCGTTAGCGCGCACCGCGAAAGGGCGCTGTGGGCGGGGATGCACAGGGTGAGAGCAAGACTTGGGAAATGTGTTGTTTGAGCAATAGCTATCGCGAGCAAGCTCGCTCCCACAGGGTTTGTGCCAGCCGCAATATTTGGGCATTACACATAACCTGTGGGAGCGGGCTTGCCCGCGAAGAGGCCCGCAAGAACGCTACAAATGTCAGAGCCGGCCGTACTCCTGCGCCGTACGATCCACTGCTTTCAAGGTCTTGGCGATCAGCTCATCAATCTCCTCACGGCTGGCAATCAACGCCGGCGCCATGATCATCCGGCCCAAGGTCGAGCGAATGATCACGCCCTCTTCAAAACCGATCGTACGGCAGCGCCACGCAATGTCGTTCTCATTGGCAAAACGCTTGCGGCTGGTTTTGTCTTCGGCCAGTTGCAGCGCCGCAACCATGCCGGTGCCCTGGATGTCACCCACCAGCGGGTGCTTGCCGAACACTTCGCGCAGACACTGCTGCAGGTACGGGCCGATGTCATCCTTGACCCGCGTCACCACGCCTTCATCGCGCAGGGCCTTGAGGTTGGCAATCGCCACAGCCGCCGCCACCGGGTGCCCGGAATAGGTCAGGCCGTGGGCAAACACACCGCCCTGCTCCACCAGCACCGAGGCCATTTTCTTCGACAGGATCAAGCCGCCCATGGGGATGTAGCCCGAGGTCAGGCCCTTGGCGATGGACAGGGTGTCCGGCTCGAACCCGAAGTACTCGTGGGCGAACCATTCGCCGGTGCGACCGAAGCCGCCGATCACTTCATCGGCGCACAGCAGCACATCGTACTTGCGGCAGATGCGCTGGATTTCCGGCCAGTAGCTTTCCGGCGGGAAGATCATGCCGCCGGCGCCCTGGAACGGTTCGGCGATAAAGCCCGCGACCTTGTCAGCACCCAGTTCGAGGATCTTCGCTTCCAGTTGCTGCGCCGCGCGCAGACCGAATTCGGCCGGAGTCAGGTTGCCTTCGTGGGCGAAGAAGTACGGCTCGTCGATATGCTCGATGTCCGGAATCATGCCGCCCATTTCGTGCATGAACTTCATGCCGCCCAGCGCCGTCGCGGCCAGGGTCGAACCGTGGTAACCGTTCCAGCGACCGATCATGATTTTCTTCTCGGGCTTGCCGAGCACCTGCCAGTAACGACGCACCGTGCGGATCAACACCTCGTTGGCTTCAGAGCCTGAGTTGGTGTAGATCGCGTGGCTGTAGTGAGCCGGCAGCAGGCTGAACAGCAGCTCGGACAGCTCGATCACCTGCGGGTGGGTGGTGTGGAAAAACATGTTGTAGTACGGCAACTGTTCCAGCTGCCGGCTTGCCGCGGCGGCCAGGTCCTTGCGCCCGTAACCGAGGTTGGTGCACCACAACCCGGACATGCCGTCGAGGTAACGCCGGCCATCGTTGTCCCACAGGTGCAGGCGCTCGCCACGGACCATCACCCGTGGCCCCTCGTCATTGAGGGCTTTCTGATCGACGAACGCATGGATGTGGTGCGCAGCGTCGGCGGCCTGGTAGTCGCGGGTATCACGTGGTGTGGTCATCGCCAGTTCTCCGTTTTGTTATCAGCGCAATTGAAACCAGGTGGTCTTCAACTGGGTGTATTTATCGAATGAATGCAGGGACAGGTCGCGGCCGAAACCCGACTGCTTGCCACCGCCAAAAGGCACGGTCACGTCCAGCGCATCGACGCTGTTGACCGACACCGTACCGGCCCGCAATTGTCGCGCCACACGGTGGGCGCGGTTGAGGTCGTCGGTCCACAGCGAAGCCGCCAGACCGTAGACGCTGTCGTTGGCCAATTGCAAGGCGTGGGCCTCGTCGTCGAACGCCGTGACGGCCAGAACCGGGCCGAACACTTCATCGCGAAACAGCGGCATGTCCGGCGTCACGCCGGTGAAAATCGTCGGCTGGATGAAGTTGTCCGAGCCGTTGATGATCGACTGCCGACCGCCACAGATCCTGGTCGCGCCTTGCTGTTCGGCTTGCTGGATGAACTTCATGATGCGCGCGGTCTGACGGCTGTCGACGATGGCCCCGGCGGCGCTCGACGGGTCCAGCGGATCGCCCGGCAACCAGCGTTCGGCCTGGGCTTTGAGGCGTTCGACAAACTCGTCATGGATCGAGCGCTGCACCAGCAACCGCGAATTGGCCGAGCAGACTTCGCCCTGATTGAAGAAGATACCGAACGCGGCTTTCTCGGCCGCCAGGTCCAGATCCTGACAATCGGCAAACACCAGGTTGGCGCTCTTGCCTCCGCACTCCAGCCACACCTGCTTGAGGTTCGATTGTGCCGAGTACTGCATGAAATATTTGCCGACTTCGGTGGAGCCGGTGAACACCAGGCAATCGACGTCCGGGTGCAGGCCGAGGGCCTTGCCGGTCTGCTCGCCGAGCCCCGGCAGCACGTTCAGCACACCCGCAGGCACACCGGCTTCCAGCGCCAGCTCAGCCAGGCGCAGGGCGGAAAACGGCGACTGTTCGGCAGGCTTGAGGATCACCGAGTTACCGGCGGCCAGGGCCGGGGCGAGTTTCCACGCCGCCATGTCCAGAGGGAAATTCCACGGCACCACCGCAGCCACCACGCCCAGGGCTTCGCGAGTAATGGTTGCCAGCACGTTCTGCGCACTCGGCGCGACCTGATCGTAGAGTTTGTCGAGGCTTTCGGCGTACCAGCGGAACACTCCCGCGGCACCCGGCACGTCGATGTTGTAGGCATCCGCGACGGGCTTGCCCATGTTCAGCGAGTCGAGCAGCGCCAGTTCTTCACGGTTTTCGAGGATCAAATCGGCCAGGCGCAACAGCACTTGCTTGCGTTCGGTCGGTGAGCGCGCAGCCCAGGTGCCTGCCTCGAAAACCTGCCGCGCATTGTGTACCGCCGCGTTCACGTCTTCTTCGCCGCAGGCGGCAACGTTGGCCAGGCATTGGCTGGTGGCGGGGTTGATCGCGGCGAAAGTCTGCCCCGACTGCGCCGGGCGGCGCTGGCCGTCGATCACGGCCTGGTCGGGAAACCGCAGGGAAGCGGCCTTGCGTTGCCAATACTCAAGCTCGAACACGTTCAGATGCTCCAGAGGACATTCTTGTGTATTGGATAGTCGCTCAGGCCCAAGCGGTGGAAAACCAGTAAAAATGTGTTCGCAGGCCAAGAAAAAACTACGTAGCCGATCTCCCTTCTGGCGCAGCATGTGGTTATTGTTCAACCACAACAAATCGCTACCCGAGCGGATAGGGGTGGCGCGCAAATTGCCAGGATGCCTGATCCGTTCTCCCCCCGAGGTTCGCTGTGGCTGCCTACAATCTGCGTCAACTGAAATACTTCATCACCACCGTCGAGTGCGGCAGCGTGGCCGAGGCCTCGCGCAAGCTGTACATCGCCCAGCCCTCGATCTCCACGGCCATCAAAGGGCTGGAAGACAGCTTCGGCGTGCAGCTGCTGATTCGTCACCATGCACAGGGCGTGTCATTGACCCCCAGTGGTGCACGCTTCTACCGCAAGGCCCAGGAACTGCTGCGCATGGCCAAGGAGTTCGAACAGAACGCCCTGGCCGACAACGATGTGGTCTCCGGGCAGATCGATATCGGCTGCTTCGAAACCGTCGCGCCGCTGTACCTGCCGCAATTGATCGCCGGATTTTCGGCGTTGTACCCGGGGGTGGAAATCCGCATCCGCGACGGCGAGCAACAAGAGCTGGTGCAGGGCCTGACCTCCGGCGCTTTCGACCTGGCGATCCTTTACGAGCACGATCTGGACGGCACCATCGAGACCGAACCGCTGATGCCGGCGCAACGACCTTACGCGCTGCTGCCAGCCGATCACCGTTTTGCCCAGCAGGCACAGGTGTCGCTGCGGGACCTGTGCCTGGAGCCAATGATTCTTCTGGACGTGCAGCCGAGTCGGACCTACTTCGTCAGCCTGTTCGATGAGCTGGGCCTGACGCCACGCATCGCCTTCAGCTCGCCTTCGATCGAGATGGTGCGGGGCATGGTTGGCCAAGGGTTCGGGTTCTCGATCCTGGTGACCAAACCGCATTCGGAGTGCACCTACGACGGGCAGAAAGTGGTGTGCGTGGACATTGCCGAAGACGTCACCGGTTCGGGACTGGTGGCGGCGTGGCTCAAGCGTGGGCAACTGACCAAGCCGGCACAGTTGTTTGCGGACTATTGCCGCGAACAGCTCACCGCCAAATCCGAAAGATCGCAGTAATTTCTGTGAGTCCTGTGTTAACCGTTATTTACGGGGTTTGATCCGCGCAGTTGCTTCGGCCACCAGCGGATCATCCGGCCAATAATGCTTCGGATAACGCCCCTTCAAATCCTTCTTCACTTCGGCGTAGGTGCTGCGCCAGAAGTTGGCCAGGTCCTGAGTCACCTGCACCGGCCGCCGCGCCGGGGACAACAGATGCAGTTTGACCACCTGCCGCCCCCCGGCAATGCGCGGGGTCTCGGCCAGTCCGAACAGTTCCTGCAAGCGCACCGCGAGAATCGGCGGCTGTTCGCTGTAGTCCAGACGAATCGACGAGCCTGACGGCACGCTCAAATGATGGGGCGCCAGCTCGTCCAAGCGTTGTGGCAGCGGCCACGGCAGCAGGTTGTGGACGATGCTCGACAGATCCAGGTTGGCGAAGTGGCTGAGTCGCGAGACTTTGCCCAGATACGGCATCAACCAGTGTTCAAGACTTTTGAGCAACGCTGCGTCGCTGACATCCGGCCATTCGCTTTCGCCCTTGCTGGCCAAGTCCAGTTGCCGCAACAAGGCGACCCGCGCCTGCCACTGACGCAACTCCGGGGTCCACGGCAACAGCTCCAGGCCTTTGCGCCGCACCAGGTTGACCAGCGCCTGGCTGCGGGCGGTTTCATCGAGACCGGTCAGCGGTTCACGACTGAGGATCAGCTCACCAACCTTGCGCTGACGCTCGGCCCGCAGTACGCCTTCACGTTCATCCCAATCCAGTTGATCGACGCAGCGAACCTGCTCGGCCAGCACTGAATCGAAGAGTGCCGGATCGAAGTCCGTCGCCAGATAAATCCGCTCCTCACGCTGGCCCTGGCGACTGCCCAGATCGGCGATCACCAGCCACGGCTGCTTCATCAGGCTATCGGCCTCGGCGAACAGTGCGGCACGTCCGTTGGCCAAGCGATACTCCGCACCACCGGCGCGCCGTTGCTGAGCGACCCGGTCGGGATAGGCCAGCGCCAGCAATGCGCCGAGCCAGCGCGGGTGATCTGGATCGCTGACCGGCTCCGCTGCTTTGCCCCGTAGGTAACCACGATACTGCCGCGCCAGTTGCCGTGCGCGCTGCACCCCACCCTGGGCACCCCGTGCGGCGCGTTCTTCGCCAGACAGCAATACCAGTCGGCTGTGCAAGTCCGCCCCGGCGCCGCGCAAGATATCGCGCTCGCCGAGCAGTGCCGCGACGTCGCAGGCCATGTCCGCCAGACCCAGCGCCTGGCCGCGCAACAGCAAATGCGCAATGCGCGGATGCGCCGGCAGTTCGGCCATGGCCTGACCGTGACGAGTCAGCGTTTCGCCATCCAACGCTCCGAGGCGTTCCAGCAAATCTTGAGCCTGTGCATAGGCGGCGGCAGGCGGCACGTCGAGCCACACCAACTGTTCGGGTTTTACGCCCCAACGTCCCAGTTGCAAGGCCAGCCCGGCGAGGTCCGCCGAAAGAATTTCCGCACTGCCATAGGCCGCCAGTTGCTCGTGCTGATCCTGGGACCACAAGCGATAACACACGCCCGGCTCCAGGCGCCCGGCCCGGCCCGCGCGCTGGGTGGCGCTGGCCTTGGAAATGCGCTGGGTGTCGAGACGGGTCATGCCGCTGCCGGGGTCGAAACGCGGCACCCTAGCCAGCCCCGCATCGATCACCACGCGCACGCCATTGATGGTCAGGCTGGTTTCGGCGATGTTGGTGGCCAGCACCACTTTGCGCTTGCCCGCCGGTGCCGGATCGATGGCTGCCCGTTGCGCGGCGAGGTCCAGTTCACCGTGCAATGGGCACAGTAGAACCTGAGTGTTTTCGCCCAAGGCATCGGCCAGTTGCTGATGCACGCGCCGGATTTCCGC
The DNA here is from genome assembly GCF_017350115.1 of Pseudomonas sp. GW456-L13. Taxonomy (NCBI): domain Bacteria; kingdom Pseudomonadati; phylum Pseudomonadota; class Gammaproteobacteria; order Pseudomonadales; family Pseudomonadaceae; genus Pseudomonas; species Pseudomonas sp. GW456-L13. The sequence continues at coordinate 1,677,480 of NZ_JACNAS010000002.1, forward strand.
CTGCCCCGGCAGGAACACCAACACACTGCCGGTTTCGTCGTTCAAGGCTTCAAGAATGGTTTGTACCAAGCGCGGCTCGATGAATTCACCGGACTGGAACGGTCGGCCCCAGCGCATCGCCACCGGGAACATGCGCCCTTCGCTGCGCAGGATCGGTGCGTCGTCGAGCAACCCGGCCAAGCGTTCGCCTTCGAGCGTGGCGGACATCAAGAGGATTTTCAGCGGCTGATCGTCACGGAACAGTTCCCGGCCATTGAGGCTCAGGGCCAGAGCCAGATCCGCGTCGAGGCTGCGTTCGTGAAATTCGTCGAAGATCAGCAGGCCCACGCCCTCAAGCGCCGGGTCGTCCTGCAAACGCCGGGTGAGGATACCTTCGGTGACCACTTCAATTCGGGTGTTGGGACCGACCTTGCTGTCGAGCCGAATGCGATAACCCACGGTTTCGCCGACCTTCTCCCCCAGCTCACTGGCCAGCCGTTCAGCCGCTGCGCGCGCGGCCAACCGGCGGGGTTCGAGCATCAGGATGGTCTGGCCGGCCAGCCACGGTTCGTTTAGCAAGGCCAAAGGCACGCGGGTGGTTTTACCGGCGCCGGGCGGCGCTTCGAGCACGGCTTCGTGGCGTGTAGCGAGGGCTTCACGCAGGGCGGGTAAAACTTCATCGATCGGCAAAGAAATCATGCTGGCTCCCAAACAGAGCGGCGAGTATAACGGCGAACTGCAAGGCGTTCGTCAGGGTCTTAATTCATACCGACGACGTTTCGTTTCGAGATTACCCAGGAGATTTCATATGCGTGCTCCCTTTCGCCTGATTGGCGGTGTTCTGGTCGCAACCTTGCTGACTCAAGTGACCGCCTGCGGTTCGATCTTCTACCCGGATCGCCGTGGCCAGATCGAAGGCAAGATCGACCCGGCCATCGCCGCGCTCGACGCCGTGGGCCTGCTGTTCTACATCATTCCCGGCCTGATTGCGTTTGCCGTGGACTTCGCCACCGGCGCGATTTACTACGCGCCGGGAGAGACCGCACAAGTTGCACCGGAAAAACTCAAGGAAGCCATCGGCGCCGACGGCAAAGTCGATAACCGCAAGTTGCAGACTATTCTGGAAAGCGAACTGGGTCGCAGCTTCCCGCTGGACGATCCACGCCTGATCCAGAGCAAAGGCAACGCCCAGCAACTGGCGATGTTCGGCCTGCAACCCGCCGCGTAGTCCCTACGCACGAAAGGACTCTTCAAGGAACGATGGCCCCTATGACCTCCAGCTCCGAACACGCCCGCCTGCTGCGGCTGGCGACCCGTGCCTCGGTGGCGGTGGCATGCATCCTGATCGTCGCCAAAGCCATTGCCTGGTGGTTGAGCGGCTCGGTGAGCATGCTCGCCGGGCTCACCGACTCGACACTCGACGGCGTCACGTCATTGCTCAACCTGCTGGCGGTGCATTACGCCCTGCGCCCCGCCGACAATGATCATCGCTACGGGCACGGCAAGGCCGAGTCATTGGCGGGCATGGCCCAGGCATTGTTCATCGGCGGCAGTGCGGTACTGATCGCGTTGCAGGCCTACGATCGGTTGAAGCATCCCGAGCCCGTGGGCGCACCGTGGATCAGTATCGGCGTGATTGTGTTTTCCCTCGTGCTGACCCTGGCTTTGTTGATGTTTCAACATCGGGTGGTCAAGGCCACCGGCTCCAACGCGGTGCGCGCCGACTCCCTGCACTACCGCTCGGACATGCTGCTCAACGGCAGCATTCTGATCGCGCTGGTGTTGGCCGGGTTTGGACTGCATCAGGTCGACCCCTGGTTCGGCCTGGGAATCGCCGTCTACATTCTGTGGAGCGCGGTGCAGATCGCCCGGGAGAGCTTCGCGGTGTTGATGGATGAAGAACTGCCGCCGGAGGTCAGCCAGCACATGCTGGAATTGGCGTGCAGCGTCCCCGGCGTATTGGGTGCCCATGACCTGCGCACGCGGATCTCCGGCAACCAGTGGTTTGTGCAGTTGCATCTGGAGCTGCCGGGGGAGCTGACGCTATCCGTTGCCCATGGCATCAGCGATCAGGCTGCCGCCGCCATTCACACCGCCTACCCGCGGGCCGAAGTGCTGGTGCACGCCGACCCGCAGGAAGTGGTGAAAGCCGCGCGGGATCAGTAAGTCACCTGATAACCGCGACTGCTCAGGCAGTTACCCTGGGCCTGTCGGTAGGCTTGCACCACCGACGGGTCTGGCTGGTAGGTGGCGGTTCGTGGATCGAAACCACTCTGCTGCACCGCGTATTGATAACACTCGTAACCGTCCCGACTGACCTGCTCCGGCGACTGCCCGTTGGCTGGATACGCCTCCACGTCATAACCGCTGTTGCCAGCGGGTGGTTGCGGCTGGCCAACCGGCGGTTCGACCACGACGTAGTCCTGAGTGCTTTGCTGATAGGCATAATAGGAACCGGCCGCCAGGAACAGCAGCGCCCCGCCGATCCATACCTGCTCGGCGTAATCGGGCAGGTACCTGACACGAATCCCGCGCGGTGGCTGCACCACCACGTAACGCGGGCCCAGCGGGCGATACCAGTAGCCACCGGAATAGAAGTAATCCATGCCACGGTAAGGCACGCGGTAGTCGCGCTCGGGAAAGCGGTCGATCACTTGACCGGGACGATACCTGGGGCCAGGCCCCCAGCCGTTGCCGCGTCCACTCGGGCGCCCCTGCCCGTGATTGTCATAGGACGGTGCGACTGTGTAACCACTCCAGCGCTGTTTGTCATCGTTGCGACGTGGCTGGTCCTTGTAGTAACCGCGCTGCGGCTCCTGGGTCTGGCGCACGGTGTCGGGCCGGGGCTGGATTGGCATGTCAGTGGCCGGCATCTGCGGCGGTGGCGGCGGCGAGCGCACCTGGTTGTTGAAATCCGGCGCTGGACGGCTCTGCCTCTGGTCATTGTCCTGACGTTGATTCTGGCCGCCGTGCTCTTTCTGGCGGTTGTCCTTGTTCTGCGCCCGGGGCTGATTCTGCTGCTGGCCGTTTTGCGGATGCGGCTGGTCACCGCCACCACGGCCCTGGTTATCGCCCTGATGCCCACCCTGGCCGCGTTGCCCGCCATCATGGCCACGGTTTTGCGGCTCATCGGCCATCGTTTGCACCGAGACACTGACACACAACAAACCAACACCGGCCAAACGCCAGATGCGCGATTTCATGCTTTACCTCATTGCGGGTAAGGGCCTGTACTTAAGACTGGGAAAGCGCTGGCCGGTTCTGTGACAGGTTATCTGTCACACAACTTATTTATTGAGGCCAGCGGGTCAAATTCCACGCAAGAAAAAGGGGAGACCCGTCGGCCTCCCCTTAGAGAACTTCGTCCTGGCTCGACACTTGTGGCGTCGGCTCACCTCACGCCGTCTTCTGGACAGTGTGTAGCTCGGGGGCCGGCACATCCCCGGTGGGGGTGGCGACCGCGGCGGGCCTGATTCGGCGAGCCGCACTGGACTGTTTGTCCGAGCAGTGATTCTGGTGATAAGAATAGGCCGGGAGCGCCGGCAGAGGATTGCGAAGATTGCTGAATTAAACATCACTTGCGCAATTTTTAACCCTAGATACATAATCCTCCGCAATAGTTACGACAAAGGACCGATTGATGAGCAAGCTCGACCGTTACGACCTGAGTATTCTGGCGGAATTGCAGCGCGACGCACGCATCTCCAACCAGGAGCTGGCCGAGCGCATCGGCCTTTCGCCTTCGCCGTGCTCGCGGCGGGTCAAGCAACTGGAAGACGACGGCTACATTTCCCGCCAGGTCGCCCTGCTCGACCGCAAGATGCTGGGCCTGAGCCTGACCGCTTACGTGCTGATCGGCATGGACCGTCACACGCCGGAGCGTTTCGAGAATTTCGAAGCGGCCATCCGCACCCTGCCCCAAGTGCTCGAATGCAGCCTGGTGACCGGGATGGATGCCGACTATCAGCTCAAGGTCGTGGTGCCGGACATGGATCACTACCAGAAACTGCTGCTGGGGCATCTGACGCGGATTGAAGGCGTGACCAGCGTGCGATCGAGTTTTGTGTTGAATCAGGTGTTGAACAGCACCGAACTGCCTTTGACTCATCTGCGCAGCTGAGGACGCCATCGCGAGCAAGCTCGCTCCCACAGGTTTTGTATGGATCACGACACTGCGGTCAACACAAAACTTTGTGGGAGCGAGCTTGCTCGCGATGGGGCCGGCACAGGCGACGAATGACTGCGACACACCGACGCAGGTCAATACTGCACGAAGCCAGTGCGGCGTATACTCGCCGCGCCCTTTTAGCCTCGCCTGTGCTGGAGATGTTCGATGGATCCTGCCGTTTTCGAAGAATGGATGATGACCGGTCTGGTCACGATCCTGATCATTTTCATGGGTTTCATCGTCTGGGATCTGGCGAAAAAGTCCAAGGCCGGGCGCTTTGGCTCGTTCATTCTGTTTTTCGTGCTGGGCTTGGGCGTGGCGGCGTTCATCATCAAGAGCGTGGTGATCGGCCTGATCGAATCCGGCACTTTATAAGCGCGCCGGTACTTCTTTCCACTGTCCCTGATCGAGCCCTTCGATCGTCCAGTCGCCGATCCTGACTCGCACCAGGCGCAAGGTCGGCAACCCGACCGCAGCGGTCATGCGCCGCACCTGCCGGTTGCGCCCTTCGCGAATCACCAACTCAAGCCAGCTGGTCGGCACGCTTTTACGAAAGCGAACCGGCGGATTGCGCGGCCACAGCTCAGGCTCGTCCAGTTGCCGTGCCTCGGCGGGCAAGGTCATGCCGTCATTCAATTCGACGCCGTCGCGCAAGCGCTGCAACTGTTCGGTGTTCGGCTCGCCCTCGACCTGCACCCAATAGGTCTTGGCCAGCTTGTGTTTCGGATCGGCGATCCGCGCCTGAAGCTGGCCGTCGTTGGTCAGCAGCAACAAGCCTTCGCTGTCGCGGTCCAGCCGTCCGGCCGGATAGATTCCCGCTACATCGATGTAATCCTTGAGGGTCGCGCGCCCTTCGCCGTCGCTGAATTGCGTCAGCACATCGAAAGGTTTGTTGAACAGGATCAGCTTCGGCTCGGCTGGTGGCGCCTTGGCGACACGGCGCGGGGCTGATGGGGATGGCTTCGCGCCGGGGCGACGGGAAGGTGGACGAGATGGACGCGACATGGGCAAAACAACATCTAACGGTCAGGGCTGCTAATGCTAGTGCCCTGACCGCCAAATGACCATGACAAACCGTTAGCGGAACGGCGGCTCGTCGAAGCTGCGCAGTTTGCGCGAGTGCAGCGAGTTGAGTTCGGTGCGCAACAGATCCACCGCCTCGATACCGATCTTCAGGTGCTGGCTGACCGCGCGCTCATAGAAAGCGTTGGCCGAGCCCGGCAACTTGATTTCGCTGTGCAGCGGCTTGTCCGAGACGCACAGCAACGTGCCGTACGGCACCCGCAAGCGATAACCCTGCGCGGCAATGGTGCCGCTTTCCATGTCCACCGCCACGGCGCGGGACAGGTTGATCAGCGGCCGCTCCTGCGCCCAGCGCAGCTCCCAGTTACGGTCGTCGTAGGTCAGCACGGTGCCGGTACGCAGGCGTTTCTTCAGTTCGTCGCCCTTCTCGCCGGTGACGTTGGCCGCCGCTTGCTGAAGCGCGAGCTGCACTTCGGCCAACGCCGGAATCGGAATGTTCGGCGGCACCACCCGGTCGAGAATTCCGTCGCGACGCATGTAGGCGTGGGCCAGCACGTAGTCGCCAATGGTCTGCGACTGACGCAGGCCGCCGCAGTGACCGATCATCAGCCAGCAGTGCGGGCGCAGCACGGCCAGGTGGTCGGTGATGTTCTTGGCGTTGGACGGGCCGACACCGATGTTGACCAGGGTCACGCCGTGGCCATCGCTGGCGATCAGGTGATACGCCGGCATCTGGTAGCGGTGCCAGACCACCCCGGCGGCAATCGCCGAGGCTTCGCCGTGATCCATGCTCTTTTCGATGATCACGTTGCCCGGCAGCACCATGCGCACGAAACGCGGGTCGTTGCGCAGTTGCTCCAGACCATGGACGATGAACTGATCGACGTAGCGGTGATAGTTGGTCAGCAGAATCCACGGCTGCACATGCCGCCAGTCGCTGCCGGTGTAATGCACCAGTCGGCGCAGGGAGAAATCCACCCGTGCGGCATCGAACAGCGCCAGGGGCAGCGGGTCGGTGTTTTCCCAATCGTACAGACCGTCGGCAATGCCGTCGGTCGCCGCCGACAGGTCGGTACTCGGGAACACCCGCGCCAGTACGGCGGCGGTGACGCCGGAGCCCGCCAGCTCATCGCCCTGCTCGACCACATACGGATACGGGATGTTCTGCTGGCTGACTCCGACTTCCACGGTCACGGTGAAGTCGTGCATCAGCGGAACGAGCTGTTCCAGCAGGTATTTACGGAAAGCCGAGGGATGGGTGACGGTGACGCTGTAGGTGCCCGGCAGCTGGACCTTGGCGTAGGCACGGGTGGTCTGCGGGACTTCGCCCTGGCAGTGATAGGTCAGGCGCAATTCGGGATAGCGGAACATCGAGCGCTGTTCGGCATCGGGCTCGACGCGATCCTTGAGGTAGCGCTTGAGCGCCTGGCTCAACGCGGTGGTTGCACGATTGTGCAAGAGTGCAAGCCGATCCACGGCTTGCTCGGCGGTTTGAACGACAATAAAAGCTTCGGTCACGATCAGCATCCTGTGTTCTGACTTGCAGACCTTCATCTTGCCTGCATCGTCGCTTCACGGGAACAGTGGCATTGACTGAGTACAGAGAACAACTGTGGGAGCGAGCTTGCTCGCGATAGCGGCGCATCAGTCAACATCACTGTTGAATGTTGATCCGTCATCGCGAGCAAGCTCGCTCCCACAGGAGTTTACGGCGCTGATCAGAAGCCTTGAGGAGTCGAACGGGCGACAATCGCTTCCACGTCCAGGCCTCGTGGTAACGCGCCATACACTCGGCCGCCGCCATTCAGGCGACTGGCGATGAAGGCATCACTGACCACCGCATTCCCGGCTTCCAGCAACAGCTTCGCCTGCAGCCCCAGAGCAATGTCTTCAGTCAGTTGCCGGGCGCGGTACTGGATGTCGCTGGTGTCCTTGAAGGCCGCCTGCAACTGGCTGATGTGCGCCGCCAGGCGCTTGTCGCCATGGCCATCGCCCAACTCGCTGAACAGCGCATCGAGCACGCCTGGTTCTTTCGACAGGGCACGCAGCACGTCGAGGCACTGCACGTTGCCGGAGCCTTCCCAGGTCGAATTCACCGGCGCCTCGCGGTAAAGCCGCGGCAGGATGCTGTCTTCGACATAACCCGCGCCGCCCATGCATTCGGCCGCTTCGTTGATCATCGCCGGCGCCCGTTTGCAGATCCAGTACTTGCCCACCGCCGTCACCAGGCGGGCGAATTTGGCTTCCTGCGAATCATCCAGATGATCCAGCGCCCGGCCCATGCGCAGGCTCAACGCCAGGGCCGCTTCGCTTTCCAGCGCCAGATCCGCCAGCACGTTCTGCATCAACGGCTGTTCGCTGAGCAGTTTGCCGCCAACCGATCGGTGAGCGCAGTGATGGCTGGCCTGGGTCAGCGCCTGACGCATCAGCGAACTGGAACCGACCATGCAATCGAAGCGGGTCATGGCGACCATTTCGATGATTGTCGGAACGCCACGGCCCTCTTCACCGACCATCCACGCCAATGCTCCACGGAACTCCACTTCGCTGGAAGCGTTGGAGCAGTTGCCGAGCTTGTTCTTCAGGCGCTGGATATAGAACTGATTGCGCGTGTCGTCCGGACGATGGCGCGGCAACAGGAAACAGGTCAGGCCCTTGTCGGTCTGCGCCAGTGTCAGGAAGGCGTCGCACATCGGCGCCGAGCAAAACCACTTGTGCCCCACAAGTTCATAGGCCTGGCCCGGACCGCTGGCGCCGACCGGATAGGCCTTGGTGGTATTGGCCCGCACGTCGGTACCGCCCTGCTTCTCGGTCATGGCCATGCCGATGGTGACTCCGGCCTTGTGGACCATGCCGACATTGCGCGGGTCGTATTCGGTGGCGAGGATTTTCGGCAGCCACTTTTGCGCCAGATCCGGTTGCAGGCGCATGGCCGGAACGCTGGCGAAGGTCATGGTCAGCGGACATCCACTGCCGGCCTCGGCCTGGCTGTGCAAATAGGTCATGGACGCGCGGGCGACATGGGCGCCGTCCTGCGGGTGCGCCCAGGGCAGCGAGGTCAGGCCGTGTTCGACCGCCGTGCGCATTAATTGATGATAGGCCGGATGAAACTCCACCAGATCAATGCGATGACCAAACCGGTCATGGCTGTTGAACACCGGCTTGTTCTGATTGGCCAGGAACCCGGCTTCCATCAACGGGCCACCGGCCAGCGCGCCATAGGCGTCGATCCGCGATTCGGCCCAACCGGCCCCGAAGCGCCGCGACCATTCCTGCAACGGCAAGTCGATGCGGTACAGGTTGGCGCCGTCCAGTGACGGTGGCTGGTTGGTGACTTCGTGGGTTTCGGCGAACTGATGCAGGTTCATGACAGGGCTCCTTTGGTCGGCCAAGGGACTTCAGTTAAGCACCGCCCCTCGGCCGAACAAAGTGTCATATACGCCTAACTGTCGGCGCTTTCGCCCTGTTGCGGGCAAAGCACACGGCGGTAGAGCGCGGCCTGCAAGTCTTCGAATTTCACCGGTTTGTTCAAGTGATCAATCACTGCGCCGGTCGGGCAGCGTTCTCGGTCACCGCTCAGGGCGATCATGAACAACGGCAGCTCGGCATAACCGGGTAACGCGCGGATCCGGCAGCACACCGACTCACCGTCCGGCAGCGGCAACTGACAATCGACCAGCACCGCGTCAAACATTTCGCGCTGCAACAGATCGAGCGCGACATCGACGCTGTTGGCCGTACGTACGCGAAAGCCCAGCTTGAGCAACATGCCACGCATCACCAACTGGCTGATGCCGTTGTCATCCACCAACAGCACGGCACAATCCTGGGGCAAGCGCAGGCGCGGAAAATCCCGGGTCATCAACGGCGTCACCGGACGTTCGGCCGCCGGCAACCCGACTTCCACATCCAGCTGAAACCGGCTGCCGCGCCCTGGCTCGGAGCGATGAGTCAGTCGCCCACCGAGCAATTCGACCAACTGTCGGCAAATCGCCAGGCCAACCCCCAGGCCACCGTATTCACGGGTCATCGAGCCATCGAGCTGGAAGAACCGTTGATACATCGTGGCCTCCCCTAGATCGGTGAAACCAATGCCCGTGTCGATCACCGCAAAGGTCAACGCCAGCCGGTCGGGCTCGATGGTCCTGCCGGTCACCCGCAGCGCCAGACCGCCGACCTTTGTGAACTTGATGGCGTTATCCAGCAGGCATTCCAGGCACTGCGCGATCTTGACGTTGTCGCCGAGCAAGCGATCCGGCACACCTGGTGCGACATCGACCTTGAAGTCCAGCGACTTGCTCGATGCGTTGCCCTCGAACTGCGTGCGCAGTGCCTCGACCACGCCACGCAAGCTGAAGGTGTCGGCCGAGGCCTTGAGTTTGCCGGCCTGCAATTCGGTGAGGGTGAGGATGCCGTTGACCATGCGCATCATGTCCCGCGCCGACCCCGAAGCCGTCTGCTGGTAGTACTCGAGTTCCGGGTCCATCTCGACCGTCTGCATCAGCTCCAGTGAACCGATCACACCATTCATGGGCGTGCGCAACTCGTGGGTCAGGGTGGCAAGGAACTCGTCCTTGAGCTTGTTACTGTGAGCCAGTTGCTGGTTGAGGACTTCAAGCTTCTGGCTGGCGTCGAACAGGGTTTGAGCCTGCTGCTCGCGCATCGCGTTGATGCGGTCGGCCAGCGCCAGGGACAGCAACGCCACTTCGATGGCCGAGCCGATCTGACTGGAATACATGGTCAGGAACACGTTCGGCAGGTATCCAAGCACCATCAGCGTATTGACGATGCCACCGAGTAAAAACGCCGACCAGGCAATGATGAAATACCGCGCCACCCGCAGGCCCCGCAGCCAGGCAAAGATCCCGGCGGCAAAAATCACCACGGTGAATGTCAGCGCCAGGGCCGTGGCCAGGCGCAAGGCCAGGGCATAGCTGGTCATCAATGACAGGCCGATCACCAGCGCACTGAAGGCAACCAGCGCCAGCAACAAGCGGTCAAGCCAGCGACTGTGGGTAGCCATCTGCAGGAAACTGCGGGCGAACTGACTGCCGAACAGCCCCGCACAGCCGATGAAAAACGGCGTCGCAGCGTTAGCCCACCACGGATTGTCCGGCCAGAAATACTGCACGGCCGCACCGTTTACCGACAGCTGATACAAGCCGAACGAGGCGATATAAAAGATGTAGTAGAGGTAACTGGTGTCGCGCACGCTGAGGTAGATGAACAGGTTGTAGACCAGCATCCCCAGCAGTACGCCGTAGATCAGCCCCAGTACGTAGAGGCGCACGGGCTGCTCTTCGAGGTAGGCGGTGCTCGACCACAAGGTTACCGGCGCCTGGATCGAGCCTTCGCTTTGCAAGCGCATGAATACGGTTTCGGCCTGGTCCGGCTTGAACGTCAGGTCGAACAGATAGTTGTTCTGACGAATCTCGCGGCTGGCGAAGGGCAAGGCATCGCCGGTCTGCCTGACCAACTGATAGTTGCCGGCCGCATCGGGCAAATAGAGATCGAGATGATCGAGGGGCGGATAGGCCAGTTCCAGCAGCCAGGTCCTTTGCGCCGCCGGATTGGCTGGACGGTAATGCAGGTCGATTTTCAGCCAGAACACCGAACGCGAGTACCCGGCGTTAAGCGTATCTTTGTGGTGCGGTTTGAAGTTGCCGGCCGCCGCTTGCGCACGGATATCCGCGATGGTCGCCTGACCACCTGCGTCCTCATAGACCTGCAGGGTTCGGCCCAAGGGGAGGCTTTGAGTGAACTCATCGAACTCGACGGCGTTTGCCAGGAGGGGCAAACACAACAGCAACATCAGCAAATAGCGCATTGAAGCCCCAGCGTGGCCTGTCCGGTTCTGTCAGGAAGCCCCCCATTCCTTTTGAGCAGACGTAAAACCGGTATCACCTGTTATTGGTTTGGATCCACTCTAGCATAGCCGTTGATGGCCAATGAGAACCACAGAAATTTTTCCTACAAAGGCTCTAGAACGGGCGTTCCAGCAACACCAACGAACGATTATCAATGACAGGAATATCACTGTGGCGAGGGGGCTTGCCCCCGTTCGGCTGCGAAGCAGTCGTAAAACCAGCCGACTCGATGAACCTGACGGGTCACTGGGGCCGCTTCGCTGCCCAACGGGGGCAAGCCCCCTCGCCACAATGTATCGACCAAACACACTGCCACAACACCCGAAAAACAGGTTTGGTGGTAAGCTCGCGCACCATGAATATCTACAGCTCTCGCCCCGTTGTCCTCTGTCTCTCCGGCCACGACCCAAGTGGTGGCGCCGGCTTGCAGGCAGATATCGAAGCCCTGCTCGCACAGGGTTGCCATGCGGCTCCGGCCGTCACCGCCCTGACCGTGCAAGACACCGTCAATGTCACTGACTTCCGCGTCCTGGACCGTGAGTGGGTACTGGCCCAGGCCAATGCCGTGCTCAACGACTCCGAAGTCGCCGCCGTCAAACTGGGCATGCTCGGTTCCCTGGAAATGGTCGACACCGTGGTCGAACTGCTTTCGGCGCACCCGCACTTGCCGGTGGTCTGCGACCCGGTGCTGCGCGCTGGCGGCGGCGGACGCCTGGGCAAGGACGAGGTCGGCTACGCCATGCGCGAACGCTTGCTGCCCCTTTCGATCATTGCGACCCCCAACCTTCCCGAAGCCCGCATCCTCGCCGAACTGCCCGAAGGCACCGCGGACGAGTGCGCAGAAAAACTCCTGCCGTTCGTCAAACACCTGCTGATCACCGGCGGCCATGGCGACGAAACCGAAATCCACAATCGCCTGTACAGCCGCGACGGTCTGCGCGAAACCTTTACCTGCCAGCGTTTGCCGGGCAGTTATCACGGTTCCGGTTGCACCCTGGCCAGTGCGCTGGCCGGTCGTCTGGCCCAGGGCGAAAACCTCGCCAGTGCCGTGCAGACCGCGCTTAACTACACATGGCGCACCCTGCGTGATGCCGAGCAACTAGGCAAAGGCCAGTTCGTGCCGCGCCGCTTGCCACTGGATTTCTGCTCGTAACTTCTATTTGTAATGCGGTGAGGCTTGTCCGATGAAACTACGTGGCCTGTACGCCATTACCGACAGCCATTTGCTGGACGGTAAGCTGCTCAAGTACGTGGAGGCGGCGCTGGAAGGCGGCGTCACCTTGCTGCAATACCGCGACAAGAGCAGTGACGAAGCCCGTCGTCTGCGCGAAGCCGAAGCCTTGCGTGATTTATGCGAACGCTACAACACCCGGTTGATCATCAATGATGACGCTGAGTTGGCCGCACGCCTGAATGTCGGCGTGCACTTGGGTCAAACTGATGGTCCATTGTCTCCGACCCGCGCCCTGCTGGGTCGCGATGCAATCATCGGTTCGACCTGCCATGCGCAACTCGACCTCGCCGAACAGGCCGTCAAAGAAGGCGCCAGCTACGTCGCGTTCGGCCGCTTCTTCAACTCCAACACCAAACCCGGCGCCCCGACCTGCAGTCTCGACCTGCTCGACCAGGCACGCAGCAAACTGCACCTGCCGATCTGCGCGATCGGCGGCATCACCCTGGAAAACGCCGCGCCGCTGGTGGCCCATGGTGTCGACCTGCTGGCCGTGGTGCATGGCCTGTTTGGCGCCGAAAGCACGGCTGAAGTAACCCGCCGCGCCCGCGCATTCAATGAATTACTAAAAGTCTGAGAGCCCGATCATGTCTCGTTCCGAAACGCTGTTTGCCAATGCCCAGAAACACATTCCCGGTGGCGTGAACTCGCCGGTTCGCGCGTTCAAGAGCGTCGGCGGCACGCCACTGTTCTTCAAGCACGCCGAAGGCGCCTACGTCACCGACGAAGACGACAAGCGTTATGTGGATTACGTCGGTTCCTGGGGTCCGATGATTCTCGGCCACAGCCACCCGGACGTACTGGACGCCGTGCGCAAACAGCTTGAGCACGGCCTGTCCTACGGCGCCCCGACCGAGATGGAAACGCAGATGGCCGACCTGGTCTGCTCCCTCGTGCCGTCGATGGAAATGGTGCGCATGGTCAGCTCCGGCACCGAAGCGACCATGAGCGCCATTCGCCTGGCCCGTGGCTTCACCGGCCGCGACAGCATCATCAAGTTCGAAGGCTGCTACCACGGCCACTCCGACAGCCTGCTGGTCAAGGCCGGTTCCGGTGCACTGACCCAAGGCGTACCGAGCTCGGCCGGTGTACCGGCGGCATTCGCCAAACACACCCTGACCCTGCCGTTCAACGACATCGACGCGGTAGAAACCATGCTCGCCGAAGTCGGCCAGGACGTGGCCTGCATCATCGTCGAGCCAGTGGCCGGCAACATGAACTGCGTGCCGCCGGCACCGGGTTTCCTCGAAGGCCTGCGGACCCTGTGCGACAAGCACGGCGTGGTGCTGATTTTCGACGAAGTGATGACCGGTTTCCGTGTCGCCCTCGGCGGTGCCCAGGCGTACTACGGCGTGACGCCGGACCTGACCACCTTCGGCAAGATCATCGGTGGCGGCATGCCGGTTGGCTGCTTCGGCGGCAAGCGCGAAATCATGCAGCGCATCGCCCCGCTGGGCCCGGTGTACCAGGCCGGTACGCTGTCCGGTAACCCGCTGGCGATGGCCGCCGGCCTGACCACCCTGCGTCTGATCAGCCGCCCGGGCTTCCACGCCGAGCTGACCGACTACACCACTCGCCTGCTCGACGGCCTGCAACAGCGCGCCGATGCGGCCGGCATTCCGTTCGTGACCACCCAGGCCGGCGGCATGTTCGGCCTGTACTTCAGCGGTGCCGACAACATCGTCACCTTCGATGACGTCATGGCCAGCGACGCAGCCCTGTTCGGCCGCTTCTTCCACCTGATGCTCGAAGGTGGCGTGTATCTGGCACCGAGCGCATTCGAAGCCGGTTTCACTTCGATCGCCCACGGCGAAGCTGAACTGAAGCTGACCCTGGACGCCGCCGAGCGCGCCTTCGCGGCCTTGAAGTAACGTTCAAATGCTGACGCTGGCCCTTGCCAGCGTCAGCTTTCGCCTACGCTCCCACGATTTTTCCTACTCATCTGCTAATAATCCCCCGCAAAGTGGGCGATAAATTTCCCGTGCAGCAGAAAAACGAGTAAAGACTTTGTAAGGTTGGCCCTGCTTATTTCATAATGCGCGCTTATTGGATCCCTCGATGGGTCCGCGCGCCCTTCAGAGGTAAGTCGATTCCCATGAACCGCACCGGCCGCACCCTTGCACTGGGCTGCCTGTTGCTTCTTCAGCCCCTGCTCGCGCACGCACAAGCAGGCGGCAACTCGTTGTTAATCCCAGCGATGGGTCGCTGCACCCTCAATACCCAGCCGCAAGACCTGGAACAGGCGCTCGCCGCCTGCCAGAAAGCGTCGGAAGAAGGGGATGCGCAAGCGCAATACGAGTTGGGTGAGTTCTACTACGAAGGCAAAAACACGCCGCGCGACCTCAATCAAGCCCTGAGCTATTTCGAAAAAGCCTCGCTGCAAGGCCACGCCCAGGCACAATTCAAACTCGGCACCATGTTCTTCCACGGCGAAGGCGTGCCGGCCAATAACGTTCAGGCGTACATCCTGCTGAAAATGGCGGCGGTCAACGGCGCCGAAGAGGCCCTGGACACCGCCGACGAAGTCACCGAAAAGATGCCCCGCGAAGAACTGGAGCTTGCTACCCAGGTGCTCGGGCAAATTTTCCGTAAATACCTGATGGAATTGCAGAGCGCCGATGGGCGTACGCCGTTCGCGCCACTGCCCTGACTTCCGTGTTGTTCTGACTGCCCCAATCGCGAGCAAGCTCGCTCCCACATCCGACTGCATTCCCATGTGAGAACTCGGCCAACTGTGGGAGCGAGCTTGCTCGCGATTGGGGGCGACCCGGTCTTGAGCCCTACTTCTCGGGCATCGGCATCGGAAACGGCATGACATTGCCGACCGCGCCACGGGCTTCGCTGATTTTCGGTGTTCCCATTCGCTCGACTTCATCGATACGCACGATCGAATGCATCGGCACAAAACTGCGCACTACGCCTTCGAACTGAGCCTTGAGCTTTTCTTCGCTCGGATCGACGACCACTTGCGTGCGCTCGCCAAAGACGAACTCTTCCACTTCCAGAAAGCCCCACAGATCACTTTGATAGATCTGCTTGGCGTACATTTCGAACACCTGGCCCTGGTTGAGGAAAATCACCTTGTAGATTGGAGCTTCACGTTTGGTCATGGTGGGCGAAACACATCGGGGGATAAAAATGAGGGCGCGAACTATAGCATAGCCATCGGACGCGCAGCGGTAGGAACCTGGGTACATGTTCCCTATAATGCGCGGTTCTTTGAATCACGTGATGACTCTATTCCATGGCCAAGAAGCTTTACATCGAAACCCACGGTTGCCAGATGAACGAGTACGACAGCTCGCGCATGGTCGATCTGCTGGGCGAACATCAGGCCCTGGAAGTCACCGCTCGCGCTGAAGACGCCGACGTGATCCTGCTCAACACCTGCTCGATTCGTGAACGTGCCCAGGATCGTGTCTACTCCCAGCTCGGCCGCTGGCGCGAACTGAAGCTGGCCAACCCGGACATGGTGATCGCCGTCGGCGGTTGCGTGGCCAGCCAGGAAGGCGCGGCCATTCGCGATCGCGCGCCGTACGTCGACGTTGTCTTCGGCCCGCAGACCCTGCACCGCCTGCCGGAAATGATCGACGCCGCGCGCATCAGCAAGCTGCCGCAAGTCGACGTCTCGTTCCCGGAAATCGAAAAGTTCGACCACTTGCCCGAGCCCCGCATCGACGGCCCGAGCGCTTACGTGTCGGTGATGGAAGGTTGCAGCAAGTACTGCACGTTCTGCGTGGTGCCCTACACCCGCGGTGAAGAGGTCAGCCGGCCGTTCGACGACGTGATTGCCGAGATCATTCACCTGGCCGAAAACGGCGTGCGGGAAGTGACGCTGCTGGGGCAGAACGTCAACGGCTATCGCGGCCTCACCCATGACGGGCGCCTGGCCGACCTGGCCGAGCTGATCCGCGTGGTCGCCGCGGTCGATGGCATCGACCGCATCCGCTACACCACGTCGCACCCGCTGGAGTTCTCCGACAGCCTGATCCAGGCCCACGCCGACGTGCCGGAGCTGGTCAAGCACCTGCACTTGCCGGTGCAATCGGGCTCGGACCGCATCCTCGCGGCGATGAAACGCAACCACACCGCGCTTGAATACAAATCCAAACTGCGCAAACTGCGCGCCGCCGTGCCGGGAATCTGCATCAGCTCGGACTTCATCGTCGGCTTCCCCGGCGAGACCGAGAAAGACTTCGAGCAAACCATGAAGCTGATTGCCGACGTCGGCTTCGACTTTTCCTACTCGTTCGTCTACAGCCAGCGCCCGGGCACACCGGCCGCCGATCTGGCCGATGACACGCCGGAAGAGCTGAAGAAAGAACGTCTGAATGCCCTGCAGCATCGCTTGAACCAGCAAGGTTTCGAGATCAGCCGACAAATGGTCGGCTCGATCCAGCGAATCCTGGTGACCGATTACTCGAAAAAAGACCCGGGCGAGCTCCAAGGCCGGACCGAGAATAATCGTATCGTCAACTTCCGCTGCGACAATCCGACCCTGATCGGCCAGTTCGCGGACGTGCACATCGATGCCGCGCAGCCGCACTCGCTGCGGGGCTCGCTGATCCAGTAACACTGCATTCCACTGTGGGAGCGAGCTTGCTCGCGATAGCGTCAGGCCAGACAACTCATATGTTGAATGTCAGGCCGTCATCGCGAGCAAGCTCGCTCCCACAGGGACTGCGTACGACGTTGGTTATTTAAGAGCTTTCGCACCCACGCCACTGGCGCTATCCTTGAACTCATCACCATTGCCCCAGGGCGGCTAAATACGACCTTGAACGCACCCATAGAACCACATCGTTTCATCCTCGAGCCTTTTGAAGCTCGCCGCTTCGCCAATCTGTGCGGGCAATTCGACGAGCATTTGCGCTTGATCGAACAGCGCCTGACCATCGAGATCCGCAATCGCGGAAACCAGTTCGAGCTGATCGGCGAACCCAAACACACCACCTCCGCGGAAAACCTCCTGCGCCGCCTGTACCGGGAAACCAAGGGTACCGAGCTGTCGCCGGACATGGTGCACCTGTTCCTGCAGGAATCGGCCGTCGAGCAGCTGGACAACCACTCCCCTGCCGAACCGTCCGTGGCCCTGCGCACCAAGAAAGGCATGATTCGCCCCCGTGGCTTGAATCAGCTGCGCTACGTGAAGGAAATCCTCGGTAACGATATCAACTTCGGCATCGGCCCGGCCGGTACCGGCAAGACATACTTGGCTGTCGCCTGCGCGGTGGATGCACTGGAGCGCGAGCAGATTCGCCGCATCCTGCTGGTTCGTCCGGCGGTCGAAGCGGGTGAAAAACTCGGCTTCCTGCCCGGCGACCTGTCGCAAAAAATCGACCCGTACCTGCGCCCGCTCTACGACGCGCTCTACGAAATGCTCGGCTTCGAATACGTCGCCAAGCTGATCGAGCGCCAGGTGATCGAAGTCGCGCCGCTGGCCTACATGCGCGGCCGCACGCTGAACAACAGCTTCATCATTCTCGACGAAAGCCAGAACACCACGGTCGAGCAAATGAAGATGTTCCTGACCCGGATCGGCTTCGGCTCCACGGCCGTCATCACCGGGGACATCACCCAGGTCGACCTGCCACGCGGCACCAAGTCCGGCCTGCACCACGTGATTGAAGTGCTCAAGGATGTGCCGGGGATCAGCTTCACCCACTTCCAGCCCAAGGACGTCGTGCGCCACCCACTGGTACAGCGCATCGTCGAAGCCTACGAGCGCTTCGAAACCAAAGCGGCCGATGATGCCGCCGCCAAGGATAGCCGCCGCGATGCTTGAGCTTGACCTGCAAATCGCTACCGAAGCCTGCGCCCCCAGCGAGGCCGAGTTCCGCCAGTGGTGCGAACTGGCCCTGCGCCAGCGCACCGCCGACTCGGAGATGACCATTCGTCTGGTCGACGAAGCCGAAGGACGCGAGCTGAACCACACCTGGCGGCAAAAGGACTACGCAACTAACGTCTTGTCATTCCCGGCCGACGTGCCGGATGAGTTCCTCGACATCCCGCTGCTGGGCGATCTGGTGATCTGCGTGGCCGTGGTCGAGCGCGAAGCCGCTGAACAGGGCAAGGAGCTCAAGGCCCATTGGGCGCATCTGGTGATTCACGGCTGCTTGCATCTGCTTGGTTACGACCATATTGATGACGAAGAAGCCGAAGAAATGGAAGCACTGGAACGAACGTTGCTTGCAGAACTGGGCTTTCCCGATCCGTACGCGGACGACGAAACCGACGCATTCCCTACCGAAACAACAAAGGATTCAGAGTAATCGCTATGAGCGAAGATCGATCGAGCAACGGGCAGAAGTCATGGCTGGGTAAACTCACCCAGGCTTTTGCCCACGAGCCGAAAAACCGCCAGGAGCTGCTGGAGCTGCTGCGCGATGCACACCAGAACAAACTACTGGACAGTGAAGCGCTGGCCATCGTCGAAGGCGCCATCCAGGTGGCTGACTTGCAGGTCCGGGACATCATGGTCCCGCGCTCGCAGATGGTCAGCATCAAGGCGACCCAGACACCCCGCGAGTTCCTGCCTGCCGTGGTCGACTCGGCCCACTCCCGCTACCCGGTGATCGGCGAAAGCCATGATGACGTGATGGGCGTGTTGCTGGCCAAGGACTTGCTGCCGTTGATCCTCAGGGAGAACGGCGACAGCTTCAACATCAAGGACCTCCTGCGCCCAGCCACCTTCGTGCCGGAGTCCAAGCGCCTTAACGTGCTGCTGCGCGAGTTTCGCGCCAACCACAACCACATGGCCATCGTCATTGACGAGTACGGCGGCGTGGCAGGCCTGGTGACCATCGAAGACGTGCTGGAACAGATCGTCGGCGACATCGAAGACGAACACGACGTCGAAGAAGACAGCTACATCAAGCCGCTGCCCAGCGGTGATTTCCTGATCAAGGCCCTGACACCGATCGAGAACTTCAACGAGTTTTTCGACAGCGAGTTCTCCGACGACGAATTCGACACCGTTGGCGGCCTGGTGATGAGCGCGTTCGGGCATTTGCCAAAACGTAACGAAATCACTGAAATCGGCCCGTACCGCTTCCGCATCCTGAACGCCGACAGCCGTCGGATTCACTTGCTTCGCCTGACGCCCATTGCTCGCTAAGGATTGAAATGCGCTGGACAACCCGCCCCGGCTGGCCCGGTAACCTGCTGGCCGTGGCGGCCGGTGCAATCACCACACTGGCCCTGGCGCCGTTCGATATCTGGCCCCTGGCACTGCTCGCCGTCGGCCTGTTCTATGCAGGCCTGCGCGAGCTGAGCCCACGTCAGGCACTAGGGCGCGGCTGGTGTTTCGGTTTCGGCCTGTTCGGTGCCGGCACCAGCTGGATCTACTACAGCATTCACCACTTCGGCGGCGCGTCGGTATTGCTGGCCGGCTTCCTGATGCTGCTCTTCACGGCGGCAATTGCCTGGTTCTTTGCCCTGCCCGCCTGGATATGGGTGCGCTGGCTTCGCCGAAATGAAGCGCCGCTGGCCGACGCCCTGGCCTTCGCAGCGCTGTGGGTCGGCCAGGAAGCCTTCCGCGGCTGGTTCCTGACAGGTTTCCCGTGGCTATATTCCGGGTACAGCCAGCTCGATGGCCCGCTGGCCGGGCTCGCGCCTGTCGGCGGGATGTGGCTGATTTCCTTTACCCTGGCCCTGACAGCTGCGCTGATCTACAACGGCATGCGCCTGGTTCGCACGGGGCGCAAAGGCTTCATCGTTGCCGGTGTTTTGCTGCTCGTCGGCCCGTGGCTGGCCGGCATCGCGCTCAAGCACCACGCCTGGACCAGCCCGTCGGGCCCGCCACTGAGCGTCGCAGCCATCCAGGGCAACATCGAACAAAGCATGAAGTGGGACCCGACGCAGCTCAACGCGCAACTGGCGCTGTACCGCGACATGAGTTTCAGCTCCAGGCGAGTCGACCTTCTCATCTGGCCGGAAACGGCGATCCCGGTGCTCAAGGAGTCCGCCGAGGGCTACCTGAACATGATGGGCAGCTTCGCGGCCGAGCGTAAATCGGCGCTGATTACCGGCGTCCCGGTCCGCATGGAGGTCCACCACGAGAAGCGCTTCTTCAATGGCATCACCGTTGTCGGCGAAGGCGACGGCACCTACCTCAAGCAAAAACTGGTGCCGTTTGGTGAATATGTTCCGCTGGAGGATCTGTTGCGCGGGCTGATCGCCTTCTTCGATCTGCCGATGTCGGACTTTGCCCGCGGACCATCTGACCAGCCGCTGCTGCAAGCCAAGGGTTATCAGATCGCGCCGTACATCTGTTATGAAGTGGTGTACCCGGAATTCGCCGCCAGCCTCGCCGCCCGCAGCGACCTGTTGCTGACCATCAGCAACGACACCTGGTTCGGCACCTCCATCGGTCCGCTGCAACACCTGCAGATGGCGCAGATGCGTGCGCTGGAGGCCGGCCGCTGGATGATCCGCGCCACCAACAACGGCGTGTCCGGCCTGATCAACCCGTTCGGTCAGATTACCGATCAGATCCCGCAGTTCGAACGCGGCATCCTGTATGGCGAAGTGGTACCGATGCACAACCTCACGCCGTACCTGGAATGGCGTTCGTGGCCATTGCTCATTCTCTGCGTGTTGTTGTTTGGCTGGGCGCTGGTTGCGAGCCGGATGGCGAAGACTGTCTGAAATCATTTGTGGCGAGGGAGCTTGCTCCCTCGCCACAGGGATTAGCGCTCAACGATAGAACAACGAATAACCGATCTGCCCCACCGCCTCGTTCATCAACTGCCCGTTCTGCCAGATCGCCTTGTACTCCGGCATCCAGCCTCCCAGTGGCCGCGCATTGTCGCCGCTCAGAAACCCTACCGGCGCCGGCACCACCTCAAACCCGGCCTTGCGGAAACTCCAGACCGCTCGTGGCATATGCCCGGCATGAGTCACGAGCACCACACGTTTGATGCCCTGTGGCAGCAACACCTGGGCGCTGAACTGCGCATTTTCCCAGGTCGTGCGGCTGTGCCCTTCCTGCCAGCGCACGGTCACGCCAAAATCGTCGCGCAAGGAGTCAGCCATCATCTGCGCTTCGCTTGGCGGAGTGCCGTAATGCAAGCCGCCGCTGGTCAGTACCGGCAGGCCGGAAGCCTTGGTCAGTCGCGCGGCAAAACGCTGGCGCTCCAGGCCTACACCCGTGGGCTGGTCGGCACCCCAGGCCACGTCACCGCGCTCGCGCCCGGAACCAAGGACAACGATGGCGTCCGCGCGCTGCCCCAGCACCGCCCATTCGTCGCGGGCCAGCGGTGGCTCGCGCTCGAGCAGGCTGGCACTCCACTGCACCACCACCGGCAGGCTCATCAGCCAAAGGCCACCCAGCCCCAGTGCAAAGCACACACCGGCGAGCCTTGGCCTTGAGCGGCGCAACCACCAGGCAAGCAAAAGCAGCAGCAATAGAATGCCGGGGGGCAAAAGAAGTTGTTTTACAAAGTAACGAAAAGGCATCGAGCATCTCCTGGAGATGCCCGAAGCCTAAGTGGGTTAGCGCAATGCGACAATCAATACAGAAGAACTATGCTTCAAAAAACCATTGAGCACGGCTCTGCGTCTTATTTGAACTGCAAAGACCGGACCTTTACCGCGTCTCTGCCGGGAACCTTGTCCTTGAGCCAGATGATCTTGGCCGAACGTGGTGCGTCGAGTTGCTTTATCGCCTCTGACAAGCATCCGTGCGTCTCACGCTCACTGCGATCCAGATACGCCTTGATCAATGCAAACTCTGCGGAGCTCAGGCCACGCAGTTCCAGTTCCAGAGGGCGTACGTCGCGCAACCGGCCAGCAGTTCTTGCCGCTTCCAAGGCCAGGGCCAAACGATCGATCAGCCTTTCGTACAGCTCCGGTTTTGTAGCTTTTTGCTGTGACTCAACCATCCCTCACCTCATTGGAAGATAAGACCTACTCCCCAGTTAGAGCTTAGCTTCCATGAACAAACCGGCTGAGCGCCGCGACCAACGGCCCTCGCGGCGGTTTTTGCGGGACGCGCGGCAGCAATCAGGGTTTCCCTCGGTAGAGCGCGGTCATGTATGCTACGGCGCTTCCTGTAACTCCACTTCCAGCTCGGCTGGACATCGAAAACGCCAATGCGGCGTGATCAGCGTCCAGCGTTGCATTGAAGAGGATTAGGCCACCCCTATTCAGTTCAAAAGTAGCCATGCACGAACAATATCAGCCCCGTGAAATCGAAGCCGCCGCCCAGTCGTTCTGGGACGAGCAAAAGTCCTTTGAAGTCAGCGAACAGCCAGGCAAGGAGACTTACTACTGCCTGTCGATGTTCCCTTACCCCAGCGGCAAGCTACACATGGGGCACGTGCGCAACTACACCATCGGCGACGTGATCTCCCGCTACCAGCGCATGCAAGGCAAGAACGTTCTGCAACCCATGGGTTGGGACGCCTTCGGCATGCCGGCGGAAAACGCCGCGATGAAGAACAACGTAGCGCCCGCCAAGTGGACCTACGAAAACATTGCCTACATGAAATCCCAGCTGCGCAGCCTGGGCCTGGCGGTGGACTGGTCGCGTGAAGTGACCACCTGCAAGCCCGATTACTACCGCTGGGAACAATGGCTGTTCACCCGCCTGTTCGAAAAAGGCGTGATCTACAAAAAAAGCGGCACCGTGAACTGGGACCCGGTCGACCAGACCGTCCTGGCCAACGAACAGGTGATCGACGGTCGCGGCTGGCGTTCCGGCGCGCTGATCGAAAAGCGCGAAATCCCGATGTACTACTTCAAGATCACCGCCTACGCGGATGAACTGCTGGAGAGCCTGGACGAACTGACTGGCTGGCCTGAACAGGTCAAGACCATGCAGCGCAACTGGATCGGCAAGTCCCGCGGCATGGAAGTGCAGTTCCCGTACAACGTCGATTCCATCGGCGAAGCGGGCGCGCTGAAAGTCTTCACCACCCGTCCGGACACCCTGATGGGCGCGACCTACGTCGCCGTCGCCGCCGAGCACCACCTGGCTACCCTGGCCGCACAGAACAACCCTGAGCTGCAAGCGTTCATCGCTGAATGCAAGGGCGGCAGCGTTGCGGAAGCCGACGTTGCGACTCAAGAGAAAAAAGGCCTGCCGACCGGCCTGTTCGTTGAGCACCCACTGACCGGTGAAAAGCTACCGGTATGGGTCGCCAACTACGTGCTGATGCATTACGGCGACGGCGCGGTCATGGCTGTTCCTGCCCACGACGAGCGCGATTTCGAATTCGCCCACAAATACAACCTGCCGGTCAAATCCGTGGTGCGCACCAGCTCCGGTGACAGCAACCCGGCGCCATGGCAAGACGCCTACGGCGAGTACGGCACGCTGATCAATTCCGGCGAGTTCGACGACCTGGACTTCGCGGGCGCCTTCGACGCTATCGAAGTCGCGCTGATCAAGAAAGAACTGGGCGCCTCGCGTACCCAGTTCCGTCTGCGCGACTGGGGCATCAGCCGCCAGCGCTACTGGGGCTGCCCGATCCCGATCATCCACTGCGGCACCTGCGGTGACGTGCCGGTACCGGAAGATCAACTGCCTGTCGTGCTGCCGGAAGACGTCGTACCCGATGGCGCCGGTTCGCCACTGGCGCGCATGCCCGAGTTCTACGAGTGCAGCTGCCCTAAATGCGGCCAGCCTGCCAAGCGTGAAACCGACACCATGGACACCTTCGTCGAGTCCTCGTGGTACTACGCCCGCTACGCCTCGCCGCACTTTGAAGGCGGCCTGGTGGAAAAGTCGGCGGCCGACCACTGGCTGCCGGTGGATCAGTACATCGGCGGTATCGAACACGCGATTCTTCACCTGCTCTATGCGCGCTTCTTCCACAAGCTGATGCGCGACGAAGGCCTGGTGAGCTCCAACGAGCCGTTCAAGAACCTGCTGACCCAGGGCATGGTGATCGCCGAGACTTATTATCGCCGCGAAGCCAATGGCGCTTACACCTGGTTCAACCCGGCGGACGTCGAGCTTGAGCGTGACAGCAAGGCCAAGGTCATCAGCGCCAAGTTGAAAGCAGACGGCTTGCCGGTGGAAATTGGCGGCACCGAGAAGATGGCCAAGTCGAAGAACAACGGCGTCGACCCACAGTCGATGATCGACCAGTTCGGCGCAGACACCTGCCGCCTGTTCATGATGTTCGCCTCGCCACCTGACATGAGCGCGGAATGGTCCGACTCCGGCGTCGAAGGTTCGCACCGTTTCCTCAAGCGCGTCTGGCGCCTGGCTCAAGCCCACGTCACTCAGGGCCTGCCGGGCAAACTGGACGTCGCCAGCCTGAATGACGAGCAGAAAGCCGTTCGTCGCTCGATCCACCTGGCCATCAAGCAGGCCAGCCAGGACGTCGGCCAGAACCACAAGTTCAACACCGCCATCGCTCAGGTGATGACGCTGATGAACGTACTGGAAAAAGCCGCACAAACCACCGACCAGGATCGCGCACTGATTCACGAAGGTCTGGAAACCGTGACGCTGCTGCTGGCTCCGATCACGCCGCACATCAGCCACGAGCTGTGGAATCAACTGGGTCACGCCGATCCTGTGATCGACGCCGGTTGGCCGGTGGTGGATGACAGCGCTTTGGTACAGGACAGCCTGCAACTGGTGATTCAGGTCAACGGCAAGCTGCGTGGCCACATCGAAATGCCGGCCAGTGCCAGCCGTGAAGAAGTCGAAGCCGCCGCCCGTGCCAACGAGAACGTGCTGCGCTTCGTCGACGGTCTGACCATTCGTAAAGTGATCGTAGTGCCCGGGAAACTGGTCAATATCGTCGCCAGCTAATTGGATCAGGCGCCAGGTGAGCCTGGCGCCGAGTAAAACCTTTCGGGCCGCTTGATCGGCCCACATGGTTTCAAGGGGAGCAACAAGATGATCAAACGCAATCTGCTGGTGATGGGCCTCGCGGTTCTGCTGAGTGCCTGCGGTTTCCAGCTGCGCGGCACCGGCACCAATGAACTGGCGATCAAGGAACTCGACCTGAGCGCCCGTAACGCTTATGGCCCAACCGTTACCCAGTTGCGTCAGGTACTGATTGGCAGCGGCGTCAAGGTCTATACCGGCGCTCCTTACAAGCTGGTACTGACCAATGAACAGGAAAGCCAGCGCATCCTCACCTACGCAGGTGCCGGTCGTGCCGGCGAGTACCAAGTCACCACCGTGTTGAGCTACGACATCCGTGGTCGCGGCGATCTGCCCCTGTTGAGCGACAAGCTTGAAGTGCAGAAGATCTATATGCACGACGGCAACAACTTGGTGGGCTCTGACCAAGAAGCTGAAACGGCCCGGACAGAAGGCCGCCGGGAGTTGGTTCAACGCATGATGCTGCGCCTGGAACAACTGAGCCCCACCCAACTGGACCAGTTGCAGCAGACTGCCGAAGCCAGGGCCAAGGCTGATGCCGCGGCGCTGGAAGCGGCAAAGAAGGCTGAAGCGGAAACCCCGCGTCAGTCGCCTGTCGAACTGCCACAGCAGTAAGACTTACGGGGCGCCTGTGCGCCCCGTTCGCCCTCTCTTATGAAGCTCGCCCCCGCCCAACTCGCCAAACACCTGCAAGGCGCCCTTGCGCCGGTCTATATCATCAGCGGCGATGACCCGTTGTTGTGCCAGGAGGCGGCCGATGCTGTTCGCACTGCCGCCCGCCAGCAGGGATTCGATGAACGCCAAGTGTTTGCCGCCGACGCCAGTTTCGACTGGGGGACGCTGCTGCAAGCCGGTGCCAGCATGTCGCTGTTCGCCGAAAAGCGCCTGCTGGAACTGCGCCTGCCGTCCGGCAAACCCGGCGACAAGGGCGCTGCCGCGCTGATCGAGTACTGCTCGCGCCCGGCCGACGACACCGTGCTGCTGATCAGCTTGCCGAAACTCGATGGCAGCGCACAGAAAACCAAGTGGGGCAAGGCGCTGGTCGAAGGACAACAGACCCAGTTCGTGCAGATCTGGCCGGTCGATGTCGCCCAACTGCCAAGCTGGATCCGCCAACGTTTGTCCCAGGCCGGGCTTTCCGCCAGCCAGGACGCCGTTGAGCTGATCGCGGCACGGGTCGAGGGCAACTTGCTGGCCGCCGCCCAGGAAATCGAAAAGCTCAAACTGATGGCCGAAGGGGGTCAGATCACCGTTGAAACCGTGCAGGCTGCGGTGGCCGACAGTGCGCGCTTCGACGTCTTTGGCCTGACCGATGCGGTTCTCAATGGTGAAGCAGCCCATGCCTTGCGCATGCTCGAAGGGTTGCGCGGCGAAGGCGTCGAGCCGCCGGTGATTCTCTGGGCCCTGGCCCGAGAGTTGCGCCTGCTGGCCAATATTTCGCTGCAATACAGTCAGGGCACGCCGCTGGACAAGGCTTTCAGCCAGGCCAAACCTCCGGTCTGGGACAAACGAAAACCCTTGATGAGCAAAGCCCTGCAACGCTACTCGGCGCAACGCTGGGCGCAATTGCTGCTCGAAGCACAGCGCATCGACGCGCAGATCAAGGGCCAGGCGGCCGGTTCGCCGTGGATGAGTCTGAGCCGGCTGACGTTGTTGATGGCCGGGCAACGCTTAACCCTACCCGCTGAATAACACCGCCCCCTGTAGGAGCGAGCTTGCTCGTGATGGTCGTTAACGATAACGCAGACTTTCTGATTTAACGCAGCGCCCTCAAGTGCTTCGCGAGCAAGCTCGCTCCTACAAAGAACGGCGCTTTTTCCGACAGCTACAGGGACTAGACAGCCCCTCAACTTCGGCCGATGATTTGCCCCGCAAAAACCACTCACTTGCGAGGCACCATCATGAGCAAAAAGCCATCAAAGCATGGCCCCAACAAGGCCAAATCCATCATCGCCCAGCCATTGTTCCGCAGCCGCCAGGAACGCCCCACCAAGGGCAAAGGCAGCTACCGCCGCGAAGCCTTCCAGTCTGACAGCTGGGAGGCTTCTTACTTTCTGGCTGCGTAAAGCAGAACCCCCCTTCAACATGTTAAGGTCTGTACCTGATTCGTATTCCCTGGACCCGTGCATGCCCTTTTGTCTTCCCCATCGTTGGCACTTACGCCAATTGATCGCTGCCTCCAGCCTTGTTTTGCTTGTCGCCTGTGCGGAAAAACCGACCGCAGCCGACGCTCAGCCGCTTCAGACACTTCCTGTCGCTACCGCCCCGGCGGTTGTTCCGCAGGTGGTTCCGACGGGTGAGAACCTCGACATCCAGCCTACCCAGACATTTGCCGAATGGCAGGCGGGTTTCCGCAAGGATGCCCTGGCCGCCGGTATCCGCGCCGATCTGTTTGATCGCGCTTTCGCCAATGTCAGCTTCGACCCCAGTGTGATTCGTGCCGATCGCAGCCAACCGGAATTCG
The DNA here is from genome assembly GCF_017350115.1 of Pseudomonas sp. GW456-L13. Classification (NCBI taxonomy): domain Bacteria; kingdom Pseudomonadati; phylum Pseudomonadota; class Gammaproteobacteria; order Pseudomonadales; family Pseudomonadaceae; genus Pseudomonas; species Pseudomonas sp. GW456-L13. The sequence continues at coordinate 1,705,062 of NZ_JACNAS010000002.1, forward strand.
CAAAACCGGTGTGGGAATACCTCGATGGCGCGTTGTCGCCGCTGCGGGTACGCAAAGGCCAGTCACTGATCGACCAGTACGCCGACATCCTGCAAGGCATCGAGCAGCGTTATGGCGTTGATCGTCAGGCGCTGGTGGCCGTGTGGGGCATGGAAAGCAATTTTGGCCAGTTCCAGGGCAGCAAGTCGGTGATCAACTCGCTGGCGACCCTGGCCTACGAAGGCCGCCGTCCCGGCTTCGCCCACGCGCAATTGATCGCGGCCCTGCAAATCCTGCAACAAGGCGACATCGAACCCGAAAAGATGCTCGGTTCCTGGGCCGGCGCCATGGGCCAGACCCAGTTCATCCCGACCACCTACAACACCCACGCCGTCGATTTCGACGGCGACGGCCGTCGCGATATCTGGAGCAGTTCGGCTGATGCCCTGGCCTCGACCGCGCATTACCTGCAAAGCTCCGGCTGGCAGAGAGGTCAGCCGTGGGGCTTTGAAGTCCAGCTGCCGAGCGGCTTCAACTACGTACTGGCCGATGGCACGATTCGCAAGAGTGTTGCCGAGTGGCGCCAAATGGGCGTTACGCTGCCCAACGGTGGCCAGGTCCCGGCAGGCTCGGAGCAACTGTCTGCGGCACTGCTATTGCCGGCTGGCTACCGCGGCCCGGCGTTCCTTGTGCTCGACAACTTTCGTGCGATTCTCAAGTACAACAATTCGTCGTCCTATGCCCTGGGGGTGAGCCTGTTGTCCGAACGCTTCAATGGCGCAGGCTTGATCAGCGGTACGTGGCCAAAGGATGACCTGCCTCTGAGCCGTACCGAGCGGATCGAGCTGCAAAGCCTATTGAGCGCGCAAAACTATGACGCCGGCACCGCCGACGGGATCATCGGCGCCAACACCCGCAAGGCTATCCGCAGCGCCCAACAGTCGTTTGGCTGGCCGGCAGATGGGTATCCGACGCACAAGTTGCTCGAAGGACTGCGTAACCGCTAAAAGCATCGCGGGCAAGCCCGCTCCCACAGGTTCAGGGGCGTTCACATGATTTGTGTACGACGCGGACACTGTGGGAGCGGGCTTGCCCGCGAAGACTGACTGACAGGCGATAAAAATCTAGCGCCTGGCCACCACATCCTGCTCCAGCATCAATTCCTTGTTTCCGGCATCCAGCCTGACCAGCGCCCCCATGGGTAACGTCAGGTTCGGGTCGCAATGGCCGCTGCGCCACCCGGACAGCACCGGAATCTTCAATGGCTCGAAGATCTGCTTGAGCAACCTGTCCAGCGCCGCCACCTCAACCCCCGCCACATCCCCGACCAACACGCCGCGCAGCTTGTGCAACGTGCCTGCCAGCCGCAGATGGGTGAGCAACCGGTCGATGCGATACAGCGGCTCGTTGATATCCTCGATCAACAGAATGACGCCCTCGGCGTCAATCTCGTAGGGCGTGCCCATGGTCGCGGCGATCATGGCCAGATTGCCACCGAGCAAGCGCCCGTGAGCCACGCCGGGCTCGATCGTGGTCAGCGGGTAGGCCACCGGATGCGCCAGCACTGTTCCCGCCCTCACCTTCCCTCGCAGCATGTTGAAGAACGAAGACTCGGTAGGTATTTGCTTCTCACCCAGCAGGTCGGCATTGAGCAACGGACCATGAAAGGTCACGAAGCCGGCATAACGACTGATCGCCAAATGCAGCGCAGTGATATCGCTGTAGCCGACGAACGGCTTGGCGTTGTCACGCAGCAAATCAAAATCGATGCGGTCGAGCAGCCGGGGCGTGCCATAACCACCGCGCAGGCAGATGATCGCATCCACCTCGCTGTCGGCGAACGCTGCATGCAGATCGTCGAGTCGCACCTCGTCACTGCCGGCCAGGTAGCCGTTTTTTTCGTAGACCCCGGGAAACACTTTCAGTGAATAACCCCGGGCACGCATCCATTGCACCGCCTTGTCGGTGTCCAGCGGCGCGGGACCGGCGGGTGCGATAACGCCGATCATGCCTTCCGACGGCAGTGCCGGGACGGGAGCATGAGGGCAAAGGGTGAGGGTCGGTCGAGCGGTCATCCGTGAATCTCCCTGCGTGAAAACATCAGCACACAGTAGTCAGGAACGAGGACAAACAGAAGAGGAACCGTTGCCCCGCAGGTTGCAGGAAAAGGCAGCCGTTGTCGTAGGCCAGGCAAAAAAACGCCCGCAAGGCTTTGAAACCTTGCGGGCGTTTTATGCGTCACGGTCGATCAGGACGACATCAGCTCGGCCTTGACCAGCTTCGCCTGCTCGTCGGCGTGGTACGAGGAGCGAACCAATGGACCGGAAGCGACGTTCTTGAAGCCCATCTTGTAACCTTCCTCGGCGAACCAGGCGAAGGTGTCCGGGTGCACGAAACGCTGGACCGGCAAGTGGCTGCGGGACGGTTGCAGGTACTGGCCGAGGGTCAGCATGTCGATGTCGTGCTCGCGCATGCGCTTCATGACTTCTATGACTTCTTCGTCGGTCTCGCCCAGACCCAGCATCAGGCCGGACTTGGTCGGAATGTGCGGCATCATCTGCTTGAAGCGTTGCAGCAGGGTCAGCGACCACTGATAGTCCGAACCTGGGCGGGCAGCCTTGTACAGACGTGGCACGGTTTCCAGGTTGTGGTTGAACACATCCGGCGGCTCGGCGGCGGTGATTTCCAGCGCGATGTCCATGCGGCCACGGTAGTCCGGGACCAGGGTTTCGAGCTGCACGTTCGGCGACAGCTTGCGGATTTCGCGGATGCAGTCGGCAAAGTGCTGGGCACCGCCGTCACGCAGGTCGTCGCGGTCTACCGAAGTGATCACCACGTACTTCAGGCGCAGGTCGGCGATGGCAATGGCCAGGCTTTCCGGCTCGTTGACGTCCAGCGGCTTCGGACGGCCGTGGCCGACGTCGCAGAACGGGCAACGACGGGTGCAGATGTCACCCATGATCATGAAGGTCGCGGTGCCGCCGGAGAAGCACTCGCCCAGGTTCGGGCAGGACGCCTCTTCGCACACGCTGTGCAGCTTGTGTTTGCGCAGCAGGGCCTTGATGCGGTCGACTTCCGGCGAAACCGGGATGCGGACGCGAATCCAGTCCGGCTTCTTCGGCAGTTCGGTGGTCGGAATGATCTTCACCGGGATGCGTGCAACCTTTTCGGCGCCGCGCAGCTTGACGCCGGCTTCAACCTTGGGACGCGGGGCCGGGCGCTCGGTGACATCAAGCGTCGGGATCATGGTTTGCACTGCATCAGTAGTCATATCAGTCGATTCCGCCCGTCAGGGTCGTCTGCTCAGCATAGTCGAGGTGTTTGACGAGCTGCGCGCGCAGCCGGGCACTTACCTCGGCAAATTCAATCGATCCTGCGTGATCGCTCAGCTGGGTCATCGCCAGCCCGGCGTAGCCGCAGGGATTAATCCGTCGAAACGGTTCCAGGTTCATGTCCACGTTCAAGGCCAGGCCATGAAAGGAACAACCGTGGCGGATCCGTAGACCCAGGGAGGCGATTTTCGCCCCGTCGACGTAGACACCCGGCGCATCGGGCTTGGCCACGGCGGTGACACCGTAACTGGCCAGCAGCTCGATCAGGCATTGCTCCATCCGGCTGACCAGATCGCGCACGCCAAACCCGAGCTTGCGCACGTCCAGCAGCAGATAAGCCACCAGTTGGCCGGGGCCGTGGTAGGTCACCTGACCACCACGGTCGACCTGCACCACCGGAATATCACCGGGAAGCAGCAGATGCTCGGCCTTGCCGGCCTGGCCCTGGGTGAACACCGCAGGGTGTTCGACCAGCCAGATCTCGTCGGCGGCATCGTTGCCGCGTTCGTTGGTGAAGCGTTGCATGGCATGCCAGACCGGCTCGTAAGCCATCTGGCCGAGCTCGCGAAAGCCCAGCACACCGGACATCACAGCACCATGTGCACGAAACCCGTTGCCCGCAGTTCGCTGTTGATGTTGTACAGCTGGTCCTGGTCGGTCGCGACGATGTGCAACTGAATGGTGGTGTATTTGCCGTTGCTGCTCTGGCGCTCATCAACACGCTCATCGTTGATCGTTGCATATTTGCGGACGATGTCGATGATTCTGTCCTTGTTGCCCACACCGGTGTCGCTGATCACCTTAACCGGGTAATCATTGGCAGGGAACTCGATCTTTGGCGCCTTTACTTCGGTATCGGTCATGGCGTAACGGCCTCGTAAGCGTAAGCCGTGGCGACGGGCATGGCTGCGCGCCAGATCAGCGCGGAGCCATGCAGGTGCACACTAAATTCAGTTGAACAAGCCGTAGAAGAATAGACGGATGCTATCCCACATGCGGCGGAAGATACCACCTTCCTCGACAGCGTCCAGAGCGATCAGATCGGCGCTGTGCACCACCTTGTCGTCCAGTTTCACTTCGACTTTACCGATCACGTCGCCCTTGGCGATTGGCGCGATCAGTTGCGGGTTCATGGTCATGCTGGCAGCGAGCTTTTTCAGCTGGCCTTTTGGCAGGGTCATGGTCAGGTCTTGCGCCAGGCCAGCCTTGATCTGGTTGGTGGAGCCTTTCCAGACTGGAGCCTGAGCCAGCTCGGTGCCCTTCTGATAGAAGGTCTGGGTTTCGAAGAAACGGAAACCGTAGGTCAGCAGCTTCTGGGTTTCGGCGGCACGGGCCACTTCGCTGTTGGTGCCGAAGACCACGGCGATCAGACGCATGCCATCACGTACGGCCGAAGACACCATGCAATAGCCGGCTTCGTCGGTGTGACCGGTTTTCAGGCCGTCGACGGTCTTGTCGCGCCACAGCAGCAGGTTGCGGTTCGGTTGCTTGATGCCGTTCCAGAAGAACTCTTTCTGCGAGTAGATCGCGTAGTGAGCCGGGTCTTCGTGGATGATCGCGCGAGCCAGTACGGCCATGTCGTGAGCCGACGAGTAGTGCTCAGGGTTCGGCAGACCGGTCGGGTTCATGAAGTGGCTGTTGGTCATGCCCAGGTCGCCAACGGTTTTGTTCATCATGTCGGCGAACGCGTCTTCGCTACCGGCGATGTGCTCGGAGAGCGCAACGCTGGCGTCGTTGCCCGACTGGATGATGATGCCGTGCAACAGGTCGCTGACAGTCACCTGCGAGCCGACCTTGATGAACATCCGCGAACCGCCGGTACGCCAGGCGTTTTCGCTGACGGTCACCGGATCGTTTTCGCCGATCTGGCCACGACGGATTTCCAGAGTCGCGATGTACGCGGTCATCAGCTTGGTCAGGCTGGCCGGCGGCAGACGCTGGTCACCGTTGTTCTCGACCAGCACGTTGCCGCTGCTGGCATCCATGAGCACATAGGCCTTGGCGGCCAGTTGTGGTGGCGAAGGCATCATCTCGACCGCGAACGCGGCGGGTGAGAGAAGCAGCGGGACTAGCAGGAACAGGCGTTTGGCAAAGGTGGTGATGTTCATCCGTCTCTCGAAATCGCTAATGGAAACTTGCCCAAGGGCAAAACTAATCAAATGACTTTCTAACGAGTCATCGCGTGTTCAGTTGCTCACTCAGTCACCCTTGCCGGGCTTTTGTTCTTCAACGAGTCAACAACCTGGTTCGCCCCCCAATACCGCAGACGAACCGTCAATCAAGCTCTACGTATTACTCCGTGACCACACTCGGCGAACCGAGATTGGCCAGGCGCACACTGTTCTGCACCTGCTGGATTTCACCCGGCGAACCGATTGGCCCCATGCGCACCCGATGCAGGGTCTGCTGATTGCGCACGATCGAGCTGATGAACACCGGAGCGCTCACCATCCCGCTGAGCTTCGATCTCAGGAGTTCTGCAGCGTCCGGGTTGGCGAACGCGCCCACCTGCAGATACTGGCCAGAGGCTGCTACAGAAGCGTTTTTTTTTGCATCGAGCTGCACGGGCACCACCGCGGCGGCGTGTTGCTGCGGCGGAGGCGTCCATTGCTCGACGGTGCCGGCCGAAGCCGTGATCACCGGGGCGCTATTCTGCGCGACTTTCGGTTCGTTGAGCATTAATGGTGCCGGACGGCCCTTGGCAGCCCACCATTGCTGCGGATCGATGCCTTCGACCTTGACCCGCGCGGTGCCGGTTTCGGCGTAGCCGAGTTTCTTGGCGGCCGCGTAGGACAAGTCGATGATCCGGTCCGAATAGAACGGCCCGCGATCGTTGACGCGCAGGATCACCGACTTGTTGTTATCCAGATTGGTCACCCGAACGTAACTTGGCAGTGGCAGAGTCTTGTGGGCAGCGCTCATGCCGTACAGGTCATACACTTCGCCGTTGGCGGTGTTCTGACCGTGAAACTTGGTGCCGTACCAGGACGCCGTGCCCGACTGCACGTAGGTCTTTGACTCCTGCAGCGGAAAGTAGGTTTTGCCCAGTACCGAGTAGGGAGCGGCCTTGTACGGGCCGGTGTGCAGGGTCGGCGTGGCGTCCGGGATACGCGAAACATCGACATCCCACCATGGCGCGCCATCCTTGTGGGCGCGGTTTATGTCCAGCCCCGGCGTCGTGCGCACAGCGGTGCTGCTGGTCTTCTGGGCCGGCGCACGGCTGGTCGAACAACTGGCGACCAGCATTGCCAACGCGGCGAATGCCATCAGCTTCAGGGGTTTATTGATAGGCAATGCCCGCATTACTTGACGCCCCGTGCTTGGACCAGCTGCTCAGACAGTTGATGTACGGCCATGGCGTACATCACGCTGCGGTTATATCGCGTGATCGCGTAAAAATTCTTCAGGCCCATCCAGTACTCGGAGCCATTGTCGCCTTCCAGACGGAAAGCAGTAACCGGCATATCATCGCGCAGCGCATCATGACTTGACCACCCCAGGGCTCGCAACTCCCCGACGGTTTTCGTCGGTTCGATACCGGTGGTCAAACCTTCGTCGACCTGATCGCCACGGACATCGCCGCGGCTGACTACCGGTTCGCCGGCGACCCAGCCATGGCGCTTGAAGTAACTGGCGACACTGCCAATGGCATCATCCGGATTGGTCCAGATGTTGATATGGCCATCACCGTCGAAATCCACTGCATAAGCGCGGAAACTGCTCGGCATGAACTGCGGCAATCCCATTGCGCCAGCGTAGGAGCCTTTGAGCGTCAACGGATCGACCTGCTCTTCGCGGGCCAGCAGCAGGAACTCACGCAACTCCTTGCGGAAAAACTCGGCACGGGGAGGATAGTCGAAACCCAGGGTCGACAAGGCATCGATCACCCGGAAATTTCCGGTATTACGGCCGAAAAAGGTTTCAACACCGATGATCGAGACAATCACCTGGGCCGGCACGCCATATTCCTGCTCGGCACGAGCCAACACCGCTTCGTGCTGACGCCAGAAATCCACACCCCGGGCTATGCGCGCATCGGTGATGAACATCGGGCGATACTCGCTCCACTGCTTGACCCGTTCGGCAGGTTTGGAGATGGCGTCCAGAATCGACTGCTTGCGCTCGGCTTCGCGGAACACACCCATCAATTGTTCACCGGCGAAACCGTAGTCGCGGGTCATTTCACCGACGAATTCGGCCACCTGGGGTGAGCCTTCGTAGTCGCCGGCCAACGCGTCCGGCATGGTGCCAAGGATGCTTACCAGGCTGACCCATGGCGCGTATCGAGTCGCCCAGCCACGCATTACTTGCATTGAAAATTTCACCTTATTCAAACCTGCGCGATCCACTTGCGATGGGTATGGATCGACATCAAAACCCCAAACGCTGACAGTAGCGTCACCAGCGAAGTTCCTCCGTAGCTAATGAACGGCAACGGCACCCCCACCACCGGCAACAGGCCACTGACCATACCGATGTTGACGAAAACATAAACAAAAAACGTCATGGTCAGGCTGCCCGCGAGCAACTTGCCGAACAATGTCTGCGCCTGGGCGGTAATCACCAGGCCGCGGCCGATCAACAGCAGGTAGATCAGCAACAGCGCGCAGATCCCCACCAGGCCGAACTCTTCACCCAATACGGCAATGATGAAGTCGGTATGGCTTTCCGGCAGGAAGTCCAGGTGCGACTGGGTGCCCAGCAACCACCCCTTGCCGAACACCCCACCGGAGCCGATGGCGGCCTTGGACTGGATGATGTTCCAGCCGGTGCCTAGTGGGTCACTTTCCGGGTCGAGGAACGTGAGGACGCGCTGCTTCTGGTAATCGTGCATAACGAAATACCACATGGCCACGGACACCGGCACGGCGGCAGCGAGCACGCTGAGGATCCAGCGCCAGCGCAGGCCACCCATGAACAGCACGAAGGCGCCCCCCGCCAGAATCAGCAATGAAGTGCCGAGGTCGGGCTGACGCACGATCAGGATGAATGGCAAGCCGATCAGGAACAGGCTCACCCCCACATGCTTGAGTTGCGGCGGCAAGGTGCGCTTGGACAGGTACCAGGCGATGGTCGCCGGCATCAGGATCTTCATGAACTCCGAAGGCTGGAAGCGGATCACCCCGGGAATGTTGATCCAGCGGGTAGCACCCATGGCGTTGTGACCCATGACGTCGACGACTACCAGCAACAGCACGCCGATCACATAACCGACCGGGACCCAGCGGGCCATGAAGCGTGGCTCGAACTGGGCGATGACGATCATCGACACCAGGCCGATGCCGAAAGAGGTGGCTTGTTTGGCCAGCAGATCCCAGCTTTTGCCACTGGCCGAATAGAGTACGAACAGGCTGCCGGCCGCCAGGGTCAGCAGCAGGATCAGCAACGGGCCGTCGATGTGCAGGCGTTGCAGCAGCGTCGCACGGCGACGCATCACATCCTCACTGGAGAGCATGCGATCGAAGTTATTCATCACGGGCGGTAGCCTCTGCACTGATAGGGCTGGCGTATTCGGGCTTCAACCGACCGTCCTGGTCCAGGAGCCAGGCATCCATGATTTGGCGCACCACTGGCGCGGCGACGCCGGAGCCGGACTCGCCGTTCTCGACCATCACCGACACCACGATTTTCGGGTCGTCGGCCGGCGCGAAACCGACGAACAGGGCGTGGTCGCGATGGCGCTCCTGAACCTTGGAACGGTCATACTTCTCACCCTGTTTGATCGCGACCACCTGGGCCGTACCCGACTTGCCGGCGATCCGGTATTGCGCGCCGATCGAGGCTTTGCGCGCCGTACCACGGGCACCATGCATAACCTGCTGCATGCCGTGGTTGACCCTGGTCCAGTCCGAGGGGTCGCGCAGGATGATGTCCGGCATCGGATTCTCATCCACCGGCTTCACGCCCTCGATGGTCTTGGCCAGGTGCGGACGGTTCCAGACGCCTTTGTTGGCGACCAGAGCGGTGGCCTGGGCCAGTTGCAACGGGGTCGACTGCATATAGCCCTGGCCGATCCCCAGAATCAGCGTTTCACCCGGGAACCACGCCTGCCGGCGGGTCGCACGTTTCCATTCGCGGGACGGCATCAGCCCCGGCGACTCTTCGAACATGTCCAGGGAGACTTTCTGGCCGATGCCGAACTTGGTCATGTATGCCGACAGCCGATCGATCCCCAGCTTGTGGGCCAGGTCATAGAAGTAGGTGTCGTTGGAACGCATGATCGCCGTATCGAGGTCGACGAAACCGTCACCGGTGCGATTCCAGTTACGGTATTTGTGATCGTAGTTGGGCAGCATGTAGTAACCCGGGTCGAACACTCGCGACGACGCCGTCACCACGCCCGCGTCCAGACCGGCAATCGCCACCGCGGGCTTGATGGTCGAACCCGGCGGGTACAGGCCACGCAGCACGCGGTTGAACAGCGGCCGGTCGATGGAGTCGCGCAGCTCGGAATAGGCCTTGAAGCTGATGCCGGTGACGAACAGGTTCGGGTCGAAACTCGGTTGGCTGACCATCGCCAGCACTTCGCCGGTTTTCGGGTCCAGCGCTACCACCGCGCCACGACGACCACCGAGCGCAGCTTCGGCGGCTTCCTGCAATTTGATGTCCAGGCTCAGGACGATGTCCTTGCCGGGAATCGGATCGGTACGCTTGAGCACGCGCAGTACGCGGCCCCTGGCGTTGGTCTCGACTTCCTCGTAACCCACCTGGCCGTGCAATTCAGGCTCGTAGAAACGCTCGATGCCGGTTTTGCCGATGTGGTGGGTGCCGCTGTAATTGACCGGGTCCAGCGACTTGAGCTCTTTCTCGTTGATCCGCCCCATGTAGCCCACCGAGTGAGCAAAGTGCGCCCCCTGGGGATAGTGACGAACCAACTGCGCGACCACTTCCACCCCCGGCAGGCGGAACTGGTTAACGGCGATCCGGGCGATCTGCTCTTCGCTCAGCTCAAACAGGATCGGCACCGGCTCGAACGGCCGACGCCCCTGACGCATGCGCTTCTCGAAGATCACCCGGTCCTCGGGCGTCAGTTCCAGCACTTCGACGATCACGTCGAGCACCTGCTGCCAGTCGCCGGAACGCTCGCGGGTCATGCTCAGGCTGAAACTCGGCCGGTTATCGGCAATCACCACGCCGTTGCGGTCGAAAATCAGCCCGCGAGTCGGCGGAATCGGCTGCACGTGGACGCGGTTGTTTTCCGACAGGGTCGAGTGGTACTCGTACTGGATCACCTGCAGGAAATACAGACGCGCGATCAGCACCGCAATCAGCGCCACCACTGCAATGGCCCCGAACACGACGCGACCACGCACCAGACGGGCGTCTTTTTCGTGGTCCTTGATGCGGATCGGCTGGGACATGAGGGCAGAACTACTTGTGGTAAGGGTGACCGGACAACACGGTCCAGGCACGGTACATCTGTTCGCCGATCAGGATCCGCACCAGCGGGTGCGGCAAGGTCAGCGGCGACAACGACCAGCGCTGGTCAGCCCGGGCACAGACTTCCGGCGCCAGCCCTTCGGGGCCACCGACCATGAAGTTGACAGTGCGCGAGTCCAGCCGCCAGCGATCGAGCTCGACCGCCAGTTGCTCGGTACTCCAGGGCTTGCCATGGACTTCGAGAGTGACAATCCGCTCGTTCGGCCCGACCTTGGCCAGCATGGCTTCGCCTTCCTGACGGATGAAACGGGCCACGTCGGCGTTCTTGCCACGGGTATTGAGCGGAATTTCCACCAGTTCCAGCGCCAGCTCGGACGGAAGACGCTTGGCATATTCATGCCAGCCTTCTTCCACCCACTTGGGCATGCGTGAACCGACGGCGATCAGTCGCAGTCGCACAGCGGTCCCTTATTCCTGGTCTTTGTTGAGCTTGTTGAAGTGCTCGTGACCAACTTCAGGGCTGTGGTGCTTGCCATCGGCCGCACGGCTCTGCTCGGCACCCTTCCACAGGCGCTCCAGGTCGTAGAACTGACGGGCGTTGGAGGTCATCATGTGAACGATCACGTCGTCCATGTCCAACAGCACCCAGTCGCTGTCGCCCTTGCCTTCTTCACCCAGTGGCTTGATGCCCAGGGCTTTGACGGCCTCGCGAACCTTGTCCAGCATCGCGCCGATCTGGCGGTTGGAGGTACCGGTGGCGATGATCATGTAGTCAGTGATGCTCTGCTTGTCGCGGACATCAATCACCAGCACGTCCTGGGCCTTGACGTCTTCAAGGGCGGCTACGGCGATCTTGACCAGCTCGTCGCCTTTAGGCGGCTCGGCGGCGAGGACCTTTTCCGGCAGCGGGGCACTCTTGAATGTGCCTTTGCGTTTTACTTTGCTTTCGTTGTTGCTCGTCATATAAAACTCGTTTTGCTCGTTTGTTCGGGCGCTTCAATACACGTTGTTGCCACGTGCCTTGAGGCACTCCCATTCAGTTCGACGCACGGTAGAGTCCGTGCGCATCGATGTAGGCCAGGACCGCGTCGGGCACCAGGAAACGTACCGACTTACCGCTGGCCAGCAGTTGACGGATCTGGGTGGCGGATACCGCGAGCGGTGTCTGCCAGACGAATGCAATCTGTCCGCTCGGCCCTTTGAGGGCCAGCGGGTCGCTCACCGAGCGCGCTGCCAGCAGGTTGCGCAAGGCATCCGGCGGTTCGCTGTCGGCATCCGGGCGTTGCAACACCAGGATATGGCAATGCTGGAGCAACTCTTCCCAGCGGTGCCAAGTGGGCAGGCCGCAAAAAGCGTCCCAGCCCAAAAGCAGAAAAACCTGGTCGGATACGGCCAGTTCGGCGCGCATCAGTTCCAGGGTATCAATGGTGTAGGACGGTTTGTCCCGCTGCAATTCGCGGGCGTCCACCACCAACGGCGCCACACCGGCCACCGCGCACTCGACCATCGCCAGACGGTCTTTTGCCGACACCTGCGGCTTGTCCCGATGGGGCGGCCTGGCACTGGGTGTCAGGCGCAACTCATCGAGCGCAAGTGTTTCGGCGACTTCCAGCGCACCGCGCAAATGGCCGATGTGCACCGGGTCGAACGTTCCGCCCAGCACACCAATGCGGCGAGGGGCTGGCTCGCTGACGGTGACCGGGGCTGACGGGTCGAAGTCGCCCAAGTCAGACCGGCTCCTGTCCGCGCAACTGCCCGTCGCCGACCACGATGTACTTCTCGCAGGTCAGTCCCTCGAGGCCCACCGGGCCGCGGGCGTGCAGCTTATCAGTAGAAATGCCGATCTCGGCACCCAATCCGTATTCGAAGCCATCGGCGAAGCATGTCGGGGTATTGATCATCACCGACGAGGAGTCGACTTCAGCCACGAAACGCCGGGTGTCGCCCTGGTGTTCGCTGACAATCGAATCGGTGTGATGGGAACCGTAATGATTGATGTGCTCGATGGCCTGTCCCAGTCCGTCGACCACGCGGATCGACAAAATCGCCGCCAGGTACTCGGTGCTCCAGTCTTCTTCGGTAGCGGCCACGGCGTCGATGATTGCTCGAGTACGCTCGCAGCCGCGCAGTTCGACGCCTTTTTCGCGGAACTGTGCCGCCATCGCCGGCAGGAAATCCTTGGCAACGGTGTGGTCCACCAGCAGCGTTTCCATGGCACCGCAGATGCCATAACGGTAAGTCTTGGCATTGAACGCGATGCGCTGTGCCTTGGCCAGATCGGCGTGTTCACTCACGTAAACGTGGCAGATGCCGTCCAGGTGCTTGATCACCGGGACACGGGCATCACGGCTGACGCGCTCGATCAGGCCACGACCGCCGCGCGGCACGATGACATCAACGTATTCAGGCATGGTGATCAGCGCGCCGACGGCAGCGCGATCGGTGGTTTCGACCACTTGCACCACCGCGGCCGGCAGATCGGCCTCGGCCAGGCCGCGCTGAATGCAGGCGGCGATGGCGCGATTGGAATGAATGGCCTCGGAACCGCCACGCAAGATGGTCGCGTTACCGGACTTCAGGCACAGACTGGCCGCATCGATGGTCACGTTCGGTCGCGACTCGTAGATGATTCCGATCACGCCCAGTGGCACGCGCATCTTGCCGACCTGAATACCGGACGGGCGGAAACTCATGTCACGGATAGCGCCGACCGGGTCCGGCAGGGCTGCCACCTGACGCAGACCGACGATCATGCCGTCGATACGCGCCGGGGTCAGTGCCAGGCGCTCAAGCAGGGCCGGCTCAAGACCATTGGCGCGACCGGCAGCCAAATCCTGTTCATTGGCCGCCGTCAGCTCGGCGCGGGCAGCGTCCAGCGCGTTGGCGGCGGCCTGCAGGGCGCGGTTTTTCTGCGCGGTACTGGCACGGCCGATCACGCGGGAAGCTTCGCGGGCAGCGCGACCCAGGCGGGTCATGTAGTCAAGAACGGACTCAGTCATGGTCTGGCGTGGTCTTTGATTAGGTCTTGGTAAAGAGTAAAGCGACAGATTATAGCTGTCGCGCCCACCGACTAACAGCGGTGACGGGCGGATGGTCGAAATGGAGGGCAAATTGCCGATGTTCAGCCGGGATTAAGCTGCAAATTGTTATCATCACGACTCATTCAGCCCTGACAAATGCCGGTCATCATGTCCAATCTGACTGTTCGAGCGTCCGCCGCGAGCCTGCCCACGGGTCTCCCGGACGCGTTTTTCGACCGTGACGCGCAAATTCTGGCCCGGGATTTACTGGGCAAAGTCATTCGCCATCGAGTGGGCGACCTGTGGCTCAGCGCCCGAATTATCGAGACCGAGGCCTACTACTGCGCGGAAAAGGGCAGCCACGCATCCCTCGGCTACACAGAAAAGCGTAAGGCTTTGTTTCTGGATGGTGGCCACATCTATATGTATTACGCTCGGGGCGGCGACTCACTGAACTTCAGTGCTCAGGGGCCGGGAAACGCGGTACTGATCAAATCCGCCTACCCGTGGGTCGATCAATTGAGCGGGCCGGCCAGCCTGGCGCAGATGCTACTGAACAATCCCGATTCCCAGGGCCACCCTCGCCCGTCACAAAAACTCTGTGCCGGGCAAACCCTGCTCTGCAAGGCGCTGGGTCTGAAAGTGCCGGTATGGGACGCCAAACGCTTCGACCATGAAGTGCTGCTGGTAGAACACGTAGGGCAGACGCCTGCCCACATCATCCAGACCACGCGTCTGGGCATTCCCCACGGGCGCGATGAACACCTGATGTACCGCTTCGTCGATGCGGCCTACGCGGCTTATTGCACGCGCAACCCGCTACGACGGGGACAGGTCGAAGGTCGCGATTATTTTGTACTGTCCTGAGACCGATCCGGATTTTGAAACTGAAGGAATCTTCTGTAGGAGCGAGCCTGCTCGCGATGAGGTCAGCACAATCAACATCACCGTTGACTCAAAGTGCGCTATCGCGAGCAGGCTCGCGCCTACAAGTAGAAAATTGAACATTTGATGGAGTGGTTTTTATGGGCCCATGGCTCGATAGCGTGACCGGATGGTTGGCGGCCAACCCGCAATGGCTGGCGGCAGCGGTATTCATCGTGGCCTTTGTGGAATGCCTGGCGATTGCCGGGCTGATCGTTCCCGGCACGGTGCTGCTGTTCGCCGTGGCGGTACTGGCAGGCAGTGGCGCACTGACGCTCAGTGAGACGCTCTTGCTGGGTTTCGTCGCCGGGGTGCTGGGTGACGTCATTTCGTATTTTCTGGGACGGCACTTCCATCAGAACATCCGGCGCCTGCCGGGCTTGCGCCATCATCCGGAATGGATCGCCGGAGCCGAGTCGTACTTCCAGCGCTACGGCATCGCCAGCCTGCTGGTTGGGCGCTTTATCGGCCCCTTGCGGCCAATGCTGCCGATGGTGGCCGGAATGTGCGACATGCCTTTCCCGCGCTTCTTCGCTGTCAGCCTGTTGGCTGGCGCGGGTTGGTCGTTAGCTTATCTGATGCCTGGCTGGGCCACGGGCGCGGCAATCCGCTTGCCATTGCCCGAAGGCTTCTGGCTCCAGGCCGGAGTTGTTGTCGGCAGCATTGCTGTGATGGTCGGCTTGAGCGCAACCAGTAGCCTGCGCCGGCATCGCAATGCCACGATGTTCATCACTGGCATGAGTTTTCTGATTCTGGCAGGGTTGTTTATCGGCTATTCGCATCTGAGCGCGCTCGATCAGGGCGTGATGACACTGGTGCAAGAGCATCGCAATCCGATGCTCGATGAAGTAGCCGTAGTTTTCACACTGATCGGCGAATTCCGCAACATGCTGGTGTTCAGTGCTTTGCTCGTAGCGCTACTTGTAATCGCCAGGCAATGGCCGCAAGCGATCTTCGCCTGCAGCACCCTGCTCTGCACGGCACTGGCCAACACCGCGACCAAACACTTCTTCGCTCGCGTACGTCCGGAAGTCCTGAGCGATCCACTGACCAGTTACAGCATGCCAAGTGGACACGCCTCGGGTTCTTTCGCGCTGTTTCTAACCCTCGCCGTACTTGCCGGGCGTGGACAACCGCCACGGATGCGATTGACCTGGTTACTACTGGGTTGCATTCCAGCCTTGGCGATTGCCCTCTCCAGGGTTTACCTCGGCGCACATTGGCCGACGGATGTATTGGCAGGTGCAATGCTGGCGGCCTGTGTCTGCGCAGCCAGCCTCTGGCTGAATCAACGTCAGGCACCACTGAACGCAATGCCGCCCAAGGTCTGGTGGCTGCTGCTACCGGCGTTGGTGGCCCTGTTCGGCTTCTTCGTATTGCGGCACTTGCCCCATACGATGTTGCGGTATGCCTACTAAAAAGAGTGCAGTTTTATCTCGGCCTCTCATAAAAAAAGAACCCCGACCAATATGACGGGGTTCTTTTTGAATGCGTTCCGCTAATTGCAATCAGGCACGTTGACGTTTACGCATTTCCAGAATCAGTGCATCAGCGAGCCGGCTTGCTGCAATTGCAGTATCCTCGAAGGGCTGACCAAAACTTGCATGTTTGAGCAGGTAACCTACAGCGGCCGCTTCCCATGCCGCCCACTCATTGGTGAAAATAGTCATCATTGAAATCCTTTTGATATTTTGAAGTGACCCGCCTTATGCGGACAACCCCAAACTAATCAAAACACCGGCACCCAGCAATGCTGGCAATCGAGTGCAATGTTTGCCAAATGCTGCTCAGGTAAACAACTCCCCCTGCAACTCATCCAGTAACGCCTGAATCGCACTCAGTCGCTGCTGCGGATCATCGAGTTGCAGCAGGTCGAACTAGCCCGCTCGAAGATCGCGATTACTTTGTGTTGAGCTGACTGAGTCGGACCTGAAGTAAATCGAATCCTGTGGGGCGGGCCTGCCCGCGAAGGCGGAGAGTCAGGCGATATCAGTATCGACTGAAAGAGCCTCTTCGCGGGCAAGTTCGCTCCCACAGGGTGTTATGGAGTTCTTGAAGCCTGCGTTCGTCCCTTGGCGCAAATGGAACATCAGCCCACAAAACGTCATTCAAGGAATCGCTTTACCATCAACTACCAAAAAACCATATTACGACTTAGCTTCCGAATGGAAAGCTTGGCAGTTCCGAACCTTCCGTGCCGCGATACTTCGCAACGGCTGAATCGGCATTTTTGGCAACGCGGCCGGCAATGACAACATAGTCTTCAAGTTTCCAACGAACCTCTGTCGAAAACTTGATCATAGCGTCCCCTACATAACTATCCCAAAGCCGCTGCTCATAATTATCACGATCACCATTCAGGCCCGAACGACGCACCAGGATCAACGCATTGGCCGCATTGGCTGCAGAGTCCGCGGCAAACTGAACTTCGCCCTGCGGTGATTGCGCAGAAACATAGTTGACCATAATTCGAGAAAAGCACAACTCCCACAAAGCACGCTCGGCACCAGTAAAATTCTTCACAATAACAGCTCCTTATATATGTAACGCCCGCCTCATGCAGACGCAGCAAATATAATCACCACCGCGTGAACACTCAATACAAACCATCACCTTTAGTTATTAGAAATAAATACAGACTCAGCCGGCTGAACCTAAAATAAACCTCAAAAACAATGCCATTAAAAATAACATACAGCCAAGCCATCGGAAGTTCGCCAAAATCACTCAGGCAAACAACTCCCCCTGCAACTCATCCAGCAACGCCTGAATCGCATCCAGTCGTTGCTGCGGATCATCAAGTTGCAGCAGGTCGATCTTGTCCAGTTCCGCGAAAGGCAACAGGTACGCCAATTGATTGGCCAGTGATTGTTGCCCGGTCGCCTCAGTGCCCATGTTCAACGCTTCGACCATCGGGTGCTCAGCCAAGGCCTTGAGCAACGCAACCAGGTCGGCATCTTCGTCCTGCAAGGGTTGCTCGGGTTCGTCTTCCAGCCACTCGACCTCGGCGACGGTCAACTGATCGCGCTGGACTTCCGTTCGTAATACATGGAAACGCCGTCCGCCCTGAACCCGAATCCCCAGCAGGCCGTTGTCCTGTTGCTTGAAATCGGTGATCAGCGCCTCACACCCGACCAAGGCGTAACCCGCCGGGGCGATCCCGACTTCCTCACCCTCGAGGATGCACACCACGCCGAAACCGCCGCCCTGCTTCATGCAGCGGCCGATCATGTCCAGATAGCGCGCCTCGAAGATCTGCAAGTCGAGGATGCAGCCTGGAAACAGCACTGTATTGAGCGGAAAAAGCGGCAGACTCATAGACATTTCCTTACACCACCATCGACACCGCCAACGGCAGGAGCACCGCCGTGGCCACACCCATCAGGCTCATCGCCAGCGCCGCGAAGGCGCCGCACTCTTCACTTTCCTGCATCGCCACTGCCGTGCCGACCGCGTGGGCCGTCATGCCCAGTGCCATACCCCTGGCTTCCGGGCTATGCACACCCAGCCGGGTCAACAACGCCGGGCCGAAAATCGCGCCGATCACACCCGTAATCAACACGAACACCGCTGCCAGCGCCGCGACACCACCGATCTGCTCGGCCACCAACATAGCGATAGGCGAAGTCACCGATTTCGGCGCCATGGTCATCAGGATCATGTGCTCGGCACCGAACGACCAGCCCAGCAACACGCCCATCCCCGTGGCCACCACCCCGCCTATCACCAGCGTAGTAAATATCGGCCAGAACAACTGCCGAATCCGTCGCAGGTTGAGATAAAGCGGCACCGCCAGCGCGACAGTGGCCGGGCCGAGCAGGATGCTGAGAATCTCGGTGCTCTTGCGGTACTCGGCATAGGTCAGGCCGCAGCCCACCAGCACGCCGATCACCAACAACATGGAGACCAACACCGGCTGCAAAAAGATCCAGCGGGTTTTCTCGAATGCCGCCAGGACGAGTTGATAGGCGCCAAGAGTAATGCCGATACCAAACAGGGGATGATGAATCACCGACGTCCAGGCGCCGTGCCAGTCGAAGATCATTGGCTGTCCTCGGAGTGAGCGTGCCCCTTGACCATACGATGCATCAGCACCCCGGCGAAGGCCATGGAAAGCAGCAGCGACAATACCAGCGCACCGACAATGGCCCAGAAATCCGCCGCGATGTCAGCGGCGTAGACCATCACGCCCACAGCCGGCGGCACCAGCAACAGGGGCAGGTAACGCAACAGGCTACTGGCCGCCAGGTTCAGCGGCTCGCCAACCTGCCCGCGACAGATGAGGTACACCAGCAACAACAGCAACCCCACAATCGGCCCCGGCAGCACCGGCAAGAACAAATGATTGAGCGCAGTGCCGAGCAATTGGAACAGCACCAGCCACGTCAGGCCCCGTAACAACATCAAAGTTCTCCCGCAAAATCCATCACCCGCATTGGCCGGGCATTATAAGCATGCTCGCGCTATAGACCGGCATTCGCCAAAAGCATTGTCAGTTGACCGCTGCGTTTGGCCATGTTGATCTAAAGTAGTAAGCCGGGAGGTCAGATCCCCGCAAGCCAAAACTATAAAACCGATGAACCCAAGGAGAGTCTCAATGCCCTATGTTCCAGTTGCGGAGCTCAAAGATTATGTCGGCAAGGAACTTGGACGTTCCGAATGGCTCACTATCGATCAGGACCGCATCAACCTGTTCGCCGAAGCCACAGGGGATTTTCAGTTCATCCACGTCGACCCGGTCAAGGCCGCGCAAACGCCATTTGGCGGCACCATCGCTCACGGCTTCCTGTCGTTGTCGCTGATCCCGAAACTGATGGAAGACATCCTCGTCATGCCCGAAGGCTTGAAGATGGTGGTCAACTACGGACTCGACAGCGTGCGTTTCATCCAGCCGGTCAAGGTCAATTCGAAAGTGCGCCTGAAAGTCGACCTGACCGAAGTCATCGAGAAGAAACCCGGCCAATGGCTGCTCAAGGCCACCACCACCCTGGAAATCGAAGGTTCGGACAAACCGGCGTACATCGCCGAACCCCTGTCTCTGTGCTTCGTATAAACCTTGCCGGATGCGAAGCAGCTCATGCTGTTTCGCGCCCTCACGCGGAACCTCACCCTATATTAAGGACACATAGCTGCGGCATACTCCCTCGCCTAATTGCCCGGAATCCGCTATGCGCCCACTTGCACTCCTTGCCTTGACCTTGATGCTCACCGCTTGCGGCGACGGCGAATCGCCATTTCCTCCTGACGCCCGCCTGCCGGACGGCGGACGCTATCGCGGTGACCTGGTCAATGGCTTGCTGCAAGGCAAGGGGCGTATCGACTACCCGAACGGCAGCTGGTACGCCGGCGAATTCGACAAGGGCCAGTGGCAGGGCCAGGGCGAATGGCATGGCAGCAATGGCGAAGTCTATCGCGGTCAGTTCAATCAGGGACTGTTCGACGGCCAGGGGGCATTGACCACCAACGCCAGCAGCTACAGCGGCGGCTTCAAGGCCGGCCGGCGCAACGGCGAAGGCACCCTCAAAGAAAACGGCATGAGCTATCGCGGAGAGTTCAAGGCCGATCAATACGCCGGCCTGGGTCGCCTCGAACTCGAAGACGGCAGCTCCTATCAGGGCCAGTTCGCCCACGGCAAACCCAATGGCGAAGGCCAGCGCGGCGACGGTAACGGCAATCAGTTCACCGGGCACTTCGTCGACGGCCAGCTGGAAGGCAACGGGACTTTCAACAGCGCCGACGGCGACATCTATGTCGGCAGCTTCAAGAACAATCAACTGCACGGCAAGGGCCGCTACGAAAACGCCGACGGCGATGTCTGGCTGGGACAGTTCAAGGAAGGCTCGCTGAACGGCAAGGGCGAGTTGATCGGCACTGACGGCAGCCACTACATCGGCCAGTTCAATGACTGGCGTTTTTCCGGCCAGGGCCGCCTGAACCTGTCCGACGGCAGCTTTTACACCGGCCAGTTCGACAACGACAGTTACCAAGGGCGCGGCACATTGGTGTTGACCGATGGCACCGTACTTAGCGGCACCTGGATCAACGGCCAGCGCGTACGCGACACCGAAGGCAAATTATTGCCCGACACCCTGGAACTCGGCCTGCTGGCCCAGGGCCGCCTGCTCGACGCAGCGCTGGCCAACGTTCCACACTCGACGCCGGCGGTGGAGCTGTATTCGTTGAGCCTGGGGGGTGATGGCAAGCAAAGCGTGTTTCTGCGCGAATCCGACTACGTCGCCAACATGCTCACCACCCGTTTTGGCACCCTTGGCCAGATCCGCTTGGTGAACCATCGTGACCACCTCGCCGACCGCCCGATGGCTACCCGGGAAAACCTGCGCCGGGCTGCCCTGACGCTGGCCGAACGCAGCGGTCCGGAAGACCTGATTTTCATCTACCTGACCAGCCACGGCACCAGCGAACACGAACTGGTGCTTGACCAGCCACGCATGGAATTGGCCGATCTGCCAGCCGACGAATTGGCCGCTGTTCTCGCCCCCCTGAAAAACCGCGACAAGATCATCGTGATTTCGTCCTGCTACTCCGGCGGTTTCATTCCCGCCCTCAAGGATGAGCGGACCCTGATCATGACGGCCTCGCGGGCCGACCGAGTGTCCTTCGGTTGCTCGGAGGAAGCCAACTTCACTTATTTCGGAGATGCCCTGTTCGCCCAGGCCCTGAACCAGACCGATGACCTGGAACAAGCCTTCAAACTGGCCAAGGCCACTGTCGCCGAACGTGAGCTGGCGGACGGTTTCGAAGCGTCCGAACCACAGATCTGGGCACCGAAAACCGTCCTCTCGCATTGGCAACTCCTGCGCAAACAGCAGGCACGAAAAGCGCTGCAAAGTGCGTCCATCGAAAGCAAGGATGCAAACAGCAACTAAGCTGAATAGTATCAAGGGAGAAACACTATGTACTTGACGCCTCAGCACGTATTGCTTGCCGGAGCCACCGGCCTGACCGGTGAACATCTGCTTGATCGCCTGCTTAACGAGCCGACGATTACACGGGTATTGGCCCCCTCACGCAGGCCATTGGCCGAGCACCCGCACCTTGAAAACCCCGTCGGCGACCCGGCGGAGTTTCTGCCGCAGCTGAACGGCCGTGTCGACATCGCCTACTGTTGCCTGGGCACCACCATCAAACAGGCAGGCTCGGAACAGGCGTTCCGCGCGGTGGACCTGGACATGGTCGTGGCCTTTGCCAAACGCGCACGGGAGATGGGCGCACGGCACCTGATCGTGATCAGTGCTCTGGGAGCCGATCGCAGATCCTCGATTCTCTACAACCGGGTCAAAGGCGAGATGGAGTACGCACTGCGCGCGCAGGACTGGCCGCAGCTGACCATCTGCCGCCCTTCGCTGTTGCTGGGTGATCGCACCGAGCCGCGACTGGGCGAGAAAGTCGCCGGCCCGTTATCTCGGCTGATCCCTGGCAAATACCATGGTATCGAGGCCTGTCAACTGGCTCGCGCGATGTGGCGCCTGGCGCTGGAAGAGCAGGACGGGATCAGGATTGTAGAGTCGGATGAGCTGAGGAAGTTGGGCAAGTAAACCGCGAACCTGTGGCGATGGGGCTTGTCGGAACGCCGCACCGCCCCGTTCGGCTGCGTAGCAGTCGTAAATATGGAACTCGCGATGTATCAGAAAAATGGAGATGGTTGGTTTTGGGGCTGCTTCGCAGCCCAACGGGGGCAAGCCCCCTCGCCACAAAAGCGCTATACCTACAACCCACCCGTCGCCTGAAAACTCACCCCTATCACCGTCAGCAACGACAGCGGCAACAGCAGCGTGTCGAGCAACGCACTGGCCGGCAGATCAACGCCCGGATAGCTCGGTGCTTCGGCGCCGAATCGGTCCATCGCACAGCACCCACCGTTCATTGCGTACAAATCCAGGCGAGTCCCGGCGTACACCACCGGCGCCCCCGCCTTGGCCGCATCGAGGGTGCGCGCCGTGGCGCACCCGGCCAATTGCAGCGCCAGCAACATCACCAGCAGCTTATTCATCGCTGGTCAGATGATGCTCGCCCCAGCGCGGCAACATGTCCTGAGGAATATTGAGCACGTTAAGGATCCGCGCCACGACAAAGTCGATCAGGTCATCGATGGTTTGCGGTTGATGATAGAAGCCCGGCGATGCCGGCAGAATCGTCACGCCCATGTTCGACAACTTGAGCATGTTCTCCAGATGGATGCTCGAATACGGTGCTTCACGGGGTACCAGGATCAGCTGCCGACGTTCCTTGAGCGTCACGTCGGCGGCACGCTCGATCAGGTTGTTGCAGGCACCGGTGGCAATAGCCGACAGAGTGCCGGTGGAACACGGCACCACCACCATCGCCGCCGGCGAACCGGAGCCCGAAGCCACTGGCGACATCCAGTCTTCCTTGCCATACACGCGAATCTGCCCGGCGGCAGCCCCCGTGTATTCGGTGAGGAACGCCTGCATCATCTGCGGCTTGGCCGGCAGCGTGACGTCGGTTTCGGTGGCCATCACCAATTGCGCCGCCTTGGAAATCAGGAAGTGCACTTCACGATCTTCCCGCACCAGGCAGTCGAGCAGGCGCAAACCGTACTGAGCACCGGAAGCGCCGGTCATCGCCAGGGTGATGCGGTCCGGGCCGTTGTTCATTTTAGCGCCTCGGCGAGTTTGCCGTGCAGGCCGCCGAAGCCGCCGTTGCTCATGATCACCACGTGAGTGCCTGGTTGCGCCTGACTCTTCACGCGTTCGATGATGCCTTCCAGGGAGTCGCTGACAATCGACGGCACGGTGCACAGCGCCGCCGTGGCCGCCAGGTCCCAGCCGAGGTTGGCCGGGGCGTACCAGATCACCTGATCGGCATCGACCACGCTTTCCGGCAATCCGTCGCGGTGCGCGCCAAGCTTCATGGAGTTGGAACGCGGCTCGATGATCGCGATCAACGGCGCATCGCCGATGCGTTTGCGCAGGCCATCCAGCGTGGTGGCAATGGCGGTCGGGTGGTGAGCGAAGTCGTCATAAATGGTGACGCCACCCACTTCCGCGACTTTTTCCATCCGGCGCTTCACGCTTTTGAAGGCGCTCAACGCGGCGATGCCCATGGACGGCACGACGCCGACGTGGCGCGCCGCAGCCAGGGTAGCCAGTGCGTTGGCGACGTTGTGCTGACCGGTCATGTCCCACTCGACCACGCCTTGGGAAACACCTTCAAACATCACTTCAAAGGCCGAGCCGTCTTCGCTGAGCAACTCGACCTGCCACTGGCCGCCGGCACCCGTGGTCTGCACCGGAGTCCAGCAGCCCATCTCGATGACACGCTGCAGCGCCGGCTCGGTGGTCGGATGAATCACCAGGCCTTCGCTCGGAATGGTCCGCACCAAGTGATGGAACTGCCGCTCGATGGCCGGCAGGTCCGGGAAGATGTCCGCGTGATCGAATTCGAGATTGTTCAGGATTGCCGTGCGCGGGCGGTAGTGCACGAACTTGGAGCGCTTGTCGAAAAAGGCGCTGTCGTATTCGTCGGCTTCGATGACGAAGAACGGCGTGCCACCCAGGCGCGCCGACACCGAGAAATTCTGCGGCACGCCACCGATCAGGAAGCCCGGACTCATGCCCGCGTGTTCCAGCACCCAGGCCAACATGCTGCTGGTGGTGGTCTTGCCGTGCGTACCGGCAACCGCCAGTACCCAGCGACCTTGCAGCACGTGATCGGCCAGCCATTGTGGGCCGGAGACGTAGGGCAGGCCTTTGTTCAGCACGTACTCCACAGCCGGGTTGCCCCGGGACATGGCGTTGCCGATCACCACCAGATCAGGGGCCGGATCGAGTTGCGCCGGGTCGTAGCCTTGGGTCAATTCAATGCCCTGGGCTTCCAGCTGAGTGCTCATCGGCGGATAGACGTTGGCATCGGAGCCCGTCACGTGATGGCCCAGCTCTTTGGCCAGAACCGCCATTGACCCCATGAAAGTGCCGCAGATACCAAGAATATGAATGTGCATAGTCGACCTCGTAAAACATGGCCGCAGGTTAGCTTAGGGAGGGGAAAATCGCACCTGATGTTTCAGAGTTGAGGACGCCTTCGCGAGCAAGCCCTCTCCCACAGGGACCGCGTGTACCCTGTGGGAGCGGGCTTGCTCGCGAATGGTTCGACGCGGTTTATCGGGCGATACCGTGCTTGCGCAGCTTCCGATAAAGGGTATTGCGACTGACCCCCAACTGCTCCGCTGTATGCGTCATATGCCAGCGCGTCTGCTCCAGCGCCGTGAGTAGCGCCAGCCGCTCGGCATCTTCCAGCGGATGCTCCGAAGCTTCTTCAATCGTCGACACTACCGGCCGCGCCTGGCGAATCATCGCCGGCAAATCCTCCAGGCCGATCCGCCCGTCCTCACACAGTGCTGCCAACGTACGCAGCACATTACGCAACTGCCGCACGTTACCCGGCCAGGCGAACCCCAATAAGGCCTCCCGCGCCGGCCCGTCGATCAATACGGTTTCTCCGCCCGCCTCCTCGGCCAGCAAAAAGTCGAGCAACCGGGATTTGTCGCTACGATCACGCAAGGCTGGCAACGCGACTTCCAGCCCGTTGAGCCGGTAATACAAATCCTCACGGAAGCTGCCGTCCTGCACACGATCCAGCAACTTACGGTGAGTGGCACTGATGATCCGCACATTCACCGATTCCGGCTCGCCGCCGATCGGCACCACTTGCCGGTCTTCGAGCACCCTCAGCAAGCGCGTCTGCAAGGCCAGTGGCATGTCACCGATTTCATCGAGGAACAGGGTCCCGCCATCGGCTTGTTGCAACTTGCCGCGCATCCCCTCCTTGCGTGCACCGGTAAAGCTGCCGCCGCGATATCCGAACAGCTCGCTTTCGATCAGGCTTTCGGGAATGGCCGCGCAATTGAGGGCGACAAAGGCTTTCTCCGCCCGCTGGCTGGCGTGGTGCACCGCTTTGGCAAAGGCCTCCTTGCCGGAGCCGGTTTCGCCGTTGATCAGCAGCGGTACGTCGCGCTCGTAGACGCGCAAGGCTTTGCGGAAGTCCGCCTGCAACGTCGCGTCATCCAGGCAAATGCCCGACAGGTGCGGTGCTTGTGCGACCTTGGCCGCTGGCACCAACGGAGTTGGCAGCGGCCGCCGTGCCTCACCGCGCAATACCGCGAACAGCTTGCGACCATCACGGGTGCGCAACGGCCAACTGGCGGCGGCATTGGTGCTTGCGCGACCGAGCAACTCATCGAGCGAGCAATCGAAAAACGCCTCCACCGGCTTACCCAGCAAGCCGCCGCGAATATGTCCCAGCAGGTTCAGCGCACTCTGGTTGACCGCGCAAATGCGCCCTTCCCCGTCGAACGCCAGCAGCCCTTCGCTGAACAGACCGACGGACTCGGCTTGCAAGTGAAAACGCAACAACCATTGGTTGTCGAAGCAGCGCAGGAAGTAGCAGCTCTCGATCATCTTCGCCGACAGATTGACCAGTGCCATGGTGTGGAACTGGCTTTGCCGCGACACATCGCGCCGCGCCGACGACACGTCGAGCACCGCCAGCAATTCGCCATGGGGATCGAAGACCGGGCTCGCCGAGCAGGTCAGGCCGGTGTGGCGGCCGCGAAAGTGTTCGTCCTGATGGATGGTCAGCGACTGACGCTCCACCAGACAGGTGCCGATACCGTTAGTGCCTTCGCAGGCCTCGCTCCAGTCGGCCCCGAGCCAAAGGCCGGCGCGCTCGAAGATCTGGCGTTCGGCGGGCGCGGTGACGCAGTTGAGGATCACGCCGCGGGCGTCGGTCAGCAGCACTGCATGACCGGCGCCGGAGAGCTGTTGATGCAGGCTGGTCATTTCATTGCCGGCGATGTGCAGCACTTGCTGCAAGCGCTCGCGGCTTTCCAGGACACGGCCATGTTCCAGCACCGTCGGCGCGATGCTCAGGGCCGGATCGAGGTGATAGTCCTCAAGGCAGCGCAGCCAGGAACGGGCGATGGACGGATCGCTACCCGGACCGTGCAGGTGGGTCTTGCCCTGGGTCACCGTCAATACTTGCTGGGCATGGCGACTCAAATGGTTGTCGTGCATTTCTTATTATTCTCCCCGGGGCTCGGCGACCCGTGCATGAGGTGATGCCGAGCATCCTCCAGCCCGGCCCGCATTGCAATGCCTGCAAGACCGGTTGGTCACAAGCTGTGCCACAAAGGGTACAAAGTGTCACCCAGGCTGTACCGAAAGCGTCACAGGCGCTACCCGCCCGTCCGACAAAAACCTCGCAAGGCCTTGATTTACCTGACATGCAAGGCACTGGCCCGCCCCTTGCTCTACGCTTAAAGCAAGCGCACATGCGCGACTCCCTATAAGCACAAAAGCAAGGAGAGACCACCATGCGTTACGCTCACCCCGGTACTGAAGGCGCTATCGTTTCGTTCAAAGCCAAATACGGTAACTACATCGGCGGCGAGTTCGTCGCGCCTGTCAAAGGTCAGTACTTCACCAATACCTCGCCAGTGAATGGCCAACCGATTGCCGAATTCCCCCGCTCCACGGCCGAAGACATCGACAAGGCCCTGGACGCTGCCCACGCGGCGGCCGATGCCTGGGGCGCCACGTCCGCCCAGGCACGCTCGCTGGTGCTGCTGAAAATCGCCGACCGCATCGAACAGAACCTCGAACTGCTGGCAATCACCGAATCCTGGGATAACGGCAAAGCCGTTCGCGAAACCCTCAACGCCGACATCCCTCTGGCCGCCGACCACTTCCGCTACTTCGCCGGTTGCATCCGCGCCCAGGAAGGCAGCGCCGCCGAAATCGACGGCAACACCGTGGCCTATCACATCCATGAACCGCTGGGCGTGGTCGGGCAGATCATTCCGTGGAACTTCCCGATCCTGATGGCCGCCTGGAAACTCGCCCCGGCGCTGGCTGCCGGCAACTGCGTGGTGCTCAAACCCGCCGAGCAAACCCCGCTGGGCATCACCGTGCTGGTCGAACTGATCGGCGACCTGCTGCCACCGGGCGTGCTGAACATCGTGCAAGGCTTCGGCAAAGAAGCCGGCGAAGCCCTGGCCACCAGCAAACGCATCGCCAAGATTGCCTTCACCGGCTCGACCCCGGTCGGCTCGCACATCATGAAATGCGCGGCCGAAAACATCATTCCGTCCACCGTGGAGCTGGGTGGCAAGTCGCCGAACATCTTCTTCGAAGACATCATGAAAGCCGAACCATCCTTCATCGAGAAGGCCGCCGAAGGCTTGGTGCTGGCATTCTTCAACCAGGGCGAAGTCTGCACCTGCCCTTCCCGGGCGCTGGTGCAAGAGTCGATCTACGACGAATTCATGGCCGTCGTGATGAAAAAAGTCCTGCAAATCAAACGTGGCGACCCGCTGGACACCGACACCATGGTCGGCGCCCAGGCGTCCGAACAGCAATTCGACAAAATCCTTTCGTACCTGGAAATCGCCAAGGGCGAAGGCGCCGAGCTGCTGACCGGCGGCAAGGTCGAAAAACTCGAGGGCAACCTGGCGAGCGGGTATTACATCCAGCCGACGCTGCTCAAGGGCACCAACAAAATGCGCGTGTTCCAGGAAGAAATCTTCGGTCCGGTGGTGAGCATCACCACCTTCAAGGACGAAGCCGAAGCCCTGGCCATCGCCAACGACACCGAGTTCGGCCTGGGCGCCGGCCTCTGGACCCGCGACATCAACCGCGCCTACCGCATGGGCCGCGCCATCAAGGCCGGTCGGGTGTGGACCAACTGCTACCACCTGTACCCGGCGCACGCCGCGTTCGGCGGGTACAAGAAGTCCGGCGTCGGTCGTGAAACCCACAAGATGATGCTCGACCACTATCAGCAGACCAAAAACCTGCTGGTGAGCTACGACATCAATCCGCTGGGCTTCTTCTAAAACCGGGGGCGACACAGTTAACTCTGTGTCGCCCTTTCTACCGCCTTCGCGAGCAAGCCCGCTCCCACAGGTTTTTGTGGTGAATCCAGCTGTTGAGACCTGACACAGAACCCTGTGGGAGCGAGCTTGCTCGCGATAGCGACTTAAATGACACAACACAAAAGGCTGGCCGCTCTGGCACGGGCCTTGCGTACCCGTCATTCAGGAATTGCACCCAACCCGTCGCACCCGAAAGTCCAAAAGATCGAACAATAAAAATTAGAGAGGACTTATGACTATTTCTTCCACACAGCTCAAACCCACACTCGGCACCCTGCATTTATGGGGCATTGCCGTCGGCCTGGTGATTTCCGGCGAGTACTTCGGCTGGAGTTACGGCTGGGGCACCGCAGGCACACTGGGCTTTCTCGTCACCGCGTTGATGGTGGCGACGATGTACACCTGCTTCATCTTCAGTTTTACCGAACTGACGACGGCGATTCCCCACGCTGGCGGGCCGTTTGCCTACAGCCGCCGGGCCTTTGGTGAGAAAGGCGGGTTGATCGCCGGCATCGCCACCCTGATCGAATTCGTCTTTGCGCCACCGGCCATCGCCATGGCCATCGGCGCCTACCTCAACGTGCAATACCCGGAACTGGACCCGAAAATCGCCGCCGTTGGCGCCTATTTCGTGTTCATGGGCCTGAATATCCTAGGTGTCAGCATCGCGGCCACCTTCGAGTTGGTGGTCACCGTGCTGGCGGTCGCTGAGTTGCTGGTATTCATGGGCGTGGTCGCCCCGGGCTTCAGCTTCAGTAACTTCGTACTCAATGGCTGGTCGGGTTCGAACGAGTTCACGATGGGCTCGATTCCCGGGATTTTTGCGGCGATCCCCTTTGCGATCTGGTTCTTCCTCGCCATCGAAGGCGCGGCCATGGCCGCCGAGGAAGCCAAGGACCCGAAACGCACGATCCCCAGAGCCTATGTCAGCGGCATTCTGACCCTGGTGTTCCTGGCCATCGGCGTGATGGTGATGGCCGGCGGCGTCGGCGACTGGCGTCAACTGTCGAACATCAACGATCCGCTGCCCCAGGCGATGAAAGCCGTGGTCGGCGATAATTCGACCTGGATGCACATGCTGGTATGGATCGGTCTGTTCGGTCTGGTGGCAAGTTTCCACGGGATCATTCTTGGCTATTCCCGGCAGTTCTTCGCCCTGGCTCGCGCCGGTTACCTGCCCAAGGGGCTGGCCAAACTCTCGCGCTTCCAGACGCCGCATCGGGCGATTCTGGCCGGCGGCGTGATCGGCATCGCGGCGATCTACAGCGACGGCCTGGTCAACCTGCAAGGCATGAGCCTGACGGCTGCGATGATCACCATGTCGGTATTCGGCGCCATCGTGATGTACATCATCAGTATGCTGAGCCTGTTCAAGCTGCGTAAGACCGAACCGAACCTGGAGCGCACCTTCCGCGCGCCGGGCTATCCGATCGTGCCGGGGATCGCGCTGTTCCTGGCGGTGGTGTGCCTGGTGGCGATGGCCTGGTTCAACACCTTGATCGGCCTGGTCTTCCTCGGCTTCATGGTTGCCGGGTACCTGTACTTCCAGTTGACTGCCAAGCAACGTTCCGAGGCACCGGCAGACGCTATGCTCGAAGGTATCTGAATGCACCGGCACCGGGATTTTTGCCGGTGCCTGCCTTATCAAAGTGCACAGAGGCTCCATGTGGGAGCGAGCTTGCTCGCGATAGCGGATATTCATTCGACACATGCGTTGGATTTGAAACCGTCATCGCGAGCAAGCTCGCTCCCACAGGGATTGACAGTGTTAGCTAGAGAACAGGAGGACTCCGCCCCCATGGCCGTATATGCCCATTCCGTCGGCGCCCAGACCTATCGCTTCGACAGCCTCAAGGATGTGATGGCCAAGGCCAGCCCAGCGCGCTCCGGGGATTTTCTGGCCGGTGTCGCGGCCCTCAATGACGGCGAGCGCGTCGCGGCACAGATGACTTTGGCCGACATTCCGCTATCCCACTTCCTGCAAGAAGTGTTGATTCCCTATGAGTCCGATGAAGTCACCCGCCTGATCATCGACACCCACGACAAACAAGCCTTCGCGGTCATCAGCCACCTTACCGTCGGCGGCTTTCGCGATTGGCTGCTCAGCGATGCCGCAGACGAGCAGGTTCTGCGCGCCCTCGCCCCCGGCCTGACCCCGGAAATGGTTGCCGCCGTGTCGAAGATCATGCGCGTGCAGGATCTGGTGCTGGTGGCGCAGAAAATCCGTGTGGTCACGAAATTCCGCGGCACCCTCGGCCTGCGCGGGCGACTGTCCACGCGCCTGCAACCGAACCACCCCACCGACGAACCGGCCGGTATCGCCGCAAGCATTCTCGACGGCCTGCTGCACGGCAACGGCGATGCCATGATCGGCATCAACCCGGCCACCGACAGCATCGCCTCGATTTGCGCCATGCTGGAAATGCTCGACGCGATCATCCAGCGCTACGAAATCCCGACCCAGGCGTGCGTGCTGACCCATGTCACCACGTCGATCGAAGCGATCAATCGTGGCGTCCCGCTGGACCTGGTGTTCCAGTCGATCGCCGGCACCGAAGCGGCCAACGCCAGTTTCGGCATCAACCTCAATATATTGCAGGAAGGTTACGACGCAGGTTTGAGCCTCAATCGCGGCACGCTGGGCCAGAACCTGATGTACTTCGAAACCGGCCAGGGCAGCGCGCTGTCAGCCAACGCCCATCACGGCGTCGATCAGCAAACCTGCGAAACCCGCGCCTACGCCGTGGCGCGGCATTTCAAACCGTTTCTGGTGAACACCGTCGTCGGCTTCATCGGCCCGGAATACCTGTACAACGGCAAACAGATCATCCGCGCCGGCCTCGAAGACCACTTCTGCGGCAAATTGCTCGGTGTGCCCATGGGTTGCGACATCTGCTACACCAACCACGCCGAAGCCGACCAGGACGACATGGACACCCTGCTGACCCTGCTGGGCGTCGCCGGGATCAACTTCATCATGGGCATCCCCGGCTCCGACGACATCATGCTCAACTACCAGACCACTTCGTTCCACGATGCGCTCTACGCCCGGCAGACCCTGGGGTTGAAGCCCGCACCGGAATTCGAACAGTGGCTGGCGAGAATGGGCATCTTCACTCAAGCCGATGGCAGGGTTCTCTTCGGCGACAGCCTGCCGCCAGCCTTCCGGCAGGCCTTGGCGCAACTGGGATGAGCATTGACATGGATAAATTACCCTTCGATCCACACAACCCTTGGCTGGAGCTACGACGCCTGACGCCGGCACGAATTGCCCTGGGCCGCACCGGCACCAGCATTCCCACCCGCGCACAACTGGACTTCCAATACGCCCACGCTCAAGCGCGGGATGCGGTGCACTTGCCGTTTGACCATGCCTCCCTCAGCGCGCAATTGGCCGAACGTGATCGCGAGTGCCTTTTGCTGCACAGTGCGGCGACGGATCGCAACACGTACCTGCAACGCCCCGACCTGGGGCGAAAACTCAGTGATGCCTCGGCGCAGGCCCTGCGTGATTACGCGGTGGCTCATCCGGGAGGCGTGGACCTGGTGATCGTGGTCGCCGACGGCCTGTCGGCATTGGCCGTTCATCGCCATACCCTGCCGTTTCTGGCGCGCTTCGAAGAGCAAATGACCGGCGACAGCTGGACTGTTGCGCCAGTCGTACTCGTAGAACAGGGCCGGGTGGCCGTCGCCGATGAGATCGGTGAGTTGCTTGGCGCAAAAATGACCGTGATCCTCATCGGCGAGCGCCCTGGCCTCAGCTCCCCGGACAGCCTGGGATTATATTTCACCTACAATCCCAAGGTCGGCCTTACCGATGCCTACCGTAATTGCATCTCCAATGTCCGGCTCGAAGGCCTGAGCTACGGCATGGCGGCACACCGATTGCTGTATTTGATGCGCGAAGCCTGCCGGCGGCAGTTGTCAGGGGTCAATCTGAAGGACGAAGCGCAGGTTCAGACACTGGACTCGGACACGGGAGGCGACATGAAAGGAAATTTCCTGCTCGGACCGCCGAATGCCTGAACCGCTTGCGCATTGCACATTCGTACCAGTTTCAGGCAGGATCGTTGCGCGGCCGCCAAGGGTTTCCCATCGCCGTCAGAGACGTAAGACAGCCACTTGAAGACGAGACCTACCATGCGGATTATTCAAGCGACCCTCGAACACCTGGACCTGCTGACACCCTTGTTCGTCAAATATCGCGAGTTTTATGGTTCCCTGCCGTATCCGGACTCGTCCCGGGCGTTCCTCGAGAAACGCCTGCGTCGCAAGGAGTCGGTGATCTACCTGGCGCTGTCCGATGATGACAGCAACAAACTGATGGGTTTCTGCCAGCTGTACCCGAGCTTCTCCTCGCTTTCGCTCAAACGTGTGTGGATCCTCAACGATATTTATGTCGCCGAAGACGCCCGCCGCCAGTTGGTGGCCGACAACCTGATCCGCACCGCAAAAAAAATGGCCAAGGAAACCAATGCCGTGCGCATGCGTGTTTCCACCAGCAGCAACAACGAAGTCGCGCAGAAAACCTACGAGTCCATCGGATTCAAGGAAGACACCGAATTCAAGAACTACGTGCTGCCGATCAGCGACGAACTCTGAATCACCTGCACCCTGCTCGCGATGGCATCGACTGGATTACAATGGTCCAACGAAGTAACGGCATCGTGAGCAGGCTCGCTCCCACCTGTTCGTTATCAAACATCAGCCCTGTCATGACATTCCCCGCTACAATCTCGACGCGATTTTCACCACTCGCCTCGTATAATCCCGATATTCCCGGCTTGTAAGAAAAACTACCCCTATCCGTAGTCTTACGCGAAGTCATCCGCACAGGTCTGCTGAGTCGGGCCGTCACCACAGGTGCTTTCCATGGATTTCAACCCGATCGACATTGTCCTGCATCTCGACGTCTACCTCGACATGCTTGTAACCAACTACGGGGCATGGATCTACGCCATTCTGTTCATGGTGATCTTCTGTGAAACCGGCCTTGTGGTCATGCCCTTCCTGCCGGGCGACTCCCTGCTGTTCATCGCTGGCGCCGTGGCGGCCGGTGGCGGCATGGATCCGGTACTGCTCGCCGGCCTGCTGATGCTGGCGGCGATCCTGGGCGACAGCACCAACTACATCATCGGACGAACGGCAGGTGAAAAGCTGTTCAGCAATCCGGACTCGAAGATCTTCCGTCGTGACTACCTGCAACAAACCCACGACTTCTACGACAAGCACGGCGGCAAAACCGTGACCCTGGCGCGCTTCCTGCCGATCATCCGTACTTTTGCACCGTTCGTCGCCGGCGTGGGGAGAATGCCTTATCCGCGTTTCTTTGCCTTCAGCGTGCTGGGCACCCTCCTATGGGTCGGCGGCCTGGTGACGCTCGGTTACTTCTTCGGCAACGTGCCGTTCATCAAGAAGAACCTGTCGCTACTGGTAGTCGGCATCATCCTGCTCTCGCTGGTGCCGATGATCATTGGCATGGTGCGTAACCGCCTTGCCGGTTCGAATTCCAAAGCCGAATCGCGCTGACACGATGTGGTCCCTGAGCGCCTGGCGTCGCCAGCGCACCCTGGCAAAACACCCGATTGCCGACGACATGTGGCAACGGGTGCGCCATCACTTGAGTTTTCTCGACGGCATCAGCGCCGCCGAAGACCAATGGCTGCGCGAAGCCTGCGTACTGTTCCTCGAAGACAAGCACCTGAGCGCCCTGCCCGGCGTCGAACTGCATCAGGAACAACGCCTGCTGCTCGCCGCCCAGGCGCAATTGCCGCTGCTGCACCTCGGCGACCTGAACTGGTATCAGGGCTTCCACGAAATCATCCTCTACCCAGACGACTTCCTCAGCCCCCAGCGCCATCGCGATGCCAGCGGTGTCGAGCACGAATGGGACGGTGAGCACAGCGGTGAAGCCTGGCAGCAAGGCCCGATCATCCTCGCCTGGCCTGGCGTAATGGCCAGTGGAGGCTGGGAAGGCTACAACCTGGTGATCCACGAACTGGCGCACAAGCTCGACATGCTCAACGGCGTCGCCAACGGCCTGCCACCGCTGCATGCCGACATGCGCGTCAGCGACTGGGCCAACGTCATGCAAGAGGCCTACGACGACCTCGACCGGCAACTGGAACGCAATCCCGATGCCGAAACCGCCATCGATCCGTATGCCGCCGAAAATCCTGCCGAGTTCTTCGCCGTCACCAGCGAATACTTCTTCAGCGCCCCGGATTTGCTGCACGAGGCTTATCCACAGGTGTACCAGCAGTTGAAGCTGTTCTATCGCCAGGATCCGCTGGCGAGGTTGAAGCAACTTCAGGCGCATGACCCTGTCTATCAGGCACACCAGTGAGCGCCATACGACTTCTGGTCCATGGCGTCGACACAGGAATATGCCTATAATCGCCGCCACTTTTTGGTCAATCCGGCCAAGTGTTTTTGGTCAACTAACGGGGGCAACGCCCAATGAGCTACAGCAAGATTCCGGCTGGCAAAGACCTGCCGAACGACATCTACGTCGCGATCGAGATCCCGGCCAACCACGCGCCGATCAAATACGAAATCGACAAAGACAGCGATTGCCTGTTCGTTGACCGTTTCATGGCCACCCCAATGTTCTACCCGGCCAACTACGGTTACATCCCGAACACCCTGGCTGACGACGGTGATCCCCTCGACGTGCTGGTCGTAACCCCTTACCCGGTTGCTCCAGGTTCGGTAATCCGCGCCCGTCCGGTCGGCATCCTGAACATGACCGACGACGGCGGCGGCGATGCCAAAGTCATCGCAGTCCCACACGACAAGCTGTCCCAGCTGTACGTCGACGTGAAGGAATACACCGACCTGCCAGCTCTGCTGATCCAGCAGATCGAGCACTTCTTCGCGAACTACAAAGATCTCGAAAAAGGCAAATGGGTGAAGATCGAAGGCTGGGCCGGCGCAGACGCCGCCCGCGAAGCGATCACCAAGTCGGTTGCTGCCTACAAAGGCTAAGCCCGGCTGCAGGCTTTTAGCTGCAAGCGGCAAGAAAAACCCCGGATGATCCGGGGTTTTTTGTGGGTGCCAGACAAGCACACCAAACACCACGTTTAAACACGCCCTCCCATAGTTTTTGCCTGTTTAAAATTCCCCAAGAGCGTCTTACATCCGGTCGTAAATTTCCCGCAAAATTTGAACGAGGCGTTTATTCAATCCCTTGTTAGCCGCCAGTAGACTCGCGTTCATGAAAAAGAACACTAGCGGCCCACGCTTCAAAGCGCTCCTCGAAGCAGCGAACATCACGACCACCGGATTTGCCGAATTCCTGGATACGGCTCCGCAAAATGTACATAACTGGTACACCCGCGGTGTGCCTGCCCATTGCATGGAAGAAGTCGCCAGAAAACTCTCCGTCAGCAGCGACTGGCTGAAAACCGGCGAAGGCTCGAAAGACGCCCAACACCTGCGCCTGCTCGACGAGTCCGGCAACACCTTCGATGCCCAGACCATCCGCGGCGTCTACACGGTCATAGAGCCTGTCGACGTCGAACTGCCATTCCTCAAAGAAGCTGTCACCGCCCCGGGATCCAACAAAACCCATGTCATAGAAGATCCCGAGAAATCCATCCGCCTGCCCCGCAGCCACCTCGACTCCCTGGAAATCAACCACGCCGACGCCATCTGCACCCTGATGAGCGGCAATAGCATGGGTGAGAAAATTGAAGACGGTTCGACCCTGGCGATTGACCGTGGCCTGACCCAAATTGTCGATGGCGAGATCTACGCCATCGAACATGACGGCATGCTGCGCATCAAGTACCTGCACCGACTACCCGGCAACTCCCTGCGACTGCGCAGCCACAACCGCGCCGAATACCCGGATGAAATCTTCAGGGCCGCACAGATCGAAGAGCAGAACATCAGGGTGCTGGGCTGGGTGTTCTGGTGGTCGACCCTGAACAAACGACGGCCGACGGTGCCCTTTCTTTAAGCGCTCCAGAACGCCCATCGACCACCCACCCCGGTGGCCAAAGGCTCTGCCCGGCACTTCCCGCTGGGAATTTCCGTCAAACCTGCGTATGCTGCGCCCCACATTTGTGCATCGACCCGCCCTGCGGCTCAGATGCACTGGCCTGGCAGATGACTTTCTCACCAGGTCCCACAGCCGGACGCAAGATCCGGGTGTACGTTTTGAAGGCTGGCGCGGTTTACCAAAAATGATCCAAGCCAGTCCCCGAGAAGCCGGCCACAAGCCGGCTTTTTAATGCCTGAAAAAAGTTAACTGCCCAGAACCTGCATTTGTCTCAGCAGCGCTATCACTTCCCCCTCACGGATAACTAAACCCTTTCACCAACGTCAACTCCCCCACCGCACGCATCGGCACCAGGAACGTCTCCATCTTCTCGCTCGGCGTGCCTTCCTCGGTAATCACCGTTACCTGCGCGGTAGTCAGCGCTTGCACCGCATCTTCCTGCCCCTCCTCATCACTGCTGTACCCGCCACCGAAGTAGTTCACGTAGACCAGATATTGCCCCTTGATCGGCGCAGGCATGGCGAAGATTTCCGGGCCGTAGCCGGTGGT
This sequence comes from Pseudomonas sp. GW456-L13, assembly GCF_017350115.1. Taxonomy (NCBI): domain Bacteria; kingdom Pseudomonadati; phylum Pseudomonadota; class Gammaproteobacteria; order Pseudomonadales; family Pseudomonadaceae; genus Pseudomonas; species Pseudomonas sp. GW456-L13. Next base: position 1,742,163 of record NZ_JACNAS010000002.1, read on the forward strand.
GACGTCGACGTCGAGCGCTGCGCCGTTGGGGACGACGCGGTCGCCGTACCAGATGTGCGCGCCGTCGGGGGTGATCAGGTGGAGGTCAAGGTCGGTGCCGTCGCTGTCCCAGGCCAGCAATACGCGCAATTTGGCCGGGGTCGCCCCGCCGCTGCTGTTGAGAAATTGCGTGCGCTGACGTTGTTGGCCATCAGGGCTGCGAACCTCGACGCTGTTGCTGCCGTTGGGGAATGAGAACGGGCGATCGAAGCGCCCGGCCGGGTCGATTTTCAGCGGCATGCTGACCCCGTTGACGATCAGTCGGCCGGGCTCTGTGGATTTCGCTGTAGCTTTGATCTGCCCGCTGATGCGAGCCGTGTTGGCCTGCCCTGTCGGGGTATTCACCGATGAAGCCGGGTAGTTGACGGTCTGCCGGAAGTTTTCCCCTTCGCCCTCAGGCGCGCCGGTGCGCCAGCCGCCTGCGGGCGTGTCGAGTTTGACGCTGTCAGCCGCCATCACCGATGGCAACGCCACCAGCGAACAGAGCAACAGCAAGACCTGTGGATAACGGAGTTTCATGGTCTATTCCAGCAAGAGGTGGCGGGCGAGCCCTTCGATGTAGGTTTCATCCTGGCCATTGGGGTGTGCTTCGAAGGCCAGGTGCAGGTATTCGTGGGTCAGGTCGAGGCGGTCTTGCAGTGTCTGCGCGCCACGCACGTAGATGCGCTGGCGTTCGCGGTCGACATAGGGGCGGCCGAATGCCAGGCGGCATACGGCGAAGGTGCTGACTTCGTTGTAGCCGGTTTCGCTTTCAAGTTTTTGGCGCCAGCCGCGCCGTTGTTTCTGCAGCCATTCTTGTGCGGCAGGTAACGCTTCGCAGGACGCGATCGGGTTGTCCCAGCGACTGAGACTGGCGCGTGGGTAGGCGTGCAGCAGGATGGCGTCGTAGCGCTGGCCGGCACGGGCCTGTTCGACGGCTTGCTGCCAGGACAGTTTGTCCGGGCCGGGTTGATCGGAATGGTAGGTGATGGTGCTGCCGGCCAGCACCAGGTCGCTGGTCCAGGCGGCGATGTCGCGAGACTCGGACGACGCCGGACGCGGTGCGACCCGCTGACGACTGCTGCTGTCGTCGATACTCAGGCAGTCACCGCTGCGCGTGGCGTTTTGCAGCAGGTAAGTGCGGATGGCCACGGCCAGGGCTTTGGCGGCTTCGACCGGTTCGGTACTGGCTTCGCGCTGGAGCACACGGGCAACGTACTCTTCGCGATCCAGACGAGCCACGAGCTTGTCGCTCAGCAGAAAAAGTTCACCGTCGCTGTGGATATCCAGCGCATTACCGTTGGCGAATTCGACGTGGTAGTCACCCTGCAATGCCCCGGAAGTCACTGCGGTGCCCCCTGACAGCACGCGCCGAAGTGGATAGCGAGAGAACAGGTCGACCTCTACGCACTGCCCTGCATCCACAGGCCATGCAACAGGAATCACCGTAGACAGTGCCTGCGCGTAATCACGCAGTACCCGTTGACTGGTACCGCGCCCGCCGGCCCAGACCGGTGTACCGTCCGCCGTCCAACCGGCAAACCCGCCCTGTCGCGATGTTGCATCCTGATCCGCCAGCCAGCTCCAGGTCTTCACCCGCAGACGGCTTCCGAGTTCGCCGACGACCTGGCCATCGGCGGCATTGAGCATCACATCGAGCAACACACGCCGGGCTTGATCCTGCGCCGGCAGCACGGCCAACATCTTCAACAGTTCCGCCACCGAAACCCGGGTAGCCGGTTGCAACGAAGGCAAATCCAGCAACCATTGCGGCGCCTGCCGCGTCTGCCAATAGGCTCGCCAGTCGGCATCGCTGATGCCCAACCGTGCGGGCTCGAAATACAGACCACATGACTTCACCAACGCCTGATCACGCTCGATCCTGCCGCCCGCCGTGCAGCAATAAACCTCTTCCTTCGACTGGCCCCGGCATTCATAAGCCGGCTCACGCGCGCCGGTGTCCACCAGCCAGGCGTAGACGAACAACTTCCACACACTGCCCAATGGCGACTGCAACGTCTGCGGCAACGGCTCGCGGGTGATCACCTGCGTTCGACTCAGCGACAACAAATCGCCCTTGAAGGCCAGGCGCAAAGGTTCGTCCTGCGCCGTTGCCAGCACAGGGATCAAACACAACAACCAAGCTGTCAGCCGCCTGTGCACGTCAGTGAACCGTGACCTGGCCAAGGGCTGCCTTTTGTTCCATCGCCTGATGCTGCGGCGCATAAACCTGAGTGAAACGCACCGGCGGCAAGTTGAACTGCCCTTTCTGCGAGAAACGCACCAAATGCCGCAGGCGCAGTTCACCACTCAAGGCATCGACCGGAATGGCGTAAGCCATTTGCCCCGGTTCGAAACGCGCCTTCTCCAGCGACGTCGGCTCGGTGCCGGCCTTGCCCATGAGTTTGATGCCCCAGGTCGTGCGCTCGACATCGGCGCCCGGTGGCAGCGGCACTTCCAGCATCCCGTAACGCAACGGTCTCGCGGCTTGGCTGGTGACGATCACCTCATCGAGATAGAGGTTGTCGCTGGACAGTGGCGCGTTGCCGACCGCTTCAAGTTTGAAGGTGAAAGCCTCATCCCCCGGCACCAATCGCGACAGGCGACGGGTGATGGTCACGGCCATCGGATCGACCGCCGGCTGTTGGCTGCGGTAACTCAATGCAGCGCGCAGCGGACGCTCTTGCGCGCCGGTCAGCGTCAATACCGGCGGCACTGGCGCAGCCCCCTGCCACGTCCAATACATCTCCCCAGAAACCCCGTACTGTTTCTTCCAGCCTTCACCCGGCGCCAATGCAATGGTGGGCGATGCCTGCTCGATGTTGCGTTGCAGCCAGGTCAACGCCAACGCACGTTCCAGGGTCGATTGCTGAGGCAGCAAACGTTGCAGCAAGGCCTGGGCGTGAGCCTGATCGAAGGGTTGCAGCGACAGGTTCAGCGCTTCGGCAAACGGCTGGGAACTGACCGCCAGACGTTGCTGCGCGTCGGCCAGTTGCCGATTGAACGCGTCCGGTAAAGCGACCTTCGCTTGCCTGGCCAACGATGCCGTCAGCACGCGTGCAGCCGCCAGCCCCAAGGCTGAATCCGGATCACTCATGACGAGGCTGTCTTCGCCGTTCTCCATCAGGTTCGCCGCGGTGCCCTCGCCCGCTTTCGCCAGGTCGTCCATCAAGCCACTGAGCAAGGTGTTGACCGGCAACTGCATCTGTTTGGCGAACGACAGGATCAGCGCCCGCTGCAACAACGGCGTGTTCTTCGCCTGTTTGGCGTAGACCTCCAGCACCCGCTGCCAATGCTCCGGCGGCAGGCTCAGTTCCAGCACCTGGCTGGCGTGCCAGTCGGCGTAATAGGCGTAGGCGGTGAGGAATGCATCCGGCTCGCCATCCATGCCCCACCAGGTGAAGCTCGCCGAAGGGCCGGCCATTTGTACCAGACGCAAGCGACTGTTTTGCATGATCAGACGCAGGCGATCACGGATCTGCGGATTCGCCGCCAGCGTCGGGTAGGCAATGCTCAATGGCAGCAGGCGGCTGGCGGTCTGCTCGACGCCACCGTAGGGGTAGCTCAACAGATCGTCGAGTGCAGAACGGAACAACGCTTGCGGACTGTCGTCCAGACGCAGGCGGATATCACTGGCGTCTGTCGGCAACGTCAGCGGCGTATCGCCCTCACCCACATCAAGGCTCTGGGTTTGAGTCACCTGCCAGCCGTCACCGGTTGCGCTCAGGCGCACCGCCAGGGCATCAGCGGTTTTGCCATCCTGCATCAGCTCGGCGCTCCACTCGCCATTGACTAGTTCAAAGGTCGGCAACGGGATGTAGTTGATGCCACTGTTCAGAGTTACAGGCACGCGCTGTTCGTTGCCGGCGTAACGGGTCACCAGTTCGGCCTTGACCGGTTTCTCGGCCTGACTGAAGGCGAACACACCGAGGTCCGGTTTGTCACCGACGCGGAATCGGGTCGGCCCGCTCCACTTCAGGTACAGCGGTTTTTCCGAGCGTACGAACTGCTTCTTCTGCCCGACCTGACCGTCATCGGCGATGGCCCTGACAGTGATGCGCCAGCGGGTCAGGGAGTCGGGCATCTTGAAGGTGAAGCGGGTTTTGCCGTTGGCATCGGTCAGCAATTCAGGTTGCCACGCCGCCGTGTCAACGTCCTCACGACGCGGCCGCTCCAGCACTTTCACGCCGCGTTCACTGCGATTGGCCTTGCCCGGTGCGCCGGGGCTGCCCGGCAAGGCGACGTCATAACTGATGAACGACAAACTGGCGCTGGTGCGCACGTTGTTGCGCCGTGGGTGATAGAAGAACTGGTCGATGCTCGGCGCGACTTCCGGTTGCAGGGCGTAGACCATTTCATCGACCACGCTGACCGTCAGGTGCGCGGGAATCGCTTTGCCGGCGAACCGGGTGGTCAGGTCCACCGAGACGGTTTCACCCGGCAGGTAGGTTTCTTTGTCGGTGGCGATGACCACGTCGATCTGTGGCGTTACCACCTTGATGCCGGCGTTCTGGAAACTGTATTGGCCACCCTTGGTGTACAACACCGAGAAGGTCAGGTTCGGCGCGAAACCGTCTTTCACCGGGATGCGCGCGCGGTATTGGGTATCGCTGAGTTTTTCCATCGTCAGCCAGTCGCCGCCCTTTGAAAGCAGCGCAGTGGCTTCGACCTTGTCGCGTTCCAGAGATAACAGCGCATCACTCACTGGCTCGGGGAAAGTGATCAGCGCCAGCGCTTCATCGCCTGCGATGTACTCGGGCTTGTCGAGGACGATTTCCACGGTGCCGGGTACAGCTTTGACACCTTCGCCGATCACCGAATGGCCAGTGGCGCCGACCGCCCGGCCATGATCATCCTTGAGCGTCAGGTTGTAGGTGCCCGGCCGGTCAAAGGCCAGGGTGAAACCTTTGTCGGTTGCCGCGAGCTTGCCTTCGCCGGTGCTCTGGTCCTCCAAACGCACCCAGCCATAGCTGCCTGGCGTAACGGCATCGGCTTGCTCGCCTTCGCGGGCGTAGCTGAAGGCAACCTTGTCACCCACCGCGCTGAAGCGTTGAGGCGCGCTCAAGCGGAAATTCGCCGCGCCACGGTCGATGAGGATTTCCTTGGTGGTCTTGACCCGATACGCCGCACCGTCGCTGGCAAATACCGTGAGCATGTAGCGACTGGGCTTGTCCGCTGCCGGCAAGTCGAGGGACGCGCTGCCCTTGGCGTCGGTGGTCAATTCGGTGCTGGTCAGTTCCACCGGAAATTGCCCGAGGTATTGCAGTTCGTTGTCGACCATCGACAGCTGTTGGGCGCGCAGGCTCAGGCTCAGTTTCGCATTGGCCACCGGTTTTCCATCCGGGTACAGCAGCACCAGGCTGCCCTTGACCGGTTCGCCTGTGCGGTAATCCTGCTTGGCCAGGTTGAGCGAAATCTCGAAGTGCGGCTTGATGTATTCAGCCACGCGGAAGGCGCTGCTGTAAGCCTGATCCTTGTAGTTGAAACGCAATTCACAGCCACCGGCCACAGCGTTATCGGGCAACTGGAATCGGCCCTGGGTGCCAGCCTTGGAATCGAGCTTCAGATCGAGGGATTGCAGCGCCGTGCCGGTCGCATCCAGCACGGTCACATTGACGTCGGCCGCGCTTGGCTGCACCGAGTCCCGCGCGTTCTTGAACTCCCGCCCGACGATTTTCAGCGACACCCAATCCCCCGGTCGATACAGCGGCCGGTCGGTGAAGGCATAGAGTTTGGTGTCGTAGATTTCGCTGTCGTAGTAGAAATTCTCGGAGACGAACACCCCGCCCTCTTCGTCTTCGCCGATCACGAACGAACGCTCGGGGCTGACGTGTTTCAAGCGCAGCAAGCCATCGGTATCGGTGGCGCCGCTGCTCATCACGCCCAGGCCATCGGTCCACAGCACATTGACCTTCGGCACCGAGCTGCCTTCGTGTTTGCGCGCGGCCCACACCAACAATTCGTCACCGGCGATCTTGCTCACCGCCACGGTGTTGGAGACGAACACCATGGTGGTGGCGCGGTACTTGCCGATCAGCGCTTCCACCAGATAAAGACCCGGTTTCAGATTGCCCAGCGGGATGTACACGTTGCCCGGCGCGACGCTGACGAACTCGCTGGAAGAACCGGCCAGATTCACCCCGGCAGGTGGCTGGATCGGCTTGGCCTGCCACAACGGATAACGGAACTGGCTGACCACCGGCAAACCCGGTATCAGTGCAAATTGCGGCTGCGCATCGTAGGGCGTTGGCGCGGCCATCGCGTTGCCCATCTTCAGTTCCGGCACTTCCTCGGTGACTTGTTTACGCGACTCGTAGGAAAACGCCCGCTGCATCACCCGACGGGATTTGCGATACCAGTTGTCCCACAGGTACGCGAGGGTATTGGACAGCCCCTCCCCCTTGAACTGGCCATCGCTGACCACCCGATGAAGGTTCTTCTGGCGCTTGAGGAAGTCCAGCGGCTTGTCGATGCGATACACCCGAATATCGGCGCCGCCGTAGGGTTCCATGCGAAACCGGCGATAGTCGCGACCCGGCGCTTCAAGGCGCACCATCGCCTGTTCATCGCTGGCAAAGCTGCTGTCGGCCAGCAGGAAAAAACTCTCGCCGGCCACTGGCGCATAGCCGCTGGCCGGGACCGAGTCTTCGGCGTTTACCGCCGAGAACGGCAGCACCAATACCAACATCAAAGACAGAAAACGCAGCATGCAGGCACCGGTCATTGGGAAAGAAAATTCAGTCGATAGACGCCGATGAAGTTGGGGTTGGCTGCGTCGGGTATCCATCGGGTGTCCTTCCATGTCATGAGTTGCTGCAGGCTTGCCGAACGCATGCCGTTGTCGGTGGGGGTGCTGGTGCCGGTGTGATAGGCGATGTAACGGCCCATCCAGATCATCAGGTGCTGGTCGTCGCCCTGGTCGAAAAACATCAGGTCGCCAGGGCGCGCTTGAGACACATCGCGGCTGACCAGATGGCTGTTGAACTGGATCAATTTGATCGCATTGACGTATGGCCCGACCTTGCCGCCGCCCTGCTGCCATTGCTGGGCAAGACCGCGCTGGGCGTCGCTCAATTGCAGTTCCGGCGGCAGGTAACGATTGGACAGGCCATTGCTGCGCAGCCATTTGTCGTCATGGACTTTCAGCGCTTCGTTAGCGGCGAAGCGCACCAGCCCGGCACAGTCTTGTTGATACCAGCGCGGGCTCGGGCCCTGGCTCAGTTGCTCCTGGGCAATGCGCACGAACCAGGCACGAAACACCTGGGATTGCTGTGGGTCGAGCGACGGTGCCTCGACAGCGCGGGCACCTGCGCTCAGCAACAACGCCAGCAGGCCGAGACTTCGGATCAATGCCGTCACAGGGCTTTCCACTCCAGCGGCAGCCACTGCCAGTGGCCGTCTGGCTCGCTGCCTTCGGGCAAGGTCAGGGCGTATTTGCCGTAGCCGCCGAACTTGCGCAGCTTCGGGATCAGCCAGGTTTGCGCGGCGTTATAGAACACCGGTTCCATGTCCTGGGGCAGGCTGTCGAGGGTTTCCTGCTGCATCAGTTGGGCCATGGAGTCCGGGCCGAAATAGACCGGCATCAGCAGGTCTTTCGGTACCACGTCGGCCATCGGCGGGAAGCGTTTGTCGAGGGTGCCAAGAGCCTTGTCCACCAACTTGTCATCGAGGGAAAAAAGCAACGTCGAACCATGCCGCGCCAGGCTGACTTTCATGAACGCCTTGCCGGTGATGGCATCGGGGTCTTGAGCTTCCTTGGCCGCATAGGAACCGAAACTGGAGCTGACCTGGCGTTGCCACTGGTGGCTCTGGCCTGCCTGTTTCTCCATCACCGGGAAGGCGCCATCCTCGACCTTGCTCTCGTAGGCACCGACCATCGAGCCAAATAGGCTGCCCAAATCCCCATCGAGTTTGCCGCTGTCATCATCGTTGAGGCTGGCCACCAGCAAGGGCGTGTACAACCGCGAATCGGCATACCAGCACAGGCCTGCCGCGCCGGCCATGTGTTCGGTCAATGCCTGGGCCACCTTCTCCTGCGCACCGAGTTTCACCAGCAGCGGAGTCTGTTGTTCGGCCGCCAGCGGCAACGCCACGCAAGCGCTGGCGCCCATGGGCATGGCTTGCCAGATCGGTTTGAAATCGAAGTCTGGCTGATTCTCCAGTTCATCCATGGCCAGGAAGCTGTGCCAGCCCTTGTCGTCCATGTCAAAACGCAGGCCGGCGAAGTTAGGGATGAAACGCTGGTAACCCATGGCCAGCACGCTGGCATTCACCGACAGGCGTTGTTTCACTTGCGGCTCACGAGGTGCCAGGCCGAAGGCTTCGGGAAACAGTTTGTCGCCATTGAGCAGCGCAGCAATGGCCGTGGTCGACACGCTGCCCGATTCTTCCGTTGCGCCACTTTGCGGGTCGTAGAGTTTCGCCGGATTGGACAACACCACCAGTTTGTCGCCATGGGACGCGAACAGCAGCGCCTTGCTCGCGTTGTAGTTGAGTTGATAGAGCGCCACGTCGTCGGTACCGACCTTCACGTCAGCGACCTTGCTCAACTGCGAGTCGCCCAGCGCCACTTTGGCCAGCGGCTCCAGCACCTTGGCCAGCCCGCCGCGATCCATCACCAGCAGGAAATCCTTGAGCCGCCCATCCGCCCCGCGCCACAACGCTACATCGGCAGGCTGATCGAACAACTGCTCGATCAAGGTGTCCTGCAGTTTCAGGTCGTGTTCGTAGATGATCCGCCGCAAGCTGCCGATCAAGCCCAAGCGATCGGCATGGGTTTCGTAATAGAAGACGAAATCTTCGGTCAGGGTTTCCTTGAGGAACGGCACCGCCAGCAAGTCCTTGGGCAACTGGCTCAGGGAGTGGGTTTCCAATAGGCCATCCGGGCGGCTCATGCCCAGCTTGTCACTGGCCAACACGGGGGCCGGGGCCTTGGGCTTGTGCATGAACCACCCCAACCCACCGGCCACGACAACGACCAGGCATATTCCGATCAGCAGCGTCGGCCAATGCAGGGGAGGTTTGGCCGCGGGTGCGCCAGCGGCCGGAGTAACAGTGCTATCACTCATGTTCACAAAACCCGATGTTCATCCGTGGAGCGGGGATGCTTAGTAGTTGAAAGTCTTGACCAGCAGCAGGTCGCCGATTGCGCGCAGGGGCACGATGAACGTCTCGCGTTTTTCATCGACGGTGTTTTCGTTGAGCACCAGGTTGATCTGCGAGGTAATCACCTCGTTCTGGTTGCTGGTCTCATCGAAGTTATAGCCGCCGCTGCCGAAGTTGCCCCAATAGTTCACGTAAACCAGATAGGTGCCACGCAGCGGTGCGGTCATGGTGAACATTTCCGGACCCGGGCCATCGACGCCATCGGGGTCGAGGCCGCCGCCATTGGTCAAGGCCGAATGCGCCCAGAAGGCATGCTGGCCATCAGGCGTGACAATATGCAGGTCGAGTTCGGCTTTCGGATCGTCCCAACCCAGCACCACGCGAATCCGCACCGGGGTGCGAAGGTTGTTGGCTTCATAGAATTGAACACGCTTGAGAGACTGGCCTTCGGCGCTGCGCACTTCGACGCTGTTGGAACCGGCGCCAAACGCATAGGGTCGGGCGAAACGCCCTTGTTCGTCGGTATAGAGGTTCAGCGGATTGCCGTTGACCGCCAACGTGTGCGGCCCGCGCTGAGTGCCGAGGGCCTTGAGCCGACCTTCGATCATCGTGCGATTGCGCTGCACGCCCCGATCAATCGGTGGCGTGGGATAGGCGACTTGCGGGTTTTCCGTGCGGTCCAGCAACCCGTTGAAGCGCCAGCCGCCCACCGGCTCCGACACCTCGGCACTTGGCGCGGCCAGAACCGGCACACAGACCAACCCGATCAGCAGCAAAAGAAATGAGCGCATGTGACGCCTCCTGCCATGCATGACGAAACCTTGCGCCTGATCCTGAGCGCATTACAGATGTGGATACTGCGTTTCGTCTGAAAGACCCGTGATTGCCGAGTCGAATATGACGCGAAGGTTAGACGTGCAGGTGTTTTTTAACAATCGGGCGCATCTGGATTTGCGGGAGGAATCACAGCGCTGGGTGGACGGTGAGCCGAAAAGCATCTTCCACCCTGTAGGAGCGAGCTTGCTCGCGATGAACGCAAGGGCACCGCGTCAAATCAGACAGTACGCGTCATCGTTAACGACCATCGCGAGCAAGCTCGCTCCTACAGGAATGGGCAGCACCAAATCCCCCGCTCATTTGCCCATACCCCCCCTATCTGCTAGTGTCGCGCCGGTTTAACGTCAACCGGAAATCGCCGCCATGGCCCGCAAAAAAGCTGCACTGGATTTCGAACAATCCCTCGCCGACCTGCAAACGCTGGTGGAGCGCCTGGAGAATGGCGAATTGTCGCTGGAGGACTCGCTGGCCGCTTTCGAGCAAGGCATTGGCCTGACCCGCGATTGCCAGGCGGCGCTGGCCCAGGCCGAGCAAAAGGTTCAGGTGCTGCTCGAGCGTGATGGCGAGTTGGCCGAGGAACCCTTCGACGCGGATCAGCCAGAATGATTGCAGCGTACTCGGCCACCAGCCAGGCCCGCGTCAATGCAGCGCTGGAAACCCTGTTCACCGCACCGAGCCCCGAGCTGGCGCGGCTGTACGAAGCCATGCGCTACAGCGTGATGAATGGCGGCAAACGCGTGCGTCCACTGCTGGCCTACGCCGCGTGCGAAGCGTTGGGCGGCAAGGCCGAGCAAGCCAACGGCGCAGCCTGTGCGGTGGAGCTGATCCACGCCTATTCGCTGGTGCATGACGATTTGCCAGCAATGGACGATGACGATCTGCGCCGCGGCCAGCCAACCACCCACAAGAAATTCGATGAAGCCTGCGCGATCCTCGCCGGCGACGGCTTGCAGAGCCTGGCTTTCAGCGCCCTGCTCGATCCACGCCTGAGCGCGTCGGATGCCGAAATCCGCCTGCAAATGGTCAGTGCCCTGGCGTTGGCGGCAGGCCCGGCGGGCATGGTTGGCGGTCAGGCCATCGACCTCGGCTCGGTCGGTCTGAAGCTCGACCAGAAAGCCCTGGAGTACATGCACCGGCACAAGACCGGCGCGCTGATCGAGGCCAGCGTCAAACTCGGCGCCCTGGCCAGCGGCCGCGCCGAGAAAGACGAACTCAAGTCCCTGCAGACTTATGCACAGGCCATCGGTCTGGCATTCCAGGTGCAAGACGACATTCTCGACGTCGAAAGCGATACCGAAACCCTCGGCAAACGGCAGGGTGCCGACATTGCCCGGGACAAACCGACCTACCCGTCCCTGCTCGGCCTCGACGCCGCCAAGGCCTATGCCCTGGAGCTGCGCGACCAGGCCCTGCACGCACTGCGACCGTTTGACGCAGCGGCCGAGCCGTTGCGTGATCTGGCCCGGTATATCGTCGATCGCCGCAGCTGACGGCGAATCCGCCAAAAAAGACCAACGCGTGGGCAGGGGACGATGCATCAGGTAAACTGCCGCATCTTTTATACCTATAACGATTCGCCTGATGCCCACGACGTTTCATGAGATTCCCCGCAAGCGCCCGACCACGCCCCTGCTCGACCGCGCGAACACGCCGGACGGCCTGCGCCGGTTAGGCGAAGCCGAGCTGGAAACCCTGGCCGATGAGTTGCGCCTGGAATTGCTCTACACGGTCGGCCAGACCGGTGGGCATTTCGGTGCCGGCCTGGGCGTGATCGAGCTGACCATCGCGCTGCATTACGTCTTCGATACCCCGGACGACCGGCTGGTGTGGGACGTGGGTCATCAGGCTTATCCACACAAGATCCTCACCGGTCGTCGCGAGCGCATGGGCACCCTGCGCCAGAAGGACGGCGTCGCCGCCTTCCCGCGCCGCTCCGAGAGCGAGTACGACACCTTTGGCGTCGGCCACTCCAGCACCTCGATCAGTGCCGCGCTGGGTATGGCGATTGCCGCCCGCCTGCAAAACAGCGAGCGCAAGGCGATTGCTGTGATCGGCGACGGCGCGTTGACCGCGGGCATGGCGTTCGAGGCGCTGAACCATGCGCCGGAAGTGGACGCCAACATGCTGGTGATCCTCAACGACAACGACATGTCGATCTCGCGCAACGTCGGTGGCTTGTCGAACTACCTGGCGAAGATCCTTTCCAGCCGTACCTACGCGAGCATGCGCGAAGGCAGCAAGAAAGTGCTGTCGCGCCTGCCCGGTGCCTGGGAAATCGCTCGCCGGACCGAAGAATATGCCAAAGGCATGCTGGTTCCCGGCACGCTGTTCGAAGAACTGGGCTGGAACTACATCGGCCCCATCGATGGCCACGACCTGCCGACCCTGATCGCTACCCTGCGCAACATGCGCGATCTGAAAGGTCCGCAGTTCCTGCACGTCGTCACCAAGAAAGGCAAAGGCTTCGCCCCGGCGGAAGTCGACCCGATCGGTTACCACGCCATCACCAAACTCGAACCGCTGGACGCCCCGGCCGCCGCGCCGAAAAAGGCCAGCGGGCCCAAGTACTCCGGTGTGTTCGGCGAGTGGCTGTGCGACATGGCGGCGGCCGATCCGCGTCTGGTCGGGATTACCCCGGCGATGAAGGAAGGCTCGGATCTGGTCGCTTTCAGCGAACGCTTCCCGCTGCGCTACTTCGACGTGGCCATTGCCGAGCAGCACGCCGTCACTCTCGCGGCCGGCATGGCCTGCGAAGGCGCCAAACCCGTGGTGGCCATCTACTCGACCTTCCTGCAACGCGGCTACGACCAGTTGGTGCATGACGTCGCCGTACAGAACCTCGACGTGCTGTTCGCCATCGACCGCGCAGGCCTGGTCGGCGAAGACGGCCCGACCCACGCCGGCAGCTTCGATTTGTCGTTCCTGCGCTGCATCCCCGGCATGCTGGTGATGACCCCGAGCGATGAAAACGAGCTGCGCAAGATGCTCACCACCGGCCACCTGTACGAAGGCCCGGCAGCGGTGCGTTACCCACGCGGCAACGGCCCGAACGCGACCATCGAGAAAGACCTCGAACCGATCGAGATCGGCAAGGGCGTAGTCCGCCGCCAGGGCAGCAAAGTCGCCCTGCTGGTGTTCGGCGTGCAACTGGCCGAAGCCCTGAAAGTCGCCGAGACGCTGGACGCAACCGTGGTCGACATGCGTTTCGTCAAGCCGCTGGATGAAGAACTGGTTCGCGAAATCGCTGGTAGCCACGAGCTACTGGTCACTGTCGAAGAAAACGCGATCATGGGCGGCGCCGGTGGCGCGGTCAGCGAATTCCTCGCCCGCGAAAACATCCTCAAGTCGATGCTGCACCTGGGCTTGCCGGACATTTACGTCGAACACGCCAAGCCTGCGCAAATGCTGGCTGAGTGCGGGCTGGATGAAGCTGGGATCGAGGCTTCAATCCGCGAGCGCCTGCAACTGCTGAACATCTAAACGCAAAACCCTGTGGGAGCGAGCTTGCTCGCGATGGCGGACTGTCAGTCAACTCAGATGCTGACTGATACACCGCTATCGCGAGCAAGCTCGCTCCCACAGTGGTTTTCAGCGCCTATCAAAACTGTATTCGCCTCAAAGCACCAACGGACTACCCATGAAACTCTCTCCCTTCGCCCTGACGCTGACCCTGCTGCCGGCCGGTCAATTGCTGGCCGACACCTTCGAACGCGACCAGGCCCTGAAGCTGCCCGACGTGTTGATCAGCGCCAACCGCCAGGTCGAAGCGCGCAATGACAGCAGCGCCGCCAACACCGTGTTCACCCGCGACGACATCGATCGCCTGCAACCCGATAGCGTCACTGACCTGTTGCGTCGAGTACCGGGTGTGCAAGTCTCGCAGTCCGGCGGGCGCGGCAGCATTCCGGGGGTCTATATCCGCGGCACCCAGTCGGCCCAGAGCCTGGTGCTGGTGGATGGCCAACGCATCGGCAGTTCGACCTCCGGCGACAGCAACCTGCAACACATCAATATCGAACAGGTCGAGCGCGTGGAGGTGCTGCGCGGCTCCCGCTCGGTGATTTACGGCAGCGATGCGATTGGCGGGGTGATCCAGATCTTCACCCGCCGCGGCGGTGAACAAGGCCTGCAACCGCGCATGCACACCGGTTTTGGCAGTAATCAGACCTGGGAGCGCAGCCTTGGCCTGTCCGGTGGTGATGAGCGAACCCGCTTCAACCTCGGCGCCAGCCTCGATGAAACCGCCGGGATCAATCGCACCCACGAGTCGTATCCCAGTGATGGCGATCACGACGCCTACCGCAACAAATCCCTCAGCCTGAGCCTGAGTCACACCCTGACGGAAGACGTCGAAGTCGGCGCCAACGTGCTGGATAACCGTGGCAAGAGCGAGTTTGATAGTCCGTTCGGCCGTTACGATTACGTGACGGACAAGTCCTATCAACAGCAGCCCTACAACGACTTCAATGTGAGCAGCGTCAGCAGCTACATTGATGCACAGATCAATGAGGTATGGAAAACCCGCGTCGAACTCGGTCACAGCGAAAACCGCGAGACAACCCTCGACAAGCTCAGCGATGAGCGCAGTGTTTTCAATACTTACCGCGACTCGGTCAACTGGCAGAACGATCTGACACTCAACGAGCGCAACAGCCTGATGCTCGGTGGCGACTGGTACGAAGACCGGATCAACAGCACCACAGCGTTCGACGAAGACAGCCGCTGGAACCGCGCCGTGTTTATCCAGCATCGCTTTCAGACCGACAGTTTCTCTACGGAGTTGGGTCTGCGTCACGACGATAACCAGCAGTTCGGCAGCCAGAACACCTGGAGCGGCACCTTCACCGTGCCGCTGAACCCGGACAACGAAGTGCTGCTGACCTATAGCGAAGGCTTCCGCGCGCCGACGTTCAATGATCTGTATTACCCGGATTTCAGCAACCCGGATTTGAAACCCGAAACATCCAAGAGCTATGAGCTGCAATGGCGCAGCCAATTGACCGAGAGCAGTCGCCTGGAGACGTCGCTGTATCGCACCGACCTTGAAGACGCGATCATTTTCGGCAGCAACTCACGCCCCGAAAACGTCGCCTCGGCACGGATCAACGGCTTCGAAGCAGCGCTGAAGCAGGAACTGTTCGGCTGGCAGAGCAACCTTGGCGTGGCGATCATCGACCCACGCGACCGTGATACGGGCCACACCCTGGCCCGTCGTGCGCGGCGCACCTTGAGCCTGGACCTGGACCGACAGTTCGATCGCCTGGGCCTCGGCGCCAGCTGGCAAGCGGTCAGCAGCAGCTATGACGACTTGAACAATCAACAGCCGTTGGGTGGTTATGCCCTGTTGGGGTTGCGCAGCAGCTGGGAGCTCAATCGTGAAATCAAGCTGGAACTGAAGGTCGACAACCTGCTGGACAAGGGTTACAGCCGGGCGTTGTACAGCTACCAAGGTAGCCAGTATGGGTATCGCGAGGAAGGTCGGGCGTGGATGTTTGGGGTGACCTGGACACCAGAGATCTAAAGCCAGACTCGATCATTTGTGGCGAGGGGGCTTGCCCCCGTTGGGCTGCGAAGCAGCCCCAAAATCCTATACCCCTATTTCTCAGGTACATCGCATTAATCTGATTGCGGGTGCTGCGCACCCGAACGGGGGCAAGCCCCCTCGCCACAGGGCGCAATCAAATGACAAAGCTTTGCCGTTGCCTCGATCATCTGCCCACTCGGCCGCTCAAGGCCCTTGTCCGTCACCAGGCGCAATTGCCCTTGTGCCACCGCCGCCACCTGTGGCCAGGCTTTCCACGCATCAAGCTGCGCCTGATCGCTGGCCAGAATCACCTCGGGATTACGCTGCAACACCGCCTCCACACTGACTTGCGGTGCCGGCAGCTTCAGGTCGGCAAACACGTTTTGCGCACCGCAGGCCTCCAGCGCATCGCTGATGATCTGCTCGCCGCCAACCGTATACAGCGGCCGATCCCAGACCTGATAGAACACTCGTAACGGCTTGTCCCGGCGATAGCGCTGGCGCAATTCATCCAGCCGCTGGCGTAGATCGCTGGCCAATGAAATTCCGCGTTCAGGCCGATCCAGCTGAGCAGCAATGGCTTCGATCTGCACCGTGAGCTGGTCCAGGCTGCGGGGTTCGGCGACGTAGGTGGGAATATTCAGTCGCTTGAGCTGGTCACGCTGGGCCGGGCCGACACTACCGGGCCATAGCAGCAACAGATCGGGCTTCAGGCTGAGCAAGCGCTCCATGTCCAGCTGGCCATAGCGGCCAACGGAGGGCAGATCCTTGAGTTCGGCAGGTCGCTCACCGGCGTCCAGCACACCGACCAGGAGGTCGGCGGAGCCCAGTTCAACGACGATTTCAGAGAGCGACGGTGCGAGGCTGACAACCCGTTCGACCGCGACGGCCGAGCCACTGGCGGCCAGCAGCAACACCGCCAGCCAGAGCGCGCGCATCAACCGAGTTGACGCGGAATACGGTAGAGGTAGAACAACACGGCGGTCGACAGTGCCAGCAGCATCAGCGGCACGGCTTCGAGACCGACGAACACCGCCAGGGCAGCGATCCAGGCCGGCAGCCCGGCAGCCAGGAATGCCGTGCGCCGCTTGGCCGCCAGACTGATCCAGGCAGCAGGTTCTTCAGGGGTATCGAGGGCTTTCTGGGTGGCGATCAGTGCGTGTTTGTAGGCGCCGAAAAACTTCAGGCTGACAAACATCGAGGCAACTCCGGCGATGAACAACGGCATCGCCAGCACCGGCAGAATGGCTTCGCTCTGGCCGAACACCGCGTTGATCACAAACAGGGGCAACAAGGCCAGTGCCAGGTATTGCCACCAGTTGACGGACAGTCGCCGCCGCACCTGACCGCGGGTCACGCCCGGTCTACCTCGCCCTGATGCTCATTGCCCATCATATGATCGAGCTTGCTGGCCTTGGTCGCCAGGTAGAGTCGGTTATGCGGGTTGTGGCCGGTGTGCAGCGGCACGCGCTCGGCGACCACGATACCCATGTCGGTCAAGGCTTTGACCTTGCGCGGGTTGTTGGTCATCAGGCGCAGTGACTTCACGCCCAGGTGCTCCAGCATCGGCAGGCACATGGCGTAGTCACGCTGGTCGGCGGCAAAGCCCAGGCGCTCGTTGGCTTCAACGGTGTCGGCGCCACCGTCCTGCAGCTCATAGGCGCGGATCTTGTTCAGCAGACCAATGCCCCGGCCTTCCTGTCGTAGGTAGAGCAATACGCCACGACCTTCGCGGGCGATGGCTTGCAAGGCGGCCTCCAGTTGCGAGCCGCAGTCGCAACGCTGGCTGAACAGGGCATCGCCCGTCAGGCATTCGGAGTGCAGCCGGCCGAGTACCGGGGCACCATCGTCGAATTCACCCAGGCTCAGCACAACGTGCTCGCGGCCGGTGGCTTCATCGAGAAAGCCATGCATGGTGAATTGCGCAAAAGGCGTTGGCAGCTTGGAAGCGGCGACAAAAACGACAGGCACCGGTGTGCTCCTGATCTAAAAGTCTGAAGATTCGCAGAGCCGGCATTGTAACAGCAGGTTCCGGAGGACGCTTAGGCTGAATTATCGGCGATAACTATCAAAATGTTTGATATACGCCCTGAAGACACTCCCACAAGGTTCAGTATCAGTCCTTGAATCGGGGTCAATTATCTTCAAACGGATAAGGCTGTTTCCAGCGTTCAAAAATCGGTTTCAACTCGCCGCTTTTCACCAGTTGCTCCATGCGCTGGTCGAACAGGGCCATTAACGTGCGTGCCTTCGGGGTCTTGGCAAAGCACAGGTACAGCGGCAACTCGGCGATATGGGTGCGCCGCAGTTGGGACGGATCCTTGGCGCGCTTGATGACCTCATCGACTTCGGTCAGGGCATCGATGTAAAAGTCGGCACGATTGTGGATCAGCATCGACTCGATGCCGGTACGCCGCTGCACTTCGTCGAAGTGGCGCACATTGGGCAAGTAATCCTGGTAGTCGTAGCCACGAACCCAGGCCAGTCGATAATTGCCCAGGGTTTGCGGGGTGGGTACCGGACTGCTGGCCAGGCCCAGGGCATAGATGTGATCAGTGTCGAAGTTCCAATGGGGATAGAGCACACCCTCAGAATCGTCACGATAGGAGCCGACGCAGGCATCGACCTCGCCACGTTCGGCCAGGCCCAGCGAACGTACGTAGGGCTCGGTACGGATGTCGACCTTGACGCCCGCCGGCTCGAACACTTGCCGTAGCACGTCCCAACCCAGTCCATGACCGTCAGCGGCGGTGTAGCCTTCCCACTCTTCGCTGGCCAGATGAATCACCGACGGCGGCGTAGCCCCCCCTCCTCCCGCCTGAACACAAGAGCAAAACATCGCGAACGCCATCACCATCAATCCGCGTACAGTCATCCCCCGCTTCCCCCGATAAACAGCTCTCATGATCAACGCCTGGAAATCCCCGGTCAGGCGAAAAACCACACCAGTCCCTGCATCGCCAACCAGGCGAACACCCCTGCCAGGACATCATCGAGCATGATGCCGACGCCGCCATGTACGTGCCGGTCAATCCAGCGTATCGGCCATGGTTTGAGGATGTCGAAGAAGCGGAACATCAGGAAACCCGCCAGCAACCACTGCCAGCCTTCCGGCACCAGCCACAGGGTGATCCACATCCCGACCATTTCGTCCCAGACGATGCCTTCATGATCGTGTACCCGCAAATCGTCGGCCACTTTGCCGCACAGCCAGAAGCCGAACAGCATGGTGATGCCCAGCATCAGCCAGTAACCCCAGTCGGGCAGCATCTGCCACAACGGAATAAAGGGCAGCGCAACCAACGACCCCCAAGTGCCGGGCGCCTTTGGCAAGGTGCCCGAGCCAAAGCCGAACGCCAGGAAATGCCATGGATTACGCCAGACCGACGGCGGTACGAATTCCGCCGGGACCTGTTTGGGATGATCTGTCACGGTGACTCCCGAAAATGTTGATAACCCCGGGTTTGCGGGGTGATGTCTTTGCCATCGGCGTCCAGCAGCTTCACGCCCTGCCCCGTCACCACTTGACCAATCACATGGATCGGCCAGCCATCGGCCAGCAATAGCGGCAACTCGACGGACGGTAAGGTGAAGGCCAGGACGTAGTCGTCGCCGCCGCTCAGGGCCGCAACCTGTGCGTCCGATTGGCCAAGAAAGTCGACCAGGCTCTGCGACAGTGGCAAACGATCCCGCTCGACTTCGATACCAACCTTCGACGCCAGCGCGATATGCCCGCAGTCAGCGAGCAGGCCGTCGGAGATATCCATCGCCGAAGTGGCCTTGCCCCGTAGCGCCTGCCCCAAACCGAGCTGCGGTTGCGGCGACCAGTAATGCGCCAGCAACGGCTCGGCAATGCGTGCTTCGGCCGTGCGCTGGCCGAGCACCAAGGGCAAGGCACCGGCGGCATTGCCCAGGTTGCCGCCGACACACAGCAGGTCGCCCGGTTGCGCACCGCTGCGGGTCAGCGCCTGACCGGCCGGCACGTGCCCGAACACGGTCATGGTCAGGCTCAGCGGCCCGCGGGTCGTGTCACCGCCCACCAGCGCCACGCCGCAGCTTTGCGCCATCTGGTTCAAACCACGGGCATAGGCTTGCAGCCAATCGGCGGTCACCGTCGGCAAGGTCAGGGCAAGGGTAAAGGCAATCGGGGTGGCGCCCATGGCGGCCAGGTCGCTGACGGCCACGGCCAGCGAGCGCTGACCGAGCAGAAACGGATCGCAGGGATCGGCGAAATGCACGCCGGCCACCAACGTATCGGTAGAAATCGCCATCTGCTCCCCGGAGGGAACAGCCAGCAAGGCGCAGTCATCGCCAATCCCGAGGGCAACGCCTTCGCCGCCCTGCGCACAAGGCGCGGCGGCGAAGAAATTGCGGATCAGCTCAAACTCGCCCATCAGGTATCCTGTCCAAACGCCAATCAGCGCTTGAACGCCTTCACTTCAGCTTCACGCAGACGCGGGGCCAACTTGTCGAGCACACCGTTGACGAACTTGTGGCCGTCGGTGGAACCGAAGACCTTGGCCAGTTCGATACCCTCGTTGATCACAACGCGGTACGGCACGTCGACGCGCTTGAGCAGTTCCCAGGTCGACAGGCGCAGAACGGCCAGTTCAACCGGGTCCAGCTCTTCGATGGTCAAGTCCAGGCATGGCGTGAGCGCGGTGTCGATTTCGGTCTTGAACTGCGGAACCCCGTGCAGGATTTCGCGGAAGTACGCGCCGTCGACATCGCTGAAATCGTTATCGACCCGGAACTGCGCTTCGATCTCGTTCAGCGACTGCTTGGCCATGTGCCATTGGTACAGGGCCTGGGTCGCGAGCTGACGGGCTTCGCGGCGCTTGGCGCTTTTCGATGGCTTGCCGGCATCCGCAGGCTTTGGATCGCGCGGGTTGAAACGATCGCTTTCGTCGCTAATCACTTGGCCTCCAACTGCGCCAGCAGGCTGACCATTTCCAGAGCGGACAGGGCAGCTTCAGCACCTTTGTTGCCGGCCTTGGTGCCGGAACGTTCGATGGCTTGCTCGATGGAATCAACGGTCAGGACGCCGAAAGCGACCGGAACGCCGAACTCCATGGACACCTGGGCCAGGCCCTTGGTGCACTCGCCAGCCACGTATTCGAAGTGCGGAGTGCCGCCACGAATGACCGCGCCCAGGGCGATGATTGCCGCGAATTCGCCTTTCTGGGCGACTTTCTGCGCAACCAGCGGAATTTCGAAGGCGCCAGGTGCGCGGATGATGGTGATGTCGCTTTCGCTCACGCCGTGGCGAACCAGGGCATCAACTGCACCGCTGACCAGGCTTTCAACGACGAAGCTGTTGAAACGGCCCACTACCAGAGCGTAGCGGCCTTTAGGGGCGATGAAGGTACCTTCGATGGTCTTCAGGGTCATTCGTTAGATCTCTTAAAGAGCCGGGACGCGTCTTCTACGCGCCCCTCAGTGATTTATTTGCCGCGAATTCAAGGCCGGGAACAACCGGTCATTATTCGGAGGGCACGTATTCTACAACTTCCAGATCGAAACCGGATATCGCATTAAATTTCATCGGTGCCGACATCAGGCGCATTTTGCGTACGCCAAGGTCGCGCAGGATCTGCGAACCGGCACCGACAGTGCTGTAGGTGGTCGGTTTTTTCACGGCCGCGTGATCGGCGGTTTCGCGAATATGCGCCAGCAACACGTCGCCATCGAGCGGGTGACCGAGCAACAGCACCACGCCGCTTCCAGCCTCGGCAACCGCGGACATGGCGGCGCGCAGGCTCCAGCGGCCCGGTTGCTTGACCATCAGCAGGTCACGCAGCGGGTCCATGTTGTGCACGCGAACCAGGGTCGGCTCTTCGGCACACACGTTGCCCAGGGTCAGTGCCATGTGCACATCGCCTTCCACGGAATCACGATAGGTCACCAGGTTGAATTGGCCCAGTTCGCTGTCCAGTGGCTGCTCGGCAATCCGCTGAACGGTACGTTCGTGGATCATCCGGTAGTGAATCAGGTCGGCGATGGTGCCGATCTTGATGTCGTGTTCGGCGGCAAAGGCTTCCAGCTCGGCGCGACGGGACATGGTGCCGTCGTCGTTCATCACTTCGCAGATCACCCCGCTCGGCTCGAAACCAGCCATGCGTGCCAGGTCGCACGCCGCTTCGGTGTGGCCAGCGCGGGCCAGGGTGCCGCCGGCCTGAGCCATCAGCGGGAAGATGTGGCCCGGGCTGACGATGTCTTCAGCCTTGGCATCACGGGCGGCAGCAGCCTGCACGGTGCGCGCACGGTCGGCGGCGGAAATGCCGGTGGTCACGCCGGTGGCCGCTTCGATCGATACGGTGAACTTGGTGCCGAAACCGGAACCATTGCGCGGCGCCATCAACGGCAGCTTGAGCAGTTCGCAGCGCTCGCGGCTCATCGGCATGCAGATCAGGCCACGGGCGTGCTTGGCCATGAAGTTGATGTGCTCGGGCTTGCAGCACTCGGCGGCCATGATCAGGTCGCCTTCGTTCTCGCGGTCTTCGTCATCCATGAGGATGACCATCTTGCCTTGGCGGATGTCTTCAACCAGTTCTTCGATGCTATTGAGCGCCACAAGGCACCCCCTTGGGTCAGGATTTGAGGTAGCCGTTGGCGGCCAGAAAGCTTTCGGTAATGGTGCTGCCGGCAGTCGGCTCTGCGGCCTTGTCGCCCAGCAGCAGACGCTCCAGGTAACGGGCCAGCAAGTCCACTTCCAGGTTCACCCGGCGGCCTGGCTGGTACGACGCCATGATGGTTTCGCTCAGGGTGTGGGGAATGATGGTCAGCAGGAACTCGGCGCCATCGACTGCGTTCACGGTGAGGCTGGTGCCGTCGACGGTGATCGAGCCTTTATGGGCGATGTACTTCGCCAGGTCCTTTGGCGCGCGGATGCGGAATTCCACGGCGCGCGCATTTTCGGTACGGGCAACCACTTCGCCCACGCCGTCGACGTGACCGCTGACCAGATGCCCGCCGAGGCGAGTGGTCGGGGTCAGGGCTTTTTCCAGATTGACCGGGCTGCCGCTTTTCAGGTCGTTCATGGCGGTGCAGTCGAGGGTTTCACGACTGACGTCCGCCGCAAAGCCATTGCCCGGCAATTCAACGGCAGTCAGGCACACGCCGTTGACCGCGATGCTGTCGCCCAGTTTGACATCGCTCAGGTCGAGCTTGCCGGTTTCGACGTGAACCCGCACATCACCGCCCTTTGGGGTCAATGCACGAATACTGCCGATGGATTCGATGATGCCGGTAAACATGAGGTTCTCCTCGAGAACAAAGCCAACGCTGTAGCGATGGCCAGAAATTATACGCTCGCGGCTGGCGAAGGAATCGCAATGACTCGCCAGTCATCGCCAACGGCACGAATTTCGGTGATTTTGAGTTCCGGCGCATCCTTCATTTGCGCAAGCGGCCAGTCCAGCAGCGGCCGCGCCGAGGAACCCAGGAACTTGCCGGCAATGAAAATCTGGAACTCGTCCACCAGACCGAGTTGGGCAAAGGCACCTGCCAGGCGCGGGCCGGCCTCGACCAGCACTTCGTTGACGCCACGGGTTGCGAGTTCAACCAATAGTTGACGCAGATCGACCTGACCGTCGTAGCCCGGCACGATCAGGCACTCCGGACCGTTGGCATATTGTTCTTCAACCGCCACGCAGGTGGCGACCAGCGCCGGGCCTGCCTTGAAGAACGGTGCATCCAGCGGCACCCGCAGGCGGCCGTCGACCAACACCCGCAGCGGCGGACGGCTCATGACCAAGGCTGTTTGCTCTGCATCCAGCCCCAACTCATCGGCGCGCACGGTCAACCGTGCGTGGTCCGCCAGCACCGTATCGGCACCGGTCAGTACCACACTGGCTTGCGCGCGCAGACGCTGCACTGCCGAGCGCGCCGCCGGGCCGGTGATCCACTGGCTTTCGCCGCTTTCCATGGCGGTTCGCCCGTCGAGGCTCATGGCCAACTTGACCCGCACGAACGGCAAGCCGTGTTCCATGCGTTTCAGAAAGCCTTGATTAAGCTTGCGCGCCTCGCCTTCCAGCACGCCGCTTTCGGTGGCGATACCGGCCTGTGTCAGGCGTTGCAGACCGCGACCGGCGACTTCCGGGTTCGGGTCCTGCATCGCCGCGACCACGCGGGCCACACCGGCATTGACCAGTGCATCGGCACAGGGCGGCGTACGGCCGTGATGGCTGCAAGGTTCAAGCGTCACGTAAGCGGTGGCGCCACGAGCCTGCTCACCAGCCGCGCGCAGGGCGTGGACTTCAGCGTGGGGCTCGCCGGCGCGCTCGTGCCAGCCTTCGCCGACAATCTGCCCGCCCTGCACGATCACGCAACCGACCCGCGGATTGGGGTGCGTCGTGTAATGCCCCTTGCGCGCCAGTTCCAGGGCACGGGCCATGAAATGGGCGTCGAGGATGGCTTGTTCGGCGCAAGTGGTCATTCTTTCACCGGTTCACGGGCCAGGCGATCGATCTCTTCGCGGAACTCGTTGAGGTCCTGGAAGCGGCGATACACCGAAGCGAAGCGGATGTAGGCGACTTCGTCGAGCTTCTGCAGCTCGGCCATCACCAGTTCGCCGACCACGAGGGATTTGACCTCGCGTTCGCCGGTGGCGCGCAGTTTGTGTTTGATGTGCACCAGCGACGATTCGAGGCGCTCGACACTCACCGGGCGCTTTTCCAGCGCGCGCTGCATGCCGGCGCGGAGTTTTTCTTCGTCGAACGGCTGGCGACTGCCGTCGGTTTTGATCAGGCGCGGCAACACCAGTTCAGCCGTCTCGAACGTCGTGAAACGCTCGCCGCAGGCCAGGCATTCACGCCGGCGGCGCACCTGTTCGCCCTCGGCGACCAGACGCGAGTCGATGACCTTGGTGTCGTTGGCACCGCAGAAGGGACAGTGCATGGTGGCAGGCAACAAAAAAAGGGAGGGCCATGGTAGCGCATCCCCGTGGCAAGACAAGCCATAGGGTTTGCGGTATACAGACGGGATGATCACTTGATCCATGGAATTCAGCGTTATGGAGCCACCAATGTCGTTACGTCCGCTCATTTTGCTCAGTGTTTTCAGCCTGCTGGTGGCCTGCAGCAGCGATGCACCCAAGCCCCAGCCGCCAACGCCTGGCCCGGTGCCGCAGCAAGCGCAGAAGAAAGCCCGGGAGGCGGCCGCACTCGGCCCTCTGCCCGCCCATCAGCGTGAACTGAGCGGCACCTTGCAAGGCGTTCCAGCTGGCGCTGAAGTCGAACTGGCATTGCTGGTGATCGACGATAAGGACCGCCCGCAACAATTGCTCGCCAGCTCCAGCCTGATCGGCAACAACCAGGTTCTGCCGTTTCACCTGCGCTTCAATCCGGAATCCTTCCCGGCCGGGGCCCGCGTTGAACTGCGAGGCCGCGCCAGTCAGTCCGGGCAGTTGATCCTGCACCTGCCGTCGCAACTGATTACCCAGCCGACCACCCAGGCCCTGGGCCAACTGCAATTCGTCAAAGCCCCATGAGTGCACCGTTCGACCTGCAAAAGGCGTTGGGTGAACTGCTCGGTGATGCGCAATTGGTCGCCTGTGAGTTACCAGGGACCGACCTGAAGTTGTGGCTGATCGACGGCGACAACATGGACCGCGCCTTCAGCCCGGAAGAGACCCGGCGCATCCTGCATGAGCCGCCGTACTGGAGTTTCTGCTGGGCCAGCGGCCTGGCCGTGGCCCGCTATCTGGCCGAAAACCCCCATTGGGTCGAAGGCAAGCGGGTACTGGATTTCGGTGCCGGCTCCGGGGTGGCGGGGATTGCGGCGGCGAAGGCCGGGGCGCTCGAAGTACTGGCCTGCGACCTCGACCCGCTGGCGATTGCCGCGTGTCGGGCCAATGCCGAGCTCAATAACGTACAGCTCAATTACTCGACGGACTTTTTCGCCGAGGCCGATCGCTTCGATCTGATCCTGGTGGCGGATGTACTGTACGACCGGGCCAACCTGCCGCTGCTCGACCAGTTCCTCAGTCGCGGCCGAGAGGCGCTGGTGGCGGATTCACGCGTCAGGGATTTCCGTCATCCGTTGTACCGGCGCATCGAAATGCTCGAAGCCATGACCCTGCCGGATCTGGCCGAGCCCCACGAGTTTCGGCATGTGAGCCTGTACCACGCGCAGCGCTAGCTAAAGGCATCGCGAGCAAGCTCGCTCCTGCACTGGACCCGCGTCGTCCACAAATCCCCTGTGGGAGCGAGCTTGCTCGCGATGACGTCCTGTCAGACGAAACATCTCTAACGGCCACCCCGCTTCCGGCGCGCCCCCACCAAGTCGTATAGTTGCCCCATTCACGCTTTTACGAGATTGCCCATGAGTCAGGAAACGCCGTACATCTTCGACGCCACGACTGCCGATTTCGACCAGTCGGTGATCGAGAACTCCTTCCACAAGCCAGTGCTGGTGGATTTCTGGGCCGAATGGTGCGCACCTTGCAAAGTGCTGATGCCGATGCTGCAGAGCATTGCCGAGAGCTATCAGGGTGAGTTGCTGCTGGCCAAGGTCAACTGTGACATCGAACAAGACATCGTCGCCCGCTTCGGCATCCGCAGCCTGCCGACCGTGGTGCTGTTCAAGGACGGCCAGCCTGTCGATGGCTTTGCCGGTGCGCAGCCGGAGTCGGCCGTGCGTGCCCTGCTCGAACCCCATGTGCAGATGCCGCCACCGGCCGCCGCCGATCCGTTCGAACAGGCCCAGGCGCTGTTCGACGACAGCCGTTTCGCCGATGCCGAAGCGCAGCTCAAAGTGATCCTGGGTGAAGACAACACCAACGCCAAGGCACTGATCCTGTACGCCCGCTGCCTGACCGAGCGCGGTGAACTGGGCGAAGCGCAAACCGTGCTGGATGCGGTCAAGAGCGATGAGCACAAGGCCGCGCTGGCCGGCGCCAAGGCACAGATCAAGTTTCTCGGGCTGGCCAGGGACTTGCCGGATGCCGCCGACCTGAAGGCCCGACTGGCGAAAGACCCGCTGGACGATGAGGCGGTCTATCAACTGGCGATCCAGCAACTGGCCCGTCAGCAGTACGACGCCGCGCTGGATGCATTGCTGAAGTTGTTCACCCGCAACCGCAGCTACAGCGAAGGCTTGCCGCACAAGACCTTGTTGCAGGTGTTCGAATTGCTGGGCAACGATCATCCGTTGGTCAGCACGTACCGCCGCAAGTTGTTTGCTGCGCTGTACTAAATCGACCCTGTAGGAGCGAGCTTGCTCGCGAAAAACCTGAGAGCACCGAGGTGAATCAGGTTTCCCGCGTTATCGTTGACGCCCATCGCGAGCAAGCTCGCTCCTACACCAACCAGCGATACAGCGGTGTATCCCCGCCGCTTTCCACCTTCACGTCCGAACTATGGCGCAAGCGCACCAACAGACGCTTGCCCGCCGCCGCGCTGCCAGTCAATCCTTCCAGTTGATCGAGCAGGTCCGGCCCGCTGAGCTGCCCGGCCTTGCGCAGCAAATCCCGGGCGATCTGCCACAGCGCATCATCCTGGTTCAACGGTTTCGCCGCTGGCACGCTGACCGGGGGTTTTTCCACCTGCAACTGCGCCCCTAGTCGCGCCCAGTCCGCGTCGTCCATCTCCAGGGTCAAATCCACCGGCCAGTCGCCGATGCTTCCGCGAATTCGCAACATGGGTCTGCTCCCGCACATTTCTTCCCTGCATGCTCCCATGGGACTTGTGCAACGCCAAGCAGACAGTCAAACTCTGCGCAATTACGTTATAAGATTACATAACAATTTCTTCATTTTACTTTTCGGAGACTCGCCATGCGTCGTCTGCTTCTCGCCCTGCCGTTTGCCATGTTGCCGCTGGCTGTCGCCCATGCCGCCGACGAACACGATCATGAGCATGGCAGCCTGGGTGCCCACGAACATGGCGTGGGACGCCTGAATGCGGCGCTGGACGGCAAGACCCTGGAGCTGGAACTGGAAAGCCCGGCCATGAACCTGGTGGGGTTCGAGCACGTCGCCACCAGCGACGCAGACAAAGCCAAAGTCGCCGCCGCCCGCGCCCGACTGGAGCAACCGCTGGCCCTGTTCAACCTGCCAAAAGCCGCGGGTTGCGTGGTGGAAAACCAGGAACTGGAAAGCCCGTTGTTCGGTGATAAACCCGATGCCGACGATGATCACGATGAAGACGCCAAGGACGAAGACGGCCACGAACATCACCATGATCACACCGAAATCCACGCGCGTTATCAGTTCACCTGCGCCACACCGGCGGCCCTGAAGTCGCTGGACCTGGCGAATATATTCACCAGCTTCCCGGCCACCCGGAAAATTCAGGTACAACTGATCGGCCCGAGCGGGCAGCAAGGCGTTGAAGTGACGGACAAGGCTGCCGCGCTGAAATTCTGACCCACTGTAGGAGCGAGCTTGCTCGCGATGGACGCCAACGATAACGCGGGCAACCTGATTCACCTCGGTGCTCTCAGGTTTTTCGCGAGCAGGCTCGCTCCTACAAGGGTTCACCACCAACCAGACCGGTTTCACATGACCCAAGCACTCATCGAACTGTCCGACCTGGGCTTCAGCTGGCCCGGTCACCCGCCGCTGCTGGACATCCCCGCGTTTCGCCTGGAGCGCGGCGAAACCCTGTTCCTCAAAGGCCCGAGCGGCAGCGGCAAGACCACCCTGCTCGGTCTGCTCGGCGGCGTGCAAAAGCCTGATCGCGGCAGCATCCGCCTGCTCGGCCAGGAGCTGACGCAACTCTCGGCCGGCGCCCGCGACCACTTCCGCGTCGATCACACCGGCTACATCTTTCAGCAGTTCAACCTGCTGCCGTTTCTGTCGGTGCGTGAAAACGTCGAACTGCCCTGCCACTTCTCGAAACTGCGCGCCGAACGGGCGAAACAACGTCACGGCAGCGTCGACAAAGCCGCCGCCACACTGCTCGCCCATCTGGGTTTGAAGGATGAAAACATCCTCGGTCGCCGCGCTGATTCGTTGTCCATCGGCCAGCAGCAACGGGTCGCCGCCGCCCGCGCACTGATCGGTCAACCGGAACTGGTGATCGCCGACGAACCGACCTCAGCCCTCGATTACGACGCCCGCGAGAACTTCATTCGCCTGCTGTTCGCCGAGTGCCGCGAAGCCGGCTCGAGCCTGTTGTTCGTCAGCCACGACCAGAGCCTGGCGCCGCTGTTCGACCACAACCTGTCGCTGGCCGAACTCAATCGCGCCGCTACCCCGTCCGAGGTCTGAGATGTATCTGTTTCGTCTAGCCATGGCCAGCCTGGCTAACCGTCGTTTCACTGCGATCCTCACCGCGTTCGCCATCGCCCTGTCGGTGTGCCTGTTGCTGGCAGTGGAGCGCGTGCGCACCGAAGCCAAGGCCAGTTTCGCCAGCACAATAAGCGGCACCGACCTGATCGTCGGCGCCCGCTCAGGCTCGGTGAACCTGCTGCTGTACTCGGTGTTCCGCATCGGCAACGCCACCAACAACATCCGCTGGGACAGCTTCGAACACTTCGCCAGCAACCCGAAAGTGAAGTGGGCGATCCCGATGTCCCTCGGCGACTCCCATCGCGGCTACCGGGTGATGGGCACCACCGAAGCCTACTTCGAGCATTACCAGTACGGGCGCCAGCAACACCTGCAACTGAGCGATGGCCGCGCCTTTGCCACTGACCCGTTCGAAGTGGTGCTCGGTGCCGAAGTGGCCGATGCACTGCACTACAAACTCGGTGACAAACTGGTGCTGGCCCACGGCGTGGCGGCGATCAGCCTGGTCAAGCACGACGACAAACCGTTCACTGTGGTCGGCATTCTCAAGCGCACCGGCACACCGGTGGACCGCACACTGCACATCAGCCTCGGTGGCATGGAAGCGATTCACATCGACTGGCATAACGGCGTGCCGGCCCGGGGCGAGGGCCGCATCACGGCTGATCAGGCGCGCAACATGGACCTCACGCCGCAAGCGATCACCGCGTTCATGCTCGGCCTCAACAACAAGATTTCGACCTTTGCCCTGCAACGGGAAATCAACGAATTCCGCGGCGAGCCGATGCTGGCGATCCTGCCAGGCGTAGCGTTGCAAGAGCTGTGGAGTCTGATGGGCACCGCGGAAAAAGCCTTGTTCGTGGTATCGCTGTTTGTGGTGCTGACCGGGTTGATCGGCATGCTCACAGCGATTCTCACCAGCCTCAACGAGCGCCGTCGGGAAATGGCGATCCTGCGCTCGGTGGGCGCACGCCCCTGGCACATCGCGACGCTGTTGGTACTCGAAGCCTTTGCCCTGGCGCTGTCGGGCGTGATCGCCGGCGTGGCGTTGCTGTATGTGTGCATCGCGGCGGCCCAAGGTTATGTGCAAGCCAACTACGGCCTGTTCCTGCCGCTGTCCTGGCCGAGCGAGTATGAATGGACGCTGCTCGGTGGCATCCTGATCGCCGCGTTGCTGATGGGCAGCGTGCCGGCCTGGCGCGCCTATCGCCAATCCCTGGCCGATGGCTTGTCGATCCGTTTATGAGGACGTTGAAAATGCCCCGCGCTGTACTTGCGCTGTTGATGCTGGTCGCCCTGCCCCTGTGGGCGGCCCAGCCAAAAGACCTGGCCTGGTCGGAGATGATCCCGCCCGACGCGCCGAAAGAAGTGCCGAACATGACGCCGTTGCATGATCTGTCGCAGATGAGCAGCACGCTCTCTGCAGAGTCGGCGCCAGCAGCCAAGCAGGACATGCCCAACGCACCGGTGGTCAAGACCCTCGACGGCCAGAACATTCGCCTGCCGGGTTACATCGTGCCGCTGGAAGTGAGCGAGGAAGGCCGTACCACGGAGTTTCTGCTGGTGCCGTATTTCGGCGCCTGCATCCATGTGCCGCCACCGCCGTCGAACCAGATCGTGCACGTCAAGAGCGAAGTCGGCGTGAAGCTGGACGAGTTGTATCAGCCTTACTGGATCGAAGGCGCGTTGCAGGTCAAGGCGTCCACCAGCGAGTTGGCGGATGCCGGGTATCAGATGGAGGCGGACAAGATTTATCTGTATGAACTGCCGGAGTGAATCAGGTCGTTTTGTGTCGACTGTCAGTCCGCCATCGCGAGCAAGCTCGCTCCCACAGGGGATCACATGCCTCCTGTGGGAGCGAGCTTGCTCGCGATGAGGCCATCAGAAACATCACAAATTCCAGTCCTTGCCACTTTCATTGAGCTGCATCAAAAGACCGAATAGTTAGCCGGCTTACCATTGGACATCGAACATTTTTAACGTCCTCTGGAGCCCCCATGAACAAGTCCATGCTCAGCGCTTCGCTGGTTGCCCTTGCGCTCGCAGCCCCGCTCGCCAATGCCTTCGAAGCCGGTGACATCCTCCTTCGCGCCGGCGCCATCACCGTCAACCCGGAAGCCGACAGCTCCAGCGTCAAGGTCGATCAAGGCCCGCTGGCGGGCGCCGACCTGGGCGGCAAGGCGACCATGAGCAGCGACACGCAACTGGGCTTGAACTTCGCCTACATGCTCACCAACCACCTGGGTATCGAACTGCTGGCGGCCACACCGTTCGAGCATGACGTGAAACTCAAGGGCACGGCCCTGAGCGCGGCCAACGGCAAACTCGGCACCCTCAAGCACCTGCCACCGACCTTGAGCCTGGTGTACTACCCGCTGGACCCGAAGTCGGCCTTCCAGCCGTACGTCGGCGGCGGCATCAACTACACCTATATCTACGACGAACACGTTGGCAGCCAGGCCCAGGCCGCCGGCTTCAGCAACTTCAAGGCGGAAAACTCCTGGGGTCTGGCGTGGCAGGTCGGTGCTGACTACATGCTGACCGATAACATCATGATCAACGCCCAGGTGCGCTACATCGACATCGATACCCGCGCCACCGTCGAGAACAACTCGATCGCACCAGGCACCCGGGCACGGGTGGACGTCGATGTAGACCCGTTCATCTACATGGTGGGTCTGGGTTACAAGTTCTAAAGAACGTTCACGTGGTGGTGAATGAGGCTTGGTGGTGAGCAGACTTAAAAATGACGGCGACTGCTGCGCAGTCGAACGGGGGTGAGCCCCCTCGCCACAGGAATTACACAAGCTGAAAGTAAATTCCGGCCGTGAAAAAGGCGCCTGTAAAAAGGCGCCTTTTTCATTTCCGCAGGGAAGCGATCTATCGCCCCAGCAACCGCGCCAGCCCCACGCGCATCGGTGTCTGCTCTGTGGTACTGAAGCGTTCCAACAGGCGCCGGTTGTTCGCCCGTGAATGACGAATGTCGCCGGAGCGCGCCGGGCCGTAGCTCACCGGTGGCAACTTGCCGACCACGGCTTCGAGCGCTTCGAGCATTTGCTTGAGGGTCGTCGCCTGGTTCCAGCCAACGTTTACCGCACCGACTTCGACCTGGGGCATTTCGATGGCCTGCACCAGCAAGTCGACCAGGTCTTCGACGTAGACAAAATCCCGGGTCTGCTCGCCATCGCCGAACACCGTGATCGGCAAGCCCTTCAGTGCACGCTCGCTGAAAATGCTGATCACCCCGGAGTATGGCGAGGACGGATCCTGGCGCGGGCCGTAGATGTTGAAGAAGCGGAAAATCACCGGTTCCAGCCCATGCTGGCGATGGTAGAAGTCGAAGTATTGCTCGCTGGCCAGCTTGTCCACCGCATAAGGCGTCAACGGCGCCTTGGGCGTGTCTTCGTCGATCGACTCACCTTCGCCATTGTTGCCATACACCGCCGCACTGGAGGCAAACAGCACGCGTTTGACCCCGGTCTGGCGCATGGCTTCGCAGACGTTCAGCGTGCCGATGAAATTGCTCTGGTGTGTGCGCACCGGATCGTCCACCGAGGCCTGCACCGAAGCCACGGCGGCCAGGTGCGCCACAGCGCTGCATCCGGCCATCGCCTGGGCAACCAAAGCCGCATCGGCCACGTCGCCGACGATCAGTTCGACCCTGGGATTATCCAGCGGCAGATTGCTGTGCTTGCCGGTGGACAGGTCATCGAGAATCCGCACAGCATGGCCCCTGGCAAGCAGGGCGTCAGTCAGGTGTGAACCAATGAAACCGGCACCACCGGTGATCAAAACGGGGTTGTCAGCCATGGCGATAGAACCTGTCCAGTAGACCGGGAAGCGCCGCACGCCAGGCGCGTGGTTTGATTCCAAAGGTGTGCAGAATTTTTTTGCAGGCCAGTACCGCGTGTTGCGGTTCTTCGGCGGCATCCGGACGCGCGGCGTGGGCCTGGGCGGTCGGGGCTTCGATGGCCAGCGGATGCAGGCTGCGGGCTTCGGTCAGAATCGCCTGCCCCAGCGCCAGCGGCGTAGTCGCCTCATGCCCGGCGTAGTGGTAGGTGCCCCACAGCGGCGCCGCGCAATCGAGTTGCTTGAGCACTGAAATGATCACGCGGGCGGCATCGTCGACCGGCGTCGGATTGCCCCGTCGGTCGTCGGCCATCAGCAGCTCTTCGGGTTGTTCGGCACGGGCGAGGAAGCGGCCAAGGGCACCGTCCGGGCTGTCGTCCAGCAGCCAGCCGAAACGCAGCAGCACGTGTTGCGGGCAGGTGGCGCGCACGCTTTGCTCGATCCGCCACAACGCCTGACCCCGCAAGCCCAGGGGCACCGGTTCGTCTTTTTCGCTGTAGGCGGTGGCGCGGGAGCCGTCGAACACGCGATAGCTGGAGGGTTGCAGCAGGACGATGTTGTGGTGCTGGCACAGTTCCGCCAGACGCTCGATCGCGCGCTCCTGGCCGGCCAGGCGCGATTCGCTCACCGCCTCGGCCTGAAACCAGTCGAAGTAGTAGGCAAGGTTGATCAATGCATCGGGACGGGTGTCGTCGAGCAGTTGTGTCAGGCTCGCGGCATCCCAGCCGTCTTCGGGCGGGCGGGGGGCGAGGAAACCGATGTCTTCCTCCGCACCGAGGCGAATCAGCGCCTGCCCAAGGGCATTTCCGCCGCCCAGTAACATAAGGCGCATTCGCATAGAGTCAGCAGGCCCAGTCTGATTGAAACGATGGCTTTATCGACATCGCGCCCAGGCGATGTCGTTGATAATTGCCGGAATCGTTGCATTTTGCGGGTTTAGTGCGCAACCGTCACCCGTAAAGTGTAGATCCGGGGGATTTGTGGTGCTGTCACTGGCCTCATCGCGAGCAAGCTCGCTCCCACAATGGCTTTGTGTAAACCGCCCCCCTGTGGGAGCAAGCTAGCTCCCACAATGGTTTTGTGTAAGCCGCCCCTCTGTGGGAGCGAGCTTGCTCGCGATGGGGTCCTGTCAGTCAACAGAGATCCCCAAGCGGTACTTGCATCTTGGCCCACCCACCCGCATAACTTGCTGCATGAACCTGCCCATTCCCGCAGACAGTGCCCTGAGCGGCTTCCACCCTGCCGTCAGCGCCTGGTTCAGCCACACGTTCCCGGCGGTCACCGCCGCCCAGGCCCGGGCGTGGCCGTTGATCCGCCAGCGCCGCTCAACCCTGGTCGCCGCGCCCACCGGTTCCGGCAAGACCCTCACCGCCTTTCTCGCCGTCATCGATGACCTGGTGCACCGCGGCCTGGAAAGCCCCGAAGGCTTGCCCGACGCAACCCTGGTGGTCTACGTCTCGCCACTCAAGGCCCTGTCCAACGACATCCAGATCAACCTGCAAAACCCGCTGGCCGGCATTACCGAGCAATTGCGCGTGATGGGCCTGCCCGAACTGCAGATCAGCACCGCCGTGCGCACCGGCGATACACCGCAAAAAGATCGTTCGGCAATGCGCAAGACCGCACCGCACATTCTGGTGACCACGCCGGAATCCCTGTATGTGCTGCTCGGTTCCGACTCTGGCCGGCAGATGCTCGGCACCGCACAAACAGTGATCGTCGACGAGATCCACGCCATGGCTGCCAGCAAACGCGGCAGCCACCTGGCACTGAGCCTTGAACGCCTGCAAGCCCTCTGCCCGGAGCCACTGCTGCGCATCGGGCTGTCGGCCACGCAAAAGCCCATCGAAGCCGTCTCGCGCTTCCTTGTCGGTCGCGACCGCCCGTGCGAGATCGTCGACATCGGCCACGCCCGCCCCCGCGACCTGGACATCGAAGTACCGCCCGTGCCGCTATCGGCCGTGATGGCCAACGATGTCTGGGAGTTGGTCTACGACCGCCTCGCCGCCCTCGCCCGGGAACACCGGACCACGCTGATCTTCGTCAACACCCGACGTCTGGCCGAACGCCTGAGCCGGCACCTGAGCGAGCGCCTGGGCAAGGATGCCGTCGCCGCCCACCACGGCAGCCTGGCCAAGGAATTTCGCCTGGATGCCGAGCAGCGACTCAAGCGCGGTGACCTGCAAGTGCTGATCGCCACGGCGTCGCTGGAACTGGGGATCGACATCGGCGACGTCGACCTGGTGTGCCAGATCGCCTCGCCGCGTTCGATTGCCGGGTTTCTGCAACGGGTCGGCCGCTCCGGGCACCAGGTCGGCGGCACGCCCAAGGGTCGTTTGTTCGCCACCACCCGGGACGACCTGATCGAATGCGCCGCGCTACTCGACTGCGTGCGCCGGGGCGAACTCGATACCTTGCTGATCCCGCAAGCGCCGCTGGACGTGCTGGCGCAGCAGATCATCGCCGAGGTCAGTTGCCAGGAGTGGCCGGAACAAGCGCTACTGGAGATGCTGCGCCGCGCCTCGCCCTACGCCGGACTCGACGACAAACACTATCAGGCGCTGCTGCACATGCTCGCCGAGGGTTACAACGGTCGTCAGGGCATCCGTAGCGCCTACCTGCATCGCGACGCTGTGAGCCGCACCCTGCGCGGCCGCCGGGGCGCGAAACTGACGGCGGTGACCAGTGGCGGGACCATTCCGGACAACGCCGACTACAGCGTGCTGCTGGAGCCTCAAGGGCTGAACATCGGCACCATCAACGAAGACTTCGCCGTGGAAAGCATTGCCGGGGATATCTTCCAGTTAGGCAACACGTCCTATCGGATCCTGCGGGTGGAAACCGGCAAAGTCCGGGTCGAGGATGCCCAGGGCCAGCCGCCGACCATTCCGTTCTGGCTCGGTGAAGCACCGGGGCGCAGTGCCGAATTGTCCTCGGCGGTGGCGCGCTTGCAGGCACAACTCGATGACCTGCTGGGGGCTGCGCCAGGTGACTTGCAACCAGCGCTCGACTGGCTGACCGAGACCCTGGGTTTGAACATCGCCAGCGCCGGACAACTGGTGGATTACCTGGCCCGTGCGCGGCAAACGCTGGGTGCCCTGCCATCCCAAGACACGCTGCTGATGGAGCGCTTTTTCGACGAGTCCGGCGGCACGCAACTGGTCATTCACACGCCGTTCGGCAGCCGCATCAACCGCGCCTGGGGCCTGGCCCTGCGCAAGCGTTTCTGTCGCACCTTCAATTTCGAATTGCAGGCCGCCGCCAGCGAAGACGCCATCGTGCTGTCGCTGTCCACCAGCCACAGTTTTGAACTGGACGACGTCTGGCGCTACTTGCACAGCAACAGTGCCGAACACATCCTGATTCAAGCCGTGCTCGACGCGCCGCTGTTCGGCGTGCGCTGGCGCTGGAATGCCGGCGTGGCCCTGGCGCTGCCGCGCTACAGCGGCGGGCGCAAAGTCCCGCCGCAGATCCAGCGGATGAAAAGCGAAGACCTGATCGCCAGCGTGTTTCCCGATCAGATCGCCTGCGTGGAAAATCTCGCCGGCGAACGGGAGATTCCCGACCATCCGCTGGTGGAACAGACCCTCGACGATTGCCTGCACGAAGCCATGGACAGCCAAGGCTGGCTGGCCTTGTTGCGGCGCATGGAACGCGGCGACATTCGCCTGATCAGCCGCGATTTGCCGGCGCCTTCACCGCTGGCGGCGGAGATTCTCAGCGCCCGGCCCTATACCTTTCTCGACGATGCACCGCTGGAGGAACGTAGAACCCAGGCAGTGCTCAATCGGCGCTGGAGCGACCCGCAATCCACCGACGACCTCGGCACCCTGGACGCCGAGGCGATTGCCGCCGTGCGCAACGAAGCCTGGCCGGCGCCCTGCGGGGTCGACGAAATGCACGAGGCCTTGATGAGCCTGGCGTGCATCACCGATACCGAGGCCGGCGCCAATCCGCAGTGGTTCGACTGGCTCAAGACCCTGGCCGACAGTGGCCGCGCGAGCCGTTTGCAGATCAACGCCAGGCAATCGCTGTGGCTGGCGCTGGAGCGCCTGACCTGCCTGCGGGCGATTTATCCCCAGGCCGAATTGACGCCGTCGCTGCAAGCGCTGCCGGACTTCGACGAGGTCTGGGAAGCCGACGACGCCATCCTCGAACTGATCCGCGCGCGGCTCAGCGCTTTCGGGCCGCTGGCGCTCGAGCGCATTGCCGAACCACTCGGCTTGCCCGCTGCGCAGGTCAACCAGGCCCTGGCGCAACTGGAACGCGAAGGCTACGTGCTGCGCGGTCGCTTTACCCCGGGCGCCACCCGGGAAGAATGGTGCGAGCGGCATTTGCTGGCGCGGATTCACCGCTATACGGTCAAGCGCCTGCGCCGGGAAATCGAACCGGTGGCGTTGCAGGATTTCATGCGCTTCCTGTTCGACTGGCAGCATGTGTCGAGCGCAAGCCAGGGTCAGGGCGCCGCGGTACTGCCAGCCGTCGTCGCGCAATTGGAAGGCTACCCTGCTGCCGCTTCAGCCTGGGACAGCGACATCCTGCCGGCGCGGATCAAGGACTACTCAGCGACCTGGCTCGATGAGCTGTGCCGCAGCGGCAGACTGGTGTGGACGCGCCTGACTGCGCACAACAAAAGCGCCAGCACCGCGCTGCGCAGCACGCCGATTGTGTTGCTGCCGCGCAACCGGGTCGGCCTCTGGAGCGGCTTGACCGAACAGACGCCGGTCAGCGAACTGTCGCCGAAAACACAAAAGGTCCACGCCGCCCTCAACCAGCATGGCGCGCTGTTTTTCGATGAACTGATCCATGAGGCCCATCTGCTGCGTTCGGAACTGGAGATCGCCTTACAGGAACTGGTGGGCGCGGGGCTGGTGAACGCCGACAGCTTCGCCGGGTTGCGCGCACTGATCACCCCGGCCAGCAAGCGCCAGCCTCGCAACAGTCGACGCGGGCGCGGGGCATTTATCGGTGGTATGGACGACGCCGGGCGCTGGGCCCTGTTGCGACGCACGCCTGTCGCGCCGGTGGTGCAAAACCAGCGGACGCCTGCCGATACCCTTGAGCACATCGCCATGACCTTGCTGCGCCGTTACGGCGTGGTGTTCTGGCGTTTGCTGGAGCGTGAAGCGGACTGGCTGCCGAGCTGGCGCGAACTGCTGCGTACTTTCCATCGCCTGGAGGCTCGCGGCGAGATTCGTGGCGGGCGTTTTGTCAGTGGCCTGGCGGGCGAGCAATTCGCCCTGCCCGAGGCGATCCCCTTGTTGCGGGAGGTGCGGCTTCGGCCCCATGACGGCAGCCTGGTCGCGGTGTGCGGGGTCGATCCGCTGAACCTCGCCGGCACGCTATTGCCCGGCGCGAAAGTCCCGGCACTGGCGAGCAATCGGCTGGTATATCGCGACGGGTTGGCGGTTGCTGCCGAGATTGCCGGCAAGCAGCAGTTCTGGCTGGAGCTGGATGAACGGGCGATGGCTGAAGTGCGCAGTAAGCTTATCCGGCATTAATGTCGTCTGGACCGGCCCCATCGCGAGCAAGCTCGCTCCCACAGGGGATCTTCTGTGATTACAAATTTTCGGCACAACAGAGATCACTGTGGGAGCGAGCTTGCTCGCGATGGGGCCAGACCAGCCACTGAAAGCCTCAAGTACAAAACTGACTATTGAGACCGCGGCCGCTCCGGCATCAACACCGCCGAATGCTCCGGTGCGGCATCTCCCTCCCTCAGTGGCTCGACAGCATGCCTGGGCACCAATGCCTGCTGTGGATAAGTTTGCGCGAAGTTCACCCACGGGCAGTTATCCACAAGCTTTTTCAAACGCTGGTTGAAAGCCCGGCTCACCGCGTATTGACCACCGGACACCGTACGGAATTGCGCGGTCAGCACCACACCGTTGAGGTCCATCTTGTCGACGCCAAACACATCCAGCGGCCCTTGCAGGTTGTAGCGCAGGAACGGGTCGTTGCTGATGGAGTGCCCGGCCTCGCGGATCAGTTCGATGGCCTTGTCGACATCGGTGTCGTAGGTGAATTGCACCGAGAAAAACGCATAGGCGAATTGCCGCGATTGGTTAGTCACGGCCTTGATCTGCCCGAACGGCACCGAGTGCACGAAGCCCTTGCCATCGCGCAGGCGCAAGGTACGGATGGTCAGGCCTTCGACGGTGCCGGCATGCCCGGAATCGAGCACCACCCAGTCACCGATGGACAGGGTGTCTTCGATGATGATGAACAGCCCGGTAATCACGTCCTGCACCAGTTGCTGGGAGCCGAAGCCGATCGCCAGGCCGATGACCCCGGCACCTGCCAGGAATGGCGCGACGTTGATCCCCAGGTTGGCCATGGTGGTGATCGCGCAAATCACCACCAGGATGATTTTGATCGCGTTGCGCAGCAGCGGCAGGATGGTTTTCACCCGCGTACTCGGCTGGCGCGCCGAGCGCTTGTTGGTTGGCGGTTTCAGGGCTTCCTGAATCGCCGTGTCGAGCACCACCCAGACCATCCAGGTCACCAGCAGGATCAGACCGATGTGGCCCAGGGAATCACTGATCGCCCGGCCCACGGCATTGGTCACCGCGAATTCGAACAGCGACACGCCCCAGATCCGCCCGAGGATATCGATGAACACGATGGCCATGGCGATGCGCAACAAGGCATGTGACAAATTGAGAAAGCGCTCCTTGTAGGCGCTGCCGCGGCGCAGGTCCGCTTCGCTGCGCGTCTTGAACAGATGATGCAGCGTGGTGCTGAGAAACACCGTGGCGATCAGCAGCACCGTGGTGAACAAGGCGCTGCGCAGCACTCTCTGGTTGTCCACCCCGGCGCCGATCAGGTTGATGATCGAAACCAGGACCATCAACAGAATCGGCCAATACCAGAGCCCGGAAAATATCCGCAGGGTTTCACGCAACGCCGGCTGGCTGAGGCGCTGGGCCAGCGGCAGGATGCGGATCACATGGGCGACCGGGCGACGCATGCGGATCACCAGCAAGCCGAAGGAAATCGACGCTGCCAATCCAGTGAACACGGCGATGCTGCTGGTGAGATTACTGCCCAGTTGATGGGCGATCTGCGGGCTGGTCAGGGCATCGCTCAGGGCCACCAGAAAACCGATGCCGAACAGCGGTCGTGGGCTGTGTTGTCGAATAATCTGCACCGCCCGCCGCTTGTGTCCGGCATTGAACATCACCACCAGCGACAGCACCAATGACGCGGCAAAGATCCCGGCACTGGTGGCATAGGCAAAACACAACGCCAGCGCCCGTCCCGCCGATATCGGCAAAAGCTGGCTGGCATAAATCGTCAACGGCAGACTGATCACCGCCGGAAGGGTGTAGGGCAACACGTAACCGAGCAACGCCTGGCCCCGTTCGCGACTGAGCAGCAGACGGTGCTCGCACAGGCGCCTGGCGACCATCCGCCCAAGCAGCCAAAGACAGGCAAACACGGCCGCCCACACGCAGGTCAGCAGCAGGAAATCGCCGGCGACGCGCCAGGGCGAACGGGCCGATGGCTTATTGACCAACTGATCCACTTCATCGGCCGCGAGGTCGGCACGCAGGCGCCAGACGTCGAGGAAGTTTTCGTTGAGATCGAGTTTGGTCTGGACCTCGTCGATGCTTGAACTGATGGCCCCCAGCAATCCGCCTTGCACCAGCGGTTCAGGGTGGGCCGGCGGAGTCGCGGCGGTCGCGGTGGCCGGCAGCCCCGGTATCGCGGCGGCTTCCAGTTGCTCGCTACCCACAAACAGCAACGCTCCCAGCAGTATCGCGGTCTTGAGCCTGATCAAAACACCCGCTCCTTTGGCTGTGTCGGTAAGGAACTGATCGAGAAATGTCGGGCAAGTTCGGATATTGCCCGCAGATAGCAGGACAGTGATTTCTCCTGTGGCGAGGGGGCTTGCCCCCGTTGGGGGGCGAAGCGCCCCCAAAACCTACCGTTCGAATTCATCTGATGCGCCGCATTCAATGGGTTTACGACTGCTTCGCAGCCGAACGGGGGCAAGCCCCCTCGCCACAAGTATGCATCCGTCCTCGCGATATTTGATCTGCACGCAAATATCAAATGTCCATCCCTGTATTTTTCTGACCGAGCCAAATCCCGACACTGCGCTCCATCACATCATTGCACCGGAGTTGCAGCCATGCCCATTGCCTTGCTCGCGCTGACCCTCAGCGCCTTTGCCATCGGGACGACCGAGTTCGTCATCGTTGGCCTGTTACCCACCATCGGCGCCGACCTCGGCGTCAGTCTGCCATCCGCCGGCCTGCTGGTCAGCCTGTATGCCCTTGGCGTTGCCGTCGGCGCCCCGGTGCTGACCGCCCTCACCGGCAAGGTTCCGCGCAAATTGCTGCTGTTGTCGCTGATGGTGCTGTTCACCCTCGGTAACCTGCTGGCGTGGCAAGCACCGAGTTACGAGTCGTTGATCCTCGCACGGATCGTCACCGGCCTGGCCCACGGGGTGTTTTTCTCGATCGGCTCGACCATCGCCACCAGTCTAGTGCCGAAGGAAAAAGCCGCCAGCGCGATTGCCATCATGTTCACCGGCCTGACCGTGGCGCTGGTCACCGGCGTGCCGCTGGGGACATTCATCGGCCAGCATTTCGGCTGGCGTGAAACCTTCCTCGCCGTCTCGGCCCTGGGCGTGATCGCCTTCATCGGCAGCCTGGTCTACGTGCCGAAAAACATCGCCCACAGCAAACCCGCATCGCTGTTGCAGCAATTGCAGGTGCTCAAGCAACCACGCCTGCTGCTGGTGTATGCGATGACGGCCGTCGGCTACGGCGGGTCGTTCATTGCCTTTACCTTCCTCGCGCCGATTCTTCAGGACCTCTCCGGCTTCAGCGCCAGCACCGTCAGCCTGGTGTTGCTGGTCTACGGCATCTCCGTGGCCATCGGCAACATCTGGGGCGGCAAACTGGCGGACAAGCGCGGCCCGATCAGCGCCCTGAAAATCATCTTTGCCCTGCTCGCCGCCGTGTTGTTCGTACTGACTTTCACCGCCGGTAATCCTTGGCTCGCGCTGGCCACCGTGCTGGTCTGGGGCGCCGTGGCATTCGGCAACGTGCCGGGGTTGCAGGTGTATGTGGTGCGTCAGGCTGAGCATCACACCCCGCAGGCGGTGGACGTGGCGTCCGGCCTGAACATCGCGGCGTTCAACCTCGGCATTGCCGGTGGCGCGTGGGGCGGTGGCCTGATCGTCGCCCACATGGGGTTGATTCACACTGCATGGATCGGTGGCCTGGTGGTGTTGGTGGCGCTGGCATTGACCGCGTGGAGTGGACGTCTTGATCGCCTCGGCCCGGTGTATGCCGAACCGGCTGAGGGCTCTGCCCGCGTTATTACTGCCCACTGATAACCCCTGTGGGAGCGAGCTTGCTCGCGATGACGGCGGTCCATTCAACATGGATGTGACTGATAAACCGCCATCGCGAGCAAGCTCGCTCCCACACTTGTTCGGTGTTGTTCCGTAGAAAATTTACCGTCCGTAGCCCCATCGAAACTTTTGCCGCCGCAGCGCAGTCACCCAAAGACATGGGGAGGTAGTCCGGAGGCGACATGGCGGCGATTCATATCGGTATTTCAGGCTGGCGCTACACGCCCTGGCGGGGAGACTTCTACCCCATTGGCCTGACCCACAAGCGCGAATTGCAATTCGCCTCGCGGGCGGTCAACAGCATCGAAATCAATGGATCGTTCTACGCACTGCAGCGCCCCGAACGCTATGCCGTGGAAATCCGCCATGACAGCTTTGTCGATCCGCTGTTCGTCCGCTTGCTCAAGCGCTACAACACGGCCCTGGTCATCGCCGACACCGCAGGTAAATGGCCGTATCGCGAAGACATCACCAGCGATTTCGTCTACCTGCGTCTGCATGGCGCCGAAGCACTCTATGCCAGCGGTTACACCCCGCAGGCACTAAAACGCTGGGGCGAACGAATCGAAGCCTGGCATCACGGCCAA
This sequence comes from Pseudomonas sp. GW456-L13, assembly GCF_017350115.1. NCBI lineage: Bacteria > Pseudomonadati > Pseudomonadota > Gammaproteobacteria > Pseudomonadales > Pseudomonadaceae > Pseudomonas > Pseudomonas sp. GW456-L13. The sequence goes on from NZ_JACNAS010000002.1 coordinate 1,784,687, forward strand.
CAACCGGATAATCCACAATTGATCGCACCCCGGCAGAAGCCAAAGGCGTGCAAATCCCGGGAGGTGTTCTGCTATTTCGATAACGACATCAAAGTCCGCGCCCCCTTTGATGCACGCCACTTGCTGCAACGCCTGCACCTCGAAAAAAACCTCGCCACCGTCCCCGGTGAGCCTGCGGCCGAGAGCCTGTTGCCATGAGCATTCCAGAGCCGGTCGGCGTCACGGACGAGCAGACCCCCATCAACACGACAGTGCAACGCTTCACCGTGCTGACGGTCAACACCCATAAAGGTTTCACCGCACTCAACCGGCGTTTCATCCTGCCGGAACTACGTGAAGCGGTGCGCAGCGTATCTGCCGATGTGGTGTTTTTGCAGGAAGTCCACGGCACCCACGAACAGCACCCCAGGCGCTACACCAACTGGCCGGCGATGCCGCAATACGAATTCCTTGCCGACAGCCTGTGGCCGCAGTTCGCCTATGGCCGCAATGCAGTGTATCCGGCGGGCGATCACGGCAATGCGCTGCTGTCGAAGTTCCAGATCATCCGCCACGACAACCTCGACGTGTCCATCAGCGGCCACGAGAACCGCGGGCTTTTGCATTGCGTATTGCGCTTGCCCGGTGACGGCCAGGAGGTACATGCGATTTGCGTGCATCTGGGGCTGCGCGAAACCCATCGCACCGCGCAACTGAAGCTGCTCGCCCAGCGCCTGGACGCCCTGCCCGGCGACGCCCCGGTGATTGTCGCCGGGGACTTCAACGATTGGCGCCAGCGCGCCGATGCATTGCTCACACCCAGCGGTTTGCGCGAAGTCTTCGCCGAGCACCATGGCAAACCGGCGCGCAGTTTCCCCGCGCGCTTGCCGGCATTGCGCCTGGACCGCATCTACGTACGCAACCTCAAGGCCAGCCATCCGCAAGTGCTGACCTCCCGGCCCTGGTCGCACCTTTCCGACCACGCCCCGCTGTCGGTGGAGATCGAGCTATGAGCAGCCAGTTGATGGAAAAAAACACGCTGGAACACATCCCCGCTCCGCCCACCCGCGAGCCGACAGCGGTCGATGTCGAATACGGCTGGCAAGGCAGCAATCGGGTCGAGTTGCTGGAAAATGGCGAGGCGTATTTTCCCCGGGTGTTTGAAGCCCTGCGCCGGGCGCAAAATGAAATCCTGTTGGAGACCTTCATTCTGTTCGAGGACAAGGTCGGCAATGAGCTGCAACAGATTCTGATCGAAGCCGCCCAGCGTGGTGTGCGCACCACCGTCAGCCTCGACGGCTTCGGCTGCGGCGAACTGAGTACCGGGTTCCTAAACGCCCTGACCGCGGCCGGCGTGCACCTGCAAATGTTCGATCCGGCACCGAAACGCCTGGGCATCCGCACCAACTGGTTCCGGCGCCTGCACCGCAAGATCGTGGTGGTCGATGGCACCGTCGCGTTCGTTGGCGGGATCAATTTTTCCGCCGATCATCTGGCCGACTTCGGCCCCGAGGCCAAACAGGATTATTCCGTGGAAGTTCAGGGTCCGGCGGTTGCCGACATCCATCACTTTGCCCTGATGCAATGCGGTCGCCCGGCGCGCGCCAAATACTGGTGGCACCGCCGTCGGCAGCGGCGTTCGGAACTGGCCTTCAGCGACCACGATGGCCAGGTGCGGCTGGTGTACCGCGACAACGGGGAACACCAGACCGACATCGAGGAGGTTTACCGCCAGGTATTGCGCCAGGCGCAGCGCCGGGTGGTGATCGCCAACGCCTACTTCTTTCCCGGGTTCCGCTTGCTGCGCGAGATCCGCAACGCGGCCCGCCGAGGGGTGGATGTGCGGCTGATCCTGCAGGGCCAGCCAGACATGCGGGTGGCCAGGCTTGCGGCGCGCATGACCTACGATTACCTGCTCAAATCCGGTGTGAAGATCTACGAATATTGCGACCGTCCGCTGCACGGCAAGGTCGCACTGGTGGATGAAGACTGGAGCACCGTAGGCTCCAGTAACCTCGACCCGTTGAGCCTGTCGATGAACCTGGAAGCCAACGTGCTGATCCGCGACCGTGGCTTCAATCGAGTTCTGTTCGATCGCCTGGAAGACCTCAGCGACAACCATTGCAAGATCATGTCTCACGACATCGCGCCACGCGGGCGTGTCTGGCACATGACCGTCGGTTTTCTGGTGTTTCACTGCCTGCGGCATTTCCCGGCGTGGGCCGGTTGGTTGCCGGCGCATAAACCTCGCCTGAAACACATTCCTCCTCCGACCGGGGCCGCTGACCATGAACCGCACTGAGCCCCACACGGCAACTCACGCCAAAAGCCCTGGGAAGACGCACTGGAACCGCTGGAAACGACCGCTGACGATGCTGTTTTTCCTGATGCTGATCGTGCTGTTCACGATGCTCGCCCAGCGCATCGAATGGAACGAAGTGTTCGATACCCTGGCCGATTTCAAGGTGCGCACACTGATCATTGCCTCGGGGCTGACCCTGGTGAGTTTTCTGGTGTACGCCTGCTTCGACCTGATCGGCCGCACCTACATCCGCCAGAACCTGACCTGGAAGCAGATTTTGCCCGTGGGGATCATCAGCTACGCCTTCAACCTGAACCTGAGCGCCTGGGTCGGTGGCATCGCCATGCGATACCGGTTGTATTCGCGGCTCGGGGTCAGCAAGAGCAACATCGCGAAAATCCTCGGTCTGAGCCTGGCGACCAACTGGTTCGGTTACATGGTCATTGCCGGCGCCATGTTCAGCAGCGGGCTGGTACGCATGCCGCCGGGCTGGAAGCTCAGCAGTAGCGCGCTGCAAGGCGTGGGGGTTTTGTTATTGCTGCTGAGCGCCGGATACCTGGTGGCGTGCCGGTTGGCCAAACGTCGGGAATGGGTGATTCGTGGTGTGGAGATTGACCTGCCGTCGCCGCGCATGGCCGTGCTGCAACTGGCCCTCGGTGCCCTGAACTGGTCGCTGATGGCAGCGGTGATCTTCACCTTGCTACCGAACAAACTGGACTATCCACTGGTGCTGGGCGTGCTGTTGATCAGCGCCATCGCCGGGGTCATCACTCACATCCCGGCCGGGCTCGGCGTGCTGGAAGCCGTGTTTGTGGCGCTGCTGCAACACGAGGCTTCGCGGGGCAGCCTGGTTGCGGGACTGCTGGCCTATCGGGCGATTTATTTCATCCTGCCGTTGTTGATTGCCCTGGTGATGTACCTGCTGGTGGAAGCCAAGGCCAAGTCATTGCGGATTGCGAAGAACCCCAAGTGATTTTGTGCCGGTTGTGAGGACGCCTTCGCGGGCAAGCCCGCTCCCACAGTGTCTGTTGGTGGATGCAGATTCCATGTACACCCTCGATCCTTGTGGGAGCGGGCTTGCCCGCGAAGGGGCCCGCAAGAACACCCCAATATCAGGATGATTGAATAATGCTCAAACGCTCCCCCACCACCATCTCGGTAATCCAGCCGACAAGGATCGAGGTGTAGGCCTGCTGCGAAACCGGGTCGCTCAGCGCATGGTCGGCGCCATCGATAATGCGATGGGTCAGCGAGTGAGTCTGCTGGCACGCCGCGCGGTAACTCATGATCGTTGAATGGGGCACGTAGTCGTCGGTCTCGGACTGCACCAACAGGACATCCCCGGTGAATTGCGAGCAGGCGTGCAAGGCACGATTGCTGTCGGCACGCACCAGGGTGCTTCGGTAATCACGCAGATCCAGCTTGTCCAGGTCGCGTTTCGGCGCGTGCCATTGCTCGTCTCGATACAGCGCCGGCACCCGCAGCGCCAGCCAGCGCACGGGCCTCAGCGAGGTCAGAATCGAGGCCAGATAACCCCCGTAACTGGTGCCGACCACGGCAATCGCCGAGGTATCGAGGGCCGGGTGCGCGAGCAAGCGGTCATAGGCCGCCAGCAGGTCGCGCAAATTGTCTTCCCGGGTCACCCGGGACAATGGAATGCCGGTGCCACCGGTGTGCCCGCGCAGGTCAAAGGTCAGGCACACGCACCCCAACCCGGCGATACCTTTGGCGCGTTCCAGATCCCGCTCCTGGCTGCCGCCCCAACCGTGCACAAAGAGCACGCCGGGGACTTTCGATTTGGGACTCAGGAAGGTCCCGCTCATTTGTTCGTCGTCGATGTCGATCTGAATGGATTCGCTTCTAGCCGTCATAGGGTTTAACCGTCACGTACTTGAGGAGAAAGTCACTGGCCTGCGCCGGCCCGCGGTACACCTCGATGGCGTCCGCCGGCAGCGGCTGGTCGATGTAGGTTTCCACCGAAGACACACGAATCGCGCAGATCCCCGGATCGTTGACGAAATTCTGCAAGGCCGCGACCTCGGCGCTGCTGGCACCGCCCATGCGCCAGGACTGTTCGAGCACACCGCTGCGTGGCCGGCCATCGCTGCCGACGCCCTGGGCGATGTCGTAGTTGCGCCGCGAGGCATAGAAACCTGGGTAGGCTTCATCCGCCGCGCTGTCGAACACCTGTGCCTGGCGGATCGCCAGTTGCACGTCTTCCGGCAGATCCAGCTTCAACAATTCGTCATAGCCGCCTGGCACCACCAGCAGGTTGGACCCGCCATACACCTGTTCACCCTGAGCGTCCTCGGTCAAGTATTGATCACCGCAATAACTGAGTACCTTTGCGCCGATAAAACTCTGGCCGACGCTGTGGGTGATCACCTGGTCCAGGTCCTGTTCGAGCACCACGCCTTCGGTGAACATCGCCTCGGCCTCGGGCTGGGCAAGCAGCTCATCGAACTCGTCGAGGCTTTTGATCACTTCCTGACCACGTCCGGCACAGGCATGAATCGGTTTCAGACGGATCGGCCCGGTGTACAGCAAATGCTCCGCCGCCGGGCGCGCATCCTTCAGGGAGAACACGCTGAGACCGTCGAGCACCACGCTGCGCACCCGCTCGGAAAACAACGGAGCCCAGCCTCGCGGCGCATGGGCATGGTGGTTGAGCAATCCGTGACTGATGGCTTTGGTGCAGATGAAGTCGTGGTCGACATAACCGCCCCACAAATCCTCCGGGCCCTTGACCCCCAGTTGCCGGGCAGCCGCAGCGCCCACAAGGGTCTGGGTCGGCAACAGGTAGAGGTCTCGCCCTGCATGCAGTTGCGGGTCGTAGCTGCCGCCGTACTTGAGCCCCAGTATCTGCGCCAGCCAGCGGGCCAGTGCGCGGTTGGTTTCAACTTCGTGCACTGGCGCGTCGGCGAGCACCGAATGGGCGACCACCAGTTTCCTGCAGTTTGCCGGGGTCATGCATCCCCCTTCAATCGACGTTTGATGAATGTAGCTGAAGGGGTGCAGAGATCAGGCCAAGGCCCGTTGAGGGAAAAGGGGTTTTAAATCAGCCCGTTGCGCAGGAAGTGATGGCATGTGGCCTGTTTTATTCTGCACGACGCCCTTTGATACTCCGGCATTTTGCACGATTCCAGCCCACACGCCCGACCCTGTGGGAGCGAGCTTGCTCGCGATGAGGGAATGACATTCAACATTTATGTAGCAGACACACAGCTATCGCGAGCAAGCTCGCTCCCACAGGGAATCGAGGTGATGCGACTACCGTGCGACCGATCCAGAGTTCACCCCAAACCGTGTCCGATAATCACTCGGCGCCAACCCGGTGATTTTCCTGAACGTTGCGCGAAACGCCCCGGGGTCCTGATAACCCACGGTCCAGGCGATGTGGTCGATGGTGCCGTTGGTGAACTCAAGCATTTCCCGGGCCTTGCCAACTCGCAGGTGCTGGCAGTATTCGGTGGGTTTGAGCCCGGTGGCCGCGCGAAAGCGTCGCAGGAAGGTGCGTTCTTCCAGCCCTGCCTTTTCGGCCATCGCCGCCAGCGACACATCGGTCGCTCCGGTGCTTTGCAGCCAGTGTTGCACCTTGAGGATCGTCGCATCGCCATGACTGAGGATCGGCGCAAAGTTGCTGCCGCACTCACTGGCGCTATCGCTGTGTTCCACCACCAGAAAACGCGCGGTGTTGGTGGCGATGCTAGGCCCCAGCAACCGGTTGACCAGGCGCAGACCCAGTTCCGACCAGGCCATCAGCCCGGCGGTGGTAATCAGGTCGCCGTCATCGACAATCGGCGTATCGGCCTTGAGCCGGATCGCCGGATAACGTTCGGCGAAAGCTTTGGCCGAGGTCCAGTGAGTGGTGGCGCTACGACCGTCGAGCAGACCGCTTTCGGCCAACAGGATAGAGCCCACGCAAACCCCGCCCAGTGTCGCGCCGCTGGCATGTTGCTCACGCAACCAGCGAATCAACCCTTTTGGCGCCTGGCCCTCGGAAAAACCGCCGATCGATGGCGGAATCAACACGGCCACCAGGGCGCGCTCCGGGCCAGGATGGCTGTCGAAGACCCGAACCGGCGCCTGATCACCCTCGACCTGCCAATGGCTGACCCGCAACAGCGGCAACTGCGCAGACTGATGTTCGGCGGCGATCCGGTTGGCCACCCCGAACAAATCCGTCAAACCATGCACCGCCGCCATCTGCGCGCCGGGATAGATCAGTACACCGAGTTCGGCGATTGCCCTTTCTGCGTCCATTGTCAGTTTTCCCCCTTCTATTGTCGGTGCGGCCAATCCTCGGATCGCCTGCCAGAGCCAATACTTCATTCCACACCAACACACACTTCGAGGAAACAGTCATGGCCAAGCAAGCGCTCATCGTAGTCGATATCCAGAACGACTACTTCCCCCAAGGCAAGTGGCCGCTGGTCGGTGCCGACGCCGCCGCCGACAACGCCGTCCGCCTGATCAAGGCCTTCCGCGACGCGGGGGATTCAGTGGTGCACATTCGCCACGAATTCACCTCTGAAGATGCGCCGTTTTTCACCCCGAACTCCGAAGGCGCGAAGTTGCACCCGAAAGTGCTCAACCGTGCCGACGAACCGGTGGTGCTCAAACACTTCGTCAACTCGTTCCGCGAAACCGAACTGAAATCGATCCTCGACGAACAAGGCATCAAGGAACTGGTGGTCGTGGGCAGCATGAGCCACATGTGCGTCGACGGCATCACCCGGGCGGCGGCGGATTTTGGCTATACGGTCACCGTGATCCACGACGCCTGCGCCACCCGTGACCTGGAGTTCAATGGCGTGACGGTTCCGGCGGCGCAAGTTCATGCGGCGTTCATGGCGGCCCTGGCGTTTGCCTATGCCAGCGTGGTCTCGACCAACGAGTACCTGACAAGAAGCCGGAAGCTGTAAACCTTATTCGGGACAAGACAGCAAAAATGAAAAAGCCCATGGCCTCACCTGCCATGGGCTTTTAATTGCCGGTGAGTCTGGACGATCTGCATCAAACGCAATACCGCCAGAATCCTGAAAAGTCATGCCGAAGCCAACAATCACTCCACTCCCAACGCATACGCGGGGGATGTTGCTTTCACCCATGCCACTTTCTGGATAACTCACTGGAAGCCTGAACAATGAACAGCATGAATATCAGCACTGACAGCCTGTCGAAAAAAACATCCCTCGGACTCACCACCATGGCGCTAGGGACCTACGGCATTTACTTCGCCCTCGCCGTTATCTACTTCTGGTTCGGGGGAATGAAATTCACCCACTATGAAGCAGAGGGGCTGGTGCCGCTGGTGAGCAACAGTCCCTTCCTGGGATGGGTCTATAACATTTTCAGTGTCGATCTGTTTTCCAGTTTGCTTGGCGTTCTGGAGATCTCCATCGGTGTACTGATTGCGGGTCGCCTGCTGTCGCCAAAGCTTTCCTTGATCGGGGGCGCCTTGTCGGCCGGGCTGTTTTTCACCACCTTGAGCTTTATGTTCTCGACTCCCGGCGTGATTGAGCCCGGCCTTGGTTTCCCGGCCATTTCGGTCGCGCCAGGCCAGTTCCTGCTCAAGGACATCGGCTTGCTTGCCGCCTCCCTGTTCGTGGCGGGCCATTCGCTGACCCGACTGGAAACCCCTTGAGCTGACAACTTCACCCGCCGATGGCCTGAATCAGCTCGATGCATTCAGGTCATCGCCATCACCCGCCAGTACGCGGCCCTCAAGGGTCAGGGATTTCATCCAGTCCCGTGGACTGCAGCCGGTCTTGCGGCGAAACGCACGGGCAAGGGCCGACGGACTTTCATAGCCCACCTCATCGGCGATCAGCGTAATCGGCCGCCCCTCCCGCAGGCGCTTCTGCGCCAGACTGATCCGCCAGCTCAGAAGATAATCCAACGGTGTTTGCCCCAGGACCGCGCGGAAATGCACGGCATAAGCGGCGCGGGACATGTTCGATTCATTTGCCAACTCGGCCACTGACCAGGCCCGCTGAGGTTGGTTGTGCATCTGTATCAGCGAGCGCGACAGCCGCACATCGGCCAACCCGGCCATCATGCCGGTGCTCAACTGATGGTGGTCGAGCAAATGCCGGAACAGCAGGATGATCAACAGTTCGAACAAACGATCAAGCACGGCCTCCCTGCCGCAATGCCCGGCGCCAGCTTCACCGAACAGCCATCTCAGGGTGTCGGCCAGCAACGGCAGCTCATCCAGGGGCAACACCAGAAGATCGGGGAGCGAAGCAGATATCGGATTACTGGCGCCGCCATCGAACAGCATCGACGCACATAACAGCTGAGCACCTTCAGTCTCACTGGCGATGAGCTGATGTCGACTGGGGCGTGGCAGGAAAATCAGGCTGGGGCGAGTGATCAACAACTCACTCCTCCCTGGGCCTTTCAACGTGACAGAGCCGGCCTGCAGCAGGTGAATATGACCGCGCTGGTCGGTGCCATCGTAGGCCGCCACGCCGCAAAGCATGCCGCTGTAGAACAGGTTCGCGCGCACGCCGAACTGTGACAACAACGTAGACAGGCGATCCATAGGGCAACTCTGCACAGGGTCTGGACCCATAGCAGAGTATCACTGCGCGCTGACGGCTGGACGATCCTCGATCCCGGCGAGGAATGCCCTGGTAAAAATGCAAAAAGCCCGGCATCCATAGGGAGGCCGGGCTTTTTCAGGTTCTATTCTTTGGTGAAAGAATCAGAACGGGATATCGTCATCAAAGCTGTCGAAATCCGGAGCCGGCTGAGGAGCGGCCTGCTGTGGAGCCGGGCGCGACTGTTGCGGCGCCGACTGCTGTGGACGTGGAGCCTGCTGGCGTGGCGCGGACTGCTGGTAGTTGTTACCACCGCCCTGGCCCTGCTGGTCGCCCTGTGGACGGCCGCCCAGCAGTTGCATGGTGCCTTGCATGTCGACCACGATTTCGGTGGTGTAACGCTTGATACCGTCTTTTTCCCACTCGCGGGTCTGCAGCTTGCCTTCGATGTAGACCTGAGAACCTTTACGCAGGTATTCGCCAGCGATTTCTGCAACCTTGCCGAACATCGACACACGGTGCCATTCGGTCTTTTCAACTTTCTGACCGGTTTGCTTGTCGGTCCACTGTTCGCTGGTCGCCAGACTCAGGTTGGTCACGGCGTTACCGTTAGGCAAGTAGCGAACTTCGGGATCCTGGCCGCAAGTGCCGACCAATATGACTTTGTTAACCCCACGGGCCATAACGTTCTCCTAGGCTACGCACGCTGCCCCGGCCGGGTTGTTCACCAGGCGCTCAAGGGTGGTGCGATCCAATAGTTCGGTGTCCAGTTTGATGTAAATCGCCGCCTCTTCTGCGACGATGACTGCATCTGTTACCCCTACGACCGCCTTCAGGCGCTCGACCAGACCCGCTTCGCGGATCGCCTCGGGCGACAACGGCAAGCGCAGGCTCGTGACGTAGGGAGGTTCGCGCATGGTAACAGCAAAGGCCAGCCAGAGGGCAGCCAGACCGGCGCATCCGAGGAACACAACCGACAGACCGCCATGCTGGAACAGCCAACCGCCAAGAATGCCGCCCAATGCCGACCCGAGGAACTGGCTGGTGGAATAAACCCCCATCGCCGTGCCCTTGCCGCCGGCCGGTGAAACCTTGCTGATCAGCGATGGCAACGAAGCTTCCAGCAGATTGAACGCGGTGAAGAACACCACCGTACCGATCACCAGAGCCCGCAAGCTGTCGCCGAACTGCCAGAAGAATAGCTCAGTGAACATCAGCGTCACGACGGCACCGAGTAAAACTCGTTTCATTTTGCGTTTCTTCTCGCCGTAGATAATGAACGGGATCATGGCGAAGAAAGAAATCAGCAACGCGGTCAGGTACACCCACCAGTGCTGCTCTTTGGGCAGCCCGGCTTTCTCGACCAGCGCCAGCGGCAAGGCGACGAAGCTGGACATCAACATCGCGTGCAACACAAAAATACCCAGGTCCAGCCGTAGCAGGTCCGGGTGCTTGAGCGTCGGCATCAATGCCTGGCGCGCAACACCGGACTCGCGATGCTGCAATGTCCCGGTAGAGCGCGGCACCATGAACATGACGATCACAATGCCGAGCAGCGCCATGCCGCCCGTGGCGAGGAACAACCCGGACAGACCAAAAGCGCGGGTCAGCAACGGGCCGACCACCATGGCGACGGCGAACGACAGACCGATGGTCATGCCGATCATGGCCATGGCTTTGGTCCGATGCTGCTCCCGGGTCAGGTCTGACAACAAGGCCATGACCGCGGCTGAAATCGCCCCGGCACCTTGCAGGATTCGCCCGGCGACCACGCCCCAGATCGAATCGGCATTGGCCGCCAGCACACTGCCGAGCGCGAAGATAATCAACCCGATGTAAATCACCGGGCGACGGCCGATGCGATCGGAAATGAAACCGAATGGAATCTGGAAAATCGCCTGGGTCAGGCCGTAAGCGCCAATCGCCAGCCCGATAAGGGCCGGGGTCGCTCCTGCCAGGTCCATCCCATAGGTCGCCAAAACCGGCAACACCATGAACATGCCAAGCATACGGAAGGCGAACACCAGGGCCAGACCGCTTGCCGCTCGGGTCTCGCTGCCGCTCATGCGCTCGCTGTGGGGATCGTGCATGGAAAAACCTCATGTGAACCGGCGGCGATTCTACCAGTCCCATCGATTGGCAGGGTATATCGCGACGCTTTGCCGCGTGTAGATGACAGAGCTTTCATGCAAGGCAGCAATAGCAGCATTCGATAGTGTGCATCCATCCAGTATTTGGCCGTATACTCCTACGTTTTCGACGCCCGCCGAGCGAGGCCACCTTGGACAAGATCCTGATTCGTGGGGCTCGAACCCACAACCTGAAGAACATCGACCTGACCCTGCCACGGGACAAGCTGATCGTCATCACCGGCCTGTCCGGCTCTGGCAAGTCGTCCCTGGCTTTCGATACCCTGTACGCCGAAGGTCAGCGCCGCTACGTCGAATCGCTATCGGCCTACGCCCGGCAGTTCCTGTCGATGATGGAAAAGCCCGACGTCGACACCATCGAAGGCCTGTCGCCGGCGATCTCCATCGAACAGAAGTCGACCTCGCACAACCCGCGCTCGACGGTCGGCACTATCACCGAAATCTACGACTACCTGCGCCTGCTTTATGCACGTGTGGGTATTCCCCGTTGCCCGGATCACGACATCCCGCTTGAAGCGCAGACCGTCAGCCAGATGGTCGACCTGGTCCTCGCCGAACCGGAGGGCAGCAAGCTGATGCTGTTGGCGCCGGTCATCCGCGAGCGCAAAGGCGAGCACCTGTCGGTTTTCGAAGAGCTGCGCGCGCAGGGTTTTGTCCGCGCCAGAATCAATGGAAAGCTCTATGAGCTGGACGAAGCTCCCAAGCTCGACAAGCAGAAAAAACATACCATCGATGTCGTGGTCGACCGCTTCAAGGTTCGCGCCGACCTGCAACAACGCCTGGCCGAATCCTTCGAGACCGCGCTGAAACTGGCGGACGGCATCGCCCTGGTGGCGCCGATGGACGACGAGCCGGGCGAAGAGATGATCTTCTCCGCACGCTTCGCCTGCCCGATCTGCGGCCACGCGATCAGCGAACTGGAACCCAAGCTGTTCTCCTTCAACAACCCGGCCGGCGCTTGCCCGACCTGCGATGGTCTGGGGGTGAAGCAGTTCTTCGACATCAAGCGCCTGGTCAATGGCGAACTGACCCTGGCCGAAGGGGCGATTCGTGGCTGGGACAGGCGTAACGTCTATTACTTCCAGATGCTCGGCTCGCTGGCCTCGCACTACAAGTTCAGCCTGGAAGTTCCGTTCAACGAATTACCGGCCGATCAGCAGAAATTCATCCTGCACGGCAGCGGTTCGCAAAACGTCGACTTCAAATACCTGAACGACCGTGGCGATATCGTCAAACGCTCGCACCCGTTCGAAGGCATCGTGCCGAACCTGGAACGCCGTTACCGCGAAACCGAATCGGCATCGGTGCGCGAAGAACTGGCCAAGTTCCTCAGCACCCAGTCGTGCCCGGATTGCCGTGGCACCCGCCTGCGGCGTGAAGCGCGGCATGTGTGGGTCGGCGAGAAAACCCTGCCGGCAGTGACCAACCTGCCGATCGGCGATGCGTCCGATTATTTTGGCGGGCTCAAGCTCACCGGACGACGTGGCGAAATTGCCGACAAGATCCTCAAGGAAATCCGCGAGCGCCTGCAGTTCCTGGTCAACGTCGGCCTCGACTACCTGTCGCTGGATCGCAGCGCGGACACCTTGTCCGGTGGCGAGGCCCAGCGTATTCGTCTGGCGAGCCAGATTGGCGCCGGCCTGGTGGGCGTCCTGTACATCCTCGACGAACCCTCCATCGGCCTGCATCAGCGCGATAACGACCGGTTGCTGGGCACCCTCAAGCACCTGCGCGATATCGGTAATACGGTGATCGTGGTCGAGCACGACGAAGACGCGATCCGCCTGGCCGACTACGTGGTGGACATCGGCCCGGGCGCTGGCGTGCACGGCGGGCATATCGTCGCCGAAGGCACACCGGCCGAGGTCATGGCTCACCCGGACTCGCTGACGGGTAAATACCTGTCGGGTCGGGTGAAGATCGAAGTCCCGGCCAAACGTACACCGCGCAACAAGAAGCTGACGCTGTCGCTCAAGGGCGCGCGCGGCAACAACCTGCGCAATGTCGACCTGGAGATTCCGATCGGCCTGCTGACCTGTGTGACCGGCGTGTCCGGCTCCGGCAAGTCGACGCTGATCAACAACACCCTGTTCCCTTTGAGCGCCACGGCGCTGAATGGCGCCACTACCCTCGAAGCGGCCGTACACGACAGCATCAAGGGCCTGGAGCACCTGGACAAGGTCGTCGACATCGACCAGAGCCCGATCGGCCGTACACCGCGCTCCAACCCGGCGACCTACACCGGTTTGTTCACGCCGATCCGCGAGTTGTTCGCTGGCGTACCGGAGTCCCGCTCCCGGGGCTATGGTCCGGGGCGTTTCTCCTTCAACGTCAAGGGTGGCCGCTGCGAAGCTTGTCAGGGCGACGGCCTGATCAAGGTCGAGATGCACTTCCTGCCGGACATCTACGTGCCCTGCGACGTGTGCAAGAGCAAGCGATACAACCGCGAAACCCTTGAGATCAAGTACAAGGGCAAGAGCATCCACGAAACCCTCGAGATGACCATCGAGGAAGCACGGGTGTTCTTCGATGCCGTACCGGCCCTGGCGCGCAAGCTGCAAACATTGATGGACGTCGGCCTGTCGTACATCAAGCTGGGGCAATCGGCGACCACGCTGTCCGGCGGTGAAGCCCAACGGGTGAAACTGTCCCGCGAGCTGTCCAAGCGCGATACCGGCAAGACCCTGTACATCCTCGACGAACCCACCACCGGTCTGCACTTCGCGGATATCCAGCAACTGCTGGACGTGTTGCATCGCCTGCGCGACCACGGCAACACCGTGGTGGTGATCGAACACAACCTGGACGTGATCAAGACCGCTGACTGGCTGGTGGACCTGGGGCCGGAGGGTGGTTCCAAGGGCGGTCAGATCATTGCCGTCGGCACCCCGGAAGAAGTGTCAGAGATGAAGCAATCCCATACCGGTTATTACCTCAAGCCGCTGCTGGAGCGCGATCGGGCTTGACCGCCCCCCCATGAAAAAGCCCCTATCACTTCATCAGTGACAGGGGCTTTTTTGTATTCGCAGCAATCAGGTGTGGGATTGCAGGTAGTTCTCTAGCCCGATCAACTTGATCAGACCCAACTGCTTCTCGAGCCAGTAGGTGTGATCTTCTTCGGTGTCATGCAATTGAACCCGCAGCATTTCGCGGCTGACGTAGTCCTTGTGTTGTTCGCAGAGCTTGATGCCCTTGCACAACGCAGCCCGTACTTTGTATTCCAGGCGCAAATCCGCTTCGAGCATCTCTGTCACCGTGGTGCCGACGTCGAGATCGTCCGGACGCATGCGCGGCGTGCCTTCGAGCATCAGAATCCGGCGCATCAGGGCATCAGCGTGCCCTGCTTCCTCTTCCATCTCGTGGTTGATTCTTTCGTAGAGCTTGGTGAAACCCCAGTCCTCATACATCCGCGAGTGGACGAAATATTGATCACGCGCGGCCAGTTCGCCGGTCAGCAACGTGTTGAGGTAATCGATCACATCTGGGTGGCCTTGCATCGCCCTACATCTCCCTGCTTTAAAGTTGTAGTTTGAACCAACATGCCCTTATCGTCACTCGCAAGACGCAATAAAAGCGAAGATATTCTGAGAAAACCGGCTGAAATAACGCAAAAACCGCCCAAATAAGGGCGGTTCTGCTTCTCATTTAGACTTCGTTAAGCTGTACGTTGAGCAGCTTTGCGATTGCTTCTCCATACGCCGGGTCAGCCTTGTAGAAATGCTGCAACTGGCGATCAACCACATCACTCGATACACCCGCCATCGCACCGGCAATGTTGCTAACCAGCAATGATTGCTGCTCCCCAGTCATCAAGCGGAACAACGCGCCGGCGTGACTGTAGTAGTCGGTATCCTCGCGGTGATCGTAGCGATCAGCCGCACCGCTCAGTTCCAATGGCGGCTCCGCATAGCGAGGCGCTTGCTTCGGCGAATCAACGTAGCTGTTCGGCTCGTAGTTGGGTGCCGCACCGCCGTTACTGCCAAACGCCATCGAACCATCACGCTGGTAGCTGTTCACCGGACTGCGAGGCGCATTAACCGGCAATTGCTGGTGATTGGTGCCAACACGGTAGCGGTGAGCATCCGCGTAAGCGAATACTCGACCTTGCAGCATGCGGTCAGGCGATAAGCCAACACCTGGGACCATGTTGCTGGGACCGAATGCCGCTTGCTCGACTTCAGCAAAGTAGTTCAGCGGATTGCGATTGAGCTCCAGCTCTCCGACCTCAATCAGTGGAAACTCTTTCTGCGACCAGGTCTTGGTGACATCAAAGGGGTTCTCGTAGTGCGCCGCTGCCTGAGCTTCGCTCATGATCTGGACGCATACGCGCCATTTCGGGAAATCACCCTGCTCGATGGCATTGAACAGGTCGCGCTGGGCGTAATCCGGATCAGTGCCCGCCAGGCGCGCAGCCTCCGCTGAAGCAAGGTTCTTGATCCCCTGCCTGGTCTTGTAGTGCCACTTCACCCAGTGACGCTCACCTTGAGCGTTGATGAGGCTGTAAGTGTGGCTGCCGAAGCCATGCATGTGACGGTATCCATCAGGGATACCCCGGTCGGAGAACAGGATGGTGACCTGGTGCAGCGCCTCGGGCGAATGCGACCAGAAGTCCCACATCGCCTGGGCACTCTTCAGGTTGCTTTGCGGCAAACGCTTCTGGGTGTGGATAAAGTCCGGGAACTTCAGTGGATCGCGAATGAAGAACACGGGGGTGTTGTTGCCGACGATGTCCCAGTTGCCTTCCTCGGTATAAAACTTCAAGGCGAACCCGCGCGGATCACGCTCGGTATCAGCCGAACCCCGCTCACCACCCACGGTGGAAAACCGCAGGAAAGTCGGGGTTTGCTTGCCGACTGTCTCAAACAGCTTCGCGCTGGTGTATTGAGTGATATCGCGCGTCACGGTGAACGTACCGTAGGCACCCGAGCCTTTGGCGTGTACACGGCGCTCAGGGATGTTTTCACGGTTGAAGTGGGCAAGCTTCTCGATCAGGTGAAAGTCGTCGAGCAGCAGCGGGCCACGAGGGCCGGCGGAACGGGAATTCTGGTTATCGGCAACAGGAGCGCCACTGGCGGTGGTAAGCGTTTTGTTTTGGCTCATGCGATCTTCCTTCCTCTGTCGGTCTTGAACTGCCGGCTATCGGCTGAGAAGGAGTATTGATCATCAATATGACAGCTACAAATTCATTAACTTGCAGACATCGATAGATAAAAACTAATGATCATCCCCATCACATAATGACGACGAGGACGCGGGAGGCGCTTGTACAGAGGGCGCGTTTCTTACAGGCACAAAAAACCGGGCACTAGGCCCGGTTCTTTGTTTCAGACTGACGTCTTACTCGGCAGATACAGCTTCGCCAGCAGTAGCACGATCAACCAACTCGACGTACGCCATAGGCGCGTTGTCGCCAGCGCGGAAACCGCACTTGAGGATGCGCAGGTAGCCACCCTCACGGGTAGCGTAACGCTTGCCCAGGTCGTTGAAGAGCTTACCAACGATAGCTTTCGAACGAGTACGGTCGAAAGCCAGACGGCGGTTAGCAACGCTATCTGTCTTGGCCAAAGTGATCAGCGGCTCGGCAACGCGGCGCAGTTCTTTAGCTTTTGGCAGAGTAGTTTTGATCAGCTCGTGCTCGAACAGCGACACCGCCATGTTTTGGAACATGGCCTTGCGGTGCGAGCTGGTGCGGCTCAGGTGACGACCACTTTTACGATGACGCATGGTTCATTCCTTACCAAACACTACGTTCGGTGATTACGACGATCAGGCAGTCGCCTTGTCGTCCTTCTTAAGACTTGCAGGCGGCCAGTTGTCGAGGCGCATGCCGAGGGACAGACCGCGGGAGGCCAGAACGTCCTTGATTTCAGTCAAGGATTTCTTGCCCAGGTTCGGAGTCTTCAACAGCTCTACTTCGGTACGCTGAATCAGGTCACCGATGTAGTAGATGTTTTCCGCCTTAAGGCAGTTAGCCGAACGTACAGTCAGTTCCAGATCGTCAACCGGGCGAAGCAGGATCGGATCGATCTCGTCTTCCTGCTCGACAACCACTGGCTCACTGTCACCCTTGAGGTCGACGAACGCAGCCAACTGCTGTTGCAGGATGGTTGCAGCGCGGCGAATTGCCTCTTCAGGATCCAGAGTACCGTTGGTTTCCAGATCAATAACCAGCTTGTCCAGGTTAGTACGCTGCTCGACACGGGCGTTTTCCACCACGTATGCGATACGGCGAACCGGGCTGAACGAAGAGTCAAGCTGCAAGCGACCGATGCTGCGGCTTTCGTCTTCATCGCTCTGACGCGAGTCTGCCGGTTCATAACCACGACCACGAGCTACTACGAGCTTCATGTTCAGGGCGCCGTTAGACGCCAGGTTAGCGATTACGTGATCGGGATTAACGATCTCGACATCATGATCCAGCTGAATATCGGCAGCGGTAACCACCCCCGAACCCTTCTTCGACAAGGTCAGCGTAACTTCGTCACGACCGTGCAGCTTGATAGCCAGACCTTTAAGGTTCAACAGGATTTCAATTACGTCTTCCTGTACACCTTCGATGGCGCTGTACTCGTGGAGCACACCGTCAATCTCGGCCTCGACTACTGCACAGCCGGGCATTGAGGACAACAGGATGCGGCGCAGCGCGTTGCCCAGGGTATGGCCAAAGCCACGCTCGAGAGGCTCGAGAGTGATCTTGGCGCGGGTTGGACTGACAACCTGCACATCAATGTGGCGGGGTGTCAGGAACTCATTTACCGAAATCTGCATGGA
Organism: Pseudomonas sp. GW456-L13; assembly: GCF_017350115.1. Taxonomy (NCBI): domain Bacteria; kingdom Pseudomonadati; phylum Pseudomonadota; class Gammaproteobacteria; order Pseudomonadales; family Pseudomonadaceae; genus Pseudomonas; species Pseudomonas sp. GW456-L13. Next base: position 1,802,437 of record NZ_JACNAS010000002.1, read on the forward strand.
TGCACCTATTTTCTAGCCCTTACTTGGAGTAGAGCTCGACAATCAGGCTTTCGTTGATGTCGGCGGACAGATCACTGCGAGCTGGAACGTTCTTGAAAACGCCCGACTTCTTCTCAGTGTCTACTTCTACCCATTCTACGCGGCCACGTTGGGCACACAGATCGAGAGCTTGGACAATGCGAAGTTGATTTTTTGCTTTCTCGCGAACAGCGACCACGTCACCAGCACGAACCTGGTAGGACGGAACGTTAACGGTCTGACCGTTTACGCTGATCGACTTGTGCGATACCAGCTGACGGGATTCGGCACGAGTCGAACCAAAGCCCATACGGTATACAACGTTGTCCAGACGGCATTCGAGCAGTTGCAGCAGGTTTTCACCGGTTGCACCTTTCTTGCCAGCAGCTTCTTTGTAGTAGCCGCTGAATTGACGCTCGAGAACGCCGTAGATACGACGGACCTTCTGCTTTTCACGCAGTTGGGTGCCGTAGTCGGACTGGCGACCGCGGCGTTGGCCGTGGATACCAGGTGCTGCTTCAATGTTGCACTTCGATTCGATCGCGCGCACGCCGCTCTTCAGGAAGAGATCGGTGCCTTCGCGACGAGCGAGTTTGCATTTTGGACCAATGTAACGAGCCATTCTTTACAATCTCCTGGATTACACGCGGCGCTTCTTCGGCGGACGGCACCCGTTGTGCGGGATTGGCGTCACGTCGGTGATGCTGGCGATCTTGTAGCCACAGCCGTTCAAAGCGCGGACTGCGGATTCACGACCTGGACCTGGACCTTTGACGTTGACGTCGAGGTTTTTCAGGCCGTATTCCAGCGCAGCTTGACCAGCACGTTCAGCAGCTACTTGAGCAGCAAACGGGGTGGACTTGCGGGAACCGCGGAAACCCGAACCACCGGAGGTAGCCCAGGAAAGAGCGTTACCTTGACGGTCGGTGATGGTCACGATGGTGTTGTTAAAAGATGCATGGATGTGGGCGATGCCATCAACCACTGTCTTTTTAACTTTTTTACGAGGACGAGCAGCAGGTTTTGCCATGATTAAATTCCTGTCGATTCGCTGGGGCGATTACTTGCGGATCGGCTTACGCGGACCTTTACGGGTACGCGCGTTGGTCTTGGTACGCTGACCGCGTACTGGAAGACCGCGACGATGACGCAGACCGCGATAGCAACCGAGGTCCATCAAGCGCTTGATTTTCATGTTGATTTCGCGACGCAGGTCACCTTCAGTGGTGAACTTCGCCACTTCGCCACGCAGCTGTTCAATTTGCTCGTCGCTCAGATCTTTGATCTTTGCTGCTGGGTTTACCCCAGTCTCTGCACAAATTTTCTGTGCAGTAGTGCGACCAACACCATAGATGTAGGTCAGCGAGATAACAGTATGCTTGTTATCTGGAATGTTAACGCCTGCAATACGGGCCATTCAGTGGGACTCCAATTGACAGCTACCTACGCCCCGGAAGCCAAGAAATAGGGCGCGAGATAATATCGCTGTAATAACAAATAATCAACCCGGCAGCGCACTAGCTGCCGGGCTTGAAGCACAATCACACTCAGCCTTGGCGCTGTTTGTGACGCGGTTCCGCGCTGCAAATTACTCGAACAACACCTTCGCGGCGAATAATCTTGCAGTTACGGCACAGCTTTTTCACCGATGCACGAACTTTCATCACCAACTCCTCGAACCTTATGGGTCAGCGCAGCATGCCGCTGCCGTAACCCTTCAGGTTGGCTTTCTTCATCAGGGATTCGTACTGGTGCGAAACGAGGTGCGATTGTACTTGGGACATGAAGTCCATCACAACCACGACGACGATCAGCAACGAGGTCCCGCCAAGGTAGAACGGTACGTTGGCTGCAACCACCAGGAACTGGGGCAACAGGCAGACGGCCGTCATGTAAAGAGCACCGAACATGGTCAAGCGAGTCAGAACGCCATCAATGTAGCGCGCAGACTGCTCACCTGGACGGATGCCCGGAATAAAGGCACCGGACTTCTTCAGGTTTTCCGCTACGTCTTTCGGATTGAACATCAACGCCGTATAGAAGAAGCAGAAGAAAATAATCCCTGCACTAAACAGCAGAATATTCAACGGCTGACCAGGAGCGATCGACTGCGAGATGTCCTGCAACCAGCCCATACCTTCAGACTGACCGAACCAGGCACCCAACGAAGCCGGGAACAGCAAAATGCTGCTCGCGAAAATAGCCGGAATAACACCGGCCATGTTCACCTTCAGCGGCAAGTGGCTGGTCTGCGCAGCGAAGACCTTGCGGCCCTGCTGACGCTTGGCGTAGTGAACAGCAATACGACGCTGACCACGCTCAATGAACACCACGAAACCGATAATCGCTACTGCCAGCAAACCGATGGCAACCAGGGCGAAGATGTTGATATCACCCTGACGTGCAGACTCGAAAGACTGCCCGATCGCTCTCGGAAGACCGGCGACGATACCTGCGAAAATCAACATCGAGATACCGTTGCCAACACCACGCTCAGTAATCTGCTCACCCAGCCACATCATGAACATCGCACCAGCCACAAACGTGGATACCGCGACGAAATGGAAGCCAAAGTCACCAGTGAACGCAACACCCTGCCCCGCCAGGCCAACGGACATGCCGATAGCCTGAACCAGGGCGAGGATGACAGTGCCGTAGCGGGTGTACTGGCTGATCTTGCGACGGCCAGCTTCACCTTCCTTCTTCAACTGCTCCAGCTGCGGGCTGACGGCGGTCATCAGTTGCATGATGATCGATGCCGAGATGTACGGCATGATCCCCAGTGCAAAGATGCTCATCCGCTCCAGCGCGCCGCCGGAAAACATGTTGAACAAGCTAAGAATGGTCCCCTCATTCTGTCGAAACAGGTCCGCGAGTCGGTCCGGGTTGATACCTGGAACCGGGATGTGTGCGCCTATTCGGTAGACGATAATCGCCAGGAACAGAAAACGCAGACGAGCCCAGAGTTCAGACATACCGCCTTTGCCGAGCGCAGAGAGAGCACCTTGCTTAGCCATTTATTCCTCGAACTTGCCGCCAGCTGCTTCGATAGCCGCACGCGCACCCTTGGTGGCGCCGATTCCCTTGCCGATAGTGACAGCGCGAGTCACTTCACCGGACAGCATGATTTTCACACGCTGTACGTTGACATTGATCACGTTGGCATCTTTCAGGGACTGCACGGTGACGATGTCGCCTTCCACTTTAGCCAGCTCGGACAAACGCACTTCTGCGCGATCCATGGCTTTCAGGGAAACGAAACCGAACTTCGGCAGGCGACGATGCAGCGGCTGTTGACCGCCTTCAAAGCCTGGAGCAATGGTGCCACCGGAGCGGGAGGTCTGACCTTTGTGACCACGGCCACCAGTCTTACCCAAACCGCTACCGATACCACGGCCCGGACGATGCTTTTCGCGACGGGAACCCGGCGCTGGACTCAGATCATTGAGTTTCATCGATTAACCCTCGACACGCAGCATGTAGTAAGCCTTGTTGATCATCCCGCGATTCTCGGGAGTATCCTGGACTTCTACAGTGTGACCGATGCGACGCAGACCCAGACCCTTAACGCACAGTTTGTGGTTAGGGATGCGGCCGGTCATGCTTTTGATCAGCGTTACTTTTACGGTAGCCATGATCAGAAGATCTCCTTGACGCTTTTGCCACGCTTGGCGGCAATGGATTCAGGAGACTGCATTGCTTTCAAACCCTTGAAAGTGGCGTGAACCACGTTTACAGGGTTAGTCGAGCCGTAGCACTTGGCCAGAACGTTCTGAACGCCAGCAACTTCGAGGACAGCACGCATAGCGCCGCCAGCGATGATACCGGTACCTTCAGAAGCAGGCTGCATGTACACCTTCGAAGCGCCGTGAGCGGACTTCATTGCGTACTGCAGGGTGGTGCCGTTCAGATCAACCTGGATCATGTTGCGGCGAGCAGCTTCCATTGCCTTCTGGATCGCAGCAGGCACTTCACGCGACTTGCCACGGCCGAAGCCAACACGGCCCTTACCATCACCAACCACGGTCAACGCGGTGAAGGTGAAGATACGGCCGCCTTTAACGGTTTTGGCTACGCGGTTAACTTGAACCAGCTTCTCGATGTAGCCTTCGTCGCGCTTTTGGTCGTTATTTGACATAACTTAGAACTCCAGCCCAGCTTCACGAGCAGCATCAGCCAGCGCTTTAACGCGGCCGTGGTACTTGAAGCCAGAGCGGTCGAAAGCCACTTGCGAGACGCCAGCGGCCTTAGCACGCGTAGCGACCAGCTGGCCAACCTTAGTGGCCGCGTCGATGTTGCCGGTGGCACCATCACGCAGTTCTTTATCCAAAGTCGAGGCGCTTGCCAGGACTTTGTTGCCGTCGGCCGAAATGACCTGGGCGTAGATGTGCTGCGAAGAGCGGAACACGCAGAGACGCACGACTTCGAGTTCGTGCATTTTCAGGCGTGCTTTGCGAGCGCGACGCAGTCGAGTAACTTTTTTGTCGGTCATTTGCTATGCCCTACTTCTTCTTGGCTTCTTTACGACGGACGACTTCGTCCGCGTAGCGCACACCTTTGCCTTTGTACGGCTCTGGTGGACGGAAGTCGCGGATCTCGGCGGCCACTTGACCTACCAGCTGCTTGTCGATGCCCTTGATCAGGATATCGGTCTGGCTAGGAGTCTCAGCGGTGATGCCTTCCGGCAGTTCGTAATCCACTGGGTGCGAGAAGCCAAGAGCCAGGTTCAGCACTGTGCCTTTTGCTTGCGCTTTGTAACCAACACCGACCAGCTGGAGCTTGCGCTCGAAGCCTTGGCTTACGCCCTGGACCATGTTGTTTACCAACGCACGAGTGGTACCAGCCATCGCGCGAGTCTGTTGATCGCCATTGCGAGCAGCGAAACGCAGCTCACCAGCTTCTTCAACGATCTCAACGGACGAGTGGATGTTCAGTTCGAGAGTGCCCTTGGCACCCTTCACCGAAAGCTGTTGGCCTGCGAATTTTACTTCGACACCGGCTGGCAGCTTAACGGGGTTCTTAGCGACGCGAGACATGCTTATCCCCCCTTAGAACACAGTGCAAAGAACTTCGCCGCCGACACCGGCAGCGCGCGCAGCACGATCAGTCATCACACCCTTGTTGGTGGAGACGATAGACACACCGAGACCGCCACGAACTTTTGGCAGATCATCGACGGACTTGTACTGACGCAGGCCTGGACGGCTAACGCGCTTCACTTCTTCGATAACCGGACGGCCTTCGAAGTACTTCAGCTCGATGGACAGCAGTGGTTTGATTTCGCTGCTGATCTGATAACCCGCAATGTAACCTTCGTCCTTCAGGACTTTGGCAACAGCTACCTTCAACGTGGAAGATGGCATGCTTACGACGGACTTTTCAGCCATCTGGGCATTACGGATACGAGTTAGCATGTCCGCTAACGGGTCCTGCATACTCATGGGCTAGACGCTCCTAATACAAAAAAATTAGCCTTGCGGCTATTACGTGTCGCCGAGAATCTCCGAGCATGAAAAACACGGGCTCAGGCGAGCCGGGTATTCTAGACACACCCCGGAAATGAATCAAGCCCCAAAAGGGGCTTGATCCAGATTCAAGGCCACCGGCGGTCAGGATCTTGCGATCCTGGACACCGAGACTTTGACAGTACTTACCAGCTGGCTTTAACCAGACCCGGCACGTCACCACGCATGGCAGCTTCACGCAGCTTGTTACGGCCGAGGCCGAACTTGCGGTAAACGCCGTGTGGACGACCGGTCAGGCGGCAGCGGTTACGCATGCGCGAAGCGCTTGCGTCACGTGGCTGCTTCTGCAGGGCTACTGTAGCTTCCCAACGCGCTTCTGGACTTGCGTTCAGATCAACGATGATAGCTTTCAGTGCTGCACGCTTCTTGGCGTACTTGGCAACCGTGAGCTGACGCTTCAGCTCGCGGTTTTTCATGCTCATCTTGGCCATGGTCCTACTCCAATCAGTTGCGGAACGGGAATTTGAACGCACGCAGCAGAGCGCGGCCTTCATCATCGTTCTTGGCAGTGGTGGTCAGGGTGATGTCCAGACCGCGGAGAGCATCGATCTTGTCGTAGTCGATTTCCGGGAAGATGATCTGCTCTTTCACGCCCATGCTGTAGTTGCCACGACCATCGAAGGACTTGGCATTCAGGCCGCGGAAGTCGCGAACCCGAGGCAGGGAGATCGACAGCAGACGATCCAGGAACTCGTACATACGCTCACGGCGCAGGGTCACTTTGACGCCGATCGGCCAACCTTCACGGACTTTAAAGCCAGCGATGGATTTGCGAGCGTAGGTCACAACGACTTTCTGGCCGGTGATCTTTTCCAGGTCAGCAACAGCGTGCTCGATGACTTTTTTGTCGCCGATCGCTTCGCCCAGACCCATGTTCAGGGTGATTTTGGTAACGCGCGGAACTTCCATCACGTTCGAAAGCTTAAGTTCTTCCTTAAGTTTCGGAGCAATTTCCTTCCGGTAAATCTCTTTTAGTCGTGCCATGGTCTCATCTACCTAGCAGTGTTCAAGCATCAACCGCTTTTTGGGTCGACTTGAAGACACGAATTTTCTTGCCGTCTTCTACTTTGAAACCAACGCGGTCAGCCTTGTTGGTTTCGCCGTTGAAAATGGCGACGTTAGAAGCATCCAGTGGAGCTTCTTTTTCGACGATACCGCCCTGCACGCCCGACATCGGGTTAGGCTTGGTATGACGCTTGACCAGGTTCAGACCACCAATAACCAAACGGTTGTTAGCGAGAACCTTAAGCACCTTACCGCGCTTACCTTTGTCTTTGCCGGCGATCACGATGATCTCGTCGTCACGACGAATCTTTTGCATGTCGGATCTCCTTACAGCACTTCTGGGGCGAGCGAGACGATCTTCATGAACTTCTCAGTACGAAGTTCACGGGTCACTGGCCCAAAGATACGGGTGCCGATCGGCTCTTGCTTGTTGTTCAACAGAACAGCAGCGTTGCCATCAAAGCGGATAATGGAGCCATCAGCACGACGTACGCCGTGACGAGTGCGGACTACAACAGCAGTCATCACTTGGCCTTTTTTCACTTTACCGCGAGGAATTGCTTCCTTGACGGTAACCTTGATGATGTCACCGATACCAGCGTAACGACGATGGGAGCCACCCAGCACCTTGATGCACATAACGCGGCGAGCGCCGCTGTTATCGGCCACATCGAGCATGGATTGAGTCTGAATCATATAATTTCTCCGACCCCTAGTCCTTAGACTTCCACAGCGCGTTCGAGAACATCAACCAGCGCCCAAGACTTGGTCTTGGCCAAAGGACGAGTTTCACGAATAGTGACTTTGTCGCCGATGTGGCACTGATTGGTTTCGTCGTGCGCGTGCAGCTTAGTCGAACGCTTAACGTATTTACCGTAGATCGGGTGCTTAACGCGACGCTCGATCAGAACGGTGATGGTTTTGTCCATCTTGTCGCTGACAACACGGCCAGTCAGCGTACGGACAGTTTTTTCGGCTTCAGCCATGATTACTTACCTGCCTGCTGGTTGAGCACAGTCTTCACGCGAGCGATGTCACGCTTAACTTGCGAGAGCAGATGAGACTGCCCCAACTGGCCAGTTGCTTTCTGCATACGCAGATTGAACTGGTCGCGCAGCAGGCCGAGCAGTTGCTCGTTCAGCTGCTGTGCGGATTTTTCACGAAGTTCATTCGCTTTCATCACATCACCGTCCGTTTAACAAAGGAGGTGGCGAGCGGCAGCTTTGCAGCAGCCAGGGCGAAAGCCTCACGCGCCAGCTCTTCAGAAACACCCTCGATTTCATACAGGACTTTGCCTGGCTGAATCTGGGCAACCCAGTATTCCACGTTACCCTTACCTTTACCCATCCGAACCTCGAGAGGTTTTTTGGAGATCGGCTTGTCCGGGAATACACGGATCCAGATCTTGCCGCCACGTTTTACGTGACGGGTCAGAGCACGACGCGCTGACTCGATCTGACGAGCGGTGAGACGACCACGAGCAACAGACTTCAGCGCGAACTCGCCGAAGCTGACTTTGCTACCGCGCAATGCCAGGCCACGGTTGTGACCAGTCATCTGCTTGCGGAACTTCGTACGCTTTGGTTGCAACATTTGGCGTACCCCTTACTTAGCAGCTTTTTTACGAGGCGCTGGTGCTTGTGGTTTCAGTTCTTCTTGGCGACCACCAATTACTTCGCCTTTGAAGATCCAAACCTTTACACCGATCACACCGTAAGTGGTGTGAGCTTCGTAGTTGGCATAGTCGATGTCGGCACGCAGGGTGTGCAATGGCACACGACCTTCGCGATACCATTCAGTACGTGCGATTTCAGCACCGCCGAGACGACCGCTCACTTGGATTTTGATGCCTTTGGCACCAATGCGCATGGCGTTCTGTACTGCGCGCTTCATAGCGCGACGGAACATTACGCGACGCTCCAGCTGCTGAGCTACGCTCTGCGCAACCAGCATACCGTCGAGCTCCGGCTTGCGGATCTCTTCGATATTGATGTGCACAGGCACACCCATTTGCTTGGTCAGGTCCTGACGCAGTTTCTCAACATCTTCACCTTTCTTCCCGATAACGATACCTGGACGAGCGGTGTGGATGGTGATGCGTGCAGTTTGGGCCGGACGATGGATATCGATACGGCTTACGGACGCGCTTTTTAGTTTGTCTTGGAGGTACTCACGCACATTCAGATCTGCGAGCAAATAGTCCGCATAAGTCCGACCGTCTGCGTACCAGACGGAGGTGTGCTCCTTGACGATTCCCAGGCGAATGCCAATGGGATGTACTTTCTGACCCATCTCTTCGACTCCGTTACTTGTCAGCAACCTTGACAGTGATATGGCAAGACCGCTTGACGATGCGATCAGCACGGCCTTTGGCACGTGGCATGATGCGCTTCAGCGAACGCCCTTCGTTGACGAAAACAGTGCTGACCTTCAGGTCATCAACGTCTGCGCCTTCGTTATGCTCGGCGTTGGCTACGGCCGACTCCAGCACTTTCTTCATGATCTCGGCGGCTTTCTTACTGCTGAAAGCCAACAGGTTGAGCGCTTCGCCCACCTTCTTCCCGCGGATCTGGTCGGCGACCAAGCGGGCTTTCTGGGCGGAGATTCGAGCGCCCGACAACTTAGCGGCTACTTCCATTTCCTAACCCCTTAACGCTTGGCTTTCTTGTCTGCCACGTGCCCGCGATAAGTGCGGGTACCGGCGAACTCGCCCAGTTTGTGGCCGACCATGTCTTCGTTCACGAGAACTGGGACGTGCTGACGACCGTTGTGTACTGCGATGGTCAGACCGACCATTTGTGGCAGGATCATCGAACGACGCGACCAGGTTTTCACCGGTTTGCGATCGTTCTTTTCCGCCGCCACTTCGATCTTCTTCAGTAGGTGAAGATCGATAAAAGGACCTTTTTTCAGAGAACGTGGCACTGTCGTATCCCTCTATTTACTTGCGACGACGGACGATCATTTTGTCGGTACGCTTATTACCACGAGTCTTCGCGCCCTTAGTCGGGAAGCCCCATGGCGATACCGGATGACGACCACCAGAGGTACGACCTTCACCACCACCATGTGGGTGGTCAACCGGGTTCATGGCAACACCACGAACGGTTGGGCGAACGCCACGCCAGCGTTTGGCACCAGCTTTACCCAGCGAACGCAGGCTGTGCTCGGAGTTCGAGACTTCGCCCAGGGTCGCACGGCATTCAGCCAGGACTTTACGCATTTCACCGGAACGCAGACGCAGGGTAACGTACACGCCTTCACGAGCGATCAGCTGAGCCGAAGCACCAGCGGAACGAGCGATCTGTGCGCCTTTACCTGGCTTCAGTTCGATGCCGTGTACGGTAGAACCGACTGGAATGTTGCGCAGTTGCAGAGCGTTACCTGGCTTGATTGGAGCCAGAGCGCCTGCGATCAGCGTGTCGCCAGCACTCACGCCTTTAGGGGCGATGATGTAGCGGCGCTCGCCGTCTGCGTAGCAGAGCAGTGCGATGTGAGCAGTACGGTTTGGATCGTATTCGATACGCTCGACAGTGGCGACGATGCCATCTTTGTCGTTGCGACGGAAATCGACCATACGGTAATGCTGCTTATGACCACCACCGATGTGACGAGTGGTAATACGGCCATTGTTGTTACGACCACCAGTCTTCGATTTCTTCTCGAGCAGCGGTGCGTGAGGAGCGCCTTTATGCAGCTCCTGGTTGACCACCTTGACCACAAAACGGCGGCCAGGGGAAGTCGGTTTGCATTTAACGATTGCCATGATGCACCCCTTCCTTACTCAGCACTGCTGCTGAAATCGAGATCTTGGCCTGGCTGAAGGGAGATAACTGCCTTCTTCCAGTCATTACGCTTGCCCAGACCGCGAGCAGTGCGCTTGCTCTTACCCAGAACATTCAGGGTAGTAACACGCTCTACTTTCACGCTGAACAGGCTTTCGACGGCCTTCTTGATTTCCAGCTTGGTTGCGTCGGTAGCAACCTTGAAAACGAACTGGCCTTTCTTGTCTGCCAGAACCGTAGCCTTCTCGGAAACGTGCGGGCCAAGCAGAACTTTAAATACGCGTTCCTGGTTCATCCCAGCAGCTCCTCGAATTTCTTCACGGCCGACACGGTGATCAACACCTTGTCGTATGCGATCAGACTAACTGGATCGGAACCTTGCACGTCACGTACATCTACGTGTGGCAGGTTACGAGCAGCCAGGTACAGGTTCTGATCAACAGCGTCGGACACGATCAGAACATCGGTCAGGCTCATGTTGTTCAGTTTGCCCAGCAGGTCTTTGGTTTTCGGCGTTTCAACGGCGAAATCCTGAACCACGACCAGACGATCAGTACGCACCAGCTCAGCAAGGATGGAACGCATTGCTGCGCGGTACATCTTCTTGTTCAGCTTCTGGGAGTGATCCTGAGGACGAGCTGCGAAAGTGGTACCGCCGCCACGCCAGATTGGGCTACGGATAGTACCGGCACGAGCACGGCCAGTACCTTTCTGACGCCATGGGCGCTTACCGCCACCACGAACGTCGGAACGGGTCTTTTGCTGCTTGGAACCCTGACGACCGCCAGCCATGTAGGCTACGACTGCTTGGTGAACCAGCGTCTCGTTGAATTCGCCGCCAAATGTCAGTTCGGAAACTTCGATCGCTTGAGCGTCATTTACATTTAATTGCATGTCAGCTTCCCCTTAACCGCGAGCCTTGGCTGCTGGACGTACAACCAAGTTGCCGCCAGTAGCGCCAGGAACAGCGCCCTTGACCAACAACAGATTGCGTTCAGCGTCCACGCGCACTACTTCGAGGGACTGCACGGTCACGCGCTCAGCGCCCATATGACCGGACATTTTTTTGCCCTTGAATACACGACCAGGAGTCTGGCACTGGCCGATAGAGCCTGGAACGCGGTGGGATACGGAGTTACCGTGGGTGTTATCTTGCCCGCGGAAATTCCAACGCTTGATCGTACCCTGGAAGCCTTTACCCTTGGACTGACCGGTTACATCAACCAGTTGACCAGCGGCGAAGATTTCAGCGTTGATCAGATCGCCGGCCTGGTACTCGCCTTCTTCAAGGCGGAATTCCATTACGGTACGACCAGCGGCAACGTTCGCTTTAGCGAAGTGGCCAGCCTGAGCTGCTGTTACACGCGAAGCACGACGCTCGCCGACAGTGACTTGCACTGCACGATAGCCATCGGTCTCTTCAGTTTTGAACTGGGTGACGCGATTCGGTTCGATCTCAATGACCGTGACCGGAATGGAGACACCTTCTTCGGTGAAAATACGGGTCATACCCGCTTTACGACCGACTACACCAATAGTCATGTTGTAAACCTCATGAGTGTACGGGGCTTTCACCCGCTATGGCCGCCCATTTCAGAGCGTTACACGACTAAGACCGAGTCTTAGCCGAGGCTGATCTGCACTTCCACACCGGCCGCAAGATCAAGCTTCATAAGAGCATCAACGGTTTTATCCGTTGGCTGGACGATGTCCAGAACGCGCTTATGAGTACGGATCTCGTACTGGTCACGCGCGTCTTTGTTGACGTGCGGGGAGACCAGAACGGTGAACCGCTCTTTACGGGTAGGCAGTGGAATTGGACCACGCACTTGAGCACCAGTACGTTTCGCGGTTTCCACGATTTCCTGGGTTGATTGGTCGATCAGGCGATGGTCGAAAGCCTTCAACCTGATACGGATTTGCTGATTTTGCATTGGATTTCAGACTCCGGCTGCTATTCCCACCGGGCGCAATACGCCCGTTAAAAGGAGGCGCAATTCTATAGACGCCCCAGATGGGTGTCAACCCAATAAAAAAGCCCCCGCTGAGCGGGGGCCTTTCAAAGCATCGAAGCTATCTCAAAAGAGATGCTTACTCGATGATTTTGGCTACGACGCCAGCGCCGACGGTACGACCGCCTTCACGGATAGCGAAACGCAGGCCGTCTTCCATTGCGATGGTCTTGATCAGGGTAACTTCCATCTGGATGTTGTCACCTGGCATTACCATTTCAACGCCTTCTGGCAGCTGGCAGTTACCAGTCACGTCAGTAGTACGGAAGTAGAACTGTGGACGGTAGCCTTTGAAGAACGGAGTGTGACGACCGCCTTCTTCCTTGCTCAGAACGTAAACTTCTGCGGTGAACTTGGTGTGCGGCTTAACCGAACCTGGCTTAACCAGAACCTGGCCACGCTCAACGTCGTCACGCTTGGTACCACGCAGCAGAACGCCGCAGTTCTCGCCAGCACGACCTTCGTCGAGCAGCTTGCGGAACATTTCAACACCGGTGCAGGTGGTGGTGGTGGTGTCACGCAGACCAACGATTTCCAGTGCATCTTGAACGCGAACGATACCGCGCTCGATACGACCAGTCACAACAGTACCACGACCCGAGATCGAGAATACGTCTTCGATTGGCATCAGGAATGGCTTGTCGATAGCACGCTCTGGTTCTGGGATGTAGCTGTCCAGGGTTTCAACCAGTTTACGAACGGCAGTGGTGCCCATTTCGTTGTCGTCTTTGCCTTCCAGCGCCATACGAGCCGAACCGATGATGATTGGAGTGTCATCGCCCGGGAAGTCGTAGGTGGACAGCAGGTCGCGAACTTCCATCTCGACCAGTTCCAGCAGCTCAGCGTCGTCTACCAGGTCAGCCTTGTTCAGGAAAACCACGATGTACGGAACGCCTACCTGACGGGACAGCAGGATGTGCTCACGGGTTTGTGGCATCGGACCATCAGCGGCCGAGCAAACCAGGATCGCGCCGTCCATCTGGGCAGCACCGGTGATCATGTTCTTCACATAGTCAGCGTGACCTGGGCAGTCAACGTGAGCGTAGTGACGGATCTTCGAGTTGTACTCGACGTGCGCGGTGTTGATGGTGATACCACGAGCTTTTTCTTCTGGCGCGCTGTCGATTTTATCGAAATCAACGATTGCGGAACCGAAAACTTCGGAGCAAACGCGAGTCAGAGCTGCGGTCAGAGTGGTTTTACCGTGGTCAACGTGACCGATGGTGCCAACGTTGACGTGCGGTAGGGAACGATCAAATTTTTCTTTAGCCACGACAATTAACTCCTTGCCTAAAGGACTGAATCAGCCTTGTTTTTTGGTTACAGTTTCGACGATGTGCGACGGAGCTGTATTGTATTTTTTGAATTCCATAGAGTAGCTTGCGCGACCCTGAGACATCGAACGAACGTCGGTCGCATAACCGAACATCTCGCCCAACGGAACTTCAGCACGGATCACCTTACCGGAGACCGTGTCTTCCATACCCAGAATCATGCCGCGACGACGGTTAAGGTCGCCCATCACGTCACCCATATAGTCTTCAGGCGTAACAACCTCTACCGCCATGATCGGCTCGAGCAACTCACCACCGCCCTTCTGGGCCAGTTGCTTGGTCGCCATGGAAGCAGCCACCTTAAACGCCATCTCGTTCGAGTCGACGTCGTGGTAAGAACCATCAAACACGGTAGCCTTCAGGCCGATCAGCGGATAGCCGGCAACTACGCCGTTCTTCATCTGCTCTTCGATACCCTTCTGGATAGCCGGGATGTATTCCTTAGGAACCACACCACCCACTACTTCGTTCACGAATTGCAGACCTTCCTGACCTTCGTCAGCAGGAGCAAAACGGATCCAGCAATGGCCGAACTGGCCACGACCGCCGGACTGACGAACGAACTTGCCTTCGATTTCGCAATTCTTCGTGATGCGCTCACGATACGAAACCTGAGGCTTACCGATGTTGGCTTCGACGTTGAACTCACGGCGCATCCGGTCAACCAGGATGTCCAGGTGCAACTCGCCCATGCCAGAGATGATCGTTTGACCAGTCTCTTCATCAGTCTTGACGCGGAAAGACGGGTCTTCCTGAGCAAGTTTGCCCAGAGCGATACCCATTTTTTCCTGGTCATCCTTGGTCTTAGGCTCTACGGCAACCGAAATAACCGGCTCCGGGAAGTCCATGCGAACCAGGATGATTGGCTTGTCAGCGTTGCACAAGGTTTCACCAGTGGTGACGTCCTTCATGCCGATCAGGGCCGCGATGTCACCAGCGCGTACTTCCTTGATCTCTTCACGGGCGTTTGCGTGCATTTGCACCATACGACCCACGCGCTCTTTCTTGCCTTTGACCGAGTTGATCACGCCGTCGCCGGAGGCCAACACGCCCGAGTAAACACGGACGAAAGTCAAGGTACCCACGAATGGGTCGGTAGCGATCTTGAACGCCAGAGCCGAGAACGGCTCGTTGTCGTCTGCATGACGCTCCATCTGCTTTTCCTCGTCATCCGGGTCAGTACCCTTGATGGCAGGAATGTCGGTTGGAGCCGGCAGGTAGTCGATAACGGCGTCGAGAACCAGGGGAACACCCTTGTTCTTGAAGGAAGAACCGCAAACAGCCAGAACGATCTCACCAGCGATAGTACGCTGACGCAGAGCACCCTTGATTTCCTCGACGGTGAGTTCTTCACCTTCAAGGTACTTGTTCATCAGTTCTTCGCTGGCTTCGGCCGCAGCCTCAACCATGTTGTTGCGCCACTCTTCAGCCAGTTCCTGCAATTCAGCAGGGATGGCTTCACGACGAGGGGTCATACCCTTGTCGGCATCGTTCCAGTAAACAGCTTCCATGGTCATCAGATCGATCTGACCCTGGAAGTTGTCTTCGGAACCGATAGCCAGCTGGATAGGCACCGGAGTGTGACCCAGACGCTGCTTGATCTGAGCGATCACGCGCAGGAAGTTCGCACCGGCACGGTCCATCTTGTTCACGTAAACGATACGTGGAACACCGTACTTGTTGGCTTGACGCCATACGGTTTCGGACTGAGGCTCAACGCCGGAAGTACCGCAGAACACAACGACCGCGCCGTCGAGTACACGCAGGGAACGTTCAACTTCAATGGTGAAGTCTACGTGGCCCGGGGTATCGATGACGTTGAAACGGTACTGGTCTTTGTGCTGCTTGGCGGAACCCTGCCAGAAGGCGGTAATGGCAGCAGAAGTAATGGTAATACCACGCTCCTGCTCCTGCACCATCCAGTCTGTGGTCGCGGCGCCGTCATGCACCTCGCCCATTTTGTGACTTTTGCCAGTGTAAAAAAGGACGCGCTCAGTGGTGGTGGTTTTACCAGCATCCACGTGTGCAACGATACCAATGTTACGGTAGCGATTAATCGGTGTTGTACGAGCCATAAAGCCCTCGCAAAATTAGTGACGCTAAAATTAGAAGCGGTAGTGCGAGAAAGCCTTGTTGGCTTCAGCCATACGGTGAACGTCTTCACGCTTCTTAACTGCAGCACCTTTACCTTCGGCAGCGTCCAACAGTTCGCCAGCCAAACGCAGAGCCATAGACTTCTCGCCGCGCTTGCGGGCGTAGTCTACCAACCAGCGCATTGCCAGAGCGTTACGACGGGAAGGACGAACCTCGACCGGAACCTGGTAAGTAGCACCACCAACGCGGCGCGACTTCACTTCGACCAGCGGAGCGATGGCGTCGAGTGCTTTTTCGAAGAGTTCCAGGGGATCGGTGCCGGCCTTACGAGCCTTCACGGTATCCAGGGCACCATAAACGATACGCTCGGCAACGGCTTTCTTGCCGCTTTCCATTACGTGGTTCATGAATTTGGCGAGGATTTGGCTTCCGTATTTCGGATCGTCCAGAATCTCACGCTTGGCTGCTACGCGACGTCTTGGCATTGATAAGCCCTCAAACGGTCTTCAGGTTAGCCCGGGACAGCTCCTATGGATGCGTGCCCGACCTTACTCTTATCGACTCAATAAAATGAAAAACTGCAAAACGGCCGATTACTTCGGACGCTTGGTACCGTACTTCGAACGACCCTGGTTACGACCTTTAACACCGGAAGTATCCAACGAACCGCGAACGGTGTGGTAACGAACACCTGGCAAGTCTTTTACACGACCGCCGCGGATCAGTACCACGCTGTGCTCTTGCAGGTTGTGGCCTTCACCGCCGATGTACGAGGAAACCTCGAAACCGTTGGTCAGGCGCACACGGCATACTTTACGCAGTGCCGAGTTAGGTTTTTTCGGCGTGGTGGTGTACACACGGGTGCACACGCCACGGCGTTGCGGGCAGTTCTGCAGCGCAGGCACGTCGGATTTCTCGACGATACGCTTACGCGGCTGACGTACCAGCTGGTTGATAGTTGCCATCTACTAGCTCCACTGTTGTCTTGCGACGCTATTGTCTTGCAAGAAAAGCAAAATGGCAGGAACGAGTTCCCGCCAAATTTAGGGGTACAAGAGTCTAAAGAGGATCTTGTCCCCAGTCAAGGCAAGGCCCCGCCCTCCCCGCTCATCCAATCTCGACAATTTGTCTCGATTCGATGAACGGAGTGACCAGGGCCTCACACTCATTTACCGCAGAACTCAGTTACCGCTCGAGTTCAGCGCTTCGGTCAGTGCAGCTTCCACTTCACTGGCGCTGACGCGCAACGGCTTGTCTGCATCACGGCGGCGCTTACGCTCGCTGTGATAAGCCAGGCCGGTACCAGCCGGGATCAGACGACCCACGACCACGTTTTCTTTCAGGCCGCGCAGGTAATCGCGCTTGCCGGTTACCGCCGCTTCGGTCAGTACGCGAGTGGTTTCCTGGAAGGAAGCCGCCGAGATGAACGATTCGGTGGACAACGACGCCTTGGTGATACCCAGCAGAACACGAGTGAACTTGGAGACAAACTTGTCTTCGCCGCTCAGACGCTCGTTCTCTACCAGTACGTGAGTCAATTCCATCTGGTCGCCCTTGATGAAACTGGAATCGCCGGATTCAGCGATCTCAACTTTACGCAGCATCTGACGCAGGATGGTCTCGATGTGCTTGTCGTTGATCTTCACGCCTTGCAGACGGTAAACGTCCTGGATCTCGTTGACGATGTACTTGGCCAGCGCACTCACACCCAGCAGACGCAGGATGTCGTGTGGATCGCTCGGACCGTCGGAGATAACTTCGCCGCGGTTTACCTGTTCGCCTTCGAACACGTTCAGGTGACGCCACTTCGGAATCAGCTCTTCGTACGGATCGCTACCGTCGTTCGGGGTGATAACCAGACGGCGCTTGCCCTTGGTCTCTTTACCGAACGCGATGGTGCCGCTGACTTCAGCCAGAATCGACGCTTCTTTCGGACGACGGGCTTCGAACAAGTCGGCAACACGCGGCAGACCACCGGTGATGTCTCGAGTTTTCGAAGTCTCTTGCGGGATACGAGCGATAACATCACCGATCGCGATCTTCGCACCATCCGCTACACCGACCAGGGCGTTGGCTGGCAGGAAGTACTGAGCGATAACGTCAGTTCCTGGCAGCAACAGATCCTTGCCGTTGTCGTCGACCATCTTCACGGCAGGACGGATGTCTTTACCGGCAGCTGGACGATCTTTGGCGTCGAGTACTTCAATGTTGGTCATACCGGTCAATTCGTCAGTCTGACGCTTGATCGTGATGCCTTCTTCCATGCCCACGTAGGTCACGGTACCTTTCATTTCGGTAACGATCGGGTGAGTGTGCGGATCCCACTTGGCCACGATGGCGCCAGCTTCGACCTTGTCACCTTCTTTAACCGAAATCACGGCACCGTACGGCAGCTTGTAACGCTCACGCTCACGACCGAAGTCATCAGCGATGGCCAGCTCACCGGAACGGGACACGGCAACCAGGTGACCATCCACTCGCTCAACATGCTTCAGGTTGTGCAGACGGACGGTACCGCCATTCTTCACCTGAACGCTGTCGGCTGCGGAGGTCCGGCTTGCCGCACCACCGATGTGGAACGTACGCATCGTCAGCTGGGTACCTGGCTCACCGATGGACTGGGCAGCGATAACGCCGACCGCTTCACCGATGTTCACCTGGTGACCACGAGCCAGATCGCGACCGTAGCACTTGGCGCAAATACCGAAACGGGTTTCGCAGCTGATCGGCGAACGCACGATCACTTCGTCGATGCTGTTGAGCTCGATGAACTCGACCCACTTCTCGTCTACCAGAGTGCCGGCAGGAACGATGACGTCCTCGGTACCTGGCTTGAATACGTCACGGGCGATAACTCGACCCAATACGCGCTCACCCAGCGGCTCCACAACGTCACCGCCTTCAATGTGCGGAGTCATCAGCAGACCGTGTTCGGTGCCGCAATCGATCTCGGTTACAACCAGATCCTGCGCCACGTCTACCAGACGACGAGTCAGATAACCCGAGTTCGCCGTTTTCAACGCGGTATCCGCCAGACCTTTACGAGCACCGTGAGTGGAGATGAAGTACTGGAGTACGCTCAAACCTTCACGGAAGTTCGCGGTAATCGGCGTTTCAATGATGGAACCGTCCGGCTTGGCCATCAGACCACGCATACCGGCCAGCTGACGAATCTGTGCTGCGGAACCCCGCGCACCCGAGTCGGCCATCATGTACATCGAGTTGAAAGACTCTTGGTCGACTTCGACGCCATGACGGTCGATGACTTTCTCTTTCGAGAGGTTGGCCATCATCGCCTTGGAAACTTCGTCGTTCGCCTTGGACCAAAGGTCGATCACTTTGTTGTACTTCTCGCCCTGGGTTACCAGGCCGGAGGCGTACTGACTTTCGATCTCTTTCACTTCGTCGGTGGCTGCACCGATGATGCGGGCTTTTTCGTCCGGGATAACGAAGTCGTTAACACCGATGGAAACGCCGGAAATAGTCGAATAGGCAAAACCGGTGTACATCAACTGGTCAGCGAAGATCACGGTCTCTTTCAGACCAACCACGCGGTAGCACTGGTTGATCAGCTTGGAGATCGCCTTTTTCTTCATCGGCAGGTTGACGACGTCGTACGACAGACCTTTTGGCACAACCTGGAACAACAGCGCACGGCCGACAGTGGTGTCGACGATACGGGTGTTGGTCACGCTGCCGCCATCACGGTCGTTGACGGTTTCGTTGATCCGCACCTTGACCTTGGCGTGCAGTGCGGCTTCGCCGGCACGGAACACACGGTCAACTTCCTGCAGATCCGCGAACACACGACCTTCGCCCTTGGCGTTGATCGCTTCACGAGTCATGTAGTACAAACCCAATACAACGTCCTGCGACGGAACGATGATTGGCTCACCGTTGGCTGGCGACAGAATGTTGTTGGTCGACATCATCAACGCACGCGCTTCAAGCTGGGCTT
This sequence comes from Pseudomonas sp. GW456-L13, assembly GCF_017350115.1. Taxonomy (NCBI): domain Bacteria; kingdom Pseudomonadati; phylum Pseudomonadota; class Gammaproteobacteria; order Pseudomonadales; family Pseudomonadaceae; genus Pseudomonas; species Pseudomonas sp. GW456-L13. The sequence continues at coordinate 1,822,168 of NZ_JACNAS010000002.1, forward strand.
CCAGCGTCAGCGGTACGTGCACGGCCATTTGGTCGCCGTCGAAGTCGGCGTTGTACGCGGCGCAGACCAGAGGGTGCAGCTGGATAGCCTTACCTTCGATCAGTACCGGTTCAAACGCCTGGATACCCAGACGGTGAAGGGTCGGTGCACGGTTGAGAAGAACCGGGTGTTCGCGAATCACTTCAGCGAGAACGTCCCAAACCTCTGGCAGTTCGCGCTCGACCATCTTCTTGGCAGCCTTGATGGTGGTAGCGAGACCACGCATTTCAAGCTTGCCGAAAATGAACGGCTTGAACAGCTCGAGAGCCATTTTCTTCGGCAGACCGCACTGGTGCAGACGCAGGGTCGGACCTACGGTAATTACCGAACGGCCGGAGTAGTCAACACGCTTACCGAGCAAGTTCTGACGGAAACGACCCTGCTTACCCTTGATCATGTCAGCCAGGGATTTCAGAGGACGCTTGTTGGAACCGGTGATAGCGCGGCCACGACGACCGTTGTCGAGCAGTGCGTCGACGGCTTCCTGCAACATACGCTTTTCGTTGCGCACGATGATGTCCGGAGCGGACAGATCCAGCAGGCGCTTCAAGCGGTTGTTACGGTTGATCACTCGACGATACAGATCGTTGAGGTCGGAAGTCGCGAAGCGACCGCCATCCAGCGGGACCAGTGGACGCAGATCTGGCGGCAGAACCGGCAGAACGGTCAGCACCATCCACTCTGGCAGGTTGCCGGAACCCTGGAAGGCTTCCATCAACTTCAGACGCTTGGACAGCTTCTTGATCTTGGTTTCGGAGTTGGTTTGCGGAATCTCTTCACGCAGACGGCCAATCTCGTGCTCCAGGTCGATAGCGTGCAGCAGTTCGCGGACAGCTTCGGCACCCATGCGGGCATCGAAATCGTCGCCGAACTCTTCCAGCGCTTCGAAGTACTGCTCGTCGTTGAGCAGCTGACCTTTTTCAAGGGTGGTCATGCCTGGATCGATAACGACATAGCTCTCGAAGTAGAGAACGCGTTCGATATCACGCAGGGTCATGTCCATCAGCAAGCCGATACGGGACGGCAGCGATTTCAGGAACCAGATGTGGGCAACTGGCGAGGCCAGTTCGATGTGCGCCATGCGCTCACGACGAACTTTTGCCAGCGCGACTTCAACGCCGCACTTCTCGCAGATCACACCACGGTGCTTCAAGCGCTTGTACTTACCGCACAGGCACTCGTAATCCTTTACCGGGCCAAAGATCTTGGCGCAGAACAGGCCGTCACGCTCAGGTTTGAACGTACGGTAGTTGATGGTTTCCGGCTTTTTAACTTCACCGAACGACCACGAACGGATCATCTCAGGCGATGCCAATCCGATACGGATGGCGTCGAACTCTTCGACTTGACCCTGGTTTTTCAGCAAATTCAGTAGGTCTTTCAAGGCCTTTCCTCCTGGCGGAGCAGAGAGCGGGCAATCCTGCCCCGCTCTCGATTCGCGTCACGTGTTATTCGGTTTCCAGATCGATATCGATGCCGAGGGAACGAATTTCCTTGATCAACACGTTGAAGGACTCGGGCATGCCCGGCTCCATACGGTGATCGCCATCCACGATGTTCTTGTACATCTTGGTACGGCCGTTCACATCGTCCGACTTCACTGTGAGCATTTCTTGCAGAGTGTAAGCGGCACCGTATGCTTCCAGTGCCCAGACCTCCATCTCCCCGAAACGCTGACCACCGAACTGCGCCTTACCACCCAGCGGCTGCTGGGTAACCAGGCTGTACGAACCGGTAGAACGAGCGTGCATCTTGTCGTCTACCAAGTGGTTCAGCTTCAGCATGTACATGTAGCCAACGGTAACCGGGCGCTCGAACTTGTTGCCGGTACGGCCGTCGGTCAGCTGCATCTGGCCGCTTTCTGGCAGGTCCGCCAGTTTCAGCATGGCCTTGATTTCGCTTTCCTTGGCACCGTCGAACACTGGAGTGGCCATTGGAACGCCGCCACGCAGGTTTTGAGCCAGATCCAGGATTTCCTGGTCCGAGAAGTCATCAAGGCTTTCCTGACGACCGCCGATCTCGTTATAGATCTCGTGCAGGAACTTGCGAAGCTCGGCGACCTTGCGCTGCTCTTCAACCATGCGGTTGATCTTCTCGCCCAGACCTTTGGCCGCGAGGCCCAGGTGGGTTTCAAGGATCTGACCGACGTTCATACGCGAAGGTACGCCCAACGGGTTGAGGACGACGTCAACCGGGGTGCCATTGGCATCGTGCGGCATGTCTTCAACCGGCATGATCACGGAGACCACACCCTTGTTACCGTGACGACCGGCCATCTTGTCGCCCGGCTGGATGCGACGACGGATTGCCAGGTAAACCTTGACGATTTTCAGCACGCCTGGAGCCAGGTCATCGCCCTGCTGCAGTTTGCGCTTCTTGTCTTCGAACTTGTCGTCCAGCAGACGGCGACGATCAACGATGTAGGCCTGGGCCTTCTCGAGCTGCTCGTTCAGAGCATCTTCAGCCATGCGCAGTTTGAACCACTGGCCGTGCTCAAGACCGTCGAGAACTTCGTCGGTGATGTCCTGGCCTTTCTTCAGACCGGCGCCGCCTTCGGCTTTGTGGCCGACCAGAGCGGAACGCAGACGTTCGAAAGTAGCACCTTCAACGATACGGAACTCTTCGTTCAGGTCCTTGCGGATCTCGTCCAGCTGGGACTTCTCGATCGACAGGGCACGAGCATCACGCTCAACGCCGTCGCGGGTGAAGACCTGTACGTCGATGACAGTACCTTTGGTACCGGTAGGTACACGCAGGGAAGTGTCTTTAACGTCGCTGGCTTTTTCACCGAAGATCGCACGCAGCAGTTTTTCTTCCGGAGTCAGCTGGGTCTCGCCTTTCGGAGTGACCTTACCGACCAGGATGTCGCCTGCGCCAACTTCAGCACCTACGTAAACGATACCGGCTTCGTCCAGCTTGTTCAGAGCCGCTTCACCCACGTTCGGGATGTCGGCAGTGATTTCCTCTGGGCCAAGCTTGGTGTCACGGGCCACACAGGTCAGTTCCTGGATGTGGATCGTGGTGAAACGGTCTTCCTGAACAACACGCTCGGACAGGCAGATGGAGTCTTCGAAGTTGAAGCCGTTCCATGCCATGAACGCGATGCGCATGTTCTGACCCAGTGCCAGTTCACCCATGTCGGTGGACGGACCGTCGGCCATGATGTCGCTACGCTGAACCCGATCACCCTTACGCACCAGCGGACGCTGGTTGATGCAGGTGTTCTGGTTGGAGCGGGTGTACTTGGTCAGGTTGTAGATGTCGACACCGGCTTCACCGGTTTCAACTTCGTCGTCGGCAACACGAACCACGATACGGCTGGCGTCGACGGAGTCGATCACGCCGCCACGACGAGCCACGACGCAAACGCCGGAGTCACGGGCTACGTTACGCTCCATGCCGGTACCTACCAGCGGCTTGTCAGCGCGCAGGGTTGGTACAGCTTGACGCTGCATGTTCGAACCCATCAACGCACGGTTGGCGTCGTCGTGCTCGAGGAACGGAATCAGCGACGCAGCAACCGAAACTACCTGCTTCGGCGATACGTCCATCAAGGTGACGTCTTCCGGCGCCTTGACGGTGAATTCGTTCAAGTGACGAACAGCTACCAGCTCATCGATCAGGACTTTCTTGTCGTTCATCGTGGCCGAGGCCTGAGCGATCACGTGATCGGCTTCTTCGATGGCGGACAGGAACACGATCTCGTCGGTGACCAGAGCGTCTTTCACCACACGGTACGGGCTCTCGAGGAAGCCGTACTGGTTGGTGCGCGCATAAGCGGCCAGGGAGTTGATCAGACCGATGTTCGGACCTTCCGGCGTTTCAATCGGGCATACACGACCGTAGTGAGTCGGGTGTACGTCACGCACTTCAAAGCCGGCACGCTCACGAGTCAGACCGCCAGGGCCGAGTGCAGAAACACGACGCTTGTGGGTGATCTCGGACAGCGGGTTGTTCTGGTCCATGAACTGGGACAGCTGGCTGGAACCGAAGAACTCCTTCACCGCCGCAGCCACTGGCTTGGCGTTGATCAGGTCTTGCGGCATCAGGCCTTCGCTTTCAGCCATCGACAGACGCTCTTTGACCGCACGCTCAACACGTACCAGGCCAACGCGGAACTGGTTCTCGGCCATTTCGCCTACGCAGCGAACACGACGGTTACCCAGGTGGTCGATGTCATCGACGATGCCTTTACCGTTACGGATGTCGACCAGGGTCTTCAGTACCGCGACGATGTCTTCCTTGCACAGCACGCCCGAACCTTCGATCTCGGTACGACCGATACGACGGTTGAACTTCATCCGGCCGACCGCAGACAGGTCATAGCGCTCAGGGCTGAAGAACAGGTTGTTGAACAGGGTCTCGGCAGCGTCCTTGGTTGGCGGCTCGCCAGGACGCATCATGCGATAGATCTCGACCAGCGCTTCCAGTTGGTTGCTGGTGGAGTCGATCTTCAGGGTGTCGGAGACGAACGGACCGCAGTCGATATCGTTGGTGTACAGAGTTTCGATGCGAACAACCTGAGCCTTGGCGATTTTGGCCAGGATCTCGGTGTTCAGCTCGGTGTTGCACTCTGCCAGGATTTCGCCGGTTGCCGGGTGCACGATGACCTTGGCGGTTGTACGACCCAGGACGTAGTCCAGAGGCACATCCAGCTCTTTGATCCCGGCTTTTTCCAGCTGGTTGATGTGGCGAGCGGTGATACGACGACCCTGCTCGACAATAACCTTGCCTTTGTCATCCTGAATATCGAGGACAGCGATTTCACCGCGCAGGCGCTGAGGCACCAGCTCCAGGCTCAGGGTCTCGCCCTTCACGTGGAATACGTTGGTGGTATAGAACGCGTCCAGCACTTCTTCAGTGGTATAGCCCAGCGCGCGCAGCAGTACCGAGGCAGGCAGCTTGCGACGACGGTCGATACGCACGAATACGCAGTCTTTCGGGTCGAACTCGAAGTCCAGCCACGAACCGCGGTAAGGGATGATGCGCGCGGAGTACAGCAGTTTACCGGAGCTGTGCGTCTTGCCACGGTCGTGGTCGAAGAACACGCCTGGCGAACGGTGCAGCTGGGAAACGATTACACGCTCGGTACCGTTGATTACGAAGGTACCGTTCTCAGTCATCAGGGGGATTTCACCCATGTAGACTTCTTGCTCTTTGATGTCCTTGATCGCTTTGTTCGACGACTCTTTGTCGAAAATGATCAGGCGCACTTTTACCCGCAAAGGTACGGCGTAAGTTACACCGCGCAATACGCATTCTTTGACATCAAATGCCGGTTCGCCCAGGCGATAACCGACGTACTCCAGCGCAGCATTGCCGGAGTAGCTGATGATCGGGAAAACGGATTTGAAGGCCGCATGCAGGCCCACGTCGCGGAACTGATCTTTAGTCGCTCCCGCTTGCAAGAATTCACGATACGAATCCAGCTGGATGGCCAGGAGGTACGGCACATCCATGACGTCCGGCAACTTGCTAAAGTCCTTGCGGATACGTTTTTTCTCAGTATATGAGTAAGCCATCAGCGTTCCCCAGCTTGGTCACCTGCTTGTTTGGCCCCTCCCGACGGGAGCAGCCAGAAAATCGTGCAAACCCCATGGTTTGCGCCACCGCATCGGGTGGTTACAGCACGTTATCAGCACCGACCCAGTCGGCTGCCAATAACGGAAAAAGGCCGGTGGCAAGAGCCACCAGCCATCAGCCTGTCGCTTAACGCTCGGGCTGGAGGAGCAAAGTCGATGCTTACTTCAGCTCGACTTTAGCGCCTGCTTCTTCCAGAGCTGCTTTGGCTTTGTCAGCTGCGTCTTTGGCAACAGCTTCCAGAACCATGGCAGGTGCGCCGTCAACTACAGCCTTGGCTTCTTTCAAGCCCAGACCGGTCAGTTCACGTACAGCCTTGATCACGTTAACTTTCTTCTCGCCAGCTTCGGTCAGCATGACGTTGAATTCGGTTTGCTCTTCAGCAACGGCAGCAGCAACAGCTGGACCAGCCGATGCAGCAGCAGCGGTAACGCCGAATTTTTCTTCGAAAGCTTTGATCAGCTCAACAACTTCCATTACGGACATGTTGCCAACTGCTTCAAGGATATCGTTCTGAGAGATAGACATGAATCTAATTCCTGATATTGGGGACGGCCTACGCGACCATCGAAAAAAACAAAAAACGCGAGAAGTTGACGAGCCTTAGGCTGCAGCAGCTTCTTTCTGGTCGCGAATTGCCGCCAGAGTACGAGCCAACTTGCTGGTAGCGCCTTGAATCACGCTCATCAGCTGAGAAATTGCTTCGTCACGGGTCGGCAGAGTTGCCAGTACGTCGATTTGGTTAGCTGCGAGGAACTTGCCCTCGAACGCAGCTGCCTTGATCTCGAACTTGTCCTGACCCTTTGCGAATTCCTTGAAGATCCGAGCAGCAGCGCCTGGATGTTCTTTGGAGAACGCAATCAGGGTAGGGCCAGTGAACACGTCGTTGAGGACACTGAATTCAGTGTCCGCAACAGCGCGCTTGAGCAGGGTGTTACGTACAACACGTACGTAAACGCCAGCTTCACGAGCCTCTTTACGGAGTCCGGTCATCGCGCCTACTGTTACGCCACGGGCATCAGCCACGACAGCGGACAGAGCGACTTTGGCAGCCTCGTTGACTTCAGCGACGATGGCCTTCTTGTCTTCGAGTTTAATTGCCACGGGTTTAACTCCTGCTTGTTACCGTTTCATCTGGTCGAAACCGGATGTCGTTTTGGTGTCTGATTCGGTAAGGAACCGGGAGCACCATCTGCGTAGGCTTGTGGTTTAAGACTTGCGTCGCCTACGGTCTTGGATAGCCCCCGCCAGGCAGGGACCCCAATTTTTCAATTGGCGCAATCGCTTGCACCAATCTGTGTCTTACGCGTCGAGCGAGCTTTGGTCGATGACCAGACCTGGGCCCATAGTGGTGCTCAGGGTAACGCGCTTGACGTAAATGCCTTTCGAGGAAGCTGGCTTGATACGCTTCAGATCAGCGATCAGGGCTTCAACGTTTTCCTTCAGCTTGACGGCGTCGAAGCCGATCTTGCCAACGGAAGTGTGGATGATGCCGTTTTTGTCGGTGCGATAACGAACCTGACCAGCCTTGGCGTTTTTAACCGCGGTAGCTACGTCTGGGGTTACGGTGCCGACTTTAGGGTTAGGCATCAGGCCACGTGGACCGAGGATCTGACCCAACTGACCTACAACGCGCATTGCATCCGGGGATGCGATCACTACGTCATAGTTCAGGTCGCCGCCTTTCATTTCGGCAGCCAGGTCGTCCATGCCTACGCGGTCAGCGCCGGCAGCCAGAGCGGCTTCAGCAGCTGGACCCTGGGTGAACACAGCAACGCGAACGGTCTTGCCAGTGCCGTGTGGCAGCACAGTAGCGCTACGAACGACCTGGTCGGATTTACGCGGGTCAACACCCAGGTTTACAGCTACGTCGAACGACTCGCTGAACTTGACAGTCGACAGCTCGGCCAGCAGGGCAGCAGCGTCTACAAAGTTGTAGGCCTTGCCTGCTTCGATTTTGCCGGCGATAGCCTTTTGACGCTTGGTCAGCTTAGCCATTACACACCCTCCACGTTAAGGCCCATGCTACGAGCAGAACCGGCGATGGTACGCACGGCTGCTTCCATATCAGCTGCAGTCAGATCCGCGTTTTTGGTTTTCGCGATTTCTTCCAGCTGAGCACGGGTCACGGTGCCAACCTTAACGGTGTTCGGACGAGCGGAACCGCTGGTCAGACCGGCCGCCTTCTTCAGCAGAACCGAAGCAGGGGTGGATTTGGTTTCGAAAGTGAAGCTACGGTCGCTGTAGACAGTGATGATCACTGGAGTCGGCAGACCTGGCTCAAGACCCTGAGTACGGGCGTTGAAAGCCTTGCAGAATTCCATGATGTTCACGCCGTGCTGACCCAGAGCAGGACCAACAGGTGGGCTTGGGTTAGCCTGAGCGGCCTTCACTTGCAGCTTGATGTAAGCGGTAATCTTCTTGGCCATGAGGCACTCCAATTACGGGTTCGAACGCCTCGAGAGGCTCCCCGGTTACTTGCGCGTTTATCCCAGTGACGACAAAACCCCACAGCCTACGGCTGCGGGGTTGGGATTTTTGTTCAACTAGACCTTTTCGACCTGGCTGAACTCGAGCTCCACCGGAGTAGAGCGACCGAAAATGAGCACTGCGACCTGAATCCGGCTCTTTTCGTAGTTAACTTCTTCAACAACACCGGTAAAGTCCGCAAACGGACCGTCGTTGACACGCACCGACTCACCCGGCTCGAACAACGTCTTCGGCTTTGGCTTGTCGCTGCCATCGGCAACGCGACGCAGAATGGCTTCTGCTTCTTTATCGGTGATTGGCGCAGGCTTATCAGCAGTACCGCCGATGAAACCCATCACCCGAGGAGTATCCTTGACCAAGTGCCAAGTACCCTCGTTCATATCCATCTGCACCAGCACATAGCCAGGGAAGAATTTGCGTTCGCTTTTGCGCTTCTGGCCATTGCGCATTTCAACCACTTCTTCAGTGGGAACCAGAATCTCGCCGAAGCCATCTTCCATACCGGCCAGCTTTACGCGCTCGATCAGCGAGCGCATTACATGCTTCTCGTAACCGGAGTAAGCATGCACAACATACCAACGCTTAGCCACGGGACACCCTTAGCCGACGATCAAGGAAACAAGCCAGCCGAGCAGGGAATCAAGCCCCCACAACAGCAACGCCATAACCAGGACAACAGCCACAACGATCAACGTGGTCTGCGTGGTTTCTTGGCGAGTTGGCCAAACGACTTTACGAATTTCGGTGCGCGCTTCCTTAACCAGTACAAAGAAAGACTTGCCCTTGACCGTCTGCAGGCCTACAAAGGCAGCTACAGCAGCAATAGCAAGCAATGCGAGTACGCGGTACAGGATCGGCGAAGCAGAAAAGTACTGATTGCCAACAACGCCAACAACCACCAGAGCGACTACTACAAGCCACTTGAGGAGGTCGAAACGAGAGCCTTGAGCTTCAGCTTTAGGAGTCATCTATGAAGATCCTGTGAAAAGAAAGCCAGACACACCGAGTGAATCTGGCAGGTCAGGAGGGAATCGAACCCCCAACCTACGGTTTTGGAGACCGTCGCTCTGCCAATTGAGCTACTGACCTAAAACAAAATCAGGCCGACCATTATGCCGACCCGAAAAAGACTTTACAACACTTACCAGGCAATCCTGGTTGCAACGCCGGCATTCTCGACACCGGCAACCTTCAGAAACACAATCAGGCGCAACCACTACCACCTAAAACAAAGGCAGATATTTTCATATCTGCCTTGTTATATGGAGCTCTTGAGCGGATTTGAACCGCTGACCTCACCCTTACCAAGGGTGTGCTCTACCAACTGAGCTACAAGAGCGTAACACTGTGCAAAACCTGTAAACTTGGAGCGGGTAGCGGGAATCGAACCCGCATCATCAGCTTGGAAGGCTGAGGTTCTACCACTAAACTATACCCGCGAGGCTTACAGCTCTCGCTAAAAATGGTGGAGGGGGAAGGATTCGAACCTTCGAAGTCGTAGACGTCAGATTTACAGTCTGATCCCTTTGGCCGCTCGGGAACCCCTCCTAAGCGAGCCGGCATTCTACATCATGCCAGCCTTCTGTCAAGCATTTTTCTCATTAAAAACCTGAGCTTAGCTGCGTTGACCTCGCTTCACACCGTTAACCGTTTCCGGTGTTCGCTGTGGAGCGGGCGCCATTCTATGCAAACTATTCGATGGGTGCAACCCCCTCGCACGGCATTATTTTATGTTTTAACTCATTGAATTCTTTAGAAAGGTTTAGCAGCTGCAAATCGTCCAGCCAACGCCGGCTTTCCGGCGCGATACGCACCCAATACCCTGCCCCTTCGGTCGCAGCTTTCGGCAGAGACTGATACTTGACCTCCATCCCGCTCAAACGACGCTCAACCGCCTGCGCGGCCTCCTGGCGCGTATAGCCGCCCAGATAAAGGCAGCCATTGTCTGTCGAGACAGCCTTACCCTTATCCTTGGAGACGTCACCTGCTTCGCTCAACAAGCGGATATCTTGTTGAGACCCGCGATACAGACTCAAAGGCGTGACATCCTTCGCGCGCAGAGGAGCCTCTTGTTGATGCCAGATGTAGTAGAAGCCATTGAGGACAAGCAGCAGCAGAAACAACCAACGCATAAAAACCTCAGGACAAGGGACAGGCCATGGCCAATCCGACAAACACCAAGTCCGGAACAACCCTGGCCTGAGGCACGGCCTCAGTAACCAGGCTCGCATCCCCCCCGGTGAGGAATACGACAAAGTCCTCACCCCAATAGCTGCGCGCCAACTCGAGCTGAGTCATTACGAAGCCGCGCAACATCAACAGACAGCCACGCTCTACAGCCTCGACAGTCGCGCGCCCCGGGACAAGACTTTCCAGAGCCTGCTCGGCCGCCAGATCCCCATAACGAATTTTGCGAGTGTGGGTGCGCAATTGGTTTCGCATCAACGGCATCCCCGGACAGATGAAACCACCCAGGTGCTCTCCATCCGCCGCGATAAAGTCAGCAGTCACCGCCGTACCGAAGTCGAGCACCAGGCACGCACCCGAAGCCAGATGAAAGCCTCCGAGCATTGCAAGCCACCGGTCCAGACCCAGCCGCTCAAACTCCTCATACCCATTGCGCACACCTGACATTTCGCGCGCTGGCGTTGCGCACACAACCGGCACATCAAAGGTATCCCTGAGCAAAGACGTAAGCGCAGCGGTTTCCTCCGCGGTCCTGACGCTCACCAGCCGGCAAAACGTGAGGGTAAGCCCTTTGAGCCCCCCCAACCCCTCCAGCAATGCGAGATTGGAATCGACGACTCCCTCACCAAGCACCCGCCCGGCATCAACGGCAAGCACACGCCACTTGATGAAACTATTCCCACAATCGAGCTCAAGAATCATCACGCAACCTCAGGCTCAACTCACCACCACTGAAGACTTTCTCCACACCATCCACCTTCAGGCGCAAGGCGCCTTGGCCATCGATACCAAGTACCTCACCATCAATTTGATTGACACCGGCAATCAACGACACGCTTCGCCCCTGCCACAGATGATTTTGCTCCCACTCCGACTGGATGGCCAAAAAACCACCCGCCTGGTGACGAGCCAGGTATCGCTGCAGCATCTCCCCCAACACCGCGACCAATTGGTTGCGATCAAACAATTTGCCTGACTCGAGCCGCAGGGATGTCCATTGCTGGTCCACTTCGTCAGCGGACTGCATGTTCACATTGATTCCCACTCCCAGGACCACGTGACACACATCTGCAGGATCACCAACCAACTCGAGCAGTATCCCCGCGATTTTTTTCTGACCTACAAGGACATCGTTAGGCCATTTCAATCCAGCGGCTGCAATACCGAGTTCACGCAACGTCTGCAAGACAGCGAGCCCAACGACGAGACTCAAGCCCTCCAACTGACGCATCCCACCATCAATGCGTAGCACCAGGCTGTAATAGACGTTTTCTGCGAATGGACTAACCCACTTGCGACCACGTCGCCCACGCCCGGCTGTCTGCCGCTCCGAAAGCACCACAAACGGCGCCGCTTGCCCACGCTCAATAGCGCGCAGCGCCTCGGCATTAGTGGAGTCGATTGAATCGTAAACCCGGACGGGCCAGTTGCAAGAAAGCGCCTGAGCGCTTATCTCGGCAGGATCGAGCAGCGCCAATGGCGCGGACAATTGATAGCCGCGCCCACGAACCTTATGAATAGACAAACCCAGCTCAGCTTCCAAATGCTGAAGCTGCTTCCACACAGCACTACGGCTGACGCCCAGGGCAGCACCTAATGCTTGACCCGAATGGAATCGGCCATCTTTAAGAAGCTTTAACAACGTCAGCATGCAGGTCTCGCCTCACAATGAGGCCCGCATGATAGCCACGCACCGAGCGATTGCATAGAAATCCAGTAGCCGTGACTTTCCCGCGGACAAAAACAAAACCCCTACCTGCATACGCAGATAGGGGTTTCGGAATTTAATCTTGACGATGACCTACTCTCACATGGGGAAACCCCACACTACCATCGGCGATGCATCGTTTCACTGCTGAGTTCGGGATGGGATCAGGTGGTTCCAACGCTCTATGGTCGTCAAGAAATTCGGGTACTGAGTCGTGGCCGGTTGGCCTCGCTTCAGCAAATTGGGTATGTGACAGCTTTCGGTGTTTTGTGAGCGTCGAACTTTCGGTTCTTTCGTCTTCACACACCGCAATCTGATGCTTCTTTCGAAGTAAGCAAATTGCTTGGGTGTTATATGGTCAAGCCTCACGGGCAATTAGTATTGGTTAGCTCAACGCCTCACAGCGCTTACACACCCAACCTATCAACGTCGTAGTCTTCGACGGCCCTTCAGGGGACTCAAGGTCCCAGTGAGATCTCATCTTGAGGCAAGTTTCCCGCTTAGATGCTTTCAGCGGTTATCTTTTCCGAACATAGCTACCCGGCAATGCCACTGGCGTGACAACCGGAACACCAGAGGTTCGTCCACTCCGGTCCTCTCGTACTAGGAGCAGCCCCTCTCAAATCTCAAACGTCCACGGCAGATAGGGACCGAACTGTCTCACGACGTTCTAAACCCAGCTCGCGTACCACTTTAAATGGCGAACAGCCATACCCTTGGGACCGGCTTCAGCCCCAGGATGTGATGAGCCGACATCGAGGTGCCAAACACCGCCGTCGATATGAACTCTTGGGCGGTATCAGCCTGTTATCCCCGGAGTACCTTTTAT
>NZ_JACNAS010000002.1:1840000-2570000 GCF_017350115.1 Pseudomonas sp. GW456-L13
CGGCCTGGCAAACATGGGTCGCGCCCAGTGCGTATATAAAGGCGCGATCGACAACCTCACCATCTATACGTACACCACCGGAACCCAGGAGATCTCGCGCCACCGCCGAGTTCTTAACCAACCCCGCTTTATTAAGGACAGCAGCGATCGGCATGTCTTCGGCAGCAGTCAATTCGATTTCCGGCAGATCATCCGGCAACTCGCCATCCTTCATACGGTTACCGGCGGCACGATGAGCATTGGCCGCAGCCTCCTCACCATGGAAGCGCGCAACGATCTCCTCAGCCAACTTGATCTTGATATCGCGCGGATTGGCACCCGCCTCGACATCAGCGCGGAACGCATTGATCTCATCCATGGAGCGGAAGCTGAGCAACTCGAAGTAACGCCACATCAGCGCATCCGGAATGGAAACCAGCTTGCCATACATCACACCTGGCGCCTCCTGGATGCCGACGTAGTTACCCAAGGACTTGGACATCTTCTTCACACCATCCAGACCTTCAAGCAGCGGCATGGTCAAAATGCACTGGGCTTCCTGACCATAACCACGCTGCAGCTCACGCCCCATCAGCAAGTTGAACTTCTGATCGGTGCCGCCGAGCTCCACGTCTGCGCGCAGAGCTACAGAGTCATAACCCTGAACCAGCGGATAAAGGAACTCATGAATGGCGATTGGCTGATTGGTTGTGTAGCGCTTGTCGAAGTCATCGCGCTCGAGCATACGAGCCACGGTGTATTGCGAAGTCAGGCGAATGAAGTCGGCCGGCCCCATCTGATCCATCCAGGTGGAGTTGAATGCCACTTCGGTTTTTGCCGGATCCAGAATCTTGAAGACCTGAGTCTTGTAGGTCTCGGCATTCTCGAGGACTTGCTCGCGAGTGAGCGGTGGACGCGTGGCACTCTTGCCGCTCGGGTCGCCGATCATTCCGGTGAAGTCACCAATCAGGAAGATCACCTGATGCCCCAGCTCCTGGAACTGGCGCAGCTTATTAATAAGCACGGTGTGACCCAAGTGCAGATCCGGAGCCGTTGGATCGAAGCCCGCCTTAATACGTAGCGGCTGGCCACGCTTGAGCTTTTCAATCAGCTCGGACTCGACCAACAGTTCTTCCGCACCACGTTTGATCAGCGCTAGCTGCTCTTCAACCGACTTCATAACAGACCCGCAAGGCTCAGATTCAAAGGGAACCAACCATACAAGATCGCGCGTCAAATACAAGGTTTGCCCGGCGCACGGACGCCAATCCGCAGACAGAGTGCCTACGGACTTGCTTCAGAGATGATTTGGTTATATTTTATACAGTTATTTCATCTTCATCATGTCATTCATCTTTTCCAATTCATCTTTTTCAAAGTCAAAACCACTTATGACCACAGAATCGTCTAAAGCGCCGCCGCTTTACCCGAAGACCCACTTGCTTGCTGCAAGTGGCATCGCCGCCCTTCTCAGTCTGGCGCTCCTGGTATTCCCTTCCAGCGATGTCGAAGCCAAAAAGACAACCCTGAGTCTTGAACTGGAAAGCCCTGCTGAACAACTGACACAAGAACAAGACGCTGCTGACGCCGTTCAAGCCACAAATGAACCAGCAACCTCCCCCTTCGCGCAGATCGACAACAGCGCCGAAGACACCCAGGAAACCGCTCAAGCCGAACCTGCACCGGTGCCGGTCGTCGAAGAAAAGAAGACGGCAAGCCACAGGGAAGTGATCGTCACCAAGGGTGACACCCTCTCTACGCTGTTCGAGAAAGTCGGCCTCCCGGCCACCTCGGTGCACGACGTGCTGGCCAGCGACAAGCAGGCCAAGCAGTTCAGCCAGCTCAAGCACGGGCAAAAACTCGAATTCGAACTGAGTCCTGACGGTCAGTTGACCAACCTGCACAGCAAGCTCAACGACCTCGAAAGCATCAGCCTGACCAAGAACGACAAGGGCTATACCTTCAACCGCATTACCGCAAAACCAACCGTGCGCTCGGCTTACGTTCATGGCGTGATCAACAGCTCGCTGTCGCAGTCCGCAGCCCGCGCCGGCCTGTCTCACAGCCTCACCATGGACATGGCCAGTGTGTTTGGCTACGACGTGGACTTCGCCCAGGATATTCGCCAGGGCGACGAGTTCGACGTGATCTACGAGCAAAAAGTGGTCAACGGCAAGGCCGTCGGCACTGGCCCGATCCTGTCGGCGCGCTTCACCAACCGCGGCAAGACCTACACCGCCGTGCGTTACACCAACAAACAAGGCAACAGCAGTTACTACACCGCTGACGGCAACAGCATGCGCAAGGCGTTCATCCGCACACCGGTGGACTTCGCCCGCATCAGCTCGAAATTTTCCATGGGCCGCAAACACCCGATCCTGAACAAGATCCGCGCCCACAAAGGCGTCGACTACGCAGCACCGCGTGGCACGCCGATCAAGGCTGCCGGTGATGGCAAGGTGTTGCTGGCCGGCCGCCGTGGTGGCTACGGCAATACCGTGATCCTCCAGCACGGCAACACCTACACCACGCTCTACGGCCACATGCAAGGCTTCGCCAAAGGCGTGAAGACAGGCGGCACGGTGAAACAGGGCCAGGTGATTGGCTATATCGGCACCACCGGTCTCTCCACCGGTCCGCACCTGCATTACGAGTTCCAGGTGAATGGCGTGCACGTCGACCCGCTGGGCCAGAAAGTCGCGATGGCCGATCCGATCTCCAAAGCCGAGCGCGCACGCTTCCTGGCACAGAGCCAACCGCTGATGGCGCGCATGGACCAGGAAAAAGCCACTCAGCTGGCTTCGGCCAAGCGTTAAGTCATGGCGCTTTATATAGGTGTGATGTCCGGGACCAGCCTTGATGGCCTGGACATCGCGCTGATCGAGCAGACCCCGGCGATCAGGCTGATCGCCACGCACTACATCCCCATGCCCGATTCCCTGCGTACAGAGCTGCTTGGCTTGTGCGCCAGCGGTCCGGACGAGATTGCCCGTTCCGCCATCGCCCAGCAAAACTGGGTAAAGCTCGCGGCACAGGGCATCAATACCCTCCTAGCTCAACAGCACCTCATCCCTGACGACATCCGCGCGATTGGCAGCCATGGCCAGACCATTCGCCATGAACCAGCGCGCGGTTTCACGGTGCAAATCGGCAACCCGGCGCTGCTGACCGAGCTGACGGGTATCACCGTGGTCAGCGACTTCCGCAGCCGCGACGTAGCCGCCGGCGGTCAAGGCGCTCCGCTGGTTCCAGCCTTTCATGAAGCCTTGTTCGAAGAGCGGGCCGGCAACCGTGCCGTACTGAACATCGGCGGTTTCAGCAACCTCAGCCTGATCGAGCCCGGCAAACCGGTGGCCGGTTTCGACTGCGGCCCAGGGAATGTGCTGCTGGATGCCTGGATTCATCAGCAGCGCGGCGACACCTATGACCGTGACGGCCAATGGGCCGCCAGCGGCAAGGTTGAACCCGATCTGTTGAAGGCCCTGCTCAGCGACCCCTTCTTCGTCACCCAAGGCCCAAAGAGTACCGGCCGGGAAGTCTTCAACCTGCCATGGTTGATGCAGCACCTGGCGCAGCTGCCGACCTTCGCTGCCGAAGACGTACAGGCAACGCTGCTTGAGCTGACCGCACTGACCATCATCGAATCGCTGCAAGGCGCCCAGAAAGAGACTCAAGAAGTGCTGGTCTGCGGCGGTGGCGCGCATAACGCCGCACTGATGAATCGCCTGGCCAGTCTGCTGCCGAAGGCGAAAGTCAGCAGCACATCAGCATATGGCGTCGATCCTGACTGGGTCGAAGCCATGGCGTTTGCCTGGCTCGCTCACTGCTGCCTCGAAGGCATCGCCGCCAATCGCCCAAGCGTTACCGGCGCCCGTGGATTACGGGTCCTCGGCGCCATCTACCCCGCATAAACCCTCCACACAGCAAAACGCCGCAAGGCCCTGAGGCCGTGCGGCGTTCTGTGAAACAGGTGCGCCGATCAGATCGAGAACGAAGAACCGCAGCCACAAGTGGTGGTCGCATTCGGGTTCTTGATGACGAAACGCGACCCTTCCAGACCTTCCTGGTAGTCCACCTCGGCACCTGCCAGGTACTGGAAGCTCATCGGATCGACAACCAGACTCACACCTTCGCGCTCGACGATGGTGTCGTCATCGGCCACTTCTTCATCGAAGGTGAAGCCGTACTGAAAACCTGAACAACCGCCGCCCGTAACGAATACGCGCAGCTTCAAGCGATCATTCCCCTCTTCATCGACCAGGCTCTTCACCTTGTGCGCGGCACCGTGGGTGAATTGCAAAGCCGTGGGGGTGAAGGATTCGACGCTCATGCTGACTATCTCCCGGCGTTACGCCGTCATATTGCGTGATGACGCGCATTATCCGCTTCTCCTAGAAAAGCGGTCAACTATTGTTATGGTATATCAACCAATCCAGTCGCCGGCCCGGAATGCAAAAAGGCCCGTCAGACGGGCCTTTTGCTGTACGCGATAACGCTTACGGCAGCATGCCGGCGTGGGACAGGCCCAGACGCTCATCCAGCCCGAACAGAATGTTCATGTTCTGCACGGCCTGACCCGAAGCACCTTTGACCAGGTTGTCGATCACCGACAGCACCACCACCAGATCACCGTCCTGAGGGCGATGCACGGCAATGCGGCAGACGTTGGCACCCCGTACGCTACGCGTCTCCGGATGGCTGCCGGCCGGCATCACATCGACGAACGGTTCGTTGGCGTAGCGCTTTTCAAACAGCGCCTGCAGGTCCACCGAGCGATCAACAACAGTTGCGTAGAGTGTGGAGTGAATGCCACGAATCATCGGCGTCAGGTGCGGAACGAAGGTCAGGCCGACGTCCTTGCCTGCTGCGCGACGCAGCCCCTGGCGAATCTCCGGCAAGTGACGGTGACCTTTGACCGCATAAGCCTTCATGCTTTCCGACGTCTCGGAGTACAACGAACCTACGGAAGCGCCACGACCGGCACCGCTGACGCCGGACTTGCAGTCAGCAATCAGATGCGCGGCATCGGCCAGGCCGGCTTCGAGCAATGGCAGGAAACCCAATTGCGTTGCAGTTGGATAGCAGCCCGGCACGGCAATCAGGCGCGCTTTCTTGATCTGTTCGCGATTGACTTCCGGCAAGCCGTAGACCGCCTCGTCCAGCAACTCCGGTGCACCGTGCGGCTGGCCGTACCACTTGGCCCATTCATCCGCATCTTGCAGACGGAAGTCCGCCGACAGGTCGATGACCTTGGTCCCGGCCGCCAGCAACTCGCCCGCCAAGGCATGGGCAACACCGTGCGGTGTGGCGAAGAACACCACATCGCAGGCACCCAGGGTCTTGATGTCCGGAACGCTGAACGCCAGGCCGTCGTAATGGCCTCGCAGGTTCGGATACATGTCGGCCACGGCCAGGCCAGCCTCGGATCGGGAAGTGATGACAACCACCTCAGCTTGCGGATGTTGCGCCAACAGACGCAGCAGTTCGACACCGGTGTAACCCGTGCCGCCGACGATACCGACCTTGACCATAAACCTGCCCTCAACGAACCCACTGGAAAGCCGTCGATAATAGGGGCCGCGCGCCCCTGCGACAACCGTCAAGGTGACGTGCGGACGCTCAACCCCCTACTATTCCCACTACCGTGAATTGGGGAATAACCAAAAATGCTCTATCTGTGGCTCAAAGCGTTTCATATCGTCAGCGTCGTATGCTGGTTTGCCGGCCTGTTTTACCTGCCACGACTGTTCGTTTATCACGCACAAAGTGAGGACACGATCAGCAAGGAACGCTTCAGCGTCATGGAGCGCAAGCTGTACCGGGGCATCATGGGCCCGGCGATGATCGCCACGCTGATCTTCGGCGGCTGGCTCATCTACCTCAATCCAGGCATCTTCAGCCAGGGTGGCTGGATACACGCCAAACTGACCCTGGTCGTGTTGCTGATCGGCTACCACCACATGTGCGGCGCCCAGGTAAAACGTTTTGCCCGTGGCGAGAACACCCGCAGCCATGTCTTTTATCGCTGGTTCAATGAAGTGCCGGTTCTGATATTGCTGGCTATCGTAATTCTGGTCGTCGTTCGGCCGTTCTAAATCCACCAGGCACAACTTACCGGGGTACTTCCAATGTCGCTGCCCGCTCTGCTCGAAGAACGTTTGCGTCTGCCCGTGATGGCGGCGCCGATGTTCCTGATTTCCAATCCGCAATTGGTACTCGCCTGTTGTCGCCAGGGCGTGGTCGGCAGCTTCCCGGCGCTGAACCAGCGCGAAAGCAGCGGTTTCAAGGCATGGCTGGAAGAAATCGAAGCCGGGCTGGCGACAATGGAGAATCCCGCGCCTTATGCCGTGAACCTGATCGTCCACAACAGCAATCCTCGTTTACAGGCGGATCTGCAGATCTGCGTCGAGCACAAAGTGCCGATCGTGATCACCAGCCTGGGCGCCGTGAAAGAACTGGTCGACGCGGTGCACAGCTACGGCGGCCTGGTGTTCCATGATGTGACCACTCGTCGTCATGCCGAGAAAGCGGCCGAAGCAGGCGTGGATGGCTTGATCGCCGTGGCTGCCGGCGCCGGTGGACACGCGGGGACCTGGAGCCCGTTCTCACTGATTGCCGAAATCCGCCAGTTTTTCGACAAGACCCTGTTACTGGCCGGCTGTTTGAACCACGGCCACGAAATTCTTGCAGCTCAATTGCTCGGCGCGGATCTGGCCTACTTTGGTACACGATTTATCGGCACGACCGAAAGTCACGCGCCCGACGCCTACAAAGAAATGCTGCTGACATCCAAAGCGGCAGACATCATCCATACTCCAGCCGTGTCGGGTGTCCCCGCGAGCTTCATGCGCCAGAGCCTGGAGGCCGCCGGTTTCGACATGGCCGCCTTGCAAGGCAAGGGCGAGATCAACTTCGGTTCCAAGCTCAAACCCGTGAGCGATGAGGCCAAAGCCTGGAAGACCGTTTGGTCTGCAGGCCAGGGCGTGGGAGAAATCGAAGACTTGCCGAGTGTCGAGCAGTTGATTGCGCGCCTCGACGCGGAGTACCGCCTGGCCCTGGAGCATGCCGCCCAGTTGCCAAAACGCTGGCCGCGCTGACAGCAAACCTTGGCCAGTCTTGCCCGGCTGGACTTACACTCGTCCGGGCACAACATTGTTCTTTCAACCTCTCGCGACAAGGATGCTTCGCACATGGGCGAAAATCATTTCAAAATCGTATTCGAGGGTGCCTTGCTGCCCGGTGTCGACATCACCACGGCAAAGCTCAATCTCGCCGATTTGTTCAAAAGCGATGTCACGGCCATTGAGCGCCTGTTCACCGGGCGTCCGGTAGCGCTCAAACGCAACCTGTCGCACTCCGATGCCCAGACCTATCTCCAGGCGCTGAGCAAAACCGGTATCGACGCCCGTATCGAAGCCGAAACGCCGATCGAGCTGAACCTCGCCGACGTTCATGACCATGCTCCGGCCGGCAGCCAGGCGCCTTTTGCAGATCCGCAGTCCCCTTACGCACCGCCGCGCGCGCCCGTCGGCGAAGCCGTAGCGGAATTCGCCACGCTCAAACCCTTCAGTTTCGATGGCCGTATCGGCCGCTTGCGCTACCTCGCCTGGACGCTGGTGCTGTCAACTGTGCTCCTGGCCCTGTGCGGGGTGTTTGCCTTGGTCGCCCTGGCTATCATCGGCGCGGATTCGACCGCCGGCCTGATATTGGGCAGCTTGCTGGCCTTTATCCTGTTCATCGGATTTGTATTCGTCAGCATCCAGATCACCGTTCAACGTTTGCACGATGTCGGCTGGTCCGGCTGGCTGTGGCTGCTGAACCTGGTGCCGTTCGTTGGCAGTTTCTTTCCGTTCGTGATCATGGTTGTGCCGGGCAACGACACCGCTAACCGCTACGGCCCGCCGCCTCCGCCGAACAGTACCGCAGTCAAGGTACTGTCTTCGCTGTGGCTGATCGTTATCGCGCTAGTTCTGTTCGGCTCGCTGGCCGGTGGCCTCACGGCGATACGGGAAGAATACAAAAGCGCCGCCCAGAGCAGCTACGACAGCAGTTCGGTCACCACCGATGAAATCGAAGTCGAGGTCGAACCGGTGCCAAATTCCTCCGACGATGCAGCCGAAGAGGCCCAGCCCCCTGTAGACTCTGCGAAAGAATGAACAGCGCTCCTGGCCCCTGACACCTGCGTCGCGGCGCGGAGCTGTTGCGATGGAGAACTGCATGACCCGTTACGCTCTGATCACTGGCGCCTCCAGCGGCATCGGCCTGGCAATGGCCGAAGCGCTGGCCCGGCGCGGCCGCAGCCTGATTCTGGTGGCCCGACAACGTGATCAGCTGGAAAGTATTGCGATTGAACTGACCCAACGGTTCGGCGTGGAAGTGCTGTTCCGTGCCTGCGACCTGGGCGAGCCGCTGCGCCTGTCCGGATTCCTGCTGGAGCTGGAAGAAGGCGACCGGCAAATCGATCTGCTGGTCAACTGCGCCGGTATCGGCACATGCGGCCCGTTTCTGGCCCAGGACTGGATGACCGAGCAAGACCTGATCGAAGTGAACATCCTCGCCCTCACCCGCCTGTGCCATGCCATCGGCAACAGCATGGCCCTGCAAGGCGGCGGGCAGATTCTGAATGTGGCCTCTGTGGCGGCGTTTCAGCCGGGGCCGTGGATGAGCACCTATTACGCCAGCAAGGCGTATGTGCTGCACTTTTCCGAAGGATTGCGCGTCGAACTGAAAAAATGTGCGATCAAGGTTTCGGTGCTCTGCCCCGGGCCGACCCGCACGGCGTTTTTCCGTACCGCACAACTCGACAGCGAAAAGCTGACCAACAGCAAACTGCTGATGAGCCCCGAGGAAGTGGCGCTCTACACCGTGCGCGCACTGGAAAAGAACAAGGCGATCATCATTCCCGGGCGGCGCAACCGCTGGTTCGCCTTCCTGCCGCGGCTTGGCTCGCGGTGGCTGACTCGCACAATCGCCGGCATGGTCAACAAGGCCTACTGCCCGCGCTGATCCAACCCAAGGTAAAAGGCTGGGCGCAGGCATACGCCATGAGTACACTCAGGCCAGCCCAAACAACGGAGAAAACAGCTGTGGATACTCTGTTCACCAAGATCATCAACCGGGAAATCCCGGCGAAGATCATTTACGAGGACGACCAGGTTCTGGCCTTCCACGACATTGCCCCACAGGCACCGGTACATTTCCTGGTGGTCCCGAAAAAACCCGTTCGCACCCTGAACGACCTGACCGAGGACGACAAGACATTGGCGGGGCACATCCTGTTCACCGCCCAGCGCCTGGCAAAGGAACTGGGTTGCGAAGACGGCTTCCGCGTCGTCATGAACTGCAATGAACTGGGTGGGCAAACTGTCTATCACATACATATGCACGTACTGGGTCAGCGCCAGATGCACTGGCCGCCGGGCTGATTACTGCTTCCCCCTGTGGGAGCGGGATTGCTCGCGAAGACGAAGTATCAGCCAGCATGGATGCTGAATGTCAGACCCTCTTCGCGAGCAAGCCCGCTCCCACAACAGGCATCACAACACTGTCACAGTCTCTGCATCACAATGACCCAGCGCAAACCTTCCCCGGCCGATTGGGTTAAACTGGCCGCCGAAATTCCCCCGGAGGTCAGCATGACAACCCAACGTCACTACTCGCCAATTGACCGCCTTCTGCTGCAAGCCGATGCCGCGATGCGCACACTGCTGCCCTTCAGCGGCCAGCCGTACCGTCCGTCGCCCGCCATCGTGCAGCCGGATGCGAAAATGAGCGACGAAGACACGCGCCACGTTGCCGGCCTGATGCGCATCAACCACACCGGCGAAGTCTGCGCCCAGGCGCTGTACCAGGGACAGGCGCTGACCGCCAAGCTGCCGCAAGTGCGCGCTGCGATGGAGCATGCCGCCGAAGAAGAAATCGATCACCTGGTCTGGTGCGAACAACGCATCCATCAACTGGGTAGCCACACCAGTATCCTCAACCCGCTGTTTTATGGCATGTCGTTCGGGATTGGCGCAGTGGCCGGCCTGATCAGCGACAAAGTCAGCCTGGGGTTCGTTGCGGCAACGGAAGACCAGGTGTGCAAACACCTGAACGAACATCTGGAGCAATTGCCGGCCGAGGATGAAAAATCCCGGGCGATTCTTGAGCAGATGCGCATCGATGAAGAACAGCATGCCGAAAGTGCGCTGGATGCTGGCGGGTTCCGCTTTCCGGCACCGGTCAAGTTCGGGATGAGCCTGATGGCCAAGGTGATGACCAAGAGTACTTATCGGATCTGATTTCAGATTTTTTGTAGGAGCGAGCTTGCTCGCGATAAACCTGAGGGCAACGCGTTTATCCAGAAAACACGCGTTATCGTTAACGTCCATCGCGAGCAAGCTCGCTCCTACAAGGGCCAGCACCAGAATAAAAAAGGCGACTGCCGTGAGGGAGTCGCCTTTTTTGTGTCCGAAAATCTTACGCCATATTGCGCGCGTAGAAGATTTCGAGCATTTCGTGTTTCACCCGCTCGGTCACCTGGGCGCGCTGCTCAGAGGACAGGTTGCTGGTGGCGTCGCCGAACAGGTAGTTATCCAGTTCGAAGTTCTTCAGCAGCATCTTGGTGTGGAACAGGTTTTCCTGGTACACGTTCACGTCGGTCATCTGGTACGCGTCGTAAGTGTCATCGGAGAGGTAGTTCTGGATCGAATTGATCTCGTGGTCGATGAAGTGTTTTTTGCCTTCAACGTCACGGGTGAAGCCGCGCACACGGTAATCCACGGTCACGATGTCCGAATCGAACTGGTGAATCAGGAAGTTGAGCGCTTTAAGCGGTGAAATGACCCCGCAAGTCGACACGTCGATGTCCACACGGAAGGTTGCAATGCCGTCGTCCGGATGGATTTCCGGGTACGTGTGCACCGTGATGTGGCTCTTGTCGAGGTGGGCCAGGATGATTTCGGGCAACGGGCCCGGGGACTCTTCGATCTGGCTATCGGTCGGGGTCACCGGTTCTTCAGAAATCAGAATCGTGACGCTGGCGCCCTGTGGCTCATAGTCCTGACTGGCAATGTTCAGGATGTTGGCACCAATGATATCGACAACTTCCGTGAGGATCTGCGTCAGGCGTTTCGCGTTGTACTCTTTATTGATGTACTCGACGTAAGCCTGCTGGTCTTGCGGAGTTTCCGCGTAGCAGATGTCATAGATGTTGAAGCTCAAGGTCTTTGTCAGGTTATTGAACCCGTGGAGCTTGAGTTTGCTTTTCACCGTTAAAAACTCTCTATGTGCTTGCGGCCCGGCCGCGTGATCAAGCATGCCCGTCAGTTGCGAACAACGCACCTGCGTAGGACGGTTAACACCTCTTCGCGATGGCGATTTTGGTTGTCTGTTCGGGTGCGAGGCCTGTCGGCTGACGGGCCACTACCCTGAAAAAAGTGGCGCATTATGCAGACGTCAGCTTGGGATCGCCAGAGTCTGCACTGCTTTTATGATAGTTGAATGTCGATTCAACCGAGCTCGATGATTTCGTAGTCGTGAGTAATCTCGACACCGGCCGCGCCGAGCATGATCGAGGCCGAGCAATACTTCTCGGCAGACAACTCGATGGCACGTTTGACCTGGGCTTCTTTCAGCCCGCGGCCCTTGACCACGAAATGCATGTGGATCTTGGTGAACACCTTTGGATCTTCGGTCGCGCGCTCGGCTTCGAGGAAGGCCTCACAGCTTTCGACCGCCTGGCGGGACTTCTTGAGGATGCTGACCACATCGAAATTGCTGCAACCGCCGACACCCAGCAGCAACATTTCCATCGGCCGGACACCCAGGTTACGTCCGCCGGCATCGGGCGGACCGTCCATGACCACGACATGACCGCTACCGGATTCGCCGAGGAACATGGCTTCGCCAGCCCATTGGATGCGTGCCTTCATCGCCAAGACTCCACTGTATAAAAAAGGGTCGCCAGCTTAGCACAGGCCCCGTGATTGACAGCGCCCGGCGTCCTAGGACATATCCCACCGCCTTGTAGGTAAATGCTCGAATATTGCAGGAAGTGTCTGTTAAGCTGACGCCAATTCGCTGGCGCATGGCCAGCTATGAAGCGACTAGAAAGATCGCAGACTTCGCCAGCTCCTACAAAAATCCAAACACTCCGTGCAGTCTTTTCGGGATACAACCATGGTTGCTATTGCCCCCAACCCCAAGATCAAGAACCTCGACAAGCTGTTGATGCATTGCCAGCGCCGCCGTTATCAGGCCAAGAGCAACATCATTTGTGCCGGCGACCGCTCGGAAACGCTGTTCTTCATCATCAAAGGCTCAGTCACCATCCTGATCGAAGATGACGACGGCCGGGAAATGATCATTTCCTACCTGAACCCCGGGGACTTTTTCGGCGAGTTGGGTCTGTTTGAGCAGGCCGGCCTGGAGCAGGAGCGCAGCGCCTGGGTGCGGGCCAAGGTTGAATGCGAAGTCGCAGAAATCAGCTACGCGAAGTTCCGCGAGTTGTCCCTGCAGGATCCGGATATTCTTTACGTCCTCAGCGGACAAATCGCACAGCGCCTGCGCAACACTACGCGCAAGGTCGGTGACCTGGCATTCTTTGATGTAACCGGTCGAGTCGCCCGCTGTCTGCTGGAGCTGTGCAAACAGCCAGACGCCATGACGCACCCCGACGGCATGCAAATCAAGGTGACCCGTCAGGAAATCGGGCGGATTGTCGGTTGTTCGCGGGAGATGGTCGGTCGCGTGCTCAAGGATCTTGAAGAACGCAACCTGGTGGACGTCAAAGGCAAGACCATGGTGGTCTTCGGTACGCGATAAGCTCGAAAACCTAGCCGCTGAACATCTGCGCCAACATCAACCGGTAGAGTTCGTCCAGACGTGCCAGTGCATTGCGTGCCGCGAACTTCTCATGCAGCGCGATGTGGCTTTCGGCGCGTACCCGTTGCTCCAGATCGCAGGCCTCGTTGAAACGATTGACCGCGGCGACCATTGACGCTCGCTCGTTATCGATCAGCATCGCTCCGTGCACCAGTCCTACCGGACGCTGCCCACCCTGACTCTGGCGCCAGCGCTGGGCGGTTCCGACCATTTTGCGCCCATCGAGGTTGACGTTGAAGCGACCGTCACAGAAAGCGCCTTCGATTTCACCCAGGGACGAAGTACCACCCAACTCATCCAGCAACTGACAAATCGGATCGCACAAACGGTGGTAACCGGTTTCGATGCGATTCAGATCCCCTTCGCTACGCGGCGGCGCGTAAACCAGTGCGATGTTGATGGTCGAGGCCGATTGCGGCACCGGCTCGCCACCGGTTTCACGCAACAACACCGGCCAACCTGCCGCCGCCGACACTTCACATGCAGCCTCGAAACCGGGCAGGCGGTTCAAACGGCGCGGCATGACCAGCGCCCGATCGCTCGGCTGCCAGAACAGCACGCCGAACTCCGCGTCACCGGCGCATACCGAGGCCAACAGATCCTGTTCGGCTTTCAGGCCAGCTTCGATGGTCAGGGAAATAGGTGAGGTCATAAGGTATTCCGTAGGACATAAAGTCTGTGGTGCTTCTTATGCCGCTATCGCGAGCAAGCTCGCTCCCACATTTGATCCCGGCAGCTCATAGATTTTGTGGCCACCATCAAACCCTGTGGGAGCGAGCTTGCTCGCGATGCTTTTTAGTCTAGGGTTGAGCCGCTGACGGGAATACCGCGCTCAGGGAAGAACAGACGCTGCAACTCGGTACCCGGACTTTCGGCGCGCATGAACGCTTCGCCGACTAGGAACGCGTAGACGTCACTGATTTCCATCAGTTCGACATCGGCGCGGTTGAGAATGCCGCTCTCGGTGATCACCAGACGATCACGCGGGATACGCGGCAACAGGTCGAGAGTGGTTTCCAGACTGACATCGAAGGTGTGCAGGTTACGGTTGTTCACGCCAACCAGCGGAGTATCGAGGGTTTTCAAGGCCCGCTCCAATTCGTCGCCGTCGTGGACTTCCACCAGCACATCGAGATTGACGCTTTTGGCCACGGCTGCCAGCTCGGCCATTTTCACGTCATCCAGCGCGGAAACGATCAAAAGCACGCAATCGGCCCCCAGGGCCCGGGCTTCGACGATCTGGTACGGATCGATCATGAAGTCCTTGCGGATCACCGGCAGGTTGCACGCGGCACGTGCCTGTTGCAGGTACGCATCGGCGCCCTGGAAGTAATCGATGTCGGTCAGCACGGAAAGACAGGTCGCCCCGCCCTTCTCGTAACTCTTGGCAATGTCAGCAGGAACGAAGTTCTCGCGAATCACGCCTTTGCTCGGTGAAGCCTTTTTGATTTCAGCAATCACCGCTGGCTGTTTCTTCTTGGCCTGCTCCAGCAACGCCTTGGCAAAACCGCGGGGTGCATCGGCCGCCTTGGCCAGGTTTTCCAGCTCGGCAAGGCTGACGCGAGCGCTACGCTCGGCGACTTCCTCAACCTTGCGCGCCAGAATCTTTTCCAGAACCGTCGGTACACTCATCCCTCATTCTCCACTTTGAATACCGCGGTAAATGCACCCAGTTCCTCAAGCTTTTCTCGAGCGAGGCCGGTGTGCAGCGCATCGTGCGCCAAGGCAACGCCTTCTTTCAGGCTGCTGGCAAGGTCGGCCGCATACAGTGCGGCACCGGCATTGAGCACGATCATCTCGGCCGCTTTCTGACCGTTCTCGGTCTTGCGCTTGCCCAGGGCATCGCGAATCAGTTCCAGGGAAGCCGCCGGGCTTTCCACGGCCAGACCATGCAGGCTCTGGCTCTTCATGCCCAGGTCTTCCGGTTCGACCCAATACTCGGTGACCTGGCCGTCCTTCAGTTCAGCGACAAAGGTCGGCGCGGCCAGGCTGAATTCGTCCAGGCCATCCTTCGAATGCACCACCAGCACATGCTTGCTGCCCAGGCGCTGCAACACTTCCGCCAGCGGCCGGCACAAGGCCTGGGTAAATACGCCGACCACCTGATGCTTCACACCGGCCGGATTCGTAAGCGGGCCGAGCATGTTGAACAAAGTACGCAGACCCAGATCCCGACGCGGGCCGGCGGCGTATTTCATCGCGCTGTGGTGAGTCTGGGCAAACATGAAACCAATACCAACATTGTCAATGCAGCGCGCCACCTGCACCGGCGTCAGGTTCAGATAGATACCGGCCGCCTCCAGCAGGTCGGCACTGCCGCTCTTGCCCGAGACTGCACGGTTGCCGTGTTTGGCGACCGTACAACCGGCCGCCGAAACCACGAAAGCGGAAGCGGTCGACACGTTGAAGATATTGGCGCCGTCACCGCCGGTGCCCACCACATCGACCACACCGTCGAGGGTCTTGAGTTCGACCTTGTCCGCCAGTTCGCGCATCACCGACACGGCACCGACGATTTCGTCGATGCTTTCGCTCTTCATGCGCATGGCCATCATGAACGCGCCAATCTGCGCATCCGAGCATTGCCCGGTCATGATCTCGCGCATGACATCGCGCATTTCATCGGTGCTGAGGTCGAGGTGATCGACGATACGGCTCAGGGCTGTCTTGATGTTCATGAAAAGTCCTTAGCGCGTGCCGCCGGTTTGTTTGAGGAAGTTGGCGAACAGTTCGTGGCCCTGTTCGGTGAGGATCGACTCAGGGTGGAACTGCACGCCTTCGATGTTCAGAGTCTTGTGACGCAGGCCCATGATCTCGTCGACCGAGCCGTCTTCGAGCTGGGTCCACGCGGTCAGCTCCAGGCAATCGGGCAGGGTTTCGCGCTTGACGATCAATGAATGATAGCGGGTCACCGTCAGCGGACGATTCAGGCCTTCGAATACACCCTTGTCCTCGTGAAATACCGGGCTAGTCTTACCATGCATCACTTGGCGGGCGCGCACCACATCACCGCCAAAAGCCTGGCCGATGGATTGGTGGCCGAGGCAGACGCCAAGAATCGGTAGCTTGCCGGCGAAATGCTTGATCGCTTCAATCGAGATGCCGGCTTCGGTCGGGGTGCAAGGACCGGGGGACACAACGATGCGTTCAGGGTTGAGGGCTTCGATTTCAGCGATGGTCAGTTCATCGTTGCGCACGACTTTAACCTGGGAGCCGAGCTCGCCCAGGTACTGCACAACGTTGTAGGTAAAGGAGTCGTAGTTATCGATCATCAGCAACATGGCGTTAAGAACCTCTTGAATTCACTGACTTTAAAGATGGCCTTCGAATGATTTACCCGCAGAGCGCTGCACTTTGTCAGGTGCCGGTGTAGCGCCAGCAAAGCGGCATTTCAAACAGGTAAAGAAGGCAAAGCGGTACAGGTCCGGCGAAGCCGGCAAAAGAATTCAGGCGCGCCAACGCCAGCGGGCGTGTGCCTTGATGACTTGATCCAGGAGTTTACTGATGATCAACACGGGGAAGGTCTCGTTCGTACGTCCCGGCACAGTAACTTAGCTGGGCAGAGCGCGCAATATCACCGGGGGTGCTGCCCGCGAAACTATCAAAGGCTTCGCGACAGATGGCAAAAGGCCGGAAGTTTTTGGTACTGTCGTTTCGTTCACTAAAACAATAAATAAACGGACTTGCTCATGATCAAACAGACGTTGTTTGTACCGCTCGCAGGATGCTTGCTCGCGATCGCATGCGCCCAGGCGAACGCCGCACCTAATCCTTATACAAATTTCGTTGTCTTCGGGGACAGCCTCAACGATGCAGGGACCTTTGCCGACACGGGCGGGCCTGCCGGGGCGACGCAGCGCTTCACCAACCGGACCGGGCCGGTGTACCTGGATGGCAGCGGCGAAGTCCGCTCGCTCAACTCCACACAGATTCTGGGCGGAAAACTGGGGTTCTCGGCGGACCAGACCGCTTCATCATCTTCGGCGGTACGCGCCAACAACGGCCAGCCCGATGGTAACAACTGGGCTGTAGGCGGCTACCGTACCGACCAGATTCTTGATTCGATTACCAGCACCTCCGCCACCGGCGAACGCACCCGGGCCGGCTATCTTCCATCCAATAACTTCCGTGCCGACCCGAACGCACTGTATTACCTGTCAGGTGGCGGTAACGACTTCTTGCAAGGACGCGTCACCAGCCTGCCACAGGCCAGTGCCGCCGCCGACCGCCTGGCCGACAGCGTGCAGACGCTGCAAACCGCCGGCGCCAGATACGTCATGGTCTGGTTGCTACCCGATATCGGCTTTACCCCCGCATTCAACGGCACCCCGCTGCAAGCGTTCACGTCCCAGCTCAGCGCCCAGTTCAACACTGAACTGGTAAGCCGACTGCAAAACATCAATGCAGAAGTCATCCCGCTGAACATTCCGGTATTGCTCAAAGAGACGTTCGCCAACCCGGCACAGTTTGGCCTGGCCACCGACCAGAACCTCATCACCACCTGCTTCAGCGGCAGCGGTTGCACCGAGAACGCCCGCTACGGCATCAACAGCGCCACGCCGGACCCGACCAAGCTGATCTACAACGACTCGGTGCACCCCACCGAAGCCGGGCAGCGCCTGATCGCCGATTACGCGTACTCCCTGCTGGCGGCGCCGTGGGAGCTGACCCTGTTGCCGGAAATGGCCCAGGGCACCGTGCGCGCGCATCAGGATGAATTGCGCAACCAGTGGCTGGCCGATTGGGAAAACTGGCAAGGTGTCGGCCAATGGCGAGCCATTGTTTCCGGCGGCGGACAGCATCAGGACTTTGACGGTCAGGACAGCGTGGCAAGCGCCGACGGCAACGGCGCCAACCTGAACATCGGTGGCAGCTATCGTCTCGACGATGCCTGGCGTGTTGGTCTGGTCGCCGGTTTCTATAACCAGGAACTCGAAGCCGGCAACAACGACTCCGACTACAAGCTCAACACTTACCTGGGCACGGCATTCGCCCAGTACCAGCAAAACCGTGTGTGGGCTGACGCGGCGTTGACGGCCGGGCATCTGGATTACGACAGCCTCAAGCGTAAATTCCAGCTGGGCGTCAACGAACGCGGCGAAAAAGGCGATACCAGCGGCTACGTCGAAGCCTTCAGCGCACGCGTGGGTTACGACATTGCGCAACAAGCCAGCAGCCCCTGGCACCTGTCGCCGTTTGTCAGCGCCGACTTCTCCAAGGTACAAGTCGATGGTTACTCGGAGGACGGCAACAATTCCACGGCACTGACCTTTGCCGATCAGGAGCGTATTTCCCGGCGCCTGGGCGCTGGCCTGCAGGGCAAATACCAGATCACCCCGCAAACCCAGGTGTTCGGCGAAGCGGCAATCGAGCGTGAGTACAACGACGACACCCAGGACGTGGACATCAACCTCAACAGCCTGCCGAACAACCAGTTCACGCTGGAAGGCTACACCCCGCAAAGTCACTTGCAACGTGTGAACCTGGGGGTGAGCCACAACCTCACCAAGGACCTGGCACTGCGCGCCAGCTATAACATTCGCAAGGACGACGACTTCACCCAACAAGGCATCAACGTAGGTGTTGCGCTGGACTTCTGATGTGCAGGCAATAAAAAACGCGGCGCCCTCACAGGCCCGCGTTTTTTTGGTGTCCGCAAATCCCCTGTAGGAGCTAGCTTGCTAGCGAAGGTGTGTCAGTCGACACTGTGTTGCTGACACTCCTTCGCTAGCAAGCTAGCTCCTACAGTAGGTTTTGCGTGGAGTCAGGTATTCGGGGTTTGTTCGGCCAGGGCAACGGCGCGGAACATCGCGCGGCGCTTGTTCAGGGTTTCTTCCCATTCCAGCGCCGGCACCGAGTCGGCGACGATGCCGCCACCGGCCTGTACATGCAGCTCGCCGTTCTTGATCACCGCCGTGCGGATCGCAATGGCGGTGTCCATGTTGCCGTTCCAGGCAAAGTAACCGACCGCACCACCGTAGACGCCACGCTTGACCGGCTCCAGTTCGTCGATGATTTCCATCGCGCGAATCTTCGGCGCACCGGACAAGGTGCCTGCCGGCAGAATCGCCCGCAGTGCATCCATCGCCGTCAGCCCGGACTTCAATTGCCCGGTGACGTTGGACACAATGTGCATCACGTTGGAATAACGCTCGATGACCATCTTCTCGGTGAGCTTCACCGAGCCGATTTCCGATACGCGACCGGTGTCGTTACGACCGAGGTCGATCAGCATCAAGTGTTCGGCGATTTCCTTGTCGTCCGACAGCAGGTCTTCTTCCAGCGCCAGGTCTGCCTCTTCATTGGCTCCCCGTGGACGGGTGCCGGCAATCGGGCGCACGGTGATCAGGTTGTCTTCGACCCGTACCAGTACTTCCGGCGAACTGCCGACGACGTGGAAGTCGCCGAAGTTGAAGAAGTACATGTAAGGCGTCGGGTTGAAGCAGCGTAGCGCGCGATACAGATCGATCGGCGCCGCCTTGAAATCGATCGACATGCGCTGGGACGGCACGACCTGCATGCAGTCGCCGGCCAGGATGTATTCCTTGATGGTGTCGACGGCTTTTTCGTAATCGTCCTGGGTGAAACTGGAGCGGAACACCGGGTCAGCCGATTGTTGCTTGCTGAAGTCCAGGCCACGGCGTGGGGTGATTGGTTGACGGAGTCTTTCCAGCAACTCTTCCAGGCGTGCCTGACCTTGCTCGAAGGCGTCATCCTGGGACGGGTCGGCCAGGACGATGGCGTGCATCTTGCCGGCCAGGTTGTCGAACACCACCACGGCGTCGGACACCATCAGCAGAATGTCCGGTACGCCCAGCGGGTCCGGGTTCGGGCACTTGCCCAAGCGCTTTTCCACATAACGCACGCAGTCATAGCCGAAGTAACCCACCAGGCCGCCGTTGAAACGCGGCAGGCCGGCAATGGTCGGCACGTTGTAGCGAGCCTTGAAGGTTTCGACGAAGGCCAGCGGGTCTTCCACATCGTGGCTTTCGGTCTCGACGCCATCGACGGTCACGCTGACGTGATGATCGTGAACCCGCAGCACGGTACGGCACGGCAGGCCGATGATCGAGTACCGGCCCCACTTCTCGCCGCCCTGTACGGACTCCAGCAAGTAGGAATTGGGCTCGTCGGCCAGCTTCAGGTAGATCGACAGCGGTGTGTCGAAGTCGGCCAGGGTTTCGCAGGCAAGCGGGATGCGGTTGTAGCCGGCAGCGGCCAAACGCAGGAATTCTTCGCGGATCATGAGGTGCCTCGTGGCTTGAGGATCGAACAGTCAGGTATGCAAACGCGCCGGAAACCGGCCAGGATCAAGTCAGGCGCGCCAACGCCAGCGGGCCAGGGCCTTGATGACTTTCATCCAGAGTTTGCGAGTGACCACCACGATGGCGTTTCCAGAAGGGGGTTTGACAGCGTCGGCCAACGTTATCTCAGCGGCCGGATCCAGGCAACCGGGAATTAGTTTGCGCAGGTCGTCGATCACCAGCGCCGGCGATTCTTCCGCGATCGGTCGGCCGTGGTTATAGCCGTAGCTCAGGGCTACGCACTTGACTCCCGCCGCTTTCGCCGCCAGCACATCGCTGCGCGAATCGCCAACGAACAACGACTGAGAAGCCGGAATATTGGCCATTTTCATCACGAAGAACAGCGCGGCCGGATCGGGTTTTTTCTGTGGCAGGGTGTCACCGCCGATGATCCAGCGGAAATAACGACCGATTTTCATCTGATCCAGCAGCGGCGCGACGAAACGCTCCGGCTTGTTGGTGATCAGCGCCATCTCGACGCCCTGCTTCTGCAGCCATTTGAGGGTGTCGCGAACGCCGGGGTAAACCACGGTCAACTCATGGCTCTCGCCATAAGCCTGCATGAAATACTCCAGC
This sequence comes from Pseudomonas sp. GW456-L13, assembly GCF_017350115.1. NCBI lineage: Bacteria > Pseudomonadati > Pseudomonadota > Gammaproteobacteria > Pseudomonadales > Pseudomonadaceae > Pseudomonas > Pseudomonas sp. GW456-L13. The sequence continues at coordinate 1,860,727 of NZ_JACNAS010000002.1, forward strand.
GCCCGTTCGGCCTCGTCGTTATCGACCGCAGCATGATCAAGACCGCCAGCCAGCGCCCGACGCACCAGCACCGGCGCGCCATTGCCGACCCATTCGCGCACTGCTTCCAGACCGGCGGATTGGCGACCGAGTTTGAGCAGCATCTTGTCCACAGCCACTGCCAGGTCCGGGACCGAGTCGATCAACGTACCGTCCAGATCGAACATCACCAGCCGCGGCAGTTGCCCCGGGAACAGCTGCTCAAAACCACTCATGGGCGAGCCAGCGCCAGTTCGGAACGCATCTTGTCGATGACTTCCTGATAGTTCGGCGCATTGAAGATGGCCGAGCCGGCGACGAAGGTATCAGCGCCAGCCGCAGCGATTTCGCGAATGTTGTTCACGTTCACGCCGCCGTCGATTTCCAGGCGAATGTCACGGCCCGAAGCATCGATCAGCGCCCGCGCTTCGCGCAATTTGTCGAGGGTGCCAGGGATGAACTTCTGCCCGCCGAAGCCCGGGTTGACGCTCATCAGCAGGATCATGTCGACCTTGTCCATCACGTACTTGAGCACGTCCAGCGGGGTTGCCGGGTTGAACACCAGGCCCGACTTGCAGCCGCCTTCGCGGATCAGTTGCAGGGAACGGTCGACGTGTTGGGTGGCTTCCGGGTGGAAGGTGATGTAAGTCGCGCCGGCTTCGATGAAGTCGCCCACGATGCGGTCCACCGGGCTGACCATCAGGTGCGCGTCGATCGGCGCGGTCACGCCGTACTTACGCAGTGCCGAGCAAACCATCGGGCCGATGGTCAGGTTTGGCACGTAGTGATTGTCCATGACATCGAAGTGCACGAAATCGGCGCCGGCGGCCAGGACGTTGTCCACTTCTTCACCCAGGCGGGCGAAGTCGGCGGAGAGAATCGACGGAGCAATTACGAAGGGCTGCATGACGCACCTTTACTGAGCAGAATCACGATGGCGCGCATTGTATACCTCATGCTTTGACGCGCGCACCGTGAGCGCGATGATTGGACCTTGCCATCATCCATCAACGGCAATGGCTCTAGTACGCCGCGCGATAGATCTTTTCGATATCGACGGCACTCAACTTGCGCGGATTGTTGCGCATCAAGCGCTCGATCCCCGCTGCTTCCACGGCCATGGACGGGATGGCGTCCTCGGGCACACCGAAACTGCGCAGGCCCTGGGGAATTTCCACGGCGGCACACAGTTCGGTCATGGCTTGCACGGCCTTGTCGGCCGCTTCGTTGAGACTCAAATGAGCGGTCTTCACGCCCATGGCCTCTGCGATATCCTGCATGCGTTCGATGCAGGCCATCTTGTTCCAGGTCATGACATAGGGCAGTAGCAAGGCATTGCTGACCCCATGGGCAATGTTGAAGCGCCCGCCCAGCGGATACGCCAGCGCATGCACCGCGCCAACGCCGGCGTTGCCGAACGCCATGCCGGCCATCAGGCTGGCAGTGGCCATGTCTTCCCGGGCTTGCAGGTTCGACGGGTTGGCGTAGGCCTTGGGCAAAGCCTTGGCGATCAGCTTGATGGCGCCGATAGCCAGGGAATCGGTAATCGGCGAGGCGTTGACCGACAGATAAGACTCGATAGCGTGCACCAGTGCATCGACACCGCTGGCCGCCGTGACGCTGCGTGGACAGGTCAGGGTCATTTGCGGGCTGACCAGCGCCACGTCCGGCAACAGGTAGTCGCTGACAATGCCTTTCTTCAGTTGCGCGACCTTGTCGGAAAGGATAGCGACGTTGGTCACTTCCGAGCCGGTGCCGGCTGTGGTCGGGATGGCAATCAGCGGCGGGCCTTTGCGCGGGACCTGATCGATACCGAACAGATCCTCCAGCGCACCGTGGTACCCGGCGTAGGCTGCCACGCTCTTGGCAATGTCGATGGCACTCCCGCCGCCCAGGCCGATCAGCCCATCATGCCCGCCGTCGCGGTAAACCTGCATGCAATCTTCGACGATGGCGATTTCCGGGTCCGGCAGCACACGGTCGAAGATTTCGTAGGAGCGGCCACCCAACTGCGCCAGTGCCAGTTCTACCGTGCCGGACTTGACCAGGGCGACGTCGGTGACGATCAGCGGATTGTCGATGTCCAGGCGTGTCAGCTCAGCGGCCAGCTGCTCGATGGCACCTGCGCCGGTGATCAGTTTGTGAGCGATTTTGAAAGAGGAAAGACTCATGTGCGCAGCCTCTTATAGATAGGGGAGCTGGGCACAATAGTAGCTGGGGATTTGGAGTTGGCTGGTATTCAGGTCATGAATGACCGGAGAGTCCCGAAACCACACAAAACACCTGTAGGAGCGAGCCTGCTCGCGATGAACCTGAGAGCGACGCGGGCATTCAGAAGGCCCGCGTTATCGTTGGCGACCATCGCGAGCAAGCTCGCTCCTACAAGTTGCAGTGGATCGATGTGTGGCTTCAGACCTGCGCAGTTCGCAGTTTCTCGCTACGCCCACGCAACCATTCCAGGGTCAGCAACAGGATCACCGAGAAGGCAATCAGCAGCGTCGCTGCCGCGGCGATGGTCGGGCTGAGGTTTTCGCGGATGCCGCTGAACATCTGCCGTGGCAGGGTCGCTTGCTCTGGGCCGGCGAGGAACAGCGTCACCACCACTTCATCGAACGAAGTCGCAAAGGCAAACAGCGCCCCGGAGATCACGCCCGGCGCAATCAGTGGCAAGGTCACCCGGCGGAACGTGGTCAGCGGCGAAGCGCCCAGGCTCGCAGCAGCCCGTACCAGGTTGTGGTTGAACCCCTGCAAGGTCGCCGACACGGTAATGATCACGAACGGCACACCCAACACCGCATGCACCACGATCAGCGAGAAGAAGCTGTTACCCAATCCCAACGGAGCAAAGAACAGATAACTGGCCACACCGATGATCACCACCGGCACCACCATCGGTGAAATCACCAGCGCCATCACCAGCGCCTTGCCGGGAAAGTCGCCACGGGTCAGGCCGATGGCCGCCAGCGTACCGAAGACCATGGCCAGCACCGTAGCCGCCGGGGCGACGATGATGCTGTTCTTCAGGGCGCGCATCCATTCCGCCGAGGCGAAGAAATCGTGATACCACTGCAATGAGAAGCCTTGCAGCGGGTACACCAGGAAACTGCCGGAGTTGAACGACAGCGGAATGATCACCAGCACCGGCAGGATCAGGAACAACAGAATCAAGCCGCAGAGAATCCGCAAGCTGTAGAACCACACCCGTTCGATGGGCGACATATAAGGACTCAGCATTTCGTTCTCCCCTTAGCTCAGGCGCAGGCGGCTTGCGCCTACCAGCCAGCTGTAAATCAGATAAAGCACGACCGTCGCGAGCAACAGCAGCCCACCAAGTGCGGTCGCCATGCCCCAGTTGATGCTGGTGTTGGTGTAGAAGGCGACAAAGTAGCTGACCATTTGGTCGTTCGGGCTGCCCAGCAATGCCGGGGTGATGTAGTAGCCGATGGCGAGGATGAACACCAACAGGCAACCGGCGCCGACACCGGCATAGGTCTGCGGGAAGTACACCCGCCAGAAGCTGGCAAACGGATGGCAGCCGAGGGAAATCGCGGCGCGCATGTAGGTCGGCGAGATGCCTTTCATCACGCTGTAGATCGGCAGGATCATGAACGGCAGCAGGATGTGCACCATCGAGATGTAGACACCGACGCGGTTGAACACCAACTCGATCGGCTTATCGATGATGCCCATGGCCATCAGGCCGCTGTTGATCAGGCCACCCGATTGCAGCAACACGATCCACGCCGCGACTCGTACCAGGATCGAGGTCCAGAACGGCAACAGCACCAGAATCATCAGCAGGTTGCTCTGGCGCGATGGCAGGTTCGCCAGCAGGTAAGCCAGAGGATACGCCAGCACCAGGCAGATCACGGTGATGATCAGGCCCATCCAGAAGGTGCGGGCGAAGATGTCGAGGTAGATCGCCTGGTCCGGGGTGGCCGGGGCGATTTCGCCGAGGTCGTCGATGCGGTGATCGACAGCCGCCAGCAGGTAATACGGGGTGATGCTGCTGGTGTTGCGGCGCACCGCTTGCCAGTAGGCCGGGTCGCCCCAACGCTCATCGAGGCCTTCCAGCGCTTCTTTATAGGAGGCCGGTTCAGTGGCAAGCGGCAAGGCGCGGGCCGTTTTGGTCAGCAGGCTGCGATAGCCGGCCAGTTCCATGTTCAGGCGCTTGGACAGATCGCCCAGGGTCTGATTCTTGCGAGCCTCGGCGAGGTCTTCGGCCGCTGCTTTGTAAACCGGTTCAGCGGGCAGGCCACGGCCGTCCCAACTGGCGATGGCAGTCACGGTGCGCGGCATGCCGCCGACCACTTCCGGGTTGCCAACGCTTTTGTAGAGCAGCGCCACGATCGGCACCAGGAACACCAGCAACAGAAACAGCACCAGCGGCGCGATCAACGCCTGGGCCTTCCAGCGGTTGACCCGCTCGGCGTGCTTGAGCCGCTGCTTCAAGGTGGGGCTGGTGCCCTCGTTCAGGGGAACGGCGATAGCCATGACGTACTCCGCAAATCTTTGATCAATCGTTAATGTGGGAGCGAACTTGTGGCGGGGGGGCTTGCCCCCGTTGGGTCGCGTAGCGACCCCGAAACCTGCATTCCCGATGCATCAGATGCACCGCATGCAATGGTTTTACGACTGCTACGCAGCCGAACGGGGGCAAGCTCCCTCGCCACAAAAGCTCGCCCTCACAGGAGGGCGAGCCCTCTGCTTATTTCGCAGCCCAGGAATTGAAGCGCTGCTCCAGTTGCTCGCCGTTGTCAGCCCAGAAGCTGACGTCGATCTGCACCTGGTTGGCAATGTTTTCCGGGGTGGTCGGCATGTCTTTCAGAACATCCTTGGCCAGCAGCGGCACGGCTTGGGTGTTGGCCGGGCCGTAGGCGATGTTTTCCGAGTAGGTCTTCTGCTGCTGTGGCTGTACCGAGAAGGCGATGAATTTCTTCGCCGCTTCGGCACGTTTGGCATCCAGACCTTTTGGAATGGCCCATGCGTCAAAGTCGTAGATGCCGCCGTTCCAAACGACTTTCAGGTTGCTTTCTTTCTGCACGGCAGCGATACGACCGTTGTAGGCCGAACTCATGACCACGTCACCGGAAGCGAGGTATTGCGGCGGTTGTGCGCCAGCTTCCCACCACTGGATGTTCGGCTTGAGCTCATCGAGCTTCTTGAACGCGCGGTCCTGACCGTCCTTGCCAGCCAGCACTTTGTAGACGTCTTTCGGCGCAACGCCGTCGGCCATCAGTGCGAATTCCAGGGTGTACTTGGCGCCCTTACGCAGGCCACGCTTGCCCGGGAACTGCTTGGTGTCCCAGAAGTCCACCCAGCTGGTCGGTGCGGATTTCAGTTTGTCGGCGTTGTAGGCCAGCACGGTCGACCACACGAAGAAACCCACGCCGCAAGGCTGGATGGCGCCCTTGACGTAGTCTTCGGTCTTGCCGAACAGCGCCGGGTCCAGTTGCTCGAACATGTCTTCGTCGCAACCACGGGACAGTTCCGGCGATTCAACCTCTACCAGATCCCAGGACACGCTCTTGGTGTCGACCATGGCCTTGACCTTGGCCATTTCGCCGTTGTACTCGCCGGCCACGATCTTGCCGTTGCCTGCCGCTTCCCAAGGTGCGTAGAAGGCTTTGACCTGAGCCGCCTTGTTCGCACCGCCAAAGGACACCACGGTCAGATCCGGGCCGGCCGCCATTGCGTGTGCCGCGCCCATCATGCCCAGTGCCAAAGCGGTGAATTTCAGGGATCTCAACATTTATTGTTCTCTCCACGTGCAGGGTTGGTGTTGGTGTTGCCGGGGCGATCAATGCGCCTCTAAAAGTGGATCGAGCGCGCGAACGTGCTCGACCTGCCAGCCAAGCGGTACCACATCGCCGACGGCGAGCGAGGGATCAAGCTCGGCAATTGGCTGTTTCACGAAGAAGTCGGTCTTGCCGCAGACTTCCATGCGAACCCGGACGTGGTCGCCCAGATAGATGAATTCCTCGACTCGCCCGGAGAAGCGGTTGACGCATTGGTCGCTGGAGCCGTTGAGGCTCACTCGCTCCGGACGAATGGACAGGGTCACCGGCTCGCCGGTCTGGCCAACATTGACCGCCAAGGCTTCCACTTTCTCGCCGCGCCCGAGTTCCACAATGCAACGGTCGCCGGTTTGGCTGTGCAGGCGGCCATTGAGGCGGTTGTTCTCGCCGATGAAGTTGGCGACGAAGGTGTTTTTCGGCTCTTCGTAGAGGGTGCGCGGCGGAGCGATCTGCTGGATTTCGCCCTGATGGAACACCGCCACGCGGTCGGACATGGTCAAGGCTTCGCCCTGATCGTGGGTCACGTAGACCACAGTCACGCCCAGGCGCTGGTGCAGGTGCTTGATCTCCATCTGCATGTGTTCACGCAGCTGCTTGTCGAGTGCGCCGAGGGGTTCGTCCATCAGCACCAGTTGCGGCTCGAACACCAGCGCACGGGCCAATGCCACACGCTGTTGCTGACCACCGGAGAGCTGCGCCGGGTAGCGCTGGGCGAAGGCATCGAGCTGGACCATGCTCAGCACGCGCTTGACCCGTGCACTGACGTCGCTCTTGTTCATGCCACGCACGGTCAGCGGGAACGCCAGGTTCTCGGCCACCGTCATGTGCGGGAACAGCGCGTAGTTCTGGAACACCATGCCGATGTCACGCTTGTGCGGCGGCACGTTGTTGATGGCGCGCCCGGCCAACAGGATTTCGCCCGCGGTCGGCGTTTCGAAGCCGGCGAGCATCATCAGGCTGGTGGTCTTGCCGGAGCCGGACGGCCCGAGCAATGTGAGGAATTCGCCCTTGCGAATATCCAGGTTGAGGTCCTTGACGATCAGGTTCTCGCCGTCGTAGCTCTTCTGCACTCCACGAAAGCTGACCAGAACATCATTGGCCCCTGCGCTTGAATCGACCTGGCTCATACCCACACCTTTGTTATTGATGACTGCTGTGGGGTTAAGCCTAGTGGACGCTGGGGACCGCGCAAATCGGGGCGCAAGAGAGATTCGCCTCAGCCGGATGGAAGGTTGGGGGTAGGGATTTCCCTACAAGGATGGCGGGGATGGATAGGGCAGCAGCACGCTTCAAGCTGCAAGCCGCAAGAATCGGCAAAGCCGCTGCAAAAACATGTCGCTTTTGGATATGCCGGTAATCGGATACTTGATGGAGATCCCTGTGGGAGCGAGCTTGCTCGCGATGGCAGCATCACATTCAACATCGATGCTGAATGACCCGCCGCTATCGCGAGCAAGCTCGCTCCCACAGGTACAGCGATGTGCTTTAGAGGAGCTTGTGTTCCATCGCGTACTTCACCAGTTCCGCCAGCGAGGTGATGTTGAGCTTCTGCATCAGCCGCGCCTTGTGGGTGCTGATGGTCTTGCTGCTCAACGCCAGTTGCTGGGCGATGTCGTTCACGTTGGCGCCTTGGGCCAGGCGTTCGAACACGGAAAATTCGCGCTCGGAGAGCAACGAGTGCAATGGACGCGAGTCGGTAAGACCGACCTCGAAAACCATGCGGTCGGCCAGTTCCGGGTCGATGTAACGCCCGCCTGACGCCACTTTGCGAATGGCCGTCAGCAACAGTGCCGGATCGCTGTCCTTGGTCGCATAACCGGCAGCCCCGACCTTCAGCGCCCGGGCGGCCATTTGCGCTTCATCGTGCATCGACAGCACCAGGATCGCCGGCGGATTGTTCAGGGCGCGAATCCGCGGAATCGCTTCCAGGCCGTTGACGCCCGGCATGGAGATGTCCAGCAACACCACTTCGCAAGGCACATTACGCAAGGTGTCGAGCAACTGCTCGCCATTGCTCGCCTCCCCCACCACCAGCAAGTCCTTGGCCAGGCCGATCAACTGCTTGATGCCTTCGCGGACAATGGTGTGGTCTTCGGCTACCAGTACACGGATCACGTTCTTCTCCAGGTTCAAGATCATTCGCGAGCAGGCTCGCTCCCACATTTGGAATACGTTTCCCCTGTGGGAGCGAGCTTGCTCGCGAAGGCGTCAGCACAGACACCACAAATTCTTCAGGCTTCGTCCAGAGGTACTCGCACTTCTAACGTCGTCCCCTCACCCGGCTCACTCTCCAGCGACAACTCGCCGCCCAGGATCAACACCCGCTCACGCATGCCGACGATCCCAAAGGACGTTGGCCTGCCAGGCGCGGCGACAAATCCTACGCCATCATCGCTGACCGTCAGACACAATTCGTTGCCTTCAAGGGTCAGTGTCAGTTCAACAGTATGCGCCTGGGCGTGCCGCATGACATTGGTCAGCGCCTCCTGAAGGATTCGAAACAGGCCGATTGCCTTCGCATCGCTGAGCACTGGCAAATTGTCCGGCACCTGCACCAGACACGGGATCTGCGTGCGCGCCTCGAACCGGCGGGCCTGCCATTCAATGGCCGAGGCGATACCTGCGTCGAGAATCGGCGGTCGCAATGCCGTGGCCACATCACGGACCAGCTGAAACAATTGAGCGATCAAGCGCTTCATGCTGTTCAAGCGCTCGTTAAGGCCAGGGTCGAGCTGGGCGTACGCCAGTTCGCACATGGACGTTTCCAGCTTCAACACGGTGAGCATCTGCCCCAATTCGTCGTGAACTTCCCGGGCAATGCGCGCTTTTTCTTCTTCGCGCACGCTTTCTAGGTGCGCGGACAACTCACGCAGTTGTTCCCGGGAGCTGGCCAGTTCAATTTCGATGCGCTTGCTCTCGCTGATGTCCCAGACGATCCCGTCCCAAACATAGGCGCCGTCTTCCAGCCGGCGGGTGATGGCCTTGATTTCCGCCCAACGCTGCTCGCCCTGACGCGTGAGGATTCGCCCCTGCCACGACCAGTCGCTGTCGGTATCCAGCGCATGATCCTGGGTCTGGTGATAGCTGACCTTGTCATCCGGATGCACGAGGCTGCGCAGGCCTTTATCGCGATGCGCCAGCGTGGCCGGCGAGTAACCCACCAGGCTTTCGCTGCCTTCGCTGATGTAGGCAAAGTCGATCTGACCGGTTACTGGCGCCCGCTCCAGCCGGAAAACCAGTCCCGGAACGTTGGCGGCGATGCCTTGCAGCCGCGCCTCGCTTTCCTGCAAGGCCGCCAGGGCGCGGCGCCGCTCGGTGACATCGTTGAGGTAAACCACCAGGTATTCGCCATCGCGAAAGCGCAGGAAACTCAACGAGACATCGGCCGGCAGGATGCTGCCATCGGCCCGCACGCAATTGGATTCGAAACTTTGCGGGCCCTCCTCACTGGCCCGGGCGCGCTTCCACAGGTTCAGCCAACGGTCCATGTGCAGGCCAGGCTCGAAATCGATCAGGGGCCGATCGATGATCCCTCCGGCCGGATAGCCCAGCATGCTTTCCGCCGCGCGGTTGGCGTAGCGCACATGGCTGTCCCAGTTGACCCAGAGGATGCCGACGGTGCTCTGGTCGATGGAAAACTGGGTGAGCCGCAAGGCCTCTTCGCTGGCGGCGCGCAAGGCAATGTCTTCCTGCGCGGCCAACAGGCGCTGCTCCAGGTTGTGCTGCTGGCGACGCTGCCAGACCACGATGGCCATGCAACTCATCGCCAGCACGGCCAGCAGCAGGCAGAGGTTCTGCCAAAACCCCGGCGACTCGGTGAGCCGCGGATACTTGGGCTGCAGCCATTGATTGTGCAGTTGCTCCAGATCCTTGGCCGGGATCGCCCGCAATGCACTTTCGACAATACCCGCCAGTTCCGGTTTGTCACGGCGCGTGGCCACCCGCAGCAACTGCGGCAGACCGACATCCCCCACCACCACCAATCCGGCGAACTCCGGTTCGACCGACAAGCGTCCCAGTTGCGCCTCATCGACCACCGCATAAGCCGCCTGCTGGCCCGCCAATAATTGCAATGCCTGGCGCTCCATCGGTACGCCTTGCAGATTCAGGTGCGGGTAGTTGCTGCGCAGGTAATCGGCGATGGCACTGGGCATGCGCACGGCGACGCGGGTCTGGCTGTCGAGTTTTTCCAGCTCGACCGCGCCAGCGCTTTTCTGATCGCTGACCACCAATTGCGGCACCCGCATGTAGGGGTCGGAAAACTGCCAGAGGCGCAGCCCGCCAGGGGTCTGGGTCACCCCCGGAGCGATGTCGATTTCGCCCTCGCGGGCCGCGGTTTCCAATTGCTCAAGATCGGGAAAATTGCGCCAGCTCAGTTCGACATTGAGGTTTTTTGCGAGCCACTTCATCAACTCGACGTTCACCCCGGACAGGCGCTGCAAGCGGCGATCGTATTGCGCATAGGGCGCCTGCAACACCACGCCGACCCGCAACTCGCCCTGCTGCGCCAGCCAGTGCCGTTGGTCAGGGGACAGTTGGGCAGCGGGCGCCGGGGGCGCGGCGGCCGCCCAGCCCATCAAGGGAAACCACAAACAGCCGATAACCCACAGGCAGCGAAAAAGCATCATTGAACTCTCACACACTGACAAATACTGACCAACCCATTAGGCTGCCGGAACAACTTCTGGCCTGGAATACCCGATGCCCTCTGTCTACCGCCTGGCACTGCCAGCATTGTGCCTGTCGCTGATCCTGCCTTGCGCTTTTTCCGTCAAGGCGGCCGACCCGGCGCCCGCCGCGGAGGAAAAAACCGCCGAAGAAAAATCACTCGAACGTCAGCCGCTGCCTGAGCGTAGTCAGGAAGAAGCGACTGCACTTGAGCGAAAAATCCCGGCTCAGGAACAGCAACAACTGCAAGCAGGCTCCGACACCTTTCTGGCCTTGTGGAAACCGGCCAATACCGCCGAACCTAAAGGCGCGGTGATTATCATCCCGGGCGCCGGTGAAACCGTTGACTGGCCGCAAGCGATCGGCCCTTTGCGGCGCAAATTACCGGATGCCGAGTGGAGCAGCCTGAGTATCACCTTGCCGGACCTGCAAAGCGACGCCATTGCGCCACGAACCGTGGAAGCAGCGCCGGCTACCAAGCCCGCCGAAACCGGCAGTAAAGACTCGACCACCGCAGCCCCTATCGAACAGGTGGCCGGAGGCGAGGCCGATGTAGCCGACAAGGCCGTCACCGAAACCACCGAAGAACAGTCCAAGGCAGATGCCGAGCGCATCTTCGCCCGGATCGACGCCGCGATTGCATTCGCCGAACAGCAAAGCGCCCGCAGTATCGTGGTGTTGGGGCATGGCACCGGCGCTTATTGGGCGGCGCGCTATTTAAGCGAGAAGCAGCCTTCGCAAGTCGAGCGCTTCCTCATGGTCGCAGCGCAGACACCTGCTCAAGCGAAACCCGAGCTGGATGAGCTGGCGCCGAATCTGAAACTGCCGACCGCCGACATCTTCTACATGGACAAGCCGCTGGATCGCAATGCGGCGCTAGCCCGACTGCAGGCCAACAAACGGGTGAAAACGTCGGCATTCAGCCAGGTCGCGCTCAAGGCGTTGCCGGATACCAAAGCCGAACAGGAGCAATTGTTCCGTCGGGTGCGGGGTTGGTTGAATCCGCAGAACCCCGCGGGCTGACAGACCGAGGCGCCTTCATCGCGGGCAAGCCACGCTCCCACAGGTTTTATGCCGATCACAAAATTGCGGACGACATAAACCTGTGGGAGCGAGCTTGCTCGCGATAGCGGTATCACTGGCGAAGCGAGTTTTCCGGGCTAGCGAAAATCCCGCCGCTCCCGAATCAGCGTATAGGCGTTATGCAGTTCACGCGTTCGCTCGGTGGCCTCACGCACCTGCGTCGCCGTCGCACCACTGCCGGCAATCTTGTCCGGATGATGGCGACTGAGCAGGCGCCGGTATGCACGCTTGATCTGCGCCGGTTCAGTGGTGGCCGACACCCCCAAAAGCCTCAACGCGTCCTGATAACTTGGCACACTGTTGCCCAATGGCCGTTTCTGCGGCTCATAGTCGTGGGCCAACGCCTGCACCTGATGGGGGGTCCAGCCCAGCCATTTGCCCCATTGGCCGATCAATTGACGTTCACTGCTGCCGGCACGACCATCGGCCCAGACCATTCGCCAGCAGGCGCGCAACACACCTTCCGCCGCATGGGGCTGGGCACTCAGGCGACGCAGATAACCGCGCAGGCGGTCATTGCCCGATTTTCCACGATTGAACGCGGCAATCGCCCGACGCTGGGCCGGTTCGGACATTTCCAGCGAGCGCATTTCCGCCCGGGCCTGCTGGATGTGGCCATCCACCACCCGCCCGTCGCACTTCGCCAGACGTCCCAGTAGCACGAAGAGCAATTCATCGTTGCGCAGCACCGGACGACCACCAAGCTTTTCCAGCAAATGCCCCCAACTCTGCAGGTGCAAGCGCCGGTCCAGCGCCTGCCCCAACAACGCGCCGAGCATGGCCCCCGGAATGCTGGCTATGGCAAAGCCTGCTCCGGCTCCGATCAGAGTCCCTGGCCACAGCATCTCAGCGGCTCGCTTCTATTAATGTTTCAACTTCGGCCAAACGCTCGTGAGTGCCGACATCGACCCAGTGCCCCCTCAATTGCTCGCCGGTCACCTGCCCGTCAGCCATGGCCTTGCGCAACAGTGGAGCGAGCTTGAAGGCCCCCTCGGTGCAACCGTCGAACAACTGCGGATGCAACACGGCGATACCGCTGTAGGTCAAGGTGCCAGCCCCTGGTTGACCGTCGAGCACCCGCGTTTCTACCAGGCCAAAGTCCCCGGCCGGATGATGGGGCGGGTTGCTGACCAGCACCAGGTGCGCCAGGCCGTTGATGGGCTGATGCAGCACGCTGAAGTCGTAATCGGTCCAGATGTCGCCGTTGACCACGACAAACGCTTCATCCCCCAACAATGGCAACGCGCGGAAAATTCCGCCGCCGGTTTCCAGGGGTTCACCTTCGGCCGAGTACTGAATGCTCACGCCATAACGCGAACCATCGCCCAGATAGTCTTCGATCTGCTGACCGAGCCAGGCGTGATTGATCACAATGTCGGTGAAGCCGGCAGCGGCCAGCGCTCGCAGGTGATACTCGATCAGCGGCACGCCGCCTGCACGAACCAGCGGTTTTGGCGTAGTCAGGGTCAGCGGGCGCATGCGCTCGCCTTTGCCCGCGGCCAGAATCATTGCCTTCATGCTTTCACTCCGGCACGCAGACTGGCCAGCAATACATCCAGCTCGGCCAGTTCAGGGCGGCGCGCAATCACCGCGTCTATGTACGCAAAGAAACGTGGCACATCACCCAGGTAACGCGGTTTGCCGTCGCGATGGCAGATGCGCGCGAAAATGCCGATGACTTTCAGGTGACGTTGCACGCCCATCAAGTCGCTGGCACGCAGGAAGTCCTCGAAGTCGGGCTGAACCGGAATCCCGAGGGCACCCGCTTGCTGCCAGTAGCTTTCGAGCCAGCCGTGCACGCGCTCCTCGGGCCAGCTGAGGAATGCGTCCTTGAACAGGCAGGTCACGTCGTAGGTCACCGGGCCATACACCGCATCCTGGAAGTCCAGCACACCGGGATTGGGCTCGCTGAGCATCAGGTTGCGCGGCATGTAGTCGCGATGCACCAGGACTTTTGGCTGTGCCAGGGCGCTGTCGATCAACAGTTCGCTGACCTGCTGCCAGAGCACTTGCTGCGCCGCGTCCAGTTCGATGCCCAACTCGCGCTTCACGTACCACTCGGGGAACAGCTCCAGCTCGCGACGAAGCAAGGCCACGTCATAGCTCGGCAGAGGCGCAACCATCGGCAGCTGCTGGAAAGCCAGCAACGCTTGCAGGGCATCCTTGAACAAATCGTCGGCGTTTTCGCTGTCGATCACGTCCAGATAGGTCTTGTTGCCCAGGTCATTGAGTAAAAGAAAGCCGCGCTCGAGGTCTTCGGCATAAATTTTCGGCACATTTATTCCGGATTTCGCCAGCAAAAAGGCGATATCCACGAAGGGTTTGCAGTTTTCCTGGGGCGGCGGCGCGTCCATCACGATGAAACTTTTGTCACCGCCTTCCCAGCGGAAATACCGCCGAAAACTCGCGTCGCTGCTGGCCGCAGTCAACGTGGCCGGGGGTACGACGCCCCAGCCCTGCTCGGCAAAAAGGGTCGCCAATTGTTCATCGAGCCAAACTTTCAGGTGTTGCAAGCGTACATCTTGATCAGGCATTGCAAGGGTCTCCGACGGCGCTAGCCGTCAAGCGGGTCATGCTTTATTATCCAGCATCTTTTTCAGACCATCGAGAGGCGTGCGGCCCACACCGCGGGCAGATGGCACGCAGGAAGCCCGGACTAATAAGATGGCATTGAAATCCCCCGCGTTTCGTAAAAAATTTCCGTTGTTGGTTACCGGCAGTTTGCTGGCGCTGCAACCCCTTGCCACTTCCTACGTGGTCGCCGCGGAACAGTTTGACTGCTCAGTCTCTGCTTCGGGTTCCTGGGACTGTGCGCCAAAGACGCCGGCGGCTGCATTGCCACCGCGTCCCGTCCATGACGGCAGCGCAGTTTCCGCCACCGGCGAAGCCCCGGCCGAAAACGGTTCCAGCGAAGACGCCGGCGCCAAGCCGGTGCTGGTCACCGAATCCAAAGGCCGTGGCCTGAAGTCACGTAGCGCAGACTACAGTCACCTCGACTGGGTTCCCCGCGAGCAGCTTACCGCCGCACAATTGGCCGAAACCGGTCCTTATTGCTCCGGTTCCTATATCGAACCGATTCGTCCTGGCATGGATGACAAGACGGATAAAAGTGACGCTCCAACCTTTATCGGCGCAAAAGCCTCCCGCTATAAGCAGGATGAGCAAGTTGCGACCCTGGCCGGCGACGTTGTCATGCGTCAGGGCAGCATGCAGGTCGAAGCCGACGAAGCCAACCTGTATCAGGCCGAAAGCCGTGGCGAACTGAACGGCAACGTGCGCATTCGCGACAACGGTGCCCTGATCGTCGGCGACCACGCCGACGTGCAGCTCGACACCGGTGAAGCCAAGGTCGACAACGCCGAATACGTGATGCACAAATCCCGCATCCGCGGTAATGCGCTGTACGCCAAACGTGCCGAGAACGCGATCATCCGCCTCAAGGATGGTACGTACACCACGTGCGAACCGAACAGCAACGCCTGGCAGCTCAAGGGCAACAACATCACCCTGAACCCGGCCACCGGTTTCGGTACGGCGACCAACGTGACGCTGCGAGTCAAGGACATTCCGGTCCTGTACACGCCGTACATCTACTTCCCGATCGACGACCGTCGCCAGTCGGGCTTCCTGCCGCCGACCATCGGCACCGGCAGCGATACCGGCTTCATGCTGGTCACCCCGTACTACTTCAACCTGGCGCCGAACTACGATGCCACGTTGTACCCACGCTACATGGAAAAGCACGGCTTGTTGATGGAAGGCGAATTCCGCTACCTGACCAAGTCCAGCGAAGGCCAGTTCGGCGCGGCGTACCTCAACGACGAAAGCGACGAACGCGACAAGCAGAGCGACGCCGAAAAAACCCGCTACATGTACAACTGGCAGCACAAGGGTGGTCTCGACTCGCGAGTACTCACGCAAGTCGACTACACCAAAATCAGCGATCCGTATTACTTCCAGGATCTGCAGACCGACCAGATTGGCGTGAAAAGTGCTGACTTCGTAAACCAGCAAGGTTCCGTCAGCTATCGTGGCGACGACTATGTGGCTCGCGTGAACGCTCAGGCTTATCAACTGGCGACCGTATCGAACATTACGCCGTATGACCGCTTGCCAGAGATCACCTTTGATGGTGCGCTGCCGTATCATCCGAACGGTCTGAATTTTTCGTACAACACCGAAATCGTGCGGTTTGACCGAGATCTGCAGAAGGGCAATTACTCCGATGAAGACGGTAATGTAACCCCACGACTGGACACCAACGTTGTAGGCCTGGCACGCGCCACTGGTGACCGCCTGAATCTCGCGCCCGCCGTCAGCTTGCCGATGAACGCGACGTACGGCTTCCTGACACCGAAGCTCAAGTACCAGTACACCCAGTACCAACTGGACCTGGACAACACTGGCAAAGCTCAGATTGCCAGTCAGAACGCAGAACAGGACAGGCTCCAGGGAACATTCGACAGCAATCAGAACCGCGGCGTACCGATCGCCAGCATCGACAGCGGCCTGTACTTCGATCGCAATACCCAGTATTTCGGCAAAAACTACCGCCAGACCCTCGAGCCGCGCCTGTTCTACCTGTACGTGCCTGAGGTCGACCAAGAAGATATCCCGGTATTTGATACCAGCGAATACACCTTCAACTACTCGTCGCTGTTCCGTGACAACCGTTTCTCCGGCTCCGACCGTGTTGGCGACGAGAACAAACTGTCCCTGGGTGTGACCAGCCGCTGGATCGAAGACAATGGCTTTGAACGCCAACGTATCAGCGTCGGCCAGGCCTTTTATTTCAAGGACCGCGAAGTTCAATTGCCGGGTATCGATGCAAAAACCCGCAAGGATACCCAAGCAAACGTTTCGCCTTACGCCCTGGAGTACGAATATCGCTGGAACCGAGATTGGCGTACCACCGCCGACTACAACTGGGACCCTGACAGCCGCAGCCCTCGCTCGGGCAGCGCGATGTTTCACTATCAGCCTGAAGACAACCCGAACAAGGTCATCAACGCCGGCTATCGCTATCGCAATGACCAGGTCCGTTATGACCAGAACACTGGTAAGTGGACCGTGGGTGGGGGTGATTACGGCGTCCCCGGCCAGCCTGGCTACGTGAAGGATTACTACAAGATCGAACAGCACGACTTCTCGGTGATCTGGCCGATCGTGCCGCAATGGAACGCCATCAGCCGTTGGCAGTATGACTACAACCGCAACCGTACCCTGGAAGCCTTCGGTGGCTTCGAGTACGACAACTGCTGCTGGAAACTGCGCCTGATCAACCGTTACTTTGTTTCCTATGACGAGTTCAGTCAGGAAGCACCGCAAAACGAAAAAGGCGACCATGGCGTCTTCCTCCAAATTGTTCTGAAGGGACTCGGCGGCCTGACTGGCGCCAAGGTAGAGAGCTTCCTCGACAAAGGCATTCAAGGTTATCGTGAACGTGAAGACCAAGCTTTCTGATTGTCTGCGCCCGCTGATGCTGGGCGCGCTGTTCCTGAGTACGGCGGCGAACGCCGCCGTACAGTCCATCGATAAAGTGGTGGCCATCGTCGACAACGACGTGGTCATGCAGAGCCAACTGGACCAACGCGTTCATGAAGTTCAGCAAACCATTGCCAAGCGTGGCTCTGCCGTGCCGCCGGCCAGCGTGCTGGAGCAGCAGGTACTTGAGCGCCTGATCGTCGAAAACCTGCAATTGCAGATCGGCGAGCGTTCCGGCATCCGCATTACCGATGAAGAGTTGAACCAGGCTGTCGGCACCATTGCCCAGCGCAACAACATGTCGGTCGAGCAGTTCCGCGCCGCCCTGACTCGCGACGGCCTGTCCTACGACGACGCACGTGAGCAGATTCGCCGCGAAATGGTCATCAGCCGTGTACGCCAGCGTCGGGTTGCCGAACGCATTCAGGTCTCCGAGCAGGAAGTGAAGAACTTCCTGGCGTCGGACCTGGGCAAAATGCAACTGTCTGAAGAGTTCCACCTGGCCAACATCCTGATTCCTACGCCGGAAAGCGCCAACTCCGACGCGATTCAGAGTGCAGCCAAGCAGGCCGATGCGATTTACCAGCAGCTCAAACAAGGCGCTGACTTCAGTCAGTTGGCGATCGCCAAGTCCGCCAGCGAAACCGCACTGGAAGGTGGTGACATGGGCTGGCGTAAAGCCGCTCAATTGCCGCCGCCGTTCGATCGCCTGCTGAGCACCATGCCGGTGGGCGATGTCACCCAGCCAATGCGCACCCCGGGCGGCTTCATCATCCTGAAGATCCTCGAAAAGCGTGGCGGCCAGACCCAGATGCGCGATGAAGTGCATGTGCGCCACATCCTGGTCAAACCGAGCCCGATCCGCGACGAAGCAAAAACCAAGGCCCTGGCTGACTCGCTCTACAGCCGTATCGAGGCTGGCGAAGACTTCGGCGAGCTGGCGAAAAGCTACTCGGAAGACCCGGGTTCCGCCCTCAACGGCGGCGATCTGAACTGGATCGACCCGAACGCACTGGTGCCCGAGTTCCGCGAAGTGATGGCCAGTACCCCGCAAGGTCAGCTGTCCAAGCCGTTCCAGACTCAATACGGCTGGCATGTCCTGGAAGTCCTTGGCCGTCGCGCCACCGACAGCACCACACAGGCTCGCGAGCAGCAAGCAATGACCGTTTTGCGTAACCGCAAATACGACGAAGAGCTGCAAACCTGGCTGCGTCAGATCCGTGACGAAGCGTACGTGGAAATCAAACTCCCTGGCGCCGACCAGGCAGCGCAGTGAAACCCCAACGTTTCGCGCTGACACCCGGCGAACCGGCCGGCATAGGTCCCGACCTGTGCCTGCTGCTCGCCTCGCAAGCCCAGCCTCACCCCCTGATTGCCATTACCAGCCGCGACCTGCTCATTGAGCGGGCCGCGCAACTGGGCGTGGCTGTCGATTTGCTGCCGGTCACACCGGACAGCTGGCCGGATGTACCCGCGCCAGCCAACAGCCTGTATGTCTGGGATACACCGCTCAACGCCAAGGTCGTCGCCGGGCAACTGGACAAGGCCAACGCTGCCTTCGTACTGGAAACCCTGACCCGCGCCGGCCAAGGCTGCCTGAGCGGAGATTTCGCCGGCATGATTACCGCGCCGGTGCACAAAGGCGTGATCAACGAATCCGGCATCGCCTTTTCCGGGCACACGGAATTCCTCGCCGACCTGACCCACACCGCGCAAGTGGTGATGATGCTGGCCACGCGCGGCTTGCGCGTAGCCCTGGTGACCACTCACCTGCCCCTTCGCGAGATTGCCGATGCAATCACGCCGGAGCGTCTGGAGCGCGTCACGCGAATCCTGCACGCCGACCTGCAAAACAAGTTCGGCATCGCCCGGCCACGCATCCTGGTTTGCGGGCTCAACCCCCATGCCGGCGAAGGCGGACACCTGGGCCATGAAGAAATCGATATCATCGAACCCACATTAGAGCGCCTGCGCGGCGAGGGCATGGACCTTCAAGGCCCCCTGCCCGCCGACACTCTGTTTACCCCCAAATATCTGGAGCACTGCGATGCGGTGCTGGCGATGTACCACGACCAGGGCCTGCCGGTGCTGAAGTACAAAGGCTTCGGCGCGGCAGTCAACGTGACCCTCGGCTTGCCGATCATCCGCACATCGGTCGACCACGGCACCGCCCTGGACCTGGCCGGCAGTGGCAAGATCGACACCGGCAGCCTGCAAGTCGCCCTGGAAACCGCCTACCAGATGGCCGAGACCCGTTTATGACCGAGCAATACCAACACAAGGCGCGCAAACGCTTTGGCCAGAACTTCCTGCACGATGCCGGCGTTATCGACCGCATCCTGCGCTCCATTCATGCCAAGGCAGAAGACCGCCTGCTGGAAATCGGCCCGGGCCAGGGCGCACTGACCCAAGGCCTGCTCAGCAGCGGCGCGCAACTCGACGTGGTGGAGCTGGACAAGGACCTGATCCCGATTCTCAACCAGCAGTTTGCCGGCAAGAGCAACTTCAACCTGCATCAGGGCGATGCGCTGAAGTTCGACTTCAATAGCCTGAATGCCGCGCCTGGCAGCCTGCGCGTGGTCGGCAACCTGCCGTACAACATCTCCACACCGCTGATTTTTCACCTGCTGCACAACTCGCACCTGATTCGCGACATGCACTTCATGCTGCAAAAGGAAGTGGTCGAGCGCCTGGCTGCCGGCCCTGGTGGTGGCGACTGGGGTCGCTTGTCGATCATGGTTCAGTACCACTGCCGGGTCGAGCACCTGTTCAATGTCGGCCCGGGCGCGTTCAACCCGCCGCCGAAAGTCGATTCGGCCATCGTGCGCCTGGTACCCCACGCGGTACTGCCACACCCGGCCAAGGATCACCGCCTGCTGGAACGCGTCGTGCGCGAAGCTTTCAACCAGCGCCGCAAAACCCTGCGCAACACTCTCAAGCTGCTGCTGAGCAATGCCGAAATCGAAGCAGCCGGCGTCGATGGCAGCCTGCGTCCCGAGCAACTCGACCTGGCCGCGTTCGTGCGCCTGGCCGACAAGCTCAGCGAACAAAAGCCTACCGCTGACTGACAGGCGATGAGCGCTATCGGGTAGGACGCCACTCTGGTCTACTACCCGATACTTGGCCTAGACTGAACCCCAACAGCTACGCCCCGCGTCCCGCTTCGTTTTTAAGGCCCTTTGCATGTCCGATCCTCGCTATCAGGTCGACGTCAGCGTCGTCACCCGCTATCTGGCAGAACAATCGCAACCCGAGCACGACCGCTTTGCCTTCGCCTACACCATCACCGTGCAAAACAACGGTGAAATGCCCGCCAAACTGCTTTCACGGCACTGGGTCATCACCGATGGTGACGGGCATGTCGAAGAAGTGCGCGGTGCAGGCGTAGTCGGCCAGCAACCGTTGATCGACCCCGGCAAGAGCCACACCTACAGCAGCGGCACGGTCATGACCACCAAGGTCGGCACCATGCAAGGCACCTATCAGATGCTGTCCGACGACGGTAAACATTTCGATGCCATCATCGCGCCCTTCCGCCTGGCGGTGCCCGGAGCCCTGCACTGATGGCAACGTACGCTGTCGGTGACCTGCAAGGCTGTCTTCAGGCCCTGCAATGCCTGCTCAAACAAGTGGCGTTCGACCCGAAACGCGATCGTCTGTGGCTGGTGGGCGACCTGGTCAACCGCGGCCCGCAGTCGCTGGAAACCTTGCGCTTCCTCTACAGCATTCGCGAATCGCTGGTGTGCGTGCTCGGCAACCATGACCTGCACTTGCTGGCGGCCGGACGCAATATCGAACGCCTGAAGAAGGCCGACACCCTGCGCGAGATCATTGAAGCGCCCGATAGCGCTGAACTGCTCGAATGGCTGCGCCAGCAAAAACTCATGCACTACGACGAACAGCGCAACCTTGCACTGGTCCATGCCGGCATTCCACCGCAGTGGTCGCTGCGCAAGGCCTTGAAGTGTGCCGCCGAAGTCGAGGCTGCCTTGCGTGACGACAACCTGTTGCCGCCCTACCTCGATGGCATGTACGGCAACGATCCGGCGAAATGGGACAACGACCTCAAAGGCGTGACGCGCCTGCGGGTGATCACCAACTATTTCACCCGCATGCGTTTCTGCACCGCCGAAGGCAAACTCGACCTCAAGAGCAAGGAAGGCCTCGATACCGCACCACCTGGCTACAAACCCTGGTTCCAGCACAAGGAACGCAAGACCAAGAATCTGAAAATCATTTTCGGTCACTGGGCAGCGCTGGAAGGCAACGTCGAAGAGCCGGGTGTTTCGGCGCTCGATACAGGCTGTGTCTGGGGCGGCGCCCTGACCCTGATGAACGTCGACAGCTTTGAGCGCCTGTCCTGCAAATGCGATGAACACGGTCATGCCGTACCGCCAGTCGCCTCATCCATTCCCCAAACATCGCCAGCCAGCGCCCCGCGCTAGACTGCCCATTCAGCCGAGCCACAGGAGCCCGCCATGAGCGAATTCAAACGTATTCCCCCGGAACAGGCCCAGGCCCTGCGCGAACAAGGCGCAGTGGTGGTCGACGTCCGCGACCCGGCCACTTTTGCCGCCCTGCACATCGCAGGTTCCAAGCATCTGGACAACCATTCCCTGCACGCTTTCATCCAGGGTGCCGACCTCGATGCACCGACCGTGGTGGTCTGCTATCACGGCAATTCCAGCCAGGGCGCGGCCGCTTACCTGGTCAGCCAGGGCTTCTCCGACGTCTACAGCATGGATGGCGGATTCGAGTTGTGGCGTACGACGTATCCTGCGGAAACGGCGCAAGGCACCACTGAATAATTTTTTTGTAACGTTGCAGGCCCCGGCTCCCGCGGGCTAGCGCGGTGGCAGACGAACGGTCTGCCACAACTAATTACGTATCTCGCCTTTACCTCCCGAATTCCCAACTATCCTTAAGCCCAGGCCATCCAAAACAGGGGAGAGCCGGTACACCGGCGCACGGGTCATCGGGAGTAGCTTTCGGAGTAGTCAGCTCCGGGAGAGTTCTGGGGGGTAAACAGCAATCGCCTGTTCGGTTGCTGCCAGCATCGACTGAGTGATCCGGCGTCGGCTCCACGTATCGAGCGAGGTGACGTCATGAGTATCTTTAGCCACTTCCAACAACGCTTCGAGTCCACACGCCAGGAAGAACTCTCTCTGCAAGAGTATCTTGAGCTGTGCAAACAGGACCGCAGCGCCTACGCCTCCGCCGCCGAGCGTCTATTGCTGGCCATCGGTGAACCGGAACTGCTCGACACCTCGACCAACTCGAGACTGTCGCGCATCTTCTCCAACAAGGTCATCCGCCGCTATCCGGCCTTTGAAGACTTCCACGGGATGGAAGAATGCATCGACCAGATCGTGTCGTATTTCCGCCATGCCGCTCAGGGCCTGGAAGAGAAGAAACAGATCCTGTACCTGCTCGGCCCTGTCGGTGGCGGTAAATCGTCCCTGGCCGAGAAGCTCAAGCAACTGATAGAAAAAGTGCCCTTCTATGCAATCAAGGGCTCGCCGGTTTTCGAGTCGCCCCTGGGTCTTTTCAACGCCACCGAAGATGGCGCGATCCTCGAGGAAGACTTTGGCATTCCACGGCGCTACCTCAACACCATCATGTCGCCATGGGCGACCAAACGCCTGGCCGAATTCGGTGGCGACATCAGTCAGTTCCGCGTGGTCAAACTCTACCCGTCGATCCTCAACCAGGTCGCTGTGGCCAAGACCGAACCTGGCGACGAAAACAACCAGGACATCTCGGCGCTGGTGGGCAAGGTCGATATCCGCAAACTGGAGGAGTTCCCGCAAAACGACGCCGACGCCTACAGCTACTCGGGCGCCCTGTGCCGGGCCAACCAGGGCCTGATGGAATTCGTCGAAATGTTCAAGGCACCGATCAAGGTGCTGCACCCACTGCTGACCGCCACCCAGGAAGGCAACTACAACAGTACCGAAGGCCTCGGCGCGATTCCGTTCACCGGGATCCTGCTGGCGCACTCCAACGAATCGGAGTGGCACACCTTCCGCAACAACAAGAACAACGAAGCCTTCATCGACCGGATCTACATCGTCAAAGTGCCGTACTGCCTGCGGGTCAGTGACGAAGTGAAGATCTACGACAAGCTGCTGTTCAACAGTTCGCTGGCCAAGGCCCATTGCGCGCCGGATACCCTGAAGATGCTGGCCCAGTTCACCGTGCTCTCGCGCCTCAAGGAGCCGGAAAACTCCAACATCTACTCGAAGATGCGCGTGTACGACGGCGAGAACCTCAAGGACACCGATCCGAAAGCCAAGTCGATCCAGGAATACCGCGACAATGCGGGCGTCGACGAAGGCATGAACGGTCTGTCGACCCGCTTCGCGTTCAAGATCCTGTCGAAAGTGTTCAACTTCGACCCGCACGAAATTGCCGCCAACCCGGTGCACCTGCTCTACGTGCTTGAACAACAGATCGAGCAGGAACAGTTCCAGGCCGAGACCCGCGAACGCTATCTGCGCTTCCTCAAGGAGTACCTGGCACCGCGCTACATCGAATTCATCGGCAAGGAGATCCAGACCGCCTACCTCGAGTCCTACAGCGAGTACGGCCAGAACATCTTCGATCGTTATGTGCTGTACGCCGACTTCTGGATCCAGGACCAGGAATACCGCGACCCGGAAACCGGCGAGATCCTCAACCGCGTAGCGTTGAACGAAGAACTGGAGAAAATCGAAAAACCGGCCGGCATCAGCAATCCGAAGGATTTCCGCAACGAAATCGTCAACTTCGTACTGCGCGCCCGGGCCAACAACAACGGCAAGAACCCGACCTGGCTCAGCTACGAAAAACTGCGGGTGGTCATCGAGAAGAAAATGTTCTCCAACACCGAGGACCTGCTGCCGGTCATCAGCTTCAATGCCAAGGCCAGCAAAGAGGACCAACAGAAACACAACGACTTCGTCACACGGATGGTCGAGCGGGGCTACACCGACAAACAGGTACGACTGCTGTCCGAGTGGTACCTGCGGGTCAGAAAATCACAGTAACCCGCTGCCGGTCAGACCGGTTGTCGTCAGCCAGAGGCCTGTGTACGCGTTTTCTGTTACACAGACCTCTGGAAGGTGTTCGAAAGTCGGTAGCGAGGTACAGGCAGCATCCAAAAGCGCTTGGGGGAGCGTGAACATCCCTTGGCACCGGTCCGATGCTGCATAACCGCTCGCCCCTTTCAGGACAGCTTCTAAGGAGCAGTCATGAGCTATGTGATCGACCGACGTCTCAATGGCAAGAACAAGAGCACGGTGAACCGCCAGCGTTTTCTGCGGCGCTACCGTGATCACATCAAGAAGGCTGTCGAAGAGGCGGTCAGCCGGCGCTCCATTACCGATATGGAACACGGCGAACAAATCAGCATTCCCGGCCGCGACATCGACGAGCCGGTGCTTCATCACGGTCGCGGTGGCAAGCAGACGGTCGTGCACCCGGGCAACAAGGAGTTCACCAGCGGCGAACATATCGCCCGGCCACCGGGAGGCGGTGGCGGTCGAGGCCCCGGCAAGGCGGGCAATTCCGGCGAGGGGATGGACGAATTCGTCTTCCAGATTACCCAGGAAGAGTTCCTCGAGTTCATGTTCGAGGACCTCGAGCTGCCCAACCTGGTCAAACGCAACCTGACCGGCACCGACACCTTCAAGACCGTGCGCGCCGGGATCAGCAACGAGGGCAACCCGTCGCGGATCAACATCATCCGCACCCTGCGCTCAGCCCACGCCCGGCGCATCGCCCTGTCCGGCAGCAGCCGCGCAAAACTGCGTGAAGCCAAGGAAGAACTTCTGCGACTCAAGCAAGAAGAACCGGACAACTTCGGCGATATCCAGGAAATCGAAGCAGAAATCGAAAAACTCAGCGCACGCATTCACCGTATACCGTTTCTCGACACCTTCGACCTCAAGTACAACCTGCTCATCAAACAGCCCAACCCCAGTTCCAAGGCCGTGATGTTCTGCCTGATGGACGTGTCCGGCTCGATGACCCAGGCGACCAAGGACATCGCCAAGCGCTTCTTCATTCTGCTGTACCTGTTTCTCAAACGTAACTACGACAAGATCGACGTCGTGTTCATCCGCCACCACACCAGCGCCCGCGAAGTGGATGAAGAGGAGTTTTTCTACTCCCGGGAAACCGGCGGCACCATCGTCTCCAGCGCCTTGAAACTGATGCAGGAGATCATGGCCGAGCGTTATCCGAGCAACGAGTGGAACATCTACGCCGCCCAGGCCTCAGACGGTGACAACTGGAACGACGACTCTCCGATCTGCCGCGACATCCTGATCAACCAGATCATGCCATTCGTGCAGTACTACACTTACGTTGAGATCACCCCGCGCGAACACCAGGCCCTGTGGTTCGAGTACGAGCGCATCGCCGAAGCCTTTTCCGATACATTTGCCCAGCAACAACTGGTCTCGGCCGGGGATATCTATCCGGTCTTCCGTGAACTCTTCCAGCGCAGGTTAGTGACATGACCGCCAAAGAGCAGAAACGCCAACCCATTTCCACCGGCTCCGAATGGACGTTCGAGCTGATCCAGGCCTACGACCGCGAAATCAGTCGTATTGCGGCCGGTTACGCACTCGATACGTATCCCAACCAGATCGAAGTGATCACCGCCGAACAGATGATGGACGCCTACGCCTCGGTCGGTATGCCGCTGGGTTATCACCACTGGTCCTATGGCAAGCACTTCCTCAGCACCGAAAAGTCCTACACCCGCGGCCAGATGGGGCTGGCGTACGAGATCGTGATCAACTCCGACCCATGCATCGCCTACCTGATGGAAGAAAACACCATCTGCATGCAGGCGCTGGTGGTGGCCCATGCCTGCTACGGGCACAACAGCTTTTTCAAAGGCAATTACCTGTTCCGCACCTGGACTGACGCCAGTTCGATCATCGATTACCTGGTGTTTGCCAAGCAGTACATCATGCAGTGCGAAGAACGCCACGGTATCGACGCGGTCGAGGATCTGCTCGACTCCTGCCATGCGCTGATGAACTATGGTGTCGATCGTTACAAACGCCCTTATCCGATCTCCGCGGAGGAAGAACGTCGCCGGCAAAAGGACCGGGAAGAGCATTTACAGAAACAGATCAACGATCTGTGGCGCACCATTCCCAAGGGCGCGGACAAGTACAGCGACAAGGACAACGCACGCTTCCCCGCCGAACCCCAGGAAAACATCCTGTACTTCATCGAAAAACATGCGCCGCTGCTGGAGCCATGGCAGCGGGAAATCGTGCGTATCGTGCGCAAGATCGCCCAGTATTTTTATCCACAGCGTCAGACCCAGGTCATGAACGAGGGTTGGGCCACGTTCTGGCACTACACACTGATGAACGACCTGTACGACGAAGGCCTGGTCACCGACGGCTTCATGATGGAGTTCCTGACGTCCCACACCAGCGTGGTATTCCAGCCTGGCTTCGATAGCCCCTACTACAGTGGCATCAACCCCTACGCCCTGGGGTTTGCCATGTACCGCGACATCCGCCGCATGTGCGAAGAGCCTACGGAAGAAGATCGCCGCTGGTTCCCTGACATTGCCGGTACCGACTGGCTGGCAGCCATCAAGTTCGCCATGAGCAGCTTCAAGGATGAGAGCTTCATCCTGCAGTACCTGTCGCCCAAGGTGATCCGCGACCTGAAGCTGTTCAGCATTCTCGATGACGACCAGAAGGACGACCTGCTGGTGCCCGCCATTCACGACGAAGGTGGCTACCGCATCATCAGGGAAACCCTCGCGGCACAGTACAACCTGGGCAATCGCGAGCCCAACGTGCAGATCTACAGCATCGACCGTCGAGGTGACCGCTCCCTGACCCTGCGTCACCAGCAGCACGACCGCAAACCGCTGGGGGACTCGACCGAAGAAGTGCTCAAACACCTGCACCGCCTCTGGGGCTTCGACATTCACCTGGAAACCCTGCAAGGCGATCAGGTCATGAAAACCCACCATGTGCCGCCCAGAAGCGAGCACAGCGAAGGTGATTACGGCCGCCTGGACCTGGCCGTCATCCATCTTTGATCCGGTTTGTGCCTCCGAAAGCTCGATGCAACGGTTATCCTGTCGAGCTAACGGAGGTTTTTTATGCGTATTTATAAAGTCGGCGGTGCGGTACGTGATCGCCTGCTGGGCAAACCGGTTACCGATATCGACTGGGTTGTGGTCGGCGCTACCACCGAAGAAATGCTCGCCAAGGGCTTTCGCCCGGTGGGCGCGGACTTCCCGGTGTTCCTTCACCCCAAAAGCGGTGAGGAATACGCCCTCGCCCGCACCGAGCGCAAAAGCGGACGCGGTTACGGCGGGTTCACTTTTCACGCCAGCCCTGAAGTCACCCTCGAAGAAGACCTGATCCGCCGCGACCTGACCATCAATGCCATGGCCGAGGACGATCAGCAGAACCTGACCGACCCGTACCACGGCCAGCGCGATCTTGAAGCGCGCCTGCTTCGCCATGTTTCCCCGGCATTTGCCGAAGATCCACTCCGGGTCCTGCGTGTTGCCCGCTTCGCAGCGCGCTACGCGACGCTGGGTTTTACCGTTGCCCCGGAAACCCTGGCGCTGATGCACCAACTCAGCGAGTCAGGTGAACTTGAAGCGCTGACCCCTGAGCGCAGCTGGAAGGAAATTTCCCGCGCCCTGTTGGAGGATCAACCACAGGTATTTGTTGAGGTTCTGCGCGCATGCGGCGCACTCAAGGTTCTGATGCCCGAGGTCGACGCGCTGTTTGGCATACCGCAACCACCCGCCCATCACCCGGAAATCGATACAGGCGCACATACCCTGAGCGTGTTGCAGCAAGCCGCACTACACAAACAACCACTCACCGTGCGCTGGGCGTGCCTGCTGCACGACCTGGGCAAGGGACTGACGCCAGAGGATGAATGGCCGCGACACATTGCCCACGAGTTCAAGGGCCTGAAGCTGATCAAAGCGGTCAATGAACGCTTCAAGGTGCCGAGGGACTGCCAGGAACTGGCGCTGCTGGTGGGCGAGTACCACACCCATGGGCATCGCGCCCTTGAGCTGAAGCCATCGACATTGCTGGAATTATTGCAAAGCTTCGACATTTACCGTCGGCCACAGCGGTTCGAGGAGTTCATCGCCGCATGCGAGATGGATGCGCGTGGGCGCAAAGGGCTGGAAGAAAGAAGTTACCCACAGGCGGATTACTTGCGCGGCGCTGCAACTGCGGCGCGTAGCGTGGCGGTTCAGCCGTTGCTGGAGAAAGGCTTCAAGGGGCCGGAGCTGGGGGAGGAGATCAAGCGCGAGCGGCTAAAAGCCTTGAAAGCCTACAAAGAGGCCGCGTCGACCTGAAAAGCTTCGCGAGCAGGCTCGCTCCCACAGGCTTACGCCACCCCTGTAGGAACGAGCCTGCTCGCGAAGACGTCAGTTAGGTCACAACAAATCTGAAGGTGTCAGCTGTTCACCGCACCATTCGAACGCTACTGGCGCCAACACCTGATCGATCTGCGCTTCAGCCCACAAAGTCGCAAAACTCTTGCCTGCGCCCGGGTGCACGCGATCCGGCGCTATCAACGACAACGGCCACAGAACGAACGCATTTTTCAGAATTTCTGCCCGCGGCAAGATCAAGCCATCGAAATTGCCCACCAGGTCACCGAACAACAATACGTCGATATCCAGCGGCAAACCTCGGCGATCCGGTGCGTAACGACCGTTATCCGCCTCAATGAACTTCAATCGACGATCAAGTTCCATCAGCGGCAGATCGGTATACGCCGACACCACGAAATTGAAGAACGGCCCGCTCTTGATGCCCACCGGCTGGCTTTCGAACACCGCCGAACAGCGGATATCGACAAGGAATGCCGCCAGAGCATCGAGTCCCGCCCGCAAATGGGTTTCACGCTCGATATTGCTACCGAGCCCGAGGTACACCTGAGTCAGCGACATCCGCGCTCGATCTCCACGCCCACACCGCCGGTGGCAGCCGGGACGGCCCCGGGCTTGGTCAACTTAAGGCGCATCCAGGTGATCTTGAATTCGCTCATCAGCACTTCAACCAGGCGCTCGGCAAAGGTTTCCACCAACTGGAATTGCGCCTGCTCGGCAAACGCCTGGATGCGCGAGGAAACACTGGCGTAGTCGAGCGCCAGGGTCAGGTCATCACCGGCTGCGGCCGGGCGATTATCCCAGGCGAAGCTCAGGTCAAGACGCAAGCACTGTCGGATGCCTCGCTCCCAGTCGTAGGCACCAATCACCGTGTCGACTTCCAGGCCCTCGATAAACACTCTGTCCAAGCACTTCTCTCCGCTACACGACAAGGGCGCAATGCGCCGTTAGAATCAGGGCTTCCTCGCCCGGAATAGTTAGCATGTTTTGGTTATTGGCGATCCTCGCCTACCTGCTCGGCTCTCTGTCCTTTGCCATTTTGCTCAGCCGCATGACCGGTAACCCCGATCCGCGAATGAGTGGCTCGGGCAATGCCGGTGCCACCAACATGTTGCGCCTGGCCGGCAAGAAGCTCGCCATCCTGACCTTGCTCGGGGACCTTTGCAAAGGCCTGCTGCCGGTACTGATTGCGCGCCTTGCGGGTCTTTCGCAGCAGGAACAGGCCTGGATCGGCGTCTATGCCGTCATCGGCCATCTGTTTCCGTTGTACTTTCGCTTTCGCGGCGGCAAGGGCGTCGCCACCGCTGCCGGCATGTTGCTGGGACTGTACCCGCCCGCTGCCCTTCTGGCGGTCTGCACCTGGCTCTTGACGTTCTACCTGACCCGTACCAGCTCCCTGGCCGCCCTCATCGCCACACCGCTGACCTTGCCGTTGCTGGCCTGGCAAGAACCGGCCGCCCTGCTGCCCATGAGCACGCTCACCGGGCTGATCGTCTGGCGACATCGCGGCAATCTACGCGACCTGTTTGCCGGGCGCGAACGGCATTTCTAGCCGCCGGACATGAGCACCGCTCATCACAATGCGGTCAACTGCTCCATCGGCCAACGCGCCTGCACGCTGATCGCCAGGCTTTCCTGCTGACCGGCCTGCAAGCGCTGGCAGCCGGCAAAGGCAATCATCGCGCCGTTATCGGTGCAAAACTGCGCACGGGCATAAAATACATCGCCCTTCATGTCGCCGAGCATTTTCTCCAGGGAAGTGCGCAACGCCTTGTTGGCACTGACGCCCCCGGCAATCACCAGGCGCTTCATGCCAGCGGCCTTCAGGGCACGCTTGCACTTGATGGTCAAAGTCTCCACCACGGCCTGCTGGAATGCCAGCGCGATGTCGCAACGGGCTTGCTCTCCGTCGTCCCCGGCGTTGACGCACTGTTGCCAGGTGTTCAGCGCAAAGGTTTTCAGGCCACTGAAGCTGAAATCCAGGCCCGGACGGTCGCACATCGGCCGCGGGAAGACGAAACGCCCTGCAACGCCTTGTTCTGCAAGGCGAGCGATCTCCGGTCCGCCCGGATAATTGAGCCCCATCATCTTGGCCGTCTTGTCGAAGGCCTCGCCGGCGGCGTCATCCAGGGTCTCGCCCAGAAGCGTGTACTGACCGATTCCGTCGACCTGAACCAGTTGCGTGTGACCACCCGACACCAACAAAGCGACGAACGGAAATTCCGGCGGTTGCGACTCCAGCATCGGCGCCAGCAAATGGCCTTCCATGTGATGCACGCCAAGGGCCGGAATACCCCAGGCAAAGGCCAGCGCCTGAGCACAGGAAGCCCCTACCAGCAAGGCACCCACCAGGCCAGGACCCGCGGTGTAGGCGATCGCATCGATCTCGGTCGGCACGCAGTCGGCCTCGGCCAACACCTGACGAATCAAGGGCAGCATGCGTTTGACGTGATCGCGTGAAGCCAGCTCCGGCACCACGCCACCATAGGCACGGTGCAGGTCGATCTGACTGAACAACGCGTCGGCCAGCAGGCCGCGTTCACTGTCATATAATGCGACACCAGTTTCGTCGCAGGAGGTTTCTAATCCCAGTACTAGCATGGGTTTGCGCCTTGTTTAGGCTGAATTCGAAGGCGCGCATAATAGTCGTCGCGTGATGCCCCGACCAGCGGTTTTCGATCAGAGGCTTTGCATTCCGAGCGATGAGGGGTTAACATCCGCAACCCTTAAAAACCGACGTCTTCAAGTGCTCTTTTGCCGCGAGGATGTTGACCCCGGTAATGAATGAAGGTAGCTCTGGATGCCAGCCGTCAAAGTAAAAGAGAACGAACCCTTCGACGTAGCTCTGCGTCGTTTCAAGCGCTCCTGCGAAAAAGCCGGTGTACTGGCTGAAGTTCGTAGCCGCGAATTTTACGAGAAGCCAACTTCTGAGCGTAAGCGCAAAGCAGCAGCCGCTGTTAAGCGTCACGCCAAGAAAGTTCAGCGCGAACAGCGCCGCGCCGTTCGTCTGTACTAA
The DNA here is from genome assembly GCF_017350115.1 of Pseudomonas sp. GW456-L13. Classification (NCBI taxonomy): domain Bacteria; kingdom Pseudomonadati; phylum Pseudomonadota; class Gammaproteobacteria; order Pseudomonadales; family Pseudomonadaceae; genus Pseudomonas; species Pseudomonas sp. GW456-L13. Next base: position 1,892,189 of record NZ_JACNAS010000002.1, read on the forward strand.
TACACAGACGATCGTAGCAAGCTTCTGCCAAGCCCGGCCCTCAGCCGGGCTTATGGCATTTGCGTAAAACGCTTGATGCTTCACTGTCAAAGCCGCAGACGCGACCGAGACAAATCTGCTTCACCGCGTCAGACCTGGCTCTTTTGCCAGCGGTGCACGTCTTTTCTGACGAGCCTTTCAAGGCTACTGACGAGCACACCCACTGATTCCTCTCACGACGATCAGCCCAAGGCACCTGCTTGCGTGCCAGATGATGAGCTATCCGGGGCCTGTGATTGGCCACAGCGGATTCAGCGCAACACATTCAAACAGTCGAATACTGATTGGCATTAACGTCAGTGGATTTTCGGCAGATACACTTCCCGACAGCGATTACGCAGACGACACTGGTCGAGCCGCACACTTTGCGCGCCTCAAACAATGACCGCGTTCGGTCGCCGTACGTTTCGGGTTCCTTTTCAGCGCAGATGACGAGAACGCCATGGCCGGGCTAATTCCCCAGAGCTTCATTGACGACCTTCTGAACCGCACCGACATCGTCGATGTGGTCAGCTCGCGCCTGCAATTGAAAAAGGCCGGCAAAAATCACACTGCCTGCTGCCCATTCCACAAGGAAAAGACTCCGTCGTTCAGCGTCAGCCCCGACAAGCAGTTCTATTACTGCTTCGGCTGCGGCGCCGGCGGCAACGCCCTCGGCTTCATCATGGACCACGACAACCTGGACTTCGTCCAGGCTGTCGAAGAACTGGCCAAAGCCGCCGGCATGGAAATCCCCCGCGAAGAAAGCGGCCGGCCGCACAAACCGCGACAGCCGACCGATTCGCCGCTGTATCCGCTACTGAGCGCCGCTGCCGACTTTTATCGCCAGGCCCTCAAAAGCCACCCATCGCGCAAGGCCGCCGTGGAATACCTGAAAGGTCGCGGGCTGACCGGCGAAATCGCCCGGGACTTCGGCCTGGGCTTTGCTCCGCCTGGCTGGGACAACCTGTTCAAGCATTTGAGCAGCGATACCCTGCAACAAAAAGCCATGATCGATGCCGGCCTGCTGATCGAAAACGCCGAAAGCGGTAAACGCTACGACCGCTTCCGCGACCGCGTGATGTTTCCGATCCGCGACAGTCGCGGGCGCGTCATCGCCTTCGGCGGCCGGGTATTGGGCGACGACAAGCCGAAATACCTGAACTCCCCGGAAACCCCGGTTTTCCATAAAGGCCAGGAACTCTACGGCCTGTATGAAGCGCGCAAGACCAACCGCAACCTCGACGAGATCATCGTCGTCGAGGGCTACATGGACGTCATTGCCCTGGCCCAGCAAGGCCTGCGCAATGCCGTCGCGACCCTGGGCACCGCCACCAGCGAGGAACACCTCAAGCGGCTGTTTCGCGTCGTGCCCAGCGTGCTGTTCTGCTTCGACGGCGACCAGGCCGGCCGCAATGCGGCATGGCGGGCGCTGGAGGCGACACTTTCGAGCCTGCAGGACGGTCGTCGCGCACGCTTTTTGTTCCTGCCCGAAGGCGAGGACCCGGACACTCTGGTCCGCTCCGAAGGCACCGACGCCTTTCGCGCACGGATCAACCAGCACGCGCAGCCACTGGCCGATTACTTCTTCCAGCAACTGACGGAAGAAGCCGACCCGCGCTCGCTTGAGGGCAAGGCCCATATGGCCACCCTCGCCGCGCCGTTGATCGACAAAGTCCCGGGCGCCAACCTGCGCACCCTGATGCGTCAGCGCCTGAGCGAAATCACCGGCCTGAGCGGTGAAGCGGTCAGTCAGCTGGCACAAAGCGCCCCGCAAGAAGCACCGCCGGCCTACGACCCGGGCATCGATTACGACGCGATGCCCGATTACAGCGACTATCATCAGCCGCAGGCACAGGAAATGTATGTGCCGCAGCAGGAATGGACGCCGAAGAAACCCGGTGCAGGAGGCAAGAAATGGGACAAGAAACCGTGGGACAAGAATGGCAAACGGGGCGGTGATCGTGATCAACCCCGCGCGCCACGGGTGCCCGCCGCCGTAGAACCGCCAACCCTCGCCGCCTTGCGCACGTTGCTGCATCACCCGCAACTGGCCGAAAAAGTCGAGGATGCCGGGCACTTCGCCGCCGAGGATCACACCAACACGCAATTGCTGGTGGCGCTGCTCGAAGCTGTACAGAAGAATCCCAAGCTAAACTCAATTCAACTGATTGCGCGTTGGCACGGCACAGAACAAGGCCGCTTGCTCAAGGCCTTGGCGGAAAAGGAATGGCTGATTGATGGAGATAACCTTGAACAACAGTTTTTCGACACCATTACTAGCTTGTCAGCCCGCCAACGCGAGCGAAACCTGGAACAACTTCTGCGAAAAGCGCGTCAAAGCGAATTGACCAGCGAAGAGAAAAATCAACTGCGCGACCTCTTGAGTCGCAATGTTTCCGCATCAAACCCGACCTCAACTGGCGCGTGAGGTCATAGCTCAGGTATAATCCTCGGCTTGTTTTTTGCCCGCCAAGACCTTCAGTGGATAGGGTGTTATGTCCGGAAAAGCGCAACAGCAGTCTCGTATCAAAGAGTTGATCACACTTGGTCGTGAGCAGGGCTACCTGACTTACGCGGAGGTCAACGACCACCTGCCGGAGGATATTTCAGATCCGGAACAGGTGGAAGACATCATCCGCATGATCAATGACATGGGGATCAACGTATTCGAGGTTGCGCCAGATAAGGATTCCCTTATGCTGGCCGACGCCGATACCGACGAAGCCGCAGCCGAAGAGGCCGCTGCAGCGTTGGCTGCGGTCGAGACCGACATTGGTCGCACTACCGACCCGGTGCGCATGTACATGCGCGAAATGGGTACGGTTGAGCTCCTCACGCGTGAAGGCGAAATCGAAATCGCCAAGCGTATTGAAGAGGGCATCCGTGAGGTGATGAGCGCAATCGCGCACTTCCCTGGCACGGTTGATCATATTCTCTCCGAGTACACCCGCGTCACCACCGAAGGTGGTCGCCTGTCCGACGTTCTGAGCGGTTATATCGACCCGGACGACGGCATCGCGCCGCCTGCGGCAGAAGTGCCGCCGCCGATTGACGCGAAAGCCGTCAAGGCGGATGACGATTCCGACGACGAAGAGGGTGAAGCCTCCGATGACGAGGAAGAAGCCGAAAGCGGTCCGGATCCGATCATCGCTGCACAGCGTTTTGGCGCTGTGGCCGATCAGATGGAAATCACCCGCAAGGCGCTGAAAAAGCACGGTCGCAACAACAAGGCAGCGATTGCCGAGCTGTTGGCCCTGGCCGAGCTGTTCATGCCGATCAAACTGGTGCCGAAGCAATTCGAAGGCCTGGTCGAGCGTGTTCGCAGTGCCCTGGATCGCCTGCGTCAGCAAGAGCGCGCAATCATGCAGCTCTGCGTTCGTGATGCGCGCATGCCGCGTGCCGACTTCCTGCGCCAGTTCCCGGGCAACGAAGTCGACGAAAGCTGGAGTGATGCCCTGGCCAAAGGCAAAGGCAAATACGCTGAAGCCATTGGTCGTCTGCAGCCGGACATCATCCGTTGCCAGCAGAAGCTGACCGCGCTGGAAACCGAAACCGGTTTGACCATCGCCGAGATCAAGGACATCAACCGTCGCATGTCGATCGGTGAGGCCAAGGCCCGCCGCGCGAAGAAAGAGATGGTTGAAGCCAACTTGCGTCTGGTGATCTCCATCGCCAAGAAGTACACCAACCGTGGCCTGCAATTCCTCGATCTGATCCAGGAAGGCAACATCGGCTTGATGAAAGCGGTAGACAAGTTCGAATACCGTCGCGGCTACAAATTCTCGACTTATGCCACCTGGTGGATCCGTCAGGCGATCACTCGCTCGATCGCCGACCAGGCCCGCACCATCCGTATTCCGGTGCACATGATCGAGACGATCAACAAGCTCAACCGCATTTCCCGCCAGATGTTGCAGGAAATGGGTCGCGAACCGACCCCGGAAGAGCTGGGCGAACGCATGGAAATGCCTGAGGACAAGATCCGCAAGGTATTGAAGATCGCTAAAGAGCCGATCTCCATGGAAACCCCGATCGGTGATGACGAAGACTCCCATCTGGGCGACTTCATCGAAGACTCGACCATGCAGTCGCCAATCGATGTTGCAACCGTTGAGAGCCTTAAAGAAGCGACTCGCGAAGTACTGTCCGGCCTCACTGCCCGTGAAGCCAAGGTATTGCGCATGCGTTTCGGTATCGACATGAATACCGACCACACCCTTGAGGAGGTTGGTAAGCAGTTCGACGTGACCCGTGAGCGGATTCGTCAGATCGAAGCCAAGGCGCTGCGCAAGCTGCGCCACCCGACGAGAAGCGAGCATCTGCGCTCCTTCCTCGACGAGTGATCACAGAACCCCCGGCCCAGGCCGGGGGTTTTGCTTTGTACAGATTAAATCCCCCTGCTTCCCCCCTCCGCCCTGTAGCCGTCTACACTCGAAACATTCCCCCGAGCCATAACGAGACCGTTATGCCCAGACTGCCGACCGTGCTTTTTTTGCTGTCGCTGATGACCTGGACCGCAACGGCTGGCGCGCTGACTCTCACTGACGAAGAACGTAGCTGGCTGGCGGCTCACCCGGAATTGCGCCTGGGTGTCGATGCGTCATGGCCGCCCTTCGAGTTTCGTGACGATGAGGGCCGCTACCAGGGCCTTGCCGCGGATTACATTGAGGTCATCCGCAAAAGGCTGGCAACCCGGCTCACGCCCATCGAGCCGGTGAGCTGGACCGCCGTCCTGGAACAGGCTAAGAAGGGCAAGCTGGACCTGCTGCCGGGAATCATGTCGACCCCGGAACGCCAGAATTACCTGTCGTTCACCCGCCCCTATCTGGATTTTCCGATTGTCATCCTGGCCCATGTCGGGGGTCCTCAACCACATAACCTGAAAGACCTGTACGGCCTGAAAATCGCCGTGGTGGAAAACTACGCCCCCCACGAACTGCTGCGCACCCACCATCCCGACTTGAACCTTGTGGCGATGCCCAACGTCAGTTCGGCGCTGCAGGCGCTGGCCATCGACGAAGTAGACGCAGTGGTAGGCGATCTGGCTTCCAGCGTCTGGAGCCTGCGCCAACTCAAGCTCGATGGGTTGTATGTCAGCGGTGAAACACCCTATCGCTATCAACTGGCCATGGGTGTACCCCGCAACAACAAAATGCTGGTCGGCATTCTCGACAAAGTCCTGGCGGACATGAGCCCGGCTGAAATCAGCGCCATTCAGGAGCATTGGGTCGGTAACGTCCTCGATCATCGAACTTTCTGGAGTGACTTGCTGGTGTACGGCCTGCCCGGATTGCTGCTGCTGACTACCGTGCTGGCGGTGGTTATCCGCATCAACCGCCGCTTGAGCTCGGAAATCGCCCGCCGGGTCGACCTTGAACAGGAACTGCGCAGCAGCGAATACCACTATCGCGGCCTGGTGGAGAGCCTGTCGGCCATCGCCTGGGAAGCAAAAGTCACGGACTTCACCTACAGCTATGTATCGCCCCACGCCGAAGACCTTCTCGGTTATCCCCTGTCCCATTGGCTGATTCCAGGCTTCTGGCGCAACATCATTCACCCCGCCGACCTGACCCGAGCCCAGACCTTCTGCGATCACGAAGTACTGGCCGGGCGCGATCACCGCCTCGATTACCGGGTGATCACCGCCGACGGCCGCTGCCTGTGGGTGCGAGATATCGTCAGCCTGATCGAGCACGGGCATGAGCCGGTGCTGCGCGGCTTGATGATCGATATCACCGACGCCAAGCGCACTGAAGAAGCACTGCGCCTGTCGGAACAGAAATTTGCCTCCGTGTTCCAGCAATGTCCGGACATTCTGGTGATCGCGCGCCTGAGCGACGGTTGCCTGCTGGAGGTCAACGATGCGTTCGAGGAGCAAATCGGCCTCAAGGCCGAGGACGTCATTGGCCAGACCGCCACCAACCTGAACATCTGGGGGATTCCCGGTGTCGGGCCGGGCCTGCTGCAACGCTTGCAGGCCGGCAGCATCCGCAACCTGGAAATGCCCTTTCGCCGCAGCAACGGCCATGTGTTTACCGGCCTGATCTCCGCCGAGCCGTTCGACCTCGACATGACACCGGCGCTGGTGGTCGTGGTGCGGGACATCACCCAACTCAAGGAAACCCAGCAACAGCTGCAAACATCCGAAGAAAAGTTCGCCAAGGCCTTCCACGCCTCCCCCGACGGTTTGCTGCTGTCACGGCAAAGCGATGGCTTGCTGTTGGAGGTCAACGACGGTTTTAGCCGCATCACCGGGTTCAACAGCGCCATGTCGGTGGATCGTTCGGCGCTGGACCTGGGGATCTGGGTCAACCTCAATGAACGCAAGCAAATGCTCGATCTGCTGCGCCGCGATGGCTTTGTCCGCGACTTCAGCTGCCATATCCGCCGCAGCGACGGGCAGATCCGACTCTGTGAAGTATCCAGCCGTCCACTGCCGATTGGCGATGACGACTGCATGCTGACCATCGCCCGGGACATCACCGAGCGGCACCTGATGCAGGAAAAACTGCAACAGGCCGCCACCGTGTTCGAAAGCACCGCCGAAGGCGTGTTGATCACCGATACCCAACAGCACATCAGCGCGGTCAACCGTGCTTTCACCGAAATCACCGGTTACAGCGAAAACGAAGCCCTGGGCCACACGCCACGCCTGCTCGCCTCGGGCCTGCATGACAGCGCGTTCTACGCGGCCATGTGGCATCAATTGACCGCCGAAGGCCACTGGCAAGGCGAGATTTCCAACCGACGCAAGAATGGCGAGCTGTATCCAAGCTGGCTGACCATCAGTGCCGTGCGCAACCGGGAGAACTTCATCACCCACTTTGTCGCGGTGTTCGCCGACATTTCCAGCCTCAAGCACGCCCAGGCCAAACTCGACTACCAGGCACACCACGACCCGCTGACCGGCCTGCCGAACCGTACGCTGTTCGAAAGCCGCCTGCTGACGGCGCTCAACAGCCAGCAGGAAAACGGCGGCCAGGGCGCGGTGCTGTTCCTCGACCTCGACCGCTTCAAACACATCAACGACAGCCTCGGCCACCCGGTCGGCGACCTGCTGCTCAAAGGCATTGCCGTGCGCCTCAAGGAGCAGTTGCGTGACATCGATACCGTGGCGCGCCTGGGGGGTGACGAATTCATTATCCTGCTGCCGGGCCTGCAACAATCCAGCGATGCCGACCACATCGCCACCAAACTGCTCAACTGTTTCGCCGCGCCGTTCCAGGCCGGTGAACACGAGTTTTTCATCAGCGCCAGCATCGGCACCAGCCTCTATCCGAAGGATGGCTGCGACGTTGCCACACTGATCAAGAACGCCGACGCCGCGATGTACCGCTCCAAGGCCAAGGGCCGCAACCGTGTCGAAAGCTACACCCGCGACCTAACCGCCCAGGCCAGCGAACGCGTGGCGCTGGAACACGAACTGCGCCGTGCCATCGAGCGCAACGAGTTGCGCCTGTGCTACCAACCGAAAATCAGCCTCGAAGACTACAGCCTGGTCGGCGCCGAAGCCCTGATCCGCTGGCACCATCCGACCTTTGGCGACGTGCCGCGGGAACACTTCATCCCGCTGGCCGAAGAAAACGGCATGATCCTGCAAATCGGCGACTGGGTCCTGGAAACCGCCTGCCGGCAGATGGCCGAATGGCACCGGCTGTACGAAAATCCCGGCCCGCTGTCGGTCAACCTGGCCGGCGCCCAACTGCGCCAACCCAACTTGCTGGGCCGCATCGAACAGTTGCTCAAGGACAACGGTCTCAACCCCGGTTTCCTGCAACTGGAAATCACCGAAAACTTCATCATGAGCCAGGCAGAGGAAGCGCTGGCGGTATTGCATCAACTCAAACAACTGGGCGTGCAACTGGCCATCGATGACTTCGGCACCGGCTACTCGTCCTTGAGTTACCTCAAGCGCCTGCCGCTGGACATCCTCAAGATCGACCAGTCCTTCGTCCGCGGCCTGCCGGACGATCCCCACGACGCGGCGATCGTCCGCGCCATCATCGCCCTCGGACGCAGCATGCAGTTCACCGTGATTGCCGAAGGAGTCGAGACCCACGCGCAACAGCAATTCCTCGCCGCCGAAGGCTGTGAACAAATCCAGGGCTACATCGTCAGCCTGCCCCTACCCCCCGACGAATTTGCCGCAACGTTTCTTCGTACAGCAGTAAAGGCTTTTTCGGATAGCACAGTCGCAAAACCGTCGCTATAATCCGCGACCTACTGAGGGCCTATAGCTCAGTTGGTTAGAGCAGAGGACTCATAATCCTTTGGTCCACGGTTCAAGTCCGTGTGGGCCCACCAATAGAATCAACAGATTAGGCCAACCCCTGCGGTTGGCCTTTTCTGTTTCTGGTTTCTTTGTAAGCACTTTGTAAGCATCCAGAGTGAAAATCCCATCTCAAAGACCTAGTCAGATGGTCTTGTACGACCATTCACGACTTCTCGACGAACACATTTTGTCGGCAAATATTGCCCATAGCAGCGAACGGGTGGCGCTCCTGCCTTTAGCGCTCCCCGGTACCCCCTCTCATCGCCGCACCGACACATTTAACCTGACCCTTTTGTCGAAAAGGAGCGGGGTTAACGGCTCTGCATCTCGAGAAAATGTAAAAAATGGGGAGTCGAGGAGCAACGTAGCAACACAGAAATGAGGGCCTCCCACCGCATAGGTCCCAGCCGTAGTTTTTTTACGGCAACAAAAAAAACTGCTAAGCTCCCCCTGTCAATCAGTAGGGGCCTCCCCGATGCTACGAAAATTTTCTGTCAAAAATTATCGAAACTTCTCAGATTGGCTATGTTTTGATCTAACTAGCCAACAGTACGAGTTTAATGAGAACGCAGTCAGTAACGGCATCGTAAGACATGCCATGATTTATGGGCCTAATGGTGGGGGCAAGACCAATCTCGGTCTTGCAATGGTCGATCCGGCTTTACATCTAACTGACTCTCCCAGTTTTTTCTCCTCACTGGACAATAACTATATCAACGGTAGCTCAGCCGCATCCATTGCAGAGTTTATCTTTGAGTTCTGCATAGACGGCACCGAAATAGTATATAGCTACGGGAAAAAATCCTGGAACAAGCTTGTTTACGAGCATCTCTCGATAAACAAAAGTGACATTCTTCATATAGATCGCCGAGAATCAACATTAGCAGATATCGAACTAAAGGGTGCAGAGCATCTGAAGAGAGACGTTGGCGACTCAGAGATATCGCTACTTAAATATGTAAAAAACAACTCAATACTAGATGAAACACCCACAAACAGTGTCTTCTCAAAACTACTCGATTTTATTGAGGGAATGGTTTTCTTCCGCTCGTTAAATGCCACCAACAAGGGCGAATACGTAGGAAAAGATATTGGCGTTAAGCGACTATCGCAAAGCATAATCGAAAGCGACTCTATAAAGGATTTTGAAAAATTCCTTAACGATGCAGGAATAGAGTGTTCACTTGTAGTTGGTGCCGACACCAACAACAGTAACGGCAAATCGATTTTTTTTGATTTCGGCGAAATAAAACTTGAGTTTGGCTCAGTAGCGTCAACAGGAACATTATCTCTCGGGATTTTCTATTTCTGGTGGCTCCGACTAAAGAACGGAGCAGTAACATTCGCATATATAGACGAGTTCGATGCCTTCTATCATCACGCCTTGGCGTCGACCATTGTCGAAAAAGTCATTGCATTGCAAGCACAAACTATAATGACTACGCATAACACTGGAGTCATGAGTAATGATCTTCTACGACCTGACTGCTATTTCGTTTTGGATAAGACAATTTCCCCCCTCACCGCATTAACGGAAAAAGATCTTCGCAAAGCTCATAACTTGGAAAAAATTTACAAAGGACTGTCCAGTTAATGGAGCGGACTTTATTTGTATTCGAAGGCGAAAAAGTTGAAAAACTTTACTTTAAAAGCTTAGAGCGCGCCTTCTTTCACGGAGAAGAAAGCAGGCTCTTAGCGAGCTTTGAAAATGACCTCTACGAGCTCTACGCTGAGATTGCGGATGACGAAGACCTAGATCTGTTTGAGCTTATTAAAGAGCTAAACCCAAGCGCCAACAAAGATGAGAATATAAAAAATCTAAGGCGCGATCAAATTGGACAGATTTATCTATTTTTTGATTTCGAGCCGAAAGACGACAAGTTTACCGGACAAAACTTGCTTAACATGCTGCGTCGTTTTAACAACGAGACAGAAGACGGCAAATTATTCATAAGTTACCCCATGATTGAGGCCATCAGAGACATTGACAACATTGACGAGTATCTAGAGCGAACAGTAGCAATATCTAACTGTTCAGGTGGGATTTATAAGGGCCTCTCTGCTGCTCGAGGCAGCCGAGCTTATCAAGATGCAAGAAAAATCGACAAGCAAGGTTGGCAACGCTTGATTGAAGCAAACATTCGAAAGGCCAATCTACTAGCAATCAAAGAAAACACTCTAGAATTTGTTAGCGACCAAGTATCGATTGCCTCATCACAATTAATCAATGACGCACCTCGCGACCCTTTACCCGTACTTAGCGCTTTCCCAATATTTCTCGCCGATTATTTTGGACTGGACATTTTAAAAAATCCTCAGTGATTTGCAGAACCGTAAAGCCTGCAAATTTAAAGATGATATATTTACTATACCTCTCACCATTTCCGTTGCTGGCCGGTTCATGTTCCATTTGCCACAATGCCTGGAATCGCTCAAGCGCGTGAAGGGGCAAGCCCGCTAACGACAAAGCCCCCTTTCGGGGCTTCTCTTACGTCATCTGCATCACCTTCGTCGGTATGCGCTCAAGTTCCTCAACGTACAGATCACCGTCATGCTCTTTCAGTTCGCCTGCCCGCCACAGGTAGGCGCCGTCGAATGTCTTGATGCGTTTTTCGTCTGCGTTCTCGTTCACTGGTCGGCACAGCGTCAGGTAACAGGCTGCGCCTTGGCGAATCAGATCAAGGTGGCGAACTCGCTCGCGTAGACCGTTGGTGATCTTGACCGGGTTGCCGCGCAGCACCATGTAATAGGACTTGCCGCCGATGGTCTTGCCTTCGTTCATCCAAACCGACAGAAACACGGTGCGTTCATCCTCTCGCACCGCACCCCAGCCATACACGCCGCCCATCTTCGCGCCAAGCTTTGCGTAGTGCTCTGTAATCCGTGGCTTGCTCATGGCTTGGCCTTCCGCGGGGCATCAAGGGCTTGGGCAATCTCCCACGCCGTCATCACCTTTCCCACCGAATCAAGCGCCGGGTAGACCAGCGCCAATGCCGTCAACAGCAGCACCACCGCCAACAGCGACAGCACCAAGCCTTGTAAAAACCTCATGCTGGAATCTCCAGAAATTCAACCGGAACCGGCCTCAGACACTCACCCCATATCTGCCCATCAATCTCGACAAGCTCTCCAATGGGCACGACAACAGTGCTGTTATAAGTCTGAATTCGCCGTGGTCGCGCCGTGGTATCAACCGCCGTCAGGATCACCATGTAACCCGGCGCCCCTGCGCGTAGCAACTCGATATGGCGGGCGCGCTCAGCAAAGCCAGCGGAGTTTGACTGCCAGTCAGGATTAAGCAACTGGCGGTATGTCTTGCCGTCGATCACCCGGCGCCGGTCCTGCCATGCCCGCAAAATCACCTTACCATCTGGCCGCTGCGCTCCCCATGACCACTGCACATTGGTCAACGGCGCCTGCATGTTCTCAAAATGGGTCGAGATACTGGGTTTCATGCTTCGACCTCCCCTCGATTCCAATGCCGATTTACCGTCGCAATGCCCTTGGCCAGCGCCGATGCCACTTCAACTTGGGTCAGGCCCGTGGCCTTGAGCCGCTGCACTGACTGCGTGATCGTGTCGCTATCACCACCCGATAAATACTGGTCGACTGCATCGTCGCGCCCTCACTGGTGTTAGAACTGGGGTCCGATGCATTGTCCATTGAGCATCTGGCCGTAGCAGGTCGCCATCGGTTGCGCCGCGCCGGTACTGCCATGACACACACCATTGACCACCGCGCCGATGCAATCCTGTGCGCGGTATACCGGCTGGCCGTACTGCTGCATCTGCATTTGCTGCTGCATAGGCGCTACTTGTTGTTGCTGCACAGGTGTTGCTTGTCGCGGCAGATCGAGCGAGTCGACCCATTGCAAATAATCACGACGGGCATCAACAAGCTCGACGCAGCCTGTCGTGGACATCAATGCCAGCGCTAGCAGTAACGGCATAACTTTGTGCATATCGGCTCCGCACCGCGTATTGATTCCGGATCGACTGACCCAGCCTCTACATTTTGACGGCGGCCACGACGACCTGCTTGACCTGGATCATCTTCCAAATTACCGCGCCTGCCGCCCCGACCAATGACCATCAGCACCAGGTTGAAGGTGCCTTGCCAAGTCGACGCACCAGAAATTTGCGGGCATCTTACCCTCGACTTTTCCGCTCTAATCCCTTTGCAACACACTGATTTACCTAGCGTTATGCGAGCTGGTAAATTTTTTTAAAGCGCCCTGCTCATGCCAACTGCTACCGATCCCATACCCGCCAGATTCACGCACTTCCCGCAAAGGCACGTACTAGAGCGCGTCACAGTGGATTTGACATTCGAACACCTCAGACTGATAAGCTAAATCCAGCCAACACCCCGTAACCGCTCTAAATCCCAGCTTTCACGCCTTACCCCGAAAACATCTCGCAGCTATTCTTTTTTCCAACGGCCCCGTTTTACCCATAAAAATACGCACTTTTACCGGGCAAACGCGGCTATGGGCGCGCAGACTATCTAGCACGCGCTTTAGCAGTCTCGGGAAAATTAGAGCAAATCAAAAAACAAGCCGAAGCGCCGCGCCAAATCCAACCCTTCAACGCCTGCCACACCGACACCGTGCCAGTCCTCCAGCGCCTGCCGCTTCAGCACCGACAGATCACCCTGCACATAGGTTTCGGTCAGGCCCGGCATCGCATGGTTCAGCAACTGCTCGGCAATCACATAATTGACGTTCAGATGCTGCCATCCAGCCCGTGCCAGCTTGCGCAGATCGTGGCTTGACCAGGCACCGGCGCTCAGACTGGCAATCGCCAACGATGCCCCCGGCCCCGTCAGCGCGTGACCATGACCACCTGGAAACAGATACACGCTCGGCTTGCTGTATAGCTGATCCCTGTACCAACGCAGCACAGCCACTACAGCAGGTGTCAGCGGCAGCTCAAGCCGCGTTCGCGTCTTGGTCAGCTCAGCCGGAATCACCCACCAGCCAGCATCCAAGTCGAAGTGGTCCCAGCGCGCCTGCCGCGTCTCGCCGATCCGCGTACCGTGACAGAGCATCAGCAGCGCCAACAGACAAGGCCCCGGCGACTTCAGCAGGCGCTGCGCCAACAGATCCATCAGCCAACCAACGTCACGTGGAAACAACCGTGCCCCCTTCGGCCGTATGCGGCCCAGCCCGAAATCGGTGAACCTGACATCAGCCAGAGGATTGACGTTTAGCAGCCCCAGACGCTTGGACGTGCGAAACGCCGCGTTCAACACCCGATAGGCATTGCACACCGTGGCCGGGGCTACCAACGCTTGCATCGGTTGAATCAATAGCCGGTCAAGTGTGGCCGTGTTCAACTGATCCACCGGCATACCCACCAGCCGTGGGAGAAGCCAATTCTTGGCCAGCGACCGGCAACTGGCCTTGCGCGCCCTCGATACCGTGGCCGTGTTCAAATGTCGCTCCAGATACCACGACACCACGTCAGCCACCGTATACAGAGCGCGCAGCCTGGCGTCAGGTTGAACACCGCCAGCCCGCAGTAACATCAGCGACGACATCCGCGACTCCATCTCCTTGCAGCCGCAGTTCGGCCACTCCGCCGCCTTCTGCCACGTGCCTGCATGCACTGTGTACCACACACCCCGGCGCCGATCTTTGAGAAAACGAAACCTCAAATCCGAGTAGCGCTGGTCACGAAGGTCGCGGACGTCTTCATCTTTGGCCTCAGCCCTGATCGCCGCATCACTGAATTCGATATACCGCGTCTCACCCATCGCATACCTCGCCACCTGACTGACCAACCCAACAGCCAGCCCGATCAGGGCTATGCCGCACGCTCACACCTACTCGATAACCTTCGGCCTGCCGGTGAAGACGGTGAAGAAACCTTCCGGCCTCAATCAGCGCGTAAAGCTCCGCGCCGACATCACTTCCGCGACACACAGCACATCACCGTGCCATGCTTCCAGCAGGCTGCACCGACGCCTGTTGAATTCACGCCCCAGCGCCTCGACTTGTTCAGCCGTTCCACCCAGCTCGACGTACTCGCGCAAGCACTGCGCCCATTGCGCCGCGCCCATGTCAGGAAACAAGTCCAACAGATCGTCCAGATTGAAGAATTCACGCGTCAGCTCGTGCACCCTGGCGTTCGCTTCAGTCTTGCCCAGCGCTCTACCCTTGCACCCAATGAACAAGCGATCACCCCGGCCAGCACAGCAACGCCGATAGCGCGTCAGCAGCTCCACGAAAGGCGCTGTCAGAGGTAACGGCTCGTCACCGACCCACCAGACACCGGCCTGTAGGTCAAAATCGGACCACTGTGTTTGCAGCAATACCGGCACCGGCTGGCCGTAACCGAGTGTCAGCAGGCCAAGTACCGACGCGTCAGGATCTGCGTCGAATCCGTCCAGCAGGTCGCCAACGATCGTCAGTGCCCAGTCACGATTATTCGCCATACACACCCCCATCGACCGCGCCTTGCAGGTAGGCACTGGCGGTGCTCTCAAGACAACTACTCACTGGTCAACCTGCTTTTTACCCCAGCAGTCGCCCCATCGTTTTTGAGCTTATTGCTGGGAATTAGGGCAACCCGGACAGCATTGACAGATAGCCCTGCACGCTCTTGCGCCCCCTCAATCTGCAGTCCTAGAGAAGAACTTAGAGGCGACGCGCTAAAGCTTTTTTCTTCTCTACTCTTCTCTTTTCTGGTCACGCTTTTGTCACGCTCATTGCGTGACGTATTACGTGACTTATTATCGCGGTGTTCGCGCTGCCTGCGAGCGTCTATTGCGCGCTTCTTGGCCGACTGACCGTTATGCCGATCAAAATTAGGAAAGGTAATTCCGCCGTTTTCTTCTAGCAGCCAACCAACTTTTTCCAACGCATCAGCAACACCGTCGTGACACACGTAACGGTCAATCCATTTTTTTGTCACACCAGCAACGTGACCATTGCGTGACTGCGCATCAGCCCATGCCCACAGGCGATGAAGCATTCCAACTACGGTGCATTCAGTAACGTTCAGATCAGCGCTAATGCTGATAACCGCCGGATCTGTATCTAAGTCAACGCGCATCTTTATCCAGTCACCGGCCATAGCTCACCCCCTGTTCAGGAGCTGCTGGGCAGCGTGGAGAATAAACGTGCTATGCGGATGAGCAGCGGTGAGCAAAATGTCGCCATTGGCGAGTTGGAGTAGACACCCGGTGCTTTGCCCTGGTTTATCACCCAATGCGGGGTAGCGGGAAATCTTGCTGGCAGGCGCGGGACCGCCGCCGGACGGTTCACGCGGTATCGACGATTCGTCGTATAAATTCATTGTGTAGCCCTCAACCGTTTGTCGGGGGCCGGACTGAATGTGACAATCAGCGCGCTCGTTACTGATTGCAGCAGTAACCAGCACCGCCGGACGCCATAACGTCCGGCTTTTTTATGCTTGTTCGTTTTGCTCGGCGTTGGGGCGCATTTCGTCAAACAAGGCGCGTATCTCTGCAGTCGGCCATGCCAATTGACCCGCGATGCGCCTGCACTTGATTGGTCCGGTGTTTTGAATTGCCCAGTTGCGCAGAGTCTGAGGCTTACGGTTGAGAAAGTGCGCAGCCTCAGCCGTAGTCATGGTTGGACGGTCGATTGAGTCCAATGTTTGAAATGTATTCATGGTCAGGTTCCCGATAGTTAATTCTGCTGCCATCGGTTTCTAATTATTCACATGGTTGTGTTGAAGTCACGGACACCCACTCCCGCGAGTGACTGTCCACTAAAGCCCCTTCTTCAGCCGCTCCTTCTTACGATTAAGAGTTCTAACAACAGTTTCAGGGTCTCGATCATCGACGCTCCCCTGCCCCCCGTTTACTTCGCCATGGTCCTCGAGTCGCTTCATGAGCTTCAGCCTCTGCCTACGACGAAACTCGCGCAATGCAGACAGCAAGCCAGGCCCGACACGATCGTCCACCAATAAACTCAGCAACGTCTGCATGGAATCACTGTCGTCCGGGCTGTTGACTACCTTGTCGATCAACTGCCCATCAAATCTGTCCCACAGCTCATTCAGACTTTCGATTGACCGGAATGGCTCAAGACTCGGGTGCAGCGTTCCGTCAGCTTCAAGCGGTAGCTTAAACTCAGCAATTCCGGCACGCGCAACCTTCAGCTTCACGGTAATGAATCCGCACTCATCATTCATTACACAACCCTCAGACGCGGGCCGTCAGTGACAGGGACCGATACCTCGGCCTGCTCCAGTAACCATGTTTCGAAGCGCTCGTGATGAAGGCGCAGCAGGTCCAGCGGACGCACCTTGTAGTGCCGTTCCTGAGTCGCACTAGGCTTGTGGCCACCGATCTGTGCAATGACGCCTGACGGCAGCTCCAGCCACTCAGACAGGCTCACGAACGAACGGCGCAGGTCATGCGGTGTTACCGACACACCGGCAACAGCACAGGCTCGGTCAAGCGCGTGGTTGGCTTCGGATATGCGCCCGGTCGCGCTGGCTGGGCTTGAAAATACCCATTGATTGCGCCGTGGCAGATCACTCAGCAGGCGTTCGACATAGGGTGTCATCGGAATTGTCCGGGTGCCGTCACGGCCACCCTTGCTGGCATCCTTGTCGCGAATGGTCAGGCTGTGCCACTTCCAATCAATGTCTGACCACTTCAAGGCGAGCAGTTCACCTGGACGCGAACCAATGAGCAGCAGCGTTTGCAGGTAGGCACTGATAACGGGGTTGTCGATGCCACGCACGGCAGCAAACCACGCTGGTAGTTGCTCCTTTAGCAGACAACCCTGCTTTGCCTCGGCACGCCCTAATCGATCCTTGGCGCGCTTGGTGATGGCCTGATCGCCAGCCACCACGGCCCGATACTTTGGCTCATCAGCGGCCCAGCGCAGGAATGCCTTAAGGCAACGCATGGCCAACCTTGCGCGAGTTGGCCTTATTGCGCCTTCCTGTGCCGCCCAACGCTCCAGCGCTTCGCCACTCAACGCCGACAACGGCAGCCCCATCAGAGAATGCAGCGGACCGGCGACCGTTTCGCCAGCACCGCGCTTGCGCTTTTCGCCACCGGCCTTGGCCAGATTCACATGGTCTTGGTAATGAGCATCGCCCCAGTGCGAACGGCGGTCGGCAAGGTAGTCGGCCCAACCATCGGCCAGCGTGACAATCTCAAGGCGGGCTTGCTCAACCGCAGCAGCGGCAGCAGCCTCGTTGTCTTTCTTCAGTTGCCGGGGATCGCGGCCTTGATCCAGCTCGGCCTGGAACGTGCGCGCCACCTTCTCGGCATCGCCGATGCTCTTACCCGGCCAATCACCAATGGTGATCCGAACAACCTTGCCCAAGTAGCGGCCCTGCCAGATGAACGCCTTCTTGCCCGCAGTCACGCGGACAGCCAACCCTGCCTGATCGGCGCTCCAGTAGAAATCCTGACCACCGACAGCGGCTGGCGGCATCAGGTCATTGATACGCTTGACCGTCAGCCCGAATCGCTTCTTCTGCCCCATAACACCCCCGAATCTTTGTAAGCACTTTGTAAGCATCCGGCCAGGATAGATCGGTAAACAGATCAACAAAGGCGAATGGCGAAGCCAAGCGATTACTGGGCCTAAAGCCATATTCTATCAACGTTTCGGGATATTTTGGGATAGCCACTTGGCAGGACTCATAATCCTTTGGTCCACGGTTCAAGTCCGTGTGGGCCCACCA
The DNA here is from genome assembly GCF_017350115.1 of Pseudomonas sp. GW456-L13. NCBI lineage: Bacteria > Pseudomonadati > Pseudomonadota > Gammaproteobacteria > Pseudomonadales > Pseudomonadaceae > Pseudomonas > Pseudomonas sp. GW456-L13. Next base: position 1,910,162 of record NZ_JACNAS010000002.1, read on the forward strand.
AACAAGAAAGCCGCGCAATGCGCGGCTTTTTCGTGCCTGGCGTTTAGTTTTGTTTACTTAAGCTCTCGCTTTATCGGATGACGCCCGCAGACCTTGTAGGCAAACTCCGAATCTTCTATTTGGGCACTTTGCCGCCTTGTTGCCCTTTTCTTCGACGGGATAGTCTCCGGACGTCGCTGACCATTCAGCGATCGGGCTTGGAAACCCGCCGAACTCTAGCCGCAACAGCGCCCTCATCACGATTGCTTGTATTGTGTGATCCTGAGTTATGACGGCTGTGCGTGGGACGCCTTCGGGCGTGCCGGTTCCTAGGTTCCCGGTTTTCCAACCTGCGTACAGCCGTCACCCATTCGCTTGGAAACGATTGTGGCGGCTCCTAGAACCCAGGAGTAAAACCATGACTGAAGCAGATTCACCCGCACCCTCAGACCTGAAAACCGCCGGCTTCACACCCTTCCTGTACCTCTCGGATCAACCTCTGTTCCACGTCTGCCGCAACGTCCCCATCGCCGACGCTCTGGCCCAAGCCTCCGACCTGCTGTTCCTCGCCAAGTCCCTCATCGTGGACGCCGCCTACTCCCAAGACTCCGACCGCCACGCCTGGGCCGCGCATTACCTGACGACGATGAGCAAAGCGGTGATTGATGATGTGGTAAAGGTGCTGACGCGCCGGCCTGTTCAAATGAGAAAGGAAGCAGACCCATCGAAAAACACATAATCACGGCAAAGTTGATAATTCCCAAAAAGGGACCTATCGTTCCCTTTTTGGGACTTATAGAACCGACCATGCCTGCCATCCCGCTAAGCGATGCTCTCTTTACTGCCACCCAGCAAAAAGTGCTGGGCATGTTGTATGGCAAACCGGATCAGAGCTTCTATGCCAATGAAATATCCCGCTGGGCACAGGTCGGCAAGGGCAGCCTGATGCGTGAGCTGGAGCGTCTGCATAGCGCAGGCATTCTCACCATGAGTCGACGGGGTAATCAGACGCACTACCAAGCCAACCCTGAGTGCCCCATCTATGCAGAACTGCTTGGGATAGTGCGTAAGACTTTTGGCATTGCAGAGCAGCTGCGTGCGGCCTTGACTCCGCTGAATGATCAGTTGGTATGGGCGTTCATCTATGGCTCCATTGCCAAGGGTAACGAGCACGCAGGCAGTGACATTGACCTGATGCTGATTGGTGAAAATCTCAGTTACAGCGACTTGATGGAACGGGTACTGCCCGTAGAGGAACAGCTTGGCCGCACCATTAACCCAACGCTCTACACACTGGTCGACTGGCAAACCAAGAAGGCGGCCGGCAACAGCTTTGTAGTGCGGGTTGAACAACAGGACAAAATTGATTTGATTGGCCACAATCCAGCAGAGGTAGCCGATGGGCAGTAACGAAAATCTGGAAAACCTGGTGCGTAGCGGCGGCCTCAAAGCCGAACCGCCAGATCGCAAGGAATGTGAAGGGCTGCTGAGATCGGCCACGGACCGCTTGAAGGATGCCCACAGTTCGGCCCTGTCCTTCGCCAGTCGCTTCGACCTCGCCTACAACGCCGCACATGCCCTGGCACTGACGGCCATGCGTCTGCAGGGTTTTCGCTCCGACCGCCGCTATCTGGTATTTCAGTGCCTTGTACATACTCTCGGTCTGAACAAAATCCAGGTACGCCTGTTCGCACTTTGTCACGAGCGCCGCAATCTGGCTGAGTACGAAGGTTATATGGATGTGGACGAAACCCTTCTTGCCGAACTGTTGGCGGCAACTGATGCACTGTTGCCATTGGTGCAAGACGCTATGCTCGCGAGCAAGTAACGCTTCGACCCTTCGTTATTTCCAGTGCTGAACGGCATCACTGCAACTGTCAGTCCAAACACGCAACGAAGGGATGGCCTGCACCACCCGCAGTCGCTCCAGCATCTGCCCCGTCAACACCACCTCATACGTATCCGCCCCCCGCCCCCATTGCTCAACGAGCACCATGCCGTCGACCAATGTCGCCGCCAATTCGGCAATCGTCCCGGCCTGATCTTCGATAATTCCTTGAGTCCGAATCCAAACCCGATCTGTCATCGCTTTAAGCTCCGCCGCTATCTGCTCAGACGACGTGGGATCGGTATCGGGGCAAGTGATATTGCGCAGCAGATGCTGAAGCTCCCTGATTTTTGCGTAATCCTGTTCAGCCCCCTGCTCGCCTTTGAGGATGGCAGTGGCTATGGGCTTGTCGACGCGTTTGGCGGCTGAAGGTTTTGAAGGGAGTGTCTGCGCCATTGCGCCAGCCAGGAGCACCATCATCCGGGCTTCCAGATGTTCCTTCATGGCTTCCATCGACGAAATCGGGCGCACCAGCGTAATGCAGGCCCCTCCCTGGTGCCGCAGATCCATAGTCACCGTCAGGGTCACGCCGCCCGTTTCAAACCCCAGGGCGCGGGCCACGACGTAGTGGCCCATTTCGTGGTGGGCGATCTGCAGGGCATGATCGCGTACTGCGGGGGGCATCTTCCTCGTCATATCCATTGCCTCGGAACCTTCGTTCTCGCATTCGACTACGAGTGACGGTCGCTGTCCATCCTGATGCCCCGCGCAATGTGGGAGCGAGCCTGCTCGCGATGGACTTGAAAGCACCGCGTCCATCCAGACAGCAAGCGTTATCGTTCACGACCTTCGCGAGCAAGCTCGCTCCTACATCACCTTATTTGGGCAAAGCATAGGCAATCACATAATCCCCACGATCCGTCGACTGACGCGCACCGCCCACCGTCAGCAGGATGTACTGCCTGCCGGTTTTCGGCGATACGTAAGTCATCGGCCCGGACTGGCTGCCCACTGGCAAACGCGATTTCCAGATTTCGTTGCCGTTGCCGGTGTCGAAGGCGCGCAGGTAGAAGTCCTGGGTGCCAGCGAAGAACAGCAGGCCCGACTGGGTGGCCAGCGATGCGCCGAGGGTCGGCATGCCGATAGGGATCGGCAGGTGCATGCGGATGCCAAGCGGGCCGGTGTCTTGCACGGTGCCGACCGGGACTTGCCACACCAGCTTGTGGGTCTTGAGGTCGATGGCCGACATGGTGCCGAACGGTGGTTTCTGGCACGGAATGCCGACCGCCGAGAGGAAGCGCTCGCGCATGGCGCCGAACGGTGTGCCTTCCTGCGGTACCACGCCCATTTCAATTCCACTGGCCCCGGCGCCGATCTTGTCGCGCGGGATCATGTAGTTGGCCAGGCCCAGGCGCATGTCGTTGATGAACATGTAGTGGGTGTTCGGATCAACCGAGACGCTGCCCCAGTTCATGCCGCCCAGCGAGCCCGGGAATTGCAGGGCCCGGTCCATGCCCGGCGGGGTGTAGACGCCTTCATGGCGCATGCCTTTGAACTGGATGCGGCACATCAACTGGTCAAACGGCGTGGCGCCCCACATGTCGGATTCGGTCAGGGTCTTGTTGCCGATTGACGGCATGTCCACCGAGAACGGCTGGGTTGGCGAGTAGCGTTCGCCGGGAACCTTGCCTTGCGGCACCGGGCGCTCTTCGACGCGGGCGATAGGCACGCCGGTTTCGCGATTTAGCAGGAAGATCTCGCCCTGCTTGGTGACTTGCGCCAGGGCTGGCTGGGTGCCGCCCTTGTCGTCCGGCACGTCGTACAGCAGTGGCTGTGCCGGCAGGTCGAAGTCCCACAGGTCGTGGTGAGTGGTCTGGAAGTGCCAGCGTACCTGGCCGGTCTTCACATCGATAGCGACGATGGACGAGCTCCACTTGTCGTCGAACTCGGTACGTTGGCCGCCGAAGAAGTCTGGCGTCGCGTTGCCAGTCGGCAGGTACACCAGACCGAGCTTGGCGTCGTAGGACATGGCCGACCACACGTTCGGCGTGCCACGGGTGTAGGTCTCGCCAGCAGGTGGGCGTTTGGTGGTGTTCGGGTTGCCCGGGTCCCATGCCCATACCAGTTCACCACTACGTACGTCGTAGGCGCGGACTACACCCGGTGGTTCGCCGGTGGAGTAGTTATCGGCCACGCGACCACCGACGATCACCACGTCCCCAGCGACCAATGGGGTCGAGGTTTGCTGGTAGTAACCGGGCTTTACTTCGCCCATGTCAGTGGTCAGGTCAACGGTGCCTTTGTTGCCGAACTCTTCGCAGGGCTTGCCGGTGTCGGCGTTAATGGCGATCAGACGCGCGTCGCCGGTCGGCAGAAACAGACGTTTCGTACAGGCGGTTGGCTGATTGTCCGAAGACACCGGGGTTTCGGAGTAACCCAGGCCACGGCAACGCTGCCAATTGGGCGCAGTGCCTTGCGGGTCGAACTTCCAGCGCTGGGCGCCGGTGTCGGCATCCAGGGCGAAGACTTTGCCGTAGGCGGTGCAGGTGTAGACGGTGTCACCGATTTGCAGTGGAGTGTTCTGGTCTTCGGCGCCGGCACCGGTGCTTTGCGGAATATCGCCGGTGCGGAAGGTCCAGGCGACCTGCAATTTGTCGATGTTGCCCTTGTTGATCTGGTCCAGGGCCGCAAAGCGATTACCGGCGGTAGTGTTGCCCCAGTGCGCCCAGTCTTTCTGTTCGGTGCCCGGAGTGACCGGCGTTACCGCAGGTTCGGTGGTGGCCTTGACCACGTGGGTCGGCACGAACATGTAGGCCATCGTCGCAACGACTGCGACACCCAAAATGCCAGCCAGACCATAAGCGCCACGCCCGCCGGTCGCGCCCGAAGCACGGACCAGGGTCGGATAGATCAGCGCCACAACCAGACCGATCACGGCAAAGGTCAGTATCCGTGAGACCAGCGGCCAGTATTCGAGGCCCGCATCCCAAACGGCCCAAATCGCAGTGAGGACCAACGCCACACCATACAGCCAGGCGCCGAGCGGCTTGCGCCGGGCAATCATCAACCCGGACGCCAGCATCGCCAGCCCCATCAGCAGGAAATACCAACTGCCACCCAGCGCGATCAGATAGCCACCGCCACCGGCCAGGCCGAGCCCGATCAGTGCAATCAGCACACCCAGCCCCGCCAGCAACCATTTACTGCCGGCGGCAGCCCCAGAATTGTTCATGTCGGAAATTTTCCCCATTTGTGACAAGGGCGGAATAATGTACTACCTAGTTACTTATGGCAATTTGTCGCAGGCAAAAATGTCATGAACGGTATTGAGGCTAGATCAAATCTCCGTCGCGAGCGTCCTGCAGAAACTGCCTGTAACATGCTTGCGCACTGATCCATGCCGCTGGAGATAACCCTTTGCCTGACACTCGCACGCCTGTTCTCGATGAAATCGACCGCCAACTGATTGCCGCCCTGCAGATCAACGCCCGCGAGAGCGTGGCCATGCTCGCCCGGCAATTGGGCATTGCCCGCACCACTGTGACTTCGCGCCTGGCGCGGCTGGAAAAGGCCAAGGTGATCACCGGCTACGGCGTGCGCCTCGGGCAGCGGGTGGTGGATGGCGGGTTGCAGGCGTATGTGGGGATCACCGTGCAACCACGCTCCGGCAAGGAGGTGCTGCGGCGCCTGAGCGCGATGGCGCAGGTGCAGCAGTTGTGTGCGGTGAGTGGCGAATTTGATTATGTGGCGTGGTTGCGCACCGATTCGCCGGAGCAGCTGGATCAGTTGCTGGACCAGATTGGCAGTGTGGATGGGGTGGAGAAGACCACGACTTCGATCATCTTGAGCAGCAAGATTGATCGGGGGCAGCCGGTTTGAGTTTCTGCCTGTAGTTTTTTGGGTGCCAGAGCTGGCCTCTTCGCGGGCAAGCCCGCTCCCACAGTGGTCAGTATGTATTGATAGATCGTCACACTGATCAAACCAATAGCAAAATGACAACACTTTGCGTCTTATTAACGTGTTCCGTGCTCTCTAGAATGGCTGGCATCTTTTCCTATACTCAGATGCGCATTGCGCGTCGGGTCGCCAGCAAGGTCAGCCATGAACAAGAACAATCGCCATCCTGCAGACGGTAAGAAACCAGTCACCATTTTTGGCCCGGACTTTCCTTTCGCCTTCGACGACTGGATCGAACACCCGGCCGGGCTGGGCAGTATTCCCGAGCACAATCACGGTGCCGAAGTGGCGATTGTCGGCGGCGGGATCGCCGGCCTGGTGGCGGCGTATGAGTTGATGAAGCTGGGCCTGAAACCGGTCGTCTACGAAGCTTCGAAAATGGGTGGCCGCCTGCGCTCCCAGGCATTCAATGGCGCCGAAGGCATCGTTGCCGAACTGGGCGGGATGCGCTTCCCGGTGTCGTCAACCGCGTTCTATCACTACGTCGACAAACTGGGTCTGGAAACCAAACCTTTCCCCAACCCGCTAACGCCCGCGTCGGGCAGCACGGTGATCGACCTCGAAGGTCAGACCCATTACGCACAGAAGCTGTCGGACCTTCCTGCACTGTTCCAGGAAGTGGCTGACGCCTGGGCCGATGCTCTGGAAGCCGGCTCGCAGTTCTCCGATATCCAGCAAGCCATTCGCGACCGCGACGTCCCGCGCCTCAAGGAGCTGTGGAACACCTTGGTGCCGCTGTGGGACGACCGCACCTTCTACGACTTCGTCGCCACGTCCAAGGCGTTCGCCAAGCTCTCGTTCCATCACCGTGAAGTGTTCGGCCAAGTCGGTTTCGGCACCGGCGGCTGGGATTCGGACTTCCCGAACTCGATGCTGGAAATCTTCCGCGTGGTGATGACCAACTGCGACGACCACCAGCACCTGGTGGTCGGCGGCGTGGAACAGGTGCCACAAGGCATCTGGCGCCATGTGCCGGAGCGTTGCGCGCATTGGCCGGCCGGCACCAGCCTCAGCTCGCTGCACAACGGCGCACCGCGTACCGGCGTGAAGAAGATTGCCCACGCGCCGGGCGGCCGTTTCGCCGTCACCGACAACTGGGGTGACACCCGCGAATACGCGGCCGTGCTGACCACCTGCCAGAGCTGGCTGCTGACCACCCAGATCGAATGCGACGAAACCCTGTTCTCGCAAAAGATGTGGATGGCTTTGGACCGCACCCGCTACATGCAGTCGTCGAAGACTTTCGTGATGGTCGACCGCCCGTTCTGGAAGGACAAGGATCCGGAAACCGGCCGCGACCTGATGAGCATGACCCTCACCGACCGCTTGACCCGTGGCACTTATCTGTTCGACAACGGCGACGACAAGCCGGGGGTGATCTGCCTCTCGTACTCGTGGATGAGCGACGCGCTGAAAATGCTGCCCCAACCGGTGGAAAAACGCGTGAAACTGGCGCTGGATGCACTGAAAAAGATCTACCCGAAAGTCGACATCGCCGCGCGGATCATCGGCGACCCGATCACCGTTTCGTGGGAAGCCGACCCGCATTTCCTCGGCGCGTTCAAAGGCGCCCTGCCCGGCCACTACCGCTACAACCAACGCATGTACGCCCACTTCATGCAGGACGACATGCCAGCCGAACAGCGCGGGATCTTCATCGCCGGTGACGACGTTTCGTGGACACCGGCCTGGGTTGAGGGTGCGGTACAGACCTCGCTCAACGCGGTGTGGGGCATCATGAAACATTTCGGCGGTGCAACTCACGCCGAGAATCCGGGTCCAGGAGATGTGTTCAACGAGATCGGACCGATCGCCCTGCCCGAGTAAGAGGAATCCGAAATGCGCGTAGCCCTTTACCAATGTCCGCCGCTGCCCCTGGATGTCGCCGGCAACCTGCAACGCTTGCAGCAGCTTGCGCTGGAGGCAAAAGGCGCCGATCTGCTGGTGCTGCCGGAGATGTTCCTGACTGGCTACAACATCGGCGTCGATGCCGTCAGCGTGCTGGCGGAGGTGTACAACGGTGAGTCGGCGCAGCAGGTTGCGCGCATTGCCAAGGCTGCCGGGATCGCCATTTTGTATGGCTATCCCGAGCGCACCGAGGACGGACAAATCTACAACGCCGTGCAGTTGATCGACTCTGACGGCGAGCGCGTCTGCAACTACCGCAAAACCCATCTGTTCGGCGATCTGGATCACTCGATGTTCAGCGCAGGTTCCGACGAGTTTCCCATCGTTGAGCTCAACGGCTGGAAGCTCGGTTTCTTGATCTGCTACGACCTGGAATTTCCGGAGAACGCCCGACGCCTGGCCCTGGCCGGTGCCGAGCTGATCCTGGTGCCGACTGCGAACATGATTCCGTTCGATTTCGTCGCCGATGTCACCGTGCGCGCCCGCGCCTTCGAAAACCAGTGCTACGTGGCTTATGCCAATTACTGTGGGCACGAAGGCGACATCCACTACTGCGGCCAGAGCAGCATCGCTGCGCCGGATGGCAGCCGCATCGCTCAGGCGGGACTGGATGAATCGCTGATTGTCGGTGAGCTGGATCGACAGTTGATGGTCGATTCCCGTGCCGCCAATCGCTACCTCCTCGATCGCCGCCCCGAGCTTTACGGCGAGCTGAACAAGTCCTAATCCGCTAGCATTGGCACTTCACTGTTCTGGAAGTGCCCATGCCCGCGCTGAATCACCCTCACCCCCACACTGAAACCCTGGCCAATGGTCTACGGGTGACGCTGCGTCATGCCCCGGATTTAAAGCGTTGCGCAGCAGCGTTGCGGGTCGCCGCGGGCAGCCATGATGTGCCGCTGGCGTGGCCCGGCCTGGCGCACTTTCTTGAGCATCTGCTGTTTCTGGGCACTGAGCGTTTTCCCGCCGGGCAAGGGTTGATGGCCTACGTCCAGAGTCATGGCGGCCAGGTAAACGCGCGGACCGGCGAACGCACCACGGACTACTTTTTCGAACTGCCACCCCAGGCGTTTGCCGGTGGGCTGGAGCGTCTGTCAGACATGCTCGCCCATCCACGTATGAATCCGGACGACCAGCAGCGGGAACGGGAAGTGCTGCAGGCAGAGTTTGTCGCCTGGTCGCAGGATGCCAAGGCGCAGCAGCAATTTGCGCTGTTCAATGGCCTGGCCGAGGCTCATCCACTACGGGGTTTTCATGCCGGCAATCGCGACAGTCTGCCGCTGCAACAACCCGAGTTTCAGCAGGCGCTGCAGGATTTTTATCAGCGGTTTTACCAGACCGGGCAAATGACCTTGAGCCTGGCCGGGCCACAGAGTCTCGTTGAGTTGAAGGCAATGGCCGAAGCCTTTGGCAGTGTCATTGCCAAAGGCCAGACAGCCACTCAACTGCCCCCAGTACCGCTGATGGACGCCTCAACCAACAGTTATCAACAGACTGGCGAGCGACGCCTGGATCTGCTGTTTGCCCTTGAAGTGCTACCCGATTTCTCTGCCGATGCGTTGGCGTTCCTGTGCCACTGGCTGAACCTGGCAAAACCCGGTGGCTTAATGGCGGACCTGCGCGAGCGCGGGCTGGCCGATCACCTCAAAGCCCAGCCGCTGTACCAGTTCGCCGGGCAAGCCTTGCTGCATATCGAATTCACCCTGCCCACCGCAAACTCGGCAACAGGCATCCGCGAACGCTTGATGGACTGGCTCGGTTTCTTTGCCGCGCAAGACTGGAACCAATTGCGTGAAGAGTACGCCACCCTGCTCCAGCGCCAGCAGCAAGTCAGCGGCGCCTTGCAACTGGCCCGACTGGACAGCGAACAACGCGAAGTCGGGTTATCCGAGCCGGGTGTTACCGCCCTCAAGCAAATCCTTCAACAAATCGGCGCTGTGGATAACTTCAGCGGCCCATGGCAATTGCCGGCACCCAACCCGTTCTTGTGCTCCGAAGCACCGGCAGCCAACGCCGGATTGATTCGCGGCCAGACCAGCGCCCACCGAGGCCTGCGCACTTTTGCCCAGGACCGTTCGCGCAGCCGTCGTGAACGTTCGCCGATGCAATTCAGCCAGGCATGGCCGGACAACGGTGCTGAAGGCGCGATTTATCTGCGCTGGCGTCTGGACTCGGCTCCCGGTAGCCACCTTCAATCACGGCTGGAAAACTACCTGCAACCGTTGCGCGAAGACGCGCACCAGGCCGGTGTGGAATTTTCCTTCAGTGCATCGGGCAACGAATGGCTGCTCAAACTGAACGGGCTGCAGGAACCGATGCCCAGCGTCCTGGAGCATGCGCTGAAAGAACTGACAAAACCTGACGCCGCTGTCTCACAAGCCGAATCGACGAGCGTTGCGCCAATACCGATTCGACAACTGCTCAAGGCATTACCCGAATACTGCCTCGGGCAGTCCGCGAACTCGGATGACGTGCAGCCTCTCTGGTCGAGTGCGCGATGGGATGGGCTGGCCATCGGGTTATCGGCTCAGACTCAAGCGGCCATGGGCCTGGCCTTGAGCCGCATACCCGGCACGCCGGACAATCAACTGACGCCGCCCTCTTCGATCCTTGCACGGCATCTGTGGAGCACTGTCGATACCGCCTCCAGCGAGCACGCGTTGCTGCTGTTCTGTCCTGCAGCCACCCCGGAAATGGCCGACGAAGCCGCGTGGCGTTTGCTCGCGCATATCTGCCAGACACCGTTCTACCAACGCCTGCGGGTGGAGTTGCAACTCGGCTATGCGGTGTTCAGCGCCCTGCGGCAGATTCACGGGCAAACCGGGATGCTGTTCGGCGTGCAATCGCCAAGCGTTGCACCTGTGGAGCTGCTGCAACACATCGAGCAATTCCTGAATCGATTGCCGGAACTGATCAACGCACTCGACGACACCACCTTCAATGCTCAACGCCAGGCCCTGGCGGATCAGTTTTGCAGCGCTGCGCTCACCACGGCTCAAGCGGCCGAATTGCTCTGGCAAGGCAAACTGGCCGGCCGCTCGTCGGATTATCTGACGCACTTGCCCGAGGCGATTGTGCGCATTGACCGGACCGTTCTACTGGCTGCGGCCCAACGCCTGAATCAGGCCGAAGGTGGCTGGCTGTGCCTTGCCAACAGCGTTACCCCAGGCGCGCCATGGCAAGCGGCAAAATGATCATTACCGGGGCTGCAAGGAGCTTTCTCAAAGTTTCACGGGCAATTTCTTTGAAATTTTGAGTAACATAGCAACCTAACTATCTGGAACCTCTCTGATTTGAGGTGGACTATACCTATAGATAGCGCTGTCCTACCCTACCTGAAGGAGTTCAATTTATGGCCTGGACCAAACCGGCTTACACCGACCTGCGTATTGGCTTTGAAGTCACCATGTACTTCGCAAGCCGCTAATCTCAGCTTTGGCAGAGATGCAGCACAACGCCTCGGTTATCCGAGGCGTTTTATTTTCAGCGTTGAAATGATGGAGCGTCCATGTTTGTCCAGATTCTAGGTTCCGCTGCCGGCGGCGGCTTCCCCCAGTGGAACTGCAACTGCGTGAACTGCGCGGGCTTTCGCGACGGCAGCCTGCGGGCCAAGGCGCGGACGCAATCGTCCATCGCGATTTCCGATGACGGCGTGAGCTGGGTGCTGTGCAATACTTCCCCGGACATCCGCGCCCAACTCCAGGGCTTCGCCCCGATGCAGCCGGGCCGCGCCCTTCGCGATACCGGGATCGGCGCAATCATCCTGATGGACAGCCAGATCGACCACACCACCGGCCTGCTCATGTTGCGCGAAGGGTGCCCGCATCAGGTCTGGTGCACCGACATGGTCCATGAAGACCTGAGCACCGGATTTCCGCTGTTCACCATGCTCAACCACTGGAATGGCGGGCTGACCTGGAATCGCATCGAACTCGACCAGAGCTTCAGCGTACCGGCATGCCCGAACCTGCGCTTCACCCCGCTGCCGTTGCGCAGTGCCGCGCCGCCGTACTCACCACACCGCTTCGACCCCCATCCGGGCGACAACATCGGCCTGATCGTCGAAGACCTCAACACCGGCGGCAAACTGTTCTACGCACCGGGCCTGGGCAAGGTGGATGCAGGGCTTCTGGAAATCATGGCCGGCAGCGATTGCCTGCTGGTCGATGGAACGTTGTGGGATGACGATGAAATGCAGCGTCGCGGCGTCGGCACCCGCACCGGTCGCGAGATGGGACACCTGGCGCAGAGCGGCCCCGATGGCATGCTCGAAGTGCTTGAGCAATTGCCCAACCAGCGCAAAGTACTTATCCACATCAACAACACCAACCCGATTCTCGATGAAGACTCGCCAGAACGCGCGGAACTGGATCGGCGTCAGGTTGAAGTGGCGTATGACGGCATGAGTATTGTGCTGTAGCGGATGCCCCTATCGCGAGCAAGCTCGCTCCCACAGTTGACCGCATTCCCCTGTGGGAGCGAGCTTGCTCGCGATGAGGCCGGCAGCAGCAACACATATCCTGGTTGTTCCCCGGAGAACCGCAATGACTGACACCCCGATGTCCCCCGCAGAATTCGAAGCGGCCCTGCGCGCCAAGGGCGCCTACTACCACATCCATCACCCCTATCACGTGGCGATGTACGAAGGCCGGGCCACCCGCGAACAGATACAGGGCTGGGTCGCCAACCGTTTCTACTATCAGGTGAACATCCCCCTGAAGGACGCGGCCATTCTGGCTAACTGCCCGGACCGCGAGATCCGCCGCGAGTGGATTCAACGCCTGCTGGACCACGACGGTGCGCCCGGTGAAGACGGCGGCATCGAAGCCTGGCTGCGCCTGGGCCAGGCCGTGGGCCTCGACCCGGACCAACTGCGTTCCCAGGAGCTGGTACTGCCCGGCGTGCGCTTCGCCGTGGACGCCTATGTCAATTTCGCCCGCCGTGCCAGTTGGCAGGAAGCCGCGAGCAGCTCGCTGACCGAACTGTTCGCCCCGCAGATCCACCAATCGCGCCTGGACAGTTGGCCCCAGCACTACCCATGGATCGACCCGGCCGGCTACGAGTATTTCCGCACGCGCCTGGGCCAGGCACGGCGTGATGTCGAGCATGGTCTGGCGATCACGTTGCAGCACTACACCACCCGTGAAGGCCAGGAGCGCATGCTGGAAATTCTCCAGTTCAAACTGGACATTCTTTGGAGCATGCTTGATGCCATGAGCATGGCCTACGAACTGAAACGCCCGCCGTATCACAGCGTGACCGGGGAACGGGTCTGGCACAAAGGAATCACCTTATGAGTTTCGATCGCAGCAAGACCCCGACCTGGCGCCCCGGCTACCGCTTCCAGTACGAACCGGCGCAAAAAGGCCACGTGCTGCTGTACCCGGAAGGCATGATCAAGCTCAACGAAAGTGCCGCGCTGATCGGCGGTTTGATTGATGGTGAACGGGATGTCGCGGCCATCATCAATGAGCTCGACCAACAGTTTCCCGGCGTGCCCGAACTCGGAGACGACATCGAGCAATTCATGGAGGTTGCCCGTGCGCAGCACTGGATCGAACTTGCCTGATTCATCAAGGCAAGTACCGACCAAACCCGAGGTCGGCTTGCCGCTGTGGCTGCTCGCCGAGCTGACCTATCGCTGCCCGCTGCAATGCCCGTACTGCTCCAATCCGCTGGATTTCGCCGAGCAAGGCAAAGAGCTGAGCACCGAGCAGTGGATCAAGGTGTTTCGTGAAGCGCGGGAAATGGGCGCCGCGCAGCTTGGCTTTTCCGGTGGCGAACCGCTGGTGCGTCAGGACCTCGCAGAGCTGATCGTTGAAGCGCGCAAGCTGGGTTTCTATACCAACCTGATCACCTCCGGCATCGGCCTGACCGAACAGAAAATCAGCGACTTCAAGAAGGCCGGCCTGGATCACATCCAGATCAGCTTCCAGGCCAGTGACGAGCAGGTGAACAATCTGCTGGCCGGCTCGAAAAAGGCCTTCGCGCAGAAACTGGAAATGGCCCGGGCGGTGAAGGCCCACGGTTATCCGATGGTGCTGAACTTCGTCACCCATCGGCACAATATCGACCAGATCGACCGCATCATCGAGTTGTGCATCGCACTGGAAGCGGACTTCGTCGAGCTCGCCACCTGCCAGTTCTACGGCTGGGCGCAACTCAATCGCGTTGGGCTTTTGCCGACCAAGGAGCAACTGGTGCGCGCCGAACGCATCACCAACGAATACCGCGCAAAACTGGAAGCCGAAGGGCATCCGTGCAAGCTGATTTTCGTCACGCCGGACTATTACGAAGAACGCCCGAAAGCCTGCATGAACGGCTGGGGCAGTATTTTCCTGACGGTCACGCCAGACGGAACCGCCCTGCCCTGTCACGGTGCCCGACAGATGCCGGTGCAGTTTCCCAACGTGCGCGACCACAGCATGCAGCACATCTGGTACGACTCGTTCGGCTTCAACCGCTTTCGCGGGTACGACTGGATGCCCGAGCCGTGCCGCTCCTGTGACGAGAAAGAAAAAGACTTCGGCGGCTGCCGCTGCCAGGCGTTCATGCTCACCGGTGATGCAAGCAACGCCGACCCGGTATGCAGCAAGTCGCCACAACACGGCGTGATCCTCAAGGCTCGCGAAGAAGCCGGGCACGCGACCCAGACCATCGACCAACTGGCCTTTCGCAATGAACGAAACTCACGCCTCATCGCCAAAAGCTGAACCTTTCAGCGCTGCCAAAGCCGTGGCCGCCGGTATCGACTTTGCCGAACTGCAGGTCGGTCGACAGGGCCTGTTCTGGAACGAATACCGCCCCGAAGACGCTGCGTGCCGGATCTGGCATTGGCGTGACGGCGCAGCGAAATGCCTGACGCCACCGGGGTTCAGCGTGCGTAGTCGGGTGTACGAATATGGCGGTGGAGCGTTTTGTCTGGCGGACGATGGAATCGTTTTCGTCAATGAGGCCGACCAGCAGTTGTATCGGCAATCACTGCAAGACGAAGCGCCCGAAAGGCTGACGTCCGGGGCGTGCCGTTATGGCGATTTACAGTTCGCCAACGGGCAAGTGCTGGCGGTCGAGGAGCACCGCGATCAACACCGATTGGTGGCGATCGATCTGTTGGATGGCGCACGTCACTTGCTGGCCGAGGGTGCTGATTTCTACGCGGCACCGACGCTGAGCCCGGATGCGCGGCGCCTGGCCTGGATCGAGTGGAGTCGCCCGGATCAGCCATGGACAGCGACCCGTTTGATGGTTGCCGAGCGCCTCGCCAACGGCGGCTTTGCCGAGCCCCGTTGTGTGGCGGGCGAAGGCACTCAAGAGTCTGTGCAACAACCGCGGTTTGATGCCGGCGGTCGCCTGTATTGCCTGACGGATCGCGCGGGTTACTGGCAGCCTTGGAAAGAATCTGAAAAAGGCCTGAACCCATTGCCAAGTGCCAGCGCCGACCATGGCCCCGCGCCCTGGCAACTCGGCGGCAGCACCTGGTTGCCGCTGAGCGACAACAGTTATCTGGCCAGTTGGACCGAGGGCGGGTTTGGCCGACTGGGTATAGGCGGCGACGCCAGCGCAGACTTTACCGGCGACTACAGCCGCTTCCGCCATCTCGCCGTGGATGAGCAGTTCATCTATTGCATCGCTGCGTCGCCCGTCAGTTCAACCGCCGTCATCGCCATCGACCGTCAGAGCCGGCAAGTGCAAGTGCTGGCCGGCGGCATCGCACCGCTTGCTCCCGAACAGATCAGCCGCCCGCAAACCTTGCGCTACCCAAGTGGCTCAGGCGAAGCACACGGTTTCTTCTACCCGGCGATGACCGGCGAGGCGAAACCGCCATTGGTGGTGTTCGTCCATGGCGGTCCGACTTCGGCGTGTTACCCGATGCTCGATCCGCGTATCCAGTACTGGGCACAGCGGGGCTTCGCCGTGGCTGATCTCAACTATCGCGGCAGCAGCGGTTATGGCCGGGCCTATCGCCAGGCACTGCACCTGGGCTGGGGTGATGTTGATGTGCAAGATGCCTGCGCCGTGGTCAGTTACCTCAAGCAGCGAGGCTTGATCGACGGCGACCAGGCGTTCATTCGCGGCGGCAGCGCTGGCGGCTACACCAGCCTTTGCGCCTTGGCCTTTCACAACGTGTTCCGCGCCGGCGCTAGCCTGTATGGGGTCAGCGACCCGGTGGCGCTGGGGCGCGCGACCCACAAATTCGAAAGCGACTATCTGGATTGGCTGATCGGCGATCCGCAACTGGATGCCGAACGCTACGCTGCCCGCACGCCGCTGCTGCATGCCGGCAACATCCGCGTGCCGATGATCTTCTTTCAAGGAGAACTGGATGCCGTGGTCGTCCCGCAACAGACCCGCGACATGGTCACGGCACTGCAGGACAAAGGCATCCTGGTCGAAGCGCATTACTACGCCGATGAACGCCATGGCTTTCGCAAGGCCGGTAACCAGGCCCATGCGCTGGAGCAGGAGTGGTTGTTTTATCGGCGGGTGATGGATTCAGTGGACTGAAGCCTGCGTTCATTGCCGAAACGGTAGCGTCCCCTTCGCGGGCAAGCCCGCTCCCACAGGTTCTGCTGCGTGCACAAATCCTGTGGGAGCGGGCTTGAACTGGCCTAATAATTCCGGACACCTCTTAAGGGCGATATGATTTCGCCAACTTGGAGGTTCCATGAACGAAAGAAAGGTCTATTCACGCGAGTTCAAGCTGCATGCTGCCAGCATGGTGCTTGATGATAACTGCCCGGTTCCAGACGTTTGTGCATCGCTGGATATCGGGCCCACCGCTTTACGGCGTTGGGTCGATCAGGTTCGCAAGGAGCGCGAGGGGCAGCCAGTCAAAGGCACCAAGGCGATTACCGAAGATCAGCGGCCAGACCCAGGAAACTAAGGCCAAGATCAAAGCGCATGGAAATGGAAGCCGAGATCTTAAAAAAGGCTACCGCTCTCTGATGTCGGATCCCGATCGTTTTCGATGATTGCGGAACCATAAGAGAGTCGTTCCCGACAGTGTCGTGTGTCGTGTTTTCGATGTGAAGCGCAGCAGCTTTTTACGGAGTGGCTTCAGACGGCGAGCCAAACCGCGGGATCAGCGCGCGCGAAGCTCAAGCTCAAAGTTGGTTGAACTGCACAGCGAAAGCGCCGAAGCCCAGGGCGTCCAGAGCTCTCATGCATCAGCAGAACCTGGCAGGGAGTCCGCAAAACATCGCGAATCGCGAAGACGGCCTTTGTCCGATCGCTTGCCATGAGCGGAGCGCCCAACATTGTCAGTAACAACAACGCCGAGCCGCACCATTCAGCATCCAAGGGAGGTGGCAAGCGGTTCGTGTCGCCCGCCCAAGTACGGTTCTCGAAGCGCAAGCTTCAAAACCGGGCTGCAGGTCGATCAGGTCTGGTGGTCGGTGAAGTGCGCGGTGACCAGCTGATGGTTGGCCGAGGCGCGCTGCGTTCATTCTGGCCATCGTCATCGATTTGTTTCGCTCGCGCGGCGTCATCGGATTGGGCATTTTCACGCCAACTTGGTCAGCCAAGGCCGTACGACATTGGCGGACAAGAGGTTCGAACGTGCCCTGCGGGACTGATGTTTCACTCGGATCAGGGCTGTCAGTACACCAGCCGCAAGTTTCAGGAAGAACTGAAGCGTCGTGACATATTGCAAAGCATGAGCCATCGCGGGCAGTGCTGGGACAACGCTCCAACAGAGCGATTTTTCGGCACGCTGAAATCAGAATGGGTGCCTCGTAGTGGCTACAGCAAGATCGAGGAAGCCAAAACCGATATGGTGCGCTTCTTCATGTACTACAACCGCACCAGGCTCCACAGCTACAACAACTATCTGTCGCCAATAGCCATGGAGCAAAAAGCGGCATAAACACCGTAACCGGTGTCCGGGATTACTTGACCAGTTCAGCTTGCCCGCGAAAGCGATCGATCTAACGCCGCAAAAATTCAGCGCTTGGCGATGATGTACACCGCATGCACGATCCCCGGAATGTAACCGCACAACGTCAGCAGAATATTCAGCCAGAACGCCCCGCCGAATCCTACTTGCAGAAACACACCCAGTGGCGGCAACAGGATGGCGATGATGATGCGAATAAAGTCCATGGGACAGCTCCTGATTGGGGGTGGACTCGTCGAGCCCTACAGCTAATCGACCTGTGCCGTTTGTCAGGGTTCAGCCCGATTCCTCAGGCCAGTATCTCCAGACCGTGTTTGCGCACGATACTCAGCAACTTCAACGCCATGCCACTGGGGTGCTTATCCCCTGCTTCCCATTGCTTGACCGTGGAAGCACTGGTGTTCAGGTAGCGCGCGAACACCGGTTGGCTGACATTGTTGCGCTCGCGCAGTGCCTTGATCTCCTGCGCGGGAATCGCATCCGGCACTCTTGCAAGACAGGACTCATCGAACTCACGCATGGTCGCCTTACTGATTGCACCTATGGCGTACAAGGCACTGGCCGATTCGTGGATCGACTCCGATAGCTCACTTTTGAATTTTTTACTCATTTAGTATCTCCACAAACTCCTTTGCATCCAGCAATTGCTGAATTTCCATTTCGGTCAGTCCACCATATGTCTTGGCCAACTCTCGCAAGTCGAGCAAATGCCTGGGACTGATATTGCTCTGATCTTTTTTTGCGTACAGAAACTGATAGACCCAATGAGCACCGCCCCTGGCCAGGATAATCGAGCGATGGCGGTTGGCATTCAAGCGCTTCTTCCAGACCCCGCCACCCAAATTGTCAGCCTGACCATTGAGCATTTCGGTGAATGCCTCCCTGAGCTCGTCATCACCGATCCAGGCCTTGGCAGCCTGCATTGCGAAGCGCTTTGTCTTGAACAGCCTTGGTGACATGGGCATCCCTTCCATAAAACATACCACTCAGTGGTATAGGAATCAAAACCAACGCGACAGCAACACCGTTTCGCTGGCACCGGCACTCCCTGCCGATGCACGCTAGAAAGCCATTAATGTGTTAACCGCTCAAGCCGAAACTGCCTTTGGAAAAAACCGGCCACAAAAAAACGCCCCACGCCAAAAGTATCGGGCGTGGGGCGTGCGTATTACCGCGAGACGGTTCTGGAATGTGTACAGGGCGCGCCTGATCAGACGGCAATCCCTTTGCGGCACTGCAATTGTGCGGTGCGCACTCGGGAGAAGGCGCGCGCCAGGCGCAGGAGCATTTCATCGATGTTGGCGTTGCTGACATTTAGCGCAGGGGTAAAGCGCAGGCAGTCGGCTTGCGGGGCATTGAGCAGCAAGCCTTCGTACAGCGCGGCCTTGACCACCGCGTCAGCGGAGTCGTCCGACAGCGTCAGCCCCCAAAGCAACCCTTGTCCGCGCAACTCGCCGTGACCGTAACGATGGGCCAAACGCCCTAACCCTTCACGCAGGTGTTGACCGGCCTCTGCGACGTGCTTGAGGAAAGCCTTGTCCTGCACGGTATCGAGCACCGAAAGCCCCGCCGCGGTCATCAACGCATTACCGTGATGAGTACCCGCCAACTCGCCAATGTCGAAACAGCAAGCCTTGCCCCGCGCCAGCAGCGCGGCCAATGGCACGCCGCCGCCCAAGCCTTTGCCGAGCACTACGATATCCGCCGTGACGCCGCAGGACTGTTCCGCGAGCAAGGAGCCACAACGGCCGATGCCGGTTTGCACTTCGTCGAAGATCAGCAAAATGCCGAGTTCACGGCACAGGCGTTCAACGCCCTTGAGATAGTGCACGGTGGCCGGGACCACGCCGGCTTCGCTCTGGATCGGCTCGAGCATGATCGCTACGGTCCGTTCATCCACGGCCGCATGCAACGCTGGCAGGTCATTGAACGGAACACGACTGAAGCCTGGCAATTGCGGCTCGAACCGGTTGGCCAATGTCGAACTGTCCGACGCCGAAATCGTCGCCAGGCTCCGGCCGTGGCAACCGTTGTTGGCCACAATGATTCGCGACGCACCGCCGCGATGCCGTTGACCCCATTTACGCGCCAGTTTGATCGCCGCCTCGCAGGCTTCGCTGCCGGTATTGAGCAGGTAGGCCTGATCACTGCCGGTGCTGGCACACAAATGTTCGGCAAGGCTGAGCATGCCGCGGTTATGCAGGCCAAAACCCGGGTTGATCAGCGACTGAGCCTGGGCTGTGATTGCATTGACCAGTACCGAAGGGCTATGACCGAGGCTGTTGGCCCCGCCGCCCTGGGAAAAATCCAGGTACGCACGATCATCGCTGTCCCACAACCATGAACCCTGGCCACGCACAAACACCTGTTTTGGCCGCTCGACACTGGGCATCAAGTACTCGCTGGAAAGGTTAACGCCTTGGGATGGCAGGGAGGCGTCCATGACCAGATCATCAAGACTGGGAGGACTGCGGCGCAGACTGAACAGATTCATCTGAAAAAAAACCTTTTGAGGTTTTTTGCCTTACCTATGTAAATACCATCGAAGCAAAGGGTATTCATCGCGCTCTGTGGCCCTGTAAGCCCTGTGAATGCGGTTAGACTAGGCTCAGGCGAGGCGTTCAGCCATTTCGATTTCCCAGCATTTTCGATAAGTAATACTTATGGATTTCAAGCAACTGCGTTATTTCGTCGCGGTCTATGAAGAAGGCCACGTGGGCCGGGCCGCCGAGCGCCTGTCCATCTCCCAGCCGGCGCTGTCCCAGCAAATCCGCCACCTCGAGCAAAACCTCGATGTGAGCCTGTTCGAGCGCAGCAGCAAACGCCTGTTGCCGACCCTCGCAGCCCATACGCTGTACAACCACGCCCTGCCTTTGCTCGATGGCCTGCAACGGGCACGGGAAGCGCTCGGCAACTTCAAGGGTCAGGCGCTGCGCACCCTGGCCATCGGTGTATTGCAGACCGTGCACACCAGCCTCGTTCCGCAGATGCTCGAGCGGGTGCGCAAGGCGCAGCCGCATCTGGTGGTGCAGATCTACGAACTGACCGGCCTGGAAATCGAGCGGCGACTGCTCAACGGTTCTCTGGATATCGGCATCAGCTACCTGCCACCCCGCCAGCCTGGCTTGCATGGCGTGATGCTGTACGAAGACGAACTGACCCTGGTCATCCCGGCAGAGCATCCGCTGCGTGAATTCAAGAAAGTGTCCATGAGTCAGGCTGCCGAACTGCCGATGCTGCTGCTGGGCGAAGAGTTTCAGATCAGGCAGATCTGGCAGGCACAGCTGACAAGCCTCGGACGTCGCCCACAGGTGCAAGCCGAATTGAACAACATGGCTGGCATCCTCGACAGCCTGCCCCACACGCGCCTGGCGACGGTACTGCCCGGTCGTTCGCAAAAGACCCATGGCAACCACGAACTGCTGTGGAAACCCTTGAGCGAACCGCGAGTGCCGCTGAAAGTCGGTTTGGTGTGTCGGGATGTGCAACGGCAGCAGGCCTCGCTGGCATTGCTGCGGACATTGCTGGAAGAAGTGATAAATGGCCCGGACGGGCGCTTGAACAGCGCGCAGGCTCTGGATGGGCCAAGCTGAAAACTTTTCTTCAGGCAAAAGAAAACCCCGCCGAAGCGGGGCTTTGCAGACTGTTTCCCTGACATCCATTTCACTCCGCCGTCCTGGCAGAATCCTACGTGTCCCTGTTGTTGCTTTGCGCTTCCTGCGCTACGTCCATGAGAAGTAGATTAGCTCTGGATCCAATTTGCATCTATGGGAGAACAGCAGCACGTTATGTAAGAGAATGCTTACATAACGTTACTTCATCAGAATTGTCCCGCATCCAGCAGGAACAACGATTCGCTACCGGCCTTCACCGACGCGCTCAACGAGTGAATGCGCGGCAGCAGGCGGGCAAAATAGAAGCGCGCCGTGCCCAGTTTGCTGGCGTAGAAATCGTCTTGCGCTTCCTTGCCGAATGCCGCCTTGGCCATCAGGGCCCACATGTAGGCGTAGGCCACGTAGCCGAACACCTGCAGATACTCGACCGACGCCGCGCCGATTTCGTTCGGATTGCTCTTCGCCCGGTCCAGCAACCACGCAGTCAGTTCATCGAGGGAAGTCACGGCGTCGTTCAGCGGCTTGGTGAACTCCGCGAGGTCCGCGCTGGCGGTCGCTGTGAAGTGGCGAATCTCGTCGGCGAACAGGTTGTAGAACGCCCCGCCGCTGCCGACAATCTTGCGCCCAACCAGGTCCAGCGCCTGGATGCCGTTGGTGCCTTCGTAGATCTGGGTGATGCGCACGTCACGCACCAGTTGCTCCTGGCCCCACTCACGGATGTAACCGTGGCCGCCGAAGATCTGCTGGCCGTGTACGGTGGTTTCCAGGCCGAGGTCGGTCAGGAACGCCTTGGCCACGGGGGTCAGCAACGCCACCAGGTCTTCCGCGCGCTTGCGGGTGGCGGCGTCTTCGCTGAACTTGGCGGTGTCCAGTTGCATCGCCACGTAGGTGGAGAACGCACGCCCCCCTTCGTTCGAGGCTTTCATGGTCAGCAGCATGCGCCGCACGTCCGGGTGGACGATGATCGGGTCAGCCACTTTGTCCTTGTTCTGCGCGCCGGTCGGCGAACGGCTTTGCAGACGGTCGCGGGCGTATTCCACGGCGTTCTGGTACGAGCGCTCGCCCGTGGCCAGGCCCTGGATACCAACGCCCAGACGCTCGTAGTTCATCATGGTGAACATCGCCGCCAGGCCTTTGTTCGGCTCGCCGACCAGGTAACCCACGGCTTCATCAAAGTTCATCACGCAGGTGGCGGACGCCTGGATGCCCATCTTGTGCTCGATCGAACCGCAGTTGGCCGGGTTGCGCGCACCCAGGCTGCCATCGGCATTGACCATGAACTTCGGCACCAGGAACAGCGAAATGCCTTTCGGCCCCGCCGGTGCATCCGGCAGCTTGGCCAGCACCAGGTGGATGATGTTTTCGGTCAGGTCGTGTTCGCCACCGGTGATGAAGATCTTGGTGCCGCTGACCTTGTAGGAACCGTCGGCCTGAGGCTCGGCCTTGGTGCGGATGATCCCCAGGTCGGTACCGGCGTGGGGTTCGGTCAGGCACATGGAACCGGCCCAGACGCCGGCGTACATGTTCGGCAGGTACGCGGCTTTCAGTTCTTCGCTGGCGTGGGCGTTGATCGACAGGCAAGCACCGGCGGTCAGCATCGGGTACAGGCCGAACG
This sequence comes from Pseudomonas sp. GW456-L13, assembly GCF_017350115.1. Lineage (NCBI taxonomy): Bacteria > Pseudomonadati > Pseudomonadota > Gammaproteobacteria > Pseudomonadales > Pseudomonadaceae > Pseudomonas > Pseudomonas sp. GW456-L13. The sequence goes on from NZ_JACNAS010000002.1 coordinate 1,932,958, forward strand.
ACAGGCTGGCGGAGTTGACCATTTCCTCGACCTGGGCCGAAACGGCTTTGGGCATGCCCATGCCGCCATAGGACGGATCACCACCGACACCGACCCAGCCGCCTTCCGCGTAGGTCTGATAGGCCTGCGGGAAACCTGCCGGCGTGGTGACGGCACCGTCCGCCCAATGGCAACCTTCTTCGTCAGCGGCACGGCTCAGCGGTGCGATGCTTTTGCTGGTGACTTTGCCGGCTTCTTCCAGGATGGCTTCGACGGTTTCTGCATCGACGGTTTCGGCCAGTGCAGGCAGTTCAGCCCAGAGTTTGGCGACCTCGAACACTTCATTGAGGACGAAGCGCATATCGCGCAGGGGCGCTTTGTAGTCAGCCATGGCAAACCTCGCAAGATCTATACAGGTGATTCACAGGAAGAGTGTTTTCGTTGGGTCGGAGTGTACCTCAACAACTTTTGCGACACATAGGGTCAACTCATGACCATTTTGTTATTTTTAGTCATTGCCGTAGGCGGGAGTGAACGGATGAAACTGTAGGAGCGAGCTCGCTCGCGAAAAACCCCAAGGCGCCACTGGGCATCTGGTTTTACGCGTTATCGTTCACGACCATCGCGAGCAAGCTCGCTCCTACAGGGTAGGTGTCAGAGCGCAAATAGCTCCGCCGGCAGTTGCATCAGGCAATCGCTACCTGCTTCGACGGCCGCCCGATGAGCGGCAGTGCGTGGCAACAGACGCTTGAAGTAAAACTCGTTGGTCGCCAGTTTGGCCCGGCAAAAGTCACCATCACCGCTGCCCGCATCGAGCTGCGCCTGAGCCACCAGTGCCATGCGCAACCACAGGTAGCCGAGGATGATGTAACCGCTGTACATCAGGTAATCCACCGACGCAGCACCGACTTCGTCCGGGTTTTTCATCGCCGCCATACCGACCCTGGTGGTCAATTCACCCCACTGCTGGTTCAGTTGATTGAGCTGCGCCACATACCCGGCCAGTTGTGGATGTTCGGCGTTCGCCGCGCAGAACTTGTGGACGATTTTGGTGAAGCCGCGCAGCAGCTTGCCCTGACTGCCGAGTACCTTGCGCCCGAGCAGGTCCAGCGCCTGAATGCCGTTGGTGCCCTCATAGATCGGCGCGATCCGGCAGTCACGGACCAGTTGCTCCATACCCCATTCGCGAATGAAGCCGTGGCCGCCAAACACCTGCATGCCATGGTTGGTCACCTCCAGCCCGGTGTCGGTCATGAAGGCTTTGCAGATTGGCGTGAGGAACGCCAGCAAGTCTTCGGCATCCCGGCGCGCCGTTTCGTCCGGGCTCAGGTGTGCAACGTCGAGCAACTGTGCGGTGAAGTAGGTCAGCGCGCGGTTGCCCTCGTTGAAGGCTTTCATGGTCAACAACATCCGCCGCACATCAGGGTGCACGATGATCGGGTCGGCGACCTTTTCCGGCGCTTTCGGGCCGGTCAGCGAGCGCATCTGCAAACGGTCGTTGGCGTATTTGATCGCGCCCTGGAAGCTCGCCTCCCCCAGACACAGCCCTTGCATGCCGGTGCCCAGTCGCGCGTGGTTCATCATGGTGAACATGCAGTTGAGGCCCTTGTTCGGCTCGCCGATCAGGAAGCCCTTGGCCTCGTCGAAGTTCAGCACGCAGGTAGCCGAAGCCTTGATGCCCATTTTGTGTTCGATCGAGCCGCAAGACACGCCGTTGCGCTCACCCGCTTCCCCCGTCGCATCAGGCAGGTACTTGGGCACGATGAACAGTGAAATGCCCTTGGTTCCGGCCGGTGCGTCCGGCAATTTGGCCAGCACCAGGTGAATGATGTTGGCGCTCATGTCGTGCTCGCCGGCGGAGATGAAGATCTTGCTGCCGGAGATCGCGTAGCTGCCATCGGCCGCAGGCACGGCGCGGGTCTTGATGATGCCCAGGTCGGTGCCGCAATGGGCTTCGGTCAGGCACATGGTGCCGGTCCATTGGCCAGCGGTGAGCTTCTTCAAATAGGTCTTCTTTTGCGCCTCGGTACCATGGGCATGGATCGCCGACATCGCACCGTGGGTCAGACCGGGGTACATGCCCCATGAGGTGTTGCTGGAAGCCACCATCTCGCTGATCACCAGGCCCAGAGAGATCGGCAACCCTTGACCGCCGTAAACCGGATCCGCCGCCAGGCCATGCCAGCCGCCCTCGACATATTGGGCGAATGCCTGCTTGAAGCCCGCGGGCGTCGTGACCACGCCATTGTCGAAATGGCAGCCTTCTTCATCGCCACTGCGGTTCAGCGGCGACAGTACGTTTTCGCAGAACTTCGCCCCTTCTTCGAGGATCGCATTGACCATGTCCGGGCTGGCATCGGTGGCCCCCAGCGCGGCGTAGTTGCTGTGAAAGTCGAAGACGTGGTCGATCAGAAAGCGCATGTCGCGCAAGGGAGCTTTGTACTCGGGCATGGTCATTCTCCGTCGGCAGATTTCTCCAACCTACTGCTGCCGACCACGCCTCACAATCACTTTGCGCTCGCTGAATGCGCCATCATCACTCAACCGTAGCGGCGTCCATGCGCACGGCGCCACGGCGGTTCTGCCCGAACGCCATCACGCAGTTGCGCCCGGCGCCCTTGGCGCTGTAGAGCGCCTGGTCAGCGGACTTGAGCACTTCTTCGGGGGTGCGTTGTTCGATCCGTTCGGCAACACCGATACTGACCGTCACCGACACACTCGACGCACCGGAACCGGCACGCCGCTGGCGCCCCTGACTATCGTCCTGCGGGCGGTTTTCCTGATTGCGCAGCTGAATGTTGTAAGTGGCGATGGACTCGCGGATGACTTCCAGGTGCGGCATGCACTCTTCGAGGGTCTTGCCTGCAAACACTAGGGCAAATTCCTCGCCGCCATAGCGATACGCCTTACCGCCACCGCCGATTTTCGACAGCTTGCTGGCCACCAGTCGCAGCACCTGGTCGCCGACGTCGTGGCCGTGGGTGTCGTTGAATTTCTTGAAGTGGTCGACGTCGCTCATGGCCAACACGTAGTTGCGCCCCAACCGTTGCATGCGTTCATTCAACGCGCGACGGCCCGGCAGCCCGGTCAGTTCGTCGCGGAACGCCATTTGATAGGCCTCGTGGGCAACGGCGGCTGCGATCATCAGCATCACCTGGCTGCACATGATGTTCAGCGTGAACGGCAGGATGAAGGTTTTCGGCAACATCCAGAACAACCCGAGCAGCCCCACCCATTGCGCGGCATGCAGCGGTCGCGGGTTGCGCCAGTATTGCCAGGCCAGCAACAGGAACGCAGCGATGAACACCGGATAGGACAACTGGATCAGGCTCATCCAGGCGCCATGCAAGGCAGGCCAGCGAATCTCCGACAGCCAGATCAGCAGCGCGTGTGGATAACTTTGCTCAAGCCCCAGCGCCACGCTGCCGACCGCCAGCAAGACCGCGAAGCGCGCCACCATGTCCTGGAACAGATGGGTGCGTTCCTGCCACGCCGCGAACACGCCAAACAGCAGCGGCAGCAGCAGGCAACACAAATGAAAGACCACCGCGGCGTCGTCACGCACCTTGCCGTTGTCGCGGTAATAGTCGGTCTGGGTGTCGAGCAGGAAGTAGGCGATGTACACCGTGACCATCAGAAACAGTTCACGCTGGCGTCGGTACACCGCGCAATAGGCGCCACCGAGCAACAACACCAGGGTGGGCAGCACGTTGAACAGCGACGTGAAGAAGACGTTCAGATCCTTGATGTAAGCAGCCGCAAGCCCCGCCACCAACAGCAGCAATGACGGCAGGAAATGACTGAAACGTACAGCAGATGAGCGCGGCAAGGGTAAAGCTCCGACCCGTCAAATCAATAGATGGCAATGTGCCAACTACTGTAACGGCAGGAAGCCCGAGTTACTGAGTGAATTACTGAGGTATTTTTCAAAGGGCGTTGCAAACATTTTCCACCGCCAACCTTTAAAGCAAAAAAGCCGCTGTTCCCGAAGGAGCAGCGGCTTTTTGAAGTACTTCGCTAAGGCTTAGTAGCCCAGGTCGAAGTTCTCTTCTTTCATATCCATCAGGTTGTTGGCGCCCGACAGCATGGTTACGACGTGAGTGCGGGTACGCGGCAGGATGCGCTGGAAGTAGAAGCGCGCAGTCTGCAGCTTGGCGGTGTAGAACGCCTCTTCGGAAGTGCCGGCAGCCAGTTTCTCGGCAGCCAGGCGCGCCATGTCGGCCCAGAAGTAGGCCAGGCAGGCGTAACCGGAGTACATCAGGTAGTCCACGGAGGCCGCGCCGACTTCTTCGCGATCTTTCATGGCGGCCATACCGACCTTCATGGTCAGCTCGCCCCATTCCTTGTTCAATGCGGCCAGCGGAGCGACGAACTCTTGAACCGCTTCGTTGCCTTCGTTGGTCTGGCAGAACTTGTGGACGATCTTGGTGAAGCCTTTCAGAGCCTCGCCCTGGGTCATCAGCACTTTACGGCCCAGCAGGTCGAGTGCCTGGATACCGGTGGTGCCTTCGTACAGCATCGAGATACGGCTGTCGCGGACGTTCTGCTCCATGCCCCACTCGGCGATGAAGCCGTGGCCGCCGTAGATCTGCACGCCGTGGTTGGCCGATTCGAAACCGACTTCGGTCATGAAGGCTTTGGCGATTGGAGTCATGAACGCCAACAGTGCGTCGGCTTTCTTCTTCTCTTCTTCGTCCACGCCGTACTTGACGATGTCGACCTGCTTGGCGGTGAAGTAAACCATCGCGCGGTTGCCTTCGGCGAATGCCTTCATGGTCAACAGCATGCGGCGTACGTCAGGGTGCACGATGATCGGGTCAGCGGCTTTGTCCGGCGCTTTGGGACCCGTCAGCGAGCGCATCTGCAGACGGTCGCGAGCGTATTTCAGGCCACCCTGGAAACCGACTTCAGCGTGGGCCAGGCCTTGCAGCGCGGTACCCAGACGTGCGGTGTTCATGAAGGTGAACATGCAGTTCAGGCCTTTGTTCGCCGGGCCAATCAGGAAACCGGTAGCGCCGTCGAAGTTCATTACGCAGGTAGCGTTGCCGTGGATGCCCATTTTGTGTTCCAGGGAACCACAGGACACGGCGTTGCGCGCACCGATCGAACCGTCTTCGTTCGGCATGAATTTCGGAACGATGAACAGCGAGATGCCTTTGGTGCCAGCCGGTGCATCCGGCAGGCGAGCCAGCACGATGTGGACGATGTTGTCGGCCATGTCGTGTTCACCGGCCGAGATGAAGATCTTGGTGCCGGAAACCTTGTAGGAACCGTCGGCCTGAGGCTCGGCCTTGGTGCGCAGCATGCCAAGGTCGGTGCCGCAGTGCGGCTCGGTCAGGCACATGGTGCCGGTCCACTCGCCGGAAACCAGCTTGGTCAGGTAAGCCTCTTGCTGCTCAGGGGTGCCGTGCTCGGAGATGGTGTTCATCGCACCGTGCGACAGGCCTGGGTACATGCCCCACGACCAGTTGGACTCGCCAACCATTTCGCTGATGGCCAGACCCAGGGACTCCGGCAGGCCTTGGCCACCGTGCTCTACGTCGTGAGCCAGGCTTGGCCAGCCACCTTCGACGAATTGCTTGTAGGCTTCCTTGAAACCAGTCGGGGTCTTAACGCCGGACTCGCTCCAGGTGCAGCCTTCGAGATCGCCCACGCGGTTCAGCGGAGCCAGTACCTGCTCACAAAACTTGGCGCCTTCCTCAAGAATGGCGTCAACCATGTCCGGAGTTGCGTCGGCACAAGCCGGAAGGCTCTGATAGTGCGCTTCGTAGCCGAGCAGCTCGTCACGAACGAAGCGAATATCACGCAAGGGGGCCTTGTAGTCAGGCATAGCGATAAACCTCTGCTGATGTAACCGGGAATGAACGACCGCATTGATTTGTTGTTGCGATCAAACAGTTGTTTGAAACATACGTTTACGCCCAAATCTTGTCAAGCGTCGATCTTTTTCCGTCCGTCACCGAAGATCAGGCACATCTGCGCGCAACCGCACGACGGACATTGACCGAGCGAGCCACCATGCAGAAAAGATTAGTTGAGTGAGAAGGACTTACGCAGAAAAACGCCGCGAACAGTCGCGGCGTTGGAGAGACGGATTCAATGAGGATCAGGCGAAAGTATCGATCAGCGTTCCGAGCACTTCGTCGGATGCCTTGGCGACTTTGGCGCCCAGTTCGACCTGAAATTTGCCTTGGGCCATTTCGACCACATTGCTGGCCAGGTCCGATTGCCGGCTGCGATCAACCGATCGCAGACGATCGACCTGCGCCTCGGAGGACTGGCTGGTGACCGAGCGCTCGATCGTCGTGTTGGCGATCTGCCCGGCGGCTTGATCGACACGGTTCTGCCCTGCCTGAAGGGTGCTCAGACCGGCATAAAAAGCGGGGCTTCCTGAGATTTCCATGGGAGAACTCGTCCTTTCAAAGGATCAACAGTGGCCATTGAAGCAGAGTGGCCGGCAAAACACTCGACAAAAACACTAATGGCACAGTGCCTTGTCATAGGCAAAGCCCGCAAGCCACTCGCCTCAGTCCAACAGGTCCAGTTGCAAGTGCTCGGCCACTGCCTCGGCCGTAACGGCCTTGAGTTTAGGCACACGCCCCAGGCACGGTGCCGGGAGGCGCTCGGCCAGGGTAGCCAGGTTTTCTTCCAGCCGCGAGGTCTTCGGTTCGATGATGTTGGCCACCCACCCCGCCAGTTGCAAACCGTCCCGGGCAATCGCTTCGGCGGTCAACAGGGCATGGCTGATACACCCCAGGCGTACACCGACCACCAGGATCACCGGCAGCTTCAATGCGATGGCCAGGTCCGACAGGTTGTCCTGATCCGCCAGGGGTACGCGCCAGCCACCAGCGCCTTCGATCAGGGTAAAGTCCGCCTGCATGCCCAGAATCTGCCGCATCGGCGCCAGCAACGACTGCACCGTCAGCGCCACGCCCGCCTCTCGCGCCGCCAGATGCGGGGCAATGGCCGGTTCGAAGGCCATCGGATTGACCTGTGCGTAGGTCAGCGGCAGCGAACACTGCGCCAGCAAGGCCAGCGCATCGGCGTTGCGCAGGCCTTTAGGTGTCACATCGCAACCGGACGCGACCGGCTTGCCCGCCGCCGTGCTCAAACCCGCCGAACGCGCCGCATGCAGGAGCCCCGCAGCGACCGTGGTTTTACCGACATCGGTATCCGTGCCGGCGATGAAATAGGCTGCGCTCATAAGGGTTTCTCCAAAACGGCGTACACCACTTGATAAGTCGCCGGCAGTCCCTGGGCCTGACGAAACTGTTCGTAAGCCTCGATCAAACCCAAAATCCGCGCCCGGCCGGTCAAGCCACCCGGCCGCCCGGGATTGAGATTGTGCGCACCCAACGCCTTGAGTTCATGGGTCAGGCTGCGCACATCCGGGTAATACAGCACGTGCGCAAGGTTTTGCAGACTGACCGCCCTCAAGCCGCTGGCCGCACACAGTTGTTGATAAACACCAAACTCCCGGAAGCGGTTGACGTGCACCATACCGTCGACTTCGCGCCAGCTGTCGCGCAATTCAAACAACGTCCCTACACACAGACTAGCAAACGCGAAAATACCGCCCGGTTTCAGTACTCGAAAGGCTTCACTGAGCACCGAGTCGAAGTCCGCGCACCACTGCACCGCCAGGCTGGAGAAGATCAGGTCGCAAGACGAATCCTGCAGTGGCAGTCGCTCGGCATCGCCGGCCACGAAGTATGTGGCACCCCCCAATGGCCGGGCGTGGTTGAGCATGCCCTCGGCAATGTCCAGCGCCACCCCGTGGCTGCCCGGAAATCGCTCACCCAGGGCACGACTGAAATGCCCGGTGCCACAGCCCAGGTCCAGCCAGCGCTGCGGTACGAAGTCCTGCGGCAAGCGCCCGAGCAATTGGCTGCCCACATCACGCTGCAACTCGGCCACGCTGTCGTAGCTTGCTGCCGCACGGGAGAATGAGGCTGCTACCTGGCGCTTGTCGGGCAAGGCGCCGGGCAGGTTGGGAAGGGATAAATCAGTCATCGCCGGACTCATGCAAAAAGGCCTGGATCGCCCCCGCCACACCGTGGGGATCCTCCAGGAGAAACACGTGGCTGGCCTGTTCAATCAGACCGATTTCGACATCCGGCAGCAATGCCAACAACTCGCCCGCCGCTTCCACCGGCACCAGCCCGTCGAGGCCGGCGAACAGATGCAATTGCGGACCGCGGAACGAATGCAGCGCCTGTCGTGTATCCAGTTGCGCGAGCACTTGCAGACCACTCAGCAACACCGGCGCAGCGGTGTTCGGGGCGCCGCCGAGCAACAACCGCGACAATCCGCGTGGGTCTTCGGCGCCTTGGGCACAAAGCAGTGAAAAGCGTTTCAAGGTCGCGCGCGGATCGGCTTCACATCCCGCCAGAAACGCATCGAAGGTTTCCCCGGACATGGCGCTTGTCCATTGATCATGAGCGACAAAAGAAACGTTGCTGGCCAGGGTGAACACACCACAGCAGCGATCGCCACGCCGGGCCGCCAATTCGCAGGCGAGCATGCCGCCCAATGACCAACCGCCCAGCCACACGTCTTGCGGCAAGGTCGAATCAAGCTCATCGAGCCACTCTTCAAGATCGCTCGACGCCAGCTCCGGCAACGGCTCGATCTCGACGCGCAGGTGCTCATCCAGGCCACGCAAGGCCGCCGCCAGAGGCTCCAGCGGTGAAACGCCAAGGCCCCAGCCGGGCAGCAGAATCAGACGATCACGCATGGCTTGGCTCCGGCTTCAGTTGTTGAAAACAATCGGCCAGTCCGTTTAACAATAGCTGTACCTGAGCCTCACTGTGGGCCGCCGTCAACGTGACCCGCAGCCGGGCACTGCCGGCGGGTACGGTCGGCGGGCGAATCGCGGTCACCATCAACCCGCGTTCACGCAGCATTTGCGAAAGGCGCACCGCTCGCCCCGCGTCACCGATCATGATCGGCTGGATCGGCGTGAAGCTGTCCATGAGTTCCAGGCCAATCTGCTCGGCACCTTTGCGGAACTGGCGGATCAGCGTCTGCAAATGCTCGCGGCGCCAGTGTTCGCTGCGCAGCAGTTCCAGGCTTTTCAACGTGGCGCAGGCCAGCGCGGGGGGCTGGCTGGTGGTGTAGATGTAGGGGCGGGCAAACTGGATCAGGCTTTCGATCAGCTCTTCGCTGCCAGCCACAAAGGCACCCGCCGTACCGAACGCCTTGCCGAGGGTGCCGACCAGCACCGGAACGTCATCCTGGCTCAAGCCAAAGTGTTCGACGATGCCGCCACCGTTGGCACCCAGCGGTCCAAAACCATGGGCATCGTCGACCATCAACCAGGCGCCTTTGGCCTTGGCTTCTCGGGCCAGCGCCGGCAAGTCGGCAAGATCACCGTCCATGCTGAACACGCCGTCGGTGACCACCAGTGTATTGCCGGTGGCTTTTTCCAGGCGCTTGGCCAGGCTCGCCGGGTCGTTGTGCAGATAACGATTGAACCGCGCGCCGGACAACAGCCCCGCGTCGAGCAGCGACGCATGATTGAGCCGGTCTTCGAGCACCGTATCACCCTTCCCCACCAATGCCGTGACCGCACCGAGGTTGGCCATGTAGCCGGTGGTGAACAGCAACGCCCGCGGGCGACCGGTCAGGTCGGCCAACGCTTCTTCCAGGGCATGGTGCGGGGAACTATGGCCGATGACCAGATGCGATGCCCCTCCGCCCACACCCCACTTCGAAGCGCCGGCACGCCAGGCTTCGATCACTTGCGGATGATTGGCCAGGCCCAGGTAGTCGTTGTTACAGAACGCCAGCAACGGCTGGCCATCGACCACCACTTGCGGCCCCTGCGGGCTTTCAAGCAGCGGGCGCTGGCGGTAGAGGTTTTCGGCACGACGGGCGGCAAGGCGTGCGGCGAGATCGAAAGACATGCAGGCCTCGAAGTTCAGATCACAGAAATCAAAATGAATGCGATCCCTGTGGGAGCGAGCTTGCTCGCGATGGCGGCGTCACATTCAACATTGATGTCGACGGACCTGACGCAATCGCGAGCAAGCTCGCTCCCACAGTGTTTTGCATTCCAGCCAGAGAAGTCGGTGGAAGACTCAAACAGCCGCGTTGTAAAACTGCTCGCTGCTCTTCTGCTCCACCAGCGCCTGCTCGATAGCTGCCTGATGCACCTCGTCGGCGTGCTCTTCGCGGGCTTCCGGCAGGATGCCCAGGCGCGAGAACAGTTGCATGTCCTTGTCGGCCTGCGGGTTGGCGGTGGTCAGCAGTTTTTCGCCGTAGAAAATCGAGTTGGCACCGGCGAAGAACGCCAGGGCCTGCATCTGCTCGTTCATGGCTTCGCGGCCGGCGGACAGGCGCACGTGGGATTGCGGCATCAGGATGCGCGCGACGGCGAGCATGCGGATGAAGTCGAACGGATCGACGTCGTCGGCATTTTCCAGCGGCGTACCGGCGACTTTCACCAGCATGTTGATCGGCACCGACTCCGGATGCTCAGGCAGGTTGGCCAACTGGATCAGCAGGTTGGCGCGGTCGTCCAGCGACTCGCCCATGCCCAGAATGCCGCCTGAGCAGATCTTCATCCCCGAATCACGCACGTACGCCAGAGTTTGCAGGCGTTCGCTGTAGGTGCGGGTGGTGATGATGCTGCCGTAAAACTCCGGCGAGGTATCGAGGTTGTGGTTGTAGTAGTCGAGGCCGGCCTTGGCCAGCGCTTCGGTCTGCTCCTGATCCAGGCGACCGAGGGTCATGCAGGTTTCCAGGCCCATGGCTTTCACGCCTTCGACCATTTTCAACACGTACGGCATGTCCTTGGCCGACGGATGCTTCCACGCCGCGCCCATGCAGAAGCGGGTCGAACCGATGGCCTTGGCGCGAGCGGCCTCTTCGAGGACCTTCTGCACCTCCATCAGTTTCTCTTTTTCCAGGCCGGTGTTGTAGTGACCGGACTGCGGACAATATTTGCAATCTTCCGGGCAGGCGCCGGTCTTGATCGACAGCAGGGTCGACACCTGGACGCGGTTGGCGTCGAAATGCGCACGGTGCACCGTCTGCGCCTGGAACAACAGGTCATTGAATGGCTGAACGAAGAGTGCTTTGACTTCGGCCAAAGTCCAGTCATGACGCAGGGTGGCAGTGGTGCTGGCGCTCATGGGCGTTTCCTTTGAATTATGCTTTGGCAGTCGGCTGGGTAATGGAGTTTCACAGCCGCTTCACAGATGTTTCGGCATATTTAAGGAAGAGCGATGCGCTGTCAACCACGATACGAAGGACCGGTTTACATCTGGTTAAAAAACAAACAACCATGCCTTTTGTGCGATGAAACGGCCGACGGCATCCCTCCTGTCTGCACGGCCTGCGAAATCGAGTTGCCCTGGCTCGGTGATCACTGTCTGACCTGCGCCCTGCCGCTCCCGGCCGCAGGACTGACCTGCGGCCATTGCCTGAAGCAGCCACCGGCCTTCGAACAAGTGATTGCGCCCTGGACCTACAGCTTTCCGGTAGACAGCTTGATCACCCGCTTCAAACACAACGCCAAGTGGCCGTTTGGCCGCCTGCTCGCCGAACTTCTCGCTCAATACCTGCAACATCGCTTCGAAGACGATCTGCTGCGACCCCAGGCGCTGATCCCGGTGCCGCTGGCCAATCGGCGCCTGCGCCAGCGCGGGTTCAATCAGGCGGCGATGCTGGCTCACTGGTTGAGTGCAAGTCTCGATATCCCTTGCGACGAACGGTTGCTGCTGCGCACTCAAGACACCGACGCCCAACAGGCATTGAACGCCGAAGCCCGCCTAAGGAACCTGCGCAATGCTTTCGCCCTGGCACCCGGCGCGGTCGTCAAAGGCCGACACCTGGCTCTGGTCGACGACGTACTGACCACCGGTGCCACGGCCCAGGCCCTGGCTCGCCTGTTGATGGACGCCGGGGCGGCGAGGGTCGACGTCTATTGCCTGGCCCGCACGCCCAAACCCGGCGAGACACCCTGACTTGACTCGCGCGGCCCAAGCGACCAACGTCCTCACCATCGTCACCACCCAAAGCGACTTGTCATGTCTTTGCCAACCTTGCTGTCCCAGCACATTGTCCGCCGTCCGCAGCGCATCGCCCTGCTGCAGCACATCGCCGAACAAGGCTCGATCACCCGCGCGGCCAAAAGCGCGGGCTTGAGCTACAAGGCTGCCTGGGATGCGATCGATGAGCTGAACAACCTGGCGCAGAAGCCGCTGGTGGAGCGGATTGTCGGCGGCAAGGGCGGCGGCGGTGCGCGCCTGTCCAACGAAGGTGAGCGGGTGTTGCGCCTGTATCAGAAGCTGCAAGCCTTGCAGGCCCAAGTGCTGGAGGCAACTGAAGACGCGAGCGATCTGGATCTGCTCGGGCGCCTGATGCTGCGCACCAGCGCGCGCAATCAGTTGCACGGCAAGGTGATTACGATCGAACCTCAGGGACGCAACGACCTGATTCGCCTCGAAGTCGCCGAAGGCGTGATCGTCGCCGCGCAAATTACCCACGACAGCACCGAGCGCCTGGAACTGCAAATCGGCACTGAAGTCGTGGCATTGATCAAGGCTGGCTGGCTCGACGTGCTGCAAATCGACTCTGTCGAAACGCCTGAAAACAATTGCCTCAGCGGCATCATCGAAAAAATTCTCGACGCCGACGACGGTCCCAGCGAAGTGCGCATCACCCTGCCCAACGGCCTGACTCTATGCGCCTTGGCCGAACCGAGTCATCTGCGAGCGTCGGGGCTGACGTGCGGCAAACCGGTGCGCGTGGAGTTTTCGCCGTCCAGGGTTCTGCTGGGCACACCGCTGTAAGCAGAACTGCAACAAAAGGTTCATGACTCATCATTAAGGTGTCTGCAAAATCCGCAGGGAGCCTGAAATGAGCCTATTAGAAGAAAACCAGTCCACCGACCTCGAAACCATGGTCGGCCTCAGCCGTCGCGGCTTCATCAGCGCAGGTGCCCTGTGCGGCGCGGCGATGTTCCTTGGCGGCAACCTGCTGAGCCGCAGCGTGATGGCCGCCAGTGTCAGCGCCGGCAACAGCCAGTTGCTGGGTTTCGACAGCATTGCCGCCGCCACCAGCGACACCATCACCCTGCCGCCGGGCTACAAGTCCTCGGTGCTGATCAGCTGGGGCCAGCCCCTGCACAAGGACGGTCCGGCGTTCGACCCGAGCGGCAACGGCAGCGCCGAACATCAGGAAGTCCAGTTCGGCGACAACAACGACGGCATGAGCCTGTTCGAGTTTCCGGGCGAAAAAGACCGGGCGCTGATGGCGATCAACAACGAATACACCAACTACCGCTACCTCTACGCCCATGGCGGCATGCCGCAATCGGCGCAAGAAGTGCGCAAGGCGCTGGCCTGCGAAGGTGTGTCGGTGATTGAAGTGCAGCGCAAGAACGGCCAATGGCAATTCGTCCAGGGCTCACGCTACAACCGCCGCATTCACGGCAACGCACCGATCACCCTGAGCGGCCCGGCCGCCGGACATGCCCTGCTCAAAACCAGTGCCGATCCGCACGGCAAGAACGTCCTGGGCACCTTCCAGAACTGCGCCAACGGCAAGACGCCGTGGGGCACCTATCTGACCTGTGAAGAGAACTTCACCGACTGCTTCGGCAGCAGCAACGCCGAGCAGAAGTTCGACCCGGCGCAAAAACGCTACGGCGTGGTGGCCACCAGCAAAGAAATCAACTGGCACCAGCACGACGAGCGCTTCGACATGGCGAAGAACCCCAACGAGCTCAACCGTCACGGCTGGGTGGTGGAGATCGATCCGTTCGATCCGAAATCGACGCCGGTCAAACGCACGGCCCTGGGCCGCTTCAAGCACGAAAACGCCGCACTGGCCGAAACCGGCGACGGTCATGCCGTGGTGTACATGGGCGACGATGAACGCGGTGAGTTCATCTACAAATTCGTCAGCCGCGACAAGATCGACCACAAGAACCCCAAGGCCAACCGTGACATTCTCGACCACGGCACCCTGTACGTGGCGCGGTTCGATGCCGGCGACGGCAACGTCGATCACCCGAAAGGCCAGGGTGAATGGATCGAACTGACCCACGGCAAAAACGGCATCGACGCCAGCAGCGGTTTTGCCGATCAGGCCGAAGTTTTGATTCACGCGCGTCTCGCCGCCAGTGTGGTGAAAGCCACGCGCATGGACCGCCCGGAATGGATCGTGGTCAGCCCCATGGATGGCCAGGTCTACTGCACGCTGACCAACAACGCCAAACGCGGCGAAGACGGGCAACCGGCGGGCGGGCCGAACCCGCGTGAGAAGAACGTCTACGGCCAGATCCTGCGCTGGCACACCGAGCGTGACGATCACGGCTCGAAAACCTTTGCCTGGGACCTGTTCGTCGTCGCCGGTAATCCGGGGGTTCACGCCGGCACACCAAAAGGCGGATCGTCGAACATCACGCCGCAGAACATGTTCAACAGCCCGGACGGTCTGGGCTTCGACAAGGCCGGACGCTTGTGGATTCTCACCGACGGCGATTCGAGCAACGCCGGAGACTTTGCCGGCATGGGCAACAACCAGATGCTCTGTGCCGATCCGGTAACCGGTGAGATTCGTCGCTTCATGGTTGGCCCGGTAGGTTGTGAAGTGACGGGGATCAGCTTCTCGCCGGACCAGAAAACCCTGTTTGTCGGGATTCAGCATCCGGGTGAAAACGGCGGTTCTACCTTCCCCGAGCACCTGCCCAACGGCAAGCCGCGGTCTTCGGTGATGGCGATTTCGCGGGAAGATGGCGGGATCGTCGGCGCCTGATCCGGCCTCTTCGCGGGCAAGCCCGCTCCCACAGGATTGGCGCGATTTCAAATCTGGCGCATGACCTGTGGGAGCGAGCTTGCTCGCGATGGCGGCAGCCCAGACAGCACACATCCACTAAAACCGCGCCGTCTGCGCTACCATGCCTGGCCGGACGCAGCAGCCTGCTGCGCGCAGGAGTCAGCATGGCCCACCCGTTTGAAACCCTCACACCAGACCTCGTGCTCGATGCCGTCGAAAGCATCGGCTTTCTCAGCGACGCGCGCATCCTGGCGCTCAACAGCTACGAGAACCGTGTCTATCAGGTCGGTATCGAAGACGCCGAGCCGCTGATCGCCAAGTTCTACCGGCCGCAACGCTGGAGCAACGAAGCGATTCTGGAAGAGCACCAGTTCACCGCCGAACTCGCCGACTGCGAGGTGCCGGTCGTGGCGCCGTTGATCCACAACGGTGAAACCCTGCACGAACACAACGGTTTCCGTTTCACCCTGTTCCCCCGCCGTGGCGGTCGAGCACCGGAGCCGGGCAACCTCGACCAACTCTATCGCCTGGGCCAGTTGCTCGGGCGCCTGCATGCGGTCGGCTCGACCCGGCCGTTCGAGCACCGTGAAGCGCTGGCGGTAAAAAACTTCGGCCATGACTCGCTGGCCACATTGCTCGACGGCAACTTCATCCCCCGCAGCCTGCTGCCGGCCTACGAGTCAGTGGCCCGCGATCTGCTCAAGCGTGTGGAAGATGCCTACAGCAACACGCCTCACCAGAACATCCGCATGCACGGTGACTGCCACCCCGGCAACATGATGTGCCGTGACGAGATGTTCCATATCGTCGACCTCGACGACTGCCGCATGGGCCCGGCAGTGCAGGACATCTGGATGATGCTCGCCGGCGATCGTCAGGATTGCCTGAGCCAGTTGTCGGAACTGATGGACGGCTACAACGAATTCCACGACTTCGATCCCCGTGAACTGGCCTTGATCGAACCGTTGCGCGCCCTGCGCCTGCTGCATTACAGCGCCTGGCTCGCCCGCCGCTGGGACGATCCTGCCTTCCCCCGCAGTTTTCCGTGGTTCGGCACCGAGCGTTATTGGGGGGATCAGGTGCTGGCGTTGCGCGAGCAGTTGGCGGCGCTCAATGAAGAACCGCTGAAACTCTTCTAACCCACCCTGCCCCCCCTGTAGGAGCGAGCCTGCTCGCGAAGAACGCAAGGGCAACGCGTTTATTCAGACAGCACGCGTTATCGTTGACGTCCATCGCGAGCAGGCTCGCTCCTACAGATACCGATGTTCACAAATGTCCTACCTATTCAGTCAGGACATTCGCAGACAAATCTCCTTACAATCCCCTCTTTGTTAGCTGCCTAAGCAAGGATTCTGCATGCAAGCCGCCAACCCGCGTCGCGGGTACATTCTGGGCCTGAGTGCCTATATCATCTGGGGGCTTTTCCCCCTCTACTTCAAAGCCATCGCCAGCGTGCCCGCAGTGGAAATCATCATCCACCGGGTGCTGTGGTCGGCGCTGTTCGGCGCCTTGTTGCTGATGGTCTGGAAGCATCCCGGCTGGTGGCGCGAGCTGCGGGAGAACCCCAAGCGACTGGCGATCCTGGCCCTGAGCGGCGCGCTGATCGCGGCCAACTGGCTGACCTACGTCTGGTCGGTGAACAACGGCCGCATGCTGGAGGCAAGTCTCGGTTACTACATCAACCCCTTGGTGAACGTGTTGCTGGGAATGCTGATCCTCGGCGAACGGCTGCGGCGCATGCAATGGATTGCCGTCGGCCTGGCTGCGGTGGGTGTGGCGCAGCAGGTCTGGCAAGTCGGCAGTCTGCCGTGGGTGTCGTTGGTGCTGGCCCTGACCTTCGGTTTCTATGGCCTGATTCGCAAGCAGGCACCGGTCAAGGCGCTGCCGGGGCTGGTGGTGGAAACCTGGATGCTGGTGCCGATTGCCCTTGGCTGGTTGCTGCTCAATCCGACGGCCAGCAGCGCCCAGGCCGAATTCTGGACCACGTCCCAGGCCTGGTGGTTGGTCGCCGCCGGCCCGATCACGCTGGTGCCGCTGGTCTGCTTCAACGCTGCTGCACGGCATTTGCCCTACACGACACTGGGGTTTCTTCAGTACCTGGCGCCAACCCTGGTTCTGCTGCAAGCCGTTCTGCTGTTTGGCGAGCACCTGTCGTCCAGCACCTTGGTAGCGTTCATGTTTATCTGGGCCGGTCTGGCGGTTTACAGCGTCGATGCGTGGATAAGTTTGCGCCGCCGCAGCTGATCAAAAAACGCACAAAAGCCTACAGGCCACGTCTCCCGTGGCCTGCATCATTCCTTCCCAAGGTTATCCACAGCGTGATCCCCGCCGATTGTGCGCAAGTGGCTGAAACTGCTGGTTTTTTGATCAGATCATGAAGAACCCCGGTCGGCGTGGCCTGGCGGGGTGTCTCTACAGGTTATCCACAGGCCGGTGCACGTTTAACTTGGATAACCTGATCAGGGATCACTGCGTAGCACCAACTCGACCATCAGATCGTCCGCCAGGGTTTCCAGGCGCGATTGCAGCACGTCCAGCGACAGCGTCAGCGGGACGGCAAGAATCGCTTCGGCATGGAACAACGGCTCGCTGCTCATCGGGGCCGGGCGCACTTCGGTGACCAGCCGTTCCAGACTCACCCCCTGCTCACTCAACAAGCGTGTGATGTCACGCACGATCCCCGGACGATCATTTCCCACCAGTTCCATGGCGATCGGCTTCCAGGTGCAGGATTGTTCGATGCTGCTTTCGGCGACCAACACGCGAATGCCTTGGGCGGACAGGCCCTGCAGGGCCGCGACCAATTCATCGTAGGCCTCGGCCGGCACGCCCACCCGCAGAATCCCGGCGAATTGTCCCGCCATGCGCGACATGCGGCTTTCCAGCCAGTTGCCGCCGTGCTCGGCAATGCATTGGGCAATGCGCTCGACTTGCCCGGGCTTGTCCGGAGCGAAAACTGTGAGTACGAGGTGATCCATGGCGCAGCCCTCCAGTCATGACTTTTGTTATAGAGAACCAAGTATAGGCAAGGGGAACATTGTGGCGAGGGGGCTTGCCCCCGTTCGGCTGCGCAGCAGTCGCAAAATGAGCGGATGTAATTTTTCGTGGTACATGCACGGGAGCGGCTTCGCCACTCAACGGGGGCAAGCCCGCCACAAAAACAGGCACCCCATAGCAGAGCACCAAAGATAATGTGTACAACTTTTGATATTTAACTGGAACAATCCAATAGTTTTTTGAGAACATCACGCTCCCCGACGTGACCGCAATGCGTCATGGGGTCGCAGAACGACGTAATTAGTCTAATTTTCACAACCGCAATTCATCATGTAGTATGCCGCAGCGCGCACTACATAACGTTGGATCGATGTCTGCCGCAGGCACGTTCGCAACCCTGAAAGCCCTGTCAGCAAGGCCCCAAGCCGTTGATTGGTCCCAACCCAGCCGCCTGTCATGGGCATGTACTGGTAGAGGGGTTTGTGGTTTAAATGGCCAGAGGCTTCATTGTTAAATTGAAGAGCTGAAAAGCGAAATAGCTGAGCAGAGTGAGGCAAGCAATGACTGAACACGTTCAAGTCGGTGGCCTGCAGGTCGCCAAAGTCCTGTTCGACTTCGTGAACAACGAAGCCATTCCCGGTACCGGCCTCACCGCCGATAAGTTCTGGGCCGGTGCCGACAAGGTCATCCATGACCTGGCACCGAAGAACAAAGCCCTACTCGCCAAACGCGATGATTTCCAGGCTCGTATCGATGCCTGGCACCAGGAACGTGCAGGTCAGGCGCACGACGCCGTGGCCTACAAAACTTTCCTGCAAGACATCGGTTATCTGCTGCCAGAAGCGGCCGATTTCCAGGCAACGACGCAAAACGTCGATGAAGAAATCGCCCGCATGGCCGGTCCACAACTCGTGGTGCCGGTGATGAACGCCCGCTTCGCTCTCAATGCTTCGAACGCCCGCTGGGGTTCGCTGTACGACGCGCTCTACGGCACCGATGCCATCAGCGAAGCTGACGGCGCGGAAAAAGGCAAAGGCTACAACAAGATTCGCGGCGACAAGGTCATCGCCTTCGCCCGCGCCTTCCTCGATGAAGCGGCGCCACTGGCAGCCGGCTCCCACGTCGACTCCACCGGCTACAAGATCGTCGACGGCAAACTGGTGGTCGCCCTCAAAGGCGGCAGCAACACCGGCCTGCGCAACGATGCGCAACTGATCGGCTTCCAGGGCGATGCCGCTGCACCGACCGCGATCCTGCTGAAAAACAACGGCCTGCATTTCGAAATCCAGGTCGACGCCAGCACCCCGGTCGGCCAGACCGACGCGGCCGGCGTCAAAGACATCCTGATGGAAGCCGCGCTGACCACCATCATGGACTGCGAAGACTCGGTTGCCGCAGTCGATGCCGATGACAAAGTGGTGATCTACCGCAACTGGCTCGGCCTGATGAAGGGCGATCTGTCGGAAGAAGTCGCCAAGGGCGGTCAGACCTTTACCCGCACCATGAACGCCGACCGCACCTACACCGCCATCGATGGCAGTGAACTGAGCCTGCACGGTCGTTCGTTGCTGTTCGTGCGTAACGTCGGTCACCTGATGACCATCGATGCGATCCTCGACAAAGACGGTAACGAAGTGCCTGAAGGCATTCTCGATGGCCTGGTGACTTGCCTGGCATCGATGCACAACCTGAACGGCAACACCTCGCGCAAAAACACCCGCACCGGTTCGATCTACATCGTGAAGCCGAAGATGCACGGCCCTGAAGAAGCGGCGTTCACCAACGAGCTGTTCGGTCGCATCGAAGACGTGCTGGGCCTGCCGCGCAACACCCTCAAAGTCGGGATCATGGACGAGGAGCGTCGTACCACGATCAACCTCAAGGCCTGCATCAAGGCGGCGAGCGAGCGTGTGGTGTTCATCAACACCGGTTTCCTCGACCGCACGGGCGATGAAATCCACACCTCCATGGAAGCCGGCCCGATGGTGCGCAAGGCGGACATGAAGGCGGAAAAATGGATCGGCGCCTACGAGAACTCCAACGTCGATATCGGTCTGAGCACCGGCCTGCAAGGTCGCGCACAGATCGGTAAAGGCATGTGGGCCATGCCGGACCTGATGGCGGCGATGCTCGAACAGAAAATCGCTCACCCGATGGCCGGTGCCAACACCGCCTGGGTACCCTCGCCGACCGCTGCTGCCCTGCACGCGCTGCATTACCACAAGGTTGACGTGTTCGCCCGTCAGGCCGAACTGGCCAAACGTGCCCATGCTTCGGTAGACGACATCCTGACCATCCCGCTGGCGGTGAACCCGCAGTGGACCGCCGAACAGATCAAGAACGAACTGGACAACAACAGCCAGGGCATTCTCGGTTACGTGGTGCGCTGGATCGACCAGGGTGTCGGCTGTTCGAAAGTGCCGGATATCAACGACGTCGGCCTGATGGAAGACCGTGCAACGCTGCGTATTTCCAGCCAGCACATCGCCAACTGGCTGCGTCACGGCATCGTCACCGAAGAGCAAGTGATGGAAAGCCTCAAGCGCATGGCGCCGGTGGTTGACCGTCAGAACGCCGGCGACGCGCTTTACCGTCCGCTGGCCCCGAACTTCGACAGCAACATCGCCTTCCAGGCGGCGGTCGAACTGGTGGTCGAAGGCACGAAGCAGCCGAACGGCTACACCGAGCCGGTCCTGCACCGTCGTCGTCGCGAGTTCAAGGCTGCCAATGGCCTGTAACTGAGCGTCTGCGCCGGACATGAAAAAGCCCTGATCGAAAGATCAGGGCTTTTTCTTTTTGGGCTGTCCGCGATCCCCCAGTCGAATAGCGCAGGGTTTACTGGCTGGAACTAAGGCTCCACCCCAAGTTCATGCTTGACCAGTTCCAGCAGCTTGCCGGCATCAATCGGCTTGAGCAGAAAGTCCACCACATTCAAATGCATCGCGGCGATCGCATCTTTCACGTCGGCATCACCCGAGACGATGATGATCGGCAACGCCGCCCGTACCGACTCGCGCACCTGTCGGATCAGGTCCAGGCCGTCGATGAGGCCCATGCGCAGGTCGGTAATCACCAGTCCGATCGAAGGTTTCTCCTCCAGCATCTTGAGTGCTGCTTCGCCACTGGCCGCCGTCATGCAGTGAATACCGTCAAGCGCCAGGATCTCTGACAGCAGTTCCCTGGCGTCTTTATCGTCATCGACGATCAGCACCCGTTGTGGCGGCAGGTCAGGTTCCAGCATGACGGCGCTCAAGGCTTCGCGCTCGGCGTCGCTCAAAATATCGTGGTCGGACATGGCTTTCTCTACATGTTCAATTCATTTCCCTAGCACAGTGACGAGACATCGCTAAGCAGGCCTTAAATGTGCGCTTCGTCGGATATTTTTCCAATAGGGGGACAGAGAGGTTTTTCGCACAGTTGCGTAGGATTCTTCCGACATTTCAGCATACCAATCGCCTACCTAGACTTACGTCCAATGGGCACTCCGGCCACAGGGGTCGACCATGTCTGGGTCATCCGACAACAACAATTCAAAAAAGACTGCGGTAATGGTTATGAGTAAAGCGGACGCCTTCACACAGGCAGGGAAAACCGCGGTGTTGCAGAACATCCAGGGCACGTTGCAATTCCTCCAGCGCTTCCCGCCTTTCAATCAGATGGAACACGCTCACCTGGCGTATCTGGTCGAGCAATGTCAGATGCGTTTTTACGCCCCCGGCGAGAGCATCATCAAGCCCGCTGACGGCCCGGTCGAGCACTTCTATATCGTCAAGCAAGGCCGGGTCGTGGGCGAGCGTCCGCATACGGTAAACGGTAGCACCGAAACGGTCTTCGAGATCACCACTGGCGAATGTTTCCCTCTCGCGGCGTTGCTGGGTGAACGGGCGACCCGCACCGAGCACCTGGCGGGCGAAGACACCTTCTGCCTGCAACTGAACAAGCCGGCATTCATCCGCCTGTTTTCGCTATCGGACACCTTCCGCAACTTCGCCCTGCGCTGCGTCAGCAGCCTGCTGGATCAGGTCAACCAGCAAGTGCAGCAAAAAGCCGTGGAAACCCTGGGCACCCAATATTCGCTCAATACCCGACTGGGCGAATTGGCCATGCGCCACCCGGTGACATGCGCCCCGCAGACGCCATTGCGCGAAGCCGTGACGTTGATGCACGAACAACAGGTCGGCAGCATCGTGGTGGTCGATGAACTCAAGGCGCCACTGGGGATTTTCACCCTGCGCGACCTGCGCCAGACCGTGGCTAACGGCAGCAGTGATTTCAACGAAGCCATCGAAGGGTACATGACCCGGGCGCCGTTCTTCCTGTCGCCGGATCAGAGTGCATTCGACGCGGCGATTGCCATGACCGAGCGGCACATCGCCCATGTCTGCCTGGTCAAGGACCAGCGCTTGTGCGGCGTGGTTTCCGAGCGTGATCTGTTTTCCCTGCAACGGGTCGACCTGGTGCATCTGGCGCGCACTATCCGCAATGCCCAGAAAGTGGAAAACCTGATGGCGCTGCGGGGCGAAATCGGTCAACTGGTCGAGCGCATGCTGGCCCACGGCGCGTCTTCGACGCAGATCACCCACATCATCACCTTGCTCAACGACCACACCGTGTGCCGAGTGATCGAACTGACCCTCGCCGAAAAAGGCGACCCCGGCGTGCCGTTCAGCTGGCTGTGTTTCGGCAGCGAAGGCCGTCGCGAGCAGACCCTGCACACCGATCAGGACAACGGCATTCTGTTCGAAGCCAGGGATGCGGCGCATGCCGCCGAGATTCGCGGCAAGCTGCTGCCCATTGCCCAGCAGATCAACCAGAGCCTGGCGCTGTGCGGCTTCACCTTGTGCAAGGGCAATATCATGGCTGGCAATCCTGAGCTGTGCCTGTCCCGGGCCGAATGGGCGCGGCGCTTTGCGGCGTTTATCCGCGAGGCAACCCCGGAGAACCTGCTGGGTTCGAGCATCTATTTCGATTTGCGCGTGGTCTGGGGCAGCGAGCAAGGTTGTGAGCAATTGCGCCGGAGCATTCTCGACCAGGTCGGCGACAACCGCTTGTTCCAGCGCATGATGGCAGAGAATGCGTTGCGCAATCGCCCGCCCGTAGGGCGTTTCCGCGAGTTCGTACTGGCGCGAAAAAATGGCGAGAAGGCCACCCTGGACCTGAAGACTCAGGGTCTGACACCCTTTGTCGACGGCGCCAGGTTGCTGGCCCTGGCCCACGGTATCGAAACAAACAACACGCTGGAGCGTTTTCGCCAGTTGGTCGACAAGGAGGTCATCGATCCCCTGGACGGCGCCGCGTACGAAGAGGCCTATCACTTCATCCAGCAAACACGCATGCAGCAACATCAACTACAGACCCGAGAGAATTTTCCTTACTCAAATCGGGTAGATCCCGACAGCCTCAATCATCTGGACCGGCGCATCCTGCGTGAGTCCCTGCGCCAGGCACAGCGCCTGCAAAGCAGCCTGACCTTGCGGTATCAGATATGAGCCTGTTTTCATGGCTGCGCCCGGCCGGCCCGAGCTTGTCCGCAGACCTGCAACAACGTCTTCAACGCCTGCCGACGGTCACCGGATTGAGTGAATGCAGCCTGCGCGAGCAGCGCTGGGTAGTGCTCGACCTGGAAACTACCGGGCTGAATATGAACAAGGACCGGGTACTGTCCATCGGCGCGGTGGTGATCGAGGATGGCGCGATCGAATTCAGTCGACAGTTCGAGCGAACCTTGCAATGCGGCGAACTCAAACTCGGCCCCAGTGTGCTGATTCACGGCTTGGGCCCCAGTGCAATTGCTGCCGGCAGCGATCCGGCCGAGGCGCTGCTCGAACTCATGGAGTTTGTCGGCGACAGCCCGGTGCTGGCCTTCCATGCGCCGTTCGACCAGCACATGTTGGCGCGCGCCCTGAAGGATCATCTGGGTTACAAGTTGCAGCATGCCTTTCTGGATGTGGCAGATATTGCGCCACTGCTATGCCCCCAGGCGCACATTCGCGAGGCCGGGCTGGACGATTGGATCGACTGGTTCAAGCTCGAAGTCTTCGAGCGCCATCACGCCAGCGCCGACGCCCTGGCCACCGCCGAACTGGCACTGATCCTGTTCAGCCGTGCGCGGCAGCAGCAGATTCATAGCCCGTTGAATTTGCAACAGCGCTTGAGTCAGTGGAAGCGCCGGCAGCAGGCGCCTTCCTTCTGACCTTCAGGCCCCTCCTGTAGGAGCGAGCTTGCTCGCGATGGTCGTGAACGGTGACGCGTGCTGTCTGGAAAAATGCGTCGCCTTCAAGTTCATCGCGAGCAAGCTCGCTCCTACAGGGGCCTTCGCCAAATCCCCACCCGACCAACGCCAATTGCTTACCTCCCTCGCCTCTGCCACAATCGCGAACAATTCTCGTTAGTTAATATTTCCCAATCGGTGATGCGGCGTGTCGTCAGTCCCAAGCCCTCAAAGTGAGCTCGTCGGTGCGTTATATCGCGACCATCGCGGTTGGCTATTGGCCTGGCTTCGACGCAACGTCGCCTGCCCGCAGCGGGCCGAAGACCTGAGCCAGGACACTTTCGTGCGTTTGCTGGGCCGTGAGGAACTGAAGGCACCGCGCGAGCCGCGGGCATTCCTGGTGGCGATCGCCAAGGGCCTGCTGTTCGATTATTTCCGTCGCGCCGCGCTGGAACAGGCCTACCTCACCGAGTTGATGCTGATTCCCGAAGCCGAACAACCGTCGGCGGAAGAACAGCAAATGATCCTCGAAGACCTGAAAAACATCGACCGCTTGCTCGGCACGCTTTCCAGCAAGGCCCGGGCGGCATTCCTCTATAACCGCCTCGACGGCCTCGGTCACGCGGAAATCGCCGAGCGCCTCGGTGTGTCGGTGCCGCGGGTGCGCCAGTACCTGGCCCAAGGCATTCGCCAGTGCTATATCGCGCTGTATGGTGAGCCGACATGAACCCGGTCAGTTCCAAACCGGTATCGGCCAGCGTGCTGGACGCGGCGATTGCCTGGCAGCTGTCCATGGACTCCGCCAACCCGGTAGAGCGCGAAGAGTTCGCCAAGTGGCACGCGGCCCATGAAGAACATGCCCGCGCCTGGCGCCAGTTGGGCATGCTCGACCAGCGTTTCAGCGTGGCCAGCGGCCCGGCCCGCACTGCCTTGCTGCAATCACGCGAAGGCATTCGTCGGCGAGTGCGCAAGCTTGGCAACGGTGTCGCCAGTATCGTTGCCGTGATCGGCCTGGCCCTGTTCGCCGGGGATCGTTACCTGCCGATCGACTATTGGCTGGCCGACCAGCGCACCGCCGTTGGCGAGCAGCGCACCCTGCGTCTGGCTGACGGCACGCTGATCAATCTCAATACCCACAGCGCGCTGGATGTGCGTTTCGATGAAAAGCAGCGGCGCATCGTGCTTCAGGAAGGCGAAATCCTGGTTGAAACCGGCCATGGCGATCCCCGGCCGTTCATCGTCGAAACCCGCGAAGGCAGCATGCGTGCGCTGGGTACGCGGTTTCTGGTCAAGCGCGAGGAGGACGGAACGCGCTTGAGCGTATTGCAGTCGGCGGTGGCGGTTCACCCTGAGTCCAACCCTGACGAAAAGATTCTGCGCGAAGGCCAGCAGGTACTGATCCGCAACAACGGCCTGGGCCCGGTTCTGGCCGTCAACCTAGGTGCGGATGCCTGGACTCGCGGCATGCTGGTGGTGGACAACACACGGCTGGAAGACCTGGTGCATGAAATCGGCCGCTATCGAAACGGTTACGTCGGGGTCGCGCCGGAAGTGGCCGACCTGCGCATCACCGGCAGTTTCCCGCTGCGCGACACCGACCTGGCACTCAACGCCCTGCTGCCGACCCTGCCGGTGCAGATCGAACAGCACACGCAGTGGTGGGTGAAGGTCGTGGCCAAGGCCGATACCAAGCCCTGAATCCGCACACAGAACCCTGTGGCGAGGGGGCTTGCCCCCGTTGGGTCGCGAAGCGGCCCCCTGCATTTTTCTGACTGACTGTGTTCGCTGACGTCACGACTGCTACGCAGCCGAACGGGGGCAAGCCCCCTCGCCACAAAATGCGCATGCCTGAAGCTCCTCGATGTTTATTGAATAACTGAATCGAAATTATTTTCATCCAGCCCTATCACTTTTTGATTTTCGTACGGCACACAGGCAATTGAGAAATGTTTCCATTCAGGAGCCGCTGTATGCCTCGTTCGCTAGACTCCCTGTTACGCCGCAGTTTGCTGGCGGTTGCCATTGCCCTTTGCACCCCTTTGGCCAGCAGCCAACTGGTCGCCGCTGAACAGGCGTCCAGTGTCCGCGCCTACAACCTGCCGACCGCTCCACTGGTCAACACCCTGAACCAGATTGCCAGCCAGGCCGGTCTGGCCCTGTCGTTGAATCCATCCCTGGCGGCGGGCAAGACCTCGGCGCCGGTCAAAGGCCAGTTCGACGCAGCCGGCGCCCTGCGCGAAGCCCTGCGTGGCACCGGGCTGCAACTGGAACAGAGCAGTGCGGGCACCTATAGCCTGGTGGCCGTGCCCGAGGGTGTGATGGACCTGCCGGTAACCAGCGTGATTGGTGTGCAAGACACTGAAAGCGCCTGGGGCCCGGCACAGGGCTACCTGGCCAAGCGCACCGCCGCCGGCACCAAGACCGACACCGCGCTGGTCGAGGCACCGCGTTCGATTTCGGTCGTCACTCGCGAGCAGATGGACGACCGCAACGCGCACACCCTCGACGATGCCGTGCGCTACTTGCCGGGCATCACCTCCAGCAGCTTCGGCAGCGACACCCGCGCCGACTGGTTGCGCGTGCGCGGTTTCGAGCCGACTCAATTCCTCGACGGCCTGCCACTGCCAAAAGGTGTGTACTCCAACCCGAAACAGGAAACCTGGAACCTCGACCGCCTGGCGCTGCTGCGCGGCCCGGCCTCCTCCGTGTACGGCCAGACCCCGCCGGGCGGCCTGCTGGACATGGTCAGCCGTCGCCCAAGCGCTGAAGCCAGCAGCGAGATCCAGCTGCAATACGGCAGCGACAATCATCGCCAGATCAACTTCGCCAGCACCGGCAAGATCGATGACGAAGGCCAGTTCCTTTACAGCCTCAGCGGCGTGCTGCGCGACGGCGGCACGCCCATCGACCACATCGATGACAAGCGCTACAACATTGCCCCCAGCCTGACCTGGAACATCGACGAAGACACCAAATTCACCCTGCTCACGCAGTTCACCCGTGACGATACCGGTATCACCAGTCAGTTCTATCCGATCCAGGGCACCAAGATCGACATGCCGTTCGGCGATATCTCCCACCACAAGAACCTGGGTGACCCGAACTACGACTTCTACGACCGCACCTACTACGCACTGGGTTATGCCTTCGAACACCGCATGAACGATGTCTGGCAGTTCCGCCAGAACCTGCGCTACACCAAGTCGGAGCTGTCGTTCCAGGCCGTGACCGTCAATAGCTACGGCCCCTCTTACGGGTCTGTCGTCGACGATCAAGGCAATACCGGCCGTGGCACCACCAATGTCGACGAAGACATCGCCCAATTCGCCGTGGACAACAACTTCCAGGGCGACTTCGTCACCGGCGACGTCAGTCACACCTTGCTGATCGGTCTGGACCATCAGCGCAACACCACCAACTACCTCTCGATCTTCGGCACCGCGCCGGGCATTAACGTCAACGACCCGGTCTATGGCTTGCCGATCGAGCGTCCGGCACGCTCCACAGCCTTCTATGACTACGAACAGAAGACCCAGCAGACCGGCCTGTACATCCAGGACCAGATGGCCCTCGGCCAATGGCGCCTGACCCTCGGCGGTCGTGAAGACTGGGTCCACACCGGTACCACGTTCTTCAACAAGGGCGATGCCACCAACACCGAACGCGACAAGAACTTCAGCGGCAACGCGGCGATCAGCTACGTGTTCGACTCGGGCTTCGTGCCTTACCTGTCCTACGCCGAATCGTTCCAACCGACCAGCAATGCCGTCGCCTCGCCGACCGAGTCGTTCAAGCCGACCGAAGGCAAACAATGGGAACTGGGGATCAAGTACCAGCCACCGGGCAGCAACACCCTGCTGACCGCGGCTGTGTATGACCTGACCCAGAAAAACGTTTCCGTCACCAACAACGTGGGCAACGTGACAGTCACCAGCCAGACCGGCGAAGTGAAAGTCAAAGGCCTGGAGCTGGAAGCCGTTTCCGACGTGACCGAAAACCTCAAGGTCACCGCTGCCTACACCCTGGCCAAATCCGAAGTGCAAGAGGGCATCTACAAGGGCAATCGCCTGCAACTGATGCCTAACCAGCAAGCGTCGGTGTGGGGCGACTACACCTGGCACAACGGCGTGCTGGATGGCTTCGGCATCGGCGCCGGCGCGCGCTACACCGGCAATACCTATGGCGACCAGGCCAACACCTGGCTGGGTAAGGCCGACGCCTACACAGTGTTCGACGCCGTGGTTCACTACGACCTCGGTCGCCTGGACAACAGCCTCAAAGGCGCTTCGCTGGCCGTCAACGCAACCAACCTGCTCGACAAGGACTACATCTCGACTTGCGACAGCTACTACTGCTACTACGGCGACCAGCGCAGTGTCGTCGCCAGTGCAACCTACAAGTGGTAACGCTTTGAGCTGACACGCCCAATGACCAGGCCGTCCTTCGTGGGCGGCTTTGGTTTTTCTGAAGGCTATGAAATGAAAAGTAAAACAATTCGCCGCTGGTCCTTCGTCCACACCTGGTCCAGCCTGATCTGCACCGCGTTTCTGCTGATGCTGGCACTGACCGGCCTGCCGTTGATCTTTCACCACGAGATCGACCACTTGCTGGGCGATGCGCCTGAAGTGAAGGTAATGTCGGCGGACACCCCGCACCTGAATTTGCAGCAGTTGGTGGACGCGGCCGAGAAACATCGTCCCGGTGAAGTCATGCAGTACTTCGGCTTCGAGGACGATGAGCCCAACGCAGTGCTGACCATCATGGCCGCGACCGCAGGCACCGAGCCGAACTCGTCCCACACCTTCATGCTCGACGCCCGTACTGGCGAAGCGCTGGAAACGCCATCGGCCAACGGCGGCTTCATGATGGTCATGTTGCGCCTGCACGTGGACATGTTCGCCGGCTTGCCGGGCAAGTTGCTGCTGGCGTTCATGGGAATTGCGTTCGTGGCAGCGATCGTTTCCGGCACGGTGCTGTACTTGCCGTTCATGCGCCGCTTGAAATTCGCCACCGTGCGCCAGGACAAATCCACTCGCCTGCGCTGGCTCGACCTGCATAACCTGATCGGCGTCGTGACGTTGACCTGGGCGCTGGTGGTCGGCGTAACCGGCGTCGTCAGTGCCTGCGCAGACCTACTGATTGCCGCATGGCGCAACGACACACTGGCCGCGATGATCGCGCCGTATCGCGATGCACCCCCGCTGACTCAACTGGCGCCGGCCAACCGTTTGCTCGACATCGCCAAAGAAGTCGCACCGGGCATGCAGCCGGACTTCATCGCCTTCCCCGGCACACGCTTTTCCAGTGAGCATCATTACGCAGTGTTCATGAAGGGCAGCACGCACCTGACCTCGCACCTGCTGACGCCGGTTCTGATCGATGCCAGCACCCTGCAAGTCACCGCAGTGGTCGAACGCCCGTGGTACATGGACGTCATGGGCATGTCACAACCGCTGCACTTTGGTGACTACGGCGGCATGCCGATGCAGATACTCTGGGCGACCCTCGATGTGCTGACCATCATCGTGCTCGGCAGCGGGGTCTACCTGTGGGTGGTGCGGCGCAAGGCTGCCAGGCCTGTGCTGGAAAAAGCTGAGAGCGTGGCATGAAGCCCCGGCAGTCGAACTTCTGGAAAGTGTTTAGCACTCCAATCGTCATCGCCTTGTTCAGCGCGGCAGGGTTGTTTGCCGCGTTGCTCGGGGATGGTGTGTGGGATTCGCTGAGCTGGCTAGGCTTGGGCATCCCCGCCGCTGTTGCCCTGCGGGGCCTCCTGCAACGCCCCTGAAGGGACATCCCCCCTGTAGGAGCGAGCTTGCTCGCGATGCACCCGAGAACTCCCCGGGGTGTCAGTCTTCCAACGTCATCGTTGACGACCATCGCGAGCAAGCTCGCTCCCACAAGGGGCCAAGCCATGATGCTTGAGCAATCAGACCAACGCGCTATGCTGCCCGACACTGCCACCGACCGAGACGCTGCCATGTCCGCCCCGAGCATGACCCTGTACCACAACCCGCTTTCCCCCTTCGTTCGCAAAGTCATGGTGCTGCTGCACGAAACCGGACAACAGAACCGCGTGGCGTTACAGACCAGCGTTCTGACCCCGGTCAACCCGGACCTGACCCTGATCGATGACAACCCCCTGAGCAAAATCCCGGCCCTGCGCCTGGCCGATGGCAACATCATCCATGACAGCCGGGTCATCCTCGACTACCTCGACCACCAGCACGTCGGTAACCCGCTGATCCCCCGCGAAGGTTCGGCCCGCTGGCGACGCCTGACCCTCGCTTCGCTGGCCGACGGGATCATGGACGCGGCCGTGCTGGTGCGCTACGAAGTCGCCCTGCGCGCCCCGGAGAAACACTGGGACGAATGGCTCGACGGCCAGCGCGACAAGATTCGTCGCGCCCTGGCCTTGCTGGAAAAGGACGCGATTGCCGAATTGACCTGCCACTTCGACGTGGCGGCGATCAGCGTAGCCTGTGCACTGGGTTACCTGGACCTGCGCCATCCGGATCTGGACTGGCGCACAGCGAATCCGCAACTTGCGGCGTGGTATTTCGAGGTGAGCCAGCGGCCTTCGATGATTGCAACGATGCCGAAGGTTTAGAACTTCGCCGGCTGTACTGACCTCTTCGCGAGCAGGCTCGCTCCCACCTTTGACTGCGGTCCCATGTGGGAGCGAGCCTGCTCGCGATGGCACCACAACGGATCTAACGCAAACAACTCGGCAATCAGCGTCGCCAACACCCTCCCCTCCCGCTGATCTTCCCGCAACCCCACCGACCGGCTCATTGCACCGCTCCAATATCGAAGTTCAGCGGTTTCCCCGTTTTCTGCCCAACCCCATACCAATCCAGCTTGCGCGTCAGCACCATAAACACGCCCAGCAAACCGAACAGCAGCAGCGAGCCCATCAACAGCGCGTAATCCTCTGCACTCAACAGCCCGTAGAGCAGCCCATACAACGCCGCCAATCCCACAGAAAAACTCAAGCCGTGGCGCACGCTGCGCAACACGTGGCAAACGTAGAACCCGATCAACAACACACAACCGCTGGCGGACAACAGGTACGCCAGAGCAAAGCCGATGTGCTCGGACAACGACAGCAACAACAGGTAGAAGAACGCCAGCGCCACACCTACCAACGCATATTGCACCGGGTGCACCGCTAGGCTTTTCAGCACTTCGAACAGGAAGAAACCGGCAAAGGTCAGGACGATGAACAGCAGCGCATATTTGATCGCCCGGTCGCTTTTCAGGTACTGGTCCACGGGTTCGATGAAGCTCACGCCGAAGCTGCGACCGAACAACGCCTCACAGCCACCGCGGGACACGCAGCTGTTCAGCGTTTCTTGCAGGTTGGTGGAGAAAAACGAGGTCTGCCAATGGGCGGTAAAACCTTGATCAGTGATCTCGCGCTGGGCAGGCAGGTAGTTGCCGATGAAGCTTGGATGCGGCCAGTTGGCACTCAGCGAAACTTTGCTGGTCTTGCCCACCGGCAGGATTTGTAACTGGCCGGTGCCTTGCAGCTTCAGGTCAAAACCGAAGGCCAACTCCGTGGCCTGCTTTGTCTCCAACGCCGGCAGGGTCACGTGGACGCCTTCACCCAGCCAGCTCACTTGGCTGCCCGGAATGAAGTCCAGGTTCTGGCCGTTGAGTTCAAGCTTCAAAGCGTTTTCGATACCACGAATGTCGCTGATGCCAACAGCGAGGAACGGCTGGTCGAACCGGTAATCGGCGAAATCTTCCTTGATGCCCAGTTGAACCGGCAGGGAAAAGTGGCCGCTGATGCGGTTGTCTGCATGGAACAACCGTGCCTGGTAAATACCTCGGGAACGCAGTTCGGTCTGAACGTCTGCGTCGAGTTCGAAGCGCTCCGGCAGAAAATACAAACGACCGCGCTCTTCACCGATCTCCTGATAACGCTCGTTGGTTTTTTCGTGGGTCTTCCAGGTGCGCACGACTTTACGATACGGCACCACCATCAGCGGGCCGCTCAATTGCTGGCTGTAACTGGAGCTGCGGGCAATGTCTTCGAGCACACCGTCGCGCAGTTGCTGGCGCTCCTGGATCACGCCGTTGATCATCAGCAGTGGAATCAGCAACAACAGAATCAACAGGGCAATTGCCCCGAGTTTTAGGGTCAGGCTACGGTTCATGGGACTCTCCCTGTTTTGGATGGGGAGAGTCTGGATTCGGTATGTGGTGGGGCCATGGGGGGAATGTGGAGATTGTGTGGAGATTCAGCCTGCTCGCGATTGGCCGTAACTCGGTCTTAAGGCAGGTGTAACTTCACCTCCACACCGCCGTCGACATTACCAATACTCATCGTACCGCCATGCAGCTTGACCACTTCCTCGACAAAGTTGAGCCCGAGCCCGGTGCTT
Source organism: Pseudomonas sp. GW456-L13 (assembly GCF_017350115.1). Classification (NCBI taxonomy): domain Bacteria; kingdom Pseudomonadati; phylum Pseudomonadota; class Gammaproteobacteria; order Pseudomonadales; family Pseudomonadaceae; genus Pseudomonas; species Pseudomonas sp. GW456-L13. Next base: position 1,965,325 of record NZ_JACNAS010000002.1, read on the forward strand.
TTGCGCCCACTGTCGGGACGCGGCAACGAGTAAAAACGCTCGCTCAAACGCGGCAGCGCGTAGTCGGGAATCGACTCTGCCTGATTGAAAAGCTTGAACTCGACCTGCTCGCCTGTCCGTTCGGCGGTGAATCGCAGCACACCTTCAACAGGGGTGAAATCCAGCGCATTGTCCAGCAGATTACCCAACGCCTGACGCAGCAGAAATGGCTCGCCGATCAGCATCAGGTCCGATGAAATCGTTTGCTCTACGCGCAACTGCTTACCTGCGATTCGCGCAGATTGCGCGTTCAGCAGGCCATCCACCAAAGCCGCCAATGGCACCGCCACCCGCTGTTCCAGCCCTTGGCGTTGCTCGACCTGCGCCAGGTTCAAAAGCCGCTCGATCAACTGCTGCATGCGCGCACTTTCACTGTCGATATTGCCGACGAAACGTTGCCGCTGTGCCAGAGGCATTTCGCCCTGCAACAGTTCCGCCGCGCCACGAATCGCCGCCAACGGACTCTTCAACTCATGGGTCAAGGTGTGCACGTAACGTTCGACGTAGGCCTTGCCTTCAAGCTGCGTGCGCATCTGCTCCACTGCCGTGGCCAATTGCTCCAGCTCACCGCCGCGATAATGCGGCACTTCAACCCGCCGGCCTTCACTGACGCCTTGAGCGTACGCCGTCAATCTTCGCAGGGCGCGGCTCAGCCACCAGGACAACAACGCACCGAACAGCAGACCGAGGCCGATCAGCCCGGCGCCGTACGCCAGCAACCGGCGTTCCGTGCGATCCACATAAGGCTGCAAAGAACTGTTGGGCTTGGCCACAGTGACCACGCCGATGATCTGGCCGTTGTCGCGAATCGGCGCGCCGACGTGCATCACCGAAGACCCCGGATCGTTCGGGTCATTGCGCGTGGAGCGTGCACCGTATTCGCCACGCAGGGTCAGGTAGACGTCGTTCCAGCGCGAGTAATCCTGCCCCACCGCCGTCCCGCTGGAGTCCAGCACGACGAAGCCCTTGGCGTCGGTGACGTAGATGCGGTGGTTGACCTGATTCTTTGGCAAGCCCCAGATTTTCGCTCCGGGCTGTCGCTCACCATAGGCCTTGAGCAGTTCCGGCCAGCGGTTCTGGTTGAGGCTGCCGGCCTTGAAGTCGTCGCGCAGGATCTCGGCCATCAGGTTGGCAGTATCGACCAGGGTTTCTTCAGTGGACTGGCGCACGCCGGGGCGGATCTCCTGCATGACCGTGTTGAGCACAAAGTAGCCGGTCAGGCCGATGAATAGTGCGTAGACCAGGAAAATCCGGATTCCCAGCGGCATCAGCTTTGTCCCGGGTTGTAGCTGTAGCCGAGGCCGCGGTGGGTCTGGATCGGTTCGGCGTCAGCCTTCACCAATCGCAACTTGGCGCGCACGCTCTTGATGTGGCTGTCGATGCTGCGCTCGTAACCGGCGTCGGCGGCCACGCCCAGGGCATCGAGCAACTGTTCGCGGCTGAAGACTCGCTCGGGATGCTCCAGCAGGCATTGCAGCAGACGGTATTCATGGCGGGTCAAGGTCAGCAGTTGACCGCGATAACTGATTTGCACACGTTCACTATCGATGCGAAACAGCGTCGCCGACGGTTCGCTGACCGTGCGGGGCGCCATGCGCTTGAGAATCACCCGGACCCGCGCCGCCACCTCCCGAGGACTGAAAGGTTTGACCACGTAATCGTCGGCGCCGATTTCCAGGCCCACGACGCGATCGATTTCGCCATCCCGGGCGCTGAGGAACATCACCGGCACTTCGCTGAAGCGCCGCAGTTGCTTGCAGGTTTCGAAGCCGCTGATGTCCGGCAGGCCGATATCGAGAATGATCAGATCCGCTGGGGTCTGGCGCTGGTGCTCCAGCGCCGCCGCGCCTAGGCTCAGCCATGTGGTGGTGAAGCCCTCGCCTTGCAGGGCGAAAACCAGGGTGTCGGCAATGGCCGCTTCGTCTTCGACAATCAGGATATGAGGCATGGCGTCCGAGCCCGGCAGTGATGTGGGCGAACGGTGACTCAAGGGGGAATCGGCGTCAATCAGGCTGAGCTGATTGTCGCTCAGGGTCTGTAGTACCTAGCAGTTCTGCTAGTAGGCAGCTTCTGAAAAAACTCCGATGCTTAAGTTTATGCGATCCGGACCTTGAACGGAGTTCAACCCATGTCTAACACATCCCGTGACACTGTACTGTGTCGCTATCACTACGATCCACTGGATCGCCAAAATGGCTGCACAGTACTTCTGCAACCCGCCATCCAGCGTTTTCATTGCAAAAGCCGACTGACCACTGAGATTCAGGGCGCCGCTCGGTGGAGCATCCTTCAGCACGACGACCAGTTGCTGGCCCAGCAAAGTCGCCTCGACGCCAAAGTAGGCACCACCCTGCTGGCTACCGACCAACAACGCTCGATACTCAATGCCCTGGACACCACTCAACCTAATCCCCTCGCCTACACACCTTACGGCCATCGTCCGGCGGAAAACGGTTTGCTCAGCCTGCTCGGCTTCAATGGCGAACGGCGGGACCCGGTGACCGGGCATTATCATTTGGGCAATGGGTATCGGCAGTTCAATCCGGTGTTTATGCGGTTTAATAGCCCGGATAGTTGGAGTCCGTTTGGGGAGGGTGGGTTGAATGCTTATGCTTATTGCTTGGGGGACCCAATAAACAGAATCGAGGTGGAGGGGCACGCTAGTTCACTACTTAGGAGCTTTTGGAAAGGCTTTAAAAACCTTACTGGAATGAGAACCCCAAGCAAATATAAAGTCGCAATGCCTGCATCCGGAGTCGTCAAAACTAATAACCTAATAACACCCCCCCCGGTACCGAAAAGCCATCAAGGCAATTCCTTGAAAAACGCCAAGGACTTTGATGTGAATACTTTATCCCTTGCCGAAATGGACTTAAACTACAGGCGAAAGCCCAATGAAACTCTGGCAAATAAAATTCCTGTCACGTATATAAAAGACCCCAAAGAAAAATTGGCCAATCTTTTATCCGCAAGAGAAAGCGTATCAAAAAGAATCATCTCCGACAGTCCTCAGACAAGAGCAAGACGTCTATACCTGCTCGACAATATAAACACTGAAATTGCCGGACTCACCACAGACGTAAAACACATACGCAACCAACATCAAGAAATATCCATATAACTCTCACAACAGAACGAGAGCGCTCAACTAACAATCCGGCTTGTCCGCCGTAAACCGCCGAGCCGGATTCACCGCCGCGCCAAACTCACGCAAGGCCTTGGCGCCGATCAGCAGCGGATAATTAAAGCTGCTGCGGTCAGTCAGGTTGACCTCGACCGTGCGCTTGACGTTGCCCAGGCACAGTTCCAGGTCGACCACCGGGCGCTTGGTGGGTGCGTTCATGTCGCTATCCTCCTCTTCCTCTTCGGAGCGGGTCTTGATCTTGCTGATGCGCGCGATCTTGTGCTCGTAGACCTTGTTGTTCGCGTCCTTGGTGCCGAGGCGGAAACGCACCCAGTCTTCACCGTCTCGCTTGAAGGTTTCGATGTCCTTGGCCGACAGCGACGCGGTCAGGGCACCGGTGTCCATTTTCGCCTTGAGGACCTGCCCGCCGATTTCCGGCAGGGCGATGTATTCGTAACGACCATAGAGGGTCGGCTCGGCGGCCATGACCGGCAGGGCCAGAAGAGAAAGCAGTGCGAGGAGCGATTTCACGTATGGGGCTTCCTTGAGCAATGGGCAGCGGAATTTTAGACCGTCAGTTGGCAATTCGTTCGTTCTTGGAATCGCTTCGCGGGCAAGCCACGCTCCCACAGGGTTTTGTGTCGTTCACACATCTTGTGTACACCCCCAATCCACTGTGGGAGCGGGCTTGCCCGCGAAGAGGCCGGTACAATCGCCACAGTAATGTGACCGGATACTCCAACCCAGCCTACCCATCCAATGGTGAAACATTCGTCAGCACCGATTTGGCCTGTCGCCCGAAGCTGCTTATCATTGCGCGCCCAACCGCTTCCACGAGTGACTTATGCGCCGCCTGCTCACCGGCTGTTTCGTGACCCTGCTGCTCCTGCTCAACACCCTGATCCTGATCGGACCGTTGATGGTGTTTGCCCTGCTCAAACTGATCCTGCCCGGCCGTTTTCGCGATTACGCCTCATGGTCGGTGATGTGGATCGCCGAGACCTGGTCCGAGATCGACAAGCTGATCTTCCGTGTCTGCATCCCTACCCAATGGGACATCCGTGGCGGTGACGATCTGCGTCGCGACACTTCATATCTGGTGATCAGCAACCATCAATCCTGGGTCGACATCCCGGCGCTGATCCAGACGCTGAACCGGCGCACGCCGTTCTTCAAATTCTTCCTCAAGAAAGAGCTGATCTGGGTGCCCTTCCTGGGCCTGGCGTGGTGGGCGCTGGATTACCCGTTCATGAAGCGCTACAGCAAGGCGTTCCTGGCCAAATACCCGGAACTGGCCGGCAAGGATCTGGAAATCACCAGACAGGCCTGTGAATTGTTCAAGCGCCAGCCAGTGACGGTGGTCAACTACCTCGAAGGCACCCGCTTCACGGCGGCTAAATGTGACCAGCAACAGTCGCCGTTCAATCACCTGCTCAAGCCCAAGGCCGGCGGGGTGGCCTTTGTGCTGGCGGCGATGGGTGAGCAGCTCGACGCGATTCTCGATGTGACAGTGGTTTACCCGCAGCAGACGATTCCGGGGTTCTGGGACTTGATCAGCGGCAACGTTCCGCGGGTCATCATCGACATCAAGACTCGCGAACTCGACCCGGCACTGTGGCAGGGCGATTACGAAAACGACCCTGCGTTTCGCGAGAAGGTCCAGAACTGGGTCAACCAGCTCTGGATCGAGAAGGACCGGCGCATCGACGCATTACGCGCCGGGCGCCGCTGAATCAGCTACCGGTGCCGGTGCCCCAGATGCTGCCCAGGCTGCTCAGCAGCGAACCGCCGACGCCCTGCTGACCGAAGTATTGCAGGAGCACCGGGGCAAACTGGCCGATCATGCCGCTGTCCATACCCAGGGCGCTGAAGGCGTTGTTCAGGTCGTTGGTGTCCTTGACGTTGCCCAAGGCGTTGTCCAGCCCTGCAGCTTTGCCGCTGGAGCCGAGCAGACCGGCGAGTGCACCCAACTCCCCGCCGCCCGAGAGCATGTCGATGCCTGGCACGCTTTTGGCCAGTTCCGAGTAGTCGGTCGAGCTCAACTGGTTCTTCGCCAGCCCCAGCATCGCCCCGGCGCCGCCAACGGCTTGCTCTGGGGTGATGTCCAATTCACTGAGGGTGCTCAGCAGGTTGGCGGTCTGCGGTGTCGGTGCAGCAGTCGCGGCCGCGTCATCGCCCTTCATGCCGGCAATGGCATTGACCGCATCACCCAGATTGAACTGTGCGAAGACCGGGCTGGCTGTCAGGGTCAGGAGTGATGCCAGTGCAAAACCGCGTGAAATCTTCATTCAGACATCCTCTTGTTTCATGAAAAACGCCCGGCTTACGGGCGCAAAGCTGCCGATTTGACCGGGCAGACGCGGGCATGTTCCTCAGGTTTCCATCCATTTACCATCCGCTCGTCACAAAGCAGCCCTGGAGCCTGCGGTACTATCAGATCTGCTAGTAGGCGGCTCTGTTCGAATGCACCACAGTAAAACCCTGGATCGACAAACTCATTCAGGAACCGGCCATGCTCCCCAATCGAGAAACGCTGCTCTGCAGTTACCTCTACGACCCGCTGGATCGTCTGGTTGATTGCACTCCCTCTGCGCAGCCCCCCACCCGACGCTTTTACCTGAAAGATCGTCTGGCCACCGAGATTCAAGACGCGGTGCAGCGTTCGATCATGCAGCATGAGGATCAACTGCTGGCGCAGCAACAGCGTCAGAGTGGGGCAGTGGCGGCGCATTTGCTTGCCACTGATCAACAGCGTTCGGTTTTGAATGTACTTGATGTAGTTCGGCCACATCCCCTCGCCTACTCACCTTATGGCCATCGCCCGGCGGGGAACGGCTTACTCAGCCTGCTCGGCTTCAATGGTGAAAGACGGGATCCGGTGACGGGGTGCTATTTGTTGGGGAATGGTTATCGGGCGTTTAACCCGGTGATGACGCGGTTTACCATCCCGGATAGTTGGAGCCCCTTTGGGGAGGGGGGGTTGAATGCGTATGGGTATTGCGCGGGAGATCCGGTAAACAGAAACGATCCGAGCGGGCATGCATTTAATTTATTTTCCATTCATAAGCTTAAGTTCTGGAAGTCGGCTCGGACGATCAAAAAATCCAGAAATACACCTGCGACGGTAGACTCGCTTGTAGGGACGTATAAAAAAACCGAACGAATCACAGCCGTTCGAAGGAGCCCAGCGCATCTGCGACTCGATAAACAACGTACATCAAAAAGCATCAACGATCTCTTCGATGATACAAGTTCAACTACCCTTCACACCTCTTCAGCAACCGATCAGGCTGATGCCTCCTTCAAATCGGCCGTTCAAGAATTAATAACAAGTGAACAAAGAGCAATTAAACAGCTGATCAGCTCGAATACAGCCTCAAAAAACGTCAATCAATCAGAACTTAATCTCATTGCAATCGGCGTAATAGACCAGAGAATATTGAAACTAGAACACACTTTAAGGACCACTCCCAGACCCCAGATATCCGCCCAAACAAGAGACATTATTCGCAACGAAAAAGGGTGACATTAAGTCACCCTTTTCCTTTTCTTAAAAACCCTTACGCCGCACTAAACATCTTATGCGGATCAATCACAAACTTCTTCGGCACACCCGCGTCAAACTCGCCATAACCCTGCGGAGCCTGATCCAGGCTGATCACCTGAACGCCCACCACTTCGGCGATGTTGATGCGGTCCCACATGATCGCTTGCATGAGCGCGCGGTTGTACTTCATCACCGGGGTCTGGCCGGTGTGGAAGCTGTGGGACTTGGCCCAGCCCAGGCCGAAGCGGATGCTCAGGCTGCCCATTTTCGCGGCAGCGTCGACAGCGCCCGGGTCTTCGGTCACGTAGAGGCCGGGGATGCCGATCTTGCCTGCCACACGCACCACGCCCATCAGCGAGTTGAGCACGGTGGCCGGGGCTTCGTGTTTCACGCCGTCATGGCCATGGCCACGGGCTTCGAAACCAACGGCGTCGATGGCGCAATCCACTTCCGGCTCGCCCAGCAGTGCAGCGATCTGTTCGTGCAGCGGCGTGTCCAGGGACAAGTCGGCGATCTCGAAGCCCTGAGCCTTGGCGTGGGCCAGGCGCACGGTGTTGACGTCACCGATGATCACCACCGCCGCGCCCAACAGACGAGCCGAAGCAGCCGCCGCCAAACCGACCGGACCGGCACCGGCGATGTACACGGTGCTGCCCGGGCCGACGCCAGCGGTCACGGCACCGTGATAGCCGGTCGGCAGGATGTCGGAGAGGCAGGTCAGGTCGCGGATTTTTTCCATCGCCCGGTCGCGATCCGGTAGTTTCAGCAGGTTGAAGTCGGCGTACGGCACCATGGCGTATTCGGCCTGACCACCGGTCCAGTCGCCCATGTCGACGTAACCATAAGCACCGCCCGGACGCGCCGGGTTGACGCTCAGGCAGACGCCTGTGTGCATTTCTTTGCAGGAACGGCAGCGCCCGCAAGCCACGTTGAACGGAACAGACACCAGGTCACCGATCTGCAGGTTCTCGACGTCGCTGCCCTTTTCGATCACTTCACCGGTGATCTCGTGACCCAGGACCAGACCGGTTTGAGCGGTGGTACGGCCGCGCACCATGTGCTGGTCGGAACCACAGATATTGGTGGAAACCACGCGCAGGATGACGGCGTGGTTAATTTTCCTGCCACGCGGGTCCTGCATTTTCGGATAATCAATCTTCTGCACTTCGACCTTGCCAGCGCCGAGATACACCACACCACGATTGCCAGACATGCTTTCACCTCGCTGTTGTTTTTATGGAACCACGCTGCCAAGGCAGGCAGCGCGTTAAATGCTCGGGTACAGATGCTGTTACTTGTGTTGCTTGTAAGGGCCTCATCGCGAGCAAGCTCGCTCCTACAGAGGGTACGCATTCCAATGTAGGAGTGAGCCTGCTCGCGATAGCGATCTAGAGAACGACCGTACGATTGGCGTTCAAAAACACCCTTCTCTCAATGTGATACCCAACCGCCCGCGCCAGTGTCAGCCCTTCGATATCCCGCCCCTTGGCGATCAGGTCTTCCGGATAATGGCTGTGGTCCACCGCCTCCACACCCTGGGCAATGATCGGGCCTTCATCCAGGTCGTTGTTGATGTAATGCGCGGTGGCGCCCACCAGTTTCACGCCCTTGTTGTAGGCCTGGTGGTAGGGCTTGGCGCCCTTGAAACCGGGCAGCAGGGAGTGGTGGATGTTGATCGCCTTGCCATCGAGCTTGCGGCACAGTTCCGGCGACAGCACTTGCATGTAGCGCGCAAGGATCACCAGTTCCGCACCGGACTCTTCAATGACCTGCCAAACCTGACGTTCCTGGGACGGCTTGTCGTTCGGATCCAGCGGGAAGTGGTAGTACGGAATCTGGTGCCAGTCAGCCAGTGGCTTGAGGTCCGGGTGGTTGGAGACCACGGCGGCCACGTCCATCGACAACTGGCCGATGCGCTGGCGATAGAGCAAATCGTTGAGGCAGTGATCGGCCTTGGAAACCATGATCACCACTTTCGGCCGGTAGTTCGGCGCGGTCAGTTCGAAGATCATGCCGAAGGCTTCACCGCGCTCGGCGAGGCCCGCGCGGAAGGACTGCTCGTCGAAACCGTCAGGCTGGCGGAATTCCACACGAATGAAGAAACGGCCCGAGAGTCGGTCATCGAAGGAATGGTGCTCGGTGACGTAGCAGCCCTGCTCGAACAGAAAGCGGGTCACCGCGTCCACGGTGCCGAGGACGCTGGGGCAGTCGGCGGTCAGAATCCATGTGTCTGGGGCGCGGCTCATGGTGCGGTGACTCCTGTGATATCTGTAAACGGAACAGCCTTCCTGTAGGAGCGAGCCTGCTCGCGATGGACGTCAACGATGACGCGTACTTCCTGATTTAACGCGTCGCTCTCAAGTCCATCGCGAGCAGGCTCGCTCCTACAGTGACGGTGGTGATCAGGCCTGCACGCTCAGGCCGTACTCGGCAGAAGCATCCTGCAACCACAGCCACCAGTAATCCGAGAAGCTGCGACGAATCAGCAGTTCCCAGGTGTCTTCGGCGGTGTGACGGATCATCAGTTGCGACTTGGCGAACACCGTGCCGACGGCTTTGCCCACCGGGAAGTTGTTCGGGTGCACGTCGTAGCTGGTGGACTTCATCAGCACCTGGCGCACGTTCGGGCCGCTCAGTTCGAGGAGTTGCTGGCCGCCGCTGACATTGACGATTGCAATGTGCAAATCGCCCAGTGCTGCGCGCAGTTTTTGCTCGGCGGCAAGTTCTTCACCGGTCGGCACGATCAGCAGCCACTCATCCGGCCCCATCCATTGCAAACTGGTTTCGCCTTTGACGATGACGCTCAGCGCGCCCGGCAACTCGATGCCCAGGGCCTTGTGCACGCCCGCGGCAAACGCGGCATCGTGGCCATCGCCGCGGATGGTCAGGTGGCCGAGGAGTTTTTTCTCACGCACGGTCACGCCGGCGTTCTTGCGACCCTTGCCCACCAGGCTGGCGAGGTCGGCGTGATGCAGCGACGACTCGGCCTTGGCCCCGGAGGTTGGGCGTTGTTGGTAAACATTGGCTGCGGTCATAAAGCACCTGTTTTGAATTCTGTTGGTTCTGGCCCTTGTGGTGGCTGTTCTACCGCCATCGCGAGCAAGCTCGCTCCCACAGGGGTTAGGCGATCTCCTGTGGGAGCGAGCTTGCTCGCGATGGCGGCAGCTCACACCCGACAGGACCCGAAGCCTTTACACGTTCTGGCGCTCACCCTTCGGATCGAAGAACACCGAAGAAACGATTTCCGCCTCGATCACGCTGCCGTCCGCCAATGGCGCGAAGACACGCTCGCCCATGCGGTTCAGGCCGCCCTTGACTACGCCCATGGCGAACGAATAGCCCAGGGAGTTGTGCAGGTAACTGGAAGTCACGTGACCCACCATGGTCATCGGGATGGCTTGCTTGGTGTTGAACACCAGTTGCGCACCTTCCGGCAGCCATTTGTTCGGATCGATCGGTTTCAGGCCAACCAGTTGCTTGCGCTGATCACGCACGCAGTCTTCACGGTTCATGCCACGCCAGCCGATCCACGAGAACGGTTTGGTGCGACCGACACACCAGCCCATGTTCAGGTCGTCCGGGGTCATCGAGCTGTCAGTGTCCTGACCGACGATGATGAAGCCCTTCTCGGCCCGCAGTACGTGCATGGTTTCTGTGCCGTACGGCGTCAGGTTGTACTTCTTGCCGGCGTCGACGATTTTTTCCAGCGCGCCCATGGCGTAGTCGGCTTGCACGTTGACTTCGTACGACAGTTCACCGGTAAACGAAATCCGGAACACCCGCGCCGGCACACCACCGACCAGACCTTCTTTCCAGGTCATGAACGGGAAGGCTTCGCTGCTCAGGTCGATGTCGGTGACTTCAGCGAGCAGCTTGCGGCTGTTCGGCCCGGACAGGGTCATGGTCGCCCAGTGGTCGGTGACGGAGGTGAAGTACACCTTCATGTCCGGCCATTCGGTCTGGTGGTACAGCTCCAGCCACTGCAGCACACGAGCCGCGCCGCCGGTGGTGGTGGTCATGACGAAATGGTTGTCGGCCAGGCAAGCCGTCACGCCGTCGTCGAAGACCATGCCGTCTTCTTTGCACATCAGGCCGTAACGGGCCTTGCCCACATCGAGCTTGGTCCAGGCGTTGGTGTAGACGCGGTTGAGGAACTCACGCGCATCCGGGCCCTGGATGTCGATCTTGCCCAGGGTCGAAGCATCGAGCAGGCCGACGCTGTCGCGCACGGCTTTGCATTCGCGCTTCACCGCGGCATGCAGGTCTTCACCGGATTTCGGGAAGTACCAAGGACGCTTCCACTGGCCGACGTCTTCGAACTCGGCGCCGTTTTTCAGGTGCCATTGATGCAGTGCGGTGTAACGCACCGGCTCGAAGATGTGCCCACAGTGACGACCGGCCACGGCGCCGAAAGTCACCGGCGTGTAGTTCGGACGGAACATGGTGGTGCCCATCTGCGGGATGGTCACGTTCAGCGAGCGGGCAGCGATGGCCAGGCCGTTGACGTTGCCGAGCTTGCCCTGATCGGTGCCGAAGCCCAGCGCGGTGTAGCGCTTGACGTGCTCGACCGACTCGAAGCCCTCGCGGGTCGCCAGTTCGATGGCGGCGGCGGTGACGTCGTTTTGCAGGTCGACGAATTGCTTCGGCGCCCGGGCGGTATTCTTTTCATGGGGCACCTGGAACAGCGCCAGGGTCGGCTCTTCGAGACGGCTCAAGGCTTTTGGCAACACACCTTCAACCGACTGGAAGCCAGCTTCGGCAGCAGCGCGAACGCCACCTTCAAAACCGTCGGCCAGGGAATCGCCGAGGCCGTAGACGCCGTTGATGCCACCGACGCACACGCGCTTCTGCGGTGCTTCGCCCGGTACGAAACCGAGGATGTCTTCGCGCCAGATCGGCTTGCCACCCAGGTGCGAAGCCAAGTGAACCACCGGGCTGTAGCCACCGGAGCTGGCGACCACGTCGCAGTCGAGCCATTCGCCAGGGCTGGTCACGGTGTGGGCTTTGACATCGATGGCGGCCACACGGGCAGCGGTCACGTGCTTGCTGCCACGAGCCTCGATCACGGCACTGCCGGTGAGGATGCGGATGCCTTTGGCGCGGGCTTCTTCCACCAGCGCACCACGCGGATTGCTGCGGGCGTCGGCGATGGCCACCACTTGCAGGCTGGCATCGAGCCAATCCAGGGCAACGCGGTAGGCGTGGTCGTTGTTGGTCGACAGCACCAGCTTCTTGCCCGGTGCCACGCCGTAACGACGCACGTAGGTCGAGATGGCGCCGGCGAGCATGTTGCCCGGCACGTCGTTGTTGCCGTAGACCAATGGACGCTCATGAGCGCCGGTTGCCAGTACCACGCGATTGGCGCGGACCCGGTGAATGCGCTGACGCACCTGGCCAATCGGTGCGCGGTCGCCGAGGTGATCGGTCAGGCGCTCGTGAATGGTCAGGAAGTTGTGATCGTGGTAGCCGTTGACGGTGGCGCGCGGCAACAGCAGCACGTCCGGGGTGTTCTTCAGCTCGTCGATGACACTGGCCACCCACTCCATCGCAGGCTTGCCGTCGAGGCTTTCGCGGGAATCGAGCAGGCTGCCGCCGAACTCTTCCTGTTCATCAGCGAGGATCACCCGCGCACCGCTGCGCGCAGCCGCCAGGGCAGCAGCCAGGCCAGCAGGGCCGGCACCGACGATCAGCACGTCGCAGTGCTGGTTCATGTAGTCGTAGGTGTCCGGATCGTTCTCGGTCGGCGAGCGGCCCAGGCCGGCAGCCTTGCGGATGTACTTCTCGTAAGTCATCCAGAACGATTGCGGGTACATGAAGGTTTTGTAGTAGAAGCCCGGCGGCATCAGCTTGCCGCCGACCTTGCCGAGAATCCCCATCATGTCGTTGTTCACGCTCGGCCAGCCGTTGGTGCTGGTGGCGACCAGGCCTTGATACAGCGCCTGTTGCGTAGCACGCACGTTCGGGATCTGCGTGGCTTCGGTGGCGCCGATCTGCAGTACCGCGTTCGGCTCTTCGGCACCGGCGGCGAAGATGCCGCGCGGACGGGAATACTTGAAGCTGCGACCGATGATATCGACGCCGTTGGCCAGCAGTGCAGCGGCCAGGGAATCGCCTTCGAAGCCTTTGTAGTTCTGGCCGTTGAAGGTGAAGGTCAAGACTTTGTTGCGGTCGATCCGTCCGCCATTGGACAGGCGATTGATCTGGCTCATACCTTCTCTCCCAGAGCCGTGCTGGCCGCTTTCGGGCTATCGGTCTTGTCGGTGAATTGTGGCTTGGTGCCGATCTTGTAGGTTTCGAGAATCTCGTAGGTCACGGTGTCGCGGGTGACGTTGAAGTACTGACGGCAACCGGCGACGTGATCCCACAGCTCGTGGTGCAGACCACGAGGGTTGTCGCGGAAGAACATGTAGTCGCCCCACTCCTCGTCGGTGCAGCTGCTCGGGTCCAGTGGGCGCGGGATGTGCGCCTGGCCGGATGCATGGAATTCCTCTTCGGAGCGCAGTTCGCCGCAGTGAGGACAGAAGATATGCAACATAGGGATTTCTCCTGTTAGTGGGCGACTGCTGCAGCGCCGTGTTCGTCGATCAACGCACCGCTGTGGAAACGGTCGATGGAGAAAGGTGCGGCCAGTGGGTGCATTTCACCCTTGGCCAGGCTTGCGGCAAATACGTTGCCCGAGCCAGGTGTTGCCTTGAAGCCGCCGGTGCCCCAACCGCAGTTGAAGAACATGTTCGGTACCGGGGTTTTCGAAATGATCGGGCAGGCATCCGGCGTGGTGTCGACGATGCCGCCCCACTGACGGTTCATGCGTACCCGCGACAGCACCGGGAACATCTCGACGATGGCCTGGATGGTGTGTTCGATCACCGGGTACGAACCACGCTGGCCGTAGCCGTTGTAGCCGTCGATACCGGCGCCGATCACCAGGTCGCCCTTGTCGGACTGGCTGATGTAACCGTGTACGGCGTTGGACATGATCACGCTGTCGATAATCGGCTTGATCGGCTCGGACACCAGCGCTTGCAGCGGGTGGGATTCGATCGGCAGGCGGAAACCGGCGAGCTTGGCCATGTGCCCGGAGTTACCGGCGGTCACTACGCCGACGCGCTTGGCGCCGATGAAGCCCTTGTTGGTTTCAACGCCGATGCACACGCCGTTTTCCTTGCGGAAACCGATCACTTCGGTCTGCTGGATCAGGTCCACGCCGAGGGCGTCGGCGGCCCGGGCAAAGCCCCAGGCCACGGCATCGTGACGGGCCACGCCGCCGCGGCGCTGGACGGTGGCGCCCATTACCGGGTAGCGGGTGTTCTTCGAGCAGTCGAGATACGGGATCTCGTCGGCAACCTGTTTGGCATCGAGCAGCTCACCGTCCACGCCGTTGAGGCGGTTGGCGCTGACCCGACGCTCGGAATCACGAATGTCCTGCAGGGTGTGGCACAGGTTGTAGACGCCACGCTGGGAGAACATCACGTTGTAGTTGAGGTCCTGGGACAGGCCTTCCCACAGTTTCATCGCGTGTTCGTACAGGTGCGCCGACTCGTCCCACAGGTAGTTGGAGCGAACGATGGTGGTGTTGCGCGCGGTGTTACCGCCGCCCAGCCAGCCTTTCTCGACCACGGCCACGTTGGTGATGCCGTGTTCCTTGGCCAGGTAGTAAGCCGTGGCCAGACCATGCCCGCCACCACCGACGATGACCACGTCGTAGACCTTTTTAGGGGTCGGCGTGCGCCACATTTTCTGCCAGTTTTCATGATGGCTGAGAGAGTGTTTGAAGAGGCCGAAGCCCGAGTAGCGTTGCATAGTCATTTACTCCAAAACCGCACTCAGCGATAAACCGGGAAGTCCGCGCACAGGGCTGCCACTTGCTCGGCGACATTGGCCTCGACATCGGCGTCGCCGAGGTTGTCGAGGATGTCGCAGATCCAGCCGGCCAGCGTGACGCACTGGGTCACCTTGAAGCCGCGAGTGGTGACCGCCGGGGTGCCGATGCGCAGGCCGGAGGTCACGAACGGCGACTGTGGATCGTTCGGGACAGCGTTCTTGTTCACAGTGATGTGGGCGCGACCGAGTGCTGCATCCGCCTCTTTGCCGGTGAGGCCCTGACGGATCAGGCTGACCAGGAACAGGTGGTTGTCGGTACCGCCGGACACTACATCGTAGCCGCGTTTGATAAACACGCCGGCCATGGCCTGGGCGTTGTCGATCACTTGCTGCTGATAAGCCTTGAAGCCAGGCTCCAGCGCTTCCTTGAAGCACACCGCCTTACCGGCGATCACGTGCATCAGCGGGCCGCCCTGGGCACCGGGGAAAACTGCTGCGTTGAGCTTCTTCTCGATTTCTTCGTTGGACTTGGCCAGGATCAGGCCGCCACGTGGACCGCGCAGGGTCTTGTGGGTAGTGGTGGTGACCACATCGGCGTAAGGCAGCGGGTTCGGGTACAGACCAGCGGCAACCAGACCGGCCACGTGGGCCATGTCGACGAACAGCAGTGCACCGACCTTGTCGGCGATCTGGCGGAAGCGCGGGAAGTCGAGGGTCTTGGAGTAAGCCGAGAAGCCGGCGACGATCATCTTCGGCTTGTGCTCGACGGCCAGACGCTCGACTTCGTCGTAATCGATCAGGCCGGTGTTGGTGTCGATGCCGTACTGCACGGCGTTGTACAACTTGCCCGAGGACGACACTTTGGCGCCGTGGGTCAGGTGACCGCCGTGGGCCAGGCTCATGCCGAGAATGGTGTCACCGGCTTGCAGCAGGGCCAGGTATACGGCGCTGTTGGCCGAGGAGCCGGAGTGCGGCTGGACGTTGGCGTAATCGGCGCCGAACAGTTGCTTGGCGCGCTCGATGGCCAGGGCTTCAACCTTGTCGACGTGTTCGCAGCCACCGTAGTAGCGCTTGCCCGGATAGCCTTCGGCGTATTTGTTGGTCAGGCCACTGCCTTGCGCTTCCATGACGCGTTTGCTGGTGTAGTTCTCTGACGCGATCAGCTCGATGTGATCTTCCTGGCGTTGCTCCTCGGCATTCATCGCCGCCAGCAGTGCATCGTCGTAACCCTGGATCTGGTCTTGCTTGCTGAACATCGCGTCTCTCCCAGCGGCGGCGGTGCGCCATTCGTCTCGGTGAGGCACTGGCTTTTCGGCAGTGCCCTTTGGTAGCGATGGTATGACTGGCTTGGAGTCGTCAAATGCCTACGGGCGCCACGCAAAGGTGCGTTTACGACATGGGAAGAAAAGGCTGGCCTGAGGATATCTCTGTGGCGAGGGGGCTTGCCCCCGTTCGGCTGCGAAGCAGTCGCAGTTTCAGCAGGTGCGGTTTATCTGAAAAACTGCCTCTTAAGCGTTTGGGGCCGCTACGCAGCCCAACGGGGGCAAGCCCCCTCGCCACAAAAGCAGGGTCAGGCGATAACCTGTCGCACTGCGAGCAACAGCAGGAAATGCAAGGGATAGAGCGCATACGCCCAGCGCCGCATCGGTGGTGGTTTTACGCCCTTTGCATGTCGCAACAAGAACAGCCCGAGCCATGGCGCAATCAGGCACGTGACGATGGCCGGAATCGCCGCGACATTGCCCAAGCGAGTGGCGTAATACAGCACCTGCCACTGATTGGCCGCCAGGCATACCAACCCCGCCAACAGCGCGAAATACCAGGGCCGTTGCAATACCAGCAGCATCGCCAGCGGCAACAGAACGCCAAAGAAACCGAACATCAATCGCTGGGAGAAAAACCCTGCCAGCAGCAACGCGCCGACGGCCAGCAGGCGCGACGCAAGCACCGGCTGCTGCCAGCCACGAATCACCAGCAAGCCCAGGGCAAGGGTGGGCAGCACGTTCAAGGTGTCGGGATTGTGAATGTACATCCGGTAAGGAATTTCACTCACCGCGCTAAACAGCAACAACCAACCCAGATAGCGCCATTGCCCACCGTTCACCACAACAGGCTTTCGTGACAGATTGGCCGCCATCGCCAGGCAGAACCAAGGGAATGCCAGCCGCCCCGGCACATACAACAGATCGGCGGAATAACCGACATATCGCAGGTGATCGAGCACCATGCTTAAAAGCGCCAGCCACTTGAGCAGATCCAGTGCCCCGTCGCGCTGCTTTAAGTGCATGGCCTTGTGCATCGTCACGTGCATAATTGCCCTTCGACTGTGTATGTTCCCGACAGCGACATCCTGTGCACTCCACCTGACGATCTTGGGTACAGTGCGCACCCTCATTGACCACGGGACGCTTCACCATAGGCATCTCGACCACGGAAGCAGGCCATGACCGACAAGAGCCAACAATTCGCCAGCGACAACTATTCCGGCATCTGCCCTGAAGCCTGGGCCGCCATGGAGCAGGCCAACCACGGCCACCAGCGCGCATACGGCGACGACGAGTGGACCGCCCGCGCCTCCGACGGATTCCGCAAACTGTTCGAAACCGACTGCGAAGTGTTTTTTGCCTTCAACGGCACCGCCGCCAACTCGCTGGCGCTGTCGTCGTTGTGCCAGAGTTACCACAGCGTGATCTGCTCGGAAACCGCCCACGTCGAAACCGACGAATGCGGCGCCCCGGAATTCTTCTCCAACGGTTCCAAACTGCTGATCGCCCGCACTGAAAACGGCAAGTTGACCCCGGACTCGATCCGCGAGGTCGCGCTCAAGCGCCAGGACATCCACTACCCGAAACCCCGTGTGGTGACCCTGACCCAGGCCACCGAAGTCGGCAGCGTCTACACCCCGGACGAAATCCGCGCCATCAGCGCCACCTGCAAGGAACTGGGCCTGAACCTGCACATGGACGGCGCACGATTCTCCAACGCCTGCGCCTTCCTCGGCTGCACCCCGGCTGACCTGACCTGGAAGGCCGGCGTCGACGTGCTGTGCTTCGGCGGCACGAAAAACGGCATGGCCGTGGGCGAGGCGATTCTGTTCTTCAACCACAAACTGGCCGAAGACTTCGATTACCGCTGCAAACAGGCCGGGCAGCTTGCTTCAAAAATGCGCTTCCTGTCGGCACCGTGGGTCGGGATCCTGGAAAACGACGCCTGGCTCAAATACGCCAACCACGCCAACCACTGCGCGCAATTGTTGGCCGAACTGGTCAGCGACATCCCCGGCGTGGAGCTGATGTTCCCGGTACAGGCCAACGGCGTGTTCCTGCAACTGTCGGAACCGGCCATCGCCGCACTGACTGCCAAGGGCTGGCGTTTCTACACCTTCATCGGCAACGGCGGCGCACGCTTCATGTGCTCGTGGGACACCGAGCAAGAGCGCGTGCGTGAATTGGCGAAGGACATTCGCGAAGTGATGTCTCACTAACACTCTAAACCCTGTGGGAGCGAGCTTGCTCGCGATGAGGTCAGCACATCCAGCATTGATGTCGACTGACACTCCGCTATCGCGAGCAAGCTCGCTCCCACAGGGGGTACCCACCTCTACGTCCGCACCTGAAGACTTCGTCTACATTGTTTGTCGAGCCTTTGCTCAAATAACAATAATCAGGAGCGTACGCATGTCATTGCAAGGCAAAACCCTGTTCATCACCGGCGCCAGCCGCGGCATTGGTCGCGAGATCGCGCTGCGCGCCGCACGCGACGGGGCCAACATTGTGATCGCCGCCAAAAGCGCCGCCCCCCACCCCAAGCTGCCGGGCACGATTTTCAGCGTGGCCCAGGAAGTCGAAGCCGCAGGCGGCAAGGCACTGGCCCTGCAAGTGGATGTGCGCGATGAAGATGCCGTGCATCAGGCCCTGGCCCAGGCCAACGAACATTTCGGTGGCATAGATGCACTGATCAACAATGCCGGGGCGATCAAGCTCACCGGGGTTCAACACCTCGAACTCAAGCGTTTTGACCTGATGCACCAGATCAACACCCGCGCCGTATTGCTGTGCAGCCAGGCTGCGTTGCCGTACCTGAAGAAATCCAGCGGCCATATCCTCAACCTCTCGCCGCCGCTGAACCTGGCCGCCAAGTGGTTCGCGCAATACAGCCCCTATACCGTGACCAAGTACGGCATGAGCATGCTGACCCTGGGCATGAGCGAGGAATTCAGGAATTACGGGATCAGCGTCAACTCGCTATGGCCACAGACGATGATCGCCACCGCTGCCATCGAGTTTCAGTTGGGGTCGAGGGAATCGTTCAAGCATGCGCGCCTGCCTGCGATCATGGCGGATGCGGCGCATGTGATTCTGAGCAGCGCAAACCGCAGCCTGACCGGGCGTTTGCTGATTGATGAGGAGATTCTGCGGGAAAGCGGTGTGACGGAGTTCGAACACTATCGATTCGCGCCGGACAGCAACGACAAGCTCATGACCGACTTGTTTATCGACTAAACACCCTCCCCTGTAGGAGCGAGCCTGCTCGCGATGAACCTGAGAACACCGCGGGGGGTCAGGTTGCCAGCGTTATCGTTGACGTCCATCGCGAGCAGGCTCGCTCCTACAGGGACTATTGCGCAACCATTAGAACTCGATGCGCACATCGCCTTTAGGCACACTGCAGCACGAAAGAATGAACCCTTCTGCTTCGTCTTCCTCGGTGATCCCGCCGTTGTGGTCCATTTCCACTTCACCACCCAGCTTCAACACCTTGCAGGTGCCGCAGATACCCATGCCGCACGCTTTCGGAATCATCAGGCCGACCTTGGCCGCCGCCGCATGCACGGTCTCGCCCGGGGCCACACGAATGCTCTTGCCGGACGCCGTGAACTCCACCTGGTGCAGATCCGCCACG
Organism: Pseudomonas sp. GW456-L13; assembly: GCF_017350115.1. Lineage (NCBI taxonomy): Bacteria > Pseudomonadati > Pseudomonadota > Gammaproteobacteria > Pseudomonadales > Pseudomonadaceae > Pseudomonas > Pseudomonas sp. GW456-L13. Next base: position 1,984,758 of record NZ_JACNAS010000002.1, read on the forward strand.
TCGACTTCCGGTGCGTCGGCCGCTTGCTCGGCGTGTTCCACGGCATCAGCGCGCGCCTCTGGCGGGGTCGCACCGAAGGATTCTTCGTGATAACGCGACATGTCGAAGCCAGCGGCTTCCAGCAAGCGCTTGACCGCATTCATATACGGTGTCGGGCCGCAGCAGAACACTTCGCGCTCAAGGAAGTCCGGCGCCATCAATTCAAGCATTCTGTGGTTCAGGTAACCGCGATAACCGGCCCAGGGCTCACCCATACCGTGCTTCTCGCAGATCAGGTGCAGGCTGAAGTTGTCGATCCGCGACGCCATGTGTTCCAGCTCACGGTGGTAAATGATGTCCTTGGGCGAACGGGCGCTGTGGATAAACACCATGTCGACATTGCCGTTGGTGTCGTAGAACCAGCGCGCCATGGACATGACTGGCGTGATACCGACGCCGCCGCTGAGGTAAAGCACCTTTGGCGCGGTGAAGTCCATGGCATTGAACAGCCCGACCGGGCCGTGCACCGCCAGCTCCTGGCCTTCGTGCAGGGTGTCGTGCAGCCAGTTGGAGACCTTGCCGCCCGGTACGCGCTTGATGGTCACCGAAAAGCTGTACGGCACCGATGGCGAGCTGGAAATGGTGTACGAACGCATGATCGGCTGGCCTTCAATCTCCAGCTCCAGGGTGACAAACTGCCCCGGTTTGAAGAAGAACATGATCGGCTGATCGGCCATGAAGCAGAAGGTGCGCACATCCCAGGTTTCCTGGATGACTTTGACGCAACGGACGATGTGCCGACCATTGGCCCAGGTCTGGGTGGTTACCGGATTCAGGAAACTATTGGACATGCTGATCTCCACGGCCGACTGCCGGCCTTCATGTTGGCGATTCTGCGTATAGCGCAGATCACCCATTTACCTATCTGCGACATTGACATGCTTATCGCGACCAGCCCCCAACGACTGGGGCTTGCGCGTCGGGAACAGATTGCACCATGTCGCCCATGGATAAGGTTCTGGCCTGCGCCGGCCCCACACTCGCCCCATACCAAGACACATTCTTTACACCTTGCGTAGCAACCCTGATCAGCCACTTTCGCGGCCACGCAGATGGCCTTGAGGAAATACACGATGGACGTCACTACTACCCTGAGCCTGGGCGATCCGCTGGAACCCGCACGCAAGGCCACCGCGCAGATGCTGCAAGAGCGCGAGCGCACGTTCTCGCTGCCGCAGCCGTTTTACTCCGACGAGCGCCTGTTTGATATCGACATGCAGGAAATCTTTCAGAAAGAGTGGTTGATCGCCGGCATGACCTGCGAGATCCCTACCAAGGGCAACTACCTGACCCTGCAGATCGGCAAGAACCCGATCATCGTGATCCGTGGCGCCGAAGGCGTGGTGCACGCGTTCCATAACGTCTGCCGCCACCGTGGCTCGCGCCTGTGCACCAGCGACAAGGGCAAGGTTGCCAAGCTGGTTTGCCACTATCACCAGTGGACCTACGAACTCGACGGCCGCCTGCTGTTCGCCGGCACCGAAATGGGCGCCGACTTCGACATGAACCAGTACGGCCTCAAGCCGGTGAACGTGAAGACCGCCGGCGGCTACATCTTCATCAGCCTGGCGGAGAACCCGCCGGCCATCGATGACTTCCTGTCGACGCTCAACCACTACATGGAACCGTACGACATGGAGAACACCAAGGTGGCGGTGCAAACCACCTTGATGGAAAAGGCCAACTGGAAACTGGTGCTGGAAAACAACCGCGAGTGCTACCACTGCAACGCGTCGCACCCGGAACTGCTGAAAACCCTGCTGGAGTGGGACGACGTCACCGACCCGCGCGCCGACCAGGCCTTCAAGGACCACGTAGCTGCCTCCGCCGCTGCCTGGGAAGCCGAGAAGATCCCTTACGCCCACGCCAGCTTCGGCCTGCGCAACCGCATCGTGCGCATGCCGCTGCTCAAGGGCACCGTGTCGATGACCATGGACGGCAAACAGGGCTGCGCCAAGCTGATGGGCCGCATCAAAAACCCGGACCTGGGCTCGATGCGCATCCTGCACCTGCCGCACTCCTGGAACCACTGCATGGGCGACCACATCATCGTGTTCACCGTGTGGCCGATCAGCGCCCAGGAAACCATGGTCACCACCAAGTGGATCGTGCACAAGGACGCGGTCGAAGGCGTGGACTACGACGTGGAGCGCATGCGCCAGGTCTGGGACGCCACCAACGACCAGGACCGTCGCCTGGCCGAAGAAAACCAGCGCGGCATCAACTCCACCGCGTACCAGCCTGGCCCGTACTCCAAGACCTATGAGTTCGGTGTGGTGAACTTTGTGGACTGGTACAGCGAGCGCCTGCTGAGCAACTTGGGTGCCGAGCCTGCGCCTTACCTCAAAGGGGTTCCGGTTCAAGGCTGAAGCATGCCCCTGTAGGAGCGAGCTTGCTCGCGAAAAATCCAGGGGCACCGCGGGTCATCTGTCTTTTCGCGTCATCGTTCACGACCATCGCGAGCAAGCTCGCTCCCACAAGGGGCTTGCTCGCAACAGGTTTTCTCCCCGCTACACATTCCTCTATCTTTAGAACTGTACGAAATATGATCTATTTCGTTCAGAGCTATACTGCGCGCGCCTCCCAGCCTTCCGCAAACAAGTTATCCACATCTCCACCCACAGCTATTGGGGACAACTGTGGAAAGGCTGCAAAATCTCTCCACAAAAACCAAAGAAAAAACGTGACTTATCCAGAAGCACGCTTCCACGGGTGCACTGGTCACTTTTTAACCAGAAGCCTGAAAGACACGTAATGCAAGGCTTTCAGAGGATGGCAAACACCTTATCCACAGAAGCGCCAACAGACTTTGGGGTTAACTTCGCAGGGGCTGTGGAAAACCGCTAAAACCCGCAGGAACTCGGCGTTTGCGCGGAGGCTCACGGCGCCAAACGGCGCTTTTGATCATTTTATGATCAAAAGCCTACACACCGCTGCTTATAAGGCTTGCAGCCGATAGCAAACATCTTATCCACAGAAGCGCCAACAGAGATTGGGGGCAAATCTGCATCAACAGCAGCACATATCCCCTTGAAAAAGCATGGAAAAACCACGAACCAGGCTGGGTGTTTTTTGATCGACACCATGCAAGGCTTGATTTGTATGGGGTCTAGCGAGGGGCGAACATGTTATCCACAGAACCACCAACAGGGATTGTGGGTAACCGCCGAAGCTGTTCAGACTCTATTGAGGCACGAGCGGCCTGAATCGAGATCCAGGTTCAATTCAAAGTCTTTGAAGGCGCGCCATCCGAGTAATATCGTCGGGACGTATTGCCCGCCCATGAGCGATGGCGGGATTGTGAAGCCCGGGTAGTATTTGTAGGTGACTGCCATGATGTTGCCTTGCATGACCAATACGCCGTCGAAACGCTGAAAGTGCTTTTTGTCGCCGGTGTACACGTTCGAGCTTCCCGGTGTCAGTGCCTGCACGGCATTCTCCTGCCCGCCGGGCGACGCGGCCGTCAGGTAGTCGACATTTCCCGTATCGATGATGGCTTGCGTTGTCCGACGATCCAGCTGTGCGGCAACTACCAGCCGTTGGTTGAGATCCAGGCGGCTCAAGACAATTGGCGCATCACAGCGCCGGGCAGGTGGCGGATTAAGCTCCAGTGTTCTCCTGGTTATCTTCAAGCGCCCCAGCTTGCTGATCAGATCCAGCCCCAACAAATTATCCCGGGCGCTGACAAAGACCAGGACGTTCCTGAACTCACGGGTGCCGACTCTCAATGACCCGAGAATTCCCAACCTCGCGGCCAGGCCCCTTTCGCCATAAAATGTGCTGTAGCGATAATGAGCATCGGGCAACATCCTGATCCCCATCTGTTTCGCAGTTTCAATGTTGACCCGGGTTTGCGGTGCCCCCGTGTCCAGTACAAAACGCGCCGAGACACCGTTGGCCGTTCCGACCTCGATAAATGGCAGCGATTGTTCAGCGATGTAGAAGTCATTGGCATACGGATGGAGCTGCAGCACTTCATGTCGCGCAGATCCCTTGACCGAGAAATTGCCAGCCCTCGTCAGAATAGCCAGTGATTCGCTGCCAAACATGGAGAACAGGGCATTCAGGTCGGCATCGGCCGCAATCGCCCGGGCATGCTTGCCCTTGATGGCCAGATAGTATTCGGGGATTTGGTTGGCGGCCTTGGCTTCGAGCATTCTGGCCAGGACCGTCACTGAACAGCTGAGGTGCTTATCGGCATCCAGTACCTTGTCGCACTGCTGCCGTAGCTGCGCCAGGGACGCGTCGCGCCCCTGCCCGGTCTCCAGCCATTGATAAAAGTCCTGATCAGCCACGGGCACGTTTGCCGGGACAGCAGACAGCAAGCCGGTGGATATCCACAGGGTCGATGCAAAAAGCGCCGGAAGAGCGAAAGTCTTCATGTTCAAGCCAGTCATAAAAACCGGATTTCATGAGTCAGCGCTGAACGTCTGAAAACTCCCTAAAGCGTGTCGCACCCTTGATCAGCGCATAGAAAACTGTAGCTCATCGGCCTCGTCAACGTGGAACGAGGGCGCGTGGCGTTGTGGATAACCTTCGCTGGTTAGAACCCCCGCAGACTCAGGGCCTGTGCATAAGATAGGCGTCACCGGTGACGCGGATCATGGGATGAGGGGTGACCTGGCAGGTTTTGATGATCTCGAATCCGTGCCGCTCGTAAAAGCGCCGGGCGCCAGTGTTGGCGGCATAGTCGATCAGGCTCAGGCCATTGAGCCCCAGTTGGTCGGCACGTTCTTGAGCATGGGCGAGAAACTGCACGCCCAGGCCCCTGTTGCGCCAGCCCTCGTGCAGGGCAAGGCTGGAGATATAGAGCGTGTCGGGCACTTCCATGTCGGCGTAAGGCGCCAGTACCGGGTCGGTCGTCGGCACCGCCAGTGGATCGTGGCGCATCACGTAGCTGTGCATCATGCCAATGACCTGGCCACCGGCCTCGGCAATCAGGCAGTTCTGGTAGGAGAAATCCACGTCGTCCCGGGCATACCGAATGGTGCCGACGTCCAACAGATCCTGGCCGGGCTCTGCGATCTGGCTCCAGATGTAGTCTGAAGCGCCTTCGGATGAAATCTGGAACAACCGCGCAATCTCACGCGCATCCGCGCGGACTGCCGAACGAAATTCAACTGTCATTGTTTCCCCGTGAATTCTGGTAATGCAGGCATCCGGTGGGACCAGTGTTAGCGTTCACCGAAGATCAAAGTTGTAGGAGCGAGCCTGCTCGCGAAAAACCTGAGGACACCACAGTCATTCAGGCATCCCGCGTCATCGTTAACCACCATCGCGAGCAGGCTCGCTCCTACAGGAGATCTGTGCTGAAACCGGGTTAGCGGACCACACCTTCCTCAATCAGCAGCTTGAGGATCGCTTCTGCCCCCGCTTGCGCCGTAACGCCCTTGAGCACTTGCCCACCACCACCGCTGGCCTTGGCCGTCGCGGCTTTCATGCGATCGGCGCCGCTCTTGGCCTTGATCACCTTAAGGCGCTTGGGCCGTGGCTTGGCCGGCTGCAGGGTGGCGACCGCGAGCAGTTCATCGTCGATGACCTCGACGTCCTGTGCCTGCAGCACGCCGCGTCGGGCCGGGCCGTAGGCGCTCTGGCGAGGCTTGGGTGCGGCGTTATCCACAGTTGCCAGGAACGGCAAGCGAACCTTCAAGCGACGACGCTGACCACGCGGCAACGCTTGCAGCACCAGCGCCGAACCGCCATCGATGGACTCGACTTGCGCCAACCCCACCACCAGCGGCCAGCCCAGGCTTTCAGCGAGGAGGAACGGCAACATGCCCGATCCTTCGCCGGTTTCCGCCTGACTGCCGGTCAACACCACCTGGGCCCCGGCATCGCGCAGATAATCGGTCAGCGCCGGCAGCGCGTCGGCGCCTTGTGGTTGTTCCAGCACGTGCAGTTGTTCCAGGCCCATGCCCAGATACGCGCGCAATGCAGGCTCGGTGATGTCGCCGGCATGCAGCACCTGCAAGTTATCCCCAGCCAATTGCAGGCCCAGTTCCACCGCCCGCGCATCCTGTTCCGCGCGACGCGGCCGACCGGACGTCGGGTGGGCGCCGATGGACACCAGGCTGATGATTTTCGTGCTCATAACCCTTTCCTTCCCTTAAGCCGCATCGCGCTTGGCGTCGTTGCGGTAAGCCGCTACCGCATCGATCAAGGCTTGAAGAATCTCGGCACTTTCGCCAATCACCGACAGGTCGGCCCGTTTGATCATGTCGCAGCCAGGGTCGAGGTTGATCGCCACCACCTTGTCGCAGGCACCAATACCTTGCAGGTGCTGGATCGCCCCGGAAATCCCCACCGCCACATAGACCCGTGCGGTAACCCAGGTGCCGGATGCCCCGACCTGACGGTCGCGGGCCATGAAGCCGTCGTCCACCGCCACCCGCGATGCACCTTCGGTCGCGCCGAGGGCTTCGGCGGTCCTGTGGAAAAGTCCCCAGTCCTTGACCCCGTTGCCGCCGGAGAAAATGAACTCGGCTTCGGCCATGGGGATGGCCGCCGGATCGACGGCCACTGCGCCCAGATCTTCGATCCGCGACAGGCTGCGTGCCACGGTTGTGGATAACTCCACGGGCAGCGCTTCGTGACGGGTTTCGCTGACCGGCTCGGCGCACTCGGCAGCCGCCAGAATCAGTCGCGCCAGCGGACGGGCAAGGTCTTGCAGGCCGGCACCGGCGCGGCCGATGCACTCCTGATCCTTGACTTGCCAGACCCGCGTGGCCGGGCGCTCGCCCAGTGCTGCGGCAAAACGTCGGCCGAGTTCGCCACCGCCACTGCGGCTATCCGGCAGCAACCAGTGATGCGGGCTGAACTGGTTATCCACAGCCCGCAGGCCCTGGACCCGTTGTTCCGGTGCATAACCGCTGAATTCTTCGCCGTCCAGCACCAGCAGGCGGTCGACGCCCGCCGTGGCGAAAGCGTTTTCCTTGTGTTCGCCGAACACCACGGCCAGCACTGCACCGTCCTTGCCGGCCAGTTGATGAGCCAGGCCCAGCAGGTCGCGGTCGTGGCTGCTCAAGCGGCCGCCGACCATGTCCGGCACCACGCTGATGTAAAACGCTGGCGCGGCCACCTGATGCAGCGGCAATTGCACTTCGACGGCAGCCGAGCGTTTGGTCGCCCCGCCCTGCTGTGCGCCACTACGGTCAATGCGCTTGATGCCGTTGGGGCCAATGAAACCGACACCATGGGGATTCTTGCGGATGACGCCGTTAGGCCCCATCCAGCTGTGTTGCGCTGGCTGCATGGCCGCGTGCAGCGGGTGCAGACGGTTGCGGGCGATCCATTCGGCGCGAGGGTCGCGGCGGATAATGTCACTCATCAATGCACCTCCGCAGGTTCACGTTTGGCCGGTGCCGAAGGCTTTCCCGGCGCGGCGTCTTCGAGCAACGCATCAGCCACCAGTTCGGCGATGTCCTTGATCAGCGGACGTGGTTCGACCACGCCTTCAAGCATCGCGGTGCACTGTGGACAACCCACGGCCACCAGTTCGGCGCCGGTTTCGCGGATGTCTTCCATGCGCATGTCGGGAATGCGCTGCTTGCCGGGAATGTCGGTGATCGGCGCGCCGCCACCACCGCCGCAGCAGCGGGAGCGGAAGCCGGAGCGCTGCATTTCTTTTACTTCAATCCCGAGCGCGCGCAGAACCTGGCGCGGTGCCTCGTATTCGCCGTTGTAACGGCCGAGGTAGCACGGATCGTGATAGGTCACGCTGTCGCCTTTGTGCTGGCCAAGATTGAGCGCGCCAGCATCGATGATTTCCGCCATGTAGGTGCTGTGGTGCTGCACCAGGTAGTTACCATCGAAGGCGCCGTACTCGTTTTTCAGCACGTGGAAACTGTGCGGATCGCAAGTGACGATACGGTTGAAACTGTATTTGGCCAGAGTCTGGATGTTGCGCTTGGCCAACAGCTGGAAGGTTGCTTCGTCGCCCAGGCGCCGGGCCACGTCACCGCTGTCGCGCTCTTCGAGGCCGAGCACGGCGAAGTCGATTTTCGCCGCCTTGAGCACTTTGACGAAGGCGCGCAGGGTGCGCTGGTTACGCATGTCGAAGGCGCCGTCGCCGACCCAGAACAGCACGTCGGTGGATTTCTTTTCGCTGAGCAGGTTGAGGTTCAGGTCCGCTGCCCAGTTCATCCGCCCGCCCGGCGCGAAACCGCCAGGGTTGTCGGTGGCAATCAGGTTTTCCAGGACTTCGGCACCCTTGTTCGGGGTCGCGCCTTTTTCCAGGGTCAGATGACGGCGCATGTCGACGATGGCATCGACGTGCTCGATCATCATCGGGCATTCCTCGACGCAAGCGCGGCAGGTGGTGCACGACCACAGCGTCTCGGCATCTACCAGACCGTTGACGATTGGCTGATGCGGATTGCCCGCGTGTTCGCCAATGGCTTTGCCTGGATACGGGCTGCCGGCGAACTTGGCATCGGTGCCACCGGCCAGGCCGACGACCATGTCCTGAATCAGTTTTTTCGGGTTCAGCGGCTGACCGGCGGCGAAGGCCGGGCACGCTGCTTCGCATTTACCGCACTGCACGCAGGCGTCGAAGCCGAGCAACTGGTTCCAGGTGAAATCCTTGGGTTTTTCCACACCCAGTGGCGCGGTCAAGTCGCTAAGATCCAGCGGTTTCAACCCTGTGGAACGACCACCACCAAAGCGTTCGGCGCGGCGGTGCCAAGCCAGGTGCAAGGCACCGGCAAAGGCGTGTTTCATCGGCCCGCCCCAGGTCATGCCGAAGAACAGTTCCGACACGCCCCACAACACGCCAACCCCGAGAATCGCCGCCAACAGCCAGCCACCGAAATTTTCCGGCAGGATGCCCGCCACCGGCAGGGTCAACAGGAAGAACGAGGCCGAAAACGCCAGCAGGCTTTTCGGTAGGCGCATCCACGGGCCTTTCGACAGGCGCGACGGCGGATTGCGCCGACGCAGGTAAACGAAGATCGCACCAACGAACATCACCGCCGACATCAGCAGCAACGCATAGCCGAGGAAGCGGTTATGCAGGCCGAAACCATGCACCAGAATCGCCAGCACGATGGACGCCACCGCACCGCCAGCCGTGGCGACGTGGGTGTTGGCAATGTATTTGTCCCGCGCTACCACATGGTGCAAGTCGACCATGTAGCGCTTGGGCATGGCGAACAGGCCGCCGATCAGGTCGACCTTGGAGGCTCGGCCCCGGCGCCACATGGCCACCCGCCGCAACGCGCCCAGGACACCAAGGCCCAGGGCGGCGAACAACAGGATTGGAAGAAGGGTGTTCAACATGGTGAAGCTCCCAAAGACCTCGGGCTTAACTACCTGGATACCTTGCTCGACTCCCTGTAGGAGCGAGCTTGCTCGCGATGGGCGTTAACGATGACGCGTGCGGTCTGGAAGAACGCGGCGCCTTCAAATTCATCGCGAGCGAGCTCGCTCCTACACAGGGTTATGTGCAAGCCGTTAGAAATCCTTGCACAGCCGCAGCGCGTCGTAGATCGCCGCGTGCACGTTACGCTGGGCCACGCAGTCGCCGATGCGGAACAGAAGGTAGCCGTCGCCGCTCTGTTCCAGGCAAGGTTGCGGCTTGATCGCGAACAAGGCTTCGACGTCGATCTGGCCTTTGTTGCGCGAGCCTTCCTTCAGCGCGTAGTAGATTTCTTCGTCCGGACGCACGCCGTTTTCCACGACCACCTGGTCAACCACCCGCTCCTCTTTGGCGCCGGTGTATTCGTTTTCCAGTACCGCTACGAGCTTGTCGCCTTCGCGGTAGACCTTCTCCAGCATCATGTCGCCGGTCATGATCACTTCTTTCGGGTACATGCTGCGGTAGTAAGTCGGGAACGACGTACCGCCAATCGCCACACCAGGCTTGATGTCGTCGGTGACGATCTCGACCTGACTGCCCTTGTCGGCGAGGAAGTCGGCGGTCGACATGCCGGTGAACTCGCAAATGGTGTCGTAGACCAGCACGTTCTTGCCCGGTGCCACCTTGCCGTCGAGGATGTCCCAGCTGCTGACCACCAGGCCTTCAGCCGCGCCCCAGTGTTCGTTCTGCTCGATGAACGGATGACCGCCGACGGCCAGCACCACCACGTCCGGACGCAGGTCCATGATGGTTGGCGCGTCAGCCGCGGTGCCCAGGCGCAGGTCGACTTTCAACCGCGCCAGTTCCAGTTGATACCAGCGGGTGATACCGGCGATCTGGTCCCGTTGCGGGGCTTTCGATGCGGTGGTGATCTGCCCGCCGATGAATTCCTTTTTCTCGAACAGGGTCACGTCGTGGCCACGCTCGGCGGCCACGCGGGCGGCTTCCATCCCGGCGGGACCGGCGCCGACCACCACCACCTTGCGTTTCACGCCAGTGGTTTTTTCGATGATGTGCGGCAAGCCCATGTATTCACGAGAAGTCGCGGCGTTCTGAATGCACAGCACATCCAGACCCTGATACTGACGGTCGATGCAGTAGTTGGCACCGACGCATTGTTTGATCTGGTCGATCTGGCCCATTTTGATCTTGGCGATCAGGTGCGGGTCGGCGATGTGCGCGCGGGTCATGCCGACCATGTCGACGTAACCGCCTTCCAGGATACGTGTGGCCTGGTTAGGGTCCTTGATGTTCTGCGCGTGCAGCACTGGAACCTTGACCACTTCCTTGATGCCGGCAGCCAGATGCAGGAACGGCTCCGGCGGATAACTCATGTTCGGAATCACGTTGGCCAGGGTGTTGTGGGTGTCGCAACCCGAACCCACGACGCCAATGAAGTCGAGCATGCCGGTATCGTCGTAATACTTGGCGATCTGCTTCATGTCTTCGTGGGAAAGACCATCCGGGTGGAACTCGTCACCGCAGATGCGCATGCCCACGCAGAAATCGTCACCAACCTCGGCGCGCACGGCCTTGAGCACTTCCAGACCGAACTTCATGCGGCCTTCGAAGGTGCCGCCCCATTCGTCGGTACGCTTGTTGACCCGTGGGCTCCAGAACTGGTCGATCATGTGCTGATGCACCGCCGACAGTTCGACACCGTCCAGGCCACCGGCCTTGGCGCGGCGGGCCGCTTGAGCGTAGTTGCCGATCACCCGCCAGATCTCTTCCGGCTCGATGGTTTTGCAAGTGGCACGGTGCACCGGCTCGCGCACGCCTGACGGCGACATCAGCGTCGGCCAGTTGAAACCGTCCCAACGCGAGCGACGGCCCATGTGGGTAATCTGGATCATGATCTTGGCGCCGTGCTTGTGCATGGCGTCGGCAAGATTCTGGAAGTGCGGAATGATGCGGTCGGTGGACAGGTTCACCGAACTCCACCATTCCTGCGGGCTGTCGATGGCCACCACGGACGAACCGCCGCAAATCGCCAGGCCGATACCGCCCTTGGCTTTCTCTTCGTAATACTTGACGTACCGGTCGGTGGTCATGCCGCCGTCGGTGGCATAGACCTCGGCGTGCGCGGTGCTGAGCACGCGGTTGCGGATGGTCAGTTTGCCGATCTGGATCGGCTGGAACATTGCTTCGAAAGCCATGGCGGGTTCCTCGACTTACAACGGCTTGACGGTGAACAAGCCGTCTTCGTGGCCCTCTTCGGAGCCACCGTAGACTTGTTCGGCCACGGTGCGGATCTTGCTGCCGCGAGCGGCGAGGATCTGATCCATAGCCCCTGCAAACCAGCCAGTGAACATGTAGTCGACCTTGCGCCCGACCTTGCCGTACACGTAGACGAATGCCGAGTGTTCGAGCTTGACGCTGGCGGTGCCTTTGTCGAGGTCGATGTCCTGGATCTTGAACAGGCCCCAGCCACGCTGCGACAGGCGCTTCATGTAGTGCTCGAACACCGCGACACCTTCCAGGCCGTGGCATTCGGCTTCTTTTTCACACCAGTGCCAGGCGGACTTGTAGCCGGCCTTGTAGAGGATTTCGGCATAGGCTTCAGCGCCCAGCACTTCCTCGATGCCCATGTGGTTGTTGACGAAGAAATGGCGCGGCACGTACAGCATCGGCAGGGCGTCGGAGGTCCAGACACCGGTTTCGCTGTCGACTTCGATTGGCAATTGCGGGGCGATCTTGGCCATGGAAACTTAACTCCAGAAAAATTTTGGTGTTGCCCCCGGCGCGGGCGGCCGGGGGAAAGGATTCAGAGGTGCAGCGGCTTATTCGCCCCAGACATCTTTCAAGACGTTGACCCAGTTCTCGCCCATGATCTTGCGTACCACGCGCTCGGAGTGGCCGCGCTTGAGCAGGGTCTCGGTCAGATTCGGGAACTCGCCCACGGTGCGGATGCCCAGCGGGTTGATGATCTTGCCGAAGCTGGTCAGGCGGCGGGCGTAGCCCTTGTCGTGGGTCAGGTATTCGAAGAAGTCCTGGCCATGGCCCTGGGTGAAGTCGGTGCCGATGCCGATGGCGTCTTCGCCGACGATGTTCATCACGTACTCGATGGCTTCGGCGTAGTCGTCGATGGTCGAATCGATGCCCTTGGCCAGGAACGGCGCGAACATGGTCACGCCGACAAAGCCGCCGTGGTCGGCGATGAACTTCAGTTCTTCATCGGACTTGTTGCGCGGGTGCTCTTTGAGCCCCGATGGCAGGCAGTGGGAGTAGCAGACCGGTTTCTTCGACTCGAGGATGACCTCTTCGGAAGTCTTGGAACCGACGTGGGACAGGTCGCACATCACACCAACGCGGTTCATCTCGGCGACGATTTCGCGACCGAAACCCGACAGGCCGCCGTCACGCTCGTAGCAACCGGTGCCCACCAGGTTCTGGGTGTTGTAGCACATCTGCACAATGCCGACGCCCAGTTGCTTGAACACCTCGACATAGCCGATCTGGTCTTCGAAGGCGTGAGCGTTCTGGAAGCCGAACAGGATGCCGGTCTTGCCCTGCTCCTTGGCTTTACGGATGTCGGCGGTGGTGCGCACCGGGATCACCAGGTCGCTGTTCTCGCGAATCAGCTTCTGGCTCGCGGCGATGTTGTTGACGGTGGCCTGAAAGCCCTCCCACACCGACACGGTGCAGTTAGCCGCCGTCAGACCGCCCTTGCGCATGTCTTCGAACAGTTCACGGTTCCACTTGGCGATAATCAGCCCGTCGATAACGATGCTGTCGGCGTGCAATTCGGCTGGGCTCATCAGGCTGTCCCCTTGTTAGCGATTCATGCGCCGAATCGTGTGCCGGCGCTTTGGGGCCAGCATATGCCTCGGTGCAGGGGCAGCCGGGTGCAAAAACGACAGGGGGTTTGCCGAAAGCGTCAATCCGCGACAAAGGGTCGTCGCCAGGCACAATCATCGACCTGTTCAAGGCCCCTGGCTTGGGCCAGAATTCGCCGCATCACTGGATGCTTCACTGGACAAGAGCGGCGACGATAATGAAATCGATCATTCTGGCAATGGCACTGATTGCGACCGGCGTACACGCAGCGGAGGTGGCCGACGACAATCCCTGCGACAAAGTCGAAAACGACATCCAGACCCTCGAGTGCTCGGCCTTCAGCAAAACCTCCGCCGAAGACCTGCTCAAGGAAAACCTCCAGGGCCTGACCGAGCGCATGCAGTCGCAGTATGGCAAAAACCCGTCGCAACTGGCCGACATCACCGCCAAGATCAAAGCCGCCCAACAGCAATGGCTGAAGACCCGCGACGCAGACTGCGCCGTCGAAGCCTTCCCGGCCACCAGTGGCAGCAAGGCGCTCACCATTGCCCAGAACGATTGCATTGCACGGATGAGCGACGAGCGGTCGGAGTTTTTGGAGTCGATTGGGCAGGAGTGATCCGTTCCCCAGCCAGCTTGAGCTGTAAGCTGCACACCCTCTGTCACTAATGGGATTGAACATGAAAGTCTGCGGCATCGAAATCAAAGGCAGCGAAGCGATCATCGCCGTGGCCACGCTGGACAGTCAGGCGCTGAGCCATGTCGCGCTCGCCACCAAGAAAATTGCCCTGGACGATGACGACGAGGCCGCCAACGTCAAAGTATTCGCCGCTCAGGTCGCTTCGTTTGTCCGTGAGAATTCCATCGACCGCATTGCGATCAAGAAACGCAGCAAGAAAGGCGAGTTCGCTGGCGGGCCGACCACGTTCAAGATCGAGGGAGTTTTCCAGTTGCTGGAGAATTGCGAGGTGACCTTGCTGTCGCCGCAGACCATCAATGCCCAAGCCAAAAAGCACAATTTCGAGCTGCCGGGAACGCTGAACAAGTATCAGCATGAGGCGTATAAGGCGGCATGTTCGGCATTGGTGAAGAAGTAAATAAACTTCCGGAACACCAATAACCTGTGGGAGCGAGCTTGCTCGCGATGGCGGTAAGGCAGTCGACATCTATGTTGAATGTGCCGACCTCATCGCGAGCAAGCTCGCTCCCACAGGTTTCTCGGGGGTTTATGCCTTGGCGGTGCGTCGATCCTCCCGAGGGCACCGCTCATACTTCGCCCGATAACTGCGAGTGAAATACGACGGCGATTCAAACCCGCAGGCAATGCTCACTTCCAGCACGCTCATGTCGGTCTGGCGTAGCAACTGCCGGGCCTTTTCCAGCCTTAACCGCAGATAGAAATTGCTCGGCGTGTCGTTCAGATGCAGGCGAAACAGGCGCTCCAGCTGCCGCCGCGTCACCTTGATCGATTCCGCCAGTTCCAGCGTGCTCAGCGGCGGCTCGCTGTGCTGCTCCATCTCACCGATCACGTGAACCAGCTTCTTGTTGCTGATGCCATAACGGGTGGCGACTTCCATGCGCTGATGGTCTTTGCGCGGGCGGATGCGGCCAAGCACGAATTGCTCGCTGACCTGGATCGCAAGCTCCGGGCCATGGGCCTGGGCGATCAGATCCAGCATTAAATCAATAGAGGCGGTGCCGCCAGCAGAGGTGATACGACGGCGGTCGATCTCGAACAGTTCCTGGGTGACGCTGAGCTGTGGATAAGATTCCTTGAACGCGTCGATGGCTTCCCAGTGCAGGGTCAGGCGATGGCCGTCGAGCAAACCCGCCTCGGCGAGGATGAAGCTGCCGGTGTCGATGCCGCCGAGAGTCACGCCTTCGTGGTCCAGGCGGCGCAGCCAGTGTTCCAGCGCCGGGGTGGTGAACTTCAGGGGCTCGAACCCGGCGACCACCAGCAGGGTCACGCCTTTTTTCAACGGTTCCAGCGCCGCATCGGCGTTGACCGACATGCCGTTGCTCGCCAGCACCGCCCCGCCATCGGCGCTCAGCACATGCCAGCGATACAGCTCGCCACGAAAGCGATTGGCCACCCGCAACGGCTCGATGGCCGAGATAAATCCGATGGCCGAGAAACCCGGCATCAACAAGAAGTAGAAATCCTGGGACATGGAGCGCACTCGATTGGCAGGTAGCGAGAGGGCGAGGAGCGTGAGGACGTTGATACGCCTGTTGCTCGCGGCATTCAAGAGCACAGGTCGCTGCAGTGCAAGAGCTGGTCGCCGCAGTGCGCTTTCATCGGTGCTTTGCTGCGTAACTTGGCATCACCGGCGCATCAGACACCGGAACTCACAATAACGAACTGCCGAGGAACCTGAGATGAAACGACTGATCAGCAGCTGTGTTCTTGCACTCAGTGGTACCGCGTTACTGAGCGCCAGTGTCATGGCCGCCGAACCCGCCGCATGCCAGAACGTGCGCATGGGTGTAGTGAACTGGACCGACGTGATCGCCACCAGTGCCATGACCCAGGTATTGCTCGACGGCCTCGGCTACAGCACCAAACAAACCAGCGCCTCCCAGCAAATCATCTTCGCCGGGATCCGCGACCAGCGTCTGGACCTGTTCCTCGGCTACTGGAACCCGCTGATGACCCAGACCATCACCCCGTTCGTCGACGCCAAACAGGTCAAGGTGCTTGATGCGCCAAGCCTGCAGGACGCCCGCGCAACCCTCGCCGTGCCGACCTACCTCGCCGACAAGGGCCTGAAAACCTTCGCTGACATCGCCAAATTCGAAAAAGAACTGGGCGGCAAAATCTACGGCATCGAGCCTGGCTCGGGCGCCAACACCCAGATCAAGGCGATGATCTCCAAGAACCAGTTCGGCCTCGGCAAGTTCCAGCTGGTCGAATCCAGCGAAGCCGGCATGCTCGCCGCCGTGGATCGCGCCGTGCGTCGCAACGAAGCCGTGGTGTTCTTCGGCTGGGCGCCGCATCCGATGAACGTCAACGTGAAAATGACCTACCTCACCGGCAGTGAAAACGCCCTTGGGCCGGACGAAGGCAAGGCCACCGTGTGGACCGTCACCGCACCGACATACGCCGAACAATGCCCGAACATCGGTCGCCTGCTGAGCAACCTGACGTTCACCGCCGAAGACGAGAGTCGGATGATGCAGCCGCTGCTGGATCACAAGGACGCTTTCGAGTCGGCCAAACAATGGATCAAGGATCACCCGCAGGACAAAAAGCGCTGGCTTGAAGGCGTCACCACCTTCGATGGCAAACCGGCGGCTGAAAACCTGCAACTGACCAGTAAATAAACCCGATAGAACCACCGGCTCGCAGCCCCCAACGGGCTGCGAACGGGATCACCACGCCCGGCCAAAACCAAAAACTCGCCTGTAAGGAACCGCCAAATGAACCACGACGTCATCATCACCTGCGCACTCACCGGTGCTGGCGACACGACCGCCAAAAGCCCACACGTGCCGGTCACCCCGAAACAAATCGCGGCTGCCGCCGTGGAAGCTGCCAAGGCCGGTGCCACTGTGGTTCACTGCCATGTGCGCGACCCGCAAACCGGCAAGTTCAGCCGTGACGTGGCGCTGTATCGCGAAGTGATGGAGCGCATCCGCGAGGCGGACGTGGACATCATCGTCAACCTCACCGCCGGCATGGGCGGCGACCTGGAAATCGGCGCTGGCGAGAACCCGATGGAATTCGGCCCGAATACCGACCTGGTCGGCCCGCTGACCCGCCTGGCCCACGTCGAAGAACTGCTGCCGGAAATCTGCACCCTCGACTGCGGCACCCTGAACTTCGGCGACGGCGACACCATTTACGTCTCCACCCCGGCCCAACTGCGCGCTGGCGCCAAACGCATCCAGGAACTGGGCGTTAAAGCCGAGCTGGAGATCTTCGACACCGGCCACCTGTGGTTCGCCAAGCAGATGATCAAGGAAGGCCTGCTCGACAACCCGTTGTTCCAGCTGTGCCTGGGCATCCCTTGGGGCGCACCGGCGGACACCACCACCATGAAAGCCATGGTCGACAACCTGCCGGCCGACGCGGTCTGGGCCGGTTTCGGTATCGGTCGCATGCAGATGCCGATGGCGGCACAAGCAGTGTTGCTCGGCGGCAACGTGCGAGTCGGGCTGGAAGACAACCTGTGGCTGGACAAGGGCGTACTGGCGACCAACGGCCAACTGGTCGAGCGCGCCTCGGAAATCCTCAGCCGTCTCGGCGCCCGCGTCCTGACCCCGGCTGAAGGCCGAGCAAAAATGGGCCTGACCAAGCGCGGTTGACCCTTACACACTTTCCCCCTGTGGGAGCGAGCCTGCTCGCGATGACGTCGGTACATCCGAAGCATCATCTGCGGCAGGAATACCGCCATCGCGAGCAGGCTCGCTCCCACAGTTTTTTTTCCGAGCCAAATTCAGGAAATCGCCATGAGCTTTATCACCGAAATCAAAACCTTCGCAGCGTTAGGCAGCGGTGTCATTGGCAGCGGTTGGGTATCCCGCGCCCTCGCCCATGGCCTGGATGTAGTGGCCTGGGACCCGGCCCCCGGTGCCGAAGCGGCCCTGCGCAAGCGTGTCGCCAACGCTTGGGGCGCGCTGGAAAAACAAGGTTTGGTACCGGGTGCATCGCAGGATCGCCTGCGTTTTGTCGCAACCATCGAAGAGTGCGTGCGCGATGCCGATTTCATCCAGGAGAGCGCCCCAGAACGGCTGGAGCTGAAACTGGACCTGCACAGCAAAATCAGTGCGGCAGCCAAGCCCAATGCGTTGATCGGCTCCAGCACCTCTGGCCTGTTGCCGAGCGAGTTCTACGAGAGTTCGACGCACCCGGAACGCTGTGTGGTCGGTCACCCGTTCAACCCGGTTTACCTGCTGCCACTGGTGGAAGTGGTCGGCGGTAAAAACACCGCCCCTGAAGCGGTGCAAGCGGCCATGAAGGTCTATGAATCCCTGGGGATGCGCCCGTTGCACGTGCGCAAGGAAGTGCCGGGTTTCATCGCCGACCGCCTGCTCGAAGCACTGTGGCGTGAGGCGCTGCACCTGGTCAACGACGGCGTGGCGACCACCGGCGAAATCGACGACGCCATCCGCTTCGGCGCGGGCTTGCGCTGGTCGTTCATGGGCACCTTCCTGACCTACACCCTGGCCGGCGGCGATGCCGGCATGCGTCACTTCATGGCGCAGTTCGGCCCGGCGTTGCAATTGCCGTGGACCTACCTGCCGGCGCCGGAGCTGACCGACAAACTGATCGATGATGTGGTCGATGGCACCAGCGATCAACTGGGTAAACACAGCATTTCGGCGCTGGAGCGCTATCGTGATGACTGCTTGCTGGCGGTGCTGGAGGCGGTGAAGACCACCAAAGAGAAGCATGGGATGGCCTTCAGCGAGTAAGCCTCTAGCTTTGGGGCCAGCAGCACTGGCCCCATCGCGAGCAAGCTCGCTCCCACATTTGATCGCAGGTGTCTGATACAACTCGGTCACCTGTGGGAGCGAGCTTGCTCGCGATAGCGGCAGTCCGGTCACCACACAAATTGGATCAGAAACCATGCCCACCCTCACCACCTACCAAACCACCATCATCCCCGACTGGGTCGACTACAACGGCCACCTGCGCGACGCCTTCTACCTGCTGATTTTCAGCTACGCCACCGATGCCCTGATGGATCGCCTGGGCCTGGACAGCAACAGCCGCGAGGCCAGCGGCAACTCGCTGTTCACCCTCGAACTGCACCTCAATTACCTGCACGAGGTGAAGCTCGACGCCCAGGTCGAAGTGCACACCCAAATCATCGCCCACGACAACAAGCGCGTGCACCTCTATCACAGCCTGCATCTGGTGGGTGATGCCCGGGAACTGGCTGGCAATGAACAGATGCTGCTGCACGTGGACCTCGCCGGGCCGCGTTCGGCGCCGTTCAGCGAGCAGTCCTTGAGCCAGCTGCAAGCCATCGTCGCCGAACAGGCGGACCTGCCAGCGCCCGAGTACATTGGCCGAGTGATCGCATTACCCCCAAAAAAATAACAAGGAGATCGCCATGAACACCGCCGCTGCCTTTGCCGACTTTCGTACCTATCCGTTGATCAGCGCGCTGACTGCCGTGCAGACCCTGGCGGACCGTGTTCTGGTGAAGTGGGCCGACAATCGCGTCAGCCCCTTCCACCATCAATGGCTGAGAGACAATTGCCCGTGCCCCCAGTGCGTGTACACCGTGACCCGCGAGCAAGTGCTGGAAATCGTCGATACAGCTCAAGACTTGATCCCTGACCAAGTGCACATCGACACCGAAGGTTGCCTGTCGGTTGATTGGCAGGACGGCCACAGCAGCCGCTTCGACCCCGGCTGGCTGCGCGCCCACGCCTATGACGACGAGTCCCGCGCCGAGCGCCAGGCACGCAAGCCAAAAGCCAGGCTTTGGCACAGTAATTTGCAGTTGCCGGTATTCGAGTATCAGGCGCTGATGAACGACTCCGACGCCTTGTTGCAATGGTTGTTGGCGGTACGGGATGTCGGATTGACCCAAGTCCGTGGCGTGCTCACCGAACCCGGCTCTCTGAAGCTGATCGCCCAACGGATTTCCTTCATCCGCGAGAGCAATTTCGGCGTGCTGTTCAACGTGCAATCCAAGGCCGACGCCGACAGCAACGCCTACACCGCGTTCAACCTGCCGCTGCACAGCGATTTGCCAACCCGGGAGTTGCAACCGGGGCTGCAATTCCTGCATTGCCTGGTCAATGACGCCGAGGGTGGCGAGAGCATTTTTGTCGACGGCTTTGCCATTGCCGACGCCTTGCGCCGGGAAGACCCCGAATCTTTCAAAAGCCTCTGCGAAATCCCCGTGGAGTTTCGCAACAAGGACCGTCACAGCGACTACCGCTGCCTGGCACCGATCATTGCCCTGGATACGTTGGGGCAGGTGTCGGAAATCCGCATGGCCAACTTTCTGCGCGGTCCGTTCGATGCGTCGGTGGAGCAGATGCCCAAGTTGTATCAGGCCTACCGGCGCTTTATCGCGATGACCCGCGAGCCCCGCTTCAGGCTGATGCAGAGGCTCAATCCCGGTGAGCTGTGGTGCTTCGACAACCGCCGCACCTTGCATGCGCGCAATGCCTTCGATCCCGCCACTGGGGCGCGGCATTTCCAGGGTTGCTATGTCGACCGGGATGAATTGTTGTCGCGCATCCTCGTGTTACAGCGCTAGACCGCGTCATCGTTCATCGCGGGCAAGCCACGCTCCCACAGGTTTGGCGTCGTTCACCAAATCTGTGGTAACCCCGATCCTGTGGGAGCGTGGCTTGCCCGCGATGGCGCCAGTCCAGACACCGAATATTTCCCGGATTCACAAGTAAAAAAAAACCCCGATCAAGCCGTGACAGGATCGAGGCAGAGGGTACTGTTGAGGAGCTGCCGTGCGAGGGTGACCAAACCTTCGTGAAGCGAGCTGAGTCCAGTGTGCCCCCTCCTTTGGCCGGCAAGTTGCCCGAAAACGACCTGTTCATAGCCAATGCTGCCATTGCGACAATTCGCCCTTGCCGACACCCGGCACCCCTACCAGAATCGAACCAAGACACCGTTCCCTGAAGAAGGATTGCGTCATGATGCACGCCGATTTGATAGACCAGGAAGACCTGTTGGGCCAACTCAAGTCGTTGGGCTTCGAGGTGCCCACCGGCGCCACCGCCGAGCAAGCCTGCGAGTGTGCGGTACGGGGTTTGAACGATGTACGGGCGATGACCCTGCGGACCATGGTCAAACAGATGTACACCAGCAGCGCGACCATCCTGCCGGCGGTGCGCCAGGCGATCGACAAGCAGTTGTTGCCGGCGCTGGCGGAGTATCAGCAGAGCCACACAGGCCGATAAACAGCCTTCGCGAGCAAGCCCGCTCCCACATTGAAATGCATTCCAATGTGGGAGCGGGCTTGCTCGCGAAGGGAGCGCCTCGGTTTAAAGCCTTACACTGGCAAACGTCGACTCATTACGCGCCTGGCTCAGCGCCGACAACGGCCCGGACAACGGCGACAGCACCAGCGCTTGAGGCAACGGCATCATCGCCACTTGCTGGGTGGTGTTGGACCCTACGCGCTCGTCACGTGGCGGAATGCCGAAGTATTCGCGGTAGCACTTGGAGAAGTGCGGCGTGGACACAAACCCGCACACCGAAGCCACTTCGATGATCGACATCGGCGTTTGCTTGAGCAGCTGGCGCGCGCGGATCAGGCGCAGCTTGAGGTAGTAACGCGACGGCGAGCAGTGCAGGTACTTCTGGAACAGCCGTTCGAGCTGACGACGGGACACCGCGACATACACCGCCAGTTCGTCCAGGTCGATCGGCTCTTCAAGATTGGCCTCCATCAACGCGACGATTTCCTGCAACTTCGGCTGGTTGGTGCCGAGCATGTGCTTGAGCGGTACACGCTGGTGATCCTGCTCGTTGCGGATGCGCTCGTAAACGAACATTTCCGAAATGGCCGCCGACAGTTCACGTCCGTGATCGCGACTGATCAGGTGCAGCATCATGTCCAGCGGCGCGGTGCCGCCGGAGCTGGTGAAGCGGTTACGGTCGAGGGTGAACAAGCGGGTGCTCATCGCTACGCGCGGGAAAGCTTCCTGCATCGCCGCCAGGCATTCCCAGTGCACGCTGCAATCAAAACCATCGAGCAGGCCGGCGCAGGCCAGGGCCCAGCTGCCGGTGCACACCGCGCCGAGGCGGCGGGACTGGCGAGCCTGGCTTTGCAGCCATGACACGTGTTCCCGGGTAACGGTGCGCTGGATGCCGATGCCGCCGCACACGATGACGGTGTCCATCGGCGGGGCTTTGTGCATGGAAGCGTCGGGGGTGATTTGCAGGCCGTCACTGGCCCAGACCTGGCCACCATCGACGGTGAGGGTGGTCCAGCGATAAAGCTCGCGACCGGACAACTGGTTGGCCATGCGCAGCGGTTCCACTGCGGAGGCCAGAGAAATCAGCGTGAAATTGTCCAGCAGCAGAAAGCCGATGGATTGAGGCGCACGGTTCTGGGGTTGGGCCCCGGAGTTGAACGTCGTCATCGCGGTATCTCCTCACACAAAGCGGGTGATGGCCTCAGGCGGAGGCTCTTTTTATTGCCATCGTTCTCGCGTGGGAGACGGGCTTTGTAATGACAGAGCAATTGCCATGCCTAAATTTGAATGCGCGTTCAATAACTCCTAAAAACGACGTCGGAATGTGTCTATATGTGACGCGCAGGGAGTGGGGATTTAAATGGCCATCAGGGCTGGCAAGCGCCCTGGCCCACAAGCTGTGAGCAATTCGGTAGCACTTGTGGGAACGGCGTTTCGCCGCATCGCAGAGGAGTGTCACCGCAAGCACGGGTGACGAATGGTCGAAGCCTTGAATGACCCCGACCACTGGCAAGACGATTTATCTGTAAGCGACGCACTAAAAGATGGCGCGACTTCGAGCGGGTGTTCACTTGGCGCGCAGTTTTGACTGGTCTACTGTGGCGAGGGGGCTTGCCCCCGTTCGGCTGCGTAGCAGTCGTAAAAGTTTTAGGGCCGCTTCGCGACCCAACGGGGGCAAGCCCCCTCGCCACAGGGTCAACGCGGTCTCAACACTCCACCGCACTCACCGCCAACCCACCCCGCGATGTCTCCTTATATTTGTCATGCATGTCGGCACCGGTATCGCGCATGGTGCGGATCACCCGATCCAGCGAAATGAAGTGCTGGCCATCACCGCGCAATGCCATTTGCGCAGCGTTGATCGCCTTCACCGCGGCAATTGCGTTGCGTTCGATGCACGGCACCTGGACCAGCCCACCCACCGGGTCGCAGGTCAGGCCGAGGTTGTGCTCCAGACCGATCTCCGCCGCGTTGCACAGTTGCTCTGGCGTGGCGCCAAGGATTTCCGCCAGCCCCGCCGCCGCCATGGCGCAGGCCGAACCGACTTCGCCCTGGCAACCGACTTCGGCACCGGAGATCGAGGCGTTCTTCTTGCACAGGATTCCCACTGCCGCCGCGCCGAGGAAGTAGTCGACGACATTGGCGTCGGTCACGGCCTCGCTGAATTTCATGAAGTAGTGCAGCACTGCCGGAATGATCCCCGCCGCGCCGTTGGTCGGTGCCGTGACCATGCGCCCGCCGGCGGCGTTTTCTTCGTTGACCGCCAGGGCGAACAGGTTGACCCATTCCATGGCGCTCAAGGTCGAGCCGATCACGTTGGGTTTGTTCAGTTCCTGCAGGCTGCGATGCAGCTTGGCCGCGCGGCGGCGCACGTTCAACCCTCCGGGCAGGATGCCTTCGTGTTTGAGGCCCTGTTCAACGCAATCCTGCATGGCGCGCCAGAGCTTCATCAGGCCGCTGCGGATTTCATCCTCGCTGCGCCACACCCTCTCGTTGGCCATCATTAACTCAGCCACGCGCAGGTTGTGTTTTTTACACAGTTCCAGCAGCTCGGCGGCGCTGGAAAAATCATAAGGCAACACCGTGCTGTCGAGGTCGACGACACCGCTGGAGGCCTGCGCTTCATCGACGACAAAACCGCCGCCGACCGAATAGTAGGTGTCGCGATGCAACTCGCCGTCATCACCCTCGACAATCAGGGTCATGGCGTTGGGATGGAATGGCAGGTTCTCGTCGATCAGGCGCATGTCCCGGCCCCAGATGAAGGGCACCGGCAAGCGACCGTCGAGCAGCAGCGTGTCGGTCTCGCGCAGGTTGGCGATACAGATGCCGATTTGCGACGGATCAATCGCATCCGGCCACTCGCCCATCAGCCCCATGATCACTGCATTGTCGCTGCCGTGGCCGATACCGGTGGCCGACAACGAGCCGAACAGCTGGACTTCGACACGCCGCACCTGCTCAAGCAACCCACGCTCGCGCAGGCCCTGCACAAACAACGCCGCCGCCCGCATGGGCCCCACGGTGTGCGAACTGGATGGGCCGATGCCGATTTTGAACAGGTCGAAAACACTGATAGCCATTACTGCCGAACTCCTGGATGGGCCCACTGCGTACGCAAAAACGCACGGTGACGGAGCTGCTACGCTCAAGCTGCAATCCGCCGAGATGACCGCATCATCAAGCTTTTATCGTGTTGTTCGACGTCTCTAACCGACGCACTCATGCCCACCAGCGCCGCGTGTCTTTTACGCCGTGTTTTCGCTGTTTTTTTGCGGTTCAGAAGGGAAAAAGGGCCTGAAAAAATCTGTAAACGACGTCACCGACACTGGATGCGACCATCCCTGTACTGGATACGACGCACCCTGTAGGCGTCAGATTTTCACTGGTACATGATCATATCGACTCGATTGCAAGGCGCCGTGGTAGAGCTGTCTCCAGAACGCCATCCAACCGCAACCTATAAGTGCGGTGGTCCAGTCGGAACACTGCCAAAAAAAACACCAAGGAGTCCATCCATGAAAGGTTCCCCGTCGTTGTTGTTGGCCGCCATGCTTAGTCTGCCGGTTCTGGCGCAAGCCGCAGAACCGGCGCAGTGCAGTACCGTAAACTTCTCCGATGTCGGCTGGACCGACATCACCGCGACTACCGCGACCACCAGCGTCGTGCTCAACGCCCTCGGCTACAAGACCAAGACCACCATGATTTCCGTGCCCGTGACCTACAAGTCCCTGGCCGACGGCAAGAACATGGACGTGTTTCTGGGCAACTGGATGCCGACCATGGAAAACGACATCAAGGCCTACCGCGATGCCGGCACCGTGGAAACCGTACGCACCAACCTCAAGGGAGCCAAGTACACCCTCGCCGTCCCTCAGGCGCTGTACGACAAGGGCCTGCATGACTTCGCCGACATCGCCAAATTCAAGAAAGAGCTCGACGGCAAAATCTACGGCATCGAGCCTGGCAACGACGGTAACCGTCTGATCCAGAGCATGATCGACAAGGATGCCTTCGGCCTGAAGACCGCCGGTTTCAAAGTCGTCGAATCCTCCGAAGCAGGCATGCTGTCGCAGGTCGACCGCGCACAGAAACGCGACACCGCCGTGGTGTTCCTCGGCTGGGCGCCGCACCCGATGAACAAGCGCTTCAAAATTCAATACCTGACCGGTGGCGATGACTTCTTCGGCCCCGACTTCGGTGCCGCCACCGTGGCGACCAACACCCGCAAGGGTTACGCGCAGGAGTGCAGCAACGTTGGTCAGTTGTTGAAGAACCTGGAGTTCACCGTCGACATGGAAAGCGAACTGATGGGCAACATCCTGGACGACAAGATGAAGCCTGACGCGGCCGCCAAGGCCTGGCTGAAAAACAATCCACAGGTGCTCGATACCTGGCTCGCTGGCGTGACCACCATTGACGGTAAACCAGGCCTGGAGGCCGTGAAAGCCAAACTGGCCAAGTAATCGCTTATGCCGGGCGGCCTCGGCCGTCCGGGCTGTTTATTTCCTTGCATGCGGACGTTCACTACCATGCTGATTGATCAGAAAATCCCCTTAGGCCAGTACATCGCGGGCTTCGTTGAATGGTTGACGCAACATGGCGCCAACACCTTCGACGCCATCGCCGTGTCACTGGAAACGATGATCCACGGCGTGACGTTTGCGCTGACCTGGTTCAACCCGCTGGTACTGATCGGCGTAATCGCACTACTGGCACACTTCATTCAACGTAAATGGGGCCTGACAGCGTTTGTCGTTGCCTCCTTTCTGCTGATCCTCAATCTGGGGTACTGGCAGGAGACCATGGAAACCCTCGCCCAGGTGTTGTTCGCCACCCTGGTCTGCGTGATCATCGGCGTGCCGCTGGGCATCGTCGCCGCGCACAAGCCGATGTTCTATACTTTAATGCGTCCGGTACTCGATCTGATGCAGACCGTACCGACGTTCGTGTACCTCATTCCTACCCTGACCCTCTTCGGGCTGGGTGTGGTCCCGGGTCTGATCTCCACGGTGGTGTTCGCGATTGCCGCGCCCATCCGCCTGACCTACCTGGGTATCCGCGATGTCCCGGAAGAATTGATGGACGCCGGCAAGGCCTTTGGCTGCTCGCGCCGTCAACTGCTCTCGCGAATTGAACTGCCTCATGCCATGCCAAGCATCGCGGCCGGCATCACCCAGTGCATCATGCTGTCGTTGTCGATGGTGGTGATCGCGGCACTGGTTGGCGCCGACGGCTTGGGCAAACCCGTGGTCAACGCACTGAATACCGCTGATATCGCCCTGGGCTTCGAAGCAGGTCTGGCGATCGTACTGCTGGCGATCATGCTCGACCGTATCTGCAAACAACCCGACGCCAAAGTAGGGGGTGACGCATGAGCATTATTCGCTTCGATAACGTTGACGTTATCTTCTCCAAGGATCCACGCGAGGCACTCAAGCTGCTGGATCAAGGCATGACCCGTAACGAGATCCTGAAAAAGACCGGGCAGATTGTTGGTGTTGAAAAAGCCAGCCTGGACATTGAAAAAGGTGAGATCTGCGTACTGATGGGCCTGTCCGGCTCCGGTAAATCCAGCCTGCTGCGTTGCATCAACGGCCTCAACACCGTCAGCCGCGGCAAGCTGTTCGTCGAGCACGAAGGCAAGCAGATCGACATTGCCTCCTGCACCCCGGCAGAACTGAAAATGATGCGCACCAAGCGCATTGCGATGGTGTTCCAGAAGTTCGCCCTGATGCCCTGGCTGACCGTTCGCGAGAACATCAGCTTCGGTCTGGAGATGCAGGGTCGTCCCGAGAAGGAACGCCGCAAGCTGGTGGACGACAAGCTAGAGCTGGTGGGCCTGACCCAGTGGCGCAACAAGAAACCCAACGAGCTGTCCGGTGGTATGCAACAACGCGTGGGCCTGGCCCGTGCCTTGGCGATGGACGCCGACATTCTGTTGATGGACGAACCGTTCTCGGCGCTCGACCCACTGATCCGCCAGGGTCTGCAAGACGAGCTGTTGGAACTGCAACGCAAGCTGAGCAAGACCATCGTATTCGTAAGCCACGACCTCGATGAAGCCCTGAAACTGGGCAGCCGTATCGCGATCATGAAAGACGGCCGGATCATCCAGTACAGTGTGCCGGAAGAGATCGTGCTGAACCCGGCGGACGACTACGTGCGGACCTTCGTGGCCCACACCAACCCGCTGAACGTACTGTGCGGCCGCAGCCTGATGCGCACCCTGGACAACTGCAAACGCATCAACGGTTCGGTGTGCCTCGATCCGGGCGGCGATTCGTGGCTGGACCTGGCGGAAGGCAACACTATCAAAGGTGCGCGTCAAAACGGTTCTGCTCTGGATCTGCAGAACTGGGTACCGGGTCAGGCTGTTGAAGGCCTGGGTCGTCGACCAACCCTGGTGGACTCGAACATCGGCATGCGCGATGCGCTGCAGATTCGTTATCAGACCGGCAACAAACTGGTGCTGCACGATAACAACCATGTAGTGGGGATTCTTGGCGACAGCGAGCTGTATCACGCACTGCTCGGCAAGAACCTGGGGTAAGGCAACAGACACAAAAACGCCGCGAGAGTATCGCGGCGTTTTTGTTTGTGGGGTATAGGGATATTCAGCTTTGCGGCTGATTGCCCCTTCGCGAGCAAGCCCGCTCCCACATTTGATCTGCGGTGTTCACAAATCCAATGTGGGAGCGGGCTTGCTCGCGAAGAATGCGATGCGGTGCCTCAGACAGAAACACCGCATCACTTCACAACTCAGCTATAGACGCGGCCAAGGAGCTGCCGATGGCTTTCAAACTGATCGAGCACGTCACGGGTGATCTGATCCTGGGTGAAGCCCATCAAGTCGTAGTCCTGGCTACCGTTGTGCAGATACACCTCGGCACGATAGTAACGCTGACGCGCCTCATCGGACTGAGCCGATTCGGTTGGCGTGGCCAGGTAGCCATCCAGGCTGACTTCGTAGACAAACGGGTTGCCCTCTTCCATCTCGACCCGTACGCCCATGCAACGCTTGGACTTGCCCAGCAGCGTCTGCACTTCCAGGCCTTGCGTACGCAGCTGCACAGCCGCATCGTCCAGCGCCGGAGTCACGTGCTTGTCCATGAAGCGCTGCACCACCGACTGGCTCGGTTGCAGGTCCAGTTGGGTCAAGCGCTCGCTGAAACCACGGCGACCACGTGCCGCCAGTTCCGCTTGCTCCTGTTCGATCTGCACGTCCTGGCGCATGGCCTTGTGCAAGCCGAACATGAAGAACACCAGCACCACCGAGAACGGCAGACCGGCCAGCACCACCATGGTTTGCATGGCTTCGAAGTTGCCGGCGAACAGCAGGCCGATGGTCACCAGGGTGATCACCGCCGACCAGAAGATCCGCAGCCAGTGCGGCGCGTCTTCGTCGACATTGCCGCCCTTGCACGAAAGGTTGGCCATCATCACCGCGCCGGAGTCCGCCGGGGTCAGGAACAGCACGAAACCGACAAAGATCGACACGCCGATCACCACCTTCGACGCCGGGTAGTGCTCAAGCAACTGGTAGATCGCCATGGACGGCTGTTCCAGCGCCGTCTTCCCGAGCTCCACCGCCCCATGGTTCATCACCAGGTCCAGGGCCGAGTTACCGAAGATCGACAGCCACGCCAGGGTGAAGCCCAGCGGAATCAGCAGCACGCCGGCTACCAGTTCGCGCACGGTGCGACCACGGGAAATACGCGCGATGAACATGCCCACGAATGGCGCCCAGGAAATCCACCAAGCCCAGTAGAACAGGGTCCACAGGCCCAGCCAGCGGTCGGACTTCTCACTGTCGCCTTCGTACACATACAGATCGAAAGTCTTCAGCACCACGCCGTTCAGGTAGTCACCGACGTTCTGTACGAAGCCGTTGAGCAGGTGCAAGGTCGGGCCGAACAACAGGACGAAAATCAGCAGGCCGCTGAACAGCACGATGTTGAGGTTGGACAGACGGCGGATGCCGTTTTCCACGCCCGACACGGCAGCGATGGTCGCCACGGTGCTCATCACGATGATCACGATCAGCAGGTTGGTGTTGCTGTGCTCCATGCCGAACAGGTTTTCCAGACCCGACGACACTTGCAGCGAACCGATCCCCAGGTTCGTCACCAGCCCCAGCAGGGTCACGAACATGCCGAAACCGTCCACCGCGTGCCCGGCCGCGCCCTTGACCCAACGCTCTCCCACCAGCGGATACAACGCCGAACGCAACGCCAGCGGCTGGTTGTGCCGGTAGGCAAAGTACGCCACGGCCAGGCCGACCAGCGCGTAGATCGCCCAGCCATGCAAGCCCCAGTGCAGGAAGGTCAACTGCACCGCCTGACGGGCCGCCAGGTTGCTGCCAGCCACGCCTTCCGGCGGGTTGAAGTAGTGGTCCAGCGGCTCGGACGCGCCGAAGTACAGCAGCGAAATACCGATACCCGAGGAGAACAGCATCCCCGCCCAGGCGCCATAGCTGAAGTCCGGGGTGTCGTCTTTGCTGCCCAGTTTCAATTTGCCGTAGGACGAAAACGCCAGACCAACGACAAAAATCAGGTAGGCGGCGATCACCACCATGTAGTACCAGCCGAAGCTGCGGGACAACCAGGCTTGCGCCGTACCCAGCATTCTGCCGGCCTCTTGCGGGGCGATGATCAGAATGGCGGTCAACAACAGAATCAACGCGGTAGAGGTGTAGAACACCCAACCGTTGACCGTCACCTTCTCGGGTGGGGTCTTTATTAGCGAGGCAGAACTCATGGCACAGATGCTCCGGGCAGTGCGAGAGAAGAACGCAAGACAAACGAGTTACCCGACCAATCGGTTAGTGGGCAGCCGACCGGCGGGTGATATAAAGACAGCCCGAAAAAAGCCCGAAGCCCTTGAGACGCCGTGGCGTATAGGCTTCGAGCTATTTCGGATGTCGGTTTGCCGCCATTTACATGTAGGAAAAATCTGTAAGCAGCGACGATTTGTCGCAGATCTTATTCTTTGTTGATTGAACGTTCAATCAAAACAAAATAGACTGGCCCTCAAGCCGATGGACGTTCTGCGTCTGCGGGAAGGCCTAAGGAGATGTGCAAGATGCCCAAGGTCGGTATGCAACCCATCCGCCGCCAGCAATTGATCGAAGCCACTTTGCAGGCCGTCGATCAGGTCGGAATGGGGGACGCCAGCATTGCGCTGATCGCCCGTTTGGCCGGTGTCTCGAATGGCATCATCAGTCACTACTTTCAGGACAAGAATGGCCTGATCGCCGCCACCATGGGGTACCTGATGACCGTCCTGAGCGAGAACGTCACCCTGCGCCGACAGGCGCTGACAGATGACAGCCCGAGGGCTCATCTGCAGGTGATCATCGAAGGCAACTTCGACGCCAGCCAGGTCAATGGCCCGGCAATGAAAACCTGGCTGGCCTTCTGGGCCACCAGCATGCACCAGCCGTCTTTGCACAGGTTGCAGCGGATCAACGATCACCGTCTGTATTCCAACCTGTGCTGCCAGTTTCGCCGCGTGCTGCCGCTCAATGATGCACGCAGTGCCGCCCGAGGCCTGGCAGCGTTGATCGACGGCCTGTGGTTGCGCGGCGCGTTGTCGGGAGATGCTTTCGACACCGAGCAGGCGCAACAGATTGCTTACGAATACATGGATACCCAACTGGCCAAGCGGGTGAGTTAGAGCACACATAAACGCTCAACCACCGAACCGCGCCAGCCACTTAATGCTCTTGCGAGGACTTTATGGCCCGTTTCGAACTGCAAAAACTCTACATCGATGGCGCGTACAGCGACGCCAGCAGCGACGCCACTTTCGAAGCCATCAACCCGGCTAACGGTGAAGTCCTCGCAAAAGTGCAACGTGCTACCAAGGAAGACGTCGAACGCGCCGTCGTCAGCGCCGAAAAGGGCCAGAAGATCTGGGCCGCCATGACCGCCATGGAGCGTTCGCGCATCCTGCGTCGCGCCGTGGAAATCCTGCGCGAGCGCAACGACGAACTGGCCGCCCTGGAAACCCTGGACACCGGCAAGGCCTACTCCGAAACCCGCTACGTCGACATCGTCACCGGCGCTGACGTGCTGGAGTACTACGCAGGCCTGGTACCGGCCATCGAAGGCGAGCAGATTCCGCTGCGCACCACTTCGTTCGTCTACACCCGTCGCGAGCCGCTGGGCGTCGTGGCCGGTATCGGCGCGTGGAACTACCCGATCCAGATCGCCCTGTGGAAATCCGCACCAGCCCTGGCGGCCGGTAACGCGATGATCTTCAAGCCAAGCGAAGTCACCTCGCTGACCACCCTGAAACTGGCCGAGATCTACACCGAAGCCGGCGTGCCAAACGGCGTGTTCAACGTCCTGACCGGCAGTGGCCGTGAAGTCGGCACCTGGCTGACCGAACACCCGCGCATCGAGAAAGTCTCGTTCACCGGCGGCACCGATACCGGCAAGAAAGTCATGGCCAGCGCTTCGAGCTCTTCGCTCAAGGACGTGACCATGGAACTGGGTGGCAAGTCGCCGCTGATCATCTGCGACGACGCCGACCTCGATCGCGCCGCCGACACCGCGATGATGGCCAACTTCTACAGCTCCGGCCAGGTTTGCACCAACGGCACTCGCGTGTTCGTACCGGCTCACCTGAAGGCCGCTTTCGAAGCCAAGATCGCTGAGCGCGTTGCGCGCATCCGCATCGGCAACCCGGAAGACGAAAACACCAACTTCGGTCCGCTGGTCAGCTTTGCGCACATGGAAAGCGTGCTGGGCTACATCGCCAAGGGCAAGGAAGAAGGTGCCCGCCTGCTGTGCGGCGGTGAGCGCCTGACCGACGGTGAATTCGCCAAGGGTGCGTTCGTGGCGCCGACCGTGTTCACCGACTGCACCGACGACATGACCATCGTCCGTGAAGAAATCTTTGGCCCGGTGATGGCGATCCTCTCCTACGAAACCGAAGAAGAAGTGATCCGCCGCGCCAACGACACCGACTTCGGCCTGGCCGCCGGTATCGTCACCAAGGACCTGAACCGCGCCCACCGTGTGATTCATCAGCTGGAAGCCGGTATCTGCTGGATCAACGCCTGGGGCGAATCCGACGCGAAGATGCCGGTCGGTGGCTACAAGCAGTCGGGTGTCGGCCGTGAGAACGGCATCAGTTCGCTGAACAACTTCACCCGCATCAAATCGGTACAGGTCGAGCTGGGCGATTACGTCTCGGTGTTCTAAGTACTGCGAGGTCTCTGTGGCGAGGGGGCTTGCCCCCGTTGGGCTGCGAAGCAGCCCCCTCTCCAGACACCGCAAGTCTTCAGATAGAAAGCAGTCGCTGATTTTACGACTGCTGCGCAGCCGAACGGGGGCAAGCCCCCTCGCCACAGGTTGTGCAGTGTCCCAGCGACCGCGACCTGACCAACTTCAAAGAGGGTGCATTCAATGTCCCAAGAATTCGACTACATCATCATCGGTGCCGGCTCTGCCGGTAACACCCTGGCGACCCGTCTGACCGAAGACGCAGGCGTCACCGTCCTGCTGCTCGAAGCGGGCGGCCCGGACTACCGTTCCGATTTCCGCACACAGATGCCGGCCGCCCTGGCGTTCCCGCTGCAAGGCCGTCGCTACAACTGGGCCTACGAAACCGATCCGGAGCCACACATGGACGGTCGTCGCATGGAGTGCGGTCGCGGCAAGGGCCTGGGCGGTTCCTCGCTGATCAACGGCATGTGCTACATCCGCGGCAACGCCATGGACTACGACGGCTGGGCAAAATTGCCAGGCCTTGAGGACTGGTCGTACCTGGACTGCCTGCCGTATTTCCGTAAAGCGGAAACCCGCGACATCGGCCCTAACGACTACCACGGTGGCGACGGCCCGGTCAGCGTGACCACGCCGAAAGCCGGCAACAACCCGCTGTTCCACGCCATGGTTGAAGCCGGCGTGCAGGCCGGTTACCCGCGCACAGAAGACTTGAACGGCTACCAGCAGGAAGGCTTCGGCCCGATGGACCGCACCGTGACGCCGAAAGGTCGTCGTGCCTCCACCGCCCGCGGCTACCTGGACGTCGCCAAGAAGCGTTCGACCCTGACCATCGTCACCCACGCCCTGACCGACAAGATCCTGTTCGAAGGCAAGCGTGCGGTCGGCGTGCGTTACCTGGTCGGCGCCGCCGAGGAGCGCGTTGAAGTCAAGGCGCGCAAGGAAGTGCTGCTGTGCTCCGGCGCCATCGCTTCGCCGCAGATCCTTCAACGCTCCGGCGTCGGCCCTGCCGAACTGCTGAACAAACTCGACATTCCGGTGGTCCACGACCTGCCGGGCGTTGGTGAAAACCTGCAGGATCACCTTGAGCTGTACCTGCAATACGCTTGCACCCAACCGGTCTCGCTGTACCCGTCGCTGCTCTGGTACAACCAGCCGGCCATCGGTGCCGAGTGGCTGTTCAACGGCACCGGGATCGGCGCCAGCAACCAGTTCGAAGCCGGCGGTTTCATCCGTACCCGTCCGGAGTTCGAATGGCCGAACATCCAGTACCACTTCCTGCCGGTAGCGATTAACTACAACGGCAGCAACGGTGTGAAAGAGCACGGCTTCCAGGCGCACATGGGCTCCATGCGTTCGCCAAGCCGCGGGCGCATCCAGGCCAAGTCCAAGGATCCGCGCCAGCACCCGAGCATCCTGTTCAACTACATGGCCACCGAGCAGGACTGGCAAGAGTTCCGCGACGGCATCCGCCTGACCCGGGAAATCATGCAGCAACCTGCACTGGACGCCTTCCGCGGTCGCGAGATCAGCCCGGGCATCGAGGTGCAAACCGACGAGCAACTGGACAAGTTCATCCGCGAACACGCCGAAACCGCGTTCCACCCGTCCTGCTCGTGCAAGATGGGCACCGACGAAATGGCCGTGGTCGATAGCGAAGGTCGCGTGCATGGCATGCAAGGCCTGCGTGTGGTCGATGCGTCGATCATGCCGATCATCACCACCGGCAACCTCAATGCACCGACGATCATGATGGCCGAGAAAATTGCCGACAAGATCCGTGGTCGCAAGCCATTGCCACGCAGCACCGCCACTTACTATGTGGCGGGTGAAGCGCCGGTGAAGGGCAAGCCGGTGCGGGAAGTGAGCCAGACTGCATAAGTCGCTACACCGCGTCACGGCCAATCGCGAGCAAGCTCGCTCCCACAGGTTTCGGGTTGGATTGCAGATTTGTGATCCAGCCCGGACTACTGTGGGAGCGAGCTTGCTCGCGATGGGGCCCTGACAACCAACACACATCTTCCGGCCGAACCCGATAATCCCTCTCTACACCGTTTCACCCTTGATCCTCCCCCCTCGCAGGCCTAATCTAGCGCCACGCAATCGTTTCACCTCTCCCCTCGCAGCACCGCTCCATCGCCACTCCATACCCAGGAGGTTCACGAATGTTCGATTTCTACCCCCAGCTCAAGCAGCGCTTCGCTGCCTTGCGCACGGGTGCTGAATTCTTTTCCCTGCGTTATGTGCGCGAATCCGGGCAGTACCTGTCGGTGCGCAAGAACGTCGCCGAACCACCGAGCCTGAGCCGCGACGAAGGGGCGATGCTGACCGTGCGGGTCAATGGCGTCGAGGCCTATGCAGCCACCAACGACCTGTCGCAACAGGGCCTGCAAGCCGCCCTCGAACGCGCCGAATTCCAGGCCCGTCGACTCAAGCCCCACGCCTTGCTGGACCTGCGCGAGCAGGCTGTTTCCAGCGACCGCGCCGATTACTTTTCACCCAACCTCGACCAGGCCTTCCCGTCCCTGAGCGACTGCTTCCAACTGCTTGGCACCGAGTCGGCCGCCGTGCCCAAGGACGAGCGCCTGGTGAACTGGCAGGTCAGCCTCGGTATCACCCACGTCGAGCAGATCTACCTCAACAGCGCCGGTGCCGAACTGCGCCAGGCCCAACGCTTTGTGTACCCCGGCCTGGACGTCACGGCCTACGACGGCAACGACAGCCAGACCCGCAGCCTTGGCCGCGAGAACTTCGGCCAGCAAGGCGCCGCGGACGTCATCAGCCGCTGCGGCCTGATCGGTGCCGGTGCCCAGGTGGCCGATCAGGCCCTGCAATTGCTCCTGGCGCCAAACACCCCGCAAGGCAAGCGCGACCTGCTGCTGATGCCCGACCAGATGATGTTGCAAATCCACGAGTCCATCGGCCATCCGCTGGAACTGGACCGCATCCTCGGCGACGAGCGCAATTACGCCGGTACCAGTTTCGTCAAAGCCAGCGATTTCGGCCACCTGCAATACGGTTCCGGCCTGCTCAACGTGACCTTCGATCCCGACATCCCCGAGGAGCTCGCCAGTTACGGTCATGACGACGACGGTACGCCCGCCAGCAAACAGTTCCTGATCCGCGAAGGCCTGTTGTTGCGCCCGCTGGGTGGTGCGTTGTCGCAATTCCGTGCCGGCATGGACGGCGTCGCCAACAGCCGCGCCTGCGGCTGGAACCGCCCACCCATCGACCGCATGGCCAACCTCAATATCGAGCCCGGCGATCAGTCCATCGAACAACTGATCGCTGGCATCGAACACGGCGTGCTGATGTCGACCAACCGCTCATGGTCGATCGACGATGCACGCAACAAATTCCAGTTCGGCTGCGAATGGGGCCAACTGATCGAAAACGGCGAACTCAAGGGCGTGGTGAAGAATCCCAACTATAGGGGCATCTCCGCGCAGTTCTGGAAAAGCCTCAGCGCCGTCGGCGATGCCGGTACCCTCAAGGTCCTCGGCACTCCGAACTGCGGCAAGGGCGAACCGAACCAGGTGATCCGCGTCGGCCACGCGTCACCGGCCTGCGTGTTCAGCAACGTTGATGTATTCGGAGGAGACGCCTGATGAATCCTTCAAACAGCCAGTCCGCGTCGTTCAAGGCGCTGGTCAACAGCCTGCGTGCAGCCCTGCACGAGCCCGAGCAGTTCACCCTCAGCTACGCCGCCGAGTCGTCGGCCTTCGTGCGTTTCAACCACGCCAAGGTGCGTCAGGCCGGTCAGGTGCAGCAGGCGAGTATCGGCTTGAAGCTGATCAACGAAGGCCGCCATGCCGATCTGAACATCACCCTGGCCGGCGATCCCCAGGTTGATCTGCGACGTTTGACCGAAGGCCTGCAACAGCTGCGGGAAACCTTGCCGCTGCTGCCTCCGGATCCTTATTTACTGCTCAACCACAATGGCTGGCAGAGCAACAACGTGCAGTCGCATCCACTGCCGGACACCGAACAGGTGGTCGCGCAAATCACCCAGGCCGCCGAAGGCCTGGATCTTGTCGGTTTCTACGCTGCCGGACCGATCAGTCGCGGCTTTGCCAGTTCTTCGGGTGCCTTCGGCTGGCATCAGGCCAACAGCTTCAATTTCGACTTCAGCCTGTTCCACGAGAATGGCCAGGCCGTGAAAGCCAGCTACGCCGGGCACGACTGGAACAGCGAAGGCTTTGCCAAACGCTTCCAGCAAGCCCGCGAGCAGCTTGAGTTTCTGGGCCGGCCACTGCGCACTTTGGCGCCCGGCCAATACCGCGCCTACCTGGCACCGGCGGCGCTGGAAGAAATCATGGGCATGCTGTGCTGGGGGGGATTCTCTGCACAGTCGATTGCCAGCAAAAGCAGCCCGCTGCAAAAGCTCTACGGTGGCGACAGCACGTTCAGCCCGCTGGTCTCGCTGGATGAAAAAGTCAGCGGCTCGCTGAGCCCGGCGTTTTCCGATGAAGGTTATCCACGCAGCGACCTGGGCTTGATCGTCGACGGCAAGGCCGGGGCACAACTGGTCAGCTCGCGCAGCGCCGCGGAATACGGCTTGACCGCCAATGGCGCCAGCGGCGGTGAATCACCGAGCGCGCTGAACATGAAAGCCGGGGCATTGCCTGACGCGGACATCCTCAAGCAACTGGGCACCGGGTTGTACATCAGCAACCTGTGGTACCTGAACTTCTCGGATCAACCGGCCGCCCGCCTGACCGGCATGACCCGGTTTGCCACGTTCTGGGTCGAAAACGGCGAGATTCAAGCACCGGTCAACACCATGCGATTTGATGACAGCGCCTTCAGCCTGCTCGGTTCGCAGCTGGAAGCATTGACCCAGGAGCGGGAACTGTTGCTGTCGGCGAGTACGTACAGCCAGCGGGCGACGGCGTCGGCGTTATTGCCGGGGGCGCTCGTAAACCGGCTCACATTAACGCTGTAACCACAAACTCCCAGAACACCGGGAACCTTGTGGGAGCGAGCTTGCTCGCGATGAGGCCATTTCATTCAACATCATTGTCGACTGATCTACCGCTATCGCGAGCAAGCTCGCTCCCACAATGACTGTGATCACAAATCATTTAGCATTGACTTCATCCACAAGAGGTCCCATGCCCAACCGCCCGCCTCTCGACGCGGTGACTGCCCGCTGGATACCCTGGGTCGTCGCCATTGCCTTCTTCATGCAGTCCCTCGACGGGACGATCCTCAACACCGCCCTGCCCGCCATGGCCCGGGACCTGGCCGAAGATCCGCTGCGCATGCAAGGTGTGATCATCGCCTACATGCTCACGGTCGCCTTGCTGATTCCCGCGTCCGGCTGGATCGCCGATCGCTTCGGCACCAGAAAAATCTTCTTCAGTGCGATTTTGCTGTTCAGCCTCGGCTCGCTGCTCTGCGCATTGTCGACCAGCCTGACCCAGTTGATCGGCTCCCGGGTGATCCAGGGCTTGGGCGGCGCGTTGATGCTGCCGGTCGGGCGGCTGGTGGTGTTGCGCGCCTACCCGCGCTCGGAGCTGGTGCGGATCATGGGTTTCATCACCATTCCCGGGCTGCTCGGCCCGTTGATCGGCCCGACCATGGGCGGCTGGATGGTGCAATACCTGACATGGCACTGGATCTTCCTGATCAACCTGCCGGTGGGGCTGGTTGGTTGCTACGCCGTGTGGAAGTTCATCCCGGACCTGCGCGGCACCGAGCGCACCCGTTTCGATAGCCTGGGCTTCGTGCTGTTCGGCGCGGCGATGATTCTGATCACCATCGCCATGGAAGGCCTGGGCGAACTGCACCTGCCGCACCTGCGGGTGATGTTGCTGCTGTTCGGCGGCATGGCGTGCCTGGCAGCGTACTGGCTACGTGCCGGGCATATCGAAAACCCGCTGTTCGCGCCGTCGTTGTTCAAGACCCGGACCTTTGCCGTGGGCATTCTCGGCAACCTGTTCGCCCGCCTCGGCAGCGGCGCCCTGCCCTTTCTGGTGCCGTTGCTGCTGCAAGTGGCGCTGGGCTATTCGCCGTCCCAGGCCGGGATGAGCATGCTGCCGCTGGCGGCGGCGGCGATGATCGCCAAGTGGGTGGCGCGGCCGCTGATCGAACATCTGGGTTACCGCATCGTGCTCACCGGCAACACCCTGGCGCTGGGGATCATGCTGGCGAGCATGGGCCTGGTCAGCGAGCAGACGCCGTACTGGCTGCTGCTGTGCCAGCTGGCGATCCTTGGCGCGATCAACTCCTTGCAGTTCACCGCAATGAACACCGTGACCCTGATCGACCTCGACGATGCCAGCGCCAGCAGCGGCAACAGCCTGCTGTCGGTGGTCGCGCAATTGTCACTGAGTCTGGGGGTAGCCTGCGCCGGTGCATTGCTCGGCGGGTTCACGGCCGAGATCGGAAATGACGGCGTGGACACGGTTTTGGGCGCCTTTCAACTGACGTTTGTGACGGTTGGAATCATGGCAATGCTGGCCGCGACGATCTTTTCCCAGCTGTCACGGAATGACGGACGGCGAGTCAAACGTCCGGAAGAACACATAGAGCCTTAGGGCGAATGGCCACCGGGCTGGTACACTGCGCGACATTTTGTTTTGCAGGCCAGTCCCGTGACCACCATCGCCACCGAATTTAATACTTTGCCGCTGTCCGCCGCCATGCTGGCTAACCTCGACTCCCTCGGTTATGCCCAGATGACGCCGATCCAGGCGCAAAGCTTGCCGGTGATCCTCAAGGGGATGGACCTGATCGCCCAGGCCAAGACCGGCAGCGGCAAGACCGCCGCGTTCGGCATCGGCCTGCTGAACCCGATCAATCCGCGTTACTTCGGTTGCCAGGCGCTGATCCTGTGCCCGACCCGCGAGCTGGCCGACCAGGTCGCCAAGGAAATCCGCCGCCTGGCCCGTGCCGAAGACAACATCAAGGTCCTGACCCTGTGCGGCGGCGTGTCCCTCGGCCCGCAGATCGCTTCGCTGGAACACGGCGCGCACATCATCGTCGGCACGCCGGGGCGCATCCAGCAGCACCTGCGCAAGGGCTCGCTGGTGCTCCACGGCCTGAACACCCTGATCCTCGACGAAGCCGACCGCATGCTCGACATGGGTTTCTACGATTCCATCGAAGAAATCATCATGCAGGCTCCGGAACGTCGCCAGACCTTGCTGTTCTCCGCTACCTACCCGGTAGGCATCAAGCAGTTGGCCTCGAAGTTCATGCGCAACCCGCAGCAGGTCAAGGCCGAGGCGTTCCACGACGACACGCAGATCGAGCAGCGCTTCTACGAGATTTCCCCGGATGACCGCATGAGTGCGGTGACCAAGGTGCTCGGCCACTTCCGTCCGGCCTCCTGCGTGGCCTTCTGCTTCACCAAGCAGCAAGTTCAGGAAACCGTCGATCACCTGACCGCCAAGGGCATCTCCGCCGTCGGCCTGCACGGCGATCTGGAACAACGTGACCGCGACCAGGTGCTGGCGATGTTCGCCAACCGCAGCACTTCGGTGCTGGTGGCAACCGACGTCGCAGCGCGCGGCCTCGATATCGATTCCCTGGACATGGTGATCAACGTCGAACTGGCCCGTGATTCGGAAATCCACATTCACCGCGTCGGCCGTACTGGCCGCGCCGGTGAGAAAGGCCTCGCGATCAGCCTGGTGGCGCCGTCCGAAGCACAGCGCGCCCAGGCTATCGAGCAATTGCAGAAGACACCATTGACCTGGGATCAGGTGGACAACCTCACCTCCAAGGGTGGTGGTCCGCTGTTGCCGCAGATGAGCACCCTGTGCATCGCTGGCGGCCGTAAGGACAAGGTTCGTCCGGGCGACATTCTTGGCGCACTGACCGGTGACGCCGGCATCCCCGGTGCCCAGGTCGGCAAGATCGCGATTTTCGACTTCCAGGCCTATGTGGCCGTGGAGCGCGGCGTCGCCAAGCAGGCCTTGCAGCGTTTGAACGACGGCAAGATCAAGGGCCGTTCGTTGCGCGTTCGCATCCTGTAACAACACGCACTTCCCCCTGTAGGAGCGAGCCTGCTCGCGAAAAACCTGAGCTCACCGCGGTGAGCCAGACTGCCAGCGTTATCGTTCACGCCCATCGCGAGCAAGCTCGCTCCTACAGGGACCGCAATAGTTTTTTGTGAGGACACCGTTTTGCGCTCTACCGAAGTCGTGATCATTGGCGCTGGCGCCGCAGGGTTGATGTGTGCACTGACCGCCGCCGGGCGCGGGCGCAAGGTGTTGCTGCTCGACCACGCCAACAAGGCTGGCAAGAAAATCCTGATGTCGGGCGGTGGCCGCTGCAATTTCACCAACATGTACACTGAACCGAGCAATTTCCTCTCGCAGAACGCGCACTTCTGCAAATCCGCCCTGGCCCGCTATACCCAGTGGGATTTCATCGGCATGGTGGCCAAGCACGGCGTGCCGTACCACGAGAAAAAACTCGGCCAGTTGTTCTGCGATAACAAATCCAGTGACATTCTCGAAATGCTGCTCAACGAGTGCAATCAGGTCGGCGTCAGCCTGCACCTGGACACCTCGATCCAGACCATCGAGAGGCTTGAAAAAGGCTACTTGCTCGACACGACGCTTGACCAAATCACCTGCGAATCCCTGGTGATCGCCACCGGTGGCCTGTCGATCCCGACCCTGGGCGCCACCGGTTTCGGCTATCAAGTGGCCAAGCAGTTCGGCCACGAACTGCTGCCGACCCGCGCCGGCCTGGTGCCGTTCACCATTACCGATCAGCTCAAAGCCTTGTGCACCGAGTTGTCCGGTACGTCGGTGGATTGCCTGGTGAGCTGCAACGACCAGAGCTTCCGCGAGAACATCCTGTTCACCCACCGCGGCCTCAGCGGCCCGGCGATTTTGCAGATCTCGTCGTTCTGGGAATCCGGCGATACCGTCGAGATCAACCTTCTGCCGGATCACGACGTACCGAGCTGGCTGCAACAGCAACAGGCCGAACGCCCCAACAGCGAGCTGAAAACCCTGCTCGGTGAAATCTTCACCAAGAAGATGGCCAATCTGCTGGCGGACAACTGGTTCGTCTCCAAACCGATGAAGCAGTACACCCACGCGGAACTGGCCGATATCGCGGAAAAACTGGCGAGCTGGAAAGTCGTGCCGGCGGGCACCGAAGGCTATCGCACCGCCGAGGTGACCCTGGGCGGCGTCAACACTAATGAAGTGTCGTCCAAGACCATGGAATCGCTGAAGAGCCCGGGGCTGTACTTCATCGGCGAAGTGCTCGACGTGACCGGGCATCTGGGC
Organism: Pseudomonas sp. GW456-L13; assembly: GCF_017350115.1. Lineage (NCBI taxonomy): Bacteria > Pseudomonadati > Pseudomonadota > Gammaproteobacteria > Pseudomonadales > Pseudomonadaceae > Pseudomonas > Pseudomonas sp. GW456-L13. The sequence continues at coordinate 2,026,331 of NZ_JACNAS010000002.1, forward strand.
GGGTTCAACTTCCAGTGGGCGTGGGCATCGGGCTACGCGGCTGCGCAGTACGTCTGATTCAAAAATCAATACAACCCCTGTGGGAGCGAGCTTGCTCGCGATGAGGCCATAACATTCAACAGAGATGTTGACTGACAGGCTGCCATCGCGAGCAAGCTCGCTCCCACAGTGGTTTGAAGTGCCTGACAAGGAACAGATTTTGCTGTCTGATGTGATCGACGCCATTGCGTCGGCGTCATTAGTGGCTCAATTTAGCGTCATTGCCTCGGAAGGCCTTCGCATTTCATGTCATCGACTTCGTTCCGCCAGTCTCTGCGTCGCCTTTGGGCGCTGGATAAGTTCAGCTACAGCGTGCGGGTATTCATTGCCCTGACCGGCACCATGGCGCTGTGTTGGTATCAGGATGAAATGGGCCTTCTGATCCCGTTGTTCCTGGGGATCATCGCCAGTGCCCTGGCCGAGACCGACGACAGCTGGCAGGGCCGTCTCAACGCACTGGCGGTGACGCTGGTGTGTTTCGCGGTCGCCGCCCTCTCCGTCGAACTGCTCTTCCCCTACCCCCCGCTGTTTATCATCGCCTTCGCCCTGGCCGCGTTCTGCCTGACCATGCTCGGCGCCCTCGGCGAGCGTTATGGTGCGATTGCCTCGGCGACGTTGATCCTGTCGGTCTACACCATGATCGGCGTGGACCAGCGTGGCGGTGCGGTCACCGACGTCTGGCACGAGCCGATGCTGCTGGTGGCCGGTGCTGCCTGGTACGGCTTGCTGTCGGTGTTGTGGCAGGCGCTGTTTTCCAATCAGCCGGTGCAGCAGAGCCTGGCGCGGCTGTTCCGCGAGCTGGGCTTTTACCTGAAGCTCAAATCCTCGCTGTTCGAGCCGATCCGACAGATGGACGTGGAGGCGCGGCGCCTGGAGTTGGCTCAACAGAACGGCCGGGTGGTGGCGGCACTCAACGCCGCCAAGGAGATCATCCTGCACCGGGTCGGCAACGGGCGCCCGGGGTCGAAAGTCAGCCGCTACCTCAAACTGTACTTCCTCGCCCAGGACATCCACGAGCGTGCCAGTTCGTCGCACTACCCGTACAACGCCCTGGCCGACGCCTTCTTCCACAGCGACGTACTGTTCCGCTGCCAGCGCCTGTTGCGCCAGCAAGGCAAGGCCTGCCGGGCCTTGGCCGAATCGATCCAGATGCGCCAGCCGTTCACCTATGACGCCAGTTTCGCCGAGGCACTGAGCGACCTGGATGCCTCTCTCGAACACCTGCGCATCCAGAGCAACCCGGCCTGGCGCGGCTTGCTGCGTTCACTGCGGGCACTGGCGGCCAACCTCGGCACCCTCGACCGCCTGCTCAGCGATGCCAGTAACCCCGACGCCCTGGCCGACGCCACCGACAGCAGCCTGCTCGACCGTTCGCCGCGCAGCCTCAAGGACGTGTGGCTTCGCTTGCGCACGCAGCTGACGCCGACCTCGCTGCTGTTCCGCCATGCCCTGCGATTGCCCCTGGCCTTGAGCATCGGCTACGCCATGGTGCATTTGATTCACCCGTCCCAAGGCTACTGGATCATCCTCACTACGCTGTTCGTCTGCCAACCGAACTACGGCGCCACTCGCCGCAAACTCGGTCAACGGATCATCGGCACCGCCATTGGCCTGACACTGGCCTGGGCGCTGTTCGACCTGTTCCCGAACCCGCTGATCCAGTCATGCTTCGCCATCGCCGCCGGGGTGGTGTTCTTTACCAACCGCACCACCCGCTACACCCTGGCGACGGCGGCAATCACCCTGATGGTGCTGTTCTGCTTCAACCAGGTAGGTGACGGTTACGGACTGTTCCTGCCACGCTTGTTCGATACCTTGCTCGGCAGCCTGATTGCCGGGCTGGCGGTGTTCCTGTTCCTGCCGGACTGGCAGGGCCGACGCCTGAACAAAGTGCTGGCCAACACCCTGGCCTGCAACAGCATTTACCTGCGCCAGATCATGCAGCAATACGCTGCGGGTAAAAGCGACGACCTGGCTTACCGCCTGGCCCGCCGCAACGCGCACAACGCCGACGCGGCACTGTCGACCACTCTGGCCAACATGCTGATGGAGCCGGGACATTTCCGAAAGGAGGCGGATGTGGGCTTCCGCTTCCTGGTGCTGTCACACACGCTACTCAGTTACCTGTCGGGCCTGGGCGCGCACCGGGAAATCCAACTGCCGACGGACGTGCGTGAACATTTGATCGAAGGGGCCGGAGTGAAACTGGCCGCCAGCATCGACGAGATCGCCCAAGGGCTGGCGAGCAAGTCTTCGATTGAAATTCAGAGCGATGAAGAAGAAGCACTGGCCAATGAACTGGAACAGATGCCTGATGAAATCGATGAGGGGCAGCGGCTGGTGCAGACGCAACTGGCGCTGATCTGCCGGCAGTTGGGGCCGCTGAGGACGTTGGCGGCGCATCTGATCAAGGACACCAGTGAGGATTGAGATCTGTGGTGTCTGGGCGGGCCTCATCGCGAGCAAGCTCGCTCCCACAGGGGGCTCTGGTGTTCACAAAACTTGTGTCGACTGAAGATCTACTGTGGGAGCGAGCTTGCTCGCGATGAGGCCATCAGCAACAACACAGAGACTGGCTCAACCCACTCACATCCCGTGCTGTTTCATCAACTTGTCATAACTCCCGTCCGCCTTCATGGCCGCGATCTCGCGGTCGAAACCGGCGACGATCTGCTCATGCTGCGGATTCTTCAGGCTGACCAGAATGTGCAGGCTGTTCTCGCTCAAAGCCTTGGGCAGGAATTCCACGGCGTTGCGTACCTTGGGTGACTCGCGGGCCAGGTAGTAGCGGGCAACGTACTCATCTTCCAGCGTCAGCTTGACCCGGTCGGCCGCGACCATGCGCACGGCCATGGCGAAGCTGTGCACAGGGACTTTCTGCAATGAGTCATCCTTGTCGAACTCTGGCAAATAGGCGTAACCGCGCACGATGGCAATCGGATACGTGTGCAATTGCTGCAAGGTGTTGAACTCGACGGGCGCGTCTTTGCGCTTGAGAAAACGGACGCGATTGAGCAAGTACTCGCCGGAAAACTGGCCGAGTCTTGTACGCTCGTCGTTGTACCAAGCGTTGACCAACACGTCGTATCGGCCCTCGCCCAATCCCATCAAGGCCCGTGCCCAGGGCACTTGCTCGAATTCACTGGCATAGCCGGCCCTGGCGAGCGCGGTACTGACAATATCCGTCGCCAGACCACCGTTGACGAGCGTGGAATCGGTAAAGGGGGGCCAGGCATCAGCGACCAGCCGCAGTTTTTCTGCCGCCGCTCCCTGAACCAGCAACAGCAATCCAATCAAGGCCAAAGCTCGATGCAATCGCGGCATGCCAGAAAATCCTTAGCGGGCGGCTTGCCCGACGTGTTTTCAGCCAAAACCCCAAGGCCCCTGTACCGGCAAGGCCCGGGTACTCAACATTCGCTCATCGAAGCCACAGCACAGCGCTTCGGTCCAGATTACACAAAGAAGACATCCGCGCGAAAAATGAATGATGGCATTTTGGCCTATGTCACAGATTCTTCCGCCATAAAGACTTCTGGCGTGAGTGCGCTTAGTATCGAAACGACGTTTTCAGGGAATCAAAACATGACAGTCGACTGGATCTGCAAACACCACAGCGACCTGGGCAAGGAGCAGCTGTACGCCATTTTGCAGCTGCGTGCAGAAGTGTTCGTCGTTGAACAGAAATGCGTTTACCAGGATATCGATGGCCAGGATCTGGAAGGTGACACCCTCCACGTGATGGCCTGGGACGGTAACCGGCTGGTGGCTTACCTGCGGCTGCTTGACCCGCAATCACAGGGCGGCGACGTGGTGATCGGACGGGTGATCATTGCACCCCAGGCACGCGGTGCCGGGCTGGGGCATGAGCTGATGGAACAGGCACTCAAACAGATCGAAAAATACTGGCCCGGTCTGCCGGTCTACCTCTCGGCCCAGGCGCATTTGCAGGGGTATTACGGGCGGTACGGGTTTGTCGTGGCGGGAGAGGAATATGTCGAGGATGGCATTCCACACATCGGGATGCGTCGCCCTTGAAGGCCTTATCGCGAGCAAGCTCGCTCCCACACTGGATTGGGTTCACAACTCAGATCAGATGTGGGAGCGAGCCTGCTCGCGATGGCGTCAGCTCAGGCGCCGCAAATCTCAGGGATACTCCAGCACCGCCTTGATCTGCCGCAGGTTACGCTCGATCCACCCGCGATCGATCGCACCCCACTCGCGAATCCGATAGCGCCCCGCATGGTTGCGCGCGCCCTCTTCCTGCTCGAACTCACACACAATATCCAGATCCGCCAAAGCCGCGATGGTGTCCTGTGCCGTGCGCCTGGGCATGCCGGTGACTTCGGTCAGCGCCGGGACGCTGCTGGCCAGCCCGCTGTCGATCAGGTACGCCACGTACAACCGGCGATAGAAGCTGCTCTTGGTCTTGCTCACGTCCATCCAATGCTCCTTAAAAGGTCGCAGCCTGCGGCAGCTCCTACAGATCCCGCCACGTCAGGTACACCCGCACATCAAATTCCACCTGGTGATAACCCGGCAGCATGTGTTCGCACAGTTTGTAGAATGCCTTGTTGTGGTCCGATTCCTTGAAGTGCGCCAGCTCATGCACCACGATCATTTTCAGGAACTCGCAAGGCGCTTCCTTGAACAGCGAAGCGATGCGGATTTCCTTCTTGGCCTTGAGCTTGCCACCCTGCACCCGTGAAATCGTGGTGTGCAGGCCAAGGGCACGGTGGGTCAGGTCCAGACGGTTGTCGAACAGCACCTTGTCGATGGCCGGAGCGTTACGCAAGTACTCCTGCTTGAGGTCCAGAGCATAGGTGTACAGCGCCTTGTCGCTCTGCACCCCGTGCTTTTGCGGGTAACGCTGGTTCAGGTAATCGCCCAGCCGACCGTCGGCGATCAGCTGGCGTACCTGGTCCTGCAAGGTGGCGGGATAGGCCTGGAGATATTTCAACACGGTCATCGGGGCGGCAATACAGGTCACTAAAAGGTCGCCAGTGTAGCGAATTCAGCGGGGCAGCGCGCTCCAGTCAAACGGCTGGACAAAGACCCCGGTGTCTTCGGCCATCATCGGCCGGGCCACCAGAAAACCTTGCACATACTCACAGCTGTTGGCTTGCAGCCATTCATACTGAGCGACGGTTTCCACCCCTTCGGCAATCACCAATATTCCGAACTGCTTGCACAGGTCGATCACACTGCGCACCAGCGCCGCATCCCTTGCCGAATCCGGCAACCGGGCGATCAAATGGCGGTCGATCTTCAGAGTATCCAGCGCCAGGTCGCGCAAGTGCGTCAGGGAGCAGGGTCCGACCCCGAAGTCATCCAATGCCACGCGTACGCCCAGGTTGTGCAGCAGACGCAATTGCTTGCGGGTTTCTTCAGGGTTGCGCATCAAGGCCTCTTCCGTGACCTCGACTTCCAGGTGACGCGGTTGCAGGCCATGGCGCTCCAGCACCTGGCGCAACTCGGTGACCAGGTTGGGCATGCCGAACTGCGTACTGCTCAAGCTGACGCCGAGCACCAGGTCCTCGGCAAACAGGGACTCCCAGGCTTTGCGTTGCCCGGCGCCGCGATGGTAAATCCAGCTGCCAAGGCGACTGATCAACCGCGCCTCCTCCAGCAATGGCAAAAACAGCCCCGGGGGGACATCGCCAACGCTCGGATGCTGCCAGCGCAACAAGGCCTCGAAGCCACGAATCCGCCCGTCGGCAATCGCAACCTGAGGCTGATACACCAGATTGAAATCCCGCTTCTCGATGGCCGTGCGCACACTTTCTTCCAGCATCAGCCGCGTGCGCGCCCGGCCGTTCATTTCATGATCGTAGAAGCGATATTGCTGGCGGCCGGCACGCTTGGCTTCGTACATGGCAATGTCGGCCGCCCGCATCATCCCGTCGAGATTGGCGCCACAATCAGGGAACGTGGCAATGCCGATGCTGGCACCCAGAGCGATATCGAGGCCGTCGATCTGCTGACAGATCGACACTCGCTCGATGAGCTTCTCGGCAATCTTCGCCGCCTGCTCGGGGAACTCCAGATCCAGCAGCGCGGTGAACTCGTCGCCGCCCATCCGCGCCAGAATGTCGAAGGGCCGCAGGCAAGCCTTCAACTGTTCGGAGACCCAGCGCAGCACCCGATCGCCGGCATCGTGCCCGAGCGAATCATTGACTCGCTTGAAGCCGTCGAGGTCCAGATACATCAGGACCCAGGAGCTGTCGGAACGCTCACCGCGCAACAGCAGGTTCTCTACGGTCTGGTAGAAACCCCGGCGGTTGAGCAATCCGCTCAGCGGATCGGTGACCGCCTGAAACTCCAGTTGCTGATGCAGATGGCGCACCACCGACATGTCCAGCACGGTCACGACCATCGCATGTTGCTCGGCGGGCAATGGCGCGCAGGACAAGGCCACCGGCACTTGCTGCCCGGGTGCCGTACGTAGCAGGGCATCGTGCAGGCGCAAGGTTTCGCCTCGTTTGTATCCGGCCAGCAACTCGGAGTCGGCCCAGATCGGGATATGCGGTTTTTGCAGGTAGTCCAGAAACTCCTTGCCTTGCAGTTCCTGCACCGGGGCATTGAGCAACCGTGAAATCGCCGGATTGGCAAAACGAATCAGACCGTCCTCACCCAATACCAGAATGCCTTCGGCTGCGTTTTCCAGCACCGACGCATTAAAGGCACGAGCCGCTTCCAGATCATGACTCAGGCGCTGCAAGGCCCGGCGGTTACGCTGGTGCTCGAGCAACGCCTGGACCTTGGGCGTAAAGACCTGTGGGTCGAACGGCTTGAACAGATAATCCACCGCACCACTGGCATAGCCCTTGATCACGGCATCCTGGGACTGTTCGTTGGCGGTCAGGAAAATGATCGGCGTCAGACGGGTCCGCTGGCTACCGCGCATCAGGCGCGCCACTTCATAACCGTCCATGTCCGGCATCTGCACGTCCAGCAGCACCAGGTCGATATCGTGTTCAAGTAACAAGCCGAGGGCCTCGAAACCCGAGGTGGCAGTAATGACCCGCCAGCCCTGGCGCTGTAACAACGCGCGCATGCTGATCAGGTTTTCGGGGTAATCGTCGACGACTAAAAGGGTTGAGCTGCCTTCTACTGGCGTGGGTTGCGCGCATTCCATGCTGCTTCTCTAATTGCGGGGTGTCAGGCCGGTTTCTCGTGAAAACCGGACAAATACTGCGTCTTCACTCTAGACCCGGTTCTGCAAAAGCAGAAGGTGTCAGTAAGCCATCATTTAATCATAGTGTCTTTTTACCGACTAACGGTCGATGGTTCAGGCGATGGAAACCGGGAAAGATGTCGCTTCGACAGGATGTTGACGTCAGCCACCCGTCAGACGGGCATTAACAAAATCTCCCGCTACGCTTATAAAGGCCGCCCCCGAAGGTGCGGGCTAGAGCTTCTGGCACGTCCGTGCAGCATGAATCAAGTGGAAGAACCGACATGATCGATCTTGCAACCTGGAACCTCAGCGTCCCCGTTGGCAGCCCGCCGTACACCGTCGAAACCGCCAAGCTGGTGGACGGTTTCAAGGATCAATACTTCCATTCAGACACAGGCACATTGTTTTTCTGGACGCCCGTGACCGGCTCCCGTACCGAAAACGCAATTTATCCACGTACCGAATTGCGTGAAACCTACAGCAACGGTACGTTGAAAAACTGGTATTACCCGGAAGCCGACAATTTGTTGTATGCCACTCTGGCAGTGAACCAGGTACCGAGTTCCGGGAAAGTCGTCATCGGCCAGATCCATGCCTATCAAAGCCAGAAACCTCTGGTGAAGGTTGAATACCAATACAAAACCAGCACAGGCACCGGCAATATCGTCGCCAAGGTCCGGATGCATCCCGATGACGATACAGGCCGGGTGATCATCGTTGCGACGGGGGTGAAACTCGACCAGGAGTTCAACTACCTCATTCACCTCAGCCCCGGTGGCGCCTTGGGCATCAGTGCGGCAGGTTATCAATGGGATACGCAAATCAGCACGACCTGGCGTGACAAACCGCTGTATTTCAAGGCCGGGGTCTATGTACAGGACAACACCGGGTACACCACTGAAGGCGGCAAAGTGACCTTCAGCAAGCTGGATATCGATCACAACAATTGATATCGAGGCACTGTTGATCTTGTGGGAGCGGGCTTGCTCGCGAAGGCGTAATGTCAGACGACATTAATGTTGAATGACACACCGCTTTCGCGAGCAAGCCCGCTCCCACACTGACCGCGTCGATCCTGGATCATCGCCCACAAAAAACCCGCCTCTCGGCGGGTTTTTCATCAAGGCAGTTTAACGCTCAGGCTTAGTTGACCTTGGCGTTCAACTCACCTTTCAGGTAACGCTGATACATGCCTTCCAGCGAGATCGCCTTGATCTTCGAAGCGTTGCCGGCAGTACCGAAGGCTTCGTAGCGAGCGATACACACGTCACGCATGGCGGTGACGGTGGCGCCGAAGAATTTACGTGGGTCGAACTCGCTCGGGTTGGTGGCCATCAGGCGACGCATTGCGCCAGTGGACGCCAGGCGCAGGTCGGTGTCGATGTTGACCTTGCGCACGCCGTGCTTGATGCCTTCGACGATTTCTTCAACCGGTACACCGTAGGTTTCCTTGATGTCGCCGCCGTACTGGTTGATGATCGCCAGCCACTCTTGCGGAACCGAAGACGAACCGTGCATCACCAGGTGAGTGTTCGGAATGCGCTTGTGGATTTCTTTGATGCGGTCGATCGCCAGCACGTCGCCGGTAGGCGGCTTGGTGAACTTGTAGGCGCCGTGGCTGGTGCCGATGGCGATGGCCAGGGCATCAACCTGAGTGCGTTTTACGAAGTCAGCGGCTTCTTCCGGGTCGGTCAGCATCTGGCTGTGATCCAGGACGCCTTCGGCGCCGATGCCGTCTTCTTCACCGGCCATGCCGGTTTCCAGCGAACCCAGGCAGCCCAGCTCGCCTTCTACCGAAACGCCACAGGCGTGAGCCATGGCTACGGTTTGTTGGGTCACACGCACGTTGTAGTCGTAGTCGGTCGGGGTCTTGCCGTCTTCACCCAGGGAGCCGTCCATCATCACCGAGCTGAAGCCCAGCTGGATGGAGCGCTGGCAGACGTCAGGGCTGGTGCCGTGGTCCTGGTGCATGCACACCGGGATGTGCGGGAATTCTTCGATGGCTGCCAGGATCAGGTGACGCAGGAACGGTGCACCGGCGTATTTGCGAGCACCGGCCGAAGCCTGGACGATCACCGGGGAGTCAGTCTTGTCAGCGGCTTCCATGATGGCGCGCATCTGCTCAAGGTTGTTGACGTTGAAGGCTGGAACGCCGTAGCCGAACTCGGCTGCGTGGTCCAGCATCTGGCGCATGCTGATAAGTGCCATTGTGTATATCTCTCCCGGTTGAGGGTCGTTAATCGTGCCAGCCTGCCGTAGCGGCGGCGGCTATTCAAGTTATTGCAGATCAGGGGTTGAGCCCGGGCTGCGAATTCGGTGTTACGCACGCCTCCTGTAGGAGCGAGCCTGCTCGCGATGGAGGCCCAGACAACGCGGGCATTCAAGTACCCCGCGTCATCGTTAACGACCATCGCGAGCAGGCTCGCTCCTACAGGTGACAGCCACGCCCAATCAAATCATTGGTGGCGACCCAGTAAACCAGGCCTTCCTCACCTTTTATGTGAAACGCCAGCATGTCATTGCTGTACAGCGAACCCGATGCACCCGGCTCCTGTTTCAAGCGGTAGACCTGATCGGCACCGCCCAGACGCACGTCGACTTCCCTAAGGCTGTCGTCGGTGTAGCGCCACAGCACTTTGGCCTGGCTGTCGCAAGTCCAGGTGGTCCAGTTATCCACAGGTGCGGACGACTGGAACAGGTTCAACTGAGCACAACCAGCCAAAAGCGCCAGCGCCGTAACGGCGATAAATCCTTTCATCCATGTCCCTCGACTGACGGCGCACGCCATCAGCCCTGAGTAAAGAGTCAGACCCGTCAAGGGCAGCCATGTTCCTTGACGGGTGCCCGGGTCTCGTATTTGTCCAGGCCCTCGGGCCCGGAGCGCTTGTTGAGCACCGGGTTGGTTTCCGCCTGCCAGTCGGCCTGATAACAGCCGTTGCGCGACGCAGGCGCCTCGGGTTCCGGCGTGGCTTTCGGGCTGCTCCCGCAAGCCGCCAGTGAACCCGCGACGATCAACAGCGCTAACGTCTTGACCATGTCAACACTCCCTTGCCAGGTCAAACGGGCGACCCTCAGGCCTTGGCCCGGCTTTCCAGGACTTCCACGGCTGGCAGGACCTTGCCTTCGACGAATTCGAGGAACGCACCGCCACCGGTAGAAATGTAGGAGATCTGCTCTGCCACGCCATACTTGTCGATGGCCGCCAGGGTGTCGCCACCGCCGGCAATGGAGAACGCCGCGCTGTCCGCGATGGCCTGGGCCAGCACCTTGGTGCCATTACCGAACTGATCGAATTCGAACACGCCGACCGGACCGTTCCACAGGATAGTCTTGGACGACTTCAGCAGCTCGGCGAAATTCGCCGCGGTCTGCGGACCGATGTCCAGGATCATGTCGTCGGCAGCGACATCAGCGATCAGCTTGACGGTCGCAGCGGCGCTTTCCGCGAATTCCTTGGCAACCACTACGTCCACTGGCAGCGGTACGCTGACCTTGGCGGCGATGGCGCGAGCGGTGTCCAGCAGGTCCGGCTCATACAGGGATTTACCGACCGGGTGACCGGCAGCGGCCAGGAAGGTGTTGGCGATGCCGCCACCAACGATCAACTGGTTGCAGATCTGGCTCAGGCTGTTCAGCACGTCGAGTTTGGTCGACACCTTGGAGCCGGCAACAATAGCCGCCATCGGCTGGGCCGGGGCACCCAGGGCTTTGCCCAGAGCGTCCAGTTCAGCGGCCAGCAGCGGGCCGGCAGCAGCGACTTTGGCGAACTTGGCCACGCCGTGGGTCGAACCCTCGGCACGGTGAGCGGTGCCGAAGGCGTCCATCACGAACACGTCGCACAGGGCGGCGTATTGCTGGGCCAGTTCGTCAGCGTTCTTTTTCTCGCCTTTGTTGAAGCGCACGTTTTCGAACAGCACGATGTCGCCCGCTTTCACATCAACACCGCCCAGGTAATCGGCCACCAACGGCACCTCACGACCCAGAGCACGGCTCAGGTAGTCGGCGACTGGCTTGAGGCTGTTCTCGGCCGAGAACTCGCCTTCGGTCGGACGGCCAAGGTGCGAGCAGACCATCACGGCCGCGCCTTTTTCCAGGGCCAGCTTGATGGTCGGCAGCGAGGCCAGGATACGCGCATCGCTGGTGACAACACCGTCCTTGACTGGAACGTTGAGGTCTTCGCGGATCAATACGCGCTTACCTTGCAGATCGAGGTCGGACATCTTCAACACGGTCATGGGTCGCACTTCCTACGGTTTTTTTGAAGTTGCTGTTTGCAGATAGTGTTCTGCAACGTCCAGCATTCGGTTGGCAAAACCCCATTCATTGTCGAACCAGGCCAGGATGTTCACCAGCCGAGGGCCGGAAACGCGGGTCTGACTGGCATCGACGATCGCCGAATGTGGGTCATGGTTGAAATCACAGCTTGCGTGGGGTAGCTCGGTGTAGGCCAGCAGGCCTTTGAGCGGGCCGCTGGTGGCGGCTTCGCGCAGGATCCGGTTGACCTCGGTGGCGTCGGTCGCGGTGGCGGTCTGCATCGTGATATCGAGGCAGGACACGTTGACCGTCGGCACCCGCACGGCTTTGGCCTGAATTCGTCCGGCAAGTTCCGGCAGCAGGCGTTCGATACCTCGCGCCAGACCGGTGGACACCGGAATCACCGACTGGAACGCCGAACGGGTACGACGCAGGTCTTCGTGGTGATAGGCATCGATGACCGGCTGATCGTTCATCGCCGAGTGAATGGTGGTGATCGACACGTAGTCCAGGCCAATGGCCTGATTCAGCAGGCGCAACAGCGGCACGCCGCAGTTGGTGGTGCAGGACGCGTTGGACACCAGCAATTCGTCGCCGGTCAGGCAGTCCTGGTTCACGCCGTAGACGATGGTCGCGTCAACGTCCGTCTCGCTGGCCATCGGCTGGGAAAACAACACACGCGGGGCGCCGGCGTCGAGGAAACGCTGGCCGTCTTCGCGAGTGTGATAAGCGCCGGAGCACTCCAGCACCAGATCGACGCCCAGGGACGCCCAATCGATGCCTTCGGGGGTGGCACTGCGCAGGACCTTCACGCAGTCGCCATTTATATGCAGACAATCGCCTTCGACCTTCACTTCACCGGGGAACCGGCCATGGGTGGAGTCAAAGCGTGTCAGGTATTCGATACTGGCCATGTCCGCCAGATCGTTGATCGCGACAATCTCGAACCCGGCCTTTTCGCCTCGCTCGAACAACGCACGCAAGACGCAACGACCAATCCGGCCGTAGCCGTTGAGTGCAACTTTGTAGGGACGCGGTTGAGGCATGGGGTTCTCGATAATACGCAGCCAGACGAAATTCTTGTGTGCATCGCAACCCTTGTAGGAGCGAGCTTGCTCGCGATGGTGGCCCAGACAACGCGGGCATTCAGGCATCCAGCGTTATCGTTAACGACCATCGCGAGCAGGCTCGCTCCTACAGGGTACGCGGTGGTCAGAAACCACCGCGTTGTGCTTAGTCTTCCAGCAGCTCTTCAGCCTGACCCAGGATGTTCTCCAGGGTGAAGCCGAACTCTTCGAACAAGGCCGGCGCAGGCGCCGACTCGCCGTAGGTGGTCATGCCGATCACGCGGCCTTCCAGGCCCACGTACTTGTACCAGTAGTCCGCGTGGGAAGCTTCGATGGCGATACGGGCGCTGACCTGCAACGGCAGTACCGATTGCTTGTAGCCGGCGTCCTGGGCATCGAACACGCTGGTGCACGGCATGGAAACCACACGCACCTTGCGGCCCTGCTCGGTCAGTTTGTCGAAAGCCTGAACGGCCAGGCCGACTTCCGAGCCGGTGGCGATCAGGATCAGCTCAGGCTCGCCTGCGCAGTCCTTCAACACGTAACCGCCACGCGCGATCTCTTCGATCTGAATCGCATTGCGGGTTTGGTGCTGCAGGTTCTGACGCGAGAAGATCAGGGCCGAAGGACCGTCCTTGCGCTCCAATGCGCACTTCCAGCTCACCGCCGACTCAACGGCGTCGGCTGGGCGCCAGGTATCGAGGTTCGGCGTGCAGCGCAGGCTGGCCAGTTGCTCGATTGGCTGGTGAGTCGGGCCGTCTTCGCCCAGACCGATGGAGTCGTGGGTGTAGACGTGGATCACCCGCTGCTTCATCAGGGCCGACATGCGCACCGCGTTACGCGCGTATTCCATGAACATCAGGAAGGTCGCGCCGTAAGGCACCAGGCCGCCGTGCAGGGCAACGCCGTTCATGATCGCGGTCATGCCGAATTCACGCACGCCGTAGTACATGTAGTTGCCGCTGGCATCTTCGGCGGTAACACCTTTGCAACCTTTCCACAGGGTCAGGTTGGAACCGGCCAGGTCAGCCGAACCGCCGAGGAACTCAGGCAGCAACGGGCCGAACGCATTCAGGGCGTTCTGACTGGCTTTACGGCTGGCGATGGTTTCGCCCTTGGCCGCCACTTCGGCGATATAGGCCGAGGCTTTTTCGCTGAAGTCAGCTGGCAGGTCACCGCTCAGACGACGCACCAGTTCGTTGGCTTCAGTCGGGAACGCGGCGGAGTAAGCAGAGAAACGCTGGTCCCACTCGGCTTCAACAGCGCGACCGGCTTCCTTGGCGTCCCACTCGGCATAGATATCGGCCGGGATTTCGAACGGACCGTGATTCCATTTCAGCGCCGCACGGGTCAGGGCGATTTCCGCGTCACCCAGCGGGGCGCCATGGCAATCTTCCTTGCCTTGCTTGTTCGGAGAACCGAAACCGATGGTGGTCTTGCAGCAGATCAGGGTTGGCTGCTCGCTTTTACGTGCAGTGTCGATCGCCGTCTTGATCTCTTCCGGGTCGTGACCGTCGACATTGCGGATCACTTGCCAGTTGTAGGACTCAAAACGCTTCGGGGTGTCGTCGGTGAACCAGCCTTCGACTTCGCCATCGATGGAGATGCCGTTGTCATCGTAGAAGGCGATCAGCTTGCCCAGGCCCAGGGTACCGGCCAGGGAAGCGACTTCGTGGGAAATGCCTTCCATCATGCAGCCATCACCCAGGAACACATAGGTGTGGTGATCGACGATGTTGTGGCCAGGACGGTTGAACTGCGCAGCCATGACTTTTTCAGCCAGGGCAAAACCCACGGCGTTGGCCAGGCCCTGGCCCAGTGGACCGGTGGTGGTTTCTACGCCCGGGGTGTAGCCGAGTTCCGGGTGGCCCGGGGTGCGGCTGTGCAGTTGACGGAACTGCTTGAGGTCATCGATCGACAGGTCGTAGCCGGTCAGGTGCAGCAGCGAGTAGATCAGCATCGAGCCGTGGCCGTTGGACAGCACGAAGCGGTCACGGTCGGCAAACGATGGATTGCTCGGGTTGTGCTTGAGGTAGTCGCGCCAAAGTACTTCGGCGATATCTGCCATACCCATAGGGGCACCGGGATGGCCGCTGTTGGCTTTTTGCACGGCATCCATGCTGAGGGCACGAATGGCGTTGGCACGCTCACGACGGCTAGGCATCGCTGTTCTCCTGGGGGCTTGATTAAAACGAAACGGAAAAAAGGCGAGCATTTTCCCTCACCGGGCCGCCTCGGGGCAATGACAGATAGTCATCTGAAGGCGTTTTTCCAATGGATAACGACGTATTCGCCTGGTGAAACCTTTCCGCCGTCCGATTGTTGACAAAAGCTAACGTCGAGAAGTGCCATCTATCGAGCAATATCAAAACTTTTTGATATTGCTCTTGCGATACCTTCGACCCGTGACTAGACTGCCGGCCTTATGAATTTACGCGTGCCCTCCATTCAACATGACGATTGCGATGAGCTGGCGGCCTTGTGCAAGGCTGGCGGCGATCCCCTGCGGTTGAATGTCTTGCGCGCACTGGCCAATGACTCGTTCGGCGTACTGGAACTGGCGCAGATCTTCGGCATCGGCCAGTCAGGCATGAGCCACCACCTCAAGGTACTGGCACAGGCCGACCTGGTGGCAACGCGCCGCGAAGGCAACGCGATTTTCTACCGTCGCGCGCTGCCCCACACCGAACTGCTGGGCGGCAAACTGCACGCAGCATTGCTCGAAGAAGTGGACAACCTGACGCTGCCGACCGACGTACAGTCGCGCATCACCCAGGTCCATGGGCAACGTGCGGCGGCCAGCCAGGATTTTTTCTCAAGGGTTGCGGAGAAGTTTCGCGCCCAGCAAGACTTGATCGCCGGCCTGCCGCAATACCGCGAAAGCGTGGTGGCCCTGCTCGACAAGCTGAGCTTCGACAAAGACGCCACGGCCATTGAAGTCGGCCCCGGCGATGGCGCATTCCTGCCGGACCTGGCGCGCCGCTTCGCGCAAGTCACGGCGCTGGATAACAGCAGCGCGATGCTTGAACTGGCGCGCCAGGTCTGCGAACGCGACAAGCTGACTAACGTTAGCCTGCAACTGGCCGATGCATTGAACGGCGTCAGCCTCAAGGCCGATTGCGTGGTACTGAACATGGTGCTGCACCATTTTGCCGCACCGGCCGATGCGCTCAAGCACATGGCCCATTTGCTGCAACCAGGCGGTAGCCTGTTAGTGACAGAGTTATGTAGCCACAACCAGAGTTGGGCCAAGGAGGCCTGCGGTGATCTCTGGCTGGGGTTTGAACAGGACGATCTGGCCCGTTGGGCCACCGCTGCGGGACTCGTTCCCGGGGAAAGCCTCTATGTAGGCTTACGTAATGGTTTCCAGATCCAGGTCCGCCATTTTCAGCGACCGGCTGGCGACACTCACCATCGGTAATTTCAGGAAAACATCGAGATGAGCGAATACTCCCTTTTCACCTCCGAGTCCGTGTCTGAAGGGCATCCGGACAAAATCGCCGACCAGATTTCTGATGCGGTGCTGGACGCCATCATTGCTGAAGACAAGTTCGCCCGTGTGGCGTGCGAGACTCTGGTGAAAACGGGCGTGGCGATCATCGCAGGCGAAGTCACCACTTCCGCCTGGGTTGACCTGGAGCAGATCGTTCGTGACGTGATCACCAACATCGGCTACACCAGCTCCGACGTCGGCTTCGACGGCGCGACCTGCGGCGTGATGAACATCATCGGCAAGCAGTCCCCTGACATCAACCAGGGTGTCGACCGTGCCAAGCCTGAAGATCAGGGCGCCGGCGACCAGGGCCTGATGTTCGGCTACGCCAGCAATGAAACCGACGTGCTGATGCCTGCACCGATCACCTTCTCGCACCAGCTGGTACAGCGCCAGGCCGAAGCCCGTAAATCCGGCCTGCTGCCTTGGCTGCGCCCGGACGCCAAGTCGCAAGTGACCTGCCGTTACGAAAACGGCAAGGTTGTCGGTATCGATGCCGTCGTTCTGTCGACCCAGCACAACCCGGAAGTGTCGTACAACGACCTGCGCGAAGGCGTGATGGAGCTGATCGTCAAGCACGTGCTGCCTGCCGAACTGCTGAGCAAGGACACCCAGTTCCACATCAACCCGACCGGCCAGTTCATCATCGGCGGCCCAGTGGGTGACTGCGGTCTGACCGGTCGCAAGATCATCGTCGACAGCTACGGCGGCATGGCCCGTCACGGCGGTGGCGCGTTCTCCGGTAAAGATCCATCGAAGGTTGACCGTTCGGCGGCCTACGCCGGTCGTTACGTGGCCAAGAACATCGTTGCCGCCGGCCTGGCCGAGCGTTGCGAGATTCAGGTGTCCTACGCCATCGGCGTTGCCCAGCCGACTTCGATCTCGCTGAATACCTTCGGTACCGGCAAGATCAGCGATGACAAGATCGTCAAACTGGTCCGCGAAGTGTTCGACCTGCGTCCATACGCGATCACCACCATGCTCGACCTGCTGCACCCGATGTATCAGGAAACCGCTGCGTACGGCCACTTCGGTCGCACCCCGGCGACCAAGACCGTTGGTGACGACACCTTCACCACGTTCACCTGGGAAAAAACCGACCGCGCCGACGCCCTGCGTTCTGCTGCCGGCCTGTAAGATTCCCCCGCAACACCCGAAGCCCCGCACGGTTCGCGCCCTGCGGGGTTTTTTATTGCCTTGCGCTTGAGACCGCGTGGCCGCCTTCGCGAGCAGGCTCGCTCCCAGAGTTGATCTTTGGTGTGACAAAGATCCATGGGCAAACGCAATTCCCTGTGGGAGCGAGCTTGCTCGCGATGAGGCCAGCACAACCACCAGAAATACCCGGCAAAACACCCCCTCGCTGCGCCAACTGATACTGACCTAGCCTTCACGCACCTCACCGAGCAAGGACGCTCAAGATGCTTCCCGACCTGCGCCTGTTTTTCGCCGCTCTACTGACCTTTGCCTACCTGACCGCCAGCGCCGCCGAGTGCCCGGACTGGCCACCAGAACGCGCCCGGAACGAAGTCGGCAAACTGCAACAACAAATCGACCTCTGGGACGACAGCTATCACCGCCAGGGCCGCTCACTGGTCGCCGATGAACTCTACGACCAGTCCCGCGCGCGACTCACCCAATGGCGCCACTGCTTTAACCTGAGCCCGCCCGCAGCCCCCTTGCGCACTGCGCGCGGCACGCTGCCCCACCCCATCGCCCACACCGGCCTGGACAAACTGCACGATCAGCCCGCCGTGGAAAAATGGCTGCGTGACCGGGTCGACGTCTGGGTCCAGCCTAAAATCGATGGCGTGGCGGTGACCCTGGTTTATCGCAGCGGCCTGTTGGCCCAGGCAATCAGCCGCGGCGACGGCGAAAGCGGCCAGGACTGGACGGTTCCTGCGCGGCAGATTCCGGCCATCCCGCAACGGCTATCTCAGGCCCGGGACTTGATCGTGCAAGGCGAACTGTATTGGCGCCTGACCGATCACGTGCAGGCCCGGGCCGGTAGCCTCAATGCTCGTGGCTCGGTGGCCGGTCTGATGGCACGCAAGGTCTTGAGCGCCGAACAGGCCGCCGGCATCGACCTGTTTGTCTGGGACTGGCCCCAAGGACCGGCGAGCGTACCCGAGCGTGCCGCGGTGCTGACTGCGCTGGGCTTCCCGAGTACCACTGCATACAGCCAGCCCATCGCCTCCGTCATTGATGCCGAACGCTGGCGCGAGCACTGGTATCGTTCCCCCTTGCCCTTTGCCAGCGACGGCATCGTCCTGCGCCAGAATCAGCGCCCAGCCGCCGAACGCTGGCAGGCCAGGTCACCCTACTGGGCCATCGCCTGGAAATACCCCTTCGCCCAGGCACTGGCCGAAGTCCGCCAGGTTCACTTCAAAATCGGCCGGACCGGGCGGATCACTCCGGTTCTTGAACTGACCCCGGTAAAGCTCGATGACCGGCAGATCAAGCACGTCAGCGTCGGTTCGTTGCAACGCTGGCAGACGCTGGACATCCGCCCGGGTGACCAGGTCGCCATCAGCCTGGCCGGGCTGACCATTCCCAGGCTCGATAGGGTTGTATTGCGCAGCAGCGAACGCGCCGAATTGAACGCGCCGCGGGCAGAGGACTTTCATTCATTGAGTTGCTGGCAACCGACTCCGGGCTGTGAGAGCCAGTTTCTTGCGCGCCTGACCTGGCTCAGCAGCAAACAAGGCCTGGCGCTGCCCAATGTGGGTCCGGGCACCTGGGAAAAACTTCTTGCAACAGGTCGGCTGAACGGTCTGTTGGATTGGTTGACCCTCGATGCCCAAGAGCTTGCTACCATTGACGGTTTCGGCGAGCGCAGCGCGGCTCGTCTTGCAGACAGCTTCAACCGAGCCCGGCAACGCCCGTTCGCGCACTGGCTGAAAGCCTTGGGATTACCGCCGACAGGTCAGGCGCATCTCGGCGATTCATGGCTGGTACTGGCGCAGCGAGACATCGAACAATGGCGGGCCGAGGCCGATATCGGGCCAGGGCGCGCGGCGCAACTGAGCGCTTTTTTCCGCGATCCGCAGGTACTGGGCTTGAGTGAAACGTTACGTGATGCGGGGATTGACGGCTTTTAGTTGTCGGCCCTGCGCCCAGCGGGAACCACAAGGGACCGCTGGGCTCCAACAGCCATTGCCACAGTGGTCTGCTTGCTTTCCTACATGGAGCTTTTATGAAATTTCTTTCACCGCTCGCCCTGTTGACCCTTTGCAGCGTGCTGGCCACCCCGTTGATGGCGGATGAGGAAGCGCCGGGGCTGACCGGTTGCGCCGCCAAGAAGCAAGGCATCGTCAACCAGATCGAATTGGCCAAGGTCCACGGCAACGCCGACCAGCAGGCAGGCCTGGAAAAGGCCTTGAGCGAAGTCGAAGCGAACTGCACCGACGCCTCGCTGAAGAAGGAACGGGAAAACAAGGTGCTCGACGCCAAGCACGAAGTCAGCAAGCGTCAGGCAGACCTCGACAAGGCCATGAGCAAAGGCGATCCCGACAAGATCAACAAGCGCAAAGACAAACTCGCCGATGCCCGCAAGGAATTGCAGAACGCACTCGATGAGTTGGATAAGTAACGCAGCAGTTTTTTTGTGGCGAGGGGGGCTTGCCCCCGTTGGACTGCGAAGCAGTCCCAAAATCGCTGAACCGAACTCAGTCAGATATACCTGACAGTTCAAACAAACGACGGCTACGCCGTCGAACGGGGGCAAGCCCCCTCGCCACAGGTCATGCGTAGCGCCGAATCAATGATCCCGAAACGCCTTATGACAAGCACTGCAAGCATCTTCGACTTTCTGTACCGCCGGCCCCAGGTTGCTGGCCTTGTAGGGTTGGACCTGGCTGGCGATCACCAATTCACCGGTGGCGCTTTCAAGGTCGCGGGCCATTGCCTGAAAGCGTGTCTGTTGCTCCCAGACATCGCTCTTGGCGCTGGTGTGATCCTCCTCGCGCACTTGCGGAAAATGCTGCCACGGCTCACGGGACAACGCATCGAGTTTCACCGCACCTTCGGCGAACTTCGGGCCATCGAAGGCAATGCGCCCACGCAACATGCCGCCCAGGTCTTCGCCAGTCTTGAGCATCTGCTTGAAAATGGCCTTGCGCTGGCCGAGCGGCGAGTTGGGGTCGATACCGCCACAAGCGGACAGCGTCAGGCAGGCCAGCAATACAACAGAAAGTCTTTTAAGAGTCATGGTGGCTTCAGGTCACGGGAAACGGCGGCCAGTATCCTCGCGTCATCGGCAAAGACCAATAGCCCTATTATCAATAAGGGTTGCTTGAGCGCATGGAGCGCTCAGGCAACCGGCAAAGGAATCACTCCATGAACAGCCGTTTCAACGCGTGGCGTCACCGCCTGGCCTGGACCCTGCCGATGGTGGCCCTGCTCGCAGGCTGCACCGGTGGCGACAACCAACAACCGAAAACCCACGCCCTGGCCACCTACTCCAGCGCCACATGGGAAGCGCTGCCGGCGGTGTCCGACAGCGACCTGGTCGCCGGTTTCGGTTCCTGGCGCAGCGCCTGTACCCGACTCAAGGCCGATCCGGTCTGGGGTGGCACGTGCGCAGCGGCTGTCAACGTGCCGCAAACCGCCAGCGACATTCGCGGCTTTCTCAAACAGAACCTCGATGTCTATGGCCTGCGCGCCGCCAACGACAACCCCAACGGCCTGATAACCGGCTACTACGAACCGGTCTATCCCGGGAGCCTGACCCAGACCGGCGCTGCCAATGTCCCGGTCTATGGCGTCCCCGAGGACATGATCATCGTCGCCCTCGACAGCATTTACCCGGAACTCAAGGGCAAACGCCTGCGCGGTCGACTCGAAGGTCGCGTGCTCAAGCCATACGACGATGCGGCAGCCATCGAAAGCAAAGGGGTCAATGCGCCGGTCGTGGCCTGGCTGACCGATCCGATGAACCTGCAGTTCCTGCAAATCCAGGGTTC
Organism: Pseudomonas sp. GW456-L13; assembly: GCF_017350115.1. Lineage (NCBI taxonomy): Bacteria > Pseudomonadati > Pseudomonadota > Gammaproteobacteria > Pseudomonadales > Pseudomonadaceae > Pseudomonas > Pseudomonas sp. GW456-L13. The sequence continues at coordinate 2,047,322 of NZ_JACNAS010000002.1, forward strand.
GGGTCGTATCCAGCTCGACAATGGTCGCCAGTTGCGCATTGCCTACGCCGATCAGAACGGCCACCCGTATCGACCGATCGGCCGCTGGCTGGTGGAACAGGGCGAATTGAAAAAAGAAGACGTGACCATGGGCGCCATCAGCACCTGGGCCAAGGCCAATCCATCGCGGATTCCCGAACTGCTCGGCAGCAACCCCAGTTATGTGTTCTTCACCCGCAACCCGGACAGCAACGAAGGTCCGCGCGGCTCGCTGAACGTACCGTTGACCGCCGGTTACAGCGCGGCGGTGGATCGCAAGGTGATTCCGCTGGGCAGCCTGTTGTGGCTGTCCACCACCAGACCGGACGGCACGGCCCTGGTTCGCCCCGTGGCAGCACAGGACACCGGCGGCGCCATTGCCGGCGAGGTTCGGGCGGATCTGTTCTGGGGCACCGGGGATGCGGCCGGGCAACTGGCCGGGGACATGAAACAGCAGGGGCAGATCTGGATGCTCTGGCCCAAAGGCGCGACGTTGCCGCAAGTGCCGCAGGTGGCGGATGCCGAGAAGACCAAGCCCTGAGGCGAGTGTTGACCGTTAGATAGCTTTCGCGAGCAGGCCCGCTCCTACACTGGAACGCACACTCCTGTGGGAGCGAGCTTGCTCGCGATGAGGCCGGCAAAAACCCTGAAGATCTGTCAGGCTGACACCACAAAGAAACTCACGATCAACCCCATCCCCACGAACCACATCAACGACCGCAGCGTCGCCCAGTCCGCCAGATAGCAAATGATGTAGAGCAGCCGGCTGGTAATGAACAGCACGGCCAGCACATTGATCGTCACCAGTTCGGCATTACCGGCCAGATGCGCCACGATCACCGCCGCAGCGAACGCCGGGGTCACTTCAAAACTGTTCAGTTGCGCCGCATTCGCGCGCCTGCCCAAGCCTTCCAGCGAATCGAGAAAGTCCCGGGGATCATGGTTGTCTCTCAACCTGAACCCGCCACTGATCTTGGCCACGCCCACACACACATACGGCAGGAAAATCGCGATCAAAATGCACCACAGAGCAACCGTCATAAAGCAGTCCCTTCTTCACGTTTCAGAACAGTCAAAATTTCATGACCAATATACCGATCAGCACCAGCCCACAGGCCAAGAGGCGCGGCCCGCCAAAAGGCTCTTTCAGGTAACGCATGCCAAACAGCACTACCAGAATTACGCTGATCTCGCGCAACGCCGCCGCTTCTGCAATCGAGCCCAGCTGCATCGCCCACAGCACCAGAGCGTAGCTGAACAACACGCAGAACCCGACGGCCAGGCCCAGTCGCCACTGCTCGCGCCAGAACAACATGAACGCGGGTCGTTTGCGCACCAACGCCAACAGCGGAAACGGCCAGGCACTGAGCAAGGTGACCCAGACCAGATAGTCCAGTGGATGGGACCAGCGCCGCAATGCCTGCCCGTCAATGTAGGTGTAGCAACCGATGCACAGGCCGATCAGCGCCACCACCGGCAACATCGACCAGGGCAAACGCGCACCACCGCCGCCCTGCCAGAGCAGGCACAGCATGCCGAACGGGATCAACAGGATTCCGAAAATCTGCTGATGGGTCAGCACTTCCCCGGCAAAGATCAGCGTCAGCGCCAGCACCACCAACGGTGACAGGCCGCGCATCAATGGATAGACCAGCCCGAGGTCGCCGACCCGATAGGCCTGGATCAGCAAATAGCGATAGAGCAACTCGAACGCCGCCGACGCCAGGATCCACGGCCAGATCTCCAGTGGCGGCACGCTCAGGAACGGCAGCATCAGCACGACAAAGAGCAGCGCCACGCTGTCCATGCAGGCCACTACCAACAGCCGCTCCGCACTGAACTTGATCAGGGTATTCCACGCCGCATGCAACAGCGCCGCCACCAACACCAACGCCGTCGCAAGCACGGCCTACTCCTTTTGTTGTCTCCACGATCCCCGTAGGAGCGAGCTTGCTCGCGAAAAATGTGAGGGCACCGCAGCCAACCGGTGAATACACGTCTTCGTTCACGTTCATCGCGAGCGAGCTCGCTCCTACAGGGGCCGGGTAGAGAATTGATTCGCCATATTTCACTGTCTGTTTATACTGCAAGCGACCACGCCGCACTCAGTTGCGCACAAACTAATTCCAATAAAAATCCTGCCCGGCCCGCTCTCGTCGAGAACGGTCGTCGGCCTGCGTATGCCTGATCACAGCGTCAAGACTACCGACAGAGACCTTGCGCATGCCACTCGCTTTGCTTGCCCTCGCCGTTGCCGCCTTCGGCATCGGCACCACCGAATTCGTCATCATGGGTCTTTTGCCCGATGTCGCCCGCGACCTCGGCGTGAGCATTCCCGACGCCGGATTACTGATCACCGGCTACGCCCTGGGCGTGGTGTTCGGTGCACCGATCCTCGCGGTCGGCACCGCCAACATGCCGCGCAAGGCCACGTTGTTGGGCATGACGCTGATGTTCATCCTCGGCAACATGCTCTGCGCGCTGGCGCCAAACTACGCCACGCTGATGGCCGCGCGCGTGATCACGGCACTGTGCCACGGCGCATTTTTCGGCATTGGTTCGGTGGTGGCCGCCGGGCTGGTGGCCCCCAACAAAAGGGCTCAGGCGATTGCCATGATGTTCACCGGCCTGACCCTGGCCAACGTGCTCGGCGTGCCACTGGGTACCGCACTCGGGCAATACGCAGGCTGGCGCTCGACCTTCTGGGCTGTGTCGGTGATCGGGGTGCTGGCGGCGATTGCGCAATGGGTCTGGCTGCCGAAAAACATCGCGATGGATAAAGCCAACCTGGCCAGCGAGTTCAAGGTACTGGGCAAGGCCAACGTACTGCTGGCCCTGGGCATGAGTGTACTGGCCTCGACCAGCCTGTTCAGTGTGTTCACTTACATTGCGCCGATCCTGCAGGACATCACCGGTGTCAGCCCCCACGGCGTCACCATCATGCTGCTGTTGTTCGGTGTGGGCTTGACCGCCGGCAGCATGCTCGGTGGTCGTCTGGCGGACAGCCGCTTGCTGCCTTCGCTGGTGGGCATGGCGCTGGCGGTGCTGGTGGTACTGGCGGCATTCACGCAAACCAGTCACTCGGTCATCCCGGCGGCCATCACACTGGTGTTGTGGGGGACGTTTGCCTTTGCCTTGTGCCCGATCCTGCAACTGCTGATCATCGATCAGGCCTTTGAGGCACCAAACCTGGGTTCGACCTTGAACCAGAGCGCCTTCAACCTCGGCAACGCCGCCGGGGCATGGATTGGCGGGCTGGTTGTGGCCAGCGGTGCCGATCTGGCGGACTTGCCCTGGACCGGTGCACTGGTCAGCGGACTGACCGTGCTGACCGCACTGTTTTTCATCTATCGCCAGCGTCGCGGTGCGGCTGCGCTTGATGCGGTGGGCTGAGGATCAGCTTGATGGTTTTTTGATTTTCTGCGGATCGGGCGCTTCGCTCTGATCCGTAGATTTTTTCGGCGGCCCGCTTTCGCTGCGAATCTGCGCATGGCTGATCAGCGCGAAAATAAAACTGCCACCGATGATGTTCCCCGCCAGCGTCGGCCCGGCGAACACCAGCCAGAAATCACTCCACGGCAACTCGCCGGCAAATACCAGATACGAAACCTCCAGCGAACCGACCACGATGTGGGTGAAATCCCCCAGCGCCATGAGGTAGGTGATGAGGATGATGATCCACATCTTGGCGCTCTCCATGGACGGGATCATCCAGACCATGGTGGCGATCATCCATCCGGAAATGATGCCCTTGGCGAACATCTGGCTGGCGTGGTTTTCCATGACCTTGCGGCCGATATCGAGGAAGGCGACATCGGTCTTGCTGTCGAAAATCGGCAGTTCCAGCATCACGTACGCCACCAGCAAGGTGCCACAGAGGTTGCCGACCAGCACCACCGTCCACAGCCGTAGCAGCCGGCCGAAGTTGGCCAGCGTCGGTTTGGTCATTACCGGCAACACGGCGGTCAGGGTGTTTTCGGTGAACAGTTGCTGGCGAGCGAGGATCACCGCGAGGAAACCGGCGCAATAACCGAAACTCGCGATCACCTTGAATCCTTCGCCATCCGGAAGACGTGAATTGAGCAAGCCCATGCCCATCAGCGACAGCCCCATGGTCAACCCCGCCGCGAGCGCCGACCACCACAACGCGGCAATGCTGCGCTCCAGTTCCTGGTCGCCCTGGGTACGGATGATCTCGTGCAGCACCGCGGCACGGGGTGGCTGGCTCTTTTCGACTTCGTGTTCTTCTTGCGCCGAAAGGTTCGGGGTCTTGCCGTCTTGTGCCGAGTTCATGGGATGCGCAACCGGTGGCGGGCTATTCAGCTATGACCTGTGCAGCGGGGATTCCGTTCTGTAGGAGCGAGCCTGCTCGCGATGGACTTGAGAGCACCACTGGGTGTCAGGTACCCAGTGTTATCGTTAACGACCATCGCGAGCAGGCTCGCTCCTACACGCTGGCGTCGTCCTTGAACTGGTCCTTGACGTACTTGATCTCGGTCCGGCCGTGAGGCGCCGGCAAGCCGTCTTCACCGAGGTTCACGAACACCATTTTTTCAACGGTGAGGATGCTCTTGCGGGTGATCTTGTTGCGCACCTCGCACGTCAGGGTGATCGAAGTGCGGCCGAACTCGGTCGCCGTGATGCCCAGTTCGATGATGTCGCCCTGGCGCGAGGCGCTGACGAAATTGATTTCTGAAATGTACTTGGTGACCACACGCTGGTTGCCCAACTGAACGATGGCGTAGATCGCCGCCTCTTCGTCGATCCAGCGCAGCAGGCTACCGCCGAACAGCGTGCCGTTAGGGTTGAGGTCTTCGGGTTTTACCCATTTGCGGGTGTGGAAATTCATGTTCACTCCTGAGCGTCTTGCCGAATGATGCCGACCATCATGGCAGAGCCCGACCTAGAGCTCTATTGAGCATCGTCTATGGTCTCGATTACCGTTCGGACATTGACCGACAGAAACGCTTTGGAAGATCGGCATAGCCCGCTATAATCGCCACCGTTTCAAAACGGTCATCTTCAATTGCTACCGTTTCCCGCCACCTGTCCGAGGGGCGCTGCAGCAGGTTTGACCTGTCAGGCTCGGATGGGGCGTTGCCTGGCCTTCACTGGCTGGACACTAAACGCACAACGGCGCCCATTCGCATACATTACGAATGGAGGCTCTTCATGAGCGCTGTTATCACGCCTGCAGATTTTAACGATTACAAAGTTGCCGACATGTCCCTGGCTGCCTGGGGCCGTCGCGAAACCATCATCGCCGAATCCGAAATGCCAGCCCTGATGGGTCTGCGCAACAAGTATTCCGCCGAGCAACCGCTCAAGGGCGCGAAGATCCTCGGCTGCATCCACATGACCATTCAGACTGCCGTGCTGATCGAAACCCTGGTTGCCCTGGGTGCCGAAGTACGCTGGTCGTCCTGCAACATTTTCTCGACTCAGGACCAGGCTGCTGCTGCCATCGCCGCTGCCGGCATCCCGGTTTTCGCCTGGAAAGGTGAAACCGAACAAGAGTACGAGTGGTGCCTGGAGCAGACCATCCTCAAAGATGGCGCGCCTTGGGATGCCAACATGATCCTCGACGACGGCGGTGACCTGACCGAGCTGCTGCACAAGAAGTACCCACAGGTTCTGGACCGCGTCCACGGCGTGACCGAAGAAACCACCACCGGCGTTCACCGCCTGCTGGACATGCTGGCCAAGGGCGAGCTGAGAATCCCGGCCATCAACGTCAACGACTCGGTGACCAAGAGCAAGAACGACAACAAGTACGGCTGCCGTCACAGCCTGAACGATGCGATCAAGCGCGGCACCGACCACCTTCTGTCCGGCAAGCAAGCGCTGGTCATCGGCTACGGCGACGTGGGCAAGGGTTCGGCCCAGTCCCTGCGTCAGGAAGGCATGATCGTCAAGGTTTCCGAAGTCGACCCGATCTGCGCCATGCAAGCCTGCATGGACGGTTTCGAAGTGGTTTCGCCGTTCATCGACGGTATCAACAACGGAACTGAAGCAAGCATCGACAAGGCATTGCTGGGCAAGATCGACCTGATCGTGACCACCACCGGTAACGTCAATGTTTGCGACTCGAACATGCTCAAGGCCCTGAAGAAGCGTGCCGTTGTCTGCAACATCGGCCACTTCGACAACGAAATCGACACCGCTTTCATGCGCAAGAACTGGGCATGGGAAGAAGTGAAGCCGCAGGTACACAAGATCCACCGTACCGGCGCTGGCGATTTCGACCCACAGAACGACGACTACCTGATCCTGCTGGCCGAAGGCCGTCTGGTTAACCTGGGTAACGCCACCGGCCACCCGAGCCGCATCATGGACGGTTCGTTCGCCAACCAGGTTCTGGCCCAGATCTTCCTGTTCGGCCAGAAGTACGCCGACCTGTCGCCAGCCCAGAAAGCCGAGCGCCTGACCGTTGAAGTACTGCCGAAAAAACTCGACGAAGAAGTGGCCCTGGAAATGGTCCGTGGCTTCGGCGGCGTAGTGACTCAACTGACCAAGACCCAGGCCGACTACATCGGCGTGACCGTTGAAGGTCCGTTCAAGCCGCACGCCTACCGCTACTGATAGACCGGCTTTTCCTGTGTAGGAGCGAGCTCGCTCGCGATGGACGTCAACGATAACGCGTGCTGTCTGGATGAACGCGTTGCCTTGATGTTTTTCGCGAGCAAGCTCGCTCCTACAGGGGGCCAGCGTCCGCCTTATGAGTTTCCAAGGATATGACCATGTCCCAAGAACGTCGCTACAGCTTCGAGTTCTTCCCTACGAAGACCGATGCTGGGCATGAAAAGCTGCTCGCCACTGCTCGCCAGCTGGCCATCTACAACCCCGATTTCTTCTCCTGCACCTACGGCGCCGGCGGTTCGACCCGCGATCGCACGCTGAACACCGTGCTGCAGCTCGAAAGCGAAGTCAAAATCCCTGCCGCTCCGCACCTGTCCTGCGTGGGCGATAGCAAGGACGACTTGCGCGGCCTGCTGGCCCAGTACAAGGCTGCCGGCATCAAGCGTATCGTCGCCCTGCGCGGTGACCTGCCTTCGGGCATGGGCATGGCCAGCGGTGAGTTGCGCCACGCCAATGACCTGGTTGAATTCATTCGTGAAGAAACCGGTGATCATTTCCACATCGAAGTCGCCGCTTACCCGGAAATGCATCCGCAAGCGCGCAATTTCGAAGACGATGTGGCCAACTTCGTGCGCAAGGCCAACGCTGGCGCCGACAGTGCGATCACCCAGTACTTCTTCAACGCCGACTGCTATTTCTACTTCGTCGAACGCGTGCGGGCGCTGGGCGTGAACATCCCGATCGTGCCGGGCATCATGCCGATCACCAACTACAGCAAGCTGGCGCGCTTCTCCGATGCCTGCGGTGCGGAAATCCCGCGCTGGATCCGCAAGCAACTGGAAGCCTATGGCGACGACACCCAGAGCATTCAGCGCTTTGGCGAACAGGTCATCACCGAGATGTGCGAACAACTGCTGCAGGGTGGCGCTCCAGGGCTGCACTTCTACACGCTGAACCAGGCTGAAGCGAGCCTGGCGGTGTGGAACAACCTGAAGTTGCCGCGTTAAAAAGTCGTTGAAGCACGATTAAAAGATCGCAGCCTGCGGCAGCGCCTACAACGGAATGTCAAATCCCGTAGGCGCTGTCGCAGGCTGCGATCTTTTTGCTTTCAACGCACTATTAATGTGCGGCAATCCACGGAGTTAGAGCATCTGCGGTCAGTTTCTGGCTCTTTCCGGTTTCTCGTCGTAATCTCAGCCTATGCCTTTGATCACGCAGTTAATCGCCGTGCTTGTCTTCACTTGCCTGAGCTTCGCCGCCCGGGGCGAGAAGCTGCGCATTGTCACGGAGCCTTGGGCGCCCTATGTGTACGAAGACAACGGCAAATCCCTGGGCCTGGACTACGAAACCACCGCCATTGTCTTCAAGCGCCTGGGCATCGAAGTGGAGTGGCAATTCCTGCCATGGAAACGCTGCTTGTCGATGCTTGAAACAGGCCAGGCCGACGGCGCCCTGGACATCTTTCACAGCGACGAACGCGAAGCGACGCTGCTCTACCCCAGCGAACCGCTCTCGGAAGTCCAGTTCGTGATGTTCTACGCCAATGACCGGCCCCACCCGTTTCGCAGCCTCGAAGACTTGCGCGGCCTGACCATCGGCACCTCGCCGGGTTACCTGTACAGCAAGGACTTCAGCGATTCGACGCAGTTCACCCGCGAGCCGGCCCCCACCCATGAAGCCAACTTCGGCAAACTGGTACGCGGGCGAATTGACCTGCTGATCACCGACCGCCGGGTCGGCCAGCATTTGCTCGACGAACTGGGCATCCGCGACAAGATCACCGAAAACCCCACGGTCATCAGCCAGCAAAGCCAGTTTCTCGCGGTGCGGCGCAATGCGGGCATGGATCTGCTGGTGCAGCGTTTCGGCGCCGAACTCAAGCGCTTCAAACGCGAGCCCGCCTACGCTGAACTGAGCGCCCGCTACGGCGCGGAACCGGCAGCCAGCGTGAAGTCTGAAAAGGCCACGGCCGCCACGGAAAAAACCGTTGAGCAGCAGGAAAGCGGCGCGCAGTGATAGCTCTGTTATACTCCGGCCTTCCCGCCAGGCTCACGCCCGGACGCTCGGAATCGTTAAAGGCATCTCAACCCCGCTACTGCGCAGCTTTCAGCCCGCGCGAGCGCTTGCAGACGAGCCTTCGAAACCCAGCAGGACCGGACGGGATTGCGTCCTCTTAAACGCCATTCGCGCCAGGCAAGACTCCCATTGGGCCAAGCCCTAACTAGAACAGGATTACTCATGTCCTTTGCTTCCCTCGGTCTCTCCGAGGCTTTAGTCCGCGCCATCGAGGCGGCGGGCTATACCGAGCCTACTCCGGTGCAACAGCGGGCCATTCCCGCCGTGTTGCAAGGTCGCGACCTGATGGTCGCGGCACAGACAGGTACTGGTAAAACCGGCGGTTTCGCCCTTCCGATCCTGGAGCGGTTGTTCCCCAACGGTCATCCGGACAAGTCCCAGCGTCACGGCCCGCGCCAACCGCGCGTACTGGTCCTGACCCCGACTCGCGAACTCGCCGCGCAAGTGCATGAAAGCTTCAAGGTCTATGCCCGTGACCTGAAGTTCGTCAGCGCCTGCATCTTCGGCGGTGTCGGCATGAACCCGCAGGTTCAGGCCATGTCCCGCGGCGTAGACGTGCTGGTGGCCTGCCCTGGCCGCCTGCTCGACCTGGCCGGCCAAGGCAGCGTCGATCTGTCCCACGTGGAAATCCTCGTGCTGGACGAAGCCGACCGCATGCTCGACATGGGCTTCGTCCATGACGTGAAAAAGGTCTTGGCCCGTCTGCCGGCCAAACGCCAGAACCTGCTGTTCTCGGCGACCTTCTCCAAGGACATCACCGACCTCGCCGGCAAGCTGCTGCACAACCCGGAACGCATCGAAGTCACGCCGCCAAACACCACGGTCGAGCGTATCGAACAGCGCGTATTCCGCCTGCCGGCCAGCCACAAGCGCGCTCTGCTGGCCCACCTGATCACCGCTGGCGCCTGGGAACAGGTACTGGTGTTCACCCGCACCAAGCACGGTGCCAACCGCCTGGCCGAGTACCTGGACAAGCACGGCCTGAGCGCCGTCGCGATCCACGGCAACAAGAGCCAAAACGCCCGCACCAAAGCCCTGGCCGACTTCAAGGCCGGCACTGTGCGCATCCTGGTGGCCACCGACATCGCCGCCCGCGGCCTGGACATCGACCAGTTGCCACATGTGGTCAACTTCGAACTGCCGAATGTCGATGAAGACTACGTACACCGTATCGGCCGTACCGGCCGTGCCGGTCGTTCGGGCGAGGCGATTTCGCTGGTAGCCCCGGACGAAGAAAAACTGCTGAAAAGCATCGAACGCATGACCAAGCAGAAAATCGCCGACGGCGACCTGATGGGCTTCGATGCAAGCACCATCGAGGCGGAAAAGCCTGAAGTGCGCGAGCGTCCGGACATGCGCAACCCGCGCAATCCACGTGGCCCGCGCGGCGACGGTCCGAACGGCAGCGGTGGCGGCGGTGGTCGCAAGGACAAAGGCAAGGACAAGGGCAAGGAAAAACCGGCCGGCGAACGCGGCGAGCGCCCGGCCCGTCAGCAGAAACCACGTGAAGGCACTCCGGCTCGCGAACAGCGTCCGTCGCAGCCTCCTCGTGCCGCCGCTGACCGCGCCCCGGACGAGTTCCTGGACGACGATATCGATAACTTCGGCAACCGCGTCGACTACGTGCCGCAACAGAAGCCTACGCAAGGCCGTGGCCGTCGCCCGGGTGCTCCGGCGCAAGGCACCGCGGCAGGTTCGGGCGCTCCACGTTCCGGCAAGCCACAAGGTCGCCAGAGCGGTCCGCGCAACAGCGATGGCGCCAGCACCGGCACCCCGCCAGCCAAGCGTAACGGCCCTCGCAGTGGCGCACCGCGCGACGGCCAGGCCCGTCGCGAAGATTCGCGCAATCGCCGGCCGGCCCGTGACGACCAGCCACGTTCGGAACCTGCCGTACAGAACCCGCGCGGCCCGGCGCCGAAGATCATGCACAAGGAGTCGAAGGCGGATCGCTTCCCGACACCTGAGCAGCTGGATCAACTGCCAAGCCGTCCTCGTGGTGAGAAGCCAGCGCTGCTGACCCGCAATCGCTGAGTTATCGCTGCAATGAAAAATGCCCCGGTTCGAAAGAGCCGGGGCATTTTTTTGATCAGTGCAAAAACCTGTGGGAGCGAGCTTGCTCGCGATGTTCGTCAACGATAACGCTGGAAGCCTGATGCTCCGCGGCGCTCTCAGGTCTATCGCGAGCAGGCTCGCTCCTACAGTCTCAGCATTACTTCGCTTTTACACCTTCAAAGGTCACGTACATCTCAACCGCATCGGACGATGGGCCCAGGTCTTTCTGCTTGCCGAAGTCGGAACGCTTGAGGCTGAAAGTACCCTCGAAGCCTGCACGGTAGCCGCCCCATGGATCCTTGCCTTCACCCAGGAAAGTAGCCTTGACCACGATTGGTTTGGTTACACCGAGGATAGTCAGGTCGCCAGCTACATCGGCAGTGTCCTTGCCAGCGGCGTTTTTGCCGGTGGGTTTGACGCTGGTGGAAACGAACGTGGCTTTGCTGGCGTTCAGGAAGTCTTTGCTGGAGATGTGCTTGTCACGCTCGGCGTTGTTGGTGAAAACGCTGGCGGTGTTCACGTTGAACTCGATCTTGCTGTCTTCAGGCTTGGCAGCGTCGAAGCTGAACTTGCCGTCGATGTCCTTGAAAGTACCGGTGATGAAGCTGTAGCCCAGGTGGCTGATCTTGAAGTCAACGAAGGCGTGCTGGCCTTCTTTGTCGACCACGTAGTCAGCGGCCATGGCGTTACCGGCGGACAACAGGGCGGAACTGATTGCCAGAGCGGCCAGAGTCTTTTTCAACATGCTTTGTTTTCCTTTGGAGTCGAGGTTGAACTTCAGGCTTTGCGACCCAGCATTCGCTTGAGGGTCACATCACGGTCGATAAAGTGGTGCTTCAATGCTGCCAACGCATGGAGGCCGGAAAAAATTACCAGCACCCACGCCAGGTAGAGGTGAATCACGCCAGCGGTATCTGCCTGGTCCGGCAGTCCGGATACCAGCGCAGGGACTTCAAACAAGCCAAACACCGGGATACCGACACCTTCGGCGGTGGAAATCAGGTAACCGGCAATCATCACAGCGAACAGACTGAGGTACAGAAAGCCATGGCCGAAATGGGCGCCCAAGCGCGTCATGCGGCTGTAGCTGGCCAGGGTTGGCGGCGGTGGGCTGATGAAGCGCCACAGCACCCGCAGCAGCATCACACCCAGCAACACCAGGCCGATACTCTTGTGCAGGTCCGGCGCGTCTTTGCGCCAGGTGCTGTAGTAGTCGAGCCCGACCATCCACAGCCCAAGCGCGAACAGACCGAAGACCGCCAGTGCCACAACCCAGTGAATGACGATACTGACCCAGCCATAGCGGGAGGTAGAGTTACGTAGCTGCATTGCCTAGATCCTGTAAGTGCTGGCCCAAGACTATCGAGTTATCTATCGAATTAAAGCGGAAAAATTTGCTTTGAAATATCGAAAAATGCGATCAAGAGTCTGAAGCCTGCGAGTTAAGGAAAGATTAAACGCGAAATTGTGAGAAAAAGTGAATACAAACCGGAGAACACCTGTATCAAAAGGTTTATTCGATTCTGGTCCAGGTTTTTCTCCAGGCAAAAAAAACGCGGCCCTTGAGCCGCGTTTTTTTCGCCTGAGCGTTGCTGAGCCTTGGTGTCAGTGGCCCCACTGCTCTCCGATTCAACATTTTTGACCGGTGCCGTCCTGGCAGGCTCCGCCCTCCCCGATCCAGACACCTGATGGCTGCCGCTTGTCATTTAGCTCCGAATCTTTTGTGAGAAGCTTCTGATGCATCGCAGCAGCATGTAGGACCGCACAGCCAAACCGGATGGTTGATATTTGATGGCAAAAAAAAGCGCGACCCTGGGGCCGCGCTTTTTTACACCTGAACGTTACTGAGCCTTGGTCACAGTGTCCGTCGCAGGTTTGGCCGCTGGCTTCTTCGCCGTCTCGGCTTTCTTAACCGGAGCCTTGGCCGGGGCCTTTTTCGTTTCGGTCTTGGCTGGGGCCTTGGCCGGTGCCTTCTTCGCAGGCTCGGTTTTCACCGGTGCCGCAGGCTTCGGTGGTTCGACCGGTGCCGGTGCAGCAACCGGTGCTGGAGCAGGTGCCGGAGTTGCCGGTGCTACCGGCTCAGGTGCCTTGACTGGCTCTGGTTTCTTCTCGTCATCCGAGCCGCCGAACAGGTTGCTGAAGAAATTGCCTTTCTTCGCCACCACCGCACCAGCGCCCGCCGCTGCGGCGGCCGGACCCACTTTCGCCGGTTCGAACGACTTGCCTGCCGCCAGGTCTTCAACCTGGCTGGCCGCACGCTGGCCAGTACGCAGCGCGCCTTCCAGGGTGCCCGGGTACAGGGTGTCGGTGTGTTCGCCAGCGAAGGCTACGCGCTGAATCGGGCGCTCCCACAGGCGCCAGAACTTGCTGATCTGGCCCGGGCCGAAGGCCAGGTAGGCACCGCCAGTCGACGGGTCGGTGCTGTAGCGACGGATTTCATAACCGGTGAACGAACCACGGGCCTGTGGATAAAAAGCGTGCAGGCGAATCAGTACCTGATCGGCCATCTGCTTGTCGCCGAACGCCTGCATGACGCGGGCGTTGTCGCCGGACAGGTTGATCACCACGTTGGCACCGCCCTTCAGGGCAGGCTCGACCCACAACATCCCCAGGCCGGTGTTGCTGTAGATCTCGCCGGACATACGCGCCTTGCTTTCCCACACCGGCGTCTTGAACTTGAGCATGATCTGGTCGCGCCAACCGTAGTTGGTGCCCTTGATCGCCGCCAGGTGCTGTGCGTCCAGCGCCGGGGTCATCTGGATCTTGTTCAGGGCGCGCAACGGCACAGCCAGCACCACGTAGTCGGCCTGGTAGCCGACGCTGCCGACCTTGACGGTGACGCCGTCCTTGTCCTGGCTGATGGCCGAGACCGGGGAAGCGGTCTTAATGGTTTTCAGCTGCTTGACGAAGGCCTGGGCCAGCACCGGGCTGCCACCAACCAGGCGCGAAGCACGCAGATCACGATCGGAGACGCCACGGTAGACGCGGCTCTGCTGCGCGAAGTACAGCAGCGACAAGCGCGAAGGTTCGTCGTAGCGGGTACGGATCTGCTGGTTGATCAACTGGCGGGCGGTGGCCGGCAGGTTCTGCTTGTCGAGCCAGCTCGACACGTTGATCTGATCCAGCGCGTGCAGGGTGTTGTTGGCGGCCGGGTTCAGCGGGTCGTCGATCGAGCGCGCCAGATCGTCCACGGTCTTGTCGAAACGCTTGAGCGCCTCGGCGGTGGCTGGCTGCTTGGTCGCCAGATCGGCGGCGGAGAAATACTCCCCATCGATCAGGTAGCTTGGGGTCCGCACGAATTCAGGGGCCGGCGTGGTGCTCAGCTTGAAGTTCGAGACGTACTTGTTCAGCACCGGCTGGGCCTTGTCATTGCCGATCCATTCGCTGGTGGCCATGCCGGAACGGCCGCCCAGGCTCGACTTGGCTTCCAGCAGCGTGACCTGCCAGCCCTTGTTCTGCAGCTCGTACGCGGCAGTCAGGCCCGACAGGCCGCCGCCGATCACGATCGCGGTTTTATCCTTGGCCAGCGCAGACACGCTGAACAGCCCCAACATCACCAGCGCACAGGCGCGCAGCCAACCGACAGACATTCAGCGAACTCCGGAATCACACGAGGAAAACAGTAGTTTTTGCGAGCCAGACGGCTCAAGAGCCGCGAAGGATACGTCAGCCTTCAGACGCCCGCCAGCAACGTCTATCGGCCTGTACAAAGTAGCTCATTCGACACAATGGGTTGTCCCCGCGGCACGCATTGCATAGGCTTGCGCGATTGTTTGTCCGCGCAGGTAACGGACCGCCTCCAGGAGAGTGAAAATGGGCCTGAATAATCAGTGGATGCAACGCGATCTCGCCGTGCTGTGGCATCCCTGCACCCAGATGAAAGATCACGAGCAACTGCCGCTGATCCCGATCAAGCGCGGGGAAGGCGTGTGGCTGGAAGACTTCGAAGGCAAACGCTACCTCGATGCGGTCAGCTCCTGGTGGGTCAATGTGTTCGGACACGCCAACCCGCGGATCAACCAGCGCATCAAGGACCAGGTCGACCAGCTCGAACATGTGATCCTGGCCGGCTTCAGTCATCAACCGGTGATCGAGTTGTCCGAGCGCCTGGTGAAGATGACGCCGGAAGGCCTGACCCGGTGCTTCTACGCCGATAACGGCTCGTCCTGCATCGAAGTCGCGCTGAAAATGAGCTTTCACTACTGGCTCAATCGCGGTCAGCCGAACAAGAAGCGCTTCGTCACCCTGACCAACAGCTACCACGGCGAAACCATGGCGGCGATGTCGGTGGGTGACGTGCCGCTGTTCACCGAGACCTACAAAGCGCTGTTGATGGACACCATCAAGGTGCCGAGCCCGGATTGCTACCTGCGCCCCGAAGGCATGAGCTGGGAAGAACACTCGCGCAACATGTTCGCCGCCATGGAGCAGACCCTGGCCGAAAACCACGACACGGTCGCGGCGGTGATCGTCGAGCCGCTGATCCAGGGCGCCGGTGGCATGCGCATGTACCACCCGGTGTACCTCAAATTGCTGCGAGAAGCCTGCGACCGCTACGGCGTGCACCTGATCCACGACGAAATCGCCGTCGGCTTCGGCCGCACCGGGACGATGTTCGCCTGCGAACAGGCTGGCATCCGCCCTGATTTCCTGTGCCTTTCCAAAGCCCTGACCGGCGGCTATCTGCCGCTGGCGGCGTGCATGACCACCGACGAGGTCTACAGCGCCTTCTACGACGACTACCCGACCCTGCGCGCCTTCCTGCACTCCCACAGCTACACCGGCAACCCGCTGGCGTGCGCGGCGGCCCTGGCGACCCTGGACATCTTCGAAGAAGACAACGTCATCGAGAACAACAAGGCCCTGGCGCAGCGCATGGCTACGTCGACGGCGCATCTGGTCGACCACCCGAACGTGTCCGAAGTGCGCCAGACGGGCATGGTGCTGGCCATCGAGATGGTCAAGGACAAGGCCAGCAAAGAGGCTTGGCCGTGGCAGGAACGCCGTGGTTTGAAGGTGTTCCAGCACGCCCTGGAGCGCGGTGCCTTACTGCGTCCATTGGGCAGCGTGGTGTATTTCCTGCCGCCGTATGTGATCACCCCGGAGCAGATCGACTTCCTTGCCGAAGTGGCCAGCGAAGGGATCGACATCGCGACCCGTGACAGCGTCAGCGTGGCGGTGCCGAAGGACTTCCACCCGGGGTTCCGTGATCCGGGCTGATGATGCGGTCAATGTGGGAGCGAGCTTGCTCGCGATAGCGGTCTTCCAGCCACCATCAATGGTGAATGTCAGATCGTCATCGCGAGCAAGCTCGCTCCCACAGAAGTCCCCACCGTTCCATGACCAACACCCTTTTTCAGAGACCCAGCATGAGACTGTCCCGCTTCTTCATCGACGCCCCCCTGAGCATCGGCGAGCACGAGTTGCCCGAAGCCCAGGCCCACTACATCAGCCGAGTGCTGCGCATGGCCGAGGGCGATGCGTTGCAGTTGTTCGACGGTTCGGGCCAGGAGTTTCGCGCCAGGCTGGTCGACGTCGGCAAAAAGCGCGTCGTGGTGCAGGTCGATGAATGCTTCGCCGGGCAGATCGAGTCACCGCTGCAAATCCATCTCGGCCAGGGCCTGTCCCGGGGTGAACGCATGGACTGGGCGATCCAGAAAGCCACGGAACTGGGCGTCACTGAAATCACCCCGATCTTCACAGAGCGCTGCGAAGTCCGACTCAAGGACGAGCGCGCCGACAAACGCCTGCTGCACTGGCGCCAGGTGGCGATCAGCGCAAGCGAACAGTGCGGGCGTTCAAGGGTGCCGGTGATTCATCCGCCGCTGTTGCTGACTGACTGGTTGAAGCAGGCACAAGCCGAGTTGAAACTGGTGCTGCACCCGGTGGCAGAACCGTTGGTGAGCCACGCCAAACCTTCAAATCTGGCATTCCTGATCGGTCCGGAGGGTGGTTTGTCCGATGCCGAAGTCGATCAGGCCAAGGCCGGCGGCTTCCACGCCGCCCGCCTCGGTCCACGGGTGCTGCGTACCGAAACCGCGCCGGTTGTTGCACTGGCGGTGGCCCAGCAACTCTGGGGTGATTTCTAGGCTACTGCACCGGATCACTCACCGGTTTGGCAATGATCGCCTTGAGTTCGCTGGTCATCGGGAACTCAAGGTTCAAACCCTTCGGCGGGATCGGCTGCTCGAACCAGCGTTTGTAGATGCCATTGATCTCGCCCGAGCTGTACAGATCCGCCAACGCGCCGTTGACCAGCGCCAGGAACTGCGGATCGTCCTTGCGCACCATGCAGCTGTAGATCTCCCGCGATTGCTCCTCCCCGACCACCACCCACTTGTGCGGGTCATTGGCCTTGGCGCGCTCACCGTAGAGCAGCGCGTCGTCCATGTAGAACGCCGCCGCCCGGCCCGACTGCAGCATCTGGAAGGCTTCGCCGTGGTCCTTGGCGCTGATCACGAACATGTCGATCTTGTGATCGACGTTGTAGCTTTTCAGGAAGCGCTCGTTGGTGGTGCCGGCGGTAGTCACCACGTTCTTGCCGCGCAGGTCAGCGAAATTCTTGATCCCGCTGTCCTTCGCGGTCAGCAACTGGCCTTTGACATAGATGAAGCCATAGGAGAACGCCACCTGCTTCTGCCGTTCGGCGGTCACGCCGGTGGAGCCGCACTCCAGGTCCACGGTGCCGTTCTGCACCAGTGGAATGCGGGTCTGCGAGGTCACCAGGTTGTACTTCACCTTCAGGTCCGGCAGCGCCAGTTGCTGCTGGATGCGCTCGACGATCTTGCCCGCCAGATCCACCGAGTAACCCATCGGCTTGCCGCTGTGATCACCCACGTAGGAGAACGGCACCGAAGCATCGCGATAGCCCAGGGTGATGCTGTTGGCGCTGGCGATCTTGCTCAGGGTGCCGGTCAGCGGCGCTTCATTGGCCTGAACCTGACTGCCGAGCAACAGGCCAAGCGTACAAGCGAGCAACGTGTTTTTTTGCATTGTTATTCTCCGTTGTGGGTGTTGGTTTATCAGACGCGTGCAGCGATGACGGTGATTTCCACCAGCACCTGCGGGCGGGCCAGTTCGGCCTGCACGGTGGTGCGGCTCGGTGCCTGCCCCGGCGATAGCCAGGCCGACCAGACCTCATTCATCGCGGCGAAATCCTCGGTGATGTTCTTCAGGTAAATGGTCGCGCTGAGCAGATGATCCTTGTCGCTGCCCGCCTCGGCCAGCAAGGTATCGATTTTCGCCAGCACTTCGCGGGTCTGGCCGGTGGCATCCAGGGCATCGCCCGGCACCTGCCCGGAGAGAAACACCAGGTCGCCAAAGGTCACGGCGCCAGACAGGCGCGGGTTGCTGTGCAGTCGGGTAATGGTCATTGCAGTGTCCTTTTCAGAAATCAGTATTCAGGCAGCCCGGTGGCTGAAACCCTGAAGGTCAATGGAAAGCCGGCGCTCGCCGATCAGCTCGCTGAGCAAGCGCCCGCTGCCGCATGCCAGGGTGAAACCCAGCGCGCCGTGGCCGAGGTTGAGCCACAGGTTGCGATACGCCGTCGCGCCCAGCAACGGCACGCCGCTGGGGGTGGCCGGGCGCATGCCGGCCCACTCGACGGCTTCGTCATAGGCGCCGGCATTTGGAAAGGTGTCACGGGCCTGACGCTTGATCAGCGCCAGACGCTTGGGGTCCAAAGCAGGGTCGAAGCCGACGATGTCGACCATCGCCGCCACTCGCAATTGCTTACCGATGCGGGCGTAGACGATCTTGCGGTCGTAGTCGGTGATGCTCACGTCCGGTGCCCGGTGACCGGCGCCGATCGGCACGGTCAGACTGTAGCCCTTGAGCGGATAAAGCGGCAGTTGCAGCCCGGGTAGCGCCAACAACGGACTGCGGTGACCGGCAGCGATCACCAGTTGATCGACCGACAGCAATTGCCCGCCCAGTTCGATGGCGTTGACACTACCGTTGCTGTGGCGAATGCCGGTCACCGCTTGCCCGAGACGAAACTCGCAACGGCCGGATGCTTGCAGCCGCGCGGCCAGTTGCTGGCAGAAGCCGTGGCAGTCGCCGACCTCTTCGTCCGGGGTGTAGATTGCCCCGACAAAGGGCGCATCGATCAGCGCCGGTTCCAGTTGCGCGCATTCGGCCGGCGACAACACTTGCTGTTGCTGCGGGTCGGCCAGGCCTTGGCGCGCATGCTCGAAGCTGCTGTTCTGGCGGAAAGTCACCAGTTTGCCATTGCGCCGCCACTGGAATCCCGCCAGTCCATCATCCTCGCGCCAGGACTTCAATGTGTCCTGGCTGAACAACGCCAGGCGCAGCAAGTGCGCGGCGTTCTCGCGGTTGACCGAGCGGCGGCAGGCGCCGAGGAACGATGCCATCCAGCGCCACTGGGCCGGGTCGAAGCGCGGGCGCAACTTCAGCGGTGAATCGCCGCGCAGCATCCAGCCGATGGCCTGCAAAGGCACACCGGCGTCGGCCAGCGGCGCGACATAGCGATAGGACAACTGGCCGCCGTTGGCGAAGCTGGTTTCGCTGCCCAGCGAGTCCCGTGCCTCGACCACCGTCACCTCGAAGCCGTCGCGCACCAGCGCATAGGCCGTTGCCAGGCCAATCACGCCGCCACCGATGATGCACACACGCTGAGCCATGTCCGTCCTTAAAACCGTAGTGAAGACGACACCGAGGTTAGAGCCAGGTGACAGACGTTGAACAATGCATAAAGATGGCAAACCCATAAACAAAGGTTATGGACTTGCCATGCGCCTTCGCCATATCGAGATTTTCCAGGCCATCCGCCAGACCGGCTCAATCAGCGCCGCCGCGCAATTGCTGCATGTCTCGCAGCCGGCGGTGAGCAAGGTGTTGCAACACGCCGAGCAACAATTGGGCTTCTCGTTGTTCCTGCGGGTGCGCGGCAAGTTGCAAGCGACCCCGGAAGCGCTGGAGCTGGAGCGCGAAGTGGACAAGGTCAGCGAAAGCCTGCAAGGCGTGCGGCGCCTGGCGCAGAGCCTGCGCCGCGAACCTGGCCACAGCCTGCGCATCGGTGCCACCCCGGCGCTGGCCCTGTCATTGCTGCCACCGGCCATTCACGAATGGACCGGGCGTTACCCGGACATCGTTTGCGAACTCTCCAGCGCCCACAGTCGCGAACTGGTGCAGAACCTGTTGATGCGCGAAGTGGATGTCGCCCTGACCCTGCAACGCCCGGATCACCCGGGGCTCAAGGCCCAGGCGCTGGCGTCCGGCGTGCTGGTGGCGCTGGCGCCGAGTGGTTACTGGCCTCAGGAAGAGGTGGGTAAACCGTTGCCACTGATGGCGTTGGCGGATGCGCCGCTGATCGGTTTATCCAGCGCCGATCCGCTGGCCGCGCGGCTCGACAGTTACCTGGAAGCGGTAGAACCGCCGCCCCGGGTACGCATCGCCGTGCAAACCTACTCATTGGCACGGGCGATGGTGGAATCTGGCGCGGGCCTGGCGGTGATCGATCCGTTCACCGCCCTTGGCGCCTCTCCCGCCACCACAACGATCCGCCCTCTGGCACCGCCGTTACCCATCACCCTGTACGCAGTGACCCGCGCCGCCGAACCACCGCCCCACACCTTGAACAATCTGTTGCAGGTATTCAGCCGTCGAGCCCGGGAGCAGTTGGATCGCCTGGTCCCGGTGCAGCCTTAAAGGACATAAAACAAAATCGCCACAAAGTGCAGCAAACTCCCGGCGATCACGAACAGATGCCAGATCCCGTGGGCATGGCGCAGGCGATGATCGAGGGCAAAAAAGATAATCCCCACGGTGTACAACACCCCGCCCGATGCCAGCCACGCAAACCCGGCGCCGCCCAGCGCCGCGAGCAGCGGCTTGACCGCCACCAGTACAATCCAGCCCATCACCGCATAAATCACGATCGACAGAATCCGCGCTTCCGAACGCGGCTTTATCTCTTGCAGGATGCCGATCAGCGCCAGTCCCCAGACAATCCCGAACAACGTCCAGCCCCACGGCCCGCGCAGGGTCACCAGGCAGAACGGCGTGTAGCTGCCGGCGATCAACAGGTAGATCGAAAAGTGATCGACCTTCTGCATGATCGCTTTCTTGCGCCCACGCACGCTGTGGTACACGGTCGACGCGCTGTAAAGCACCATCAGGGTAAAGGCGTAGATCGCCATGCTGACAATCTTCCACGGACTGCCGTCGAGACTGGCCAGCACAATCAGCCACACCCCGCCGATAAACGCCGCCACGGCCCCAACAAGATGCGTCCAGGCGTTCAGTCTTTCCCCGTGATACATGCGTTGCTCACCTCGAAATTCGTTACCGCAAAGCGCAAGGCTCAGGCTTGAAGCGTAAAAGCGCAATGTTTCTGTACGACGGGCCCGGAGTAATTGGGCACAATCGAGTCATTCCAAAAAGAGTCCGCCCCATGCTGATCGATGAAGAGTTGACCCTGAAAAAACTCGAGGTGTTCTTGGCTTTCATGCGCACCGGCAACCTGGCGCGGGCCGCTGCCGAATTGCAGACCAGTAACGTCAGCGTGCATCGGGCGATCCATTCCCTGGAAAGCGCCCTGCGCTGCCCCCTGTTCAAGCACGAGGGCCGCAGCCTGACGCCGCTGGAAAGCGCCTATGTGCTGGAAGAGCGGGCGCAGAAGCTGATTCAGGATGTCGTCGAAAGCGTGCGCCTGACCCGCGAAGCCGCCGGGTTCTCCGCCGAACGTTTCAAGCTGGGCTCGCTGTATTCACTGACGGTCAAGACCGTGCCGCAACTGATCATGGGTTTGAAGATCCGCCGCAGCGAGCTCAACATCGACCTGATTCTGGGCTCCAACATCGACCTGCTCTACAAGCTCAAGAACATGGAAGTCGATGCGGCCCTGGTGTCGCTGGACGACAGTGTCAACGACCCGGATTGCGAGCAGATCCCGCTGTTTTCCGACGACATCTTCCTCGCCACCCCCGCCGACTCGAAGTTTGCCCAGCGAACCGAAGTCGACCTGGCCGAGGTCCGCGACGAAACCTTCATCACCCTGACCCAGGGCTTCGCCACCCATCAGGACGGCAAGCGGGTATTCGAGCAGGCAGGGTTCGAACCGAAGGTGGCGATGCAGGTCAACGACATCTTCACCCTGCTGAGCATGGTCAGTTCGGGCGTGGGTTATGCGTTGCTGCCGGGGCGGATTGCGGCGGTGTACGAGAACCGGGTGAAGCTGATCCCGTTGCAGGAAAAGTACCGGTTGCAGCAGCACATTGGCGTGGTGTTCCTGAAAGCCAAGGAGCGTGATCCGAATCTGCTGGCGTTGCTGGCGGAGTGTCGGATGTATGCCAATCGGCAGGCTTGAGACCTTATCGACCCCATCGCGAGCAAGCTCGCTCCCACATAGGAATGCTATTCCCTGTGGGAGCGAACTTGCTCGCGATGACGTCTGAACATTCAATGACGATGCAGCGGACTACCCGACAATCCCGCGAACAATGAAGTACAACAACGAAGGCCCCAGCAAGCACCCAAGCCCGGTGTGGAAGGTCGCGGTCAGCGCGCCATAAGGCACCAGGCGCCGATCCGTCGCCGCCAAACCGGCAGTCACGCCACTGACCGTCCCGGCCAGCCCACCGAACACCATCGCCGAGCGCGGATTGTCCAGGCCCATCCAGCGCGCTGCCATCGGCGTGCCGACCATCACCAGAATCGCCTTGATCAGACCGGTGGCAATCGACAGCGCCACCACATCGGAACTGGCGCCAATGGCCGCGCCGGTCACCGGCCCGACAATGTAAGTCACCGCACCGGCGCCAATAGTGGTCATGCTCACCGCATCGCGGTAACCGAATGCCCAGGCCATGCACGCGCCGACAATAAACGGCAGCACCGTGCCCAACAGCAGCGCGATCACGCCGATCAAGCCGGCTTTTTTCGCTTCAGTGGCCTGCACCTCGAAGGCCGTGGCGACGATGGCGAAGTCCCGCAGCATGGCGCCGCCCATCAGCCCGATGCCGGAAAACAGGGTCAGGTCCGCCAGGCCTTTTTGCCCGCCGGTCATCGTGCCGCCGACCCAGGCCAGCACCAGGCCGATGACGATGGCAATCGCCGAGCCGTGGATACGCCCGAAGGTCAGGCGTTTGGAGATCACTACTGACACCCACATGATCACGCCGACAAAGGCGAATGCGGTGACCAGACCGTTGTGTTCCAGACCGTTCTTGATGAGTTCCCACATATCAGCGACCTCCTGCCGGTGCGCCAACCGGCGTTACATCCACCGGTTCATCGGGCAAGGGTTCGCCTCTATGGGTCCGGCTGATCAGGGCAATGGTGCAGCCGCAGATCACCACCGAACCGATCGCTGCCAACACCGCCACCGGACCACCATGCAGCGCCGTGACCACGTTTTGTTGCGCCGCCATCGCCACCACCACCGGGATGTACATCGCGCCCCAGAAGCCGACGCCCATCTCGCAATCCTTGGTCATGCCGCCACGCTTGTGCATCCACAACCGTGCGCAAATCAGCAGGATCATCGCGATCCCGACACCGCCGACGTTTGACTTCACACCCAGCAACACCCCGAGCATGTCCCCCATGATCACCCCTGCCAGCGTACAGATCGCCAACAGCGCCACACCGTAAATAATCATTGCTGTAGTCCTCAAAGTGCATTTCGAATGTTGTTTTTGTTGTGCGAAGCCTTAAGTCAGATGATCTAAGGGTGGCGGCTTCCCTCCTCACGCATCAGCGCCTGCAAGGTGTCGAGCCGTGCACCGTCGAAGGCAATCACGGTGCCCTGCTCGAACACCCGGCGCGCCAGTCCGGTCAGCACCGCACCGGGCGGCAGTTCGATCTGTAGACGTACGCCGCGCTCGTAGGCGCTTTGTACCGTGCCGCGCCAATCGACGATGCGGCACATGTTGAAGGCCAGGTCGTCACGCAAGGCTTCAGGCTTGATCAGCGGACGCGCGCGACTGCCGCTCAGGTAGCCCATCTTCGGGGTGTGCAGCGGCACCTTGGCGAAGGCTTCGGCCAACCGTTGCGCGGGCGCCTCAAGCAATGGGCAGTGGGACGGCACGCCCACTGCCAGACGCTTGGCCAAGCCCGCTCCGCAACCTTTCGCCAACCCGGCCACCGCTTTCATCGCCGCGTCGCTACCGGCAATCACCACCTGGTTATCGGCGTTGATATTGGCCAGATAAACCGGCATTTGCGCGCTGTGCACCCGGGCCAGTAATCCTTCCACCGTGGCCAGGTCCAGACCGATGATCGCGGTCATGCCGTAGCCCTGTGGATAAGCCTGCTGCATCAGCTCACCGCGCAGGCTGACCAGATGCAGCGCATCGCTGAAACCCAAGGCACCGGCCACCACCGCTGCCGGGTAAGCGCCGATCGACAAGCCGGCCACGTAGTCCGGCGCCATGCCCAACTGGCGTGAAGCAGCGACGCCGGCGATCAGCAGGCAAAGCTGAACCGCCCTCGTCGACTGCAACGCCTCGGCAGAATCCAGCTGCGTCACATCCTCACCGAGCAGGTCGCTCGCCTCGTTCAACGTTTCCCGAGGCAAACGCGCCAGCATTCCGGGCTGTTGCGCGCCCTGGCCGGGGAACACCAGCAAGCTGCTCATGCTGCTTGCTCCTGTGGATTCCACGGATCAGTCACCAGGGTGGCTTGAATGGCATTTTTCAGCAGGACCCGCGACGAAGCACCGGCCCATTCGCGCAAGGCAACGGCGCCCGACGGTGCCTGCAGTTGCAGGTCCACGCGGCACACGACGGCATCAAGAATGGCCACCAACGCCTGCGCGTCGACACGACTCAATGGACGTGGCGTACGCAGGATCAGGTCGAGGTCGCTGCCCTCGTGCAAAGCGGCAAACCCACTGGCCAACTCGAACCCGGCGCTGCCGCTGACACCCCAGACCCAACCACTGTCATCGAGGTGCGAACGCAGTTGCGCCAAGGCACGCAGCGCCGGGAAATCGCGCCGGCCTTGAACATGGCGAAGCTCTTCCGGCTGCACCCGCCGGGTGATGGCGGCGACGTCCATCACCGCGGCAAATCGCTGTTCGCGCAACGGCCCGCGCACGCCCACCGCCACCTGCCTCGCCGCGCTCAAGGCGCGACGGACTACCACCGGCTGGCCGGCACTGATCGACTCGATCACCCACGCAGGCGCATCCGCAGGCAACTGCTGCGGGGTCATGCCCCACAGCAGGTCGTGAGCCAGTAGCCTGCTCACCACTGCGCTCTCAGCAATTGACGAACCTTGCTCGACGCCGCCCGATTGGCCGCACCCAGCCGACCGCTCAGATCACGGCCAGCGGCGGCCACATCGTCAATCGCCTGATGCAGGCACTCGGTCACCCGCGCCAGATCCGCCGCCGTCGGCTGCTCGATCTTCTCCACCGCCAAGGTTTCCCACAGCAACCCGAGGCTGGCATAGCTGTCGATGTCATAGGCCATCGGCGGCACGCTGGCAGCCAAGGCTTCGAGCTCTTCGACGCTGCGCAAGGTCACACGCGCCGCCGACGCCTTGCCCATGGCGTGCACCATCACTCCCGGATCGCGCAGGGCGATCAAGCGATTGGCCTGATAGCCGTGGGCCAGAAACGCGCCCGACATCGCCTTGCCCACCAGCAAACCGATCACCGCATGACCGGCCAGACGGGCACGGGCATAACTGCCCGCCGCAGCGGCCAGCGCCTGATGAATGCCGAGGGCTTCCTCCCGTCGACCGTAAGCCTGGCTCGGCACGTCGACGATGGCGATCAGAGCGCGCTTGCGTGCCTTGTTTTGATCGGTGGCGATGACTTCATCCACGGCCTTGGCCAGGCCCCAGCCTTCGAGCAAACCCACTTCGCCGTTACGTGCACGGACGAAGCGGTTTTCCGGGTCGGCCACCACCGCGAGGAAACGCACAGGCTGATCGCCCAGCACGGCGTCCGCGACCTTCAGCGAAGCCGGCAAACCCTCGACCGCTTTCGCTCCGGCGCTCAAGGCGTTGAACCAGTTCAAGCCTCGCAGGGAATACGAACTCATGGGCGTTCTCCTTGGTACAGATCGCGAACCACAGACGGCTCGATTTGCGGTTCGGCATCCAGACGCGCCAACCGTTGCAGGAACAACCCGGCCTGTTGGCTACGCGGTTGCGCTGGCAATCCTTGCTGGAGTAACTCACCCACCTGCTGGCGGATCTGCGCCACGTCGTCGGCAACATAGCGATCCACCAGACCACTGGCGAAGCGTTGCTCGCCACCGGTCAGGCTCCAGATGAAAGGCCGGTCGCGGGAGTCGTACTCCTCGAGTCCGGCTTCCTGTTCGATCACCTGCGGGCCGTTCAGGCCGAGCCGCGCTTCCTGGGTCACCAACAGATAGCTGCACAACCCGGCGGCAATCGACATGCCGCCAAAGCAACCGACGCTGCCCGCCACCACACCGACCACGGGTTGGTATTGCTGCAAATCGACAATCGCCGCGTGGATGTCGGCAATTGCCGCCAGGCCGAGGTTGGCTTCCTGCAAGCGCACGCCGCCGGTTTCCAGCAGCAGCACGGCGCGGGTCGGGATACCGTTGCGGTTGTCTTCGGCGGCCAGTTCCAGCGCGCCGGCAATTTTTGCTCCGCCGACTTCACCGAGGCTGCCGCCCTGGAACGCGCCTTCGATGGCCGCGATCACCACCGGCAAACCATCGAGATTGCCCTTGGCGATCACCACGCCGTCGTCGGCTTGCGGCACCACGCCCTGGCGCGACAGCCACGGCGACATGATCCGTTGAAAGGGGTCGAGCAGTTCGCGGAAGGTGCCGGCATCGAGCAGGGCCTTGGCCCGTTGCCGGGCACCGAGTTCGACGAAGCTGTGCTTGTTGAGCAAAGATGCGCTGTCAGTCATGGCCGATCTCCTCGAAGCCCTGTTCCAGACGCAGACGCACCACGCCGGGTGTCGCGCCGAAATCGTGGATGTCGATGTCCATCGCCGGCGGTGTCTGACCGTCGAACATCCGTGCAAACAGATGCCGCCAGCGTTGTTCGCTGCCGTTGACCGAGGTCTGCACATTGATCGTCAACTTGCCGGCCTGACCCGGTTCGATCAGCACTTCCAGATCGCCAGAGCCGACACAACCCACCAGGGTGCGACCGCGTGGCGGCTGCCCGGCGGGGAATTCAAAGGATAAGGTTTCCATCAAAACACTCCCTGGATAAGGCCGTCGCCAGACGCGATACGGTCGATGAACAGGCAGGCTGCGAGCAGGTCGGCAGCGCCACCGGGCGAGGCATTCAACGCGATGAGTTGTTGGTCCAGCTCATGCAGGCGGCGACGTCCGCCGAGGCTGGCGCTGCCGCCCGCATCGAGCACCGCCCGGGCGCCCAGTTGCATGGTGTGCAGGCCTTCTTCACCGGCGCGGTAAAGCACGCAGGTGTCGGCCAGACTCGTCATGATCGCCAACAGTGCGTCGAGCCGGGCGTTCTGCTCGCCATGACCGGCGGCGCGGCTGCGCAGCAGTTGTGGCAGTGCACGTTGGGTCACCGCCGGAAAACCCAGTTGCGCTTCTTCACGGGCACCGCGAGCACCGTAGCGTTGGGCGACTTGCGCACCGTGACTGAGCGGACGTGGCGCAAAACGGTCGTCGAGCAGGGCCAGCCGCGCCGCCCGTAACGCCACGCTATTGGCGTTGCAGGATTGAGGTTCCAGTGCAGCGGCAGTGATCAGCAAGCCCAAGGCCCAGATCGCCCCGCGATGGGTGTTCACCCCGCCGGTGGTGTCGAGCATGGCTTGCTCACCTTCGCGACCGATGCGGCCCACGGCTTCGCGCAGGGGCAAGCCGATCTCGCCGAACTCGATGGCGGCTTCCGCCATTTCTTTAAAGGCCGGCCACAAGGACAGAGCCGAGGCGTGCATCAGCCCCAGGTGCAAATCGGTGTGGGCGCCATTGCCGCGACGGTCGACCAGTGCCGGTTTCGGCGACAGATCAGCCTCGTCGATCAGCGCATCCACTGCCAGGTCCGCCAGCCGTTCGGCCAGGCTCAGGCTTTTTGGTTGCAGGTTAAGTGCGTGCATTACCAGCTCCTGAACTTGGCGGGCGGGTTGTAGAGGCCACCGGACCACTCCACCAGATCGGCCACGCTTTTCGCCGCGAGCAGTTCGCGGGTGGCGTCCGTGCGGCGGATGCCGAGGTCTTCGGGCAAGGCGATCAGGCCTTCGCGGCGCATGCGCGCGGTGTCTTTGGGGTTGTGGCGCAGGCCGATGGCGGTCACTCCGGCGACGGCGGCGATCATCGCCTGGCGTTCTTCCAGTGAGCGCGCCTTGTACAGGTAGGCGATGCCTTCTTCGGTCAACAAGTGGGTGACGTCGTCGCCGTAGACCATGATCGGCGCCAGTGGCATGCCGCTTTTCTTCGCCACATCCACCGCATCGAGGGTTTCGACGAAGGTCGGTTTGCCGCCCTCCTGAAAGGTCTCGACCATCTGCACCACAAGTTTCTTGCCGCGTTCGAGCATCGGCTCGGCCACATCGGTATTGCGCATGTCGAGCCAGGCCGGCGTGCCATGGCGACGACCGCGTGGGTCGTGGCCCATGTTTGGTGCGCCGCCGAAACCGGCCAAGCGCCCGCGGGTGACGGTGGAAGAATGGCCGTCGCCATCGACCTGCAAAGTCGCGCCGATGAACAGGTCCACGGCGTATTGCCCGGCCAGCTGGCTGAACATCCGGTTGGAACGCAGGGAGCCGTCGCGCCCGGTAAAGAACACATCCGGCCGCGCCGCAATGTAGTTCTCCATCCCCAGTTCGGTGCCAAAGCAATGCACGCTTTCGACCCAACCACTCTCAATCGCCGGGATCAGCGTCGGGTGCGGGTTGAGCGTCCAGTTACGGCAGATCTTGCCTTTGAGGCCGAGGGATTCGCCGTAGGTCGGCAGGATCAATTCGATGGCAGCGGTGTTGAAACCGATGCCGTGGTTGAGCGACTGCACATTGTGTTTTTCGTAGATCCCGCGAATCGCCATCATCGCCATCAGCACGTGCACAGGCTTGATGTGCCGAGGGTCGCGGGTGAACAGCGGTTCGATATAGAACGGCTTGTCGGCCACCACCACGAAGTCGACCCAGGACGCGGGGATGTCGACGCGCGGCAGGTCGCTGACGTCGTCCACCAACTGGTTGACCTGGACGATGACGATGCCGTCGCTGAAGGCCGCCGGTTCGATCAGCGCCGGGGTGTCTTCGGTGCTCGGCCCGGTGTAGATGTTGCCGGCGCGGTCGGCCATGAACCCGGCCGACAACACGACGTTGGGAATCAGGTCCACCACCAGCCGTGCGTAGAGTTCGATGTAGGTGTGGATCGCGCCGACTTCCAGCAGGCCGTCTTCGAGCAACTGGCTGATGCGCAGGCTCTGGGTGCCGGCGAAAGAGAAGTCGAGTTTGCGGGCGATGCCCCGTTCGAACAGATCCAGGTGCTCGGCGCGGCCGACGCTGGGCATGATCATGTGCAGGTCATGCAGCTTCGCGGGGTCGGCCTTGGCCAGGGAACGGGAAAGGAAATCCGCCTGCTTCTGGTTGTTGCCTTCGAGCACCACGCGGTCGCCGGGCAGAATCAGCGCTTCAAGCGCCGCGACGATGTTGTCGGTGGGCAACACCACACCGTCGGCAAGACCTCGCACCAGCTCGAGGCGCCGCTGCTTTTCGCTGCGCCGCCGCGTCCATCGCGAGTCGGGGGATATTGTTGTTGTCATGACCACTCCACGGGTTCGCTGTCGTGGGGGTCACCTTAGGAGTGTTGGTTGGGGGTATCAATCAAGCAGAGTGGTGGATCGTTACGCTCAGGTTAATGATCGAGATCTGCGTCGTTCATGCGGACCTCTTCGCGGGCAAGCCCGCTCCCACAGGGTTTTGTGTTCACCACAGATCAACTGTGGGAGCGGGCTTGCCCGCGAAGAGGCCGGTGCAGTCAACGCAAGACCGCGATCAGATGGTCAATCCGGCATCCACCAACAACGCCTCCAGCGCCAGCAGATCCGGCACCTTGGCCACTTGCTCGCCCACCTGCACCGCTGCCTGCTCCAGCGGACACAACGGCACATCCACGTAACTCAACTGGCTATCGAGCTTGCAGGAGCGCGGAATCCCCTGCACCAGCAGGGCGATGAATTTCAGCTCGGTGCGCCCGCCCAGGGCGTTGAGAATGACGATCCGCGCGCGCTCGCCGATGACGATTTTCTGTGCGCATGCCGACTCGAAACTCAGCAGCGGAATCTGCCGGTCACGCCATGTCACCAGGCCCAGGTACCACGGCGGCGTGTCGAGGTCGAACGTCCCCGGCTGCTGGTAATCGATCAGCTCGGCAACGGCGACGTTGGGCAGGATCAGGTTGCGGTCGGCCAACGGCAGCAGCAGGCCGGTGAGGTTGCTGGTGCGGTGCTCAAGCATGGGTCTTGCTCCACAAGGCGATGCTTTCGAGCAGCACCGATTCCTGGTACGGCTTGCCAAGGTAGTCGTTGACGCCAATGGCCATGGCGCGGTCGCGGTGTTTCTGTCCGGTGC
This sequence comes from Pseudomonas sp. GW456-L13, assembly GCF_017350115.1. Taxonomy (NCBI): domain Bacteria; kingdom Pseudomonadati; phylum Pseudomonadota; class Gammaproteobacteria; order Pseudomonadales; family Pseudomonadaceae; genus Pseudomonas; species Pseudomonas sp. GW456-L13. The sequence goes on from NZ_JACNAS010000002.1 coordinate 2,077,554, forward strand.
GGGAGGTGATCATGATGATCGGCAGGTGTTGCAGGCGTTCGTCGTTGCGCACCTGGGTCGCGACTTCGAAGCCATCCATGCGCGGCATCTCGATGTCCAGCAGCATCAGGTCGGGCATGTGCTCTTCCAGTAGCAGCATGGCATCGACTCCGTCCTTGGCGGTCAGCACGCTCATGCCGTGGCGTTCGAGCAAGCGGCTGGTGACCTTGCGCACGGTGACCGAGTCGTCGACCACCATCACCAGCAGCGGCCGATGCGGTTCGGCCTCGACCTCTTGCCCGGCCGGACGCTGGGGCACACGGGCCTGCATGGCGCGGATCGGCGCCAGCAAATCCAGAATCAGCACCACCCGGCCGTCCCCGAGAATCGTCGCCCCGGACACCCCTTGCACCGCCGCAAATTGCGGCCCCAGGCTCTTGACCACGATTTCGCGAGTGCCGGCCATGGCATCCACCAGCACCGCGATGTGCCGTTCGTTGCACTGCACCAGCAACACCGGCAATGGCAGGCTCTGGCCCAACAGCTTCGGGCGCGGGCTGGTTTTCAGCAGCTCACCCAGATAGCACAGCTCGTAATGTTGGCCGGCGTATTCGTAGGTTGGCGAATCGAAGCGGAAATACCCTTCGAGTTCATTGGGCAGAACGCGAACGATGCCGTCGATGGTATTGAGCGGGATCGCGTATTGGTCCTCACCGCACTGCACCATCAACGCCCGGTTGACCGATACGGTAAACGGCAGGCGAATGCGAAAATGCACGCCCTGCCCGGGCACCGAGTCGATGCTCATGGTGCCGCCCAGTTGTCGCACCTCTTCGTGCACCACGTCCATGCCGACGCCGCGCCCGGAGATCTGGGTGATTTTTTCGGCGGTGGAAAACCCCGGTTGCAGGATGAACTGCAACACGTCGTGATCACTGATGATGCTGTCCGGGGCGAGCAGGCCGCGCTTGATCGCCTTGCGCCGCACCGCGTCCAGCGGTACACCGGCGCCGTCGTCGCGGATGTCGAAAATGATGTCGCCGCCTTCGCGCAGCAGATCGAGGGTGATTTTCCCCTTGGCCGGCTTCCCCGCCGCCAACCGCACTTCAACGGACTCCAGGCCATGATCGACGGCGTTGCGCAGCATGTGTTCCAACGGCGCGGCCATACGTTCGAGAACGCTGCGGTCCATTTCACCTTCGGCGTTGTCGACGATGAAGTCCACGTCCTTGCCCAGTTCGCTGGACACCTGCCGGACGATGCGCTGCAAACGCGGGAGCATGCGTTCGAACGGCACCATGCGCGTACGCATCAGGCCTTCCTGCAGTTCGGTGTTGATGCGGCCCTGCTGTTGCAGGAGGTTTTCCGTGTCCTGATTGCGTCGCTCGAGGGTTTCCTTGAGGTCGAGCAAGTCAGAAGCCGACTCGAACAATGCCCGGGACAGTTGCTGCAACTGTGAGTGGCGGTCCATTTCCAGCGGGTCGAATTCCTCGTAGCCCAGGCGTTCGGCCTCGACTTGCTGGCGGCTGAGGATCCGCCCCTGGGTTTCGGTATCGAGGCGGCGCAACTGGTCGCGCATCCGCTCGATAGTGGTTTCCATCTCATTCAGGGCGATGTGCGCATCGTTGACCTGTTGTTCGATTCGGCCACGGAAGATCGATGTTTCACCGGCCAGGTTGACCAGATCGTCGAGCAACTCCGCCGAGACCTTGACCATGTCCGCGCCGGCATCGGACGGCGGCGCCAGCGGCTCGGGCTTGGGCGTGGCCGACGGCGCAACCGACGCGGGCGTTTCCGGCACGGCCGGATGGCTGAAGTTCTTGATCGCATCGATCAAGCGATCGGCCGGCGGCATCGGCTCACCGGCGCGGGCCGCATCGAGCATCTGCGCCAGGCGGTCATGGCTGCGCTGCAACAGCGCGAACAACGGCTCCGTCGGTTGCAGCACGCCGGTGGACAGGCCTTCGTAGAGGAACTCCAGTTCATGGGCCAGATCACCAATCGCGGCGATTTCCACCATGCGCGCACCGCCCTTGAGGGTGTGCAGGTCGCGCAGCAGGGTTTCCACTTCCTGACGACTCGAAGGCTGGGCCTGCCAGCGCTCAAGCGCCGCCCCGGAGCTTTCGATAATGTCGAAACCTTCCTCGAGGAAGATCTCCAGCAATTCCGTATCGTGCGCAGCCGCGTCACTGCCGGTCGCCTGTCGGGCCCCCTCGGCGATACCCGCATGCCCTTGACGGTAGGCACGAATGGCTTCGATAAGCTCACGGGAATCGTCCAGCGGCTGGTTGAGTTGCAACTGTTCAAGGTACAACGCCAGTCGCTCATGGCTCTGTTTGAGCAGCACCGCCAGTGAATCGCTGAAGGCATAACGACGGTCCACCAGGCCCTGGTAAAGGCTTTCCAGCTCATGGGCCAGATCGCCGACCGGCCCGACCCCGGCCATGCGCGCACCGCCTGTGAGGGTGTGCAAATCCCGTTGCAGGGACGACAGCGGCGCGGCGTTGTCCGAGTCGCGCAACCAGCGCTGCAAGGCCTGACCGGCGCTTTCGAGGATATCCACCGCCTCTTCAAGGAAGATCGCAACGATTTCATCGTCCAGTTCGCGCCCCTCTCCTGTAGGAGCGAGCCCGCTCGCGATGGGCGTTAACGATGACGCGTTGTCATTGGATAAGCGCGGTGCATTTGAGTCCATTGCGAGCGAGCTCGCTCCTACAGGGGCAGGGGGTAGCGTGCGCTCAAGTTCCTCGGTGGCAGAACCCAGTTCGCGGATGCTCAGGCTTCGGCTGCCATCGCTGCGGATCAGGCCCATGGCCGACGGGTCAAGGCTCTCGTCGAGCAGCTCGCGCAAGGCCCTGATCCGTTGCGGTTGCGGGCTGACTTCCTGACCGGCGGCCAGTTCGTCGAGCATGTTTATCAGCGCTTCGTGGGCACCCTGTGCTTCATGGAAAAACCGCTCGCTGACCGCCAGGCTGCTTTCTTCCACGGCACCGTACAGGTCGAGCAACGCTTCGCACAACTCGTCCACCGGGTGCAGGTCGGCCAGATGGGCGCCTTCGCCGAGGGTGGTCAATTCGTCCAGCAGCGCGCTGAGCTCCTGACGTTCGCCGGGGTGTTGCTGCCAACGTTGCAACAGGCTTTCGGCGTCCAGCAGGATGTCCATGCCCTGGGCGAGGAAGTTGTTGATCAGTTGCGGGTCGCGCTTGATTCGCAGCCCGGTGTTCGGTGTGCTCAGGAGGTTTTCCAGGCGCTCGGCCAGCTGCGCCCTGGCTCGCTCGGTCAAACCCCGGGCACCGGGAATTTCCGCCAGCGGATCGCGCTTGAGCTGGCGCAAGCCGAGGCGAAACAGTCCTTCTGCCTCCAGTAACAATTCGACTTCATCCAGATCCAGTGCGATCAGGTGCGCCTTGTATTCCCGGGCCAGTTGATCCAGCGGTGCGGCCAGTTCGGCAATCGGCAACACGCCCGCCATCGAGGCGCTGCCCTTGAGGGTGTGCAAGGCGCGCTGCAATTCGTCGCTGGCCTGCAACGGCACATGCTCGGCGGCCTGATCAAGGAAGCGATTGAGGCTGCCCAAGTGGGTTTCGGCCTCTTTGCGAAAGATCTCCAGCAACAGCGGATCGAGGGCCGCGACATCTTGCGTATCCTCATCGGACACCGGTTCATCGCCCTTGGCCAGGGCATGGGCGCGGGCGGCCAACTGATCGACATCGTTGCGCTGACGCTGGGCGTTGGCGGCGTATTCAGCCACCAGCTCCGGCAGCAGATGCAGCACATCGCCGATCAGTTGCTGCACCGTAGCACCCGGTTCCACACTGTTCTCCAGTACGCGATTGAGCAGGTTTTCCACGGCCCAGGCCAGCTCGCCCAGCACCAGGGCGCGCACCATGCGGCCACTGCCCTTGAGGGTATGGAAGGCGCGGCGCAACTCACTCAGGGCCGAGCGGTTGTCTGGGTTGGCGGACCAGCGCGGCAAGTAATCGCGCAGGATTTCCAGGACTTCGTCGGTTTCTTCGAGGAACACTTCGCGCAGTTCTTCGTCCACCGGCTCTTCGCCTGCGGGTGGCGGCAGCAGGCTGCCCGGGGTGTTCAGCGCGGGCGGATTCAGAGTCGAAACCGGACTGGCGAGCACATCGGCCAAGGTCTGGACGACCTGTGGATTCTCCAGCTCCTGCATCATCTGCATGACCTGCGCCTGGGTCGGCTTGAGCACATCATCAAGCACTGGCACATGCTGCTCACTGGGGAAAAAACCGAGGTTCGCCAGGCTTTTTTCCGCGACATCGAGCAGGTTTTCGCCCTGCGCTTGCGGGTCATCACCGAGGCGTTCGAGATAGTACTCGATGCTGGTGATCACGTCGGCCAGGCTGTCCAGTTCCTGCCAGCCCGGTTGACCCGGCTCGAGCAACAGGTGCTCACGAATAAAGTGGTTGCAGGTTTCGACCAGGCTCGCCGCCCGGCTCAACGGAATCATCGCCAGCGCCCCGCGCACCTGGGTGAGCAAGGCCGGCAACGCCTGCAAGTGCTGGCGGTCCCAATCGGCGTCGATGTAGTCGACGATCATGTCCTTGGCCTGCTGCAAACAGATACGGGCCTCCTTGATCACGATCTGATGGATCTGCGTCAGGTCGGTGGTGGGCAGGCGGTTGTCGTCCTGGCTCTCCGGCTCCACGGTACCGACCATGCCGGCCAGCGTCGCTTCGACGTACAACAAGGCCCCTGCAACGTCCATGAGGATCGCATCGTTGGGTTCGCGCTGGCCCTGAGCGAGGCTGAGCACCACCGCCAATTGATCGATGATCACCTTGCGCGGCTGGCCGAAGCCCAGGACCGCCAGGGTGTCGGCGATTTGCCGCAGCGGCGCCAGCAGGCTGTCGAGGTCGGAAGTGTGCTGGCGGTCACTGCGCACGAACAGGTCCAGGCGCTCCTTGACCCGCACCAGCTCTTCGCACAGTGCAGCCAGCACCGAGCGCATGGCGTCGCGGTCGGGACCGGCCAGGCGCGCGCGTTCTTCATCGACCATCACGCTGTCGGGCAGCGCGTCGTCCAGTGAGTAGCGTTCTTTCATGGTCAGCATCTGCCCGGTGGGATGTTCGGCCTTGGCAATATAGAAGAGCAAACTCTTGAGCAGCTCCGGCGGGGCCGGCTGGTTGATACCGGGCATGCCTTGTTCGAGCAGGCGCTTGAGTTCCTTGTCGGCATCCTTGAACAGGCTGCGCAAGGCCGGGCTATTGGCGATCGCACCGCCCTGCATGCCTTCGACCAGCGCCGATGCCACCTGCCATAACGGGCTCAGGGGGGCGTTGTCGCACAGTGCTTCAAGGCGGGTGAATACCTTGGCCAGGTAATCGAGGTTGGTGTCGTTGTCCTGTTCGCGCAAAAATCCGACCAGCGCCATTTGCAGCATCTGCCGCAGCTTTCGCAGCACACTGGGCAATTCGGCCGGTTCCAACTGCGTAAGCGCTTGTGCGTCCAACGCTGGCAACTCGGGCAATTGCGGGCTGAACAGGCTGGTTTCCGACAGCAGGCTTTCGCCGCGGGCGCTGCGCAGATCGTTGATCAGTGGCAACACCACCAGTGGCAAGTCGCGGCGCGCGCCTTGCACCCGGTCCAGGTAGATCGGCAACTGCCCCAGGGCCTGCATCAACAGGTGCAACGCCTCGTCGCGATGGCTGACACGGTTGCCCTGCAAGGCCATGGCCAGTTGTTCCATTTCTTCGGCGAGCAACGCCGCGCCGTAGAACTCGACCATCTGCAAACTGCCGTGAACCTGATGGATGCACGAAAGGCTTGCATCCAGCGCTTGCGTCGCCTGCGGGTCATCGAGCAGGTTCTCAATCGCGTGATGAGCCTGTTTCAGCGTTTCGGCAATCTCGCCCTTGACCCACTCGAGGGCCACATAGTCGTGCCGATCACCCATAACCACTCCAATCACAATTCAGATACCCATGGGCGGTTCAAGCTTTATCCACAACCTGCGCCTTGGCATCCGGCAAGGTGAAACCGGACACTGAACGACGCAACTGACTGGCCATTTTCGCCAGGTTGCCGATGCTGTCGGCCGTGGCGGTGGAACCCGACGATGTCTGCGAGGTGATCTGCTGGATCACGTTCATTGTCAGGGAAATCTGACCGGCCGACGACGTCTGCTGTTGCGCCGCATTGGAAATACTCTGGATCAACGCCGCAAGAGTCTTGGAGACGCCTTCGATTTCTTCCAGGGCCACACCGGCATCCTGCGCCAGACGGGCGCCACGCACCACTTCGGTCGTCGTTTGTTCCATGGAGATGACCGCTTCGTTGGTATCGGTCTGGATCGCCCGCACCAGGGTTTCGATCTGCCGGGTGGCGGCGGACGAGCGCTCGGCCAGGCGCTGCACTTCATCGGCGACCACGGCGAAACCGCGACCGGCGTCACCGGCCATGGACGCCTGGATGGCCGCGTTGAGGGCCAGGATATTGGTCTGATCGGCAATGTCATCGATCAGGCTGACAATGTCGCCGATTTCCTGGGAAGACTCGCCCAGGCGCTTGATGCGTTTGGCGGTGTCCTGAATCTGCTCGCGAATGTTGTCCATGCCGTGGATGGTGTTGTGCACCACCTCGTTGCCCTTGTTGGCGATTTCCACCGAGCGTTCGGCAACCGCCGAAGATTCCGCCGCGTTGGCCGACACCTGGTCGATGGACTCGGCCATGTCGTTGATCGCCATCGACGCTTCGGAAATCTGCTGGGCCTGGTGCTCCGACGCCTGGGCCAGGTGCATGGCAGTGGCCTGGGTTTCCTGCACGGCGGCGGCCACCTGGCCGGCGGTGAGATTGATGGTCGCGACCAGATCGCGCAACTGGTCGACGGAGTAATTGATCGAGTCGGCGATGGTGCCGGTAAAGTCTTCGGTTACCGAGGCCGTCACGGTGAGGTCGCCGTCGGCCAGGTCTTCGATCTCGTCGAGCAAACGCATGATCGCGTTCTGGTTACGCTCGTTTTTCTCGGCGGTCTCGCGCAACTGACGATTGGTTTCGCGCACCATCACCAAACCGATCAGGATGATCGAAGCCAGCGCCAACAGGCCCAGCACATAGCCGCCAATGGTGTCGGTGGTTCGCCCGCCGACCATGTTTTCAAAACCGCTGGCCAGGTGTGAGGCTTCGTCGAGCAGGGTTTGCGACAGGCTGAAAATGTTCGAGGCCGATTCGCGTACCTTGAACAGCTCCGGCGAGGTTTCGAGGATCTCGTCCACCGAGCCCGAGACGAACTCGAACAGCTCGGAGATTTCCGCGAGTCGCGCACGGGCGTCGCGGTCTTCGACCTGGCTGACCTTGAGCGCCGGGTCGCCCTGGAGCATGCCGTTGAGCACCTTGCCGAACTGCGTTGCGTCACGCCCGAACGCATCGGCGGCCTGCTGTGAATTTTCGTCGCCGGCCAACACCGTGTTGACCGCGCCGAGGATCCGCTCGGCCAGCAGCGATTGGCGCTGGGCCATGGCCACCTGGGCCGCCGGGGCGCCCCGTTGCAGGAGAGTCTCGACGACTTTCTCGTACTCGACCTGCAACTGCGGCACGGTTTCGGCCAGGGTCGCGGCGACCTGATGCAGCGACAGTACGGTTTGCTCGCTGGAGAGAATCGCATCGGTGTTCTTCAGCAGCCGCTCCCAGTCCTGTTGCACCGCGCGCATCTCCGGACGCACGGTGGCGGGGGCCGGCGGCAGGCCCGTGGCCGGGTCACCCTTCTTCAGAAAACCCCAGCGCCGGGCAAAATCGTTGCGCGCATCGCTGAGCAACTTGAACGCGGCAGCCTTGCCGGCGGCGGCTTCGGTGGCGTTCTTGGCGATACGCTGGGACAGCACGCGCAGTTCGCCGGCGTGGCCGATGTACTGTTTGTCGTAGATAGCCTGGGTGTTGAGGTACGCGAAGTTGGCGAACAGCAGCATGATGAAGACAATCAGCGCGATGAACAGCACGATAATCTGCGACCGGCTGCGCGACCCTTCCATTGGCTTGCCTGCTTTTGCTTTTATCATCGGTCCTCGCCTGTTAACCCACACCTTCCAAGACTTACCGAGGAACCTGTGGGAGCGAGCTTGCTCGCGATAGCGGTGTGTCAGTCGACATTAATGCTGGCTGCAAGTCCGTCATCGCGAGCAAGCTCGCTCCCACAAGGTTCTCTGTTGCTCCAACTACACCGCGACGCTCATGAACCCCTGGGACTGCGTCAACGCAAACGGGCTGAACACCTGCCAGCACTGCTCACGCTGAAACCGGCCTTTGACGAACGTCGCCACCGGCCCCTTCAATTCGTCTGCCGGTACCGGCTCCAGGCTGTCCCGGGCAAAGTGCTGGAGGCCGAAGACCTCATCGACCAGCAACCCGGCAAACACCTCTTCATGTTCCACCACCAACACCCGCCGCTGTCGACGCACCGCCGAAAGCTCGTGCCCGAAGAAGCCGCACAAGTCCATGACCGGCAGCAAACGTCCACGCAGGTTGGCGACACCCTTGACCCAGGGTTTGACCCCTGGTAGCTGAGTGCAGCGCGGCTCGTGCAAGACTTCGCTGACTTCGCTCATGGGCGCGACATACCAGTGCTCGCCCAGGCGAAAACCGATGCCGCTCCAACTGTCCCGCCGGGCCGGCTGGGATGGCAAGTCCGCCGCCAGCAGACGACAGCGCTGGTCGATCTGCAGCAGCAGTTCGAAAGCCGTCAGCGACTCGTTCATGGTCTGACGATCAACCGGCCAGCACGTTGTTCAGGGTCTTGATCAGGGTGTCTTCATCGACCGGCTTGGTCAGGTAGTCCTTGGCACCCTGGCGCGTGCCCCAGACTTTGTCGGTTTCCTGATCCTTGGTGGTGATGATGATCACCGGGATGTGCCCGGTTTCCGGGTCCTTGGTCAACTGGCGGGTGGCCTGGAAGCCATTGAGGCCTGGCATGACGATGTCCATCAGCACCGCATCGGGCTTTTCCTGGCGGGCCAGGGCCACGCCGTCGGCGCCGTTTTCGGCTTTCAACACTTCATGACCGTGCTTTTCCAGCATGCCGGTCAGTTTGTACATTTCGGTCGGCGAATCATCGACGATCAGAATACGTGCCATGGTCTTCCCCATTCTTGTCGACGCCTGGCCCGATGGCCGAGCGTCACTGTGCGTGTCCTACTGCGGCAAAACGGCGGCGAAGCCAGGAACATGGGCCTGGATCGCATCAAGCAATTCTTCCTTGCTGAAAGGCTTGGTCAAAAACTGGTCGGAGCCGACGATGCGCCCCTTGGCCTTGTCGAACAGCCCATCCTTGGACGACAGCATAATCACTGGCGTGGACTTGAATGCGCTGTTGTTCTTGATCAGGGCGCAGGTCTGATAACCATCCAGGCGCGGCATCATGATGTCGACAAAGATGATGCAGGGATGGTTGTCGACAATCTTGGCCAGGGCATCAAAACCGTCGATGGCCGTAATGACCTCACAACCCACGTTCTTGAGCAGCGTTTCGGCGGTGCGACGGATCGTCTTCGAATCGTCGATCACCATGACCTTCAAGGCGCTGGGGTGCTGTTCCATAAAATGCTCTACCGTCGCCTTTGCGAAACAAATTGTCCGTTTGCCGGTTAACGCGGCTCGAAACCCTTGGTGCTCAAGGGCCGGCACGACATGGCAGCCTTTTTAGCACAGTCTCCAACACCAATCTATCGGCCGACCCGCAAGGTGGTTTTTCCTTGACCGGGAACACACTCAGCGCCACTCTGACGCCACTTTTATACGCTGATCTTTTGTAGGAGCGAGCTCGCTCGCGATGGCCGTCAACGATAACGCGTGCTGGCTGGATAAGCGTGTTGTTCTCGGGTTCATCGCGAGCGAGCTCGCTCCTACAGAGATCGACATAGCCCCCCAAATTTCGAGGAAACACCCATGAGCGTTCGCGTCGGGATTGTCATGGACCCTATCGCCAGCATTTCCTATAAAAAGGATAGCTCGCTGGCCATGCTGCTGGCCGCGCAGAAGCGTGGCTGGGAGCTGTTCTACATGGAACAGCGCGACCTGTATCAGGGCGAAGGCCAGGCCCGAGCCCGGATGCGTCCGTTGCAGGTGTTCGCCAACCCGGAAAAATGGTTCGAACTGGGCGCCGAAAGCGACGCACTGCTGAGCGATCTGGACGTGATCCTGATGCGCAAGGATCCGCCGTTCGACATGGAGTTCGTCTACTCCACCTATTTGCTGGAACAAGCCGAGCGCGCCGGCGTGCTGGTGGTCAACAAGCCGCAAAGCCTGCGCGACTGCAACGAGAAGCTGTTCGCTACACTGTTCCCGCAGTGCACGCCGCCGACCATCGTCAGCCGTCGCCCTGACGTGCTGCGCGAATTCGCCGACCATCATGGCGATGTGATCCTCAAGCCGCTTGACGGCATGGGCGGTTCTTCGATCTTCCGTCACACTGCAGGGCATCCGAACCTGTCGGTGATCCTCGAAACCCTGACCCTGCATGGTCAGCAGCAAATCATGATCCAGGGTTACCTGCCGGCTATCGTCGATGGCGACAAGCGCATCCTGATGATCGATGGCGAGCCTGTGGATTATTGCCTGGCGCGGATTCCGGCCCAGGGCGAAACCCGTGGCAACCTCGCTGCCGGGGGGCGTGGCGAAGCCCGCCCGCTGACCGACAAGGACCGCTGGATCGCCGCGCAAGTCGGCCCGACCTTACGTGAAAAAGGCCTGTTGTTCGTTGGCCTGGACGTGATCGGCGAGCACCTGACCGAGATCAACGTCACCAGCCCGACCTGCATTCGCGAGATTGATAACGCGTTTGGCACCGACATCGGCGGCATGCTGATGGATGCCATCGATCAGAAGCTCAAGGCACGTTGATTAGCCAAACCAACATTGCGTTATCATGCGCGGCCTGTGAAAACGCGATGTTGGTTTCCTTGTCATGACACTCCCGTCCGATCTGCCTGCCGAACTCGCCCACCGTGGCGTGCGCCCGGTCGATCGCCTCGGTTTTACCCTGTTTCTGGCAGCGCTGATCCACCTGGCCTTGCTGTTGGGTGTCGGGTTTGCAGTGGTCGAGCCCAAACAGATCAGCAAAACCCTGGAAATCACCCTCGCCACCTTCAAAAGCGAAAAAAAGCCCGAGAAAGCCGATTTCCTGGCCCAGGAGAATCAGCAAGGTAGCGGCACCCTGGATAAAAAGGCGATTCCCAAGACCACCGAGGTCGCGCCGTTCCAGGACAACAAGGTACAAAAAGTCACGCCACCGCCGGCTGCCAAGCCTGAAGTGCAGGAAGCCCCGCCCAAGGCTGCCGTGACCACCGTGGCGCCGAAGCCGAAAAAAGCCCCCGCCAAGACCGAGGAGCCCAAGACCGAGGTAAAAACCCAGGTCCAGGCGCCGACCTTCGACAGCGAGCAACTGTCCAGCGACATCGCCAGCCTGGAAGCGGAACTGGCCGCCGAACAACAGTTGTACGCCAAGCGCCCGCGCATTCACCGCTTGAGCGCGGCCTCGACCATGCGCGACAAGGGCGCCTGGTACAAGGACGAATGGCGCAAGAAAGTCGAGCGCATCGGTAACCTCAACTACCCCGATGAAGCGCGGCGCAAACAGATCTACGGCAACTTGCGTTTGATGGTGTCGATCAACCGTGATGGTTCACTGTATGAAGTGCTGGTGCTGGAATCTTCAGGTCAGCCGCTGCTGGACCAGGCGGCGCAACGGATCGTCCGGCTGGCGGCACCGTTTGCACCGTTTACCGGGGATTTGTCGGATATTGACCGGCTGGAGATCATCCGCACCTGGAAATTTGCCCGAGGGGATAGACTCTCAAGCAATTGATTCACAGCAAACCCCCTGTGGGAGCGGGCTTGCTCGCGAATGCGGTCAGTCATTCAATATAGATGTAGACTGACACGACGTCTTCGCGAGCAAGCCCGCTCCCACATTTGATCCGTGTCGACAGCCAAATTGCGGCATCCCCAGCTTGTCAGTTCGCCCCTCGAACGCCACACTAGCGGTCATGAAAAACGTCAGCCCCAGCTACCTCAAGCATCAATTCCTGATCGCCATGCCGCACATGGCCGACCCGAACTTTGCGCACACCTTGACCTACATCGTCGAGCACACGGCCAATGGCGCCATGGGACTGGTGGTCAACCGTCCGCAAGATCTGAACCTGGCCGATATCCTTGAGCAGTTGCGCCCGGAAATAGAACCTCCAGCGCTCTGCCAGCATGTACCGATCTTCATCGGTGGCCCGGTGCAGACCGATCGCGGTTTCGTCCTTCACCCCAAGGGCCAGAGCTTCCAGGCGACCGTTGATCTGGAAGACGAGCTGGCCCTGTCGACCTCCCAGGACGTGCTGTTCGCCATCGCTGACGGCGTCGGCCCGGCAAAAAGCCTGATCGCCCTCGGCTACGCCGGTTGGGAAGCCGGGCAACTGGAGGCCGAACTGGCGCAGAACGCCTGGCTGAACTGCCCATTCGACGCGGACATCCTGTTCAACACCAGCAGCGAACTGCGTCTGGAAGCGGCCGCCAAACACCTGGGCGTCAACCTCAGCCTGCTGACCAGCCAGGCGGGGCACGCCTGATGGCCCTGAAGCTGATTCTGGGTTTTGACTACGGCACCAAACAGATCGGCGTTGCGGTCGGCCAGGTGATTACCGGCCAGGCCCGCGAGCTGTGCACCCTAAAGGCGCAGAACGGCATTCCTGACTGGAACCAGGTCGAAGCCCTCATCAAAGAGTGGAAACCCGATGCCGTGGTGGTCGGCCTGCCGTTGAACATGGACGGTACGCCCAGCGACATGTGCGCCCGCGCGGAAAAGTTCGCCCGGCGCCTGAACGGCCGCTTCAACCTGCCCTTCTATACCCACGATGAACGTCTGACCACCTTCGAGGCCAAGGGCGAACGCCTGGCTCGTGGCGGCCAGAAAGGCAGTTACCGCGACAATCCGGTCGATGCCATCGCCGCCGCCCTGCTGCTACAAGGCTGGCTCGACGAAAACACCGCACTGTTTGAATCCTGAAGAGCCGCTGTGCGTCTCTCTTAGCTACAACCCGAGCCACTTCCCGCACAGGCTGGCTCGGGCCCAAGAAGGAGCAACCATGAGCCTGCCCAATCCCGCCGAACTGATCAGCCAGATGGCGACCCGACTTGACGCCTATCTGGCCAAACGAGGCATCAGCGACCCGCGTTTCATCGGCATCCGCACCGGCGGCGTCTGGGTGGCCCAGGCTCTGCTCAAGGAGCTGGGCAGCAATGACCCCCTCGGCACCCTGGACGTGTCCTTCTACCGCGACGATTTCAGCCAGAACGGCCTGCACCCGCAGGTTCGCCCTTCGGCGTTGCCGTTCGAGATCGAAGGCCAGCACCTGGTGCTGATCGACGACGTGCTGATGAGCGGCCGGACCATCCGCGCCGCCATGAACGAACTTTTCGACTACGGCCGCCCGGCCAGCGTAACGCTGGTGTGCCTGCTGGACCTGGACGCCGGCGAACTGCCGATCCGCCCGAACGTGGTTGGCGCGACCCTGTCGCTGGCGGCCCACGAACGGGTGAAGCTGTCCGGTCCCGAGCTCGCGCTCGAACTGCAAGACCTCGCCCTTTAATTCGCCCTATTGAGAGTCCCCCTTGCGATGACGCCTCTAGAAACCAAGCGCCCGCTGCAGCTCAATGATCAGGGCCAGCTGCGCCACTTCCTCTCGCTCGACGGTTTGCGCCGCGAACTGTTGACGGAAATCCTCGACACTGCCGACTCCTTCCTTGAAGTCGGCGCCCGGGCCGTGAAGAAAGTCCCGCTGCTGCGCGGCAAGACCGTGTGCAACGTGTTCTTCGAGAACTCCACCCGTACCCGCACCACCTTCGAACTGGCGGCCCAGCGCCTCTCGGCGGACGTGATCACCCTCAACGTGTCGACATCGTCGGCAAGCAAGGGCGAAACCCTGCTCGACACCCTGCGCAACCTGGAAGCCATGGCTGCCGACATGTTCGTCGTGCGCCACGGCGATTCGGGTGCCGCGCACTTCATCGCCGAACATGTTTGCCCACAAGTGGCGATCATCAACGGCGGTGACGGCCGGCACGCTCACCCGACCCAGGGCATGCTCGACATGCTCACCATCCGCCGGCACAAGGGCGGGTTCGAAAACCTTTCGGTGGCCATCGTCGGCGACATCCTGCACTCGCGGGTTGCGCGCTCGAACATGCTGGCCCTGAAAACCCTGGGTTGCCCGGATATTCGCGTGATTGCGCCGAAAACCCTGCTGCCGATCGGCATCGAGCAATACGGCGTGAAGGTCTACACCGACATGACCGAAGGCCTGAAGGACGTCGACGTGGTGATCATGTTGCGCCTGCAGCGTGAACGCATGACCGGCGGCCTGTTGCCGAGCGAAGGCGAGTTCTACCGCCTGTTCGGCCTGACCACCGCGCGCCTGGCCGGCGCCAAGCCCGATGCCATCGTGATGCACCCGGGGCCGATCAACCGTGGCGTGGAAATCGAGTCAGCAGTGGCCGACGGCCCGCACTCGGTGATCCTCAACCAGGTGACCTACGGGATCGCCATTCGTATGGCGGTACTGTCCATGGCCATGAGCGGGCAGACTGCGCAACGCCAATTCGAACAAGGCCAATTCGAGCAGGAGAAAGCCCAGTGAAGCTCAGCATTCTCGGCGCCCGCGTGATCGATCCGGCCAGTGGCCTGGATCAAGTGACCGATATCCACATTGAAGCCTGCAAAGTCGTCGCCCTTGGCGCGGCGCCAGCCGGTTTTGTCGCCGTCGACACGATTGACGCCAAAGGCCTGGTGGCCGCTCCCGGCCTGGTCGACCTCAACGTTGCCCTGCGCGAGCCGGGTTACAGCCGCAAAGGCTCGATTGTCAGCGAAACCCGCGCAGCGGCGGCTGGCGGTGTGACCAGCCTGTGCTGCCCGCCAAAGACCAAACCGGTGCTGGACACCTCGGCGGTGGCCGAACTGATCCTCGACCGTGCCCGCGAGGCCGGCAACACCAAAGTCTTCCCGATTGGCGCCCTGAGCAAAGGCCTGGACGGTGAACAGCTGGCAGAGCTCGTAGCATTGCGCGATGCCGGTTGCGTGGCCTTCGGCAACGGCCTGGAGAGTTTCCGCAACACCCGCACCCTGTGCCGCGCGCTGGACTACGCAGCGACTTTCGACCTGACGGTGATTTTCAACTCCCAGGATTACGACCTGGCCGAGGGCGGCCTGGCTCACGAAGGCCCGACCGCCAGCTTCCTTGGCCTGCCGGGCATCCCGGAAAGCGCTGAAACCGTCGCCCTGGCCCGGGATCTGCTGCTGGTTGAACAGACCGGCGTGCGCGCGCACTTCAGCCAGCTCACCAGCGCACGCGGCGTAGAGCTGATCGCCCAGGCCCAGGCCCGGGGCCTGAAGGTGACAGCGGATGTCGCCCTGTACCAGCTGATCCTGACCGACGAAGCCCTGATCGACTTCAGCAGCCTGTATCACGTCCAGCCACCGCTACGCACCCGCGCCGACCGCGACGGCCTGCGCGCAGCGGTGAAGTCGGGCGTGATCTCGGCCATCTCCAGTCATCACCAACCCCATGAGCGTGACGCCAAACTAGCACCGTTCGGCGCGACCGAGCCAGGCATCAGCAGCGTTGAACTGCTATTGCCACTGGCAATGACCCTTGTCGAAGACGGCTTGCTGGACCTGCCGACACTGATCAAGCGCCTGAGCGCCGGCCCTGCAGAGGCCCTGCGCCTGCCGGCAGGCAAACTGGCGGTAGGTGGCGCGGCGGACATCGTGCTGTTCGACCCTGCGGCCTCGACCGTGGCCGGTGAAACATGGCTGTCCAAGGGCGAAAACTGCCCGTTCATTGGCCACAGCCTGCCGGGTGTGGTGCGTTACACCCTAGTGGATGGACGGATCAGCCACCAGGCTTAAGACCGCGTCGCCTGCATTCGCGAGCAAGCCCGCTCCCACATTGGTTCTGCGATGAACACAGTATTTGTGAACACCAAAGATCAAATGTGGGAGCGGGCTTGCTCGCGAAGAAGATTTAGAAGGCGCCTCTATTCTGCGCATTACGCACAGAAACCTGGTCATTCAACGTCCAGAAGTCATACAGCACCCCGAGAAAGAACAACCCGCCCGTCAACAGGTACAGCAACCCGCTGATCCATTTCCCCTGATACATCCGGTGCACGCCGAACACCCCGAGAAACGTCAGCAGGATCCACGCCACGTTGTATTCGACGGGGCCTGCAGTGAACCGCAGGTCCGCTTCACGGTCCATGGACGGGATCAGGAAAAGGTCGATCAGCCAACCGATCCCCAGCAAGCCGAAGGTGAAGAACCAGATCGTCCCGGTCACCGGCCTGCCGTAATAGAAGCGGTGAGCCCCGGTAAAACCGAAAATCCACAGCAGGTAACCGATCACTTTGCTGTGGGTGTCTTGCTGCTGGACAGCCTGTTGATAGGGGTTCATGAATGACCTCGATTCACACGATAGATAAATATTCTTTAATTCTTTGTGACTTTTTTACAGGCACCCGACGTATGGCAAGTGCTACCTTCACTCCCGTCAAAGCCTTGTAACACCGGACTCCTGTCCGACAATTGCACCATTTTGCCGCTTTTTTGCCACCATTGCCCCCCGGATTGAATCGACCAACGGCCTCGGAAGCGGCAAAAAAGCTGTTATAAAGTTGCGCGCCAACCTATTAAGAGCCTTGCCTAATGCGTTCATTTTTCAAGACATGGCTAACCATTTGCCTTTTGATGCCACTGGCCGCCCACGCCACCAATCGTGAGCAACGTCTTCCAAACGTTAATGGTTACACCCCAAAATCCCATGCCTCTGCTCCTTCGAGCAAAGACAAGAAATCCGCTAAATATGCTCCAAGCCTGGCCAGCAGCAAAAGCGGCCTGGTTCCACCGATGGGCACCAAGGAAAGCAGCGACGTGCTTAGCCGCGCGGTGAACGTCCTCGGTACCCCTTATCGTTGGGGCGGCAGCAGCCCAAGCAAAGGCTTCGATTGCAGCGGCCTGGTGAAATACGCGTTCAACGACGCCACGTTCGACCTGCCACGCACCTCCAACGCCATGGCCAGCGGTCATGGGGAGAAAGTCGATCGCAACGACCTGAAGCCGGGCGACCTGATTTTCTTCAACATCAAGAGTCGTCGGGTCAATCACGTTGCCATTTACCTGGGTAACGACCGCTTCATCCACGCGCCACGTCGTGGCAAGTCGGTATCCATCGACACTTTGAAGAAACCGTACTGGGAAAACCACTACGTGGTTGCCAAGCGGGTTCTGCCGAAAGAACAGAATGCGTTGCGGGTTGTTCAGCGCTGATTTGAATTTCCGGGGAATGCCCTTGGAAAGTGCTTGAACATGATGACCCCCTTCGCGAGCAAGCTCGCTCCCACTTTGGAATGCACTCCCCTGTGGGAGCGAGCTTGCTCGCGAAGAGACCCTTGAAAGCACCTCAAATCTTCCTCAAAAATTATCCGGCGACCGCGCCTTCTCCCGCGCATGGTCACGACTGACCAACCCCTTGGTCACCAGGTCCTTCAAGCTCATATCCAGCGTCTGCATCCCCAACGACCCTCCCGACTGAATCGCCGAGTACATCTGCGCCACCTTGTCCTCGCGGATCAGGTTCCGGATCGCCGATGTCCCCAGCATGATCTCGTGGGCCGCGACGCGTCCGCCGCCGATTTTCTTCACCAGGGTCTGGGACACCACCGCCAGCAGCGACTCGGAGAGCATCGAGCGCACCATCGACTTTTCGTCCCCCGGAAACACATCGACCACCCGGTCGATGGTTTTCGCCGCCGATGTGGTGTGCAGCGTGCCGAACACCAGATGGCCGGTTTCGGCCGCGGTCAACGCCAGGCGAATGGTTTCCAGGTCGCGCATCTCCCCCACCAGGATCACATCCGGGTCTTCCCGCAGTGCCGAACGCAAGGCGGTGGCGAAACTACGGGTATCACGATGGACTTCACGCTGATTGATCAGGCATTTGCGCGACTCGTGAACGAACTCGATGGGGTCTTCGATGGTGAGGATGTGGTGATGGCGATGGGTATTGAGGTAATCGATCATCGCCGCCAGCGTGGTGGACTTGCCGGAACCGGTCGGGCCGGTTACCAGCACCAGGCCACGGGGAGCGTCGGTCATCTTGCGGAACACGTCGCCCATGCCCAGCTCATCCATGCTCTGCACTTTTGACGGGATGGTGCGAAACACCGCGCCCGCGCCACGGTTCTGGTTGAACACATTGACCCGAAAGCGCGCCACGCCGGGCACTTCAAAGGAAAAGTCGGTTTCCAGATGCTTGTCGAAGTCCACCCGCTGGGCGTCATTCATGATGGCATGGATCAGAGTCTGCACCTGTTGGTGATCCAGGGCCGGCAAATTGATGCGTCGCACATCACCGTCGACGCGAATCATCGGCGGCAGGCCGGCGGACAAGTGCAGATCGGATGCCCCCTGTTTGGCGCTGAATGCCAGCAGCTCAGTGATATCCATAGCGCCTCTCAATTCCAGTAGAATGCCGCGAACTTTCAGACCGTTGGCGCCTCTTGATGTCCACCATAGCAGACAACATTCTTCAGGTTAGTTCGCGCATACATGCTGCAACACTTGCCGCGAACCGCGCCGAAAACAGCGTCCAGTTGCTGGCTGTGAGCAAGACCAAACCCGCTCAAGACCTGCGTGAAGCCTACGCCGCCGGCCTGCGCGACTTTGGCGAGAACTACCTTCAGGAAGCGTTGGGCAAGCAACTCGAACTGGCCGACCTGCCCTTGATCTGGCACTTCATCGGCCCCATTCAATCGAACAAGACTCGCGCTATCGCCGAGCACTTCGACTGGGTGCATTCCGTGGATCGCCTGAAAATCGCACAACGGCTGTCCGAACAACGTCCCGCCGATTTGCCGCCTTTGAACATCTGCATTCAGGTCAATGTCAGCGGCGAGGCCAGCAAGTCCGGCTGCACCCCGGCCGATCTGCCGGCCCTGGCCAATGCCATCTGCGCCCTGCCGCGCCTGAAACTGCGCGGGTTGATGGCAATCCCCGAGCCGACGGAAGATCGCGCCACCCAGGATGCCGCTTTCGCTACCGTGCAAAGCCTGCAAGCCAGCCTGAACCTGCCGCTCGACACACTTTCCATGGGCATGAGCCACGATCTCGAATCGGCCATCGCCCAAGGCGCCACTTGGGTGCGGATCGGTACCGCCCTGTTTGGCGCCCGCGACTACGGCCAGCCTTGAAAAATGGCTGACTCTTCTCCTTATAAGGACCTGACATGAGCAAGACACGTATTGCCTTTATCGGTGCCGGCAACATGGCCGCCAGTCTGATCGGCGGCCTGCGGGCCAAGGGTCTGGAAGCAGCACAGATCCGCGCCAGCGATCCGGGCGAAGAAACCCGTGCCCGCGTGAGCGCTGAACACGGCATAGAAACCTTTGCCGACAACGCCCAGGCCATCGACGGTGCCGACGTGGTCGTGCTGGCGGTCAAACCCCAGGCGATGAAAGCCGTGTGCGAAGCCATTCGCCCAAGCCTCAAGCCCCATCAACTGGTGGTTTCGATTGCCGCAGGCATCACCTGCGCCAGCATGAACAACTGGCTCGGCGCCCAGCCGATCGTGCGCTGCATGCCCAACACCCCGGCGCTGGTACGTCAGGGTGCGAGCGGTCTGTTCGCAACAACCGAAGTGTCAGCCGAACAGCGTCAGCAGGCCCAGGAACTGCTGTCCGCGGTCGGCATCGCCCTATGGCTGAATGAAGAGCAGCAATTGGATGCCGTCACCGCCGTTTCCGGCTCGGGCCCGGCGTATTTCTTCCTGCTGATCGAGGCCATGACCGCCGCCGGCGTGAAGCTCGGCCTGCCGGCGGACATCGCTGCGCAACTGACCCTGCAAACCGCCCTGGGCGCCGCACATATGGCGGTCTCCAGCGACGTCGACGCGGCCGAGTTACGCCGCCGTGTCACCTCGCCTGCCGGCACCACGGAAGCTGCAATCAAGTCGTTCCAGGCCAATGGCTTTGAAGCCTTGGTCGAAAAAGCACTCGGCGCTGCCGCGCATCGCTCGGCCGAGATGGCCGAACAACTGGGTCAATAAGGAGCTTTTCATGATTGGATTGAATACTGCAGCGGTCTACGTGCTGCAAACCCTCGGCAGCCTGTACCTGCTGATCGTGCTGATGCGTTTCGTACTGCAACTGGTGCGGGCGAACTTCTACAACCCGATTTGCCAGTTCATCGTGAAGGCCACCCAGCCGCTGCTCAAGCCGCTGCGCCGGATCATCCCGAGCGTATTCGGCCTGGACATGTCCTCGCTGGTGCTGGCGATCCTGGTGCAACTGGCGCTGATGGCCCTGACCCTGCTGCTGACCTACGGCACCATCGGCAACCCGCTGCAATTGCTGATCTGGTCGATCATTGGCGTGACCGCGCTGTTCATGAAGATTTTCTTCTTCGCCCTGATCATCAGCGTGATCCTGTCCTGGGTCGCCCCGGGCAGCCATAACCCGGGCGCCGAACTGGTGAACGACGTCTGCGAACCGGCCCTGGCGCCGTTCCGCAAGTTCCTGCCGAGCCTGGGCGGCCTGGATCTGTCGCCGATCTTTGCGTTCCTGGCACTCAAGCTGATCGACATGCTGGTGATCAACAACCTCGCCGCCATGACCATGATGCCGCAAATCCTCCGCGTGTTGATCTGACCCGGTGAGCTGGTTTCGCTGGGACGGTGACGACCTGATTCTGGAGTGTCACCTGCAACCGGCAGCCCGCAGTGATGACTTCTGCGGGCTGCACGGCGATCGCCTGAAGATCCGCCTGACCGCGCCGCCGGTCGAGGGCAAGGCCAACGCGTATCTGATGGCGTTTCTGGCCAAGGCCTTTGGCGTGTCCAAGAGCCAGGTCAGCCTGATCAGTGGCGAGTTGAACCGGCAGAAACGGGTGCGAATCTGCTCGCCGAAGAAGTTGCCGGACTTGCCTGATCTGGTGCGTCCCGCAGGCTGACCGCGTCATCGTTCATCGCGAGCAAGCTCGCTCCCACATGGACCGCATCAATCCTGTGGGAGCGGGCTTGCTCGCGAAGGCCGCACCGCGGTTCTGCTGAATGAAATCAGGCCCGATCGTTGCTTGCCGCTAACCCCAGCGGTCTTTAGACTTACGCCTCATTTCAATGAGAGCAGGGTCGATGCCAGCTGCCTTTCCCCCCGATTCTGTTGGTCTGGTAACGCCGCAAGTGGCGCACTTCAGCGAACCCCTGGCGTTGGCCTGCGGTCGCTCGCTCCCGGCCTATGACCTGATCTACGAAACCTACGGCACGCTCAACGCCACGGCGAGCAACGCCGTGCTGATCTGCCACGCCCTGTCCGGCCATCACCACGCCGCCGGCTACCACAGCGCCGACGACCGCAAACCCGGTTGGTGGGACAGCTGCATCGGTCCCGGCAAGCCGATCGACACCAGCAAGTTCTTCGTGGTCAGCCTGAACAACCTCGGCGGCTGCAACGGTTCCACCGGCCCGAGCAGTATCAACCCGGACACCGGCAAGCCGTTCGGCGCCGACTTTCCAGTATTGACCGTGGAAGACTGGGTGCACAGTCAGGCGCGTCTGGCGGACCGTCTCGGCATCGCCCAGTTCGCGGCCGTGATCGGCGGCAGCCTCGGCGGCATGCAGGCGATGCAATGGAGCATCACTTACCCTGACCGCATCCGTCACTGCCTGGCCATCGCCTCGGCACCCAAGCTGTCGGCGCAGAACATCGCGTTCAACGAAGTGGCGCGCCAGGCGATCCTCACCGACCCGGAATTCCACGGCGGTTCGTTCCAGGAACACAACGTGATCCCCAAGCGCGGCCTGATGCTGGCGCGGATGGTCGGGCACATCACCTACCTGTCCGACGACTCCATGGGCGAGAAATTCGGCCGCGGGCTCAAGAGCGAGAAGCTCAACTACGACTTCCACAGCGTCGAGTTCCAGGTGGAAAGCTACCTGCGCTATCAGGGCGAGGAGTTCTCCGGGCGCTTTGATGCCAACACCTACCTGTTGATGACCAAAGCGCTCGACTACTTCGATCCGGCGGCGAACTTCGACGATAACCTGGCGAAAACCTTTGAAGGCGCCAAGGCCAAGTTCTGCGTGATGTCGTTCACCACCGACTGGCGCTTCTCCCCTGCCCGCTCGCGGGAACTGGTGGACGCGCTGATGGCCGCGCGCAAGGACGTCTGCTACCTCGAGATCGACGCTCCGCAAGGCCACGACGCCTTCCTGATTCCGATCCCGCGCTACCTGCAGGCATTCGGCAATTACATGAACCGCATTACGTTGTGAGAAAGCCATGAGAGCTGATCTGGAAATCATCCAGGAATGGATCCCCGCCGGCAGCCGCGTGCTCGACCTCGGGTGCGGCGATGGCGAACTGCTGACCTGGCTGCGCGATAACAAGCAAGTCACCGGTTATGGCCTGGAAAACGACGCCGACAATATCGCCGAGTGCGTGGCCAAGGGCATCAACGTCATCGAACAGGACCTGGACAAGGGCCTGGGCAACTTTGCCAGCAACAGTTTCGATGTCGTGGTCATGACCCAGGCGCTGCAAGCGGTGCACTACCCGGACAGGATCCTCGAGGAAATGCTGCGCGTCGGTCGCCAGTGCATCATCACCTTCCCCAACTTCGGCCACTGGCGGTGCCGCTGGTACCTGGCGAGCAAGGGCCGCATGCCGGTTTCCGAGTTCCTGCCGTACACCTGGTACAACACGCCGAACATTCACTTCTGCACCTTCGCCGACTTTGAAGCCTTGTGTCGCGAACGTGAAGCGAAGGTCATTGATCGGCTGGCCGTGGATCAACAGCATCGGCACGGGTGGGCCAGCAAGCTATGGCCTAATCTGTTAGGTGAGATCGGTATCTACCGCGTCAGCAGTCCGGGACTTTCCGACCACAAGGTCGCGGTCTGATCCACCCTACTTCAAGGAGAACGATCATGGGTCGTCTAGCGTTGTTTCTACTCACTGCCTGCCTGAGCGTCACCGCCATGGCCGCCGACGCCATCAAGAGCGAACGCAAGGAAACCTTCGGTGACGTGACGGTGCACTACAACACCTTCAACTCCACCTACCTGCTACCGGACGTTGCCAAGGCTGCCCAGCTGACCCGCAGCAAGGATCAGGGCGTGATCAACATTTCAGTGATCAAGGCCGGCACGCCGATGGCGGCCGACGTCAGCGGCACCGTCAAAGACCTGACCAGCCAAAGCTACACACTGAACTTCAAGCAGGTCACCGAGCAAGGAGCGATTTACTACATCGCCCAATACCCGGTACCGCAGCAGGAAATCCGCACCTTCAACATCAAGGTGCAGACCGGCGACAAGATCAACACCATCAATTTCAACCAAGAGCTCTTCCCTGGCCAATGATCAACTTCACGCAACTCGTACTGGCCAGCCATAACGCCGGCAAACTCAAGGAACTCCAGGCCATGCTCGGCGAGTCGGTGCACCTGCGCTCGATCGGCGAGTTCAGCAGCGTCGAGCCCGAAGAGACCGGTTTGTCGTTCGTCGAGAACGCCATCCTCAAGGCCCGCAATGCCGCGCGCATTTCCGGCCTGCCGGCGCTGGCCGACGATTCCGGGCTGGCGGTGGATTTCCTTGGCGGCGCGCCCGGTATCTACTCGGCGCGTTATGCCGATGGCAAGGGCGATGCGGCGAACAACGCCAAGCTGCTCGACGTGTTGAAAGACGTGCCTGAAGCCGAACGTGGCGCGCAGTTCGTATGCGTGCTGGCACTGGTGCGCCACGCCGATGATCCGTTGCCGATCCTCTGCGAAGGTTTGTGGCACGGGCGAATCCTGACCCAGGCCAGCGGCGAACACGGTTTTGGCTACGACCCGCTGTTCTGGGTGCCGGAGCGCGATTGCTCCAGCGCCGAACTGAGCCCAGGCGACAAGAACCAGATCAGCCACCGCGCCCGTGCAATGGATCTGCTGCGCCAGCGTCTGGGCTTGAAATGATCCGTGAATCATCCGCGTCGCCGCTGATCTTCGGCGGCGATGCTCTATCGCCTCGGGCGGCCCTGCCTGTGCTGCCGCCGCTGGCGCTGTATATCCACATCCCGTGGTGCGTGCGCAAATGCCCTTATTGCGACTTCAACTCCCACACGGCCAGCCCCGTGCTGCCGGAAGAAGAGTACGTCGACGCATTGCTGGCCGATCTCGATCAGGACCTGCACGCCGTTTATGGTCGTGAGCTGAGCTCGATTTTCTTTGGTGGCGGCACGCCAAGCCTGTTCAGCGCTGATTCGCTGGGTCGTTTGCTCAAAGGCGTCGAACAGCGCATTCCGTTTGCCAGCGACATCGAAATCACGCTGGAAGCCAATCCGGGGACGTTCGAGCAAGACAAGTTCGTGGCGTACCGGAAACTGGGGATCAATCGCCTGTCGATCGGTATTCAGAGCTTTCAGCAAGAAAAGCTCGAGGCCTTGGGACGGATTCACAACGGTGACGAAGCCGTACGCGCCGCCGGTATGGCGCGGCAGGCCGGGTTCGACAACTTCAACCTGGACTTGATGCATGGCTTGCCGAATCAGTCCCTGGACGATGCCTTGGCGGACTTGCGCACAGCCATCGCCCTGAAACCGACTCACCTGTCGTGGTATCAACTGACCCTGGAACCGAACACAGTATTCTGGAACCAGCCACCGACTCTGCCGGAAGACGACACGCTGTGGGACATTCAGGAGGCCGGGCAAGCACTGCTGGCTGAACATGGTTACGTTCAATACGAAGTTTCGGCCTATGCCCTGCCCGGTCGCCCGGCGCGCCACAACCTCAATTACTGGAGTTTTGGCGACTTCATTGGCATCGGCGCCGGCGCCCATGGCAAGCTCAGCCATCCGGACGGGCGCATCATTCGTACCTGGAAGACCCGCCTGCCCAAGGATTACCTGAATCCGGCGAAAAGCTTTAAGGCCGGCGAGAAAGCGCTGACCAATGAAGAGATGCCGTTCGAATTCCTGATGAACGCGCTGCGCCTGACTGAAGGCGTCGAATCGCGGCTGTACCCGGAACGTACCGGCATGACGCTGGAAAGCCTCGCTGAAGGCCGCCGTGAAGCCGAACAAAGCGGCCTGTTGCAGGTCGAACCTTCACGTCTGGTAGCCACCGAGCGCGGACAACTCTTCCTCAACGACTTGCTGCAGAAATTTCTGACATAAGGAAATCGAATGGATTTGGTACTCGACCTGCTTGCCACTGTGTCTCGCTGGAGCCGCAGCAACCTCTCGGAAATCGCCCTGGCCTTGGTGGGCTGCCTGCTGGTGCTGTTTGGTGCGGATTTCAAAGGCTGGGTCGAGCAACTCCTGGGCAGCATCGCCGGCGCCTTGCGCGTGCCGCTGATGTCTCTGCTGTGCATGATCGGCAGCGGCGCGGCGCTGATCTACGCCACGCCGTGGGTCGTGCGCGGCTTGAGCCAGTTCAACAACTACAGCCTGGCGCCGGTGTTGTTGGTGGTGCTGGTGTTGATTGGCGTGGTCGCTGACCGCCGCTGATCTCAGCCACACCCTAAAACAACTGTGGGAGCGAGCTTGCTCGCGATGAGGCCATAACATCCAACATCTCTGTTGACTGCCAGGCCGCCATCGCGAGCAAGCTCGCTCCCACAGGTTTACGCCAGTTTTTCGAACTTCAGATCCCACACCCCATGCCCAAGACGTTCGCCACGGCGTTCGAACTTGGTGATCGGGCGCTCGGCCGGGCGTGGTACGCACTTGCCGTCTTCGGCGAGGTTGCGGTAACCCGGCGCGACGTTCATCACTTCCAGCATGTATTCGGCGTACGGTTCCCAGTCAGTGGCCATGTGCAGAATGCCGCCGACTTTCAATTTGCTGCGCACCAACTCAGCGAAGGACGCCTGAACGATACGACGCTTGTGGTGACGGCTCTTGTGCCACGGATCCGGGAAAAACAGCATCAGGCGATCGAGGCTGTTATCGGCCACGCAGCGGTTGAGCACTTCGATCGCATCGCAATCGTAGACCCGCAGGTTGGTCAGGCCTTGTGTCAGCACGCCATTGAGCAGCGCACCGACACCCGGACGGTGAACCTCAACGCCAATGAAATCCTGATCCGGCGCAGCCGCTGCCATTTCCAGCAGCGAATGGCCCATGCCGAAACCGATTTCCAGCGAGCGCGGTGCCGAGCGACCGAACACCTGGTCGAAATCCACCGGCGCGTCGGCCAGCGGCAGCACGAACAGCGGAGTGCCCTGCTCCAGGCCCTTTTGCTGGCCTTCGGTCATGCGCCCGGCGCGCATCACGAAACTCTTGATGCGGCGGTGTTGGCGCTCGTCGCCTTCTTCCGTCTGGATAGGCGTGTCGTTCGATTCAGTCATCAATGGCTCTTACTTGATCAGACCATCCAGCGGCGAAGAGGCGCTGGCATAGAGTTTTTTCGGCATGCGGCCGGCGAGGTAGGCCAGTCGGCCTGCGACGATCGCATGTTTCATGGCTTCGGCCATCATGACCGGCTGCTGGGCGTGGGCAATGGCCGAGTTCATCAGCACGGCATCACAACCCAGTTCCATGGCGATAGTGGCGTCGGAAGCAGTACCGACACCAGCATCCACCAGCACCGGGATCTTGGCTTCTTCGAGGATGATCTGCAGGTTATATGGATTG
Organism: Pseudomonas sp. GW456-L13; assembly: GCF_017350115.1. Lineage (NCBI taxonomy): Bacteria > Pseudomonadati > Pseudomonadota > Gammaproteobacteria > Pseudomonadales > Pseudomonadaceae > Pseudomonas > Pseudomonas sp. GW456-L13. Next base: position 2,104,200 of record NZ_JACNAS010000002.1, read on the forward strand.
CAGATCCCCAGACCGGAGCCAATCAGACCGGCCAGCGGCATCACCGCGATGCAACCGATTTCCGCCAACTGACGGGCGATGATCGGGTCGTCACTGGTGTAAACCATCACGTCGAAGCCTTCCTTGACCAGCGTTTCGGCGGCCTTGAGGGTTTCGATCACGTTGGGGAACAGGGTTTTCTGATCCGCCAGCACTTCCAGCTTGACCAGGTTGTGGCCATCGAGCAGCTCACGAGCCAGGCGGCAGGTGCGTACGGCCTCGATAGCGTCATAGCAACCGGCGGTGTTCGGCAGGAAGGTGTAGCGATCCGGCGACAGCACTTCGAGCAGGTTCGGCTCGCCCTCGATCTGGCCAAGGTTGGTGCGGCGTACGGCGAAAGTGACGATTTCGGCACCCGAGGCTTCGATGGCCTGGCGGGTTTCTTCCATGTCACGGTACTTGCCGGTACCGACCAGCAAACGCGACTGGTAAGTACGACCGGCCAGGACGAAAGGCTTGTCGCTGCGAACGATGCTCATGGGAAATCCTCTGTAGGGGTGAGGTACTTGCAGAATTCTGTGGCCACTGGGGCGAGGCTGCTAGCCGCCGCCGATGGCGTGCACCACTTCGACGTTGTCGCCGTCGTTCAACGTGGTGTCTGCGTGCAGACTGCGCGGGACGATATCCAGATTGAGTTCGACCGCCACCCGGCGACCGGTCAGGTCCAGACGGGTCAGCAGGGCCGCAACGGTTTCACCGTCGGGCAGTTCAAAGGATTCGCCGTTCAACTGAATGCGCATGCCGGATGCCGCCATCATTTTTAGGGGCTGGCATTCTAGCCCGATCGTGACCTAAAGGTCAGCAATAAGCGTCAAGTGGTCAGCGGCAAGCGCCAGGCGGCGAGGCCCAGGCAGAGCCAGCCCGCGAGGAAGGCCAGGCCGCCGAACGGGGTGACAATGCCAAGCTTGCTGATACCCGTCAGCGTGAGCACGTACAGGCTGCCGGAGAACAGCAGGATGCCGATGGCAAAGGATGCGCCGGCCCACGTGAGCAAACGGCCGGGAATCTGCGTGGCCAGCAGCGCCACGCCCAGCAGCGCCAGGGTGTGCACCAGTTGATAAGTGACGCCGGTATGAAAAATCGTCAGATATTCAGGTGTCAGACGGTTTTTCAGGCCATGGGCGGCAAAGGCCCCGAGACCGACACCGGTGAAGCCGAAAAAAGCGGCCAGCATCAGAAAGCCACGCAGCATGCAGAACTCCAGTCAGTTTCGATCCAAAGGGTCTGTATAATGGCCCGCTCAACGGGTTCGGCCAAGCCATCTCTATGCTGCGTATCTATTTCCGTCATTTCTCCAAGGCCGTGCTCTGGTTCATGGGTGGCAGCGTATTGCTGGTGCTGATCTTTCGCGTGGTGCCGCCACCGGGGACGACGCTGATGGTCGAGCGCAAGATCGAATCCTGGTTTGACGGCGAACCCATCGACCTGCAACGGACCTGGAAACCCTGGGACGAAATCTCCGATGACCTGAAAGTCGCGGTGATTGCCGGCGAAGACCAGAAATTCCCGGAGCACTGGGGCTTCGATATCGGCGCAATTCAGGCGGCGTTTGCCCATAACGAGCGCGGCGGTTCGATCCGTGGCGCCAGCACCCTCAGCCAGCAAGTCTCGAAAAACCTGTTCCTGTGGTCTGGTCGCAGCTGGCTGCGTAAAGGCCTGGAAGCCTGGTTCACCGGACTGATCGAAGTGTTCTGGCCCAAGCAACGGATTCTTGAGGTGTACCTCAACAGTGTCGAGTGGGATGACGGCGTGTTTGGTGCCGAAGCGGCGGCCCGGCATCACTTTGGCGTGAGCGCCAGGAACCTCAGCCGTCAGCAATCGAGCTTGTTGGCCGCCGTACTGCCCAACCCTCGCGTGTGGAGTGCAAGCCATCCGACCGCTTACGTGGCGCGACGCGCAGGCTGGATTCGGCGACAGATGAGCCAGTTAGGTGGCGACAGCTATCTGGTCGGGCTGAACGATTCGCGCCGGGCGCCTTGGGCCCAATAACTGATCCCAATTTTTCAGACCCTGAAAACCACTGTGGGAGCGGGCTTGCCCGCGATGACGGCCTGACATTCAACTTTTATATTGAATGTTCGGGCCTCATCGCGAGCAAGCTCGCTCCCACAGGATCAATGATCGGGGCGTTTTTTATTGCCTGCTCGCCAGTTACGCAGCGATCGACAACTTGAGCTTGTTCATCGCGCTTTTCTCAAGCTGACGAATACGCTCGGCCGACACGTTGTACTTCTGCGCCAGGTCGTGCAGCGTGGCTTTTTCTTCCGCCAGCCAGCGCTGGTAGAGGATGTCACGGCTGCGGTCGTCCAGCACTTCCAGCGCTTCGTGCAGGTTGTGGTTGGAGTTGTCGCTCCAGTCGGCATCTTCCAGTTGACGGGCCGGATCGTACCGGTGGTCTTCCAGATAGTTGGCCGGCGACTGGAATGCACTGTCGTCGTCCGCTTCGGCAGCCGGATCGAAGGCCATGTCATGGCCGGTCAGGCGGCTTTCCATCTCGCGTACTTCCCGAGGCTCTACACCCAGGCTTTCCGCTACGCGATGGACTTCTTCGTTGTTCAGCCAGGCCAGACGCTTCTTCTGGCTGCGCAGGTTGAAGAACAGCTTGCGCTGGGCCTTGGTGGTCGCGACTTTCACGATGCGCCAGTTGCGCAGGATGAACTCGTGGATTTCCGCCTTGATCCAGTGCACGGCAAAGGACACCAGGCGCACGCCCATTTCCGGGTTGAAGCGCTTCACGGCCTTCATCAGGCCGACGTTGCCTTCCTGGATCAGGTCAGCCTGAGCCAGACCGTAGCCGGAATAGCTACGGGCGATATGTACGACAAAACGCAGGTGGGCGAGCACCATCTGCCGAGCCGCCCCCAAATCCTGCTCATAATAGAGACTCTCGGCCAGTTCACGCTCCTGCTCCGGCGACAGCAATGGAATGCTGTTGACGGTGTGCACATAGGCCTCCAGGTTCGCACCCGGGACCAGAGCATATGCAGGTTGCAAAGAATTGGTCATACGAAAAAACCTCCGACTTACAAACTCGTGCAGTTCAGCACTGCGAAAATTGACCGGAAACCGAAAGACAAGTTCCCTAAAACCCATAAACGCTGAAAGGTCAATACGAGCAAAATGATACTACTTAGGCGCAAGCTCCCTCAGGTGGCGTGCGACTGCAATCCATGCACCGATATACCCCAACAGCACCGCGCCAAGCAAGAGAGACAGACCGTCGGCAACTGGCACTCCAGCCAGCGCGAAATCACTGCCGTACAAACCGGCCAGCCCCACCACCGCGTCGTTCAGCCAATCAAGGCCGAACGCCAGAACGCCCCAGGACAGAATCCCCGCACCGAAGCCATACAGCGCACCCATATACAGAAAGGGCCTGCGCACATAGCTGTCAGTGCCGCCGACCAGTTTAATCACTTCTATCTCTGTGCGGCGGTTTTCAATATGAAGACGAATGGTATTGCCTATCACCAAAAGTAATGCAGAAACCAGAAGCACAGTCAGACCGAAGACAAAACGGTCACCCAGCTTGAGGATGGCTGCCAGACGCTCGACCCAGACTAAATCAAGTTGCGCCTGTTGTACCTTCGGCAGCTCGGATAGTTTTTGTCTTAATGCTTCAAGAGCCGGCTTGTCGACTTCAGTCGGCGTCACCAGGACCACGCCCGGCAGCGGGTTCTCCGGCAACTCCTTGAGCGCCTCGCCCAGCCCGGACTGTTGCTGGAACTCTTCCAGCGCCTGATCCCGGCCAACGTATTCGGCCTCGGCGACGCCAGGCATGCCCTTGATCTGATCGCGCAGCGCTTCGCCTTCCGCCGGCTTGGCCTCAAGGTCCAGATACAGGGAAATCTGCGCCGCACGCTGCCAGGAACCACCCAGACGCTCGACGTTACTTAGCAAAAGTGACAGCCCCATGGGCAAACTCAGGGCCACCGCCATCACCATGCAGGTGAAGAAACTGCCGATAGGCTGCTTGCCCAGGCGGCGCAGGCTGTCCACCAGGCTGGCGCGATGACTTTCGATCCAGGCGCGGAACAACGTGGCAAAGTCCGGCCCGTCGTCATCGTCGTGTTTTTTCTTTTGCGGTTGCGGATCGGCGGCCTTCGGGGCCACACGCTCGGAAACCTTGGGGCTACGCGTTGCACTCATACCGCGGCCTCCCCGTCACCGATCAATCGACCGCGTTGCAAGGTCAGCATGCGATGGCGCATGCGGGCGATCAGGGCCAGGTCGTGACTGGCGATCAGCACGCTGGTACCCAGGCGATTGATGTCTTCGAACACACCCATGATCTCGGCGGCCAGGCGCGGATCGAGGTTACCGGTCGGCTCATCCGCCAGCAGCAAGGCCGGACGGTGAACGATGGCGCGGGCGATGCCGACGCGCTGCTGCTGACCGGTGGACAGGTCACCCGGGTACAGATCGGTTTTATCCGACAGCGCCACGCGCTCCAGTGCCGAGTCCACGCGCTTGGCGATCTCGGCCTTGGACAGCCCCAGGATCTGCAAAGGCAACGCGACGTTATTGAACACCGTGCGATCGAACAGCAACTGGTGATTCTGGAACACCACGCCGATCTGCCGACGCAAGAAAGGAATCTGCGCGTTGCTGATGGTGCTCAGGTCTTGCCCGGCGAGCAGCAACTTGCCGCTGGTCGGGCGTTCCATCGCCAGCAACAGGCGCAACAGCGTGGATTTACCGGCGCCGGAATGGCCGGTGACAAACAAGAACTCGCCACGACGGACTCGAAAGCTCAGCTCATGCAAGCCGACGTGACCGTTCGGGTAGCGCTTACCGACCTGTTCGAAACGAATCATGAACGCTCCCGCTCGGCAAACAATGCCTGGACAAAGGGTTCTGCTTCAAAGGTACGCAAATCGTCGATGCCTTCGCCGACGCCAATGTAGCGGATCGGCAGGCCGAATTGCTTGGCCAGGGCGAAAATCACCCCGCCTTTGGCGGTGCCGTCGAGCTTGGTCAGCGCCAGGCCGGTCAGTTCGACGGTCTGGTTGAATTGCTTGGCCTGGTTGATGGCGTTCTGGCCGGTCCCGGCGTCAAGCACCAACAGCACTTCGTGAGGTGCGTCGGCGTCGAGCTTGCCGATCACCCGGCGAACCTTTTTCAGTTCTTCCATCAGGTTGTCTTTGGTGTGCAGACGGCCGGCGGTGTCGGCGATCAGCACATCGATGCCACGGGCCTTGGCGGCCTGCACGGCGTCGAAGATCACCGAGGCCGAGTCGGCGCCAGTGTGCTGCGCGATCACCGGGATTTTGTTGCGCTCACCCCATACCTGCAATTGCTCCACCGCCGCGGCACGGAAGGTGTCGCCGGCGGCGAGCATGACTTTCTTGCCTTCCAGCTGCAGTTTCTTCGCCAGCTTGCCGATGGTGGTGGTCTTGCCGGCACCGTTGACGCCGACGACCAGAATCACGAACGGCTTGTTTTGCGAGGCGATTTTCAGCGGCTGCTCGACAGGCTTGAGCATCGCTGCCAGCTCGGCTTGCAGGGATTTGTACAGGGCATCGGCATCGGCCAGCTCCTTGCGCGCAACCTTCTGCGTCAGGCGCTGAATGATCACCGAGGTGGCTTCGACACCCACGTCGGCGGTCAGCAAACGGGTTTCGAGGTCTTCGAGCAACTCGTCATCAATGACCTTTTTGCCCAGGAACAGGCTGGCCATGCCTTCGCCGATACTGGCGCTGGTCTTGGACAGGCCCTGCTTGAGGCGGGCGAAGAAACCGGCTTTGGTTTCTTCGGTGCGTACCGGCTCGACCGGGGCTTCGACGGGCGCCGCGATCGGCTCAGGAATCGGAGCGGGTGCCGGTGCTTGAGCAACCGGAGCAACCGGAGCAACCGGAGCAACCGGAGCAACCGGAGCAACGAATACCGGAACCTCTGGCTGGCTGACAACGGGCACAGGCTCGGCCACGACGACTGGCTCAACAATCGGTTCGACCACAGGCGCGTGAACCGGGGCTGGCGTAAACGCTGCCGGAGCCGGAATCGGTGGTGTCACGTGAGGAGCCAGGTCATTTTCGACCAATGCCACGGGTTCTTCGGCCACTGGCAGGGTCAACCACGGTTCGGCCGCCGGGGCCGGAGGCTGTTCGGTGACGATTTCGCTGACTGGTTGGGGAACGGCTTCAACCTTGGGTTGCAGCGACGGCTCGGCAATCGGCAGAACAACCGGCGCGGGCGTTTCTTCTATTACCGGGACCGGCGTCGGCGCTGGTTCAGGAATGGCTGGTGGCTGTTCGACGACGGGTTCCTGCGGCTTTTTGCGCAGCCATCCGAACAGGCTTTTCTTCTCGCCAGCCGCAGCTGGGGTCTTCTTGTCGTCGTTGGAACCAAACATGGAGGACGGCTATCTCACGGTAGCGACGCGCCAATGGCGCCCCGGCAAATAAATATTCGATGCAGAACAGACTGCGATTGACCCAGCTTGTTCACGCGCAACATTTTGTCGAGGTGCGAACGGCACCTCACGGAAACGTTTTTACGAAGGACTAAAGCAGCAAAATCGGCGAAAAAGCAGAGTTTAGTTGATAAATTCCAACCTTCTGCTGCAAACCCATACAACCTGATCAAACGCAAAGGCCTGATAGGCGTGGCCGCCAGTAAAACGGATCAGTATCCTAGCACCCTCTCGCCCGCTGACGCTAAGAACAAGCGGGCAGCCCCAAAGGTTTGAAAACGAATGAATGCTCTTGCCCGCCGCGCCGCAGGCCTGCTGCTCAGCACAGTTTGCCTGCCCCTTTCGGCTCTGGCTGCCGACCCGCAACCCACCCACGAATTCACCCTCGACAATGGCCTGAAGGTGGTCGTGCGTGAAGACCACCGTGCACCCGTGGTGGTTTCCCAGGTCTGGTACAAGGTCGGCTCCAGCTACGAGACACCGGGTAATACCGGCCTGTCCCACGCCCTGGAACACATGATGTTCAAAGGCAGCGAGAAAGTCGGCCCCGGCGAAGCCTCGCTGATCCTGCGCGACCTCGGCGCCGAAGAGAACGCATTCACCAGCGATGATTTCACCGCCTATTACCAGGTGCTGGCCCGGGATCGCCTGGGCGTGGCCTTCGAACTGGAAGCCGACCGCATGGCCAGCCTGCGCCTGCCGCCCGACGAGTTCGCCAAGGAAATCGAGGTCATCAAGGAAGAGCGTCGCCTGCGCACCGACGACAAGCCGATGGCCAAGGCCTACGAGCGTTTCAAGGCCATGGCTTATCCGGCAAGCGGCTATCACACGCCTACCATCGGCTGGATGGCCGACCTTGAGCGGATGAAAGTCGAAGAGCTGCGCCACTGGTACGAAACCTGGTACGTGCCCAACAACGCCACGCTGGTGGTGGTTGGCGATGTCACCCCGGACGAAGTCAAAACCCTGGCCCAACGCTATTTCGGCCCGATCGCCAAGCGTGAAGTGCCCGCCGCGAAAAAACCGCTGGAACTGGCCGAACCGGGCGAGCGCCAGATCACCCTGCACGTGCAGACCCAACTGCCTAGCCTGATGCTGGCCTTCAACGTGCCGAGCATCGCCACAGCCGAAGACAAGCGCCTGGTCAATGCCCTGCGCCTGATCTCGGCACTGCTCGACGGCGGCTACAGCGGACGCATCCCGACGCAACTGGAGCGCGGAGAAGAACTGGTGTCCGGTGGCTCGTCGAGTTACGACGCCTATACCCGTGGCGACAGTCTCTTCACCCTGTCGGCATCGCCAAACTCGCAGAAACACAAGACCATCGCCCAGGCGCAAGCCGGTTTGTGGAAGCTGCTCGACCAGCTGAAAACCACGGCGCCAACCGCTGAAGAGCTGGAGCGCGTACGCGCACAAGTCATCGCCGGCCTGGTCTTCGAGCGCGACTCGATCACCAGTCAGGCCACCGCCATCGGCCAACTGGAAACAGTCGGCCTGTCATGGAAACTGATGGACACCGAACTGGCCGATCTGGAAAGCGTCACGCCGGAAGATATCCAGAAAGCCGCCAAGCTGTATTTCACTCGCGAACGTCTCAGCGTCGCCCATGTACTGCCTCTGGAGACGACTCATGAGTGAGCGTAAACCCTCCCGCCTGGCCCTGATCGGCCTGATCGCCGTCACCGTTATCGGTTCCGCAGCGTTCTATTTGTCGCGCTCTGTCGAAACCAATGCCAGCGAAGCCCTCGACAAGGCCAAGGCCAGTCAGAAACTGCAGTCGCTGACCGAACTCAACGGCAAGGCACCGAACCACCGCAAGCTGGACGTGCAGACCTGGAACACCGCCGAAGGCACCAAGGTGCTGTTTGTCGAAGCCCATGAGCTGCCGATGTTCGACATGCGCCTGATCTTCGCTGCCGGTAGCAGCCAGGACGGCGATGCACCGGGCGTGGCGGTGTTGACCAACGCCATGCTCAACGAAGGCGTGGCCGGTAAAGACGTCGGTGCCATTGCCCGGGGCTTCGAAGGCCTGGGCGCCGATTTCGGCAACGGCGCGTTCAAGGACATGGCAATCGCTTCGCTGCGTAGCCTGAGTGCCAAGGACAAGCGCGAGCCGGCCCTGAAGCTGTTCGCCGAAGTCATCGGCAAGCCGACTTTCCCTGCCGATTCGCTGGCCCGCATCAAGAACCAGATGCTTGCCGGTTTCGAATACCAGAAACAGAACCCCGGCAAACTGGCGAGCCTGGAGCTGATGAACCGCTTGTACGGTGATCACCCGTATGCACACGCCAGCGACGGCACGGCGAAAACCGTACCGGCGATTACCCAGGCACAGCTGCGTGCTTTCCACGAGAAAGCCTACGCAGCCGGTAACGTGGTGATCGCACTGGTCGGCGACCTGTCCCGCACGGAAGCCGAAGCGATTGCCGCCCAGGTTTCCGGCGCCCTGCCCAAAGGCCCGGCCTTGCCGAAAATTGCGCAACCCGCTGAGCCCAAGGCCAGCGTCGGCCATATCGAGTTCCCGTCCAAGCAGACCAACCTGATGCTCGCGCAATTGGGCATCGATCGCGATGACCCGGACTACGCGGCATTGTCCATGGGTAACCAGATTCTCGGTGGCGGCGGCTTCGGCACCCGCTTGATGAGCGAAGTGCGCGAGAAGCGTGGCCTGACTTACGGCGTGTATTCGGGCTTTACGCCGATGCAGGCGCGTGGCCCGTTCATGATCAACCTGCAAACCCGCGCCGAGATGAGCGAGGGCACCCTGAAACTGGTGCAGGATGTGCTGGCCGACTACCTTAAAACCGGCCCGACCGAAAAAGAGCTCGACGACGCCAAGCGTGAACTGGCCGGCAGCTTCCCGCTGTCCACCGCCAGCAACGCCGATATCGTCGGCCAACTGGGCGCCATCGGCTTTTACAACTTGCCGTTGAGTCACCTGGAGGACTTCATGCAACAGTCCCAGTCCCTGACCGTCGAGCAGGTCAAAGCCGCCATGAACAAACACCTGAGCACGAACAAGATGGTCATCGTCAGCGCTGGCCCGACCGTGCCGCAAAAGCCGTTACCGGCCCCTACTGATAAACCTTCCGAGCAGCCGCTCGGGGTTCCGGAGCATTAATGGCTACTCATTCGAAAAAACCTGCCCGCAACGTCCACAACGGCGTGAACCAGCTGCGCATCATCGGCGGCGAATGGCGCAGCCGGAAGCTGAGCTTCCCCGACGCCCCGGGCCTGCGTCCGACGCCGGACCGCGTGCGTGAAACCCTGTTCAACTGGCTCGCGCCTTACGTGCCGGGCGCCAAGGTGCTCGACCCGTTCACCGGCAGCGGCGCGCTGTTCCTCGAAGCCCTGTCCCGTGGCGCGGCCATGGGCCAGGCGCTGGACGCCAGCAGCATCGCGGTGTCCAGCCTGAAGGAACACCTGGGCACATTGCGCTGCACCAACGGCCAGGTCCAGACCGCCGACGCCCTGCGCTACCTGGAAACCCAGACCGCAACGGCCTACGACCTGGTGTTCCTCGATCCACCGTTCAACCAGAACCTGCTGCCCGCCGTTTGCAAGTTGCTCGAAGAGCGCCAATGGCTGGCCGAAGACGCCTGGGTGTACACCGAAAGCGAGTCGGCGCCGTCGACCCTGGGCCTGCCGCAGAACTGGCGCCTGCACCGGGAGCAGAAATCCGGGCGCGTCTACTACTCGTTGTGGCAACGTATGGCAGAGATCGTCGGTTAACCGACCGACCTGAAAAAGGTGCGTACCCGCTACGCACCGCTGCATCGAGAATGATCGTGTCTCATCCGCCAGAACGCTTCACCCCCGCCTTCGGCCTCGGCAATCCGCACTTGCAAACCTTGTGGGGGCCGCTGTGGCGTAAAACCGTGCACATCGGTCGCGAACGCGAGCGTCTTTGGCTTGAAGACGGCGATTTTCTCGATCTCGACTGGCACGGCCCGCACAGCGCCGACGCACCGTTGGTGCTGGTATTGCACGGGCTCACCGGGTCCTCGAATTCGCCTTATGTCGCCGGCATGCAAAAAGCCCTGGGTGACCGAGGCTGGGCGAGCGTCGCACTGAACTGGCGCGGCTGTTCGGGCGAACCCAACCTGTTGCCGCGCAGCTACCATTCCGGCGCCAGCGAAGACCTGGCCGAAACCATCAGGCACTTGCGGGCCAAACGGCCTCTCGCGCCACTGTATGCGGTGGGTTACTCCCTAGGCGGTAATGTCCTGCTCAAGCATTTGGGCGAAACCGGCAGCGACAGCGGCGTGACGGGCGCCGTGGCGGTGTCGGTACCGTTCCGCCTGGACCAGTGCGCCGACCGTATCGGGCAAGGTTTCTCCAAGGTTTACCAGGCGCATTTCATGCGCGAGATGGTCGCCTACATCAAGAACAAGCAGCGGCAATTCCAGCATGACGGACGCGAGGAGGGCCTGGCAGCCCTGGCGGCCCTCGGATCCCTGGAAAACATGCGCACGTTCTGGGACTTCGACGGACGCGTCACTGCACCCCTGCACGGTTTCGCCGATGCCGAGGATTACTATCGCCGTGCCTCCAGCCGCTATTTCCTTGGCGAAATTCGTACGCCGACCTTGATGATTCAGGCCGCCGACGACCCCTTCGTGTTTCCCCACAGCCTGCCGCAGGTCGATGAGTTGTCCGCTTGCACGCAATTCGAACTGCAAGCCAATGGCGGGCATGTCGGCTTCGTCGACGGTACGCTCAGGCAACCGGGTTACTACCTGGAACGACGCATCCCCGAGTGGCTGGCCGCCATAGGGCGCTCTTGAATCATGGACGCTGACCAAGGCGAATCAATCCACTTCTGGCAAACCCCGCCACTGGCCGGGGTCGAGTTATTGTCCGCCCGCTACATCGACCATCGTTTCGCCCCACATGTGCATGACGGCTATGTGATCGGCATGATCATGGCCGGCGCCCAGCGTTATCGCTATCGCGGCGCCGAACACCTGGCGGGCAGCGGCACGCTGGTGCTGATCAACCCTGATGAACTGCACACCGGTCACAAAGGCACCGAGGATGGCTGGCTTTACCGGGCGTTCTATCCGGACAGCGGGCAGATGACCTCGCTGCTGGCCGAACTTGAACTGCCAACCCACCACTTGCCGGCCTTCGGTGCCACGCTGTATCGCGACCAGGATCTGGTGAACGGCTTCTGCCAACTTCACCGCTTGCTGGAAAGCCCCGCCAGCGCATTGCAGCAACAAACGGTCTGGCGTGAACTGGTGCTGTCGCTGTTGCAGCGTCATGCGGCGGTGCCTGATGCCGGCAAACCCGGCAAGGAACACCGTGCCGTAAGCCTGGCCAAGGAATTGCTGCACTCGCAATTGGCAGCACCGCCCTCACTGGAAGCGCTGGCGACGGCGGTCAATCTCTCGCCATTCCATTTCGCCCGGGTGTTCCGCCGGGCCACCGGTATGCCGCCGCACACCTGGCTGATGCAACAGCGCATCGCCCGGGCGCGGGCGTTGCTGCAAAGTGGTTGTCTGCCGCTGGAAGTCGCGATGCAACTGGGGTTTGCCGACCAGAGCCATCTGAGCCGGCAGTTCAAGCAGGTGTATGGGGTTGGACCGGGGGCGTATCGCAGTGCAAAGCGGGGACTTGAGGCTTGATGAGGTCTCACAAACCCCATCCATTCCCGTGGGAGCGAGCTTGCTCGCGATGGCGGCTTAACAATCAGCATCAATATTGAATGTAATGGCCCCATCGCGAGCAAGCTCGCTCCCACAAGGTTTCGTGGCGTTCATTCGCCGGTGGCGATGCCCCGCGCAGGCTCGTTGATCCACTCGCTCCACGACCCGGCATACAACGAACCCAACGGATAACCGGCCAGACACAACGCAAACAGGTTGTGGCACGCCGTCACGCCGGAACCGCAGTACGCCACCAGATCATTTGGCGAACGATCGCCCAGTTTCGCGGCAAAACGCTGCTTGAGCTGATCGACCGGCAGAAAACGTCCGTCGCTGCCCAGGTTCTCGGTAAACGCAGCACACTGGGCGCCGGGGATGTGCCCGGCAATCGGATCGATCGGTTCCACCTCACCCTTGAAGCGCGGCAGTGCGCGGGCATCGAGCAGGGTCAGTTCCGGCCGTGCAAGGCGCTTTTGCAGCTGCTCGGCACTGATCAGCAACGCCGTATCAGGACTGCCGGTGAAGGAACCACAGGGAATCGCCGGCGCATCCAGGCTCAGCGGCAAACCGGCCGCGTGCCAGGCCTTCAGACCGCCATCAAGGATGAACACACCGTCGCGCTTGCCCAACCATGCCAGCAACCACCAGGCCCGCGCCGCATAGGCCCCCGGACCGTCGTCATACAGAACCACTTCGCTATCGGCATTGATGCCAAAGGCTTGCAGGCGCTCGATCAGTTGCGCCGGCTCGGGTAACGGATGACGCCCGGTCACGCCGTTGACCACGGCGCCACTCAGGTCACGCTCGAGGTCGGCATAGCTCGAACCGGCGATGTGCCCTTCGGCATAGCTGCGCTGACCGTAATCCGGGTCTTCGAGGGCAAAACGACAATCCAGAATCACCAGCCCCGGCTGGTCCTTTTTCAGGTCCAGTGCTTGCGGGCTGATCAGTTGCGCAATGGGCATAGCGGGCTCCTGTGATTAACTCGGCCTTGATCCTACTGTACTTCTTCCAGTGCCTGGGCCAGGGGCACGTAAAACTCTTCGAACAAGGCGCTGACCGCATCGCGGGCCTGGTCCGTAACGAACCCGGCCTCCAGCACCAGCACCTGATACACCCCGCGTTTAATGGCCTGCTCGCTCAAGTGGCTGGAGTTCTCCCGCGTGGTGCACAGGAAGCGCACCCAGGACGTGAGGATGATCCAGGCATTGAGCGTCAAGGATTCGATCTGCACCTTGTCCATCTTCAGGATGCCGGCGGCGACGAAACCTTCGTAGATCGCCCCCCCCTGTATCAGGCAGCGCTGAGAGAAGCGTCGATAGCGGTCGGCCAGGTCTGGATCACTGTCGAGCAAATGTTCGAGATCGCGATGCAGAAACCGGTAGCGCCACATCGCCGACAGCAGCTCCTTGAGGTAGAAGCGTTTATCTTCCACCGTGGCGGCACGGCCCTGGGGCGGGCGCAGGAAGCTGTCCACCAGGCTTTCGTACTCGCTGAACAGCACGGCGATGATCGCCTGCTTGTTCGGGAAGTGGTAGTACAGGTTGCCCGGGGAAATCTCCATATGGGCAGCGATGTGGTTGGTGCTGATGCTGCGCTCGCCCTGCTGGTTGAACAGCTCCAGGCTGTTCTGCACGATGCGCTCGCTGGTTTTGATCCGTGGGGCCATGGCTTGAGCTTTAATTCAGAGTGCGTTGACGGGCATCTTAGATCTATCCGCGAGCGGATAAAACAAAGCTGTTCCAGGATGTCATTTGACTTTTTAGAGCATAGACTCTAAAAAGTGCTTCATTACAATAAATCCGGAGCCGACCATGACTGCTGAAATTTCCTACCTGCAGAACCTACAGCAGCCGCTGGAAGAGCTTCAGGCCCTGTTCGACGCCCAGCGTGCCGCGTACGCCGCCAACCCGATGCCACCGGCCGCGCAGCGCCAGCAATGGCTCAAGGCGCTAAAGGATTTGTTGAACAATGAACGCCAGGCCCTGATCGATGCGATCAGCCAGGACTTCAGCCATCGCAGCGCCGATGAAACCCTGCTCGCGGAACTGATGCCCAGCCTGCACGGCATCCATTACGCCAGCAAACACCTCAAGGGCTGGATGCGAGCCTCGCGACGCAAGGTGGGCGCCGCTTTCCAGCCGGCTTCGGCCAAAGTGGTTTACCAACCGCTGGGCGTGGTCGGGGTCATCGTGCCGTGGAACTACCCGCTGTATCTGGCCATCGGTCCGTTGGTCGGCGCGCTGTCGGCGGGCAATCGGGTGATGCTCAAGCTCAGTGAGTCGACCCCCGCGACCGGCCTGCTGATGAAGCAACTGCTGGCGCGAATCTTCCCCGAAGACCTGGTTTGCGTGGTCCTGGGCGAGGCTGATATGGGCGTGGCGTTTTCACGCCTGCCGTTCGATCACCTGCTGTTCACTGGCGCCACCAGCATCGGCAAACACGTCATGCGCGCCGCCGCGGAAAACCTGACCCCGGTGACCCTGGAGCTGGGCGGCAAATCCCCGGCCATCGTTTCCCGGGATGTGCCGCTCAAGGACGCCGCCGAACGCATCGCCTTCGGCAAGACCCTGAATGCCGGCCAGACCTGCGTGGCCCCGGACTATGTGCTGGTGCCGGAGAATCGCGTCGGAGGTTTCGTCGAAGCCTATCGCACAGCCGTCCGTGGGTTTTATCCGACGCTGGCCGACAACCCGGACTACACCGCGATCATCAATGAGCGACAACTGGCGCGTCTCAACGGTTACGTCAGCGACGCCACCAGCAAGGGTGCGTTGCTGATGCCGCTGTTCGACCAGGGCCAGGGCCGCCGCATGAGCCATAGCCTGCTGCTCAATGTCACGGACGAGATGACGGTGATGCAGGACGAAATCTTCGGGCCGCTGCTGCCGATCGTGCCGTACAAGGATCTGGAGCAGGCATTTGCCTACATCAACCAGCGCCCTCGCCCACTGGCGCTGTATTACTTCGGCTACGACAAGCGCGAACAACAGCGCGTGCTGCACGAAACCCATTCCGGCGGCGTGTGCCTGAACGACACCCTGCTGCACGTCGCCCAGGACGACATGCCGTTTGGTGGCATTGGTGCCTCGGGCATGGGCCACTATCACGGACATGAAGGGTTCCTGACCTTCAGCAAAGCCAAGGGCGTGTTGATCAAACAACGGTTCAACGCCGCGAAGTTGATCTATCCGCCGTACGGCAAGTCGATTCAGAAGCTGATCCAGAAACTGTTCATCCGCTAACGATAATCACCGTCGGGTAATAACAATAATGACCCCCAGCCTGTCCGATACACCCGCGCTGTCACGGCGCGGGTTGCTTAAATTCAGCCTCGGCGCCACAGCTTTCCTCGCCACCGCCGGACTCGGAGCCAGCCTCAGCGGCTGTTCGTCGAGCGCCCCGGCCAATGGCTTCGTCACGTTACGCAGCGGCGACCTGCTGTTTTTGCGGGCGTTGATCCCGGTCATGCTCGAGGGTGCCGTGACCGCCGAACGGATGCCCGAGGCTGTCGATGGCACGCTGAAAAGCCTGGATTACAGCCTGGCCCACCTGTCGCCGGAAATGCTCAAGCTGACTCAACAACTGTTCGATGTGCTGGGAATGGCCGTGACCCGCGGACCGCTGACCGGGATCTGGGGCAGTTGGGAAAACGCCAGTGCCAACGACATCCGAGCCTTTCTCGATCGCTGGGAAAACAGCTCGTTGAGCCTGTTGCGCATGGGCCACAGCTCCTTGCTGCAACTGGTGATGATGGCCTGGTACGGCCGCAAGGAATCGTGGGCGCATTGCGGGTATCCCGGGCCGCCAACCGTCTGATACCGAGTCGCCTCCATCGCGAGCAAGCTCGCTCCCACACTGACCGTGTGAACACTGGAGGTCCCCTGTGGGAGCGAGCTTGCTCGCGATAGCGTCAGCCGCTTCACCGCCTACTCCAACAATAAAAAGAGAATCCGAAAATGCCCGTACCCGATCCGTTCCGCGAAGGCATGGCCCGAGGCTGGAAAACCTACAACGGCTCGCAACTGACCCAGGACCTGACACTCGAAGCGGACGTGGCGATCATCGGCAGCGGTGCCGGCGGCGGCACCACCGCCGAAATCCTCAGCGCAGCCGGCTACAAGGTACTGCTGATCGAGGAAGGCCCTCTCAAGACCAGCAGCGACTTCAAGCTGCTCGAAGATGAGGCCTACGCCAACCTTTATCAGGAAGGCATTGGCCGCATGAGCAAGGACGGCGCGATCACCATCCTCCAGGGCCGGGCGGTGGGCGGTACCACGCTGATCAACTGGACCTCAAGTTTCCGTACCCCGGAGCCGACCCTGGAACACTGGGCCAAAGAGCACAACGTCAAGGGCCACAGCCCGGCGGAAATGGCGCCGTGGTTCGAGAAAATGGAGCAACGCCTGGGCGTCGCGCCGTGGATGGTGCCGCCCAACGCCAACAACGATGTGATCCGCAAGGGCTGCGAAGCACTGAATTACTCATGGCACGTCATCCCGCGCAACGTTCGCGGCTGCTGGAACCTCGGATACTGCGGCATGGGCTGCCCGACCAACGCCAAGCAATCGATGATGGTCACCACCATTCCGGCGACACTGGAAAAAGGCGGTGAGCTGCTTTACCTGGCCCGCGCCGAAAAACTCACGATCAGTGGCGACAAGGTCACCGGCCTGCAATGTTCGGCGATGGATGAACGCTGCGTCGCACCGACCGGACGCACCATCACGGTCAAGGCGCGGCATTTCGTGCTGGCCGGTGGCGGCATCAACAGCCCGGCCTTGCTGATGCGTTCCGGGGCACCCGACCCGCACAAGCGCCTGGGCAAACGCACATTCCTGCACCCGGTAAACATGTCCGCCGCGTTGTTCGACGAAGTGGTCAACCCCTTCTACGGCGCGCCGCAGTCGATCTACTCCGACCATTTCCAATGGCAGGACGGCACCACGGGCAAAATGTCCTACAAACTGGAAGTCCCTCCTCTGCACCCGGCGCTGGCCACGACTTTGCTCGGTGGTTTCGGTCAGGAAAACTCGCAACACATGGCCAATCTGGCCCATACCCACGCCATGCTGGCGTTGCTGCGGGACGGTTTTCACCCGGACAGTCCCGGTGGCAGCGTCGAATTGCGCAGCGATGACACGCCGGTGCTGGACTATCAGCTATCACCCTACGCCTGGGATGGATTGCGCCGGGCGTTCCATACCATGGCCGAGATACAGTTTGCCGGTGGCGCCAAGGCCGTGATGCCGATGCACGCCGACGCCCGCTACGTGAAGACCCTCGCCGAAGCGCGCACGCTGATCGACGGCCTGAGCCTGGAGTTGTATCGCACACGCCTGGGCAGTGCCCACGTGATGGGCGGTTGCGCCATGGGTGAAGACCCGACAATCGCAGTGACCGACAGCCTCGGCCGACATCATCAAATAGGCAATCTGTCGATCCACGACGGCTCGCTGTTCCCCACCAGCATTGGCGCCAATCCGCAGCTGTCGGTCTACGGACTGACGGCGCAACTGGCGACATCCCTGGCCGAGCGTTTAAAAAACCCATGAAAATGACGATAATTCCCATCGTCTATAGTGCTTTCTTACCCAACAGGCGACTTGGCCGACCGGGAAGGCTGCGATACCATCCGACTCCCCAACGGATTCCCGCCAGGACGACGCGATGAACCGAGTGTTGTACCCAGGTACCTTCGACCCTATTACCAAGGGCCATGGCGATCTGGTCGAACGCGCCTCGCGCCTGTTCGATCACGTGATCATCGCCGTCGCCGCGAGCCCGAAGAAAAACCCGCTGTTTCCTCTGGAACAACGGGTAGAACTGGCGCGCGAGGTGACTAAACATCTGCCGAACGTTGAAGTCGTCGGCTTCTCGACGCTGCTGGCGCACTTCGCCAAAGAGAAGAATGCCAACGTGTTCCTGCGTGGTTTGCGCGCGGTGTCGGACTTCGAATACGAATTCCAGCTGGCGAACATGAACCGCCAGTTGGCGCCGGATGTGGAAAGCCTGTTCCTGACCCCGTCCGAGCGTTATTCGTTCATTTCCTCGACGCTGGTCCGTGAAATCGCAGCCCTGGGCGGCGATATCACCAAGTTCGTGCACCCTGTGGTGGCGGACGCACTGACCGAACGCTTCAAGAAGTAAACTGTAGGAGCGAGCCTGCTCGCGATGGACGTCAACGATAACGCGGGAAGCCTGACACCCCGCGGCGTTCTCAGGTTTTTCGCGAGCAAGCTCGCTCCCACAGCGCCAATGCGGCACAATTAGACGCATTGGTTTATTGCGCCCGGGCCTGCCGCCCCGGCTGGAGTTAGCATGTCCCTGATCATCACCGACGATTGCATCAACTGCGACGTCTGCGAACCCGAGTGCCCGAACGCCGCCATTTCCCAAGGCGAAGAGATCTACGTGATCGACCCGAACCTGTGCACCCAGTGTGTCGGCCACTACGACGAACCGCAGTGCCAGCAAGTCTGCCCGGTGGATTGCATTCCACTGGACGAAGCTCATCCGGAGACTGAAGAACAGTTGATGGAGAAGTACCGGAAAATTACCGGCAAGGCTTGAATGATGCAGTGCTCTTTCGGGCCTCATCGCGAGCAAGCTCGCTCCCACACTGGAATTGCATCGTTCACAAAACCCCTGTGGGAGCGAGCTTGCTCGCGATGACGTCATCAGCCTCACTGAAAATCTGACTGACTGTCAGCTCTGGCAGCGCGGGCAAAAAACGCTGGCACGCTGCCCGAGTTTCACTTCCCGAAGGCCCGTGCCACAGACCTTGCAGTGCTCACCACCACGGCCGTACACGAACAGTTCCTGCTGAAAATAACCAGGCTGACCGTCGCCACCGATAAAGTCCCGCAGCGTGGTACCGCCGCGCTCGATGGCGGCCGCCAGGATGCGCTTGATCTCGATGGCCAGCTTCAAGTAACGCGCACGGGAAATGCTCTTGGCTTCGCGGCGCGGGTCGATCCCGGCAGCGAACAACGCTTCGGTCGCGTAGATATTGCCGACGCCCACCACTACCGCGTTATCCATGATGAACGGCTTGACCGCCATCGAACGCCCACGGGACAGCTGGAACAGGCGCTCGCCGTCGAACAGGTCGGTCAGTGGTTCCGGCCCCAGGCGGATCAGCAATTCGTGATTGAGCGGGTCGAGGCTCCAGAGCATTGCGCCGAAACGCCGTGGGTCGGTGTAACGCAGGGCCAGACCCGACTCCAGTTCGATGTCCACATGCTCATGCTTGGCCGCCGGCAGCCCGGCCTCCACCAGACGCAAATTGCCTGACATGCCCAGATGGCTGATCAAGGTGCCGACTTCGGCATTGATCAGCAGGTATTTGGCGCGCCGCTCCACCAGTACGATGCGCTGCCCGGACAACCGCACATCAAGGTCCTCGGGAATTGGCCAGCGCAAGCGGCGTTCACGCACGATCACCCGGCTGACCCGCTGGCCTTCCAGGAACGGCGCGATACCGCGACGGGTGGTTTCGACTTCTGGCAATTCAGGCATGGTGCTCTCGGATCAGGCGCATGGCCTGGAAGGTTCCGACACTCAGCGATGAGTGCCGAGGTCGCGGATCGTCTGTTTGAGGGTCTCGAAGTCGTAGTCCGAGAGGCCGACATAATCGAGCACCAGCGGCGCGATGCTGTTCCACTCATGATCTTCGGCCTGATTGCCCAGCACCCGGTACGACGCGCAAATATGCTCGGCCATCTTCAGGATCGCCAACAGATTCTTCAACGAACTGTTGCGCGAAGATTCATCGCTGAATATCGCCAGAACATTGTGGTGATTGGCAATCGCAGCACTCACATGTTCCGGCAGACGCCAGGACTTGGCCGTGTAATACCCGACCACCGAGTGATTGGTATTGAACACCTGATTCTCCGTGTCCACCACCCGGCATTCGGCGCTGGCGTTGGCATAGGCCTGCTCCAGAACGCCCATGTAGTCGGGGAAACGCTGGAGCATCAAGGGCACGCCGCAGTCGTGGAACAAACCCAGGGCGTACGCTTCGTCGCCATTTTCAACGCCGATGCGCTTGGCCAGGGTCAGACAGGTCATTGCCACGTCCTGAGCGGTGTCCCAGAAACGGTTCAGGGTGACTATGGTGTCGTCATTCATCTCGCCCTTGATCGACTGTGCATTGATCAGGTTGATGACCGAGCGGCTGCCCAGCAGATTCACCGCACGCTGGATCGAGGCAATCTTGTTGCTCAGGCCGTAATACGGCGAATTGACGATTTTCAGCAAGGAACCGGAAAGGCCCGGATCCTGGGAGATCAGCTTGGCGATGACTTCCAGATCCGGGTCGGGCATGTACTGCTCCATCTGCAAATCCACCATGATTTGCGGCTGGGCCGGTACGCTGATGCCCTGCAGGGCTTGCTGGATCTGTTCGGAAGTCAGCTCTTGGGACATGTGTGCACACTCTGGGTGAGACGGCGATTCTAACCTTTATGAAGTTGGATCCGACATACCAAATCGCAAGACAACGCTCGCCACATGTCCACTTGCAGGCCAATCCGGGGCCTCAACACGCTATACTCCCGCTCTTTTTTCCGGAGCGACGACATGTCCCTGCCTAGCCTGCGCCTCAAAGCCAACGCCGACCGTCGTCTGCGCAACGGTCACTTGTGGGTCTACAGCAACGAAATCGATGTAGCCGCTACGCCTTTGCACGGTTTCAAGGCCGGCGACCAGGCGATCCTCGAAGCCGCCGGCGGCAAGCCGCTGGGCATCGTCGCCATGAGCCCGAACAACCTGATCTGCGCCCGTTTGCTGTCGCGCGACATCAAGCTGCCGCTGGACAAATCGCTGCTGGTGCACCGCCTGAACGTGGCCCTGTCCCTGCGCGAGCGCCTGTTCGACAAGCCGTTCTATCGCCTGGTCTACGGCGATTCCGACCTGCTGCCAGGCCTGGTGGTCGACCGTTTCGGCGACATCCTGGTGGTGCAGATCGCATCGGCGACCATGGAAGCCCATAAAGACGACGTGATCGCGGCGCTGACCCAAGTGCTCAAGCCAAGCGGCATTCTGTTCAAGAACGACTCCGCTGCCCGTGATGCCGAAGGCCTCAACCGCTACGTCGAAACCGTGTTCGGCCTGGTGCCGGAGTGGGTTGCCCTCGAAGAGAACGGCGTGAAGTTCGAAGCCCCGGTCATCCAGGGTCAAAAAACCGGCTGGTTCTACGACCACCGCATGAACCGCGCACGCCTGGCGCCTTATGCCAAGGGCAAGCGCGTACTGGACCTCTACAGCTACATCGGCGGTTGGGGCGTGCAGGCTGCCGCATTCGGCGCCAGTGAAGTGTTCTGCGTCGACGCATCGGCCTTCGCCCTCGACGGCGTCGAGCGCAACGCCGCGCTGAACGGTTTCGCCGAGAAAATGACCTGCATCGAAGGCGACGTGTTCGAAGCCCTCAAAGAGCTGAAAGCCAGCGAAGAACGCTTCGACGTGATCGTGGCCGACCCGCCGGCGTTCATCAAACGCAAGAAAGACATGAAGAACGGCGAAGGCGCCTACCGCCGCCTGAACGAGCAAGCCATGCGCCTGCTGACCAAGGACGGCATCCTGGTCAGCGCATCCTGCTCGATGCACCTGCCGGAAGACGACCTGCAGAACATCCTGCTGACCAGCGCCCGTCACCTGGACCGCAATATCCAGATGCTAGAGCGCGGCGGCCAGGGTCCGGACCATCCGGTGCATCCGGCCATCCCGGAAACCCGCTACATCAAGAGCATTACCTGCCGGTTGTTGCCAAACAGCTAACAACCCAGACCACTGTAGGAGCGAGCTTGCTCGCGATGGTCGTCAACGATAACGCGGGGAACCTGATGCCCCGCGGCGTTCTCAGGTTCATCGCGAGCAAGCTCGCTCCTACGGGGTTATTTCCTTCGGGATAATCCCGCATCAAAACGGGAAACTCCCTACAACGCTTTTGATTGTATTCCCTGCGTCCCAGACTAGTATCGGTTTCTGGTTTCAAGCATGACCGCTTGATCACTCCGGAAAACAAAAACAATGTCTGAGTCCTCTTACCCAGCTCTAAGTGGCGACCTGAAACGCCAACGGGCCTCCCGCTTTATCCTCATTACCAATATTTCGTTAATCAGTTTTTTCCCGCTGAATATCCTCCTGCCTTCTTTTCCTGCCTTGGCCGAGGAATTCAACACTTCAACCGCAGAAATCGCCCTATCCACCAGCCTGTTCACGCTGGTTTTTGCAATTTCTCAATTAATAACCGGCCCGCTCTCAGATAAGTGGGGGCGTAAGGAAGTTCTTCTTGGTTGCATCGTTGTTTCTACGCTCGGCTCGATAGGGTGCGTGCTGGCTACGGACTATCCGGGCTTCCTGCTATTTCGCGCCATCCAGGCAATCGGGTGTGGTTTCTTTGTGCTGGGTCATGCACTGGTGGAAGACTTGTTCGAAGAACAGGATCGGGCCCGAGTGCGAATTTACTACATGACACTGAGCGGCTCCTTTGTTGCACTGTCGCCGCTATTGGGATCATGGTTGCAAACCACGTTCGATTGGCAGGGAAGCTTTTATGGTTTTGCACTCATGGCGCTCGGCATGTTCATCCATGCCCAAGTAATACTGCCCTCCAAAGCAGTCAGCCATCAAAGAACATCCGTTTCCGTGCTACGCACGCTGAAATCCATTGCTGGAAATCGAGACTTCATTCGCTACTGGTGGATTGCCGCATTAGTGTTTGCTTGTTATTTCGCGTTGATCAGCGTAACGCCGCTGATTTTCATGGATGAGTTCAAGTTATCCGAATACCAGTACGCGCTGGTGCTTATGGTGTATGGGTTGGCCTATTTCCTTGGCGGGATAGTTGCCAGCGCCGTGCAGAAACATATCTCCCTCACGCTGCAAATCAACACCGGGCTTGGATTGCTGGGTGTCGCCGGTGTGTTGTTAGCATTGATCGTCCGTTATGAAGCGATGACAACTATCACCCTGCTTATACCGATGCTGATCAGTGCCCTGGCAGTCACCCTGGTGCGACCTGCCGCTATTTCCGCAGCGATGTTGCTGTTCTCAAACAGCGCTGGAACGGCAGCCTCTGCGGGCAATAGCATTATGTTCATCACCGCCGCGCTCAGCAGCGCTGCGCTCGCACAAACCGGGGACAATTTGCTGATGACCATCGCGGTTAGCTTCATCGCCTTCAGCCTTTTGGGGTTGCTGACGAATGCCAGGATAGGGCACTGACTGCAGGAGCAGCCTGTCGACGCTTGGTTGCTCGTGATGGTCGTCAACGATAACGCGGGATACCTGGCACCCCGTGGTGTTCTCGGGTTCATCGCGAGCGAGCTCGCTCCTACAGGGTGCACGACACATCCAGATCCACTGTCGAAGCGACAACCTCCCACCCCACGCCTACCGTTTCCCTTCTAACCACAGAAGAGGACAACGGAATGTCCAACACCCCGAAAGCCCATCGCTTACGCACAGGCCGCCGCTCGGAATCCGGTCGCATCTATCTCCTGACAGCAGTCACCCATGAACGGCAACCGATCTTCAATGATTTGTACGTTGGACGCTTGGTAGTGAGCGAATTCAGAAGAGCTCATGAAGCCGGCAATGCCACCTCAATAGCCTGGGTTGTCATGCCGGATCACTTTCATTGGCTGGTTGAATTGCACAACGGTGATTTGCCGAAACTGATGCAAGCGGCCAAATCAAGAAGTGCTCGCGCCATCAACCAGCAAAGAGGTCGCCACGAAACGCTATGGCAAAAGGGTTACTTCGACCGGGCCCTGCGTCGCGAGGAAGACCTGAAATCAGCCGCCCGATACATCATCGCCAACCCTTTGCGGACCGGGCTCGTGACTCGGGTTGGAGACTACCCGCTGTGGGATGCCATGCGGCTCTGATGCACAACGCTAATCCCTGTAGGAGCGAGCTCGCTCGCGATGGTGGTCAACGATGACGCGGGTAGCCTGGCACCCCGCAGTGTTCTCGGGTTCGTCGCGAGCAAGCTCGCTCCTACAGGGGTGGTCGCCGAACGTCTTGTGAATGCTTGCAGCCATTCCCTCCAGCCGCCAGCCGTGTAGAATCGCGAACATTCATCGCCAGTCATCCCCGGCGGGTTTATGAGCTCAAGCTGAAGCGCGCGGCGATCCCGCAAAGTTATCGGCAACTTCCGGACACGCGGCCATTTCTGAGTGTTCCAGACGTCAATAGAAGCTCACTTCCCTTTTGATACCTGATTAGCCGCCCGGAGTGCTTCATGCCTGATTACCGCTCGAAAACATCCACCCACGGCCGCAACATGGCCGGCGCCCGCGCACTGTGGCGCGCCACGGGGATGAAAGATGACGACTTCAAGAAGCCGATCATCGCCATTGCCAACTCCTTCACCCAGTTCGTACCGGGCCACGTCCACCTCAAGGACCTGGGCCAACTGGTCGCCCGCGAGATCGAACGCGCTGGCGGTGTGGCAAAAGAATTCAACACCATCGCCGTGGACGACGGCATCGCCATGGGCCACGACGGCATGCTGTATTCGCTGCCGAGCCGCGAGATCATCGCCGACTCCGTCGAGTACATGGTCAACGCCCACTGCGCCGACGCCATCGTGTGCATCTCCAACTGCGACAAGATCACCCCTGGCATGCTGATGGCGTCCCTGCGCCTGAACATCCCGGTGATCTTCGTCTCCGGCGGCCCGATGGAAGCCGGCAAGACCAAACTCGCCTCCCACGGCCTCGACCTGGTCGACGCCATGGTGATCGCCGCCGACTCCAGCGCTTCTGACGAGAAAGTCGCCGAGTACGAGCGTAGCGCCTGCCCGACCTGCGGTTCGTGCTCCGGCATGTTCACCGCCAACTCGATGAACTGCCTGGTCGAAGCGCTGGGTCTGGCATTGCCGGGCAACGGTTCGACCCTGGCCACCCACAGCGACCGTGAGCAGCTGTTCCTGCAGGCCGGCCGCACCATCGTCGAGCTGTGCAAGCGTTACTACGGCGAGAACGACCAGTCGGTACTGCCGCGCAACATCGCCAACTTCCAGGCGTTCGAAAACGCCATGACCCTGGACATCGCCATGGGCGGTTCCACCAACACCATCCTGCACCTGCTGGCCGCCGCCCAGGAAGCCGAGATCGATTTCGACCTGCGCGACATCGACCGTCTTTCTCGCAACGTGCCGCAACTGTGCAAGGTCGCGCCGAACATCCAGAAGTACCACATGGAAGACGTGCACCGTGCCGGCGGGATCTTCAGCATCCTCGGTTCGCTGGCCCGTGGTGGCTTGCTGCACACCCAGCTACCGACCGTGCACAGCCGCAGCATGGAAGAAGCCATCGCCAAGTGGGACATCACCCAGACCAACGACGAAGCCGTGCATCACTTCTTCAAGGCCGGTCCTGCGGGCATCCCGACGCAAACCGCATTCAGCCAGTCGACCCGCTGGGAAACCCTGGACGACGACCGTGAAAACGGCTGCATCCGCAGTGTCGAGCACGCTTACTCGCAAGAAGGCGGCCTGGCCGTGCTCTACGGCAACATCGCTCTGGATGGCTGCGTGGTGAAAACCGCTGGCGTCGACGAATCGATCCACGTGTTCGAAGGCAACGCTAAGATCTTCGAAAGCCAGGACAGCGCCGTACGCGGCATCCTCGCCGATGAAGTGAAAGAAGGCGACATCGTCATCATTCGCTACGAAGGCCCGAAAGGCGGCCCGGGCATGCAGGAAATGCTCTACCCGACTTCGTACCTGAAATCCAAAGGCCTGGGCAAAGCCTGCGCCCTGCTCACCGACGGCCGTTTCTCCGGCGGCACCTCGGGCCTGTCCATCGGCCACGCTTCGCCTGAAGCAGCTGCTGGTGGCGCAATCGGCCTGGTGCAGGACGGCGACAAAGTGCTGATCGACATTCCGAACCGCTCGATCAACCTGTTGGTCAGCGACGAAGAACTGGCCGCACGCCGAGTGGAGCAGGACAAGAAAGGCTGGAAACCGGTGGAAGTGCGTCCACGTAAAGTGACCACCGCGCTGAAAGCCTACGCCCTGCTGGCCACCAGCGCCGACAAAGGTGCGGTGCGCAACAAGGCGATGCTTGACGGGCTGTAAGGCTTAACCGTCGGACAAAAAATGCCCCGCCAAGTGCGGGGCATTTTTGTTTCTGCCGGTCACCTTTCACCTGTAGGAGCGAGCCTGCTCGCGATGGATTGGAGAACGCCGCTGGGTGTCAGGTTTCCAACGTTATCGTTAACGACCATCGCGAGCAGGCTCGCTCCTACAAGGGCAGAACTATTCCTGCGGATCGAGATTATCGAGAGCCTGATTCACCGCCAGTTCGCCCAGCATGATGACCTGCGCAATCCCCAGCATCGTGCTGCGTTGGGAGCCTTCCAGCAGGCCGGCGAAATCGTTGGCCATGACATTGGCCGAGGCGAGTGATTCGCAGGCGTGGGCCAACAGGGTTTCGGTGTCGAGGCCGGGCGCGATCAGGAATGTTCGGCTGGGTTTGCGCGGGGTGGCGTTGATGTGGGCGGAGAGGTTGTTTGATTCGGGAGGATCGGGGGTAATTTTCAGCATTGATAAAACTCCTTACACCATAAGACAAGGAGCCATCACCCTCGCTACCAAACGAAGGTGGCGGCCATGCGCAGGTTGGTAGACCGGGGTGTAAGGAAACCGGCGCGCCCGAAAGCGCCCTGTGCATGACCACCATAAAAAGCAGAGACGCAAGAACGTCTGCAAATCATGATGCTTTGCACCCTACACAGCCAGGCTACCAAACCCGATCACTGATGTTCAGCGACAGGTAGACGGTAGAGTCCGGGAGTAAGGCGCACAAGCCGGCGGATTCTGGCGTAGTCGTAGTCCCTTACGCAAGAAAGCGTAGGTTGCGACTGTCAGGAGATGGCGATCAAACAGAGGCTTTCATTGCACCGACTGGCCTCATCGCGAGCAAGCTCGCTCCCACAATGGATCTGCGCTGAACACTGGATTGGGGAACAACACCGATCAAACTGTAGGAGCGAGCTTGCTCGCGATGAACGCAAGGACACCGCGCCAAATCAGACAGCACGCGTCATCGTTAACGACCATCGCGAGCAAGCTCGCTCCTACAATTACTGGATTTCTTCAGGCTTGACGATCACCCAGTTCTTGTCGGCAGTCACCGTCATCCCTTCCTTGGCCTGGGCCGCGGCATTCTTGGCCATCATGCCGTTAATCTGGGTCATGTACTTGTCCTTGCGGTTGACCCACAGGTGGATGCCGCCCTTGGCCACGTCAACACTGTGGAACAACATGTAACCATCACTGGTCGGGGTATCGCCGCCGACCAGCACCGGTTTTTTCCACTCGTCGATGTAGGTCAGGATCGCCGCGTGCTTGCCGGCCATCCAGGTTGCCGGGGTCCACAGGTACGGGGTCAGTTCGAGGCCGAGGTTGGCCTTCTCGTCATACTTGCCGGCGGTGATCTGCTTGCGCGCAGTGGTCAGCTCGCCCGTCTTCTGATCCTTGAGCAGCAACGACACGCCGATCACGTTCTGCGGTTTTACGTTGTAGCCGTACTTCGGATCGGCCGCGACCATGCGCACCAGCTCTTCGGAGGCGGCGGTCATCACGTAGACCTCGATGCCGTTCTCCATCAGTTTGTTGTACAGCTCTTGCTGGCCAGTGAAGATTTTCGGCGGGTTGACGTCGAGCTTCTTGACCACATCGCCTTCGTAATAAGTGGCCGGCACTGGTTTGCCGGACGCCATCATCTCGTCGACGTAGCCCTTGAGCTCCTTGAGCGTAAAGCCGGAGAACACCTGGGCGACCCATGGATAGCAAACCATGTCGTCGAGTTCACAGAGGCGGTAGTAGTAGCTGAACAGGCTTTCCTTGTGGTCGGCGGTGTCCTTGAACGGCATCAGTTTCAGGGAGGGATCGAGCTTGTCGCGGGTGATCAGGCCCTTGTTCTCCATGAACGGCAGCAGCGACTCTTCCAGGTCATAGCGGTAACTGGTGTTGTCCATGTCGAACACCGCGTAGTTACCTTTGTTGGCGTTGGCCGCGATCATCGCGTCCAGTGCCTTGGCCTGATCGGCTGGCCAGTGTTTCAGATCCGTTGCGAAAACCTGGCCGGCAAGGCCCAGGCAAAGTGCTGCAGCCAGTAATTTCGGTGCGAACTTCATCGGCGTTTCTCCCTGAATGTGAAAGAGATCGACGCTAACAAATAAGTGTGACAGTCCTCGTCTGTCAGCGACTGCCTGTGTCCATTTCGCGCCAGTTGCATTTCTGACAGCGACACCCACTTATTCCAAAAACGACGGACACCATGCGTTTTTGATATTAATTCATTAGTTTTCAAGCTGTTAGGCTTGCCGGTTCGCAGCTGCCCCGGAAGGCAGCTGGCAAAAGTCTAATGGGAGTTCCAATGAATCTGCCGCTGATTCTCAATCTGCTGGTGTTCCTCGCCCTGCTCCTGGGCCTGGCGCAAACCCGCCACACCACTTGGAGCCTGGCGAAAAAAGTCCTGCTCGCACTGGTGCTGGGCGTGGCATTCGGTGTGACCTTGCACACTGTCTACGGTGCCGGTAATCCGGTGCTGAAAGCCTCGATCGGCTGGTTCGATCTGGTGGGCAACGGTTATGTGCAATTGCTGCAAATGATCGTGATCCCGCTGGTGTTCGCCTCGATCCTCAGCGCCGTGGCCCGCCTGCACAACGCCTCATCGCTGGGCAAGATCAGCTTCCTGACCATCGGCACGCTGCTGTTCACCACGGCCATCGCGGCGTTGATCGGCATCGGCCTGACCAACCTGTTCGGCCTGACCGCCGAAGGCCTGGTGGCCGGCACCCAGGAAATGGCGCGTCTGCAAACCATCCAGACCGATTACGCCGGCAAGGTCGCCGACCTGAATGTGCCGCAGCTGTTGCTGTCGTTCATTCCGCAAAACCCGTTCGCCGATCTGGCGCGAGCCAAGCCGACGTCGATCATCAGTGTGGTGATTTTCGCTGCGTTCCTGGGTGTCGCGGCGCTACAACTGCTCAAGGATGATGCCGAGAAAGGTCAGAAAGTGATCAACGCCATCGACACCCTGCAAGCCTGGGTGATGCGCCTGGTGCGTCTGGTGATGAAGCTGACCCCGTACGGCGTGCTGGCGCTGATGACCAAAGTGGTCGCCGGCTCCAACCTGCAAGACATCATCAAGCTCGGCAGTTTCGTCGTGGTGTCTTACATCGGCCTTGGCCTGATGTTTGTGGTGCATGGCGTGCTGGTGTCGGCCGCCGGGATCAATCCGCTACGCTTCTTCCGCAAGATCTGGCCGGTGCTGACGTTTGCCTTCACCAGCCGCTCCAGCGCTGCGACGATTCCGTTGAGCATCGAGGCGCAGACCAGTCGTTTGGGCATCCCGCAGTCCATCGCCAGTTTCGCCGCTTCGTTCGGCGCGACCATCGGCCAGAACGGTTGTGCCGGTCTGTACCCGGCGATGTTGGCGGTGATGGTGGCGCCGACTGTAGGCATCAACCCGCTGGACCCATTGTGGATCGCGACGCTGGTGGCGATTGTCACGCTGAGCTCGGCCGGTGTGGCCGGAGTGGGTGGCGGTGCGACGTTTGCGGCGCTGATCGTGCTGCCGGCGATGGGCTTGCCGGTGTCACTGGTGGCGTTGCTGATTTCGGTCGAGCCGTTGATTGATATGGGGCGTACGGCGTTGAATGTGAGTGGTTCGATCACGGCTGGGGCGATTACCAGTCAGGTGATGCAGCAGACTGATAAAGAATTGCTGGATGCGGATGAGCATTCGGCGTTGGCGCAGGCTTGAGTAGCGTCAGTTAGACCGCTATCGCGAGCAAGCTCGCTCCCACAGGGATCTGTGGTGTTCACACAATTTGTGATTCACCTCAAAACACTGTGGGAGCGAGCTTGCTCCGGGCGGCGATCCGACGATGCTTTTAAACCTTTTCCCAGACTTCGAAGTTGTAGGCCGGCTTGTCATCCACCGCCGGATTTTCGGTGTTGGAAACCAGCTTCCACTGGCCCAAATCAAACTCCGGAAACCACGCATCCCCTTCCGGGCTCAGCGCCACGCGAGTCAGGTACAACCGATCAGCCTGTGCCAAGCCTTGCGCGTACAACTGCGCACCGCCAATCAGCATCAACTCATCAACGCCCTGTTCCTTCGCCCATGCTTCGGCGCGGACAACGGCGGCTTCCAGCGACGGATAAACCTCCGCGCCTTCGAGCTGCAGATCCGCCTGACGGCTGACCACGATGTTCAAGCGGCCCGGCAACGGGCGGCCGAGGGAATCCCAAGTCTTGCGCCCCATGATGATCGGCTTGCCGAGGGTGGTGGCCTTGAAATATTTGAAGTCCCCCGGCAAGTGCCAGGGCATGCTGTTGTCGACGCCGATCACACGGTTTTCACCGAGGGCTGCGATCAGGCTGAGGGGGAGTGATTTAGTCATGTCGGCGAGGATACCAGAGCCTCGCTTTCGCCGATAAGCGTCACAGCGGTTATGCTCACAGCTCAATTAAGCGACGGGATGCCGCGTGACTGAACTCAATACCCTCTGGCTGACAGAAACCATCCGACTGCGCGAAGAACACGCAGGCCCCTTGGAAGACCTTGAAGCCAACCGGCTGGCCCGCAGCGTCGGCGGTGATTTGCCGTCGCGCATTCAACGCCGGGCCCTGTGGCTGGCTGAACGTGATGGCTTGGTTACGGCCCTCAAACACTGGCTGCAAGGCGCACGACTGGCGCTGATCGTAATGGCGGTGCTGGCGGTGATCAGCGGCGCCGGCCTGGCCTTTGCCGCAATGGGCGATGGCCTGCACCCGGTGAATGTGTTCTGGGCCTTGGGCAGCCTGCTCGGGCTCAACCTGATCCTGCTGCTGAGTTGGGCCCTGGGCCTGGCGTTTGCCGGAGAACACGGCGCCAGCCTCGGGCGACTATGGCTGTGGCTAAGTGAAAAACTCGCCCGGGACGCCAAGGCCGCGCAACTGGCCCCCGCCCTGCTCCTGTTGTTGCAACGGCAGAAGCTCAATCGCTGGGCCATCGGCGTATTGGTCAACGGCCTGTGGTTGCTGGCGATGATCAGCGCCTTGGTCATTCTGCTGACACTGATGGCAACCCGGCGTTACGGCTTCGTCTGGGAAACCACCATCCTCAGTGCCGACACCTTTATTGCCGTAACCCAGGCGCTTGGCGCCCTGCCGGCCCTGCTCGGTTTCAGTGTTCCCACCGAGCAGATGATCCGTGCCAGCGGCGACGCCGCACTGAGTATCGAAAGCGCCCGCCAGGCCTGGGCAGCATGGCTGGTTGGCGTTCTGCTGGTCTATGGGATTTTGCCGCGCCTGCTGCTCGCACTGTTTTGCCTGTGGCGCTGGAAATCCGGGCAAACGGCGCTCCGCCTGGATTTGAGCCTGCCCGGCTACGCACAGCTTCGCGAACGCTTGATGCCCACCAGCGAGCGTCTCGGCATCAGCGATGCGGCGCCTGAGCAACTGCATCGCGTGGAAAGCGGCGTCAGCGAACAACAAAGTGATGGTGCTCTATTGGTCGCCATCGAGCTGGACGACGACCGCCCGTGGCCACCGCAATTGCCGAAAAACGTGAGCAACGCTGGCATCCTCGACAGCCGCGAATCGCGACACAAACTCCTCGAACAATTGACCCGCTTTCCCCCGGCACGCCTGGCCATTGCGTGCGATCCACGGCGCTCGCCGGATCGCGGCAGCCTGGCCCTGATTGCCGAACTGGCCCGCAGCGCCAGCGCCACCCGCGTGTGGTTGTTGCAGGCGCCCCCCGGTGAAGCACTGGACGCGGAACGTCTGGGCGACTGGCACGTGGCGCTGCAACAGCTTGAGCTGCCGTTTGCCGATTGTGCACCGATGAACTGGCTGGAGACGGGTCATGACTAATCCCCTGAAACTCGCCGTGGTCGGCCACACCAACGTCGGCAAAACCTCACTGCTGCGCACCCTGACCCGCGACGTCGGCTTCGGTGAAGTGTCCCATCGTCCCAGCACTACACGGCACGTCGAAGGCGCCCGTCTTTCGGTGGACGGCGAGCCGCTGCTCGATCTCTACGACACTCCCGGCCTGGAAGACGCCATCGCCCTGCTCGACTACCTCGAACGCCTGGAGCGGCCTGGCGAACGCCTCGACGGCCCGGCGCGGCTGGCGCGTTTCCTGGATGGCAGCGAAGCCCGGCAACGCTTCGAACAGGAGGCCAAAGTGCTCCGCCAGTTGCTGGCGTCGGACGCCGGGCTCTACGTGATCGACGCCCGAGAGCCGGTGCTCGCCAAGTATCGCGACGAGCTGGAAGTGCTGGCCGGTTGCGGCAAGCCCTTGCTGCCGGTGCTGAATTTCGTCAGCAGCGCCAACCACCGCGAACCGGCATGGCGTGAAGCGCTGGCGCGGCTGGGCTTGCATGCCTTGGTGCGCTTCGACAGCGTCGCGCCGCCGGAGGATGGCGAGCGTCGACTCTATGAAAGTCTCGCCCTGCTGCTGGAAACTGCCCGGCCGCAGCTCGAACGACTGATCGCCGATCAGCAAGCCCAGCGTCTGGCTCGCCAACAAAGCGCAGAGCGATTGATTGCCGAATTATTGATCGATTGCGCAGCCTGCCGACGCAGTGTGGTCAGTGAAGCCGAGCAGGAACAACAGGCGATCAGCGAACTGCGCAAAGCCGTGCGCCAGCGTGAGCAGCGTTGCGTCGAGTCCCTGCTCAAGCTGTACGCCTTCCGCCCACAGGATGCCGCGGCCAGTGATTTGCCGCTGCTCGACGGTCGTTGGGGCGACGATTTGTTCAACCCGGAAACCCTGAAACAACTGGGCGTTCGGGTCGGTGGCGGTATCGCCGCAGGTGCCGCTGCCGGGGCCGGGGTCGATTTGCTGGTGGGCGGCATCACGCTAGGCGCGGCGGCATTAGCCGGAGCGATTGCCGGCGGCGCGCTGCAAACCGCCCGCAGTTATGGCAGCCGCTTGCTCGGCAAGATCAAGGGCCAGCGCGAACTGACGGTGGATGACAACGTGCTGCGCCTGTTGGCGTTGCGCCAGCGACAATTGCTGCAAGCGCTCAATGCCCGTGGGCACGCGGCGATGGACAGTATTCAGGTGGCCACGCCACAGGATAAAACCTGGCGCGAAGGCAAACTGCCCGAGGCCCTGAACAAGGCGCGGGCGCATCCGCAGTGGTCGTCGCTCAATGCGCATCCGAAGTTGAATCAGGCGGAGCGCCAAGAGCAGGTTGAGGTGTTGGCGCAGCAGCTTTGATACGGTTGATCAGCGCCAGTTGAACTTCAGATACGTGGCGCTTAGCACCGAGGCAAGCTGTTGGTCCACTGCATCCTGATCGCCATCGTTATCCATATCGTAATTGATCACCCAATCCAGCTTGCCGTCGTTATTGGTGTCGTAGGCAGAGGCCGTGTAAACGATGCTTTGATCTGACGGTTTGCCGACACCCTCATGAAAGTGCAGACGTACGGTGTCTGGCGAGTCGTCCTTGGCAAAGTCCTCTGTAAATATCTTGAGATAACGGTCCCAGGTATTTCCACGATTGAACCACTTGAGCCGCAGGAACGCGTCTGCAAACGATTTGAGTAACCGTTCGTCCTTGGTGTTTTCCTTACCGTCGTTGTTCACATCGCCAATCTGAAAATCAACTTTGCCATCGGCAGTGATATCCAGTGCATATGCCTTGTGAACGAGCAGATCTTCGGCACCGTTAGTCTCTTCGAAGAAATGCAGGAGCACGGTGTCAGCCCTGCCGTTCGCGCTTCGGTCCTGGGCAGTGACTTTCAAATAACGCATGTGGATAGCTCAAATCAATATAGGGTCGATCAAGCTATCCCGTCCCGCTGAAACGTTCTGCGCGAATAGTCTCTTCATCTTGTAGGGGGTTTCAGCAACACTTGTCGTTCAAGCCGCCTTGGGCAAAAGGCCTAAAGCCTTGCGCTTCAGAATATCGAGATCGAGAAGCGGCACGTTCATCTCCTTGGCCAACTCATCCCACTGTCGCATGCGCAAACTGACCGCGCACAGCGGATCCTTTTCAAAGATCTCAGCCTCTTCAACCGTCATCACCCCGCCCTGATATTCCAGGGTTCGGCGACTGGCTTCACTCAAGCGCTCGTAGTATCCCGCCTCCTTGAGCGTCAGGTAACGCTTGGCCTGCACGTGGTATTCGACCAGCCGAGCCATACGCTCGCTGAAGCCGGCACGGCGCAGATAATCCGCGCCCAGACGCTCATGGCTGACAACGCCGAAGCCGCCCATGTTCTCCGCGCTTTCGCCACAGATATGCCCGATGTCATGAAAGAACGCCGCCAGCACCACTTCATCGTCGAAGCCTTCGGCCATGGCCAGTTCCGCCGCCTGGGACATGTGCTCGATCTGCGAAACCGGTTCACCGATGTAATCGCTGTCGCCAAAACGCTCGTACAGACTGAATACTTCGGCGACGACTTGTTCATTGCGCCCCATCAGATTTCCCCCAACACAGCTGCGATGTTTCGTTCAGCCATCGCCGGCCCGACGCTCATGCCGACACCGGTGTGCATCAACGCCACGCTCAGGCCTTTTGCCGGGCGCAGGAACGAAAACGGTCCCGGCCCCCGTGAACCATAGACCCCCTGCCAGCGTTCGACCACCTGCACCTTGCAGCCCAGAGTTTGCTCGGCCAGCTCGATCATCCAGTCATCGACCTGCTCGGCATTGAAGGGCGACGGATCGCTGCCGTAATGGTGCGAATCGCCAATGATCAACTCGCCATAGGGCGTCGGGCTGATCAGCAGGTGGATGCCGTTTTCGTGCAGGTGCGGCGTGTGCCGCAGAATGTCTGCCTGCACCGCCGCGGCCTCCGGCAAGTCGGCGAAGGCGTCGTAGTGCACGCAACTCAAACCGGTGAGCAACGCGTGTTGCAGGTTGAGGTGGATTTGCGGTCGGGCGCGGAGCATTTGCAGGCGGCAGATTTGCGGCTCGAGCTCAGCGATCTGTTCGGCCAGTAACGTCTGATAATCGTGGCCGGAGCAGACAATGATCTGCTCGGCACTGAAGCTGCCGGCGGTGCTGTGCAGGCGACCCGGCTCGATATCGCGCACCTGGGTAGAAAAGTGAAACTTGACCCCCAGGTCGCGGCGCAGGAAATCGATCAACGCCGGAATCGCTTCGCGGGAATACAACTGCTGATCGTCCATGCCATGCAACGCCGCGCGATGATGGCGGAACTGACCGTCGTACAAATCGCGCAATGCGGCACCGCGCAACAGGTCGACACGGTAACCGTGCTCCACCGCGCGGCCATCGCAAAAGGCTTGCAGCAGCTGTTCTTCCGCCTCGGTGCGGGCGAACAGGTACGAGCCATTGCGCTTGAGTTGCAGGCCGGCGAGCTGGGCCCAATCACCCCAGATTCCGCGACTGGCGCGGGCCAGTTCCAGCATCGGCCCCGGCGGCTGGCCGGTGACCAGTGCCTGGCCGAAGTTGCGCACCGAAGCGCCGAGGGGCGTTTCGCTGCGCTCGAAAACCGTGACCTTGAGACCGCGCTTGGCGGCGGCATACGCGTGGGACAAGCCCAGGATGCCGGCGCCGACGATCAGCATGTCGTTGTGTTGTGTCATGGGGTCTTGTCCTGAATTTGAAACCGCTTTCGCGAGCAAGCCCGCTCCCACATTGGAATGCGTACTCCTGTGGGAGCGAGCTTGCTCGCGATGAGGCCCTTTCAGCCGATAAAGATCTTATTTGGCCGCCACTTTCTCGGACTTGCCGTCATAGCGCTTGCGCCACTCGGTCAGGATCTCGTCGCGGTTCTTCGAGGCCCAGGCGAAGTCGTTCTTGATCAGGCGCTGTTCGTAGTCGGCCGGCAGTTCGGTCTGTGGCTTGGCGATGCCAGGCTGGGCGAGCACGGCGAAGTTTTCCTTGTAGAGCTCCATCGCCTCAGGGCTGGCCGAGAAGTCAGCCAGTTTCTTCGCCGCCTCTTCGTGGGCAGTGCCCTTGATCACGGCAGTCGCTTCGATCTCCCAGCCCAGGCCTTCCTTCGGCAGGATGATGTCCAGCGGTGCGCCCTGGCGTTTCAGTTGAACAGCCGGGTACTCGAAGGAAATACCGATCGGGAATTCACCAGCAGCCGCCAGTTTGCAAGGCTTGGAACCGGAGTGAACGTACTGGCCGATGTTCTGGTGCAGGCCATCCATGTAGGCCCAGCCCTGCTTCTCGCCGAAGGTCTGCAGCCAGGCGCTGACGTCGAGGAAACCGGTGCCGGACGAGGCCGGGTTTGGCATGACGATCTTGCCTTTGTACTCAGGCTTGGTCAGGTCCTGCCAGCTCACGGGCTTGGTCAGGCCCTGCTTTTCGGCTTCGACGGTGTTGAAGCAAATGGTCGCGGCCCACACGTCCATGCCGACCCAGGCTGGTGGGTTGGCCGCGTCGCGGTAGTTGGCGCCGATCTTGCCCAGGTCTTTCGGTGCGTAGCTTTGCAGCATGCCTTGCTGATCGAGAATCGCCAGGCTCGAAGCGGCCAGGCCCCACACGGCGTCAGCCTGCGGACGGGCTTTTTCGGCCAGCAGTTTGGCGGTGATGATGCCGGTGGAATCACGCACCCATTTGATTTCGACGTCCGGGTTGGCCTTTTCGAACGCTTGCTTGTAGGTCTTCAGTTGTTCGGCTTCGAGAGCGGTGTACACCGTCAACTCGGTTTTCGCCGCAAAGGCGTTCAGGCTGAAAGCGGTGAGGACAGCAGCGGCCAGGGCCATAGGCTTGAACATGATCTTTTCCTGTTTTTGAGTTGAGGGGTTGTGCAGATTCAATGACCGGGTGTCGTCTGCCGCCAGGCCTGGGAGCGGCGCAGCAAACCGCGCGAGGCCCAGGCCAGCAGCAGGGACACGCCCGCCGAGGTAATCAGGATCAGAGTCGACATCGCCGCCGCACCGCCGACGTTGCCGGCGTCATCCATGTTCAGCACCGCCACTGCCGCGAGGATGGTGTCGGGGCTGTAGAGGAAGATCGCCGCCGAAACGGTGGTCATGGCCGAGACGAACAGGTAGCGCACGATGTCCAGTAGCGCCGGCAGGCAGATCGGCACGGTGACGCGCAGGTAGTGGCGGTACAGCGGCGCCTTGAGCGACAGCGCGGCGGCTTCGAACTCGGCATCGAGTTGACGCAGCGCGGTAGTGGCGGTCATTTGTGCGGTGGTCAAATAGTGAGCAATGGTGCAAACAATCAACAGTGTCATGGTCCCGTAGAGCACATGCAGCGGGTTGCCGGTGAGGTTGAAGAAGAAGACGTAGCCCAACCCAAGCACCAGGCCTGGCACCGCCATCGGCACGAAACTGAGCATGCGCAGGGTCAAGTTCAGGCCGCGCTGACCCTTGGTTTTTTCCATCAGGTAGGCGCCGGTGAAGATCAGCAGGCTGCCGATCAACGCCGTGCCCAAGGCCATCTTCAGGCTGTTGCCATAGGCCAGCCAGCCACCGCCGGCGGTTTCGTTGAACTGATAATGGTTGAGCGACAGCGACAGGTTGTACGGCCAGAACTTCACCAGGGACGAGAACACCGCCATGCCGAACACCAGCAGCAACGCGGCGCAGATCAGCAGGACGATGGCCAGGTAGCAGCTGTCGCGCAGCTTCGACGGCGCGGGTTTGAACACCTGGGCACGACCGCTCATGGAATCACCGTGACGCCGACGCAACCAGGCATCGACCCCGAAGCTGAACAGCGCCGGTAGCAGCAACACCATGCCGATCAACGCGCCACGACCGAACTGTTGCTGGCCGACCACCGCCTTGTAGGCCTCCAGCGCCAACACTTGATAGTCGCCACCGACAACCACTGGTACGCCGAAGTCAGTGATGGTCAGGGTGAACACCAGACAGAATGCGGCAAACACGGCCTGACGGGTCGCCGGCCAGGTGATGCTGCGGAAGGCTTTTGCAGGACTCGCGCCCATGCTGGAGGCGGCATCGAACAGTCGCGCATCGGCCAGGGACAGGGCCGACAGAAGAATCATCAAGGCGTGCGGGAAGGTGTAGATGACTTCGCCAAGCACAATGCCCCAGAAGCCGTAGATGTTGTCCGAGAGCAGGCCACGCAGCATGCCCTGGTTGCCGAACAGATAAACCAGCGCGATGCCGGGCAACATCGACGGCGCCATCAATGGCAGCAGGGAAATGCCTCGCCAAATGCCTTTGGCGGGAATCAAGGTTCGTTGCAGCGCGTAGGCAAACAGGTAGGCCAGCGGTACGACAATGGCCGCGACACTGAGGGAAACCTTCAGGCTGTTACCGAGCAACCAGTGGAAGTTCTCGCTGGTCACCAGCTCTTTCGCTGCGACCCAGCCACCGCCCTGCCCGGCCTCGGCGCTGAAACCGCGCCAGAAGATCGCCAGCAACGGCATCAATACGGCAACGCCCAACAACACCAGCATGAGGACTTTGCCGCCGACCACGAACAACCGGTCACCGATCTCGGCGCGGGTGGTCTGCCGAACCTGCTTGTGCGGCAGCGGCAGCGCGATGTTCGCGCTCATCAGGCAAACACCTGCAGGCTACGCGGCGGCAAGGCGACCATGATCTGCTGGGCACCAAGGCGCGGCATGGCTTCTGGCGCCAACTCCGCCAACAGCGGGTGCCCCGGCAACTGATCGAGCTCGAAGCTCATGCGGCAGCGATTGCCGAGGAAGGTGATTTCACGAACCTTGGCCGGGAAAAGGTTTTCCTCGTGCACCAGCGGGTTGACGTTGATCGCTTCCGGTCGGCAGAACAAACGGCCCGACGCGGACTTGGCGCTGCCTTCGGCCAGACGCATGTTCATCCCGCCGACCTGGGCGTGGCTGTCGCTGTTGCGCTGGAAGGGTAGCCAGTTACCCTGGCCGACGAACTCCGCCACGAATGGCGTGGCCGGGCGGTTGTAGATTTCCTGCGGCGTGGCGTACTGCTCGACCTTGCCGTTGTTCATCACGGCGATACGGTCGGCCATCAGCATGGCCTCGTCCTGATTATGGGTGACCATCAGGGTAGTGATGCCGAGGTTGCGTTGCAGTTGGCGCAGTTCGGTACACAGATGCTCGCGCACCCGGGCATCGAGGGCCGACATCGGTTCGTCCAGCAGCAATAGCGAAGGTGCCGGGGCCAGGGCGCGAGCCAGTGCAACCCGCTGCTGCTGGCCGCCGGACAACTGGCCGGGATACTTTTTCTCGCTGCCGCCCAGGCCGACCAGTTCCAGCATCTGGCCGACTCGACGGCGCACTTCGTCACGACCGCTGCCGGCGAGGCCGTAGGCAATGTTCGCTTCGACGGTGAGATTGGGAAACAACGCGTAGGACTGGAACAGAATGCCGTAGTCCCGCGCCTGGGGCGCCAGGTGGGAAACGTCGCGATCGCCCAGGTACAACTCGCCGCTGTCCTGCTTCTCCAGACCGGCGATGCAGCGCAGCAAGGTGGTCTTGCCACAGCCCGACGGCCCCAGCAGACACACCAGCTCACCGGCCGCTACGTCGAGGGACACGTTATCCAGCGCGGTGAAGGCGCCAAAACGCTTCTGTACACCGCGCACTTTCATCGGTGCGCCGGGGTTGGTCAGGGCAGTTGCGATCGAGTTGTTCATGGACGGACCTCATCGAGCAGATGGGGGCCATCCTAGAGTTGTAATGAGTCCGTCATGTGGCAGTAAGGCAAAAACTGCCGATAGTGGTATTCGAGGATTTTGGTTTAAGTCTTGTGTTGCCTGAACTGGCCTCATCGCGAGCTTGCTCGCGATGAGGTCGGTACAGGCACCACAGAATTCAGGCCGGCGACATTTCCTGCGCCAACCCAAGAAACGCCGCCGGCAGCCGCGCGTTTTTGCGCTCCTTGAGGCAGTACAGGTATTCGGGAATCTGCGGCGCATTCTCGATGGTCAGCACCCGCAATTGCGGATCATGGGGCACTTCCTGACGGGCAATGATGCTGATACCGATGTTGCGCAGCACCGCTTCGCGGATCGATTCGCGGCTACCGATCTCCAGTAGCGGGCCGAAACACACCCCGGCACTGGCCAGCAACTCTTCGGTCAGGCGACGGGTGGTTGAGCCCGGTTCACGCATCAGCAGGGTATGCCCGGCCAAGGCACCGAGCGGTACGTGATCGTGAACCGCCAGCGGATGATTGCGATGCACCGCCAGCACCAGCGGATCGCTGCCGAGTACCCGGCGAATCAACCGCGCATCCTCCAGTAACTGCGAAGAGGCGGCGACATCGACACGGTAATCCTCCAATGCTTCGAGCACTTGCTGGGAGTTGCCGATTTCCACCGACACCTCCACCTGCGGCAGGCGTTCGCGGAACGTTTTCACCAGGTCGAGGATGTAGTACGGCGCCGTGGCGGCAATACGCAACGCGCCCTGGACCTGGCCGCAGTTACGCAGGAAAAACTCGATGTCGGCTTCCTGTTGCATCAGCACCTTGACCATAGGCAGCAGCCGCGCGCCCTCCTCACTGACGCTGAGACGCCGGCCGCCGCGATAGAACAGCTCGACCGAGTACTGACTTTCGAGGTTGCGGATCTGCGTCGTCACCGTCGGTTGGCTCAGGCCGAGCTTTTTGGCAGCCTGGGTAATGCTGCCCAGGCGGGCCACCATGTAAAACGCCTTCAGCTCGGCACTCAGCACAACCGTCCCTCATCCTTTACTTGCGCAGCAGGCGCAAACCGTTGAACACCACCAGCAAACTCACGCCCATATCGGCGAACACTGCCATCCACATGGTAGCGATCCCGGCAAAGGTTACCCCAAGAAAGATCGCCTTGATGACCAAAGCCAGGGCGATGTTCTGTTTGAGGATGCTCGAAGTCTGCCGGGACAGGCGAATGAATGCCGGAACTTTGCGCAGATCGTCGTCCATCAGGGCGACATCGGCGGTTTCGATCGCGGTATCGGTGCCCGCAGCGGCCATGGCGAAGCCGATTTCGGAACGCGCCAGTGCAGGCGCATCATTGATGCCGTCGCCAACCATGCCGACCCGATGCCCTTGAGCATAGAGAGTTTCGATAGCCTGCAGTTTGTCCCCCGGCAACAGATCGCCCTTGGCCTCGTCGATGCCGACTTGTGCTGCAATGGCCTGCGCGGTGTGGATGTTATCGCCCGTGAGCATCAGGGTTTTGATACCCAGGACATGCAGTTGGCGGATCGCTTCGCGGCTGGACTCTTTTACCGTGTCCGCCACGGCAAACAGCGCCAACGGGCCGGACGAATCAAGCAGCAGCACCACCGACTTGCCCTGCTTTTCCAGGGCAAACAGTTTTTCTTCCAGCGCTGGCGAACACAGGCCCAGATCCTCCACAAGACGATGATTGCCCAGATGGTAGAGCTGGCCGTTGATCTCGCCGCGCACCCCGCGCCCGCCCAGCGCTTCGAAGTTATCCACAATCAGCGTCGCGGTCTGGTTATCCACAGCCGCCTTGGCGATGGCTAGGGAAACCGGGTGATCCGAGCGCCCGGCCAACGCGGCGGCAATGGCGGGCGCCGAGTCGTCGGCGGTCGGGTCCAGCGACAGGTAATCGGTCTGCACCGGTTTGCCGTGGGTGATGGTGCCGGTCTTGTCCAGGGCCAGGTAGTCGAGCTTGTAACCGCCCTCCAGATAAACGCCGCCCTTGACCAGAATGCCTTTACGCGCCGCCGCCGCGAGGCCGCTGACGATGGTCACCGGCGTGGAAATCACCAGCGCACACGGGCAGGCCACCACCAGCAGCACCAGCGCCCGGTAGATCCAGTCGAACCACAACTCGCCCATGAACAATGGCGGGATCACCGCCACGGCCAGGGCCAGGACGAACACTGCCGGGGTGTAAATTTTCGAGAAACTGTCGACGAAACGCTGGGTCGGCGCCCGCGCGCCCTGGGCCTGTTCGACGGCGTGGATGATGCGGGCCAGGGTCGAGTTATCCGCCGCGGCGGTCACCTCGTACTCCAGGGACCCGGCCTGATTGATGGTGCCGGCGAAGACTTTGTCGCCGACGGTTTTTTCCACCGGCAGGCTTTCACCGGTGATTGGCGCCTGATCGATGGTCGAGCGACCGGACAGCACTTCGCCGTCCAGGCCGATACGCTCGCCGGGGCGCACCCGCACCCGCGCGCCGAGCCCAATGTTTTTGACATCCTGCTCAAGCCAGACCCCGTCAGCCTGCAACACCGTTGCCGTGTCCGGCGTCATCTGCATCAACCCGCTGATGGCATTGCGCGCTCGGTCAAGGGACCTGGCTTCGATCAACTCGGCCACGGTGAACAGGAACATCACCATCGCCGCTTCCGGCCACTGGCCGATCAGCACCGCGCCGGTCACGGCAATGCTCATCAGCGCGTTGATGTTCAGATTGCGGTTTTTAAGGGCGATCCAGCCTTTTTTGTAAGTACCGAGGCCACCACTGAGAATCGAGACCAGCGCGATAACCGCCACCACCCAGTTCGGCGCGAAACCGGTGAAGTGGATAACTTCTGCCAGCAATGCACCAACACCGGACAGTGCCAGGGGCCACCACGGCTTTTTCCGGGGCGCGGGCGCTGGGGTTTCATCACCCTGGTCCATCGGCTCGGCCTGCATGCCCAAGGATTTGATGGCCTCGACGATCGGCTCGATACCGGGCAAATCGTGGGTTACGCCGAGCACCCGATTAATCAGATTGAACTCAAGCTGCTGCACGCCGGTCAGTTTGCTTAGCTTGTTCTGAATCAGCGTCTGTTCAGTTGGACAGTCCATTGCCTCGATGCGGAAACTGCTCAGTCGGGCTCCGGGCGTCGGCGATTCGCTCAGTTTTACCAGCGCAGGCACTGCCGCTTTAGATGAGCAGCAGGCGTCGCCGTGACCGCCGTGGCCATGTTTTTGCACGGGCTTGAGCTTGTGGCTGTGCTCGTGCTCAGCCCCGGGTTTGTGGGAGTGCAGGGAATCGCTCATTGGTTGCGTCCATAAGAGTGCCTGTTGCCAAGTAAAGACCCTGTAGCCACTATAGGGTCAAGCACCCTTTCTGGAGTTTTGGAGATTGGCGTCATGAAAATTGGAGAGTTGGCGAAACTCACGGACTGCGCCGTGGAAACGATCCGCTACTACGAGCGCGAGAACCTTCTGCCGGAACCGGCCCGCAGTGATGGCAATTATCGCGTCTATACCCAGGCCCACGCCGAGCGCCTGACCTTCATCCGCAACTGTCGCACCCTCGACATGACGCTCGAAGAAATCCGCAGCCTGCTGGCGTTTCGCGACAGTCCGCAGGATCAGTGCGAAAGCGTCAACGCGCTGATTGACGAACACATCCACCATGTAAAGGCGCGGATCGACGGCTTGCTGGCCTTGCAGACGCAACTGCTCGACCTGCGCCAACGCTGCGGCGAAGGGCCAAGTATCGATCAATGCGGGATTTTGCAGCGGCTGGAAGTGAGCGGTGGGGTGGTGGCGACGGAGGTGGAGCATTCCCATGTGGGCCGTAGTCACGGCCACTGAAAACAACACCTCCCCCCTGTAGGAGCGAGCTTGCTCGCGATGGTCGTGAACGATGACGCGTATTGCCTGAAAAAACGCGTCGTCCTTGAGTCCATCGCGAGCTAGCTCGCTCCTACAGGGGGATGGCGTGAAGCGTCAGACCGCCATCGGCGCGGTCATCGGCGCGTGGTGTTCGTAGCCTTCCAGCGAAAAATCGCCCGGTTCCACCAGCTCCAGCCATTCCGGCTGGTAAACACCCGTCTTGGCAAACTCCGGCACACGGTCGGAAATCACCAGTTTCGGCATCGGGAACGGCTCGCGCTTGAGCTGTTCGTTGAGCATGTCCAGGTGGTTTTCGTAGACGTGGGCATCACCGATGAAATAGGTGAACCAGCGCGGCGTGTAGCCGGTCAGGCGACCGATCAGGCTCAGCAGCGCAGCGCCTTCGGTGAGGTTGAACGGCGTGCCCAGGCCCAGGTCGTTGGAGCGGATGTAGAGGGTCAAAGAGATCTCTTTGGTCTCGACATTCGGGTGGAACTGGTACAGCAGGTGGCACGGCGGCAGGGCCATTTCATCGAGCTGGGCGCAGTTCCAGCCGTGGAACAGGATGCGGCGGCTGCCCGGGTCCTTGATGATGGTATCGACGCACTGGCGAACCTGGTCGATGGCCTTGTACAGCACCACGTAGGCCTGACCGTCTTCCTCGCCTTCGGCAATCTGGCGATAACCCTGGCTCAGGGTCTGCTCGATGGCAGCCGGGTTGCTGAGCGGAATCTGCTTGTACGCCGGCCATTTGCGCCATTGCACGCCGTAGATTTCGCCGAGGTCGTCTTCGCCCTGACGGAACGGGTTGGCCAGCCACTGGGCGTTTTCGTTGGCGTTCTGGTCCCAGACCTTGCAGCCCAGGGCGCGGAATTCGGCAGCGTTATTTACGCCACGCAGGAATCCGCACATTTCGCCGATAGCCGATTTGAAGGCCATTTTGCGCGTGGTGATCGCCGGGAAACCTTCCTGCAAGTCATAACGCAGCATCGCACCGGGAAAACTGATGGTGTTCACGCCGGTACGATTGGCCTGTTTGGTGCCGTTCTTGATGACGTGGGCGACCAGTTCGAGATATTGCTTCATGAATTACCTGTGTCCTTGACCCCGCAACCATCGCTGCGGGGTTCGAATTTTATACGGCTGCCGCTGGAGTCGCCGGGGCGCGGTGA
Organism: Pseudomonas sp. GW456-L13; assembly: GCF_017350115.1. Classification (NCBI taxonomy): domain Bacteria; kingdom Pseudomonadati; phylum Pseudomonadota; class Gammaproteobacteria; order Pseudomonadales; family Pseudomonadaceae; genus Pseudomonas; species Pseudomonas sp. GW456-L13. Next base: position 2,148,936 of record NZ_JACNAS010000002.1, read on the forward strand.
TACGCCAGCCAGATCAGGAACAGCCCGCCGACGATCATCGGCACGCACAGTACCTGCCCCATGGTCAGCCAGTTCCAGGCCAGATAGCCCAACTGGGCGTCCGGTACGCGGACGAACTCGACGATGAAACGGAAGATGCCATAGAACAGCGCGAACATCCCCGATACCGCCATAGTCGGCCGCGGCTTGCGCGAGAACAGCCACAGGATCAGGAACAGTGCCACGCCTTCGAGGGCGAACTGGTACAGCTGCGACGGATGACGCGCCAGTTGCGCCGGATCGGTCGGAAAGACCATCGCCCACGGCACGTCGGTTGCCTTGCCCCACAACTCGGCGTTGATGAAGTTGCCGATGCGCCCGGCGCCCAGGCCAATCGGCACCATCGGCGCAACGAAATCCATCAGCTGGAAGAACGACTTGTTGTTCTTCTTGCCGAACCACAATGCCGCCAGCATCACGCCGATGAAACCGCCGTGGAACGACATACCGCCCTTCCACACTTCGAAGATCAGCGTCGGGTTGGCCAGATAGGCGCCCAGATCGTAGAACAGCACATAACCCAAGCGCCCGCCGACAATCACCCCCATCGACATCCAGAACACCATGTCGGAGAGTTTTTCCTTGGTCCAGGTCGGGTCGAAGCGGTTCAACCGGCGGGAGGCCAGCAGCCAGGCGCCGCCGATGCCGATCAGGTACATCAGACCGTACCAGTGGATTTTCAGCGGACCGATGGCCAGGGCCACCGGGTCGATCTGCGGGTAAGGCAGCATTGCGACTCCTCGTTAGAGTTCAAATCTTAAAAATTCCCGGGCGACGCTGCCACCTCAGGATTAAGCCAGGATTGCGCTGCCCGTCAGAGCAGATGCTTCAGACTAGAAAGTTCAGGCCAACGCAGAACAGCAAAGCGGCAAACAGCCGTTTCAGCAACCTCGGCGACAACCTGTGGGCCAATCGCGCGCCCAAGCGGGCGAACACCATGCTGGTCAGGGCAACGCCCAGCAACGCCGGCAAATAAATGAAACCGAGACTATGGGCCGGGAGCAACGGATCGTGCCAGCCCAGAATCATGAAACTTAATGCACTGGCCAGGGCAATCGGCAGACCGCAGGCCGATGAAGTGGCCACGGCTTGCTGCATCGGCACACTGCGCCAGGTCAGGAATGGCACGGTCAACGAACCGCCGCCAATGCCGAAAATCGCCGAAGCCCAGCCAATCACGCTGCCGGCCACGGTCAGACCGAGTTTGCCCGGCACGGTTCGGCTGGCCTTGGGTTTGACCTCAAGCGCCAGCTGAGCGGCGATCACCAGGGCGAAAACACCAATGAGCTTCTGCAGGTTGGGGCCGGAAATCGCTTCGGCCGTCAGCGCGCCAAACCCGGCACCGACCAGAATGCCGACGGTCATCCACATGAAGATCGGCCAACGCACGGCGCCACGGCGATGATGCTCGCGTACCGCGTTGACCGAGGTAAAGATGATCGTCGCCAGGGAGGTACCCACCGCCAGGTGCGTGAGGATCGACGGATCGAACCCTTGGGCCTTGAAGCTGAACACCAGTACCGGGACGATGATGATCCCGCCGCCCACGCCAAACAGCCCGGCGAGTACACCTGCACAGGCGCCGAGCGCCAGATAGAGCAGAAATTCCATGTCGTCCCGCCCGCATCCCCAAAACCGGAGCGGCATGGTAACGGATGCATGGCCTCAAGCTCCACTGCGCAAGGCGATGGATCGATGAGCGATGTCTGCGTAGAGTGAGCAAAAAACACACAAGGACAGCCTGATGTGCCTGATTGTTTTTGCCTGGCGACCGGGTCATGCCCAGCCGCTGGTCGTGGCGGCCAATCGCGATGAATTCTACGCCCGCCCCAGCCTGCCCCTGGCGCCATGGCCCGAAGCCCCGCATGTGCATGCCGGGCGCGACCTCGAGGCCGGTGGCACCTGGCTCGGTGTCGGTGCCAACGGACGATTTGCGGCGCTGACCAACATCCGCGATCCCCTTCGACCACCGGGACGCAAGTCTCGTGGGGAGCTGGTCGCGCGATTCCTCGAGGGCGATTGCTCGATTGATGACTATTTGGCCGACGTTGTCAGACGTTCGCCTGAATATGGCGGTTTCAATCTACTGGTTGGCAACAGGAACGAGCTCTGGCACTTCAACGCCCGGGAGACGGAAGCCGTGATGCTGCAACCGGGAGTCTACGGCGTGTCGAACGCCGGGCTGGATACGCCGTGGCCGAAGCTGCTCAAGGCCAAGGCTGCATTGAGCGAGGTGCTGGATGATCCGCAGCCTCAGGCGCTGCTGGCGTTGTTGAGCGATGCGCAGACCGCGCCGTTTGCCGAGTTGCCGGATACCGGAGTGGGGCTGGTCACCGAAACGTTGTTGTCGAGCGTGTTCATTGCCAGCCAGAGTTATGGAACGCGGGCGAGTACGGCGTTGATTGTGCAGGCGGATGGGGCGCTGCATATGGTCGAAAGGAGTTTCGGGCCGTATGGCGGGCATCTTGGGGAAGTGGAGATCAAGCTTTAGTCTTGTGTTGCCAGCACAGGCCTCATCGCGAGCAAGCTCGCTCCCACAGGGGATTTGCGGCGTTCACAGATCCAGTGTGGGAGCGAGCTTGCTCGCGATGGGGCCATCAGCGTTTTAGAGGGGCTTGATTGCTGCCGGATTGATCATCCGCGCCAACCCGAGGTTCTTCAGCGCCAGCTGCAACGAGCTGTGAATCACTTGCGGGTTATCGATGGTCATTAGCTCCGCCAGCAATTCCCTGGCCTTGCTCAGGTTGATCTGGCGCAGCATCCACTTCACTTTCGGCAAGTTGGTGGCGTTCATCGACAGGCTGTCGAACCCCATCGCCATCAACAGCACCGCCGCCGCCGGATCACCGGCCATTTCACCGCAGATGCTCACTGGCTTGCCTTCGGCATGGGCATCACGCACCACGTTCTGCAGCGCCTGAAGCACCGCCGGGTGCAGGTAATCGTAGAGGTCGGCCACTCGCGGGTTGTTGCGGTCCACGGCCAGCAGGTACTGGGTCAGGTCGTTGGAACCGACCGACAGGAAATCCACTTGCCGCGCCAGTTCTTTGGTCTGGTACACCGCCGCCGGAATCTCGATCATCACGCCAATCGGCGGCATCGGCACGTCGCAGCCTTCGTCGCGTACTTCGCCCCAGGCGCGGTGGATCAGGTGCAGCGCTTCTTCCAATTCATGGGTGCCGGAGATCATCGGCAGCAGAATCCGCAAGTTGTTCAGGCCTTCGCTGGCCTTGAGCATGGCACGGGTCTGCACCAGGAAGATTTCCGGGTGGTCGAGGGTGACGCGAATGCCGCGCCAGCCGAGGAACGGGTTGTCTTCCTTGATCGGGAAGTACGACAGTGACTTGTCGCCGCCGATGTCCAGGGTGCGCATGGTGACGGGTTGCGGGTGGAACGCAGACAGTTGCTCGCGGTAGATCGCCAGTTGTTCCTTTTCGCTCGGGAAACGCTGGTTGATCATGAACGGCACTTCGGTGCGGTACAGGCCCACGCCTTCGGCACCACGCTTCTGCGCACGCGCCACATCCGCCAGCAGGCCGGTGTTGACCCACAGCGGCATGCGGTGGCCATCGACCGTCACGCACGGCAGATCGCGCAGCGCATCCAGCCCCAGGGCCAGTTGTTTCTCTTCCTCGACCACCTCGGCGAACTGCTTGCGCAGCACTTCACTCGGGTTGGTGTAGACCTCGCCGTGGTAGCCGTCGACGATCATCTGGATGCCGTCGACCTTGGAGTACGGCAGGTCGACCAGGCCCATCACGGTCGGGATGCCCATGGCGCGGGCCAGGATCGCGACGTGGGAGTTACCGGAACCGAGTACCGACACCAGGCCGGCCAGCTTGCCTTCCGGCACCTCGCCGAGCATCGCCGGCGTCAGTTCTTCGCTGACCAGAATGGTGTTGTCGGGGTAGACCAGGGTTTGCTGACGCTCTTCCTGCAAATAAGCCAGCAAGCGACGACCGAGATCCTTGACGTCGGATGCACGCTCGCGCAGGTAAGCGTCGTCCATCAATTCGAAACGGTTGACGTGATCGGTGACCACCTGGCGCAACGCACCCTGGGCCCACTGGCCGGTCTTGATCACGGTGGTCACTTCGCTGCCCAGCGCAGCATCGTCGAGCATCATCAGGTAGACGTCGAACAAGGCCCGCTCTTCCGGGCGCAACTGCGTGGCAAGCTTGGCGGACAAGGTGCGCATGTCGGCGCGCACGCCCTCGATGGCGGTCTTGAACAGCCCCAGTTCGGCGTCGATGTCGGTGATGGTCTTGTCCGGCACCACGTCCAGGTCAGCGGGCGGTAGCATGACCACCGCAGTACCGACCGCGGCACCCGGCGAGCCCGGCACACCGACGAACTTGGCTTCCTGGATGCCCTTGCCCTGACGACCCAGGCCACGGATGGAGCCTGTGGCCTCGGCATGGGCGATAACGCCGGCCAACTGCGCGCTCATGGTCACGAGGAAGGCTTCTTCCCCTTCATCGAACTGGCGACGCTCTTTTTGCTGGATGACCAACACGCCGACGACGCGACGGTGGTGGATAATCGGCGCGCCGAGGAACGAAGCGAAACGCTCTTCACCGGTTTCGGCGAAGTAGCGATAGCGCGGGTGGTCCGCGGCGTTTTCGAGGTTCAGGGGTTCTTCACGCGTGCCGACCAGACCCACCAGACCTTCGTTGGGGGCCATGCTGACCTTGCCGATCGAGCGCTTGTTCAAGCCCTCGGTGGCCATCAGTACGAACCGGTTGGTCTCCGGATCAAGCAGGTAGACCGAGCAGACCTGGCTGCCCATGGCCTCTTTGACGCGCAACACAATAATCCCCAACGCCGCCTTGAGATCCTTGGCGGAGTTAACTTCCTGGACGATCTTGCGCAGCGTATTGAGCATGGCTCGGGGTCGAACTCCGTCGTCAGTCGCGCGCTAAAAGGCGCGGGGCAAGCTCTTTGAGAGCGCGTCGATACACCTCGCGCTTGAATGTCACCACCTGGCCCAACGGATACCAATAGCTGACCCAGCGCCAGCCATCGAATTCCGGTTTACCGGTCAAATCCATCCGCACCCGCTGCTCGTTGGAGACCAGGCGCAGGAGAAACCATTTCTGTTTCTGGCCGATGCACAGCGGTTGGCTGTGGGTACGTACCAGACGTTGCGGCAAACGATAGCGCAACCAGCCCCGGGTGCAGGCGAGAATTTCAACATCTTCGCGCTCAAGGCCTACTTCTTCGTTCAGCTCGCGGTACAAGGCGTCTTCCGGCGTCTCTTCGGGGTTGATTCCCCCCTGCGGAAACTGCCAGGCATCTTGATTGATTCGGCGAGCCCATAGCACCTGGCCGGCGTCATTCGTCAGAATGATCCCGACATTGGGGCGAAAACCATCGGGGTCGATCACGGCAACAACCTCGCAAACGCATGTCGCCGCATTGTTCCACAAAGGTTGTGAAGGCGGCAACGAAGGTTCCTACCTTATGTGCACTCTTGTGAAAAGACCGTATTCTTGTCGCCTTTTTACTGACTTTTCAGCGGGTAACTGCAATGCGCCTGGCTTTATTCGATTTGGACAACACCCTTCTGGGCGGTGACAGCGATCACGCTTGGGGCGATTACCTGTGCGAACGCGGCTTTCTCGACGCCGTCGCCTACAAGACTCGCAACGATGCGTTCTACCAGGATTACCTGGCCGGCAAACTGGATAACGCTGCTTACCTGAACTTCTGCCTGGAAGTACTCGGCCGCACTGAAATGGCCACGCTGGATCAGTGGCACAGCGATTACATGCGCGACTGCATCGAACCGATCGTGCTGCCCAAGGGGCTTGAGCTGCTGAAGAAGCACCGCGATGCCGGCGACAAACTGGTGATCATCACGGCGACCAACCGCTTCGTCACCGGGCCCATTGCCGAGCGCCTGGGGGTCGAAACCCTGATCGCCACAGAATGCGAAATGGTCGATGGCCGCTACACCGGGCGCAGCACCGACGTGCCGTGCTTCCGCGAGGGCAAGGTTACGCGCTTGAATCGCTGGCTGGAGGAAACCGGGTTTACGCTGGAAGACAGCTACTTCTATAGCGATTCGATGAATGATTTTCCGTTGCTGGAGCAGGTGACCCATCCGGTGGCGGTCGATCCGGATCCGAACCTGCGGGCCGAGGCCGAAAAGCGTGGCTGGCCGGTGATCAGCCTGCGCGGCTGATATCGCCTTACTGTAGGAGCGAGCTTGCTCGCGATGGTCGTTAACGATAACGCGGGGCACCTGATGCCCCGCGGCGATCTTGAGTTTTTCGCGAGCAATCGAGCGTCGACCGGCTGCTCCTACACAGGCTTGGCGCCCATCAACCCCGCAATGGCGACAAAGCAGACAAAGCTGAACAACGCCAAGGCAAAGGTGAATTTCCCCACGCCACCCGGTGTCTTGCGCAGTTTGTTGAGCCGCACCAGCAGCCAGAACCACGCCAGTGCCGCCACGGTGTACAACACGCTGGAGGCCAGCAACCAGGTCTGCCCCAGCGGCCAGCCCACCAGGTGCACCATCCACCAGCCGGTAAACGGCATGCTCAGCAGCGCCAGGCCCATCAGCAGCCAGACAAACACCCTTGGCCGCTGCAAGGTGCGACTACCCGCCGTCGCGTCACCCTTGCGCCGCGCCAGCAAAACCCAAACTCCCAGCCCCAGCGCACAAGCCAGCAGTACAACTGTCGCCACCATGTGCGCCGCTTTCAGAGCAGTTAACGTTTCCATTGTCAGATTTCCTTATTGCCTTGCCCGTCAGCGTAGCCGTTCAGCCAAGAAACAGCTGATAGGCCGGGTTGTCGCTTTCGTCCCAGTACGGGTAACCGATTTCTTCCAGCGCCGCCGGCACCAGGTGGCGCTCGTCGTGGGGCACCTGCAGGCCCGCGACGACCCGACCATCCGCCGCGCCATGGTTGCGGTAGTGGAACATTGAGATGTTCCAACGCCCGCCCAGCTTGTTGAGGAAGTTGAACAGCGCACCCGGACGCTCCGGGAATTCGAAACGCAGGATCACTTCGTCGACCACATGCGCCGCACGCCCGCCGACCATGTGGCGGATGTGCAGCTTGGCCAGTTCGTTGTCGGTCAGGTCCAGCACCGGGAAACCCTGCTCGCTCAGACTGGCGATCAGCGCGCTGCGCGGGTCGTTTTCCGGGTGGGTCTGCACGCCGACAAAGATGTGCGCTTCGCTGCCGGTGTTGTAGCGGTAGTTGAATTCGGTGATCTGGCGCTTGCCTATGGCCTCGCAGAACGCCTTGAAGCTGCCCGGTTTCTCGGGAATGGTCACGGCGATGATCGCTTCGCGGCCCTCGCCCAGCTCCGCACGCTCAGCGACGTGGCGCAGGCGATCGAAGTTGACGTTGGCCCCGGAGTCGATGGCCACGAAGGTCTGGCCGCTGACGCCGCGCTGCTCGACATATTTCTTGATCCCGGCCACGCCCAAGGCGCCGGCAGGTTCGGTGATCGAGCGGGTATCGTCGTAGATATCCTTGATGGCGGCGCAGATTTCATCGGTGCTGACGGTGATCACTTCATCGACATGGTCTTTGCAGATGTCAAAGGTGTGCTGACCGATCTGGGCCACCGCAACACCGTCGGCGAAGAGGCCTACGGTCGGCAGTACCACGCGCTCGCCGGCCGCCATGGCCGCTTGCAGGCAATTGGAGTCATCCGGTTCGACGCCGATGATCTTGATGTCCGGGCGCAGGTACTTCACGTACGCCGCGATGCCGGCGATCAGGCCGCCGCCACCCACCGGGACGAAAATCGCATCCAATGGCTGCGGGTGCTGGCGCAGAATCTCCATCGCCACGGTGCCCTGCCCGGCAATGGTGTGGGGATCGTCGTACGGGTGAATGTAGACGTAGCCTTTTTCGTCGACCAGTTTCAGCGAGTAGGCCAGGGCTTCCGGGAACGAGTCGCCGTGCAGCACCACTTTGCCGCCACGGGAGCGCACGCCTTCGACCTTGATCTCCGGGGTGGTCTTGGGCATGACGATGGTCGCTTTCACGCCCAACACCTTCGCCGCCAGGGCCAGGCCCTGGGCATGGTTGCCCGCCGACGCGGTGACCACGCCGCGAGCGCGTTCTTCGTCGCTCAACTGGGTCAACTTGTTGTAGGCGCCGCGAATCTTGAACGAGAACACCGGCTGCAAGTCTTCGCGCTTGAGCCAAATGCTGTTGCCCAGCCGCTCGGAGAGCTGGCGGGCAGACTGCAACGGAGTTTCTACGGCAACGTCATAAACGCGCGAGGTGAGGATCTTTTTGACGTACTGTTCAAGCATCGGAAAGCATCACTGAGCGGGTTGGGCAGGACCAAGGAGTCTAACCCGGCTTTCAGGCGTGCGACCACCCTGTAGGAGCGAGCCTGCTCGCGAAAAACTCGAGGGCGCCGCTGGCTGTCCGGTTTTACGCGTTATCGTTCACGACCATCGCGAGCAGGCTCGCTCCTACAGGGAACAGTCACGACCTGCCAATCGGGCAATGACCTTCCCCGCCCCGAAGCCTATAATGCCGGCCTTTCGTCCCCTCCCAGGCACCCCGGAGCCCGCATGAACCAGGATCAACTCAAACAGGCAGTGGCTCAGGCCGCCGTCGACTTCATCCTTCCGAAACTCGACGACAAGAGCATCGTCGGGGTCGGCACCGGCTCCACCGCCAACTGCTTCATCGACGCGCTGGCCAAGCACAAGGGCGCATTCGACGGCGCCGTCGCCAGTTCCGAAGCCACCGCCGCGCGTCTCAAGGGCCACGGGATTCCGGTGTACGAACTGAACACCGTCAGCGATCTGGAGTTCTACGTCGACGGCGCCGATGAAAGCGACGAGCACCTGAACCTGATCAAGGGCGGCGGCGCTGCCCTGACCCGCGAGAAGATTGTCGCGGCCGTGGCCAAGACCTTCATCTGCATCGCCGACGCCAGCAAACTGGTGCCGGTCCTCGGTACTTTCCCGCTGCCGGTGGAAGTGATCCCGATGGCCCGCAGCCACGTGGCCCGCGAGCTGGTGAAGCTCGGCGGCGACCCGGTTTACCGCGAAGGCGTGCTGACCGACAACGGCAACATCATCCTCGACGTGTTCAACATGCAGATCACCAATCCGGTGGAGCTGGAGACACAGATCAATGCGATCGTCGGCGTGGTCACCAACGGTTTGTTCGCGGCACGCCCGGCGGATCTGTTGTTGCTGGGGACCAGCGAAGGCGTGAAGACCCTGCGCGCCGAGTAACCTGGACCACCCACACTTTTGTGGGCAGATGAAAAAACCTGTGGGAGCGGGCTTGCTCGCGATGAGGCCGTGTCAGTCGACTGAGATGTTGAATGACAGACCGCTATCGCGAGCAAGCTCGCTCCCACAGTGTTTTGTGGTGTCGGTCAGAGTTGCGTGGGTTTCTTGAACACGTAGAACAGGTTCGGCTCGCTGACGATGTACAGCGTACCGTCGTCGTCCACGGCGATCCCCTCCGCTTGCGGCACGGTTTTTTGCAGGCCATGGCGTCCCTTGCTCAATGACATTGTGCTCAGCGGCCGCCCATCCACATCCAGCTCCAGAATCAATCGCGACTCATCCGACAGCGCCAGCAAATGCCCGCTGCGCTCATCGTATTGCAGGCTCGACAGGTCCCGCACGAACATCCCGGCATCACGCTTGGGGTCGTTGATCACGTGCACCGAGTAGGATTCTTCAGGATTGAAGCGCGGAAAACCGTGCACCTCGTAGATCAGCATCGGGTTGCGCTCCTTGGCGACGAACAGGCGCTTGCCCACTGAATCGTAAGCCAGGCCCTCGAAGCCCTTGTTGCCGCCCATGTGAACGCCAATGGTCATCTGCTCGGCATCTGCCGCATCAACGAAAGTGGTGTCCTGCTCCAGACGAATCTTGATCAGCCGCTGCTGACTTTCGTCAGTGACCACGTAGATATCTTCGCTGATGAACTCCACCGCCTCCGGATCGCCGAAACCGACCAGCGCCACACGACGCAAGATCCTGCCGTCGAGGGACAACTCGATCAGCTCGCTTCGTTTGTTGGTGACGGTGAACAGGCTTTTGCGTACCGGGTCGTAGGTCAGCGCTGAAACGTTGTCGGCCAGGCCATCGATCACCTGCGCCTCGGTCACGACCTGGTATTGGTCCAGGCCCATCGACCGGGAACTCACCGGCTGCCACAGCGTATGCAGATTGAACCAGGTACGCTCGAACAGGCGCATGTACTGGGCGATCGCTATCAATGCGATCAGCAAGATCACCGACAGGATCAGGATCAGGGATTTGGGGCGGGCAAATCGACGCATTCGGGTGGGCTCGGGGTCAAAACAGGCGGATGAAATATCACGCCCGTCTGAACTGAAGCTTAATGGCCGCCGGCCTTTTACGTACAGGCAATCAGCGCAGGCGTTGGTTACTTCTGTTTTTCGAAGCGATAAAACAGGTTCGGCTCACTCACCATGTACAGCGTGCCCGCTTCATCCATGGTCACGCCTTCGGCACGGGGAATGGTATTTTTCAGGCCGTTGAAGCCACGCAGCAGGGTGATGAAACTGACCTGCTCACCCTTCTTGTCCAGCTCCAGCAACAGGTGCGAGTCGGCGGACAACACCAGCATGTGGCCAGTCCGCGGGTCGACGGCCAAGGCAGACAGGTTGCGCATGTCCAGTGCATGGCTGGCTAGCTTCAGCTTGTCGCCGGTCAGGACCTTGCCGTCACCTTTCCAGGCAAACAATGCCGGCGGGCGCTCTTCGCCCAGCAGCAGTTGCTGATTGCTCGGGTCCCAGGTGACACCCTCGAACGCCTTGTTCTGGTCGCTGGAAGGCCCGAGGTCGTATTTCGGGAAGTCGGCCATATTCAATTCGCGGGTATCGGCATCGACCTTGACGATAGCGATCAGATGCTCGCGCTCATCGACAATGGCCAGCCGGCCGTCGCCAAGCACGGTGACGCCCTCAGGGTTGCTCCAGCCCACCAACGGCATTTTGCGCAGCACATCGCCCTGCAGGTTCAATTCGACCAGGAACGGGTTCTTGCCCATGACCGAAAACAGAGTCTTGGTCTGAGGGTCGTAGACCATGTCCGATGCTTCATCCTTCTCCATGCCCGGCAACGGCTTGGCATCGATCACCGCACGATAGTCCGGCAGCCAGATGCTCGCCTGGCGCTCGGCCGGGCTCTTGAATTGCTCTTTCACCCAGAGCACGGCCCGCGCATCCCAGTGCATGGCGAATGCAACGCCGTAGGCGACAACGGCCACCAGCAGTAGCCAGGTGTGCCAACGCAGGGCGAAGCGCGAACGGCGGACAGGTTCAAGCGTGGAAAGCGGAGAAGTGGCCATCGGGGAATGCGTTCCAGAAATTCAGGCTAGGGGTAATAGCACAGTTTGGGGCCGGCTCAGAGGCCGAAAGCCCTGAAATTATCCAGACTGGATGTGAAAAAAACGGGAAATGACAGGGTGAGCCTTTTACAACCCCTGGAAAAACCAATGTGGGAGCGAGCCTGCTCGCGATGGGGGCGTGTCAGCCAACAAAGATATTGAATGACAGACCGCTATCGCGAGCAGGCTCGCTCCCACAGGGTACAGCGGTGTTACATCTAGCGAACGCTGCTGGTGAAACTGCTGGCGCCCGGCAATTCCAGAACGATCTCGTCACCGACATTCAGCGGGCCAACGCCCACTGGCGTGCCGGTGAGGATCACGTCCCCGGCCTGCAACGAGAAGCAGCCGGCCATGTGCTGGATCATCGGCACAATCGGGTTGAGCATCGCGCTGCTGTTGCCGTCCTGGCGCACTTCACCGTTGATGGTCAGGCGGATGCCGATGTCGGTCAGGTCGGCAAACGTGCTGCCGGACACGAACGGAGCAAGCACTGCCGCACCATCGAAGGACTTGGCGATTTCCCAGGGCAAGCCCTTGGATTTCAGCTCGGCCTGCTTGTCGCGCAGGGTCAGGTCCAGGGCTGGAGCGAAACCGGAGATGGCGTCGAGCACTTCTTCGCGGCTCGGTTTGGTCGACAACGGCTTGCCGATCAACACCGCGATTTCCGCTTCGTAATGCACCGAACCGCGTTCGGTCGGAATGCTGAAACCACCTTCCAGCGGCACCACGCAACTGCCCGGCTTGATGAACAGCAGTGGCTCGGTCGGCACCGGATTGTCCAGTTCCTTGGCGTGTTCGGCGTAGTTACGGCCGATGCACACCACTTTCCCCAACGGGAAGTGAATGCGCGTACCGTCGACATACTGGTGCTGATAGCTCATTACCGACTCCTGCTTCGTTGGCTCTTAAAGTTCGAAAATCAAACAGCGAAAATCTTGCCCGGGTTCATGATGCCGTTCGGGTCGAACACCGCCTTGACGGCTTTCATGTACTCGATCTCGACCGGCGAGCGGCTGTAGGTCAGGTAGTCACGCTTGGTCATGCCCACGCCGTGCTCGGCGGAGATCGAACCGTTGTACTTCTCGACGGTTTCGAACACCCACTTGTTGACGGTGGCGCACTTGGCGAAGAACTCATCCTTGCTCAGGTTATCCGGCTTGAGGATGTTCAAGTGCAGGTTGCCGTCGCCGATGTGGCCGAACCAGACGATTTCGAAATCCGGGTAGTGTTCACCGACGATCGCGTCGATTTCCTTCAGGAATGCCGGAACTTTCGATACGGTGACCGAAATGTCGTTCTTGTACGGCGTCCAGTGGGAAATGGTTTCGGAGATGTATTCGCGCAGCTTCCACAGGTTCTGCAACTGGGTTTCGCTCTGGCTCATCACGCCGTCCAGCACCCAGCCCTGCTCGACGCAGTGTTCGAAGGTTTCCAGGGCGTGGTTGGCCACTTCTTCGGTGGTCGCTTCGAATTCCAGCAGCGCGTAGAACGGGCAATCGGATTCGAACGGCGCCGGCACATCGCCACGAGCCATGACTTTGGCCAGGGCTTTGTCGGAGAAGAATTCGAAGGCGGTCAGGTCAAGCTTGCTCTGGAAGGCGTGCAGCACCGGCATGATCGAGTCGAAATCGGCGGTGCCGAGGACCATGGCGGTGAGGTTTTTCGGCGCGCGGTCCAGGCGCATGGTCGCTTCGACCACGAACCCGAGGGTGCCTTCGGCGCCGATGAACAGCTGACGCATGTCGTAGCCGGTGGCGTTCTTGATCAGGTCGCGGTTCAGCTCCAGCACGTCGCCCTTGCCGGTGACCACTTTCATGCCGGCAACCCAGTTACGGGTCATGCCGTAGCGAATCACCTTGATCCCGCCGGCATTGGTGCCGATATTGCCGCCAATCTGGCTCGAACCTGCGGAAGCGAAGTCCACCGGGTAGTACAGGCCGTTTTCTTCGGCCACGTTCTGCAGGTGCTCGGTGACCACGCCCGGCTGACACACGGCGGTACGGTCAGTGAGGTTCACGTCGAGGATCTGGTTCATGTAGTCGAACGACACGACCACTTCACCATTGGCCGCCACCGCTGCTGCGGAAAGACCGGTACGACCACCCGACGGCACCAGCGCCACCTTGTGTTTGTTGGCCCACAGGACTATGGCCTGGACCTGCTCGGTGGTCTTGGGGAACACGATGGCGGTCGGGGCCGGGGCGAAATGCTTGGTCCAATCCTTTCCGTAAGCATTCAGGGAGTCGGCATCGGTCAGCACCTTGCCAGGCTCAACCAGGGTCTTCAGCTCTTCAATCAGGGCAGGATTGGTCATCGACAGAACTCTCGAACAATTCATGGTCATCCTGAGAACGCTTCACGTCGCAGGAATGAGTGTTTAGCGGGGTGCATATGCTAGCATAACGACCCCGCAGGATAGTGCCCAAGGGCTGTTCTGCGGTGACGGCTTTCCTGCCGTGCGGGTCAGCTCCGGGCTGCTCCCTTTCCTGCCATTTTTCTCCGGGATACAGGTTTACGCAGATGAGCAAGACTTCTCTCGATAAGAGCAAGATCAAGTTCCTTCTTCTCGAAGGCGTCCACCAATCGGCTGTCGACGTCCTCAAGGCGGCGGGCTACACCAGCATCGAGTACCTCACTGGTTCTCTGCCGGAAGCCCAGCTCAAGGAAAAGATCGCTGATGCTCACTTCATCGGCATTCGCTCCCGCACTCAACTGACCGAAGAGATCTTCGATCACGCGAAGAAGCTCGTGGCTGTAGGGTGTTTCTGCATCGGCACCAACCAGGTCGACCTGGACGCGGCCCGCGAACGCGGCATCGCGGTGTTCAACGCACCGTACTCCAACACCCGTTCCGTAGCGGAGCTGGTGCTGGCCGAAGCGATCCTGCTGCTGCGCGGCATCCCTGAGAAGAACGCTTCCTGCCACCGTGGCGGCTGGATCAAGAGCGCGGCCAACTCCTTCGAGATCCGCGGCAAGAAGCTGGGCATCGTCGGTTACGGCTCGATCGGTACTCAACTGTCGGTCCTGGCGGAAGGCCTGGGCATGCAGGTGTACTTCTACGACACCATCACCAAGCTGCCACTGGGTAACGCCACTCAGGTAGGCAACCTGCACGAGCTGCTGGCGATGTCCGACATCGTTTCGCTGCACGTACCGGAAACCGCCGCCACCCAGTGGATGATGGGCGAGAAGGAAATCCGCGCCATCAAGAAAGGCGGCATCCTGATCAACGCCGCCCGCGGCACCGTGGTCGAACTGGACCACCTGGCGGCTGCCATCAAGGACAAGCACCTGATCGGCGCGGCCATCGACGTATTCCCGGTGGAGCCACGCTCCAACGACGAAGAGTTCGAAAGCCCGCTGCGTGGCCTGGACAACGTGATCCTGACCCCGCACATCGGTGGTTCCACCGCTGAAGCCCAGGCCAACATCGGTCTGGAAGTGGCGGAAAAACTGGTCAAGTACAGCGACAACGGTACGTCGGTATCGTCCGTGAACTTCCCGGAAGTGGCCCTGCCGGCTCACCCTGGCAAGCACCGCCTGCTGCACATCCACGAAAACATTCCGGGCGTGCTCAGCGAGATCAACAAAGTCTTCGCCGAAAACGGCATCAACATCTCCGGTCAGTTCCTGCAGACCAACGAGAAGGTCGGCTACGTGGTGATCGACGTCGACGCCGAGTACTCGGACCTGGCGCAAGAGAAGCTGCAACACGTCAAGGGCACCATCCGTAGCCGGGTGCTGTTCTGATCGCGACTTGAGCGACAAAAAAGGGAGCCTTCGGGCTCCCTTTTTCATTCACGCTACAACGTTACTTGACGTTGACGGTGATCTTCTCGGAAACGATCGGCGGATCGAACGGCATGTGGTTGCTATCGCCCAGTTCAAGCTGCAAGGTGTGTTTGCCCGGCGTGAGCGTTACTTCAGCCTGGGTCTGCGCGTTGCCGAAATGCTGGTGGTTGGCATCTTTGGGAATCGGCGCACCGGCGGCTGGCAGTTCGTCGACGTCGATCAGCAAGTGGTGATGACCGGTGTTCTTGGTGGTATTGCCCGCCGGTGCCAGGGCAACGTTCTCGACAGCGAACTTGACGACGACCGTCTGTGGAACCGTCGCACCATCCTTGGGAGACACGATGGACACTTCGGCGCCCTTCGGAGCCGGCGTTGCACTGGCCAGCACCGAAACACCCATCAACAGGCCAGCCAAAGCAGCACGTGACATAAAGGTTTTCATTCTCTTCTCCAGTTTTTCCGTAAAATTCGCGTGACCATGACAACTTCATGGCCATTCGTTGTCGAAGGCACTCGACAACCATAGCAAAGCGAGCCTGAATCAGAGGATCGCGATAATAAATTCAAAGGAGTGACCATGCGCTTTCTGCCTGGCCTGATCTGCCTGCTACCCCTTCTGAGCCCTTTGGCTCATGCCGAATTGATTGATGACGTCAACGACCGGGGCGAATTGCGCATTGCCGTTGAAGCCAACACTCCCCCGTTCAATTTCAAGGATGACGACAAGCTCACCGGCTTCGAAATCGAGTTGGGCCAACTGTTGGCAAGTGAACTCGATGTCCGGGCCGACTTCGTTGTCACCGACGGCAGCGATCTGCTGACCGGCGTCGAAAGCGGCAAATACGACATCGCTATCAACCACATAGCAGTGACCCCAGATCTCAAGGATCGTTTCGACTTCAGCGAACCTTACATTCAAACCAATGCGCAATTGATCGCGCAGAAAGAAGAGCCTCGCTCCATTTTGCTGGTCCAATCGCTGACGGAAGAGAAGCCCAAAACCAACCCGGCCGTGAACCTGGCGATTCCGTTTCAGAAGGGTAATCCGGCGTTCCAAGCCAGCCTGGAAAACGCATTGCAACGAATCAAGGATGACGGGCGACTGCAAGCGCTGGAACAGAAGTGGCTGGGGGCGGATGCGGGTATGGTGCCCAAGCCTTGAAGTGTTGCAGATCTGGAGTGAAAGCTGATCCTGTAGGAGCGAGCCTGCTCGCGATGGCGGCCTGACATTCAACATCAATGTTGACTGGACTGGCCTCATCGCGAGCAAGCTCGCTCCCACAGTGTCTTGTGTCGCTCGTTAATCGAGCATTGCCAACGCCTGTGCCGCCTGCGGCAACTCCAGCTCACTGAACACCTGCACCCCGTGACGGTTGAGTAGCGCCGCCGTCACGCCCTCGCCACTGACTTTCACGCCGCTGAACGTCCCGTCATAGGTCAGCAAATTGCCGCAGGAAGGGCTGTTGGCCTTGAGGACGGCGATGCGGATGCCATGCTTTTTTACCAGCTCCAGTGCCTGATACGCCCCCGACAGAAACTGCGCACTAACGTCCTCACCCTCGGTGGTGATCACCAACGCCTGGCCATCGAGGACTTGCGTGCCCTGCCCGCCTGGAATTTCCGCCGCCGCCCGAGGTGTTGGCAATCCACCTGCCACCTCCGGGCACAACGGCACGACCCGCCCCTCATCAAGCCACTGCTGAAGCTGATCGAACGGCCCGCTGGCCCCACCGTCGTAACGGACGCGGTGGCCCAAAAGGCAGCGGCTGACGAGAATTTTCTGCATGATCAGAACGGCTCGTTGCCGCGCCGGCGGAACCAGCCGGTCAGCGACAGGCGATCCCGGGTCGCGGGCAGGACTTCGTGGGGAACCTCGCCGGAGAGAAACACCACCAGGCAGCCACCGACAGGTTCCACGTCGTAGACGCGATCATTGTCGAGGTACATGCGCAACTGGCCGCCGTGTTCGGGAAGCCAGCCGTCATTGAGATAAACCACCGCCGAAATCATGCGCCGGTCGTCATCGCGAAAACGGTCGACGTGCTTCAGGTAGAAGGCGCCGGGCGGGTACATCGCAAAATGGCTTTCGAAATCCTCCAGGCCGAGAAACAGACCGCGATTGATCGCCTCGCGCAGGCTGTCCATCAAACTCAAATAGCTGTCGCACGCCTCGGCCTGGCCGGGGTCGATCCACTGGATATGGTCGCCACGAATCCCTTCGCGGATCTCCGATGACGGCCCACGACCCACGGCGGCCGGAGCCAGCTGACCCTCGGCAGCACGTTTGCGACACTCGGCCGCCAGCTCTCGGGTCAAGTCCTGAGGCAGGAAAATATTCTGCTGCGACCAGCCGTGCTCGGCCAGGTCGTCGACGATTCGTAGCAGCAGCGGGTGATCAGAGGATATTTGCATGGCGCGCATAGTATTCCTGTGCCCGGAAATCCGACAGAGCCGCGCAGCGGGTTGATACGAATTCTCGACAAGCAGGGGTGCCACACGGAGAATAGTCGCCTGCTGACTGGAGTCCCTATGCGCCGTTTGCTTTTATCCCTGCTGATGTTCTGCGTTTTGCCCGCCTGGGCAGACGGCCACGATCAGTTGTACAAGGTCGCCGGCTGGCCGGAACAACGCGCGCATTTCAGCGATGCCCTCTCGGCTGCTCAGCAACGCTACCAGGGCAGCCTGCCGCCGGCGGTGTTTCAGGCACTGGTCAGCAACAGCAATCAGCGATTTTCCGCCAAGGCCGTGGACCAGCGTGCCGAAGCGCAATTGCGCAAGAACCTCGCCGACCCCAAACCCGCGCTGACGTTTTTCCAGTCGCCCTTGGGCAAGAAAATCGTCGCCGCCGAGTTGCTGGCGACCCGTCGCGACCAACTGGCAAAAAACGCCAAGGGTCTGCCAAAGATGCAGGCCAGCGACAGCCGCATGTTGATCATCGGCCATTTGGCACAAGCCCTGCCCGCTCGCGAGGCCGGTGCGGAAGTCAGTCTGGCGATTGCTGGCGTCGCCGCCGATAGCTTGAGTTCAATGATCCCGGGATTGCTCGGTGCCGGTCAGGCGCAGGGCATGCTCAACGGCCAGCGCCAGCGCCTGATGGAGCAGATCGGTAGCGACCTCAACAACACACTGCTGTATGTCTATCGCGACCTGTCGGACAACGAACTGGAAGAGTTCGCAACCTTTGCCGAATCGGCGGAAGGCCAGGCTTATTATCAAGCGGCGCTGGCGGCGATTCGGGCGGGGTTGGCGGTGGGGCAGAGCAATTCGAACCTGACCCAGTGATCTTCGGCACCTGACCGATCGCTATCGCGAGCAAGCTCGCTCCCACATTGGATCTGCGTACGCCGGCCCATTGTGGGAGCGAGCTTGCTCGCGATGGGGCCGGAACAGGCACTAGGGATTGCGACCCTTGATCCGCCGGGTCAAAAACCCGAAATACTCCTGCCGCATCACCAGCGTCTCATTCGCCAGATGATGTCGTGCCTCGGGCAGCATCAGCACCTGCGGCCGATCAAACTTGCCCCGCAACACTTCCAGGTTGTGCTCCCAATCCACCGTCATGTCGGCCTGCCCCTGCACGATCAGCGGCCGGCGGGTGCTCATGGGTGCGGCCTCGATGCGTTTGATCCAGCGCGCCAACGCACCCACCCAGGCTGTCGGCAGGCGCAACGGCTGCAACGGATCGGCCTGCAGAAACGGCAGAAAGGCCGGGTCGTTGGAGTTCTCGCTGAAACGCCGGGCGATGGCTTTGACGAAAGGCTTGAGCAGGTAGTAACTCAGTTGCGACCAACCCCACGCCCGCGGCCGCACCAGCGGCGACAGCAAAATCACCTGGCCCTGGGCCGGGCTGCTCGCCCCCGCATTCAACACATGATCGATCACGATCGCCCCGCCGGTGCTCTGCCCGCACAAGTGCCACGGCTGCGGCAAGTCGAGGGATTGCGCCTCGCGGAACAACCCTTGCAATGCGTCCTGATACTCGGCGAAATCCTTGATGCTCGCCCGTTCGCCACTGGACAGGCCATGCCCCGGCAAGTCGCAGGCAATCACCGCAAAGCCCTGGTCCAGCGCCCACTCGATCACATGCCGATAGAGCCCGGTGTGGTCGTAGAAACCGTGGATGACAAACAGCGTCGCCTTGGCTCGCTCGGGCCACCAGAACTGGCTGACCAGCTCATAACCGTCGACCTCGAATCGCCCAAGGCCGCTGCGCACCTGACGCGGGGCAAAATCCAGCCCGTAGAATCGCTGGTAAGCCTGCGCCTGCGCCGACAACGGCTGCCCGGCAGCCAATGGCAGCAGGCTTGCACGTAGAAGATCAGGGTCGAAAGTAGCCGGCATGGACGATTCCAGAACGTGAAACGGACTTTATAGGCCTGCGATATTCATCTGTCGCGGCAAGCATGGCAAGCTAGCCACCCTTCGAGGATTGAACCGATGCGCTCGCCCCTTCGCGCCCCCCTGTTTGCCAGCCTGCTCGCCGTGGTGTGTGCTGGCGTATTGTGGGCGGCCTACGACTGGTTTCAGGGGCGTTACCTGCGGGCGTTCAGCGAGCACACCGCGATGTTTTCCGGTGATCCGCTACGCCTTCCCGAATCCCTCGCCGGCCCTGGCGCCATCCGCCTTGTGCATTTCTGGGACCCGGCCTGCCCGTGCAATGTCGGCAATCAACAACACCTGACCGAACTGGTGGAGCGCTACCTACCCCATGGCGTGGAATTCTATGCCGTGCAAAAACCCGGTAGCCACGGCCAATTGCCGAGCACCTTGAGCAGCCTCAAAACCATCGACATCCTGCCCGGCTCAGAACAGATCCCCGCCAGCCCGGCCGTGGCGATCTGGGATCGCAGCGGCAAACTGGCGTACTTCGGCCCCTACAGCGAAGGCCTGACCTGCAACTCGAGCAACAGCTTTATCGAGCCGATCCTGCAAGCGCTGGATGAAGGCCGTGCGGTGAGTGCCACGCACACACTGGCCGTGGGTTGTTACTGCCCGTGGCCTGTCGATCCAACTAAATAGGGAAAGACGCGGTAATACGAATCCCTCCTACGGGCGATGCGCCAAATCGGCACCCCGTGTTACACAGTGGCATCAGGAATCACAATAACAACAAGGACTCTTATGAAACGCAGCCTGACCGCTCTCGCTCTGCTGATCGTCGTGCTGGCCTCTGGAGCCGGCTGGTACCTCTACAGCAAGCAGCCGTCACGTCAGGGCATGGTGGAACTGCAACACCTGCAAGGCTCCGTCACCGTGCGCTACGACGAGCGTGGCATCCCGCACATCCGCGCCGACAACGAAACCGACCTGTACCGCGCACTCGGCTACGTGCATGCCCAGGACCGCCTGTTCCAGATGGAAGTCCTGCGTCGCCTGGCCCGTGGCGAACTGGCTGAAGTGCTCGGGCCGAAGCTGCTCGACACCGACAAACTGATGCGCAGCCTGCGCATTCGCGAACGCGCAGAAACTTACCTGGCGAACCTCGACAAGCAGTCGCCCTCCTTCATCGCCATGCAAGCCTATCTGGACGGTATCAACCAGTATCAGGACAGCCACGCCAAACCCGTGGAGTTCGATGTGCTGGGCATTCCAAAACGCCCGTTCACGGCCCAGGACACCATCAGCATCGCCGGCTACATGGCCTACAGTTTTGCTGCGGCATTTCGTACCGAACCCCTGCTGACATTCGTGCGCGATCAACTGGGGCCCCAATACCTGAACATCTTCGATCTCGACTGGCAGCCCAAGGGCGTGCTCAACGGGACCGGCACCACCTTGGCCAGCGCCGACTGGAAAGACCTCAACGCCCTCGCCCGCTTGAGCGAACAAGCCCTGGCTGACAACGGCCTGCCACAGTTCGAGGGCAGCAACGCCTGGGTCGTCGCGGGTAGCCGGACCCAAAGCGGCAAGCCGCTGCTGGCGGGTGATCCGCATATCCGTTTTTCCGCGCCGTCGGTGTGGTACGAAGCGCAGCTCTCGGCGCCCGGCTTCGAACTCTACGGCCACTATCAGGCCTTGATGCCGTTTGCGTCGCTGGGCATGAACCACGACTTCGGCTGGAGCATCACCATGTTCCAGAATGACGACCTCGACCTGATCGCCGAGAAGGTCAACCCGGACAACCCCAATCAGGTCTGGTATCGCGGCAAGTGGGTGGACATGACGACCAGCGAGCAGCAGATCGCAGTCAAGGGCCAGGCGCCAGTCACCCTGGTGTTGCGTCAGTCGCCCCACGGCCCGATCGTCAACGATGCCTTGGGCAGCGGCGTCGGTAAAACGCCGATTGCCATGTGGTGGGCATTTCTCGAAAGCCAGAACCCGATCCTGGAGGGTTTCTACCAGCTCAATCGTGCCGACACCCTGGCCAAAGCCCGTGGTGCCGCGGCAAAAATCCAGGCCCCGGGCCTGAACGTTGTCTGGGCCAATGCCAAGGGAGATATCGGCTGGTGGGCGGCGGCGCAATTGCCTAAACGCCCGACGGGTGTACGCCCGTGGTTCATCCTCGACGGCAGCACCGCCGAGGCGGACAAGGATGGCTTCTACCCGTTCAGCGCCAACCCTCAGGAAGAAAACCCGGCCCGGGGCTACATCGTCTCGGCCAACTTCCAGCCGGTGTCGCCAACCGGCATGGAGATTCCCGGCTACTACAACCTTGCCGATCGCGGTCAGCAACTCAATCGCCAGCTCAGCGACAAAGCGATCAAATGGGACCTGGAAAACAGCCAGAAACTGCAACTGGGCACCACTACCGCCTACGGCCCGCGCCTGTTGGCACCGCTGTTGCCGGTGTTGCGCGAAGTGGTGAGCGATCCCGCCGAACTCAAACTCGTGGAGCAACTGGCCCAGTGGAAAGGCGATTACCCGCTCGACTCGACCAGCGCCACGCTGTTCAACCAGTTCCTGTTCAACCTGACTGACGCGACGATGCGCGATGAACTGGGTAACGACTTCTTCGAAACGCTGCTCTCGACCCGGGTGATCGACGCCGCGCTCCCCCGCCTTGCCGCCAGCGCCGATTCGCCGTGGTGGGACAACCGCAGCACCCTCGGCAAGGAAACCCGTGCCGACACGGTGAAGGTCGCCTGGCAAGCCAGCCTCGCGCACCTCAAGAGCACTCTCGGCGCAGACTCCTCGCAATGGCAGTGGGGCAGCGCGCACACATTGACCCATGGCCATCCGCTCGGGCAGCAAAAACCGCTGGACCTGTTCTTCAATGTCGGCCCCTTCGCCGCACCCGGCAGTCATGAAGTGCCGAACAACCTCTCGGCGAAAATCGGACCGGCACCCTGGCCCGTCACCTACGGCCCTTCGACCCGGCGCCTGATCGACTTCGCCGACCCGGCCCACAGCCTGACCATCAACCCGGTCGGCCAGAGCGGAGTCCTGTTCAACAGCCACTATGATGATCAGGCCGAGGCCTACGTCGAGGGGATGTACTTCCAGGCGCATCTCAATGAAGAAGAGGTCACGGCCAATACCCGCAGTACGTTGAAGCTGTTGCCGGCGCGGGTTGTACCATAGATTTTTGCTGGCCGGGCCGGCCTCATCGCGAGCAAGCTCGCTCCCACAAGGATCTGTGTCGAACACAAATTATGTGAACACCAGAGAAACCTGTGGGAGCGAGCTTGCTCGCGATGGGGCCCTGATAGACGCCTACAAATTCAGCTCAAACCATCGCCGCAAAGTTCAGCCGGAACTGCTGCGGCGTCACCCCCAACCTGCGATTGAACACACTGCGCATGTGCTGGGCATCGCGAAAACCGCATTGATAGGCCACGGTCTTGAGCGGCGCGCGGGTGCTTTCCAGCAGCGTGCGCGCCGCATCGACCCTCGCTCGCTCGACGAACTCGGCCGGGGTGATTTTCGCTTCCCTGGCAAACACCCGGGAGAAGTTGCGCGCACTCATGTTGGCGGCATTGGCCAGGTCGGCGATGGCCAGGTCGCCCGTCAGGTTGGCCAGCACGTAATGCTGCACCATCGCTACCGCCGAATCCGCTTCGGCGTGGGGTGTGAGGAACGGGCTGAATTGCGACTGCCCGCCCGAACGCTGGGTGAACACCACCAGCCGCTTGGCGACGCTCAGTGCAACTTCCGGCCCGTGATCCCGACCCAATAGATACAACGACAGATCGATCCCCGCTGTGACCCCGGCCGAGGTGAACAGCTCGCCGTCCTCAACATACAGTCGATCCGCTTCCACCCGGGAAGAGGGACACAGCGCAGCCAGATCCGATGCGTCCTGCCAATGCGTAGTGACCGTGCGCCCCTCCAGCAATCCGGCCCGGGCGAGCATGAACGCGCCGTTGCAGATCGAGCCGAAGCGCTTGGCCCGCGCGCAGGCATCGCGCAACCAGCCATCGAATGCCATGCCGAAATCCATGAACGGCAACTGCGGCCCGCCCGCCACCAGCAACAGGTCATACGGCTCCAGCGCTTCGCTGAAATGCCGATGGGCATTGAGTGCCAAACCGTTGGAGCACGCCATCATCCCGCGCTCGACGCCGATCACCTCCAGCCGATAGTGATCCTGCGGGGCAAGGAAGCGATTGGCCTCGGAAAACACATCCATGGGGCCGGTGACATCCAGCGACTGAACGCCGGCGAACACCACGATGGCTACGGTTTTACTCATGACGTGAATCGCCTCATTTGGATCTGATTGCACCGTCCCTTTGTAGGAGCGAGCTTGTTCGCGATGCACGTGAGGGCACCACGTTCATCCAGTCAGCCGGCGTCATCGTTGACCTCCATCGCGAGCAGGCTCGCTCCTACAGGGTCTGCATGCACCCTAGCCAATCCACGCCCAACAAGCGAGGTTGGCGCGATATGCACGCTCATTGGCCGGGATCGCAGCCATGGATCGATTGTCCGGTTTCCGGGGCCGGAACAGACTGAAACCCTCAGCGCCGCCAAGGCGTTCACGACGAGGAAAACTCCATGAGCACCACCATCGCCGGCATCAAGATCCCCGACAGCGCACTGGCCAAGGCCACCACCGAATACATCCGCGACATCGAGTCCGACCTGCTCTACCACCACTCGCGTCGGGTCTTCCTGTTCGGTGCTCTGAGCGGCGAGCGCAAGCAACTGGCCTACAACCCGGAGTTGCTGTACGTCGGTGCGATGTTCCATGACCTGGGACTGGTGCAAGGTCATCGCAGCGACAACGAGCGCTTCGAAGTCGACGGTGCCAACGCGGCAGCGGCGTTCCTCAAGCCTTACGGACTGAGCGATGACGACATCGAACAGGTCTGGCTATCGATTGCCCTGCACACCACGCCGGGCGTTCCTCAGCATTTGCGGCCCACCGTGGCACTGGTCACGGCTGGCGTCGAAATGGACGTGCTGGGCATGGACTACGCGGCGTTTTCCAGCGTGCAGCGCGAAGCGGTGGTGCATGCGCATCCACGGGGCGAGGGATTCAAGGAGTGCATCATCTGCGCGTTTGCCGACGGCTTGCGCCATCGTCCGCAGACCACGTTCGGCAATGTGAAGACTGATGTGCTGGTGGATCAGGAGCCGGGGTTCAAGCCGATGAACTTCGTCGAGGTCATTCGTAAATCCCCTTGGATTTCCTGACCGCAGAAGAACCTGTGGGAGCGAGCTTGCTCGCGATGAGGGCATCACAGTCAACATCGATGTTGAATGTCAGTCCGCTATCGCGAGCAAGCTCGCTCCCACATTGGAATTGGGTAGTCCACTCAAATGTGGTCTACCCAATTCGGGATCAAGCCGCTTCCGGCGCCTGCGCGCGACGCACGTCCGGTTGCTTCCACGAGTCGGCTGCCGCTTCTTCGATCGCCTGCTGGATCGCACGACGACGGCTTTCTTCGGCGCGACGGCTGAAGAACCAGACCAGGAAGGTCACGATCGACACCGCCAGCAGGATCAGGCTGGCCACGGCGTTGATCTCGGGTTTGACCCCCAGACGGACCGCCGAGAACACTTCCATCGGCAGGGTCGTGGAGCCCGGGCCGGACACGAAGCTCGCCAGCACCAGGTCATCCAGCGACAGGGCGAACGACATCATGCCGCCCGCTGCCAGCGATGGCGCGATCATCGGGATGGTGATCAGGAAGAACACCTTCCACGGCCGTGCACCGAGGTCCATGGCCGCTTCTTCGATGGACAGGTCCAGCTCACGCAAGCGTGCCGAGACCACCACCGCCACATAGGCCGCACAGAACGTGGTGTGGGCGATCCAGATGGTGACGATGCCGCGTTCCTGTGGCCAGCCGATCATCTGCGCCATGGCCACGAACAGCAGCAACAGCGACAGACCGGTGATCACCTCAGGCATGACCAGCGGCGCGGTGACCAGGCCACCGAACAGGGTACGGCCCTTGAAGCGCGTAATGCGCGTCAGGACGAACGCCGCCAATGTACCCAGTGCCACCGCCGCGATGGCGGTGTAGCAGGCGATTTCCAGCGAGCGCACCACCGAGCCCATCAGTTGGCTGTTGTCGAGCAGGCCGACGTACCACTTGATCGACCAGCCGCCCCACACCGTTACCAGTTTGGAGGCGTTGAACGAGTAGATGACCAGGATCAGCATCGGCAGGTAGATGAACAACAGACCCAGTACCAGCATCAGGCTGGAGAAACGGAAGCGCTTCATTCTTTACCCTCCATTTCCTTGGCCTGACTGCGGTTGAACAGGATGATCGGCACAATCAGGATCGCCAGCATCACTACCGCCAGGGCAGACGCCACCGGCCAGTCACGGTTGTTGAAGAACTCTTGCCAGAGCACTTTACCGATCATCAGGGTTTCCGGACCACCGAGCAGTTCCGGGATCACGAACTCACCCACCACCGGGATGAACACCAGCATGCAGCCGGCGATGATGCCGTTTTTCGACAGCGGCACGGTGATTTTCCAGAAGCTGTTGAACGTGCTCGAACCCAAGTCCGACGCAGCTTCCAGCAGGCTCTGGTCGTGCTTCACCAGGTTGGCGTACAGCGGCAGGATCATGAACGGCAGGTAGGAATAAACCACGCCGATGTAGACCGCCAGGTTGGTGTTGAGGATCTGCAGCGGCTCGTCGATCCAGCCCATGCTCATCAGGAACCCGTTGAGCAGGCCGTTGTTGCTGAGGATGCCCATCCACGCGTAAACGCGGATCAGGATCGCGGTCCAGGTCGGCATCATGATCAGCAGCACCAGCACCGTTTGCACTTCCTTGCGGGCAACGGAGATGCCGTAGGCCATCGGGTAGCCGATCAGCAGGCAGAGGATGGTGCTGAAAAGCGCCATCTTCAACGAGCCGAGGTAAGCGGCGATGTACAGCTCGTCACCGGCCAGCATCGCGTAGTTGCCCAGGTTAAGCAGCAACTGCAGCTTCTGCTCGGCGTAGCTGTAGATCTCGGTGTATGGCGGAATGGCCACGTCCGCTTCGGCGAAGCTGATCTTCAGTACGATGAAGAACGGCAGCATGAAGAACAGGAACAGCCAGATGAAGGGAACCCCGATGACCATCTGACGGCCACCGGGAATTATTCGATTGAGTCGACGCTTGAATTTGCGCATGTTCATGAGCGCAGCACCACGCCGCTGTCGTCTTCCCAGTACACGTAGACCTGATCACCCCAGGTCGGACGCTGCCCGCGACGCTCGGCGTTGGCCACGAACGACTGCACCAGCTTGCCGCTTGGCAATTCGACGTAGAACACCGAGTGCCCACCCAGGTAGGCGATGTCGTGCACCTTGCCGCTGGACCAGTTGTACTGGCAGGTCGGCATGTCGGCGGTGACCAGCAGTTTTTCCGGACGGATCGCGTAGGTGACCGACTTGTCCTGCACCGAAGTGCTGATGCCGTGGCCGACGTAGATCTGACGATCCAGGTCTTTGCAGGTAATGATCGCGTGACCTTCGGCGTCGTCGATCACTTCGCCTTCGAAGATGTTCACGTTGCCGATGAATTCGCAGACCAGGCGACTGGTCGGGGTTTCGTAGATGTCGATCGGGCTGCCGATCTGGGCGATCCAGCCCAGGTGCATGATCGCGATACGCTCGGCCATGGTCATGGCCTCTTCCTGATCGTGGGTCACCATGACGCAGGTTACGCCGACGCGCTCGATAATCTCCACCAGTTCCAGCTGCATTTGCGAACGCAGCTTCTTGTCCAGTGCGCCCATCGGTTCGTCGAGCAACAGCAGCTTCGGACGCTTGGCCAGGGAACGAGCCAGTGCCACGCGCTGACGCTGGCCGCCGGACAGTTGGTGTGGCTTGCGCTTGGCGTACTGGCTCATCTGTACCAGCTTGAGCATTTCGGCCACGCGGGCGTCAACTTCAGCAGCCGGGATCTTGTCCTGCTTGAGGCCGAAGGCGATGTTCTGCGCCACGGTCATGTGCGGGAACAAGGCGTAGGACTGGAACATCATGTTGATCGGCCGCTCGTATGGCGGCATATCAGTGATGTCTACGCCATCGAGGAAAATGCGCCCCTCCGTGGGCCGTTCGAAACCTGCGAGCATGCGCAGCAAAGTGGATTTGCCCGATCCCGAACCGCCGAGCAGGGCGAAAATCTCGCCTTTCTTGATTTCCAGGGACACATCGTCCACGGCAATCGTCTCGTCGAACTTCTTCGTGACCCGGTCGATTTTGACCAGCACCTGTTTAGGTGACTGGTCGCCCTCGAGGGCTTTCTTATAGGCGCCGGAGGCAACTGCCATTTACGAAACTCCCGAAAAAAAGAGTGCAGTTCGCTCAAGGTGAGCCAACCTTGGATAGTTTGAGCCTTGAAACTATTTACCCGACTTGACCTTGGTCCAGCTGCGGGTCATCAAACGTTGAATATTCGGCGGTAACTCGACCGACACGTAGGTCTTGTCGAGCACCTCTTGCGGTGGATAAACCGCTTCGTCGGTGCGAATGGACTGTTCCATCAGTTTGTCCGACCCCGGGTTAGGGTTGGCATAGCCGACGTAATCGCTGACCTGGGCAATCACCTCAGGCTTGAGCAAATAGTTGATGAAGGCGTGGGCCTGCTTGACGTTGGCCGAGTCCTTCGGAATCGCCAGCATGTCGAACCAGAGCGCACCGCCCTCTTTCGGAATCGAGTAGGCGATGTTCACGCCTTTCTTGGCTTCTTCGGCGCGGTTCTTGGCCTGGAAGATGTCGCCGGAGAAACCGATCGCCACGCAGATATCGCCGTTGGCCAGATCCGCGATGTACTTGGAGGAATGGAAGTAGGTCACGTAAGGCCGCACTGCAAGCAACTTGGCGGTGGCCTTTTCGTAGTCCTTGGGATCAGTGCTGTTAGCGTTCAGGCCCATGTAATTGAGCACTGTCGGCATCATTTCATCGGCGGAGTCGAGGAACGCGACGCCACAGCTTTGCAGCTTCTTGATGTTCTGCGGCTCGAACAGCACGCCCCACGAATCAATCGTATCGACGCCCAGCACAGCCTTGACCTTGTCGACGTTGTAACCGATGCCGTTGGTGCCCCACAGGTACGGCACGGCGTACAGGTTGCCCGGATCGTTCTGTTCCAGGCGCTTGAGCAGCACTGGATCGAGGTTCGAATAGTTCGGCAGCTGCGACTTGTCGAGCTTCTGGAATGCCCCGGCCTTGATCTGCTTGCCGAGGAAGTGGTTCGACGGCACGACCACGTCGTAGCCGGTACGCCCGGCCAGCAATTTACCTTCCAGGGTTTCGTTGGAATCGAAGACGTCATAAACCGGCTTGATACCGGTCTCTTTCTGGAAATCGGCCAGGGTGGTCTCGCCGATGTAGTCGGACCAGTTATAAATATGCACGGTACCGGCGGCCTGGACACTGACAGCAACTGTCAGCCCGGCACCCACCAGCATGGCATTGCGCAACATAGAAAAAATAGGCAAGTGGAGGTCCTCTGAAATTAGTTGGGCCCAAGTTGCCCCGCGCTACATGACAACCGTGGTTGCCCGGCAACAAAACCGGCGCGCAACTTACCCTCGAAAAACCGTTCCAGCAAAACTTTCTGTCATTTAATTACACCTGCTGCCGCCACCGCGCGGGCGGCGACAACAGGTTGTTGCATCAAACCGGCTTATTTACCGGATTTGATCTTGGTCCAGCTGCGGGTCATGATCCGCTGGGTCGCGGCCGGCAAGTCGGCAATCGCGTACAGCTTGGCCAGCACGTCCGCCGGCGGGTAAACGCCCGGGTCGCTGGTGATGTCTTTATCGACCAACGCAGTTGCAGCCGCGTTACCGTTCGGGAAACGCACGGCGTTGGTGATTTCAGCCATGATTTCCGGCTTCTGCAGGAAGGTCATGAACTTGTAGGCGCCTTCGACGTTTTCGGCATCTTTAGGGATGGCGACCATGTCGTAGAAGCTGCCGGCACCTTCTTTGGGAATGTTGTAGCTGACTTTCACCTTGCCACCGGCTTCTTCCGCGCGGGACTTGGCCTGGTAAATGTCACCCGAGTAACCCACGGCCACGCAGATGTTGCCGTTGGCCAGGTCGGAGATGTACTTGGACGAGTGGAAGTAACCTACCGAAGGACGAATTTTCAGGAACAGCGCTTCGGCTTCGGCCAGTTGTTTCTTGTCCTGGCTGTCGGTTGGATAGCCCAGGTAGTGCAATGCCACCGGAATCATCTCGGTTGGCGAATCGAGGAAACTGATACCGCACGCCTTCAACTTCGCGGCGTTTTCAGGTTTGAACAGCAGGTCCCAGGAGTTGGTCGGCGCGTCGGCACCCAGTACAGCCTTGACCTTCTCGGGGTTGAAGCCGATACCGATCGAACCCCACATGTACGGGAAGGCATGCTCGTTACCCGGGTCGCTCACGGAAACGGCCTTGAGCAGGTCGGTGTTCAGGTTCTTCCAGTTAGGCAGCTTGGACTTGTCCAGCTTCTGGTAGACGCCAGCCTTGATCTGCTTGGCCAGGAAGTTGTTCGACGGTACAACGATGTCGTAACCGGACTTGCCTGCCAGCAACTTGGCTTCAAGGGTTTCGTTGCTGTCGAAGACGTCATAGACAACCTTGATGCCCGACTCGTCTTCAAACTTCTTGACGGTGTCCGGTGCGATGTAGTCGGACCAGTTGTACACGTGCAGTACTTTGTCATCGGCCTGAACCGCGCCGGCCATCAAACCCATTACGGACATGGCAAGCAGAGTCTTGCCAGCGAGCTTTTTACCTAGTGCCTTCATGCGTAATGCTCCAAATTTTTCTTTTTTGAACCACTTGTTCAGCGACCGAACCCGGGCAACTGGAACCGCGGCTAGTCTGGCAAGATCCACATCGGTCTTTCAAGGAAACGGCCACGCTTTCTGACAGTTCTGAGCGAAAGTTCCTACTTCATATGTAGAACTTTGAACCTCCGCTCAGAGCCTAGCACTTAGCCCCGCAATGCACTCAGGGTCAGGTCAAGACACTTGCGAGCCTTGGTCACCAGCTCATCGATTTCCGCCGGTGTAATCACCAGTGGCGGAGCGATGATCATGGTGTCGCCGACGGCGCGCATGATCAGGCCGTTATCGAAGCAGAACTGACGGCAGATCATGCCGACGCCCTTGCCTTCGAAACGCTTGCGTGTGGCCTTGTCCTGGACCAGTTCGATGGCCCCCAACAGACCCACCCCACGAACTTCACCCACCAGCGGGTGATCGTTCAATTCCCGCAGACGCTTTTGCAAATACGGTGCCGTTTCGGACTTCACGCGCTCGACAATTTTTTCGTCGCGCAGGATGCGGATGTTTTCCAGCCCCACAGCCGCCGCCACCGGGTGCCCGGAGTAGGTGAAACCGTGGTTGAAGTCGCCGCCCTCATTGAGCACGTCCACCACTTCGTCACGCACGATCAGGCCGCCCATCGGGATGTAGCCCGAGGTCAAACCCTTGGCGATGGTCATCATGTCTGGCTTGAGGTCGTAGAAATCGCTGCCGAACCACTCGCCGGTACGACCGAAACCGCAAATCACTTCGTCAGCCACGAACAGAATGTCGTACTTGGCGAGGATTTCCTTGATGCGCGGCCAGTAGGTCTCTGGCGGAATGATCACGCCACCGGCACCCTGGATCGGCTCGGCAATAAAGGCACCGACATTGTCGACGCCGACTTCCAGAATCTTTTCTTCCAGCTGATTGGCCGCCCACACGCCGAACTCTTCCGGGGTCATTTCGCCGCCTTCGGCGAACCAGTACGGCTGGGCAATGTGAACGATACCCGGGATCGGCAAGTCACCCTGTTCGTGCATGTACGTCATACCGCCCAGGCTCGCGCCGGCCACGGTGGAACCGTGATAGCCGTTCTTGCGGCTGATGATGACTTTCTTGTTCGGCTGGCCCTTGATCGCCCAGTAGTGTCGAACCATACGCAGCATGGTGTCGTTGCCTTCGGAGCCGGAACCGGTGAAGAACACGTGGTTCATGCCTTCAGGCGCGATGTCGGCGATAGCCTTGGCCAGTTCCAGTACCGGCGGATGCGCAGTCTGGAAGAACAGGTTGTAGTAAGGCAGTTCGCGCATCTGTTTGCTGGCGGCATCGGCCAGTTCATCGCGACCATAACCAATTGCGACACACCACAGGCCGGCCATGCCATCGAGGATCTTGTTGCCTTCGCTGTCCCAGAGGTAAACGCCCTTGGCGTTGGTGATGATCCGCGGGCCTTTCTCTTTCAGCTGTTTGAAATCGCTGAACGGAGCCAGGTGGTGATCATTGCTCAGGGTTTGCCATTCACGGGTTTGCGGATTGTTGCTGGTCATACGAATCTCCTAAAAAAATCACGTGAAGGCGCCGCCAGGCAGCGGCGGCGCCCGGCGTATCAGACGGCAAAGAGCAGGAATTCCCTTTCCCACGAACTGATCACGCGCTTGAAGTTTTCATGCTCGGCCCGCTTGACCGCAACGTAGCCAGTGATGAAATTTTTGCCCAGGTACTTCTCGATGGTTGAACTGTGTTCCATGCGTTCCAGCGCATCTTCGATGGTCAGCGGCAGGCGCAGGTTGCGGCGTTCATAGCCACGCCCCACTACCGGCGCACTCGGGTTCAGGCCTTCGACCATGCCGATGTAACCGCAGAGCAGGCTCGCGGCAATCGCCAGGTACGGGTTGGCATCGGCGCCCGGCAGGCGGTTTTCCACCCGACGGTTTTGCGGCCCCGCATCCGGCACCCGCAGGCCCACGGTGCGGTTCTCTTCGCCCCACTCCACGTTCACCGGCGCCGAGGTATCCGGCAGGAAGCGGCGGAACGAGTTGACGTTGGGTGCGAACAGCGGCAACAGCTCGGGAATGAGT
This sequence comes from Pseudomonas sp. GW456-L13, assembly GCF_017350115.1. Taxonomy (NCBI): domain Bacteria; kingdom Pseudomonadati; phylum Pseudomonadota; class Gammaproteobacteria; order Pseudomonadales; family Pseudomonadaceae; genus Pseudomonas; species Pseudomonas sp. GW456-L13. The sequence continues at coordinate 2,181,365 of NZ_JACNAS010000002.1, forward strand.
TTCTGCAAGCCACCGATGTGGTGCAGGAACAACTGGCTCATGGTCCCGTCTTCATTGGAGAAGATGTTCTTGCCGGTCTCGATGTCGATGACGCTCTGGTGCAAGTGCATGGCGCTGCCCGGCTCGCCGGTCATCGGCTTGGCCATGAAGGTCGCGGCCACATCGTGCTTGAGCGCGGCTTCGCGCATGGTGCGTTTGAACACCAGGATCTGGTCGGCCAGGGACAGGGCATCGCCGTGACGGAAGTTGATTTCCATCTGCGCCGTGCCGTCCTCGTGGATCAGCGTATCGAGGTCCAGGTCCTGCAATTCGCACCAGTCGTAGACGTCTTCGAACAACGGATCGAATTCGTTCGCGGCTTCAATGGAGAACGACTGGCGACCGATTTCCGGGCGACCGGAGCGGCCGATTGGCGGTTGCAGCGGGTAGTCCGGGTCGTCACTGCGCTTGGTCAGGTAAAACTCCATTTCCGGCGCCACGATCGGCTGCCAGCCTTTGTCGGTATAGAGTTTCAGGACTTTCTTGAGCACGTTGCGCGGCGACAGCTCGATCGGGTTGCCTTGCTTGTCGTAGGTATCGTGGATGACGATGGCGGTCGGCTCGATGGCCCACGGCACCAGGTACACCGCGCTCTGGTCGGGGCGGCAGATCATGTCGATGTCGGCCGGGTCGAGCAGTTCGTAATAGATGTCGTCTTCGACGTAGTCGCCGGTCACTGTCTGCAACAGAACGCTTTCTGGCAGGCGCATGCCTTTTTCGGCGATGAATTTGTTGGTCGGCGAAATCTTGCCCCGGGTAATCCCGGTCAAGTCGGCGATCATGCATTCGACTTCTGTGATCTTGTGGTTTTTCAACCAATCGGTGAGCTGGTCGAGGTTGTTACTCATAAATGCCTCTAGGCTTGAGTTGTCTGACCCTTTTGAGGTCAGGCGTTGTTTGACGCATCGGCGTCGCGTTGTAGAGCGTTTGCGCGGCAGATTATCGTGCTTGGCAACACGGCTGCAGAGGCCGGGCGTGCAGAATCGCGAGCGGTGCCCTGAACAATGGTCAGGCCGCTATTGTGAATCGGTTCTATATTGAATGGAGTAACCGTAATGGGGGTGCCATCGCGACCGTCCAGAATATCGGACGGGGACGGTTGAACCGTCACGGATGGGAGGATCACCAGAACCGCCGGGGCCACGGAACGGACGGACGTGTCATCACTGATGTGATAAGCATGCCGACCGACCTGTCTTGAGCAGTCGGTGACGCCGATTATCGGCAGGCGAGACATGAAGCACCCCGGTATTATTGCTGTTATGGGTTTGATTCGAGCTTAGCCTTGTTCATTTTTTTACACAACACCCCCGTAAAAAATACAACACGGCCCGCTCAAGCCTGCGGGCGCCATAGAGGCCAAGGGCATAAAAACGCCCCAAAGTGCCTCAAAAAAGCCACACGGGCGCTTTTTTAGGGCAAAAAAGGCCTCGCTTGACTTCGGCATGCCGTTCGGGTTGACTGGAATCTGAAAAGATCAATGATTGATATTTTTAACAACAAAGGTGTTGCATCATGTCGGTACCCCCGCGTGCCGTTCAGCTTAACGAAGCGAACGCGTTCCTTAAGGAACATCCTGAGGTTCTGTACGTTGACCTTCTGATTGCGGATATGAATGGTGTGGTGCGCGGCAAGCGCATCGAACGCACCAGCCTCCACAAGGTTTACGAGAAAGGCATCAACCTGCCGGCCTCTCTATTTGCTCTGGATATCAATGGCTCGACGGTGGAAAGCACCGGCCTGGGCCTGGACATCGGCGATGCTGACCGAATCTGCTATCCAATCCCCGATACCCTATGCAACGAGCCATGGCAGAAGCGCCCGACCGCGCAACTGTTGATGACCATGCACGAACTCGAAGGCGAACCATTCTTCGCCGACCCGCGTGAAGTGCTGGCCAATGTGGTGCGCAAGTTCGACGAAATGGGCCTGACCATCTGTGCCGCGTTCGAACTGGAGTTCTACCTGATCGACCAGGAGAACGTGAACGGTCGTCCGCAACCGCCGCGCTCGCCGGTTTCCGGCAAACGTCCGCACTCGACTCAGGTCTACCTGATCGACGACCTCGACGAATACGTCGACTGCCTCCAGGACATTCTGGAGGGTGCCAAAGAGCAAGGCATTCCGGCCGACGCCATCGTCAAGGAAAGTGCGCCGGCGCAATTCGAAGTCAACCTGCACCACGTGGCTGACCCGATCAAGGCCTGCGACTACGCGGTCCTGCTCAAGCGCCTGATCAAGAACATCGCCTACGACCATGAAATGGACACCACGTTCATGGCCAAGCCTTACCCAGGCCAGGCGGGTAATGGTCTGCACGTCCACATCTCGATTCTCGACAAAGACGGCAAGAACATTTTTGCCAGTGAGGATCCCGAGCAGAACGCCGCACTGCGTCACGCGATCGGCGGTGTGCTCGAGACCCTACCGGCGCAGATGGCTTTCCTCTGCCCGAACGTTAACTCCTACCGTCGTTTCGGCGCACAGTTCTACGTGCCGAACTCGCCGTGCTGGGGCCTGGATAACCGCACCGTGGCGATTCGCGTACCGACCGGCTCCGCCGACGCCGTGCGCATCGAACATCGTGTAGCCGGCGCCGATGCCAACCCGTACCTGCTGATGGCTTCGGTCCTGGCAGGCGTGCACCACGGCCTGACCAACAAAATCGAGCCTGGCGCCCCGGTCGAAGGCAACAGCTACGAGCAGAACGAGCAGAGCCTGCCGAACAACCTGCGCGATGCACTGCGCGAGCTGGACGACAGCGAAGTCATGGCCAAGTACATCGATCCGAAATACATCGATATCTTCGTGGCCTGTAAAGAGAGCGAGCTGGAGGAGTTCGAACACTCCATCTCCGACCTCGAGTACAACTGGTACCTGCATACCGTGTAAGCGGTTGCAGTAGTGAAGAAACGCCGCCGGCCTCACAGCCTGCGGCGTTTTTTTATGGCCAACACCGCCTCCTGTGGCGAGGGGGCTTGTCGGGACGCCGCACCGCCCCGTTGGGCTGCACAGCAGCCCCAAAAAATGCACCCTCATGTGTATCAGACATACCACGATTACCGGGTTTGGGAGTGCTTCGCCCTCAAACGGGGGCAAGCCCCCTCGCCACAGGGTATGGATCATCCTCGCGCTCTGCGTACAATGCCCGCAGCCCCGCAGGAGACTCCCATGACACGCGTAGCCACCCCCCGCAAACCCCGCGCACGCAGCCAGGCCCGGATCGATTCGATACTCGATGCGGCCCGCACGCTGCTGGCTGCCGAGGGCGTGGCCAGCCTGTCGATCTACAGCGTCGCCGAGCGCGCGGAGATTCCGCCCTCCTCGGTCTACCACTTCTTCGCCAGCGTGCCGGCGTTGCTCGAAGCCTTGACCGCCGACGTCCATGCGGCCTTCCGCGCCTGCCTGCAAGCCCCTATCGACCACCACGCCTTGAATGGCTGGCGCGATCTGTCGCGACTGGTGGAACAACGCATGCTCGACATCTATGCAGAGGACGCCGCCGCCCGCCAACTCATTCTGGCCCAGCACGGCCTGACCGAAGTCACCCAGGCCGACCGCCAGCACGACATCGAACTGGGCGACCTGATGCACAAGCTGTTCGACCATCACTTCGAGCTGCCGACCTTGCCGAGTGATGTCGATGTGTTCGCCCTGGCCATGGAGCTGGGCGACCGGGTGTATGCGCGCTCGGTGCAGCAGCACGGGCAGATTACGCCGCGCATGGCCGAGGAAGGGATGCGGGTGTTTGATGCTTATGTGGGGTTGTATTTGCCACCGTATCTGCCCAAGCGGAACCTCTAGTGCGCTCACTGACCTCATCGCGAGCAAGCTCGCTCCCACAAGGATCTTCAGTGAATTCAGATTCTGTGAACGACAAATAATCCTGTGGGAGCGAGCTTGCTCGCGATGGCCGCACCGCTCAGCTCAAGACAAACACACATGAAAAAACCCCGAAGGGCTCAAACCCTTCGGGGTTGTTGTTTACGCATGTGGCTTACAACTTGGCGATCGACACCTCGGTGGATTTCACAAACGCGATCACTTCACTGCCGACCGCCAGTTCCAGCTCTTTCACCGAGCGTGTGGTGATCACCGAAGTGACAATGCCGGACGCGGTCTGCACGTCGATTTCCGACAGCACGTCGCCGAGGACGATTTCCTTGATGGAGCCTTTGAACTGGTTGCGAACGTTGATGGCCTTGATAGTCATGATGTTGATTCCTGTCGTTGGGTAAGACTTGAGTTATTGAGCCCAGCGCAATTGCGTAGGCAAGGGTGAAACAGGTTCCGGTTCCGGCGGTTGGCCGGGCAGCGCCAGCACGCGATTGAGGACTTCGGTTTCCAGTGCCGCCAGCCGATGGGAGCCACGAACCCGAGGGCGCGGCAGTTCCACGTGCAGGTCGAGGCCGACTGCGCCGTCTTCGATCAGGATCACCCGATCGGCAATCGCCACGGCTTCACTGACGTCATGGGTCACCAGCAACACCGTGAAACCGTGCTGCTGCCAGAGCCGTTCAATCAGTTGCTGCATTTCAATTCGGGTCAGGGCATCCAGCGCACCCAAGGGCTCGTCGAGCAGCAGCAGGCGCGGCTGATGAATCAACGCACGGGCCAACGCCACGCGTTGCTTCTGTCCACCGGACAGCGCTGCCGGCCACTCGTGGGCGCGATCGGCCAGGCCCACCGCTTCCAAAGCTGCAAGCGCTTGCGGCCGCCAGTTGCCCTTGAGGCCCAGACCGACGTTGTCGATGATCTTTTTCCACGGCAGCAAGCGCGCTTCCTGGAACATCAGCCGCGTGTCCTCCCGCGCGTCGCTCAATGGCGCGGCACCGGCGAGCAACTCACCGCCGGTTGGTTGATCAAGACCGGCGAGCAAGCGCAGCAAGGTACTTTTGCCGCAGCCACTGCGACCGACCACGGCAACAAACTGGCCCGCCGGAATGTGCAGGTCGATCTCGCGCAGCACCTGCCGCGTGCCGAAGGTTTTTTGCAGCTTGCGCACCGCCAGCGGAATGCCGCGCAGCAGGCGTGGAGGTTGCTCCGCAATCATGCCGCACCTCCCTTGGCAACCTGATAGGCCGGGTGCCAGCGCAGCCAGACACGCTCAAGTCCACGGGCCGCGAGGTCGGCCAGTTTGCCGAGCACCGCGTACAGCAGAATCGCCAGCACCACCACGTCGGTCTGCAAGAACTCCCGGGCGTTCATGGCCAGATAGCCGATGCCGGAACTCGCGGAAATGGTTTCCGCCACGATCAAGGTCAGCCACATGAAGCCCAGGGCGAAGCGCACGCCGACCAGAATCGAAGGCAACGCCCCCGGCAGAATCACCTGCCAGAACAGGCTGAAACCGCTCAGGCCATAGCTACGCGCCATCTCCACCAACGCCGGGTCGACGTTGCGGATGCCGTGATAGGTGTTGAGGTAGATCGGGAACAACGTGCCCAGCGCCACCAGGAAAATCTTCGCCGACTCGTCGATGCCGAACCACAGGATCACCAGTGGAATCAGCGCCAGGTGCGGCACATTGCGGATCATCTGCACCGAACTGTCGAGCAGGCGTTCGCCCCACTTCGACAGGCCGGTGATGAAGCCGAGCGTCAGGCCGATACCACCACCGATGGTGAAGCCCAGCGCGGCACGCCAACCACTGATCGCCAGGTGTGTCCAGATTTCGCCACTGCGCACCAGACTTACACCGGCCTCGATGACGGCGATGGGTGCCGGCAGGATCCGTGTCGACAACCAACCCGCCGACACACTCAATTGCCATACCGCCAGCAGCAACACCGGCAACGCCCAGGGCGCCAGGCTGTGGATGATTTTCTTCATGACCGCGCCTCAGCTCTGGGACGCGGCTTTGGGAAGAATGTCGTTGGCGACCATCTCGCCGAACGGGCTGACGTAACCGGCGCTCTTCGGCAGTTCAGGACGTTCGACATCGAGGTGCGGGAACAGCAACTCGGCCACCCGGTACGACTCTTCCAGGTGTGGATAACCGGAGAAGATGAAGGTATCGATGCCTAGGTCCGCGTACTCCTTCACGCGGGCGGCCACGGTCGGACCATCGCCCACCAGCGCCGTACCGGCACCGCCGCGCACCAGACCAACGCCGGCCCACAGGTTAGGGCTGACCTCCAGGTTGTCGCGATTGCCGCCGTGCAATGCGGCCATGCGTTGCTGACCGACCGAATCGAAACGCGCCAGCGAAGCCTGGGCACGAGCGATGGTCTCGTTGTCGAGATGGGAGATCAGCCGATCCGCGGCTTTCCAGGCTTCATCGTTGGTTTCGCGCACGATCACGTGCAGGCGAATGCCGAAGCGCACGGTGCGTCCGAGCTTGGCGGCCTTGGCTCGAACCTGTTCGATTTTTTCCGCGACGGCGGCCGGTGGCTCGCCCCAGGTCAGGACCATTTCCACCTGTTCGGCGGCCAGGTCTTGCGCGGCTTCCGAGGAGCCGCCGAAGTACAGCGGCGGACGCGGCTGCTGGATCGGCGGATAGAGTAACTTCGCGCCCTTCACGCTGATGTGCTGGCCGTCGTAATCGACGGTTTCACCTTCCAGTACCCGGCGCCAGATGCGGGTGAATTCCACCGAGGCCTGATAGCGTTCTTCGTGGCTGAGGAACAGACCATCGCCCGCCAACTCTTCCGGGTCACCGCCCGTCACCAGGTTGAACAGCGCACGACCGCCGGACAGTCGATCCAGGGTCGCGGCCTGACGCGCCGCCACCGTCGGGGAAATGATCCCGGGGCGCAGGGCGACAAGGAACTTCAAACGCTGGGTCACAGGAATCAGCGATGCCGCCACCAACCAAGAGTCTTCGCAGGAGCGTCCGGTCGGAATCAGCACCCCGCCAAAACCCAGGCGGTCAGCGGCTTGCGCGACTTGTTGCAGGTATCCGTGATCAACGGCGCGGGCGCCTTCGGCGGTGCCAAGGTAATGGCCGTCGCCGTGGGTAGGCAGGAACCAGAAAATATTGAGGCTCATGGAGTGGTCTCCTTGGGGAATCGATTTATTGGGCTTTGGCAACGGCGGCCGGCGGCGTCCAGATCACGTCTTTGATGCTCAACGGCTTGGGAATCAGCTTGAGCTGGTAGAAGCTGTCGGCAATTTTCTGCTGCGCCGCGACCACTTCCGGAGTCAGGAACAACGCGCCATAGCCCTGGCGTTTCACCGAGGTCAGGGTGATGTCGGCTGGCAGGCCGAGCAGCGGTGAAACCTGTTGAGTCACCTCTTGCGGGTTAGCCTTGGACCACTCGCCCACCGCGCGCACTTCTTCCACCAAGGTCTTGATCACCTCGGGATTTTTCTGCGCATAAGGTTTGGTCGCCAGGTAGAACTGATGGTTGTCGACGATGCCCTGGCCATCGCGCAGGGTGCGCGCTTGCAACTGTTGTTCGGCGGCGGCCTGGTAGGGGTCCCAGATCACCCAGGCATCGACACTGCCACGCTCGAACGCGGCGCGGGCATCGGCCGGCGGCAGGAATACGGTCTGGATGTCGGTGTATTTGAGGCCGGCGTCTTCCAGCGCACGCACCAGCAGGTAATGCACGTTGGAGCCTTTGTTGAGGACGACTTTCTTGCCCTTGAGGTCCGCCACCGATTTGATCGCCGAGTCCTTCGGCACCAGGATCGCCTCACTGTGCGGCGCTGGCGGTTCATAGGCGACATAGAGCAAATCGGCGCCAGCCGCTTGAGCGAACACGGGCGGCGTCTCACCGGTGACGCCGAAGTCGATGGAACCGACGTTCAGGCCTTCAAGCAGTTGCGGGCCACCGGGGAATTCCGTCCATTGCACGTCCACGCCTTGGGCGGCGAGGCGTTTTTCCAGGGTGCCTTTGGCTTTGAGCAGCACCAGGGTGCCGTATTTCTGATAGCCGATTCGTAAAGTCTCGGCCTGAGCTTGAGTAATGGCGCCGAAGGTGACAGCCGCAGCAAACAGAGCGACCAGACCACGACGCAAAATGACAGGGCGCATGGCGCTCTCCTTTTTGCAGTTGGGTTTTGGCTGCACCTGCTTGCCCGTTGGCGGGCGAGTAAGGCCAGTACTTCAATTTTCGGTGAGGCTTAAATGCTCCAGCGAGCACTCAACAAACGATCATTCAACAGGTTCGGATCGAGCGGCTTGGGCCGTCGCGCCATGGCGCTGAAAAACAGCTCAAGCGATTCATTCAGTCGTTGTTCCAGCTCCGGCGCCAACTGCGCCAGGGCGCTGCCTTCGCCGTAGGCGATCTGGCTGTCGACGGCGAAAATCCCCTGCAGCATTTCCTGGGCCTTCAATGCCGACAGCACCGGCTTGAGCGCGTAGTCCACCGCCAGCATGTGGGCGATGCTGCCGCCAGTGGCCATCGGCAGAACCACCTTGTGGCTCAAGGCGCGTTCGGGCAGCAAATCCAGCACGACCTTCAGTGCTCCGGAAAACGATGCCTTGTAAACCGGTGTGGCGATCAGCAGGCCATCGGCGTTTTCAATTTGTTGCAACAAGTCGATCACCTTGGGGCTGTCGAAGCGTGCGTGCAGCAAGTCCTCGGCCGGGAAGTCCCGTACCTGATAACTCACCACTTCCACGCCCTGCCCCTGTAACCAACGCTGGGAGCGATCCAGCAGCACCCCGGATCGAGAGCGCTGACTGGGACTGCCACCGAGTGAGACAACCAACATTCAGACGATTCCTTGCACGGTGTTGGCGATTCGCGGTTTGCGATCTCGCTTCGATGGAGTGACCTTAACAGTTGATTTATATATCCATAAATCATATTTATTCATTTGGTTATACCTTAAAGAAATATAGAAAGCTGTTTCTTCCAGGCAAAAAAACAGGCCGTCGAAACGGCCTGAAATCCCCTGCTTTGTGGATGCTGTTAACTGTGAAACCTGTGGTGTCTGACCCGACGCCTTCGCGAGCAAGCTCGCTCCCACAGGGGTACGCGGACAAATGTGGGAGCGAGCTTGCTCGCGATGGCGGCATCAGTTGCGCCAAAAATGCTGAAGACTTACCGGTTCGGCTGCGGCGTCAGGCGCAAGTAAGGCTTAACCGCTCGATAGCCCTTGGGAAAACGCTGTTTGATTTCATCCTCATCTTTAAGCGACGGCACGATCACCACCTCATCACCGTCCTGCCAGTTGGCCGGTGTGGCCACCTTGTAGTTGTCGGTGAGTTGCAGCGAGTCGATCACCCGCAGGATTTCATTGAAATTGCGGCCGGTGCTCGCCGGGTAGGTAATCGTCAGCCGGACCTTTTTCTTCGGGTCGATCACGAACAGACTGCGCACGGTCAGGGTGTCGTTGGCGTTGGGGTGGATCAGATCGTAAAGGTCCGAGACTTTGCGGTCGGCGTCATCCAGGATCGGAAAGTTGACCACGGTGTCCTGGGTTTCGTTGATGTCCTCGATCCACCTGTGGTGCGACTCCACCGGGTCCACCGACAAAGCGATGGCCTTGACGCCGCGCGCTGCGAACTCATCCTTGAGCTTGGCGGTGAAGCCCAATTCAGTCGTGCACACCGGCGTGAAGTCCGCTGGATGGGAAAACAGCACGCCCCAACTATCGCCCAGCCACTGATGGAAACGGATGGTGCCGGCGCTGGAGTTCTGTTCGAAATCGGGGGCGATATCGCCAAGTCTGAGACCCATGGTGCTGCTCCTTGTGAGTGCTTGATGGGTTCAACTGTGCCTGTGTTTTTTATCTATTAAAAAGAATAAATATCGATTTATTTAGATCATAAAGAAATATTAAATATCTATTCACTGGACGTACCCCGCACAACCGGCCGAACATCGCCCCCAAGGTTCGAGAAGGCCTTGAGTTGCTGCAAAGAGGGAAGTTCAAGGCGGGATTACGGGGGTGAACCCGTCTTGAAAATGTAAAAGCCCCGCCCGGTGCAATACCGGGCGGGGCTTTTTTGTCTCGGTTACGCGAGCGCTATTACAACAGCGGGATCGAGTAGCTGACGATCAGGCGGTTTTCGTCCTGCGAACGCGTGTTCGGCAGGTCGGTGCGCCAGGTCGCGTTTTTCCACGCCAGGCCCAGGTTTTTCAGCGGACCTTCCTGAACGACGTAAGCCACGCTCAGATCGCGCTCCCACTCGGAAGCACCATTGGCCGCCTCGCCACCCTTGGCGTTAACGGTATCGATGTTGTCGCCGTGCAGGTAAACCAGACCCGCCGTCAGGCCAGGTACGCCGACCTTAGCGAAGTCATAGGAGTAGCGTGCTTGCCAGGTACGCTCGCCGGCACGGCCGAACTTCTGGATTTGCGCATCGGTGATGGTGTAGTTCGACGAACCGTCGCCCTGGTTCAGCCAAGGGAAATCGCTGCTGCCGTTGCTGACCTGATAACCGCCACCGAAGGTGTGACCGGCAACGGTGTACAGGAACAGGCCGCTGTACAGGTTGTTGTCGACCTTGCCTTTACCGTTTGGCGCGTTGTAGTTGCCAGTGGTGAAGTACAGCGGGTCGTGACCGTTGGCACCATCATCAGAGCTGTTGAAATAACGGAAATCCGACTTCAACACGCCAGGGCCGATTGCCCAGTTGTGCACCAGACCCAGGAAGTGTTGCTTGTAGAACTCTTCCAGATTGCCGTAGTAGTACTGGGCCGTCAGGTCCTTGGTGATCTTGTAGTCGCCACCGGCATAGATGAACTTGTTGCTGTCGCGGAATTTGGTGCCGCGAGTGTTCGCGCCCGAAATCGACATCTGCTCATTGTTGCTGGAGTTACGGCCTTTAACGGCTTCGATCTGGCCACCAACCAGGGTCAGATCCTTGATGTCGCCGGACGTGATCTGGCCACCCTGCCAGGTTTGCGGCAGCAGACGACCATCGTTGGTCACGATCACCGGGTTTTTCGGCTGCAGGGTGCCCAGCTTCAATTCGGTCTGGGAAACCTTGGCTTTGGCCGTCAGGCCCAGGCTGGAGAAATCATCAACTGCCTCGCCGTTGGATTTGCTCGGGAAAACCGTGCCGCCGTAAGAGGTCGCCGTGGCGCCGTTGGTACCGCCGCCCGAATCCAGTTTCACGCCCAACAGGCCGATCGCATCGATGCCGAAGCCGACGGTGCCCTGGGTGTAACCGGAGATGAAACGCAGATCGAAGCCTTGGCCCCACTCTTCGTTTTTGTTGGCACCGACTCCGTCACGGTAGTCGGTATTGATGTAGAAGTTACGCAGCCCCAATGTTGCCTTGCTGTCTTCGATAAAACCCGCGGCGCTTGCCTGCTGGGTCAAAACCCCGACGGCCACAGCCATGGCCAAGGTGGACTTGTTCATGTTTCGCTCCTCTCGTTTCTAGTTCTGATGTTCCTGGTCCCGAATCGATTGCCCGGGATCCTGAATGCATAAATTCGCGGCAAACCGTCTAGGCCGGTCATTTGGCGGGCCGCAGGATACATGGCCTTAAAGCCAAAAAGAATTTTTTGATTTTTTTTAATATCACTTAGGAATATGACTTCCCACGACAGATCCGAGGTATCGGCGGCAAGGCCGATTCCTGCACCTGACCTATTGTCGAGGGACGAAATCGCCAAATCCGGGCTCAGGGATGAGTGCCGGACAGGCGCACTTTAAGCGGGATATTTAAAAACTAAAAAGAATAATAAATAATCAGCAAAGATCTTTATGGAATATTAAAAAACAGACAAAAAAAACCTCGCCAGCAGGCGAGGCTTTTTTACAAGGCTTGTTACAGGAAGCTGTAGGTGTAGTTGAAGATCAGACGAGTCTGGTCAACATCAGGGTTGTTGGAGACTTCACTGCCACGGTAGACACCATTACGCAGCGTTACGCCGAAGCCTTTGAGAGCGCCCTGCTGGATGGTGTAGTCGATCCGCATGTCGCGTTCCCACTCGGAGCCATCAGGGCCGCTGCCGTTGGTAGCCTTGATGTTGTCGCCATGCAGGTAGGCGATCGAAGTTTTCAGGCCCGGCACGCCCAGTCCGGCGAAGTCATACGAGTACTGACCGAAGGTGGTGTTTTCACCGGCACGAACAAATCCGTTGATCATGGAGTCGGTGAACAGGTAGAAGCTGGCGCCGCCGTTGCCTTCCGGACGGCCATTGCCATCAACCACGTTGCCCTGGTTCAGGTAGACAAAACCACCGTCATCGCTGACGCGCTGATGACCGAGCAGGAAGGCGTTGCCACCCAGGGTGTAGGTGAACATGGCGCTCCAGGTCTTGTTATCGACCTCGCCCGGGGTCTTGGCGAAACCGTTGTTATTGTTGAAACGGAAACCCGGATCACCGTTCTTGCCGTCGGAGCTGCTGTCGAAGTAGCGAATATCAGTCTTGAAGGACTGTTTGGCGTCGATCGGAAACACGTGGATCAGGCCAAGGAAGTCCTGCTTGTAGTAGTCCTTCAGATTCGAGTGGTAGTACTGCAGGGTCAGGTCCTTGGTGACCTTCCAGTCAGCACCACCGTAGTAGAACTTGTTGCTGTCCTCTGTGCCGCCAGCCACGGCCAGGCCGGTGGAGTTCGAAGAGGCGCGACCCGCCGAATGCTCCAACTGACCTGCGTTGAAGGTCACGTTGTCGATTTCTTTCGAAGTGATGGTGCCACCGTCAAAGGTCTGTGGCAGCAGACGGCTGTCGTTCGCGACCAGGATCGGCAAGTTGGGTGCCAGGGCGCCCCCCAGGTGGGCTTCGGTCTTCGAGAAGCGCGCCTTGACGTTAGCGGCTGCACGGCTCCATTCGGACACGGCCGAACCATCGCTGTCGCTTGGGAAGAAGGTGTTGTTGTCCGGGTGGTGACCCTTGCCGCCGTCCAGGTGGATACCCAGCAGTGCCTGGGCGTCGATACCGAAACCGACAGTGCCTTGGGTGAAACCGGACATATAATCGAATTTCAGGCCTTCTGCGGACTCTTTCTGATCCGCACCGCCTTCACGGTTATCGTTGTTGTAATACATGGTCCGGGAACTGATGGACGCCTTGCTGTCTTCCAGGAAACCTGCGGCGCCTGCCTGCTGCGCCAAAACCCCTACGGCCACGGCCAAAGCCAAGGTGGACTTGTTCATTGTGTAGCTCCTCTCGATTCTAATTCTTGTATTCCTGGTCTCGAGTCGTCGCCCGAAATCCTAAGATGCGCGATTAGCGCCAGACCGTGACCCACAAGTCAATCGTAACCATGTATGTCTACGACCTTTGTCTAACCCCCGATTTTTTGGTCCCTGCCGGGTCATGAATTCGTCATGAACCTGAAAAGAATTACCCGATTCTTTTCTAATACCGTTTAGGAATTTAGCGCTCAATTTCCAGCCCCCCCCAGAACAAAGGGTTCGGCTCATAAGCTAATTCCTAAAAGGTATTTATTTTTGCTTTTTTAGATCGATTAGTTTCTTACGCAATCCGGAAACAAATCCTTACCGAAAGGCAGCCCCATGACGATCAAGCGCGCACTATCCAGACCAATTGTTACAGTTTGTGTATCTCTCGCATTTTCTTTCACCGCCCAAGCGGCGAACCTCACCGTCGGTTATCAAACCGGAATCGACCCCAGCAAAGTCCCCCAGGCCGATGGCCTTTATGAAAAAACCATCGGCCAGCCCATCGACTGGCGACGCTTCAACAGCGGCCCGGAAGTGGTCACGGCGATTGCCTCCGGCGATGTACAAATCGGCAATCTCGGCTCCAGTCCGCTGGCCGCTGCCGCTTCGCGCAAGCTGCCGATTGTCGCGTTCATCGTCTCGGCCCAGATCAATGCCGCCGAAGCGCTGGTGGTGCGCAATGGCAGCGGCATCGAAAAACCACAAGATCTGATCGGAAAGACCATCGCCACGCCTTTCGTTTCAACCTCCCACTACAGCCTGCTCGGTGCGTTGAAGCACTGGGGCCTGGACAGTTCGAAAGTCAAAGTGGTGAACCTGCAGCCGGCGGAAATCGCGGCAGCCTGGAAGCGGGGAGATATTGATGGCGCGTTTGTCTGGTCGCCCGCTCTGGGGGAAATCCGCAAGAGTGGCAAGACCCTGACCGACGCTGCACAGGTAGGCCAATGGGGAGCACCCACCTTCGAGGTCTGGGTGGCACGCAAGGATTACGCCGAGAAGCACCCGGAGGTGGTGGCCAGATTCGCCAAGGTCACCCTCGATGCCTTTGCTGATTACGCGGCGCATAAAGCCAGCTGGACTGCCGACTCGGTACCGGTGCAGAAAATCGCCAAACTGACCGGTGCCAATGCCGCCGATGTGCCGGAGTTATTGGCCGGTTCCGCATTCCCGGATGCCAAGGCGCAACAGAGCGCCGCGCTGCTGGACGGCGGCACGGCCAAGGCCATTGGCGAGACGGCGAAATTCTTGAAGGAACAAGGGAAGGTGGAGACGGTGCTGCCGGATTACTCGCCGTATGTCAGCGCGAAGTTTGTCGCCGAGTAACATCACCGACCTCTGTAGGAGCGAGCCTGCTCGCGAAAAACCCAAGGACGCCAAGGGGCATCTGGTTTTACGCGTTATCGTTCACGATTTTCGCGAGCGAGCTCGCTCCTACAAGGACCGTATCCTGATCAAAGGGCTTTTTCGAAGATCTTCGAATTACGCTGATAGTTGTACAGCGACGCCCGCGCCGACGGCAGACGATCAACGCTGCTCGGCACAAAACCACGCTCGCGGAACCAGTGAGCGGTGCGGGTAGTAAGGACGAATAATGTCTTCAAACCCTGAGCCCGGGCGCGGGTCTCGATGCGCTCCAGCAATTCATCACCGCGACCGCCATGGCGATACTCTGGATTCACCGCCAGGCACGCCAGTTCACCGGCATCCGAATCGGCAATCTGATACAGCGCCGCACAGGCGATGATCATGCCTTCGCGCTCGACCACACTGAACTGTTCGATCTCGCGCTCCAGCACCTCGCGGGAACGGCGCACCAGGATGCCCTGCTCTTCCAGCGGGCTGATCAAATCCAGCAAACCACCGACGTCTTCAATGGCCGCTTCGCGTACGACTTCGAACTGCTCCTGGGCCACCAGCGTACCGCCACCGTCGCGGGTGAACAGCTCGGTCAGCAGTGCACCGTCTTCGGCATAACTGACGATATGGCTGCGGGCCACGCCGCCACGGCAAGCTTCGGCCGCTGCATCGAGCAATTCTGCCTGATAGTTACTGCCCAACCGTTGCAGATGCGCCGGCACCTGCTGCGGACGCAGTTCACGCACCAGGCGCCCGTGTTCGTCGATCAGGCCCAGGTCGGCGCCGAACAGCAGCAGTTTGTCCGCGCCCAGGTCGATGGCCGCGCGGGTGGCGACGTCTTCGCAGGCCAGGTTGAAAATCTCCCCGGTCGGCGAATAGCCCAGCGGCGACAACAGCACGATGGAACGCTCGTCCAGCAGACGGTTGATGCCCTTGCGGTCGACCCGGCGCACTTCGCCGGTGTGGTGATAGTCGACGCCTTCAAGCACGCCGATCGGCCGTGCCGTCACCAGGTTGCCGCTGGCCACCCGCAGGCGCGAACCCTGCATCGGCGACGAAGCCATGTCCATCGACAGGCGAGCCTCAATGGCAATGCGTAACTGGCCAACCGCGTCGATCACGCACTCCAGGGTCGCGGCATCGGTGATGCGCATCCCGTGGTGGTAATGCGGGGTCAGGCCACGGGCCGCGAGGCGCGCTTCGATTTGCGGGCGGGAACCGTGAACCAGCACCAGACGCACGCCCAGGCTGTGCAACAGCACCAGGTCATGGACGATATTGCCGAAATTCGGGTGTTCAACGCCGTCGCCGGGCAGCATGACGACAAAGGTGCAATCGCGGTGGGCGTTGATGTAAGGCGAAGCGTGACGAAGCCAATTGACGTATTCGGGCATGAACCTGGGCCTGTAATAAATAGCAGCCGAAAAAAGGGCGAAACTGAAAACGCACAGCGGGCTGATGGTTATCGTCGGAACAGGCTTGGCGACACGCGCGCTCTCCTCATGAATACGGGTTGGGACATCGGCAATTTAACTGCAAAACCCTGTAGGAGCGAGCTTGCTCGCGATGGATATGAGGGCACCGCGCTCATCCAGGCAGCCCTCGTCATCGTTAACGTCCATCGCGAGCAGGCTCGCTCCTACACGGGTGTCAGGCAATAGTGTTCGATCAGTTGCCTTAATAGATGCACCGTAGGCTGCAAACGTGACATTTCGAGGTATTCCCCCGGCTGATGGGCGCAGGCGATATCACCCGGGCCAAGCACCAGCGTTTCACAGCCAAGACGCTGAAGATAAGGTGCTTCGGTGCCGAACGCCACCGCTTCGGCGCTGTGACCGGTGAGCTTTTCGGCAATGCGCACCAACTCTGCGTCCTCGGCCTGCTCGAACGGCGGCACTTCGGGGAACAACGGCGCGTAATCGATCTTGACCTGATGCCGCTCGGCAACCGGCTTGAGCTTCTGCAGGATCTCGGCGCGCAGGACCTTGGGATCCATGCCGGGCAGCGGCCGCAAATCGAATTCCAGCGAACACTGGCCGCAGATGCGGTTGGGGTTGTCGCCGCCATGGATGCAGCCGAAATTCATCGTTGGCGTCGGCACGCCAAACTGTGGATTGCGGAATTCGCGCTGCCATAACAAGCGCAGGCCACGCAGTTCACCGATGGCATCGTGCATGGCTTCCAGGGCGCTGTGCCCCAGGCGCGGGTCGGAGGAATGACCGCTCTGACCAAGGATGTCGATGCGCTCCATCATGATGCCCTTGTGCATGCGGATCGGCTTGAGCCCTGTCGGCTCGCCGATCACCGCCGCCCGCCCCAGCGGTCGCCCCGCTTCGGCCAGCGCGCGGGCACCGGACATCGAACTTTCTTCATCGCAAGTGGCGAGAATCAGCAACGGCTGTTTGAACGGCTGATCGAGCAGCGGTATGACCGCCTCGATGGCCAGGGCGAAAAAGCCCTTCATGTCGCAACTGCCCAGGCCGACCCAACGACCGTCGACTTCAGTGAGCTTCAGCGGGTCGGTTTGCCACAGCGCACCGTCGAACGGCACGGTGTCGCTGTGCCCGGCCAGGACCAGGCCGCCGGGGCCGGAGCCGAAACTGGCCAGCAAGTTGAACTTGCCGGGGCTGACTTGCTGGATATCGCAGGTAAAACCCAGCTCACCGAGCCACGTCGCCAGCAGATCGATGACCGGGCGGTTGGTTTGATCGAGACTGGGTTGGGTGCAACTGACGGACGGTGCAGCGATCAACGCAGCGAATTGTTCTTTCATCGACGGCAATGGCATCGCTGACTCCCGGCACCTGAATTGAAGTCCATCATAGAACCAACCGATGACAGGAATAAACCGTCTCGGCGCGTACTAACCTTGAGTCCTGTACACTGCACGACCTTGGCAGCCACACATTCCCCCGGCTGCGCTCCCGATCCTGGATTTTCCGGCCATGCAGAAAGAAACCGAAATCAAACTCCGCGTCAGCCGCGAAACCCTCGCCGCACTGCGCGAGCACCCGTTACTGAAAAAACGCAACAAAAGTGGCTGGGAACGCCGTGAGTTGATGAATCAGTACTTCGACACGCCCGAGCGTGACCTGGCCCAGGCAAAAGTCGCCCTGCGCCTGCGCAAGGATGGCGAAGAAGTGATTCAGACCCTCAAGACCCGCGGCCAGAGCGTCGCCGGTCTGTCCGTTCGTAACGAATACGACTGGAACCTGCCCAAGGCCAAGCTCGACCTGAAGAAACTCGACGGCGAATGTTGGCCCGAGGAACTGGCCGAACTGGACAAGAAGACCCTGAAGCCAATCTTCACCACCGACTTCGTCCGCGAACGCGCGGAACTCGCCTGGGGTCGCGGCAAGACCAAAGTGGTCATCGAAGCAGCGCTGGACTTGGGTCACGTCGTGGTCGGCAAGCAGAAAGAAGAAATCTGCGAGCTGGAACTGGAACTGCGCGAAGGCGAACCGGCAGCCCTGCTGGAACTGGCCGCCGAGCTGGCCGAGAAACTGGCCCTGATGCCATGCGATATCAGCAAGGCCGAGCGCGGTTATCGCCTGTACGACGCCCACAGCTATTCGTTGAGCCTGCCGGCACCGCAGATCACCGCTGAAACGCCGCTGGACGACGCGTTCGCCGCGCTGAGCTGGCATTTGCTGGGCAGCAGCCAGCGTCTGGCCGAGCAGTATCGCTTCAACGGTCACTGGCGCCTGTTGCAGGACTGGGTCGAGTGCCTCGCGGAAATGCGCGCGCTGATCAGCAGCCTGGGCCAGGCCGCTCCGCGTCAGTCGACCCACGATCTGCGTATCGCCCTCGATGCCTTGCTGGAAGACTGGCGTCCGCTGGTACAAGCCGGCCTGGACGATGAAGACGTGCGCAAAGCCGCGCCCGAGCAGTTCCTCGAAGAGCTCGAAGACCCGCGCTGGGGCCTGTTCTCCCTGACCACCTCGCGCTGGCTGCTGGCCCGCACCTGGGCCGCCGACCGCAACACCCGTGGCAATCGCCAGGGCGCTGCGCAACTGGGCAGCTGGTTGCCGCGCCTGCTGGGCGAAGAAGCCACTTCGTTGCAACTGCAACGTTACCAGCAACAACCGGAAGACCTGGCCGAGCAACTGCCGCGCATCGAACGCATCCAGGTCTGGCTGCACCATGCGCGTAACGTGCTGGAGATCCCGGAAATGGATCGCCTGTACGGCGAGTTGAACAAGCTGGCGCAACTGGCCAACGAGTCGATCACCGACGAAGTCCTGGATGCACGTAAGCAGCAGGCGATTGCGGTGTATCAGAACCGCGCCTGGAAAATGTTGCTGCGCCTGTAATACCGCCATCGCGAGCAAGCTCGCTCCCACAGGATTTATGCGGTCCTTGTGGGAGCGAGCTTGCTCGC
This sequence comes from Pseudomonas sp. GW456-L13, assembly GCF_017350115.1. Classification (NCBI taxonomy): domain Bacteria; kingdom Pseudomonadati; phylum Pseudomonadota; class Gammaproteobacteria; order Pseudomonadales; family Pseudomonadaceae; genus Pseudomonas; species Pseudomonas sp. GW456-L13. The sequence continues at coordinate 2,200,183 of NZ_JACNAS010000002.1, forward strand.
GATGAGGCCGGCACAGTCACCGCAAAATTTCAGACCGGCAAACTGGTGGTCGACTTGATCTCCGACAACGCCACGATCGAATTGACCTCCTGAATCCCCGGCACCATCGACAGTTTCTCGAAGAAGAAGCGCTCGTACGCCTCGATGTCCGCCGTGACAATCCGCAGCAAGAAATCCACCGCCCCCATCAGCACGTAACACTCCAGCACCTCCGGAAAGCCGCGAATCGCCTCGGTGAATTCGGTGAAGTTCGAACGCCCGTGGGCATTGAGTTTCACCTCCGCGAAGATCTGCGTGTTCAGGCCGATTTTCTTGCGGTCGAGCAAGGTCACCTGGCCGCGAATGATGCCCTCCTCTTTCATCCGCTGAATCCGCCGCCAGCACGGCGATTGCGAGAGCCCCACCTGCTCGGCGATCTGTGCGCTGGAAAGCGAAGCGTCCTCTTGCAGCAAGGCGAGGATCTTGCGGTCGTAGCTGTCCAGTTCGCTATGCATAAAAAAACCCTTAACTGCGTAATAAGTGAATTGATTTATTCTTCATTCCTGCAATACAGCCAATCATAGAGAAGAAATACCCGGCACAGGATGTAAACATTTCTCCAATGATTCTGGAGCCTGACCATGCCGTATCTCGAAGCCGTGAACACCCCACCTGCCCGCGCCGATGTCTGGAACGTCGGCAACGCCCATTGCCGGGTTCGCTATCAAATGACGGCCGAGGCTGAACCGGACCTGCTGTGTCGCGCCCTCAATCTGTTCGCCCTGCAATTGCTCACGCCGGAGCAGGTCAACGCGCAGCGCCAGGACGACTGGCTGACCATCGAAGTTGTCATCGACGGTTTGAGCTGGCACCGCGCGCAAGTGATTGCGGAAAAACTTCGCAACCTGATCAGCGTCTGCTCGGTGGAGCTGCAAGAAGCTGATGCCCCATGGACCGAAGCGGTTCAAGCGGCGGGCTGAAAAACTCCGAAACGGCTTTGTCGGGTAGTGGCCCAGCGGTCAGCCGGGCCACGGCTATCCTTTGCGCACTGTCGTTCAAAAGGAGCCCGCATGTCCGTACAAATCGCCCTTCAGGACCGCTGGCTGGATCTCAATGATCTACTGCGCGAACTCGTCGCCCAGGGCTTTATCAGCCAGGATTCGGCCGAACACGCACTCAATGCCCGCCGCCGCAACGCCTCCCTTGGGCAGATGCATCCGCTGGAGTTCATTGCCAGCCAACAGCTGGACGATCTCAGCCGCCCCGGCAAACCGCTGGACCTCGAGAGCCTGACCCTGTGGCTGTCCCGGCAGGCCGGCCAGCCTTACCTGCGCATCGACCCACTGAAAATCAACGTCGCGGCCGTGACCCCGCTGATGTCCTATGCCTTCGCCCAGCGCCACAAGATCCTCGCGGTAGCCATCGACCGCGAGGCGGTAACCGTGGCCAGCGCCCAGCCTTATGTCAGCGGCTGGGAGGCTGACCTGACCCACGTGCTCAAATTGCCGATCAAGCGCGTGGTGGCCAACCCCGTGGACATCCAGCGCTTGAGCGTCGAATTCTTCCGCCTGGCCAAATCGGTCACCGGGGCGAACAGCGCCGACCCGCACGTCAGTACCCTCGGCAATTTCGAACAGCTGCTCAACCTCGGCGCCAGCGACCAGGAGCCGGACGCCAACGACGCACACATCGTCAATATCGTCGACTGGCTGTTCCAGTACGCGTTCCAGCAACGCGCCAGCGACATCCATATCGAGCCCCGGCGCGAGCAAGGCACGGTGCGCTTTCGCATCGACGGCGTGCTGCACAACGTCTATCAATTCCCGCCCCAGGTCACCATGGCCATCGTCAGTCGCCTGAAAACCCTGGGGCGCATGAACGTCGCGGAGAAACGCAAACCCCAGGACGGCCGGGTGAAAACCAAGACTCCGGACGGCGGTGAAGTCGAATTGCGTTTGTCGACACTGCCCACGGCCTTCGGCGAAAAAATGGTCATGCGGATCTTCGATCCGGAAGTATTGCTCAAGGACTTCGACCAGCTTGGTTTCTCCGCCGACGACCTGCGCCGCTGGCAAGACATGACCCGCCAACCCCACGGCATCATCCTCGTTACCGGGCCGACGGGCTCGGGCAAGACCACCACCCTCTACACCACCCTGAAAAAACTGGCGACGCCGGAGGTCAACCTCTGCACCATCGAAGACCCGATTGAAATGGTCGAGCCGGCGTTCAACCAGATGCAGGTCCAGCACAACATCGACCTGACCTTCGCCGCCGGCGTGCGCGCGTTGATGCGGCAAGACCCGGACATCATCATGATCGGCGAGATCCGCGACCTCGAAACCGCGGAAATGGCGATCCAGGCGGCGCTCACCGGGCACCTGGTGCTGTCGACCCTGCACACCAACGACGCGCCCAGCGCCATCAGCCGTCTTCTGGAGCTCGGCGTGCCGCATTACCTGATCAAGGCCACAGTGCTTGGCGTCATGGCCCAGCGACTGGTGCGAACCCTGTGCCCGCACTGCAAGGCGCCGCTGACGCTGGGCGAAGACGACTGGCAAACCCTGACCCGTCCCTGGCAAGCACCGTTGCCGGCCAATGCCCAGCGTGCCATCGGTTGCGTGGAATGCCGCGACACCGGTTATCGCGGTCGCGCCGGGGTCTACGAAATCATGCAACTGAGCGATGGCATCAAGGCGTTGATCAGTCCCGACACCGATCTGCTGGCCGTGCGGCGCCAGGCATTCAAGGAGGGCATGCGCAGCCTGCGGTTGTCAGGAGCGCAAAAGGTCGCCGCCGGGCTGACGACTATCGAGGAGATTCTGCGCGTGACTCCCCAGAGCGAGCAGAACTGAGCCTGGCTGTACTGATCCGGCATCGGCACAGCTACACTTCAGCCATTGCAACTCCACAGATCCACACATCAACAAGGAATCGTTATGCAGATCGGTAGTGTGCTTTTGCTTTTTGTCGGCCTGGTGGTCGCCATTCTGTTCATGGGTTTCAAGGTCGTGCCCCAAGGCTTTGAATGGACCGTCGAGCGTTTCGGTCGCTACACCAACACGCTCAAGCCGGGGCTGAACGTCATCATTCCGGTCATGGACCGCATCGGCCGCAAGATGAATGTGATGGAAAGCGTGCTGGATATTCCGCCACAGGAAGTCATTACCGCCGACAACGCCACGGTGCAAATCGACGCCGTGTGCTTCTTCCAGGTGGTCAACACCGCCCAGGCGGCCTACGAGGTCAACAACCTCGAACACGCCATCCGCAATCTGCTGCAAACCAACATCCGCACCGTGCTCGGCTCGATGGAGCTCGACGCCATGCTCAGCCAGCGTGACGGGATCAACGAAAAACTGCTGCGCACCGTCGACGAAGCGACCGCGCCTTGGGGCATCAAGATCACCCGGATCGAGATCAAGGACATCAGCCCGCCCGCCGACCTGATGGCGGCGATGTCGGGGCAGATGAAAGCCGAGCGAATCAAGCGTGCACAGATCCTCGAGGCCGAGGGCCTGCGCGCCGCAGCGATCCTGACCGCGGAAGGCAAGAAGCAGGCGCAGATCCTCGAAGCCGAAGGCAGTCGCCAGGCCGCCTTCCTGGAAGCCGAAGCCCGCGAGCGGCAAGCCGCGGCAGAAGCCCAGGCGACCAAAGTGGTGTCCGAAGCCATCGCCAGCGGCAACGTGCAGGCGGTGAACTACTTCGTGGCGCAGAAGTACATCGATGCGCTGGGCAAGTTGTCCTCGGCCAACAACAGCAAGGTGATCCTGATGCCGCTGGAAGCCAGTTCGATGATCGGTGCGGTGGGCGGCATTGGCGAAATCGTCAAGGCCACTTTCGATAACAAGAAAGCCTGAGGCACGCCATGTGGGCATTTTTGCAGCACCTTTCATTCTGGGACTGGTTGGCGCTGGGCACGGTACTGTTGATTCTCGAAGTGTTCGGCGCCGGCGGTTATCTGCTGTGGATCGGTATGGCCGCGGCAACCGTGGGCGTCTTGACCTTCCTGATGCCGGACCTGTCCTGGGAATGGCAGTTTCTGTTGTTCGGCCTGCTGTCGATCACCACCGCGTTGTACTGGTGGCGGCGTCAGCGCACGGCAATGCGTCCGAGTGATCAGCCGCACCTGAATCTGCGCGGCCAGGAACTGATCGGCAAAACCTTCGTGGTGCATGAAGCGATTGTCGACGGTCGCGGCAAGATCAAGGTGGCTGACGGCGTGTGGATGGCCCGCGGGCCGGACACCGCCACTGGCAGCCGCGTGCGGGTGGTCGGCCAGCAAGGCGCCATCCTGTTGGTCGAAGCGGCGGATTAAGCGACCACGGAACTCGATTGGGGGTTGGCAATCCAACCGCGTAGTCAACCCAGTGGAGTCACCCTGTCATGCGTTTCAAACTTGCTGTCGCTACCGTCGCGCTGTTGTCCCTGCCTGTCGGTTCGGCGATGGCCGATACTTTTTGGCGTAACGTTCTTACGTCCGGTGCAACCACCGGTTCGAGCTATCTGACATCCAAGGATAACAAGCTGGTCGTCGCGGCCCAGGACGATGCCAGCAGCTTCGTCGCCAGTGACGGCGGTATCCGCGGTCCGTACCTGGAAGCGGCCATGCAGAAGGTCCGCGCCGAAAACCCGGGCCTGCAAGCCACGGACATGGAACTGGCGAACGCGATCCTGGCGAAGAATGCCGTGGCTTCGGAGTAACCGTTGCGAATGAAAAATGCCGCTCAATTGAGCGGCATTTTTTTGCCTTGCGAACACAAATCTCATGTTCACCGAGCCGCCCTGTGGGAGCGAGCTTGCTCGCGATAGCGGTGGATCAGTAAAAACTTCATTGACTGTCACACCGCAATCGCGAGCAAGCTCGCTCCTACAGGGGTTATGTGTTGCCTGAGATGTCAGCGGTAATCATCCACCGGCACACACGCACAAAACAGGTTCCGGTCCCCATACACGTTGTCCACCCGGTTCACCACCGGCCAGTATTTGTGAGCCTTGGTGTGCGCGTCCGGCGTGACCGCTTGCACGATGCTGTAGGGTCGTTCCCACACGCCGGTGATATCGGCCAACGTATGCGGCGCACCTTTCAACGGGTTTTCTTCAGCCGGCCAATTACCGTTCTGCACCTCGTTGATTTCCGCGCGGATGCTCAGCATCGCCCCGATGAACCGGTCCAGCTCCGCCTTCGATTCACTTTCGGTCGGCTCGACCATCAGCGTCCCCGGCACGGGAAACGACATGGTCGGGGCATGGAAGCCGTAATCCATCAGACGCTTGGCCACGTCCTCCTCGGTAATGCCGGTCAACGCCTTGAGCGGTCGCAGGTCGAGGATGCATTCGTGGGCCACCCGTTCGTTGCGCCCGGTATAGAGCACCGGGAAAGCACCGGACAAATGCCGCGCCAGATAATTCGCGGCCAGGATCGCCACTTCGCTGGCGTCCGCCAGTTGCGGCCCCATCATGGCGATGTACATCCAGCTGATCGGCAGAATGCTTGCGCTGCCCCAAGGCGCTGCGCTGACGGCGCCATTTTGCGGGTGCGGCCCGTCGATTGGCACCACCGGATGGTTGGCCACGAACGGCGCCAGATGTGCCCGAACACCAATCGGCCCCATGCCCGGCCCACCGCCACCATGGGGAATGCAGAAGGTCTTGTGCAGGTTCATGTGCGAGACATCGGCACCAATATCGGCCGGCCGCGCCAACCCCACCTGAGCGTTGAGGTTGGCGCCATCCATGTACACCTGCCCCCCGTGCTGGTGGATCACCTCACAGATTTCGCTGATGCCTTCCTCATACACCCCATGGGTCGAAGGATAGGTCGCCATCAGGCAGGCGAGTTTTTCGGCGGCCTGCGCGGCTTTTTCCTTGAGGTCATCCAGGTCGACGTTGCCCGCCTCGTCGCACTCGACGATCACCACGCGCATCCCGGCCATTTGCGCCGACGCGGGATTGGTGCCGTGAGCCGACGAAGGAATCAGGCAGATATCGCGGCCGCCCTGTTGCCGGCTCTCATGGTATTTGCGGATCGCCAGCAGCCCGGCGTATTCGCCCTGGGCACCGGAGTTGGGTTGCATGCAAATCGCGTCGAAACCGGTGATCGCGCACAACCAGCGCTCCAGTTCCTCGATCATCAGCCCATAACCGGCGGCCTGCTCCTTGGGCACGAACGGGTGCAGGTTGGCGAACTGCGGCCAGGTAATCGGGATCATCTCGCTGGTGGCGTTGAGCTTCATGGTGCAGGAGCCCAATGGGATCATCGATTGATTGAGCGCCAGGTCCTTGTTTTCCAGCTGCTTGAGGTAGCGCAGCATCTCGGTTTCGCTGTGATGGGCGCTGAACACGGGGTGACGCAGATAAGGTGAGGTTCGCGCCAGCCCCTGGGGAATTCCGCCAGGCAAGACTTCGGCATCCAGGTCGTCGATGCTGAGCCCGTGATCGGCCCCCAGGAACACGTCGAACAGCTTCGCCACGGTGCCTTCGTCGCAGGTCTCGTCGAGGCTCAAGCCCAGTTGGCCGCGCCCGAGAATGCGCAGGTTGATCTGCGCAGCCCGGGCACTTTCGATGATGGCGGTCTGGGTCCCGCCGACTTCCAGCGTCAGGGTGTCGAAGAAGTGCCGGTTCACCCGGACGATACCGTTGCGCTCAAGCCCGGTGGCAAGGATGCAGGTCAGCCGATGAACCCGCTGGGCAATTCGCTTGAGCCCTTCGGGACCGTGGTAGACCGCATAGAAACTGGCGATATTGGCCAGCAGCACCTGGGCCGTGCAGATGTTGGAGTTGGCCTTCTCCCGGCGAATGTGTTGCTCGCGGGTTTGCAGGGCCATGCGCAGGGCGGTGTTGCCCCGCGCATCTTTCGAAACACCGATGATCCGCCCGGGAATCGCACGCTTGTATTCATCGCGGCTGGCAAAAAACGCCGCATGAGGCCCACCGTAGCCCATGGGCACGCCAAATCGCTGGGACGAGCCGAACACCACATCGGCACCCAGTTCACCCGGCGGAGTCAACAACAACAGGCTCAGCAAATCCGTGGCGACACAGGCCAGGGCCTGTTGCGCGTGCAGGTGATCAATCAGCGGTCGCAGGTCGTGGATTTCACCGTGGGTGTCAGGGTATTGCAACAGCGCGCCGAACACCTGGTGCCGTTTCAAGTTATCCACAGTGTCGACGATCAGATCGAAGCCGAAACCTTCAGCGCGGGTCTGCACCACGGAAATGGTTTGCGGGTGGCAGTTTTCGTCGACAAAGAACAGGTTGCTTTTGGACTTGGCGACCCGCTTGGCCAGGGCCATGGCCTCCGCCGCGGCGGTGGCTTCATCGAGTAGCGAGGCATTGGCCAGTTCCAGGCCGGTCAGGTCGATGGTCAGTTGCTGGAAGTTCAGCAGCGCTTCAAGTCGCCCTTGGGCGATCTCTGGCTGATAGGGGGTGTATGCGGTGTACCAGCCGGGATTTTCCAGCACATTACGCAGAATGACCGCCGGTGTGAGGGTGCCGTGGTAGCCCATGCCGATCAGGCTGGTCCAGACCTGGTTCTGCTCGGCATAACCGCGCAGCTTGGCCAGCGCGGCCTCTTCATCGAGTGCCGGGGGCAGGTCCAGCGGCCGGTTGAGGCGGATGCCCGGCGGCACCGTCTGCTCGATCAAATCGACCCGACTGCCCAGGCCGAGGCTGTCGAGCATCGCCTGTTGCTCGGCGGCATCGGGCCCGAGGTGGCGGCGCAGAAAGGCATTGGGGTCGCGTAACTGGCTCAGGGACGGCAATTGGGACATGACGGGCTCTCTCTTGACTGGCGCTCAGCGTCGATGCAACACGGTCAAACCAGCATAGCAGCCACTCTGTAGGAGCGAGCTTGCTCGCGATGACCCCGAGCGCGCCGCGGGGTCTCAAGTTGCAGCGTTATCGTTAACGACCATCGCGAGCAAGCTCGCTCCTACAAGGGAAATTCGCCAGACAACAAAAAGCCCCGACGAGTCGGGGCTTTGGATGACGCTGAAGGCTTACTCGCCGATGGCGGCCTTGTAGCCGGCGGCATCCAGCAGTTTTTCCAGGTCTGCAGCGTTGCTTGGCTTGATCTTGAAGATCCACGCGCCGTACGGGTCACTGTTGAGCAGTTCCGGCGAAGCGCTCAAGTCTTCGTTGACCGCGATCACTTCACCGGCAATCGGGGAGTAGATGTCGGAAGCGGCTTTCACCGATTCAACGACACCGGCCTGATCTTCAGCGGCAAACACGTTGCCGACTTCAGTCAGCTCGACGAACACCACATCACCCAGCGCTTCCTGCGCGTGATCGCTGATGCCCACGGTGACGGTGCCATCGGCTTCCAGACGTGCCCATTCGTGACTTTCGGCAAAACGCAGGTCGGCAGGGATATCGCTCATGTTCTGTGTCCTCAGGAAATGGTCGGCGGTCATGTCCGCCAGAAAAGATTAGATCAAGGTTTTGCCGTGGCGTACGAAGGTCGGTTTGACCACCCGGACCGGGTACCACTTGCCACGGATTTCCACTTCAGCGCGGTCGGCTGTTGCCATCGGCACGCGCGCCAGTGCAATCGACTTGCTTAGCGTAGGAGAGAAACTACCACTGGTGATCTCCCCTTCGCCAACATCGGCGATGCGGACCACCTGATGAGCACGCAAAACACCACGCTCCTCAAGGACCAGACCGACCAGTTTGTGCTGTACGCCGGCGGCCTGCTCGGTTTCCAGCGCCTTGCGCCCGATGAACTGCCGGGCGGCAGGTTCCCAGGCAATGCTCCAGGCCATATTGGAGGCCAAGGGTGAAATATCCTGCTGGATGTCCTGACCGTAAAGGTTCATGCCGGCTTCGACCCGCAAGGTATCTCGCGCGCCGAGGCCGATGGGAGAAATCCCAGCTCCGACCAGATCGTTGAAAAAGCCTGGCGCCTGATCGGCCGGCAGAATGATTTCCAGGCCGTCTTCGCCGGTATAACCGGTGCGTGCGATGAACCAGTCACCATCGGACAGGCCTTCGAAAGGCTTGAGGAGCTGGATCAGGTTGCCGCGGGACTGACTGACCAGTTCGGCAATTTTCTGCCGGGCGTGGGGGCCCTGGATGGCCAGCATCGCCAACTCGGTACGCTCGCGAAGTTGCACATCGAAACCGTCGAGATGCGCTTGCATCCAGGCCATGTCCTGATCGCGGGTGGAGGCGTTGACCACCAGGCGATAACCCTCATCGAGACGGTAGACGATCATGTCGTCGACAATCCCGCCCTGCTCGTTGAGCATGGTGCTGTACAACGCACGGCCGGGGCTGTGCAGGCGTTCGACATCATTGGCCAGCAAATGCCGGAGCCAGGCTTTTGCCTGGGCGCCACCGACATCGATTACGGTCATGTGGGATACATCGAAGACACCGCAATCGCGGCGCACCTGATGGTGTTCCTCGACCTGCGATCCATAATGCAGAGGCATGTCCCAACCGCCAAAATCGACCATCTTCGCGCCGAGTGCGAGATGAAGGTCATACAGAGGCGTACGCTGTCCCATGGGTTTCTCCTTCCGGGCGTGGCGAAGATGCGGGCAGGTGCTGCACGGACTGAATGCCTTGAAACAAAGGGCCTTCAGCCGATTTCAGCTACCTGGTCTGTCAGACGGACCGCACCGAATGCCGCGCATTGTAGCCGCAAGGTGTAGGACTGACACCTAGCTGTTTCGATGTGCTGAGCGTCGGATCAATCCGATGACCGGTAACAGCCCGACCAGTACCAGGGTCAATGCCGGCAAAGACGCCCGCGCCCATTCGCCTTCGCTGGTCATTTCGAAGATTCGCACCGCCAGCGTGTCCCAGCCAAACGGGCGCATCAGCAAGGTTGCGGGCATTTCCTTGAGCACATCGACGAACACCAGCAGCGCGGCGCTCAACGTGCCGGGTAGCAATAGTGGCAGATACACTTTGAAAAACAGTCGTGGCCCACTGACGCCAAGGCTACGTGCCGCTTCGGGCAAAGATGGCCGTATACGCGCCAGGCTGCTTTCCAGCGGTCCGTAAGCCACCGCAATGAAGCGCACCAGATACGCCAGCAACAATGCCGACAGGCTGCCCAGCAGCAGCGGCTTGCCCGCGCCACCGAGCCAGCTCGAGAGCGGGATCACCAGTTCGCGGTCCAGGTAACTGAACGCGAGCATGATCGACACCGCCAGCACCGAACCGGGCAAGGCGTAGCCCAGGTTGGCCAGACTGACCCCGGAACGAATGACCCGGGTGGGCGCCAGTCGTCGGGCAAACGCCAGTAACAAGGCGACGCTGACGGTGATCAACGCCGCCATCGCCCCCAGGTACAAGGTATGGACGATCAACCCGGTGTAGCGCTCGTCGAGATCGAAGCGCCCACGCAGCCAGAACCACACCACCAATTGCAGCATCGGGATAACGAAAGCACAGGCGAACACCAGGCAGCACCACGTCGTGGCCGCCAGCGCCTTGACGCCTCGCAGGTGATACAGCGCCTTGACCCGAGGTCGCTCGTTACTTGCCCTGTTCGCCCCACGGGCACGCCGTTCGCCGTAGAGCACGAGCATCACCACCAGCAGTAACAGGCTGGCCAGTTGCGCGGCGGACGACAGGCTGAAAAAACCGTACCAGGTCTTGTAGATGGCCGTGGTGAAGGTATCGAAGTTGAACACCGACACTGCGCCGAAGTCCGCCAGGGTTTCCATCAGTGCCAATGCCACGCCCGCACCGATGGCTGGCCGCGCCATGGGCAATGCCACCCGCCAGAACGCTTGCCAGGGCGATTGGCCAAGGACCCGCGCGGCTTCCATCAGGCCTTTGCCCTGGGCAAGGAAGGCTGTGCGGGCCAGCAGGTAAACATAGGGATAGAAAACCAGCACGAGCACGACGATCACGCCACCCGTGGAGCGCACGCGCGGCAGCCGCAGGCCACTGCCAAACCACTCGCGCAGCAGGGTTTGCACGGGCCCGGCAAAATCCAGCAGGCCGACGAAGACAAAGGCCAGCACATAGGCCGGGATCGCGAAGGGCAGCATCAATGCCCAGTCCAGCCAGCGCCGACCGGGGAATTCGCAAAGGCTGGTGAGCCAGGCCAGGCTGACACCCAGGACTGTCACGCCGACACCGACGCCTAGCACCAGGGTCAGGGTATTGCCCAGCAAACGCGGCATCTGCGTGTCCCAGAGATGAGACCAGATCTGTTGATCGATAGTTTGCCAGGACAGCAGCAGCACGCTCAGGGGCAACAGGACCAGCGCAGCAATGGCGAAGACGACTGGATACCAGCGGCGTTGGGCGGGATGGGCCACAGGCTTGGTTCTCTACTATCTAATGGATGAGATCGACACTGGCAGGAGCGAGCTCGCTTGCGAAAAACGTCAACGATAATGCGGGTAGCCTGACGGTCCGCGGCGCCCTGACGTTCATCGCGAACAAGCTCGCTCCTACAGCGTCAGGGGTGCGTAACGCAAAAACAAACGCCCCGCCTAGGCGGGGCGCAGCATAACAGCTGGCTCAGTTCCAGCCAGCCTTGTCCATCATGCGAATCGCCTCAGCCTGGCGCTTGCCGGCGATTTCCACAGGCAAGGTATCAGCAATGAACTTGCCCCATGCGGCGACTTCAGCCGATGGCTGCACGGCCGGATTCGCCGGGAACTCCTGGTTCACGTCGGCAAAGATTTTCTGCGCTTCAGGGGTGGTCATCCACTCCACCAGAGCCTTGGCCGCTTCCGGGTGTGGCGCGTGTTGTGTCAGGCCGATACCCGACAGGTTGATGTGTACGCCACGGTCAGCCTGGTTCGGCCAGAACAGTTTCACCGGCAGGTCTGGCTTCTGCTTGTGCAGGCGGCCGTAGTAGTAGGTGTTGACGATACCGACGTCACACTGGCCGGCGTTGATCGCTTCCAGCACGGCGGTGTCGTCGGAGAACACGTCGGTGGACAGGTTCCTGACCCAGCCCTTGAGGATTTCCTCGGTCTTCCCGGCGCCGTGTACTTCGATCATGGTCGCGGTCAGGGACTGGTTGTAGACCTTCTTCGCCGTGCGCAGGCACAGGCGGCCTTCCCATTGTTTGTCGGCCAGCGCTTCGTAGGTGGTCAGTTCACCCGGCTTCACCCGATCTGTGGAGTAGGCAATGGTCCGCGCCCGCAGGCTCAGGCCGGTCCAGGCGTGGGAGGCTGCCCGGTATTGCAGCGGAATATTGGTGTCGATGGTTTTCGAGGTGAACGGCTGGAGGATGCCCATCTGCTCGGCTTGCCAGAGGTTACCGGCATCGACGGTGAGCAGCAGGTCGGCCGGCGTATTCGCGCCCTCGGCCTTGAGCCGCTGCATCAACGGCGCTTCCTTGTCGGTGATGAACTTCACCTTCACGCCGGTCTTGGCGGTGTAGGCATCGAATACTGGCTTGATCAGCTCGTCGATTCGCGAGGAGTAGACCACCACTTCGTCAGCGGCCTGGGCGGCGGTGCTGCCGATCAGGGTCAAGGCCAGTGCAGTCAGTAGACGCTTCGGTGCCAACATGGGAGCGGTCTCTCGATTGAAAAATGAGGACAAATGATAAGGACTCACATTTAGCTTCTCAATCGAACCCGCTTGCGGAGGAGTTACCAGATGTTGCACAAGCGGGAATATTGGGTGGCCGAACTGTCGCCATCGCGAGCAAGCTCGCTCCCACAGGGTTCTCCAGCGTTCACACAAATTGCATTAACACCTGAATTCCTGTGGGAGCGAGCTTGCTCGCGATGGGGCCTTTAACCTCAACAAAAATCTCAGGCCTTGGCGAGTGCCGGTAAATCCCCGATCAACCCCAGCGCTTCACGCACGAACAACGCCTTGGCTTCCGGCATTTTCTCCACCATTTTCAACCCGGTATTACGCAACCAGCGCACCGGCAACGGATCGGCCTGGAACAACCGCTCGAAGCCTTCCATCGCCGCCATCAACGCCAGGTTGTGGGGCATGCGCCGACGCTCGTAACGGCTGAGGACTTTCACATCCGCCAGGCGTTCGCCACGTGTTGCCGCTTGCAGCAACACTTCGGCCAGCACGGCGGCATCGAGGAATCCGAGATTCACCCCCTGCCCGGCCAACGGGTGAATGGTGTGGGCCGCGTCGCCGATCAATGCCAGGCCTTCAGCCACATACCGCTTGGCATGCCGCTGACGCAGGGGCACACACAGGCGCGGATCGGCGCTCAGTACTTCGCCGAGCCGACCTTCAAAGGCCCGCTCCAATGCCTTGCAGAAACCTTGCTCATCCATCGCCATCAGACGTTCGGCTTCGCCGGGTGTGGTCGACCAGACGATCGAACACCAATCCTGTTGGCCGTCCCGCTCAAGGGGCAGAAACGCCAACGGGCCGGTGTCGGTGAAGCGCTGCCACGCCGTCATCTGATGCGGTTTGGCGCAACGCACGCTGGTGACGATGGCATGGTGCAAATAATCCCATTCGCGGGTCGCCACTCCGGCCAGGCGTCGCACCGCCGAGTTGGCGCCATCTGCCGCGATCACCAGCGGCGCGCGCAGGGTGCGGCCATCGGCCAGGGTCAGCAGCCAGTCATCGCCGGAGCGGCGCATCTGCTCCAGGCGAGCATTGGCCAGCAACCCCAGGTCGCAATCGTGCAGGCGCTCGAGCAAGGCATCCTGGACCACGCGGTTCTCGACGATATGCCCCAGCACCTCGGCATGCACGCTGGCCGCCGAGAAGTGGATTTGCCCGGTGCCGCTGCCATCCCAGACCTGCATGTCGGTGTAGGGGCTGCTGCGCCGCCCGGCGATGCCGTCCCACACGCCCAGGCGCTCGAGAATCCGCTGGCTGGCGGCCGACAAGGCGCTCACCCGTGGCTCAAACGCTGCCTGAGCGTTGAACGGTTTGACGCTCATGGGGCTGCCGTCCAGCAGCAGGACTTCCAGCCCGCTGTCCTGCAACGCCAGCGCCAGGGCGCTGCCGACCATTCCGGCCCCGACAATCAGCAGATCTGCGCGCATTTCCATGCTTTAAGCCTGTCTCTCTTGCGGCTTGAGCCGCACGTAAAGGGTTTTCCCGACCCGCGCCACCCAGTGGCCGGCGCTGTCATGAATGTCGAACCTGCAAGGCAGGTATTTTATCAATCGCGCCTTGCCGAATCGGCGGATCAGCCAGTTACGCATCTGGACGCGTACCCAGCCCCATCGCCTGCCGGGCAAACCAGCGTTTGGCCGGTGGCAGAAGATCGAGGCCGAGCAAGCCGATGTTGCGCCCCAGGGACACCAGCGGCTGGGTACTGCCGAACAGGCGCGTAACCTGATCGGAGAAACCCACGGTGAGGTCCTGATCGAGACGCTGGTGTTCGCGATAGGCCTGCAACGTGGCGAAGTCGCCCAATGGTTTTTCACTGGCGAGCAAGGCATTGGCCAGGGCCTGAGCGTCGCGCAGGGACAGGTTGAATCCCTGGCCGGCAATCGGATGCAGGCTGTGCGCCGCGTTGCCGAGCACCGCCAGATGCGGGCGCACCTGTTCTTCGGCCTCGACCAGTGTCAGCGGATACAGATGCCGCGCACCCACCTGATTCAATGTGCCAAGGCGATAACCGAACACACCCTGCAACTCGCTGAGGAAGCTGCGCTCGTCGAGGGCTGCCAGGCGTTGCGCGTCCATGCCCAGGCGGGTCCAGACCAATGCGCAGCGATTATCCGGAAGCGGCAGCAACGCCATCGGGCCTTCGTCGGTGAAGCGCTCGAAAGCCATGCCGTTGTGGGCTTCGCTCGGGGTGATGTTGGCGATCAGCGCGCTCTGGTTGTACGGACGCTTGCGGATGCCGATCCCAAGTTGCTCGCGCAGGCCAGAGCGGCCACCATCGGCGAGCACCGCGAGGTCGCATTCCAGGGTGGTTTCATCATTGAGGGTCAGGCGGTAGCCGTCGGTCAGCGGCTCCATGCGGGTGACTTCTGCCGGGCAGTGCCATCTGATCACGTCCTTGTCCAGGCCTTGCCACAGGCATTGGCCGAGCCAGGCGTTTTCAACGACATAACCCAGCGCTGGAACACCCTCTTCCATCGCCGACAACCGCGCCGTCGAGAATCGACCACGGTCGGAAACATGAATCTGCTTGATCGGCTCGGCTCGGCGCGAGACTTCCTGCCAGACACCCAACCGTTGATAGATTTGCCGCGAGCCGAAGGACAACGCCGAGGAACGGGCATCGTAACTCGGTTGCCAGGTGTCACCAGGAGCAAACGGCTCGATCAACACGATCTTCCAGCCTCGGGCTTTGGCCCCGGCCTGAAGCGCCAGTGCCAGACTTGCACCGACCAGCCCGCCACCAATGATTGCCAGATTGACTCGACTCATGCTGCCTGTGCCCGCGCGGCGGCCATCAGGGCCTCTATCTCGGCGACGGTTTTCGGCACGCCGCTCGTCAATATTTCACAGCCGGTTTTGGTAACCACTACGTCGTCCTCGATGCGCACGCCGATGCCGCGCCATTTCTTCGCAACATTCTGGTTGTCCGGGGCGATATAGATCCCCGGCTCAACGGTCAGCGCCATGCCGACTTCCAGCACGCGCCACTCGCCGCCGACCTTGTATTCGCCGACGTCATGCACATCCATGCCCAACCAATGGCCGGCGCGGTGCATGTAAAACGCCTTGTAGGCTTCACTGGCGATCAGTTCGTCAACGTCACCACGCAGCAGACCCAGCTCGACCAGCCCGGCCGTGATGACCCGGACCGTGGCCTCGTGCGCCTGATTCCAGTGCTTGTTCGGGGCGATTTCGGCAAAGGCGGCTTCCTGGGAGGCCAGCACCAATTCGTAGATCGCTTTCTGCTCCGCTGAATATTTGCCGCTGACCGGAAAGGTCCGGGTGATGTCGCTGGCGTAGCAGTCGATCTCGCAACCGGCATCGATCAGCACCAGATCCCCGTCCTTGAGCAGCGCGTCATTCTGCTGGTAATGCAGGATGCAGCTGTTGCGCCCCGCCGCGACGATCGACCCGTAGGCCGGCATCTTCGCCCCGCCCTTGCGGAATTCGTAATCGAGCTCGGCTTCCAGGCTGAATTCGTGCAATCCGGCGCGACAGGCCTGCATTGCCCGTACGTGCGCCTGGGCGGAAATCCGCGCCGCCTCGCGCATCACTTTCACTTCTGCCGCCGATTTATACAGGCGCATGTCGTGCAGCAGATGATCCAGGGCAACGAATTCGTTCGGCGGCTGGGCACCGAGGTTGGCCTTGGAGCGGATCACGTTGATCCACTCCATCAGGTGGCGGTCGAATTCGGGGTTGCTGCCCATGGCCGAATACACCCGGTCACGGCCTTCGATCAGGCCCGGCAGGATGTCGTCGATATCAGTGATCGGAAAGGCATCGTCGGCGCCGAAGTCGCGAATCGCGCCTTCCTGCCCGGCACGCAAGCCATCCCACAGCTCGCGCTCGGCATTGCGTTCGCGGCAGAACAGGATGTATTCGCCATGTACGCGCCCCGGCATCAACACCAATACGGCCTGGGGCTCGGGAAAGCCGCTGAGGTACTGGAAGTCACTGTCCTGGCGGTAGACGTGCTCGACGTCGCGGTTACGAATGGCCACCGCGGCGGCGGGCAGGATGGCGATGCTGTTGGGTTCCATCTGCGCCATCAGGGCCTTGCGGCGACGGCTGTATTCCGATTTCGGGATATGGATCATGGGCAGATGGCGTTCCCTGGCAAACGATTAGTGCAGCGACGGTTTGGCGGCGGCCGGTACGTCTTTTTTGGTCTCGGAGAACAGCAGCAGCGGTGCGACGCGCAGGTACTCCATGACTTCCATGTAGTCGTTTTCGCCGTCGTCGGACTCTTCCAGGGCATCCTGCACCTGGGAAATGGCCGCCAGATCCTGCAGCACCTCGGTGGCCTCGGTACTCAGGGCGCTGCTGTCACGGCAGTTCAGGCCGAAGCCGCTGAGGAAACCCTGGCACCACTGGCCCAGTGCGACGGCACGGTCGGTGAGGGGGGCGTCATCGGTCGGCAACAGCAGAACGACGGTCACGTCATCGCCCGTTAGCTCGCCCTTGACCATCTCTTGCAAGCCGATCAAGGCGTTGCGAACGTTGTCCTGCGGCTCGCTTTCGAGCAGTTCGGCGGCGTCGATCAACCACTCTTCGGCATTGAAACCGGCGCCGGCACAGCTGCGGCCGAGCAGCAGGCCATGCAGTTCGGCAGGCGAGACGTTATGACCGCTGGAAGTCAGCAGGGTGGCGAAGGCTTGGTACGGGGAATTCTGAATGGTCATGGGCAGCTAGGCGCCAGACGGCGCTATGTCTAGAATGAAGGCCTTGTATCCTACATCGACTACCCCTGTAGGAGCGAGCTTGCTCGCGATGGTCGTCAATGATAACGCTGGGTACCTGACACCCTGCGGCGTTCTCGGGTTCATCGCGAGCAAGCTCGCTCCTACAGTCCGTCACCCATCAGACAGTGAAGACAATGGAAGACACCGACCTGCAAGCGCTGATGGCCAGACTCGAACTGCTGATTACCCGAGTCGAGCAACTTAAGAGTCAAAACGGACTCTTACTAGCTCAGGAAAAGACCTGGCGCGAGGAACGCGCGCACCTCATTGAAAAAAACGAAATCGCCCGGCGTAAGGTCGAATCGATGATTTCGCGCCTCAAGGCCCTGGAGCAAGACTCATGAGTTCAAGCAATAGCGTCACCGTGCAGATCCTCGACAAAGAGTATTCGATCATCTGCCCACAGGAAGAGCGCAGTAATCTGATCAGCGCCGCCCGTTATCTGGACGGCAAGATGCGCGAGATCCGCAGCAGCGGCAAAGTCATCGGCGCCGACCGTATCGCCGTGATGGCCGCGCTGAACATCACCCACGACCTGTTGCACAAGGAAGAACGGCCGGATATCCAGGCCAGCGGCTCGACCCGCGAACAAGTGCGTGACCTGCTCGATCGCGTCGATCTGGCGCTCGCCACCGATCCGGATGTCACCAAAGGCTGATTCGCGCCGCCGCTTGCGGTATAATCCCCTCACTCCCTGGGGTGCTTGCCAGTTGGCGATGTCCCTGAGCCGATTTGCTATACCCTGGAGGTTGCACGTTGGGCTGGTGTGCATGTCCGCTAGACGGAAAGCCTTAAAGCCTACTGCATCTTCCACCTTGAACTTTCGGGTTCAAGGGCTAAGTCGACAGCGGCACATTCGGGGAGCCTGATTTCAGTCCAATGCCGGTTTTGATACCGGCATTGGCGTTTTTACGGGTACGCTTCACGTATCCGCATTGTTGAAGCCCGAATACATGACCGAACCTGCGCTGCTCCCCCGCCCGCAACTTCGACGCATGCTGCGCAAGGCCCGCCGCGCACTGACACCCAGTCAGCAACGCCAGGCCGCTCGCGGGCTGTACAAGCAATTGGCCCAGCAACCGCTGTTCCGCCGCGCCCGACACATCTCGCTCTATCTGCCGACCGATGGTGAAATCGATCCGCGTCTGTTGCTGCGCGCCGCGCAACGCCGGGGCAAAGCCACCTATCTACCGGTGCTGAGCGCCTGGCCGCGAACCAAAATGGTGTTCCAGCGCATCCGTCCCGGGGAAAAACTCAAACCCAACCGCTTCCGTATTCTCGAACCACGGGCCAACCTCGCCCGGCAGCGCAAGATCTGGGCGCTGGATCTGGTGCTGTTGCCATTGGTGGGTTTTGACGATGTCGGCGGACGCCTGGGAATGGGCGGTGGTTTCTACGACCGGAGCCTGGCCTACCTGGCACGACGAAATGACTGGCGCAAGCCGACGCTGTTGGGGCTGGCCCATGAATGTCAGAAAGTGGCGCGATTGGCTCAGGCGAGCTGGGATGTGCCGCTGCAAGGAACGGTGACGGACAAGGCCTGGTATTACGCAGGCTAGGCGCCACTTCGATCAGTGGCGCCGAGGCAACAGGATCAGCGCTTGAAGGCTGTCGACTGTTGCTGCAATTGGGCGAGTTCGACCGGCGCATCGGTCTTGTTGGCCCATAGGCTTTGGGCATAGCCAGTGGTCACGACGCCAAGGCCAAACAAAATGACCAAAATCCATAGTAAATCCGGTTTGCGTTTCATCGATTGCCCCCCAAAGGCACATCAACACGATGACAGCAGCGGTTTCCGTTTGTAGGCCGTGCAGCAGCGTCAAGCTTTAAAGGCCGGCATTTTGCGACAACGTGAACCGCTGCGCAAATGCTGACGTCAACCGACTGTCGGTTTGTCATAAAATCGCCGACAAGCTGCTCAATCACCACGCAAGGAGCAAAAGACATGGCCTATTGGCTGATGAAATCCGAGCCCGACGAACTCTCGATCAAAGGGCTGGAAAAGCTCGGCAAAGCGCGCTGGGACGGGGTTCGCAACTATCAGGCGCGTAATTTTTTGCGTGCCATGGCGGTGGGGGATGAGTTCTTTTTCTATCATTCCAGCTGCCCCGAGCCTGGCATCGCCGGAATCGGCAAGATTGTCGAAGCCGCGTATCCGGACCCGACGGCGCTGGAGCCAGAGAGCCATTATTTTGACCCTAAGGCCACCCCGGATAAAAACGCCTGGAGTGCGATCGACGTAGCACATGTGGAAACGTTTGCCCGGGTGCTGAAACTGGATTATCTGAAACAGCAGACGGCGCTGGCCGAGTTGCCACTGGTGCAGAAAGGCTCGCGGTTATCGGTGATGCCGGTGACGGCGGAGCAATGGGCAGCGGTGATTGCCTTAAAGCCTTGAGTCATTTGTCGCCTGGACTGGCCTCATCGCGAGCAAGCTCGCTCCCACAAGGTTCTGCGGTGGACATGTGATTGTGCTTCAACACCAATCCACTGTGGGAGCGAGCTTGCTCGCGATGACGCCAGCTCAAGCAATTGAAGTCTTACTGAATGATCAAGTTGTTGAACAACAAATCCTCAACCACCGGCTTACCGGTTTCGTCGTTCATCACCTGTTGGGTCTGTTTCAGGGCTTCCTGACGCAGCTTTTCCTTGGCCTCGACGTTGTTCATCGTCTCGGTGGTCTGCTGGGCGAACAGTGCGACCAATTGATTGCGGATCAAGGGTTCATTGGCCTTCACCGCCTTGGCAGCCTCGTCACCGGTCACCCGCAACGCCACATCGGCCTTGTAGACCTTGAGTTTCGGCGTGCCGTCCAGTCCGTAGTTACCCACGAACGGCGGGCTCAGGGTGATGTAACTGACCTTCGGAGCTGCATCTTCTTTGGCTTCTTCGGCCACCGCTGCCACAGGCAGAGACAGGGCCAGCATCAACATGATCCACGCTTTCAAAATTCGCTCCTTATCCGGTTTGCGGCCTAGCATAACGACCCGCCGCGCAAGCACAAGCTTATGGCTGACTATCAGGGCCGGGCATGCTCGTTGACCCATCGACCCACACACCTACACTTATCGGCCATCACTCCCAAAGGAATAGCCCTGATGAAAGCCGTGCTGTGCAAAGCCTTCGGCCCTGCCGAATCGCTGGTGCTGGAAGACGTCGCCAGTCCTGTCGCGAAGAAGAATGAAATCCTGCTGGACGTGCACGCCGCCGGGGTGAACTTCCCCGACACGTTGATCATCGAGGGCAAATACCAGTTCAAGCCGCCCTTCCCGTTTTCGCCGGGTGGTGAAGCGGCCGGCGTGGTCAGCGCAGTGGGTGAAAAAGTCAGCCACTTGAAAGTCGGTGACCGGGTCATGGCCCTGACCGGCTGGGGCAGCTTTGCCGAGCAGGTCGCCGTGCCGAGCTACAACGCACTGCCGATCCCGCCATCGATGGACTTCAACACCGCCGCCGCCTTCAGCATGACCTACGGCACCTCGATGCATGCCCTCAAGCAACGCGGCAACCTGCAACCGGGTGAAACCCTGCTGGTACTGGGTGCTTCCGGTGGTGTCGGCCTGGCGGCGGTGGAAATCGGCAAAGCCATGGGCGCCCGGGTGATCGCGGCGGCCAGCAGCGCAGAGAAACTCGCCGTGGCCAAGGCCGCCGGCGCCGACGAACTGATCAACTACAGCGAAACCAGCCTGAAGGACGAAATCAAGCGCCTGACCGACGGCCAGGGTGCCGACGTGATCTACGACCCGGTCGGCGGCGACCTGTTCGACCAGGCCATCCGTGCCATCGCCTGGAACGGCCGCTTGCTGGTGGTCGGCTTCGCCAGCGGTCGCATTCCCGAATTGCCGGTCAACCTGGCCTTGCTTAAAGGTGCGGCAGTGCTCGGCGTGTTCTGGGGCTCGTTCGCCCAACGCCAGCCGCAGGACAACGCGGCGAACTTCCAGCAGTTGTTTGGCTGGTTTGCCGAAGACAAGCTCAAACCTCTGGTGTCCCGGGTGTATCCGCTGAGCAATGCGGCGCAGGCGATCAATGACCTTGGCCAGCGTAAAGCGGTGGGGAAAGTGGTGGTGCAGGTTCGCTGAATCTCTCTGCAAACAAGCGCGGCCATGTAGCCGCGCTTTTATTGCCGTCAAAGCAACACCCGAATCTCCTCCGGCAAAAACCGCACATACCGACTCGCCGGATGTGCGCTACACCGCTGCACAATCGAACGGACGCTGGCATTGAGCTTGGCAATCAGAGCCAGACGTTTCTCTTCCGGCAATTGAGTCGGTGAAAGCGAGTGGGTCAGGTAACTGCGAGTCCAGCTGAAAACCGAAAGCAGGTAACACTTCCTACACCGCCCTTCACTTACATCTGAGCGACATGTTCATAAAGGAACGCGCGACTTCCAACATTTCCGCTGTTTTGCCGATGAGAACCGGTGCTATTTTCGGTAACGAAACTGTAATATTCGTATCCGCAGTCAAAACAAGAAATCTGGAGCTCTTGAATGTTTGCTTTCTTTCGTCCTGCCGCACATCAGGCTCCATTGCCTGAAGAAAAAATAGACAGCACCTACCGACGCCTTCGCTGGCAGATTTTCGCCGGCATTTTCATTGGCTATGCCGGTTACTACCTGCTGCGCAAGAACTTCTCCCTGGCCATGCCGTATCTGATCGATGAGGGCTACTCCCGTGGCCAGCTGGGTCTGGCGATGTCCGCCATCGCGATTGCCTACGGTCTGTCGAAGTTTCTCATGGGCCTGGTGTCCGACCGTTCCAACCCGCGCTTCTTCCTGCCATTCGGTCTTCTGGTATCGGCTGGGGTGATGTTCATTTTCGGTTTCGCGCCCTGGGCGACGTCCAGCGTGACCATGATGTTCATTTTGCTGTTCATCAACGGCTGGGCGCAGGGCATGGGTTGGCCGCCGAGTGGCCGGACCATGGTGCACTGGTGGTCGCAGAAGGAACGTGGCGGCGTGGTGTCCGTCTGGAACGTGGCGCACAACGTCGGCGGTGGCCTGATCGGCCCGTTGTTCCTGATCGGCATGGGGCTGTTCAATGACTGGCACGCCGCGTTCTACGTGCCGGCAGCCGTGGCGCTGGCAGTAGCGGTGTTTGCCTTTGTGACCATGCGCGACACCCCGCAATCGGTTGGCCTGCCGCCGATCGAGCAATACAAGAACGACTACCCGGAAGGCTACGACGCCAGCCACGAAGAGGAATTCAGCGCCAAGGAAATCTTCGTCAAATACGTGCTGCGCAACAAAATGCTCTGGTACATCGCCTTGGCCAACGTCTTTGTCTATCTGCTGCGTTACGGCGTGCTGGACTGGGCACCGACCTACCTGAAGGAAGCCAAGGGTTTCACTGTGGATAAAACCTCGTGGGCGTACTTCTTCTACGAGTGGGCAGGTATTCCGGGCACGCTGCTGTGCGGCTGGATGTCGGACAAGATCTTCCGTGGCAACCGTGGCCTGACCGGCATGGTGTTCATGGCGTTGGTGACGGTCGCGACGCTGGTTTACTGGCTCAACCCGGCCGGCAATCCGATGGTCGACATGATCGCGCTGCTTTCCATTGGCTTCCTGATCTACGGTCCGGTGATGCTGATCGGCCTGCAGGCGCTGGAACTGGCACCGAAGAAAGCTGCCGGTACGGCGGCGGGCTTTACCGGTCTGTTCGGTTACTTGGGCGGTTCGGTCGCGGCCAGTGCAGCGATGGGCTACACCGTGGACCATTTCGGTTGGGACGGCGGTTTCGTGCTGCTGGTCGGTGCCTGCCTGTTGGCGATGGCCTTCCTGGCCCCGACACTACGGCACAAACAAATCGCCAGTCAGGGCCGCGAAGCACTCGCTTGATCGGTCTTTGATTTACAGCGCTTGAGCCGCGCCTCCAGATTCCGGTCTGGCATGGCGTGGCTGCGCAGGGCGTGCGCGGTCTGCTCGACATAATCGCGAGTGGTACCGTAGCGCCCGCAAGCGTTTTCGAACACATGGCTCAGCACATGGTCCGGCAAGTTGCCGGCATAGCTGGGCAGGTGTCGTTCCAGCACAAAGCCCAATGCCTGAACCTGGCTGCCATCGTCGAGGCGGCAGTTGAGCCAGTGCGGGCGGTAGGAAGGGAAAGGCATCTCGCGCTGCCAAAGTGCGTAGAGCGAGGCTTCGAGTTGCTCTTCGGGCAAGCGATAGGCGAAACCGCTGCAAGAACCGCCGCGATCCAGGCCAAACACCAGGCCGGGCATTTCCGGGGTGCCGCGATGTTCGTGGGACCACAGGTACAACCCGCGATGGTAGCCATGCACCCGGCCGCGAACCCGCTCAACCGCCGTGCATTCAGGGCGCCAGATCAGCGAGCCATACGCAAACAGCCACACCGGCCCGCCCTTGTGGCGCGCCATGGTCGATTGCATCGAGCTGAGCAGTTGTTCGTGAGTGAGCTGCGGCCCCAGATCGAGCCGCGGAGGGTAAGCCAGATTCAAAACAGCAGATTCAATGGCGCTCATGGCGAATAGCGTTCAGCTCCCCGCGGGTGAAGAATTACTTAATAGAACGCACGGCTGTAACAATAAGGCACATAAGTTTTAAGGCAATTTAAATGCCATGGCACAGTTCTTAATGAATTGCCTGGACAACATATAACCTACCGGCATTTATATGATTTTATAAATACCGATGGGCTATATAGAGAGTTATAACAGGATAACCTGTAGGAGCGAGCCTGCTCGCGATGGTCGTTAACGATTACGCGGGAAGTCAGGCTGCCCGCGGTGTTCTTGGGCCCATCGCGAGCAAGCTCGCTCCTACAGGGTGTGCAGCATCAGGATCTTGGTGCGTAGGCAAATACGTCGGCACGCATCTGGTGGGCATCCATTCCCGCTTCCACCAGCGCATCCAGCGTGCCGTAGACCATGGCCGGAGAGCCACTGGCGTACACGTGTAGCGGCTTGAGGTCAGGGAAGTCTTCACAGACCGCTTCATGCAACATGCCGCACCGCCCTTCCCAACCGCATTGATCGCTGACGACCTTGTGCAGGAACAGGTTGGGCAACTTCAGCCATTCGTCCCAATGCTCGATCTGATAAAAATCTTCAGGACGACGCACGCCCCAATACAGATGCACCGGGTGCTTGAAACCCGAGGCCCGGCAATGCTCGATCAGACTATGGATCTGGCCCATGCCGGTACCCGCGGCGATCAGCACGAGAGGACCGTATGGCAACTCCTCCAGGTGGGTATCGCCAAACGGCAATTCGATCCGCACCATGCTGTTGCGCTGGAGCTGTTCGATCAGGCTCAGCGCACTGGATTCGCGCGCCAGTACGTGGATTTCCAGGTCGCGTCCCGCATGCGGTGCCGAGGCGAGGGAGAATGCGGACTTTTCGCCGTTCTCCCGTTCGATCATCAGGTACTGGCCAGCGTGGTAGCGCGGCGGTTTGCCAGCCGGAGCCCGCAGACGCACGCGCCAGGTGTCGCCGCCCACCTCCTTGCACTCAATGACCTGACACGACACGCTGCGCACCGGCAGTTCTCCCAGCGCGAGCACGCCATCCCACAGCACGATGCAGTCTTCCAGCGGCTCCGCTATGCAAGTGTAGAACTCGCCATGGTCACGCACATTGCCAGCCTGCTCGACCCGGCCTTCCACCAGCAGCGCCGCGCACACGTGGCAATTGCCGTTGCGGCAGCTTTGCGGGCATTCGTAGCCCAGACGTCGTGCGCCATCGAGAATCCGCTCGCCGGGCAATATCTCAAGCACTGCTCCGGAGGGCTGCAAGGTTACACGCATCAATCTATTCCTAACTGATTCCAGATGGCATCGATCCGCTGGGTCACGGCATCGTCCTTGACGATGACCCGGCCCCATTCGCGAGTAGTTTCGCCCGGCCATTTATGCGTGGCATCGAGGCCCATTTTCGACCCCAGGCCGGAAACCGGCGAGGCGAAGTCGAGGTAGTCGATCGGCGTGTTGTCGATCATCACGGTGTCGCGCTTGGGGTCCATGCGCGTGGTGATGGCCCAGATCACGTCGTTCCAGTCCCGGGCGTTGATATCGTCGTCGGTGACGATAACGAACTTGGTGTACATGAACTGTCGCAAAAACGACCAGACACCCAGCATTACCCGCTTGGCGTGGCCCGGATACGACTTTTTCATGGTCACGATGGCCATGCGGTACGAGCAACCTTCGGGCGGCAGGTAGAAATCGGTGATCTCCGGGAACTGCTTCTGCAGGATCGGCACGAACACTTCGTTCAATGCCACGCCGAGGATCGCCGGCTCATCCGGCGGACGGCCGGTGTAGGTACTGTGGTAGATCGGCTTGATCCGATGGGTAATGCGCTCGACGGTGAACACCGGGAAGCTGTCGACTTCGTTGTAGTAACCGGTGTGGTCGCCGTATGGGCCTTCATCGGCCATCTCGCCCGGATGGATCACGCCTTCGAGGATGATTTCGGCGGTGGCCGGCACTTGCAGGTCGTTGCCGCGACACTTCACCAACTCAGTGCGGTTACCGCGCAAGAGGCCTGCGAAGGCGTATTCGGAAAGGCTGTCGGGCACCGGGGTCACGGCACCGAGGATGGTCGCCGGGTCAGCGCCCAGGGCCACGGAAACCGGGAACGGCTGGCCCGGATGCTTTTCGCACCACTCGCGGTAATCCAGCGCGCCGCCACGGTGGCTCAGCCAGCGCATGATGACCTTGTTGCGACCGATCACTTGCTGACGGTAGATGCCGAGGTTCTGGCGATCCTTGTTCGGGCCTTTGGTGACGGTCAGGCCCCAGGTGATCAGCGGACCGACGTCGCCCGGCCAGCAGGTCTGCACCGGCAGCATGGCCAGGTCGACGTCGTCGCCTTCGATGACCACTTCCTGGCACACCGCGTCCTTGACGACTTTCGGCGCCATCGAAATGATCTTGCGGAAGATCGGCAGCTTGGACCAGGCATCCTTCAGGCCTTTGGGCGGCTCGGGTTCCTTTAGGAACGCCAGCAGCTTGCCGATCTCGCGCAGCTCGCTGACCGACTCGGCACCCATGCCCATGGCGACCCGCTCGGGGGTACCGAACAGGTTGCCGAGCACCGGGATGTCATAGCCTGTCGGCTTTTCGAACAACAGCGCCGGGCCTTTGGCACGCAGCGTGCGATCACACACCTCGGTCATCTCCAGCACTGGAGAGACGGGGATCTGGATGCGTTTCAACTCTCCGCGCTGCTCAAGCTGCTGCACGAAATCCCGAAGATCCTTGAATTTCATTGATGATGGCACCCGAAAAATAGGCGTACATCCTACCTGCTCTGCCAGCCGCTGGCAGCTTATCGCTGCTTATCTGGATGCATTCACCTGCGGTTTCCCCGGGTTTGCCCTGGCTTGCAGGCTGACAAACAGCGGTTCGAGGATCGGCGCCACGAACCGCGCACCGACTTCCGAGAGGTGATTGTCATCGGTGTACAACGAGTAGCCGCCGCGTTCGGCGCGGCACAGGCCGCTCGCATCACACAGTCTTGGCGCCGGGTCCACCACCTGTACCGCCGGGTCCTGCGCCAGTTGTGCGAATAATTGACTGATGAATGCCTGGCGCTTGTGATGCTCTGCGAGCGCCAGCCCGACATCGTCGACCGAACGGGCCAGCATTGCCAGACGGGTGAGGCGATACGGTGGGCTGAAGGCCTGCAACGGCGCCTCTTTTACCAACCAGACCCGATGCCCGCCGGCACGCAATTGCGCGACCCGGGTACGCAAGCCATCGGCCAGACGTTGTTCGGCAATTGCGCGGTCGTAATGCCCGTCAGGGCTTTTCAGAACGTGGCCCAGATCACCTTTGGCATCGCCGTAGAGGTATAGGCTCCAGTGCGCAACCAGCACCACATCGCTGACAGCTTGCGGCTTCAGGGCCTGCTCAACGCGTTGATTGAACCGCGCACAACGCGCATCGTGCTCCAGGCCTTCGACAGGCAAACAGCCAGCAGAACTGGCGAGCATCACATTGACGCCATGGGCCTTGGCACCCTCGTCGAAAACCGGAATCAACGCCGTGGCATGGCTATCGCCCCAGACAAGCGCTGGGGGCAGGCGGTTTTGCGCGCCATAACGGCAGAACAACTTGTCATCCGGCGTCTTGTCATCGGCCAGGCAGGCCATCAGCTCTGGCCGCCATTCGCGACCCTTGGCGTATTGCAGGGCCTGGTCAGACAGACGCCATGGCAAGCCGTCGGTCCATCGCAAGGCTTGTCCGGCCAGGCCGAGCACCAGGACGCCGCAGGCGCCAGCGAGCAGAATCTGCCGGCGCCCGGCGAGCAGGCGACGCTCACGAAACGGGGTCTCGACGAATTTCCAGGACAGATAACCCAGCAACGGCGTCAGTAAAATCAACCCGGCACTGTCGAAAACACTCGTTTCACCGACGCTGGCATAGCTGGAGAATACGAACACCGGCCAGTGCCACAGGTACCAGGAATATGAAATCAGACCGAGGCCGACCATTATCCGACTGCTCAAAAACTGACCAACCCAGGTTTCACGATGACCGTTGGCCAGAATCAGCAGCACCACACCCGGCACCGGCAGCAACGCCGCGACACCCGGGAATGGCGTGGCCTTGTCATAACCGAACACCGCCAACAGGATCAGCAACATACCGAGCAGGCTCAGCCACTGCGCCGCCATCGGCTTGAGACGCCATGCAGACTTGGGCGCTACCGCCAGCATCGCACCGGCCAATAGCTCCCACGCACGCATAGGCAACAGGAAGAAAGCTTTTTCCGGATGATGGGCGACAGCCCACACGCTCAAACCAAAGGACAGCAGCAATACGCTGAACAGTGCCAGTCGCCAATGCTTGAGACGGCTCGACAGCAGTGTCAGCAGCAACGGGAAGACGATGTAAAACTGCTCCTCCACCGCCAGCGACCAGGTGTGCAGCAGAGGCTTGAGATCGGAGGCGACATCGAAATAGCCGTCCTGGCGCATGAACAGGATGTTGGAGACGAACATCACCTGGTAACGCACCGATCGCCCCAGCTCTTCGTAATCCTTCGGTGCCAGCAAAAACCAGCCGACCGCCAGCACCGCAATGATCATCGCGAACAACGCCGGCAAAATCCGCCGCGCACGCCGGGCCCAGAAATCGACGAAGCTGAATTGCCCGGCCTGGCGCTGACTCCAGATGATCGACGTGATCAGGTAACCGGAAATCACGAAAAACACGTCCACGCCGACAAAGCCGCCGGTAAACCCAGGAACGCCAAAGTGAAACAGCACGACGGCGATCACCGCCACTGCGCGCAAGCCGTCGATATCCCTTCGATAAGCCAGTGAGCTCATAAGCATTAAACCAGTCAGATCGTTATTTTCAGCGCGCTTGAGCATCGCCCCCGGAGATGACTGCAAACGCGGCTGGTTGAAGTGCTAACCAACTGACCTTGGCCAATCAAAAACCTCCCATGGCCCAGGCAAAAAAAAGGCGCCCCACCGGGGCGCCATTCTCTTGAACTCAACGGGCGATGTTACTTGCGCTTCATCGACAGGAAGAATTCGTCGTTGGTCTTGGTCGTTTTCAGCTTGTCGACCAGGAACTCGATGGCAGCAATTTCATCCATCGGGTGCAGCAGTTTGCGCAGAATCCACATGCGCTGCAGCTCGTCGTCGGCGGTCAGCAACTCTTCGCGGCGGGTGCCGGAACGGTTGATGTTGATGGCCGGGAACACGCGTTTTTCAGCGATGCGGCGATCCAGAGGCAGCTCCATGTTGCCGGTGCCTTTGAATTCCTCGTAGATCACTTCGTCCATCTTCGAGCCGGTTTCAACCAGCGCGGTGGCGATGATGGTCAGCGAGCCGCCTTCTTCGATGTTCCGCGCGGCGCCGAAGAAACGCTTCGGTTTCTCCAGGGCGTGGGCATCGACACCACCGGTCAGTACCTTGCCGGAGCTCGGGATCACGGTGTTGTAGGCGCGAGCCAGACGAGTGATGGAGTCAAGCAGGATCACCACGTCTTTCTTGTGCTCGACCAGGCGCTTGGCCTTCTCGATCACCATTTCGGCAACCTGCACGTGACGGGTTGGCGGCTCGTCGAACGTCGAGGCAACCACTTCACCGCGCACGGTGCGCTGCATTTCGGTTACTTCTTCCGGACGTTCGTCGATCAGCAGCACGATCAGGTGAACTTCAGGGTTGTTACGCGCGATGTTCGCGGCAATGTTCTGCAGCATGATCGTCTTGCCGGCTTTCGGCGGTGCAACGATCAGACCGCGCTGGCCTTTACCGATCGGGGCGCACAGGTCGATGACACGACCGGTCAAGTCTTCGGTGGAACCGTTACCGGCTTCCATCTTCATGCGCACGGTCGGGAACAGCGGGGTCAGGTTCTCGAAGAGAATCTTGTTCTTCGCGTTTTCCGGACGGTCGAAGTTGATCGTGTCGACCTTGAGCAGCGCGAAATAACGCTCGCCTTCCTTTGGAGGGCGGATCTTGCCAACGATGGTGTCACCGGTGCGCAAGTTGAAACGGCGGATCTGGCTCGGCGAGACGTAGATATCGTCTGGACCTGCGAGATAGGAAGCGTCAGCGGAGCGCAGGAAGCCGAAGCCGTCCTGGAGAATCTCCAGCACGCCATCACCGGAGATTTCCTCACCGCTTTTCGCGTGCTTCTTGAGCAGGGAGAAAATCACGTCCTGCTTGCGCGAACGGGCCATATTTTCTATGCCCATCTGTTCGGCCAATTCGAGCAGTTCGGTAATCGGCTTTTGCTTGAGTTCAGTCAGATTCATATAGGAATGACGTAATCATTTATGGAGGGGGGAAATTAAGCTTTTGGCTTAATGAGGCCGCGCCGCGGAGAAGGCGACAGGATCGCGTACTTATTCGAAAAGGAGTGCGTCGGCGACGGCTAGCAGGGGGCAATGGAGAAACCAGTGCGGGGCCGAATGTACCATCTGAGTTTAGGAGCGTCTAGCCCTGAATACGCAAAAAGCCCCGCTATTTGCGGGGCTTTTTCAGGACACTTTGCAACGACGCTTAGATGTTGGCGTCGAGGAATGCAGCCAGTTGCGACTTCGACAGTGCGCCGACCTTGGTCGCTTCAACGTTGCCGTTCTTGAACAGCATCAGGGTTGGGATACCGCGCACGCCATGCTTGGCCGGGGTTTCCTGGTTTTCGTCGATGTTCAGCTTGGCAACGGTCAGCTTGCCTTTGTAAGTCTCGGCAATCTCGTCCAGAACAGGAGCGATCATTTTGCAAGGGCCGCACCATTCAGCCCAGTAATCGACCAGTACAGCGCCTTCGGCCTTGAGTACGTCGGCCTCGAAGCTAGCGTCGCTAACGTGTTTGATAAGATCGCTGCTCATGGAATTCTCCAGGTTGTAAGCAAAAAAACGTGGCCCATCATAGCGGTCCTTCCCCCGTTCAGGAAGGTGCAGATGATTGAGTCTCGCTATGGTGATCCATGAGTTTGGGTATAGCTCAGGTCATGAAGTGGCGGGAGCGATGAACGCGATTCCGGTGCGCAACGCGGCGTTACGTACGTGCTCTTGCATGGCCTTTTGCGCGGCGCCAGACGCTCGGCGAGCCAGCGCACGAAGGATTTTGCGGTGTTCCTGCCAGGTTTCCATGGCCCGCTCGACCCGGATGAACGGTAGCTTCTGGCTTTCCAGGAAGATGTCGGCGCTGGCGGTCAGGATGCTCAGCATCGCCTGATTGCCGCTGGCCAGCAGGATGCGGCGGTGGAATTCGAAATCCAGGCGGGCCGCGGCTTCGAAGTCGCCGGACTTCAGCTCATTGCGCATGACGGCGACATTGTCTTCCAGCGCATCGAGTTCGTCGGTGCTCAAGGTTCCGGCCGCCAACCCCGCAGCAAAACCCTCCAGCGCATAGCGCAACTGAAAGATGTCCAACGGCGAAGCCTGCGCCGCGAACGGCCAGCCCGGCGCCGCATCGCCCCGCGGTAGCTCCACGGGCGATTGCACGAATACGCCTTTGCCCGGCTGGATACTGATGACCCCCAGCGCACTCAGCGATGACAACGCCTCGCGCAACGACGCCCGACTGACCCCCAATTGCACCGCCAGGTCCCGTTGCGAGGGCAAGGCATCCCCCGGCCCGAAGCCCTGTTCGGTAATCAGTTTGCGGATGGCTTGCAGCGCCACTTCAGGTACGGCGCGGGAGATCGAGTTCATGGTTTTCCAGACGAACCAGCCAATGTGCGCTCAGTTGTAAAGCTATTCGTGACGTCCGGCAAGTCGTGCCCCATGGGGGTTCGGAGATTTTCACGGCTGCGCCATCGGGGTGCGAAAAGCAACCTGACTGTTCAGACCAGTAAGACCGTGCGACGCCAGTAAAACCGTGCCCTGGCGCCCTCAAAACCCCATGTTGGCATGGCCCATGCTCTGTCGATCCGCAGAAATCACTTCTTGCCGATCCGGAGATTTGCCATGACCCAGCGTTACAGCGCCCTCCTCGCAGCCTTGTTCGCCAGCCTGATGCTGAGCCAGGCACCCGCCCACGCCGATGGTCTGGAGGATGTGGTCAAGCGCGGCGTCCTCAAGGTGGCCGTGCCCCAGGACTTCCCGCCATTCGGCTCGGTCGGCCCGGACATGAAACCCCGCGGCCTCGATATCGACACTGCGAAACTGCTGGCCGACCAGCTCAAGGTCAAACTCGAACTGACCCCGGTCAACAGCACCAACCGCATCCCGTTCCTCACCACCGGCAAGGTAGACCTGGTGATCTCCAGCCTCGGCAAGAACCCGGAGCGCGAAAAAGTCATCGACTTCTCCCGCGCCTACGCGCCGTTCTACCTTGCCGTGTTCGGTCCGCCAGACGCCGACATCAAGGGCCTGGACGATCTCAAGGGCAAGACCATCAGCGTCACCCGTGGTGCCATCGAAGATATCGAGCTGACCAAGGTCGCCCCCGAAGGCGTGACCATCAAGCGTTTCGAAGACAACAACTCGACCATTGCCGCGTACCTGGCTGGGCAAGTCGACCTGATCGCCAGCGGCAATGTGGTGATGGTCGCCATCAGCGAGAAGAGCCCGAAACGCGTGCCGGCGCTGAAAGTGAAGCTCAAGGACTCACCGGTCTACGTCGGCGTGAACAAGAACGAGTCGGCGCTGCTGGACAAGGTCAACCAGATTCTTGTGACCGCCAAGAGCGACGGCGCACTGGAAAAGAACGCCCTGACCTGGCTGAAAGAACCGCTGCCGGCCGATCTCTGATTCGGCGCGCTGGAGACGTTTTATGGCTTATCAGTTCGATTTCCTGCCGGTGGTGAACAACACCGATCTGTTGCTGCGCGGTGCGTTGTTCACCCTTGAGCTGACCGCCATCGGCGCTGTGCTCGGCGTGGGGCTGGGCATCGTCGGGGCGCTGGTGCGGGCGTGGAACATCCGGCCTTTCGCGGGGATTTTCGCGGTCTACGTCGAGTTGATCCGCAACACGCCATTTCTGGTGCAGTTGTTTTTCATTTTCTTCGGCTTGCCGTCCCTGGGCGTGCAGATTTCCGAATGGCAGGCGGCGGTGCTGGCGATGGTCATCAACCTCGGCGCCTATTCCACCGAGATCATCCGCGCCGGCATCCAGGCGATCCCTCGGGGTCAGCTGGAAGCCGCAGCGGCACTGGCGATGACGCGCTTCGAAGCGTTCCGTCATGTGGTGCTGCTGCCGGCACTGGGCAAAGTCTGGCCGGCCCTGAGCAGCCAGATCATCATCGTGATGCTCGGCTCGGCGGTGTGTTCGCAAATCGCGACGGAGGAACTGAGCTTCGCCGCCAACTTCATTCAGTCGCGCAACTTCCGCGCCTTTGAAACCTATGCACTGACCACCTTGCTCTATCTGTGCATGGCGCTGCTGATCCGTCAGTTGCTGAACTGGCTTGGCCACCGCTTCATCGCAAGGAGCAGCCGATGAGCGACTTCACTTTCTGGGACATCGTGCGCAACCTGCTCACGGGCCTGCAATGGACGCTGGCGCTGTCGCTGGTGGCGTTCATTGGCGGCGGACTGATTGGCTTACTGATCATGGTCATGCGCATCTCGAAAAAATCCTTGCCGCGCAGTTTCGCCCGCACTTACATCGAACTGTTTCAGGGCACACCGCTATTGATGCAGCTGTTCCTGGTGTTTTTCGGCGTGGCGTTGGCCGGGATCGAGATTTCGCCGTGGATGGCCGCGGCGATTGCACTGACGTTGTTCACCAGTGCTTATCTGGCGGAGATCTGGCGCGGTTGCGTCGATTCGATTCCCAACGGTCAGTGGGAAGCCTCATCGAGCCTGGCGCTGAACCCGCTGGAACAATTGCGCCATGTGATCCTGCCCCAGGCCCTGCGCATCGCCGTGGCGCCGACAGTGGGGTTTTCGGTGCAAGTGGTCAAGGGCACCGCCGTCACCTCGATCATCGGCTTCACCGAGCTGACCAAGACCGGCGGCATGCTCGCCAACGCCACCTTCGAACCGTTCATGGTCTACGGCCTCGTCGCCCTCGGCTACTTCCTGCTCTGCTACCCCTTGTCGCTCAGTGCGCGATACCTGGAAAGGAGACTGCATGCCTCTGCTTAGAATTTCCGCCCTGCATAAATACTATGGCGATCACCATGTGCTCAAAGGCATCGACCTGAGCATCGAGGAAGGCCAGGTGGTGGCGATCATCGGCCGTAGTGGCTCGGGCAAGTCCACTTTGCTGCGCACCCTCAACGGCCTGGAGTCAATCAATGACGGTGTGATCGAAGTCGACGGCGAGTACCTCGACGCCGCCCGCGCCGACCTGCGCAGCCTGCGGCAGAAAGTCGGCATGGTGTTCCAACAGTTCAATCTGTTCCCGCACCTGACCGTGGGCGAAAACGTCATGCTCGCGCCGCAAGTGGTGCAAAAAGTGCCGAAAGCCAAGGCCGCCGAACTGGCGCGGCAGATGCTGGAAAGGGTCGGACTGGGGGAAAAGTTCGATGCCTTCCCTGATCGACTGTCGGGCGGGCAGCAACAGCGGGTAGCGATTGCCCGGGCACTGGCGATGTCGCCGAAGGTTTTGCTATGTGACGAAATCACCTCGGCACTGGACCCGGAACTGGTCAACGAAGTGCTGAGCGTGGTCCGGCAACTGGCCAGGGAAGGCATGACGCTGATCATGGTCACCCACGAAATGCGCTTCGCCCGGGAGGTTGGGGATAAGTTGGTGTTCATGCACCAGGGCAAGGTGCATGAGGTTGGGGATCCGAAAGTACTGTTCGCCAACCCGCAGACGGCGGAGCTGGCGAATTTCATCGGGACGGTTGAAGCTGTGGGCTGACAGAGCTTCAGCGCCAGCGAGGCCGTCATCGCGAGCAAGCTCGCTCCCACAGAGGGCCTGCGTCGGTCGCGGGATTAGAAACACCCTGGAACCCTGTGGGAGCGAGCTTGCTCGCGATTGACCGCGAAGCGGTCACCGGTTTTCATGCACTGGATCAAGGCTTTGAACACTGCGCGTTGGCGCCAGCCTTTGATCGTGGCACGATGTCGAGGTTATCGACCGAGACCCCTGACCATGCCGCAATCCAAAGCCAAGAATCTGTCCCTGATCGCCGCAATCGACCTGGGCTCCAACAGTTTTCACATGGTCGTGGCCAAGGCCCAGAACGGCGAGATCCGTATTCTCGAGCGTCTCGGGGAGAAGGTTCAGCTGGCCGCCGGCATCGACGAAGAGCGCCACCTCAATGAAGAATCGATGCAACGCGGGCTCGATTGCCTCAAGCGTTTCGCCCAACTGATCAGCGGTATGCCCACCGGCGCCGTGCGAATCGTGGGCACCAACGCCTTGCGTGAAGCCCGCAACCGTGCCGAATTCATCCGTCGCGCCGAAGAAATTCTCGGCCACCCGGTGGAAGTCATTTCCGGTCGTGAAGAAGCGCGCCTGATCTATCTCGGCGTGTCCCACACCCTCGCCGACACCCCGGGCAAGCGCCTGGTGGCCGACATCGGTGGCGGCAGTACCGAGTTCATCATTGGCCAGCGCTTCGAACCGCTGCTGCGCGAAAGCCTGCAGATGGGTTGCGTCAGCTACACCCAGCGCTATTTCAAGGACGGCAAGATCACCCCGGCCCGTTACGCCCAGGCGTACACGGCAGCACGGCTGGAGATCATGAGCATCGAGCATGCCCTGCATCGCCTGACCTGGGATGAAGCCATCGGTTCCTCGGGCACCATCCGCGCCATCGGCCTGGCGCTGAAGGCTGGCGGCTACGGCACCGGTGAAGTCAACGCCGAGGGCCTGGCCTGGCTCAAGCGCAAACTGATCAAGCTGGGCGACGTCGAAAAAATCGATTTCGAAGGTATCAAGCCGGATCGCCGGGCGATCTTTCCGGCGGGCCTGGCGATCCTCGAAGCGATCTTCGACTCCCTGGAACTGCAACGCATGGATCACTGCGAAGGTGCCCTGCGCGAAGGCGTGCTCTATGACCTGCTGGGCCGCCATCATCACGAAGACGTGCGCGAACGCACCCTCACTTCGCTGATGGAGCGCTACCACGTCGACCAGGAACAGGCGGTACGAGTCGAGCGCAAGGCGCTGCATGCGTTCGATCAGGTGGCCGAGGACTGGGATCTGGAAGACGGCGTCTGGCGCGAACTGCTCGGCTGGGCGGCCAAGGTCCATGAGGTGGGCCTGGACATCGCTCACTACCAGTACCACAAGCACGGCGCCTACCTGATCGAGCACTCGGACCTCGCCGGGTTCTCCCGCGAAGACCAGTTGATGCTCGCGCTGTTGGTACGCGGCCACCGACGCAACATTCCCAAGGACAAGTTCGCCGATTTCGGCGATGACGGCATCAAGCTGATTCGCCTGTGCGTACTGCTGCGCTTTGCGATCCTGTTCCACCACATCCGTGGCACCCAGCAAATGCCCCAGGTGGAACTGAATGCCAATGGCAATAGCCTGGAAGTGGTGTTCCCGGAGAACTGGCTGGACGAAAACCAGCTGACCCAGGCCGACTTCGAAATCGAAGCGCAATGGCTGACCCGGGTCGACATCGTGTTGAGCGCTCGCTGAAATTGAAAAAAGGCCTTCTTCGGAAGGCCTTTTTTTGTCTGCGATTCTGCAAACGCCACTATCCCCTGTGGGAGCGAGCTTGCTCGCGATGGCGGATGGTCAATCAACACATCGTTGCCTGACACACCGTCATCGCGAGCAAGCTCGCTCCCACAGGTTGCAGTCGTTACCGAACAGCCAGGATCGGACTGCCCAAACGCTCCAGCAATGTCGCCTGGGCGCTGCGCGGGTTCTGGTTGCCGGTCGGAGTGTTACGGATGTAACGGCCGTCCGACTGCAGGCTCCAACTGTGGGTGTTATCGGTCAGATACAACTCCAGCTCTTTCTTGACCCGCATGATCAGCTTCTTCCCCTCCACCGGGAAGCAAGTCTCGACGCGCTTGTCGAGGTTGCGCTCCATCCAGTCGGCACTGGACAGGAACATCTGCTCGTCGCCACCGTTGAGGAAATAGAAGACCCGGGTGTGTTCCAGGAAGCGGCCGATGATCGAACGCACGTGGATGTTGTGGGAAACCCCGGCGATGCCCGGTCGCAGGCAGCACATGCCACGCACCACCAGATCGATGCGCACGCCCGACTGGCTGGCCTTGTACAGTGCGCGGATGATCTTCGGATCGGTCAGCGAGTTGAACTTGGCAATGATGTGCGCCGGTTTGCCATCGAGGGCGAACTGGGTTTCGCGGGCAATCATGTCGAGCATGCCCTTTTTCAGGGTGAACGGCGCGTGCAGCAGTTTTTTCATGCGCAGCGTCTTACCCATGCCGATCAACTGGCTGAACAGTTTGCCGACGTCTTCGCACAAGGCGTCGTCGGAGGTCAGCAGGCTGTAGTCGGTATACAGGCGAGCGTTGCCGGCGTGGTAGTTACCCGTACCGAGGTGTGCATAACGCACGATTTCACCCGCTTCGCGCCGCAAAATCAGCATCATCTTGGCGTGGGTCTTGAAGCCGACCACACCATAGATCACCACCGCACCGGCCGCTTGCAGACGGCTGGCCAGTTGCAGGTTGGACTCTTCGTCGAACCGTGCGCGCAGTTCGATCACCGCGGTGACCTCTTTGCCGTTACGCGCCGCATCCACCAGCGCATCGACGATTTCCGAGTTCGCGCCGGAGCGGTACAGGGTCTGGCGCACCGCCAGCACGTGCGGGTCCTTGGCGGCCTGGCGCAGCAGGTCGACCACCGGAGTGAACGACTCGAACGGGTGCAGCAACAGGATGTCCTGCTTGCTGATCACGCTGAAAATGTTCTCGCTGTTCTGCAGCAGTTTTGGAATCTGCGGGGTGAACGGCAGGTATTGCAGCTCGCGCTGGCTGTCCAGGCCGGTAATGCTGAACAGCCGCGTCAGGTTCACCGGACCGTTGACCTGATACAACTCCGTCTCGCTCAGGTTGAATTGCTTGAGCAGGTAGTCGGACAGGTGTTTCGGGCAGGTGTCGGCCACTTCCAGACGCACCGCATCGCCATAGCGACGGGAGAACAGTTCGCCGCGCAAGGCACGGGCCAGGTCTTCGACGTCTTCGGAGTCCAGCGCCAGGTCGGCGTTACGGGTCAGGCGGAACTGGTAGCAGCCCTTGACCTTCATCCCCTGGAACAGGTCATCGGCGTGGGCGTGGATCATCGACGACAGGAAGACATAGTTGTCGCCGGCGCCGCCGACTTCTTCCGGCACCTTGATGATGCGCGGCAACAGGCGTGGCGCCGGGATAATCGCCAGACCGGAATCGCGGCCAAAGGCGTCGATGCCTTCGAGCTCGACGATGAAGTTCAGGCTCTTGTTCACCAGCAACGGGAACGGGTGCGTCGGGTCGAGGCCGATCGGGGTGATGATCGGCGCGATCTCGTCACGGAAATAGCGACGGACCCAGGTCTTGAGCTTGGCCGTCCAGTTACGGCGACGGATGAAGCGGACCTGATGCTTTTCCAGTTCCGGCAACAGGATGTCGTTGAGGATCGCGTACTGGCGATCGACGTGACCATGGACCAGTTCGCTGATGCGGGCCAGGGCCTGATGCGGTTGCAGACCATCGGCGCCGGCCTGTTCACGGGCGAAGGTGATCTGCTTCTTGAGGCCGGCGACACGAATTTCGAAGAACTCGTCCAGGTTGCTGGAGAAGATCAACAGAAACTTCAGCCGCTCCAGCAATGGATAGGACTCGTCCAGCGCCTGCTCCAGCACGCGGATGTTGAACTGCAGTTGCGAGAGCTCGCGGTGGATGTACAGGCTGCTGTCATCCAGGCCGGGAATGGCCAGCACTGGCGCCGGCGCTGTCACGGCGGTTTCGACGACCGCCGCGGGCGGAGCTGGCTCCAGCTCCGGCGGGGTCTCGTCGACTTGCTCCACCACAGGTTGAGCGTCTTTTACGGCAACTTCAGTGAGCACTTCGGTATTCATCGAATGTTCCTGGGAGGGCTATTTTTGCTCTCGTAACAATTGAGCGGCACGAACGGCGAAGTACGTCAGGATGCCATCAGCCCCTGCACGTTTGAAAGCGGTCAGGGACTCGAGGATAACCCCTTCGCCCAACCAGCCATTTTGGATCGCCGCCATGTGCATGGCGTATTCGCCGCTGACTTGATAAACAAAAGTCGGCACTTTGAATTCTTCTTTTACCCGGCACAGGATGTCCAGGTACGGCATGCCTGGCTTGACCATGACCATGTCTGCACCTTCTGACAAGTCCGCCGCCACTTCGTGCAGGGCTTCGTTGCTGTTGGCCGGGTCCATCTGATAGGAGGCCTTGTTGGCCTTGCCCAGATTCAGCGCCGAACCGACCGCATCACGGAACGGGCCGTAATAGGCACTGGCGTACTTGGCCGAGTAGGCCATGATCCGCACATTGACGTGACCGGCCACTTCGAGAGCTTCGCGGATCGCCTGGATGCGACCGTCCATCATGTCCGATGGGGCCACGACCTGAGCGCCGGCCTCAGCGTGGGACAGGGCTTGCCTGACCAGTGCGTCGACGGTGATGTCGTTCTGCACGTAGCCTTCTTCATCAAGAATGCCGTCCTGGCCGTGGGTGGTGAACGGGTCCAGGGCAACGTCGGTGATCACGCCCAGCTCAGGGAACCGCGCACGCAGCGCACGGGTCGCGCGTTGGGCGATGCCTTCGGGGTTCCACGCCTCGGCGGCGTCCAGGGACTTGAGTTCCGCTGGCGTCACCGGGAACAGCGCAAGCGCCGGAATCCCCAACTCGACCCACTTGGCCGCTTCTTCCAGCAACAGGTCGATGGTCAGGCGTTCGACGCCCGGCATCGAAGCCACCGCTTCGCGACGGTTTTCGCCGTCCAGTACGAACACCGGCAGGATCAGGTCATCGACGGTCAGGACGTTTTCACGGACCAGACGACGCGAGAAGTCGTCACGACGATTGCGGCGCAGGCGGGTTGCAGGGAACAAACGGTTGGCGGGGGTAAAGCTCACGGCAGACTCCTGAGCCCGCAGGCGTGCGAGCGTGACAGTTATAAGCGGCCATTATGACGAACGTATTACAGTTGTGTGCACCCCTGTGACAGGTAGCCGCATTCCATTGTCGTTGTAGGAAATGTTCACGTCGAGACACATTTGGACACTTTCCTGAATGTGTCCGAAGGGTTAGGCTGCGCGTTCATTTCGCCAGCACCCAGACAATGCTCCAACAATTTCTGCATGACTTCGGCTATTTTGCCCTTTTTCTAGGCACGTTCTTCGAAGGCGAAACCATCCTGGTACTCGCGGGCTTCCTCGCGTTCCGTGGATACATGGACATCAACCTGGTGGTGGTCGTGGCCTTCTTCGGCAGCTATGCCGGCGACCAACTGTGGTATTTCCTGGGACGCAAACACGGCCGCAAACTGCTGGCGCGCAAACCCCGCTGGCAAATGATGGGTGACCGGGCGCTGGAACACATTCGCAAGCATCCGGACATCTGGGTATTGAGCTTCCGCTTCGTCTACGGTTTGCGCACGGTCATGCCGGTGGCCATCGGGCTGTCGGGTTATCCGCCGGGCCGTTACCTGCTGCTCAACGGCATTGGCGCAGCGATCTGGGCCACAGCCCTGGCGGCGGCCGCGTACCATTTCGGCGCGGTGCTCGAAGGCATGCTCGGCAGTGTGAAGAAGTATGAACTCTGGGTGCTCGGTGCGCTGCTGGTCCTGGGCTTCGTGCTGTGGCTGCGTCGGCGCTTCAAGAATGCCCGCCTGGCCAAGCAGGTCTACGCCGACGAACAAGCCCTGAAGGCCGAACGAACCAAGGCCGAAGGCCCTACGACGCCAGCCGAGTGATGCGGTTTCTGCAACAGTAGAGACCGATGCCGCTCAACAGACTGTAACTGAACAGGCCGACCCAGCCCACAGCGCTGGCCGGCCACAGCCCCACCATCGGGGCCAGCCATACCAATGGCAGATTCGACGCCAGCCGCAGCAGCTCCAGCTTCAACGCCCACGGGCGATTCTCCAGAGCCACGCCCAGCACAAACAGACCGAACGCCACCGCTCCCCAGCCCAACACCAGGGCGACGACGGGCAGCTTCGGTTCAAGATTCATCAAGTAACTGCCCAGCGCGATATAGACGCAGAACTGCAGGAGGACGTAGAGCTGCTGACGCCCGTCCAGCGCCACCTCGAATTTGCGAAACTGGCTCAGGTCCGGCTTGTTCATCGGGTATCTGGCAGCCACCTCCGCCGGGCGCCAGCCGGTGCGCATGAACCAGATCCGCAGCTTGTCCCAGGTGCTTTCGGCACGACGCGCATCTGCCCACAACTGCGCGTAGAACTGCACGTTCGCCCACACGGGGTTCCAGCTCGCCAGTGGCGTGGTCACGCCGAAAATCACCGGCTCGTTGTCGTCTTCTTCCTGGAACGAGCCGAACAGACGGTCCCAAATAATGAACACGCCGCCATAGTTGCGATCCATGTAGAGAGCGTTCTGTGCATGGTGAGCCCGATGATTGGACGGCGTGACAAAGAACCATTCGAACCAGCCAAGCTTGGGAATGTGCCGCGTGTGCACCCAAAACTGGTACAGCAGGTTCAGCGCCGCGACGCTGACGAACACCAGCAGCGGCACGCCGGACACCGCCATCGGCAGATAGAAGATCCAGCCCAGCAGGAAGCCGGTACTGGTCTGGCGCAAGGCCGTGGACAGGTTGTAGTCCTCGCTCTGATGATGCACCGAATGGGCGGCCCAGAGGATGTTGCGCTCGTGACCCATGCGATGCAGCCAGTAGTAGCAGAAATCGTAGAAGACAAAGGCAAACACCCAGGTCCAGATGCTGTCGGCCGACAACTCGAACAACGCCAAGTGCTTGAGGGCAAAGGCGTAGGTCACCAGCCCCACCCCCTTGGTCAACAGACCCGTGGTGGTCGACAGCACGCCGGTGCTGATGCTGTTGATCGCGTCTGCCACCCGATAATTGCTCACCCCGCGCCAACGGTCGGCCAGCAGCTCGGCGGCGATCAGCACAAAGAAAAACGGCACCGCATACAGAATGAAGTCCATGACGCGCCCTGATCGGAATCTTGAGGACAGATGCTATGTGCAGCCGTGAATTAACCCTATGGCAACGCGGGACAAATTAGTGGACATTTAACGCCATGAATCTGGAGAAAAGCCCATGAGCAAAAAAGTTGCAGTGATCCTTTCCGGTTGTGGCGTGTACGACGGCGCCGAGCTCCACGAGAGCGTTATCACCCTGCTGCGCCTGGACCAGCGCGGGGCCCAGGTGCAGTGTTTCGCACCTGACATCGCGCAGTTGCATGTGATCAACCACCTGACCGGCGAAGAAATGCCCGAATCGCGCAACGTGCTGGTGGAGTCGGCGCGGATTGCCCGGGGCAACATCAAGGATATCCGAGACGCGAACGTCGATGAGTTCGATGCGCTGATCGTGCCCGGCGGCTTCGGCTCGGCCAAGAACCTGTCCAGCTTCGCCATCGAAGGTGCCGCCTGCACCGTTCAACCGGATGTCCTGGCACTGACCGAAGCCTTTGCCGAGGCCGGCAAACCGGTGGGGTTGATGTGCATCTCCCCTGCCCTGGCGGCAAAGATCTACGGCCCTGGCGTCACCTGCACCATAGGCAACGACACCGACACGGCAGCTGCGATGAACAAGATGGGCGCGACCCATACCGATTGCGCGGTCAGTGACATCGTCGAGGACAAGGCGCGCAAACTGGTGAGCACACCGGCTTACATGCTGGCGCAATCGATCAGTGAAGCGGCTTCAGGCATCAACAAACTGGTAGACCGGGTACTGGAACTGACCCACGAAAACGACGCCTGACACCCTCCAAAACTGTGGGAGCGAGCTTGCTCGCGATGGGGCCAGCACATTCAACATCGATGTTGTCTGTAAGTCCGCTATCGCGAGCAAGCTCGCTCCCACAGGGTTCGCCACTGGTCTTAAGAACTGCGCGTCAGACGAGTGAGAATCCGGTCCAGCGCATTGGCAAACGCCTGCTTCTCACGGTCGCCAAACGGCGCTGGCCCTCCGCCCATT
Source organism: Pseudomonas sp. GW456-L13 (assembly GCF_017350115.1). Classification (NCBI taxonomy): domain Bacteria; kingdom Pseudomonadati; phylum Pseudomonadota; class Gammaproteobacteria; order Pseudomonadales; family Pseudomonadaceae; genus Pseudomonas; species Pseudomonas sp. GW456-L13. The sequence continues at coordinate 2,242,909 of NZ_JACNAS010000002.1, forward strand.
TGCCCTTGTTCGCGCAAATCGGTGAACAGGTTGCGAACCGCCAGCCGCTCGCCCATGTTCTGCGCATCAAACTCCTTGCCCCGTGGGTCGAGCGCTGCCACGCCCTTCTTCACCAGACGATCGGCCAGCGGTACATCGCTGCAGATCACCAGCTCACCAGGCACCGCGTGTTCCACCAGGTAGTCATCGGCCGCATCCGGGCCGCTCGGCACCACGATCAGCTTGACCAGTGCCAGCCCCGGTTTGGTCTGCGGCTGCCCGGCCACCAGCACCACTTCGAACTGGCGCTTGAGAGCGAACTTCACCACCAGATCCTTGGCTGCCCGAGGACAGGCGTCGGCATCGATCCACACACGCATTGAATTTTCCTCTGTTGAAAAGCATCGCGGGCAAGCCACGTTCCCACAGGTTAACGCGAAACCTGTGGGAGCGTGGCTTGCCCGCGAAAGTGAGCGAAGCGAATGCCGTTTAAGAAACCTGCACCCGCTGTCTCTCAACCACCCGGCTACGACCGTACAACACGACAATCGAAATGATCGCCACAGCCTGGGCGCTCAACGAATAGGCATCGGCATGGATCCCCAACCATTCAAAGTCAAAGAACGGCACCGGCCGCGTACCGAAGATCCCGGCTTCCTGCAGCGCTTTCACGCCGTGCCCGGCAAACACCACCGACAAGGCGCACAAAAGACCGGCGTTGATGCTGAAGAACAACGCCAGCGGCAACTTCGCCGAACCGCGCAAAATCACCCAGGCCAGGCCGACCAGCAGCACCAGCGCCGTGGCACCACCGGCCAGCACCGCGTTGTGCCCCGCGGGCCCCGCCTGCAACCACAGGGTTTCGTAGAACAGGATCACTTCGAACAGTTCGCGATACACCGAGAAGAACGCCAGGGTCGCAAAACCGAAACGCCCGCCACCGCCCACCAGGCTGGTCTTGATGTAATCCTGCCAGGCCGCGGCGTGACGACGGTCATGCATCCACACGCCCAGCCACAGCACCATGACGCTGGCAAACAACGCCGTCGCACCTTCCAGCAATTCGCGTTGGGAACCGCTGACATCAATCACATAGGCTGCCAGCGCCCAGGTGCCCAGCCCCGCCACAAACGCCAGGCCCCAGCCGACGTTAACGCTGCGCACCGCCGCCTGTTGATCCGTGTTACGCAGGAAAGCAAGGATCGCCGCCAGCACCAGAATCGCTTCCAGACCTTCGCGCAGCAGAATCAGCAGGCCGGAAATGTAACTCAGCGACCAGCTCAAACCCTCGTTGCCCAACAGGCCGGCCGATGCCTTCAACTTGTCCTTGGCCACGTCCAGGCGCTGCTCGACCTCGCTCACCGGCAAGCCGTCCTGCAACGACTGACGGTAGGCCATCAGGGATTTTTCAGTGTCTTTACGCACGTTGGCGTCAATGTTATCCAGCGAGCTCTCAACCAGCTCGAAGCCTTCCAGATACGCCGCTACCGATAAGTCATAAGCCTGATCATGCTCACCGGCACGATACGCCGCGATGCTCTTGTCCAAAGTGGCCGCGGTGTAGTCGAGCAGTTGCGCCGGACCACGCTTGACCTGCGGCGGTTGCGCTCGCTGGGCACGGAAGGTCGCGGCGGCTTGCAGGCCTTCGACAGCCTGTACTTCGGCCGGGGTCTGACGAGCGAGGTCGGCGATGTTGTAGGTCTTTTCAGCCTTGGCCGTCGCCGGGTCGACACTGAAGCTGGCGATATAGGTGGCCAGGTCCCAACGCTGACGATCATCCAGTTGATCGGCAAAGGCCGGCATGTCGGTCCCTTCGACCCCCAGGCCCAGGGTGCTGTAGATCGCGTAGAGGCTCAGTCGGTCCAGTCGTGTGCTATCACGCAGATTGGATGGCGGCGGCGCCATGCCGACACCTGCCGGGCCGTCGCCGGCCCCTGTATCGCCATGGCAGACCGAGCAATGCTGAGCGTACAGCGGCGCACCACGCACCGGGTCCGGCGTAATGACCGGGGCCTGACTGACTTCATAGGCCACGGCCAGCTTCGCACCCAGTTGCCGGGCCTGGCGCGCGACGTCGGCGCCGTCCTGATGGGCGTCAATGGAGTTTCCCAGCGCGGCCAGGCTTTGCTCCAGAGCGGCTTTTTCCGGCTTGGCCGGCATGACTGCAATCAGACGTCCCAGCGTCTTGACCGAGTCTTGCTGCACGCGAAATCCGGCCTGGTCCGTGATGCTGCCCGCCTGCACCGTGTCCGGGTAATCCGCGCCGATGTAATCGAGCAAGTGCAGCGCCTGCGGCGCACCTTCGGCGGGAGCGGCCAGTAGCTGAAAACTGCACGCAGCCAACAGCGGCAGCAACAGCCAGGCCAGGAAACGGGAGGGGGCAATCATGAATGAATCTCAATTGGAAATACGAAGTTACATATTGTTAACGCCAGACGGGTTTCGCTCAAGCTTTGTTGATATCTCTTCGTAATTGCATCAGTTTCGAGAGCGGCTCCTCCAAACAAAAAAGGCGACCTCCAGGGTCGCCTTTTTTTATATCGCCGTTTTACACAGCAGCTTTGCGCAACGTCGCCATGAACGCCGCCGCCCCGATGAACAGCCCGGCAAAGGTCCGGTTCATGCGCTTTTGCTGTTTCGGTGTGCGCAACAGACGCAGCACTTTGGACGCCAGACCGGTGTAGCCGGCCATGACGATCAGGTCGACGCAAACCATGGTCACACCGATTATCAGATACTGAATCAGCAGTGGCGCATGGGGGTCGATGAACTGCGGCAACACCGCCAGCATGAACACCAGCGCCTTGGGGTTGCTGATGTTCACCAGAAAACCACGGAACACCAAGGCCATCGGCTTGCCGATCTGGCGCAGCGCCGCGTCATCGCTCATATCGCTGGGCAGCGCACGCCATTGCTTTATCGCGAGGTAAACCAGATACGCCACGCCAAACCATTTGATGGCATAGAAGGCCGTGGCCGACGCCGTGAGAATGGCGCCGACACCGGCGCCGACGATGGCGATCTGCAAAGCCAGGCCCAGTTGCAGGCCCAGGGCGTTCCAGTAGCCGCGCCAGAAACCGTATTGCAAGCCGCTGGACATCGACGCAATGGCGCCGGCACCGGGGGACAGGCTGATCACCCAGCAGGCGGCAAAAAACGCCAGCCATGTTTGAAGCTCCATTGCACACCTCGACTCAGACTCGTGACAGATGTCTAAGCTAATGCGGCTTTGATTGGATGACTACCGATTTTTTGTAGGACATGACGACTGCTGACTTGAGGTCCCCATCGCGAGCAAGCTCGCTCCCACAGAGAAGTCTCTGGTGCTCACAAGATTTGTGCTCACTGAAGATCGACTGTGGGAGCGAGCTTGCTCGCAATGGCGATATGTCAGGCGAAAAAAAAACTTACTTTTCAAACCCGCTGGAAGGAAACACATCCGTCCCGCGCCAGCGCCGTACCGAACGCTGGAAGAACAAACTGTTGGGCACCTGCACCATGGCGCTGCCAGTGCCGACTTCTTCGGCCTCGATCAGCGTGGTGTAAAGAAGATTGATCGCCACCACCCGGCCTTTGACGCCGGGCTTGTCGGTGGTGTCCACCAACTCGACCACGTCACCTATGCGAAACGGGCCGACGGTAAAGATCAGGATCGCGCACAGCAGGTTCGAGAGCACGCTCCACATGGCGAAAAACGCCACCGCCGCGACTGCGACGAATCCGGACAACGCGGTCCAGAGCACCGTGGCCGAAACACCGAGGCGTTCCAGCACAAAAATCAATGCACTGCCCATGATGAGCCAGCGCAGACCACCGCGCAGCGGCATCAGCAACTGCGGCGGAAACGGGTAGCGCTCGCCGAGACGGGTCAGGCATTTGGCGACGAAACGCTGGGCGATGTATCCGGCCAGCAGGATCAGCAGGATTTGTACGCCGAGCCAGATCGGCTCGACCCACACCGCCGGCAGCGGCAGCTTGAAGGCGTCCATCAGGACAGCTCCTCCAGCTCCGCCTGCATGTTTTCCAGCAACTCCAGGGCTTCCATCCAGGCTTCTTCCAGCTCCGCCTCACGCACCTTCAGCTTGGCCTGTTCGGCCAGCAGATCCCGCAATTCGTTCTTGCGCGCCGGCTCGTAGATGTCGCTGTCGCCGAGGCTGGCATCGATCTTCGCCAGCTTTTCGTGGAGCTTGCCGAGTTCGGCTTCAAGCTTGTCAGCTTCGCGCTTGTGCGGCGCCAGTTGCTGACGCAACGCAGCAGCGGCCTGACGCTGGGCTTTCTTGTCGGTCTTGTCCGGGTTGACCGGCGTGTTGCTGACCGGGGCGTTGCGCTGGCGATACTCCACCAGCCAGCGGGTGTAGTCCTCCAGGTCGCCGTCGAATTCCTCGACCTTGCCGTCCGCCACCAGATAGAAATTGTCGGTGGTGCTTTTGAGCAAGTGGCGATCGTGAGAGACCACCAATACCGCACCACTGAATTCCTGCAGGGCCATGGTCAGCGCCAGACGCATTTCCAGGTCCAGGTGGTTGGTCGGTTCGTCGAGCAGCAACAGGTTCGGTCGGTCCCAGGCGATCAAGGCCAACGCCAGGCGCGCCTTTTCGCCACCGGAGAAATTCAGTACCGGTTCGTCGATTCGCGCACCACGGAAGTCGAACCCGCCGAGGAAGTCGCGCAGGGCCTGCTCACGCTCGGTCGGTGCCAGGCGTTGCAGGTGCAGCAACGGGCTGGCCTTGGAGTCCAGCGAATCCAGCTGATGCTGGGCGAAGTAACCGACAACGGTGTTCTCGCCACGGGTCAAGCGGCCGGCCAATGGCGAGAGCTCACCGGCAAGGTTCTTGATCAGGGTCGATTTACCGGCGCCATTCGGGCCGAGCAGACCGATTCGCGCACCCGGGGTCAGTTGCAGCTTGACCTTCTCCAGCACGGCCTTGTCGCCATAACCCAGGCGGGCATCGGACAGGTCGATCAGCGGGCTGGAAATCTTCTGCGATTCACGGAAGACAAAGTCGAACGGCGAATCGACGTGGGCAGCGGTCAGCTCTTCCATCCGCTCCAGTGCCTTGATCCGGCTCTGGGCCTGGCGGGCCTTGGTTGCCTGGGCCTTGAAGCGGGCGATGTAGCTTTCCATGTGCGCACGTTGCACCTGCTGCTTCTCGTACGCCTGCTGTTGCTGGGCCAGGCGTTCGGCACGGGCACGCTCGAAAGCGCTGTAGCCACCGCGGTACAGGGTGATCTTGCGCTGATCGACGTGGGCCACGTGGTCGACCACGGCATCGAGGAAGTCCCGGTCGTGGGAAATCAGCATCAAGGTGCCGGGATAACTCTTGAGCCACTCTTCGAGCCAGATGATGGCGTCGAGGTCCAGGTGGTTGGTCGGTTCGTCGAGCAGCAGCAGGTCCGATGGGCACATCAAGGCCTGCGCCAGGTTCAGGCGCATCCGCCAGCCACCGGAGAAATCCCCGACCTGGCGATCCATCTGCTCGTTGGTGAATCCAAGTCCGGCCAGCAGCTTGCGCGCCCGGGCATCGGCGGTGTAACCGTCGGCGCTGTCGAGTTCCGAGTGCAGTCGGGCCTGAGCGGCACCGTCATGGGCCGCTTCGGCTGCCGCCAGGTCGCGTTGCACCTGGCGCAGGCGCAGGTCGCCATCGAGCACGTAGTCGACCGCCAGGCGTTCGAGGGTGTCGACCTCCTGGCGCATGTGGGCGATACGCCAGTCGGCCGGCAGGAAGCAATCACCCGAGTCCGGGTGCAGCTCACCCCGAAGCAAGGCGAACAGGCTCGATTTGCCGGCGCCGTTGGCACCGATGAGGCCGGCTTTCTGGCCGGCGTGCAGGGTCAGCTCGGCGTCTTCTAGCAGACGTTGCGGGCCACGCTGTAAAGTCAGGTTCTGAAGTCGAATCATAATGGCGGCGGAGTCTACCAGCTTCGCTCGCAACTGGCGCGAGTAGCACTATGTCCTCTGACCTGTGGAGCTTTTCCCTAAGTACTTATGCACAGCCCGGCGTTGAACCCGCATGCCTGCAATTGCAGTCGGCGGGCATCAATGTGTGCTTGCTCCTCTGCGGACTGTGGCTGGGAGAACGTGGCGTCGCCTTTAACGAACACCGATTGCAGCAACTGCGTAGCGTGGCCGAGCCGTGGGACGCAGACGTGGTGCGACCGCTGCGAGCCTTGCGGGTGAATTGGAAAGTCGTTGCCGCCGACGACGGCGAACTGAATGCTTTGCGCGAGCAAGTGAAGGCACTCGAACTGGAAGCCGAGCGACATCTGTTGGTACGACTGGAACGATCGGCGTTGAGTTGGCCGCAAGGTGAGGCGACCGATCTATCGGCCTGGCTCAATGGTGTGACGGCAGGCGCCGCCCACCTGGACCGCGACGCGCTGCATCAGCTGCGCGTCGCGGTAACCGGCACTTAGGAAGCGCTGGTTGGGGTGGTTGCTGCGATCGATGCAGCGGCCGGCGTTGGCGCTGGCGTGGCTGTCGAGGTGGCTGCTGCTAAAGCAGACGTTGCTACCGGAGCCGGGTTGGCTGGCTTGGCAACTGGCGCGGCGGCCGGCTTGGCGGCAACAGGTTTCACTGCTGGTTTTGCAGCTGGCTTCGCCGCCGCTGGCTTGGCAGCGGGTTTGGCGGTGGCCGGCTTGGCAGCAGCGGCAGGTTTAGCCGCAGCAGGTTTGGCTGCCGGTTTAGCAGCTGGTTTAGCGGCCGGCTTGGCCGCTGCTTTTACAGCGGGTTTGGCCGCAGTTTTCGCAGCAGGTTTTGCAGCGGGTTTAGCCGCGACAGATTTGGCGGCCGGCTTCGCAGCAGGTTTCGCTGCTGCAGTTTTGGCTGCTGGTTTTGCTGCGGGTTTAGCGGCTGGTTTAGTGGCTGGTTTTGCAGCCGGTTTAGCGGCGGCGGTTTTAGCCACGGCTGGCTTGGCAGCAGCGGCTCTTGCAGCGGTAGGTCGTGCGGCGGCTGGTTTGGCAGCCGTGGTTTTAGCCGCAGGTTTTGCAGCGCTGGCAGCAGCCGGTTTTCTTGCAGCCGGTTTGGCAGCAGGTTTGGCTGCGGCAGTTTTAGCTGCTGGCTTGGCAGCTGCAGGTTTTGCGGCAGGTTTGGCCGGTGCTTTTGCAGCAGCCGGTTTGGCAGCGGCTTTCTTCGCAGGTGCCGCAGCAGGCTTGGCCGCACGCAAGGACAACACCTTGCCGACAGCCTCTTGTACACGACCGACGCCCTGGGCCAGTTTCAGGCTTTCCTGAGCATCGCGCTTGAGTTGCAGAATGTAGCCGCGGGTTTCCGATTGACGATCCTTGAGGGCATCGAGCAGCTCCTCAAGATCGGCCACTGCGCCCTTGGCCTTGGCTTGTGCCTTGGCTTTTCCGGCCGCCGCAGCGTCCTGCAATTTGGTGCGGGATTTGTGCAGTTTTTCTTGCGCTTTTCCGCGCTGCTTTTCCAGCTTGGCGAGCAGTTTTTCAGCATCAGCCAAGGCTTCGGAACAAGCGGTTTCCAGATGCTCGAGCAGGCTGCTCGAGAGTTGTTGGAGCAAGTGCAACGGAGTGTTTACTGGCTTCTTGGTGGCCGACATGGTTTACCTCCTGGCTGAAGTGAGTGCGGCTCATACTAGACCTCTGCTGCAACCGCCGCTAGGGCATGTTGACACTATCGAAAGCGCTGTGTTGCAAAGGATTGAAAAACTTCTGCCTCGGCGCAAAAGCAGTTCACCGTTGCGCGCATTCTCACTGGCATAATCGCCCGCAATTCAGGTCGGAGAGTGCTCATGTCGCGCTACCTTTTTTTATCGCTGTGCGTGTTTTTTTCGGTGGCCCAGGCCGGCGAAACAACGCAGGAAAATGAAGCCCACGATCTCGCATACAGCCTGGGTGCAAGCCTTGGCGAACGCTTGCGCCAGGAGGTTCCCGATCTGCAACTCCAGGCATTGGTCGAAGGATTGCAGCAGGCCTATCAGGGCAAACCGCTGGCGCTGAAGGACGAGCAGATCCAACAGATACTGACCGAGCATGAAGCCCGGATCGCCATGCAGTCCGACAAGCCGCAAAGCGAAATGGCACTGGAAAAAGAACAGCGTTTTCTCGCCACAGAAAAAGCCAGGCCCGGCGTGCGCGAACTGGCTGATGGCGTGTTGCTGACCGAGTTGACGCCAGGTACTGGCGCCAAGGCCGGACCGAACGGCAAGGTGCAGGTGCTGTATATCGGTCGATTGCCCGACGGCACTGTGTTCGATCAGAACAGTCAGCCACAGTGGTTCAGTCTCGACAGCGTGATCGCCGGATGGCGCAGTGCACTGCAAAACATGCCGGTCGGGGCGAAATGGCGACTGGTGATTCCATCGGCTCAGGCCTATGGCGCCGACGGTGCCGGTGACGTGATCGCACCATTCACACCACTGGTGTTCGAAGTCGAACTGCGCGGTGCCACCAGCTGACGATGCAAACGAAAAACGGCGTGCCTTGGCACGCCGTTTCGGGATCTTGCAGGAAGCGCTTCAGGCCTGAACCGAATCGGCTTCCTTGTGGGCGGTGTGCAGCACTTCGATCAGGCAGTCTTCCAGCTCAAAGCGCTCATGCAACAGTCCGCCGAGTGTCTTGAACTCTTCGGCGACACACTTACCTGCGTCACACAGGTCATTGAAGGCGAGCAGCTTTTCGGTGATGACGTCGATCCGCGGGTAGATGGTCTCGGCGAGCTCCAGGCCACGCTTGTCGTTGAAGGCCTTGGCCTCCCCCGTCAGCTGCTCGTAGATCTCGAAGTGCCCGGCCGATACATAATCGACCAGCACGCCGCAGAATTCCTGCAAGGGCTTGCGGTTCTCACCCAGCGCCTCAGGCTTTGCGCCGAGAGCGTCATAGGCCCCGATCAGTTCGTGTCGTTCCTGCAACCAGCGATCGATCAGCAGGTGCACTCCGCCCCAGCGTTCCTGAGCATTCTGACAACTTTCGAGCATGGTGATCTCTCTTCCCTTGTGGGTCAGCTGCTCTATGCCCGCTCGCCTCTTGTAACGTCGGTGGGCGGTCAGGCAGAGCGTCATCGAGCAACATAATTCCAATGACACGTGCGGGCCAGATTATGCCCGCACGACACTGGCTTCAAGGTACGCAGGCGATAAAGTTCATACAAGTGTTTAATCACCCGCAAAGGCCCGGTGCGACGACTCGCCGCTGAGTGGTCGCTGATAGCCGGTCCAGACCAGTCGCAGCGACTGGTAAACGGCCAGAATCATCATCGCGACGAAGAGCAACAGGCTCCACTCGGTGAGACTCAGATCGAACAGCGTCCAGGAAATTTCCACACAATCGGCAGCGCCCTTGAACATTTGCTGTACGACCGAAAGCCACGGAGAGTTGGCCAACAGGTCCGCCAGATGAGTCGAGCACGCCGCTACCTGTTCCGCAGGAAGGCTTTGCAGCAGGACCTGTCGCCATGCAGTGACAGTGCCGGCCAGGCTGCAACAAAGACTGAACAGCCAATAGAGAACGTTTCCGATGCGACCGGGGCCATGGACCGAAGCCATCAGGCAGACGCCGGTAAGGAGCGCCAGGCAAAACCGCTGCACAAGACACAAGCCACAAGGCCGCAGGCCGACTGCATATTCCAGGTAGTAGGAAACACCCATCGCCAGGGCACCCGCAATGAAAGCCATGAAAAACAAGGAGCGTGAGCAGGCCAAAGACATGGCTTTTCCGTAAAAGTAGTGACAGACCATTACGGTAGAGGAAAGCGCGACAGCCTTTCAAGGCAAGTGCCCACAGAGACTTCAGCGCAGGTGTAGGGAAATCCCGACGCAGGCGAGAGGATAAAATGTAGTCCTCTGTAGGACTTTGTCTGCGATGAGATTTCGCGACTGAATTTCAACTAATCATCGCACTGCGGCGAGGGTGATTGCCCCCTCGTCGCAGGTCATCGCTCAGGCGCCGGAGCCCGGTGCCTGCGAGTGGGTCAAGCGCCGACTGGCGTTGGCAGAGGGGCCGCGAGCAAGCGCTCATCCAACAACCCCAGGCCTTCCTGAAACAGCTGGTTGCTGCGCTCGGCATCGCCCATTTGTGCCAGCAAGCGTGCCAGCTCGGCACAGGCTTCCGGATTGCGCTGTACACGCAGGCTGCTTTCCAGATAGTCCCGGGCCTTGCCCCACAAACTGTTTTGCAGGCATAGACGACCCAGTGTCAGCAGCAGGCCCGGATCGGCCGGGTGGTCCTTGAGCCAGCCTTCGGCGGCCTGCAACTGGCGGGCCGGATCATTGCCCCGAACCAGTCCATAGAGTCGGGCCAGATGACTGTCGTAGCTGCGCTTGAGCGCGGTGCGCAGAACTTCTTCGGCCTCGACCTGAGCCCCCAGTTGCCGCAACTGCTCGGCATATGCCAGCACCAGTTGCGGCTCCTGACGCTGTGCTGAAGTCAGTTGTTGCCAGGCACGTTCCAGCGATTGCTGCCCCACCGTTCCGTCTTCTTCTCGTTGCGCCGCCAGAGACAGGTTCGCCCCCCAGGCCCGACGCTCCAGCTCGGCGAGCTCCGCCGCCGGCAGGATTTTGTCCTTGCGCAGCTCCGGCAGCAGGCGAATCACTGCCGACCAGTCACCACGCTGCTGAAGCAGGCGCTGCAACTGACGCAAGGTCTGTGCGTTATGAGGATGGCGTTCACGCATGGCTTGCAGGGTGGCCAGGGCGCCTGCGGTGTCACCGCGATCGGTCTGTAACTGGGCGTGGCTCAAGGCGATCGCCAACTCGGCCTGGGGCTGACGCTCGAGGGCGCGCTCCAGCAAGTTGTCGCTTTCTTCGTGATTGCCGAGTTCGTTCGCGGCACGGGCAGCGCCGAGGTAGTAAAGCAGCGGCTGACGCTCGGCTTCGGCAGCCCGATGCAAGTGACGTTGCGCGCTGGCCCAGCGACCCTCGGCCAGGTCCAGCTGACCGTGCTCGATCGCCACCTGCACTCGACGGCTGCGGTTACGCCGTGACCACGGATTGACCACGCCACTGGAAGCCATCACCAGTTCGACCAGCGACCTGATGCCCCAGATCACCAGCCAGAGCACAGCCACCAGCGCCAAAGTAGCCCACAGGCTCGACTCATAACGGAAGGTCTTGTAGGCAATCAGCACGTAGCCGGAATGCTCGGCAATCGCCAGCCCCAGCGCAGCGGCAGCGGCGATCACGAGGAACACGATCACATAGAGGCGTCTCATGGCGTGGCCTCCGGCGCGGCGTTCGCGGCAGGCCTGGCCAGTGGCTTGACCGAGTCCTCGGCGTTGACGTTGCGCCGTTCCAGATACCCCTGCACCGCGCTCAGGGTGCCGGTCATATCCGGCGTGACGACGGTGACAGGTTGCACGCTCAACTCGGCCACCTGTTCAAGCATGACTTTGCTTTGTGCGTTGTCCGGATTGAAGTTGCCGTTGAGGATGTCCCGCGCCTCGTCCAGCACTTGGGAGTAAACCGCCGCCTGGCCATTGAGTGCGGCCCACTGCGCCTGCTCCAGCGCCAGGCTCAGGGCCAGGCGTACCTGGCTCAGACTCTGGCCTGCCAGCAATGGGCGAACGTTCTTGTCGGCATTGAAGTCGATGCGGATGTAGCGCGAAATCTGATCCCACCATTGCGCCCAGCGACTGGCACCGTCGCCATCGGCAGTCAGGCCCAGCAGCGAATCACCACGGTCCTTGTACTCTGGTGCCAGCTCGGTGAGGCTGGCCACTTGATCGCGCAGCGCGCCCAGACGCAGAAACAGCCCGGTGCGATCCGGTTGTTCGGTGCTGCGCAAGGCGATCAGGGTCTTGGCCACCTGCTCGCGAGCGGCAAAGGAGCCCGGATCGTTTTGCTCACGCAGTATCTCGTCGGCACCCTGGACCAGTGCCTGGGCACTGCTGATGTCCTGCAAGGCGGACAGTCGCAGGCTGGCCAGACGCAGCAGGTGCTCGGCCTCGGCCAGACGCCAGTCTTTGCGGCTGGCACCGAGAACGGTTTCCAGCCGTTGGTTCAACCGCTGCTGATCACCTTGTAGCTGAATCACCAGACGACTGCGTGCTTCCAGTTCATCGGCTGGAGGCAATTGCGCCAGGCGTGCGCTCAGGCGCTCCTCATTGAGCTTGAGGTTTTGCGCCTGGTCATTCAGCGCCTGCACCTGGCTCAGTTGCTGCTGATTATTGGCCTGCAGGTGACGCACCTGCCAGACACCCCAACCGCCCACCGCTACACCGGCCGCGCCCAACAGCAGCGCGATGATTGCCAGACCATTGCCTCGACGCTGCCCGGCAGCAGGTGTCGGCGGCGACATTTCATCAACAGGTGCATCAACAGGTGCATCAAGCACCGGTCGCGAGTCATCTTTAGGCAAGGCTGTTTCGCTCACGTATCCATCCTTTGCATTAGAAAACGGGTACGGGATGCTCCCGTAACGCCGTCAGCAAGGCCGCGGCACTGGCGCCACGACAATCCACAACTGTTTTGGCCCCGGCGGCACGCGCCAGCTCGGCAACCCTGGGGCTCGGTACAAACAACGGCAACCGCGCCAACTGCGGCCAGGCATCGCCGGCCAGTTGATGCAGGTGCTCAAAACCTTGTCCACTGCTGACCACCAGCCCGTTCAGGCGTTCCGCCTGGATCCGTTGCGGCAGCAGTGTCGGCGGGTAAATCGGCAATCCCCGGCGGTACAGCTCCAGATACTCGACACTAGCACCAAGCTCACGCAAACGCTCAGCCAGCAACTCGCGCCCGCCCTCCCCGCGCAGGATCAGCACTCGTGCATCGGGTTGTGCGATAGCCTCGCGCAGTCGGGAAAGTTCGAGCAAGGCTTCACTGTCATCGCCTTCTGCCGGGAAGCTCACGTCCAGCCCGTGATCCCCGAGGATCTGCGCGGTCGCCGCGCCGACGCTGAACCACTTCACACCGGGCGGTGTTGGCCAATACCGCTCGAGCAGTTCGACGCCGATCCGGGCGGCCGGCTTGCTGACCACGATGACGGCGCAGAACTGATCCAGCGCCAGAATCACCTGGCGCATTGTGTCAGTGGCCTCAATGGGCATGATGTCCAAAAGCGGCAGACTGTTACTGAATATCCCCTGCTCGGCCAAAAAACCGCTCAGCGCCGCCGCTTCTTCGGCGGGACGCGTCAGCAGCAAGCGCCAGCCGATCACTCGTGACCAGCCTCGCCATAGACCGCTTTGAGGATGGCGTCGGCACCCTGGCTGAGCAGGTCTTCGGCGACTCGCACACCCAGTGCCTCGGCATCGCCGCGAGGGGCGCGGGCTTGTGCGCTGAGCAGCAGGCCACCGCCTGGATCGCCCACCAGTCCGCGCAACCAGACCTGGTCACCCTCCAGCACGGCGTAGCAGGCAATCGGCACCTGGCAGCCGCCATTGAGGTGCTTGTTGAGGGCTCGTTCGGCGGTCACGCGGGTGGCGGTGTCCTGGTGGTGCAGGGGTGTCAGCAACGCATGGATTTCACTGTCGGCGCTGCGGCATTCGATACCCACCGCGCCCTGGCCACCGGCCGGAAGGCTGTCGTCGACGCTGATGGCCGAGGTGATGCGGTCTTCGAATCCCAGACGGATCAGGCCGGCAGCGGCGAGGATGATGGCGTCGTATTCGCCGGCATCGAGCTTGGCCAGGCGGGTGTTGACGTTGCCGCGCAGGAAGCGGATTTCCAAGTCCGGGCGACGGGTCAGCAATTGAGCCTGGCGGCGCAGGCTGGAGGTACCGACGATGCTGCCCTGGGGCAACTCATCCAGGTTGGTGTAAGTGTTGGAAACGAAGGCATCGCGCGGGTCTTCCCGCTCGCAGATACAGAACAGACCGAGGCCTTCGGGGAAGTCCATCGGCACGTCCTTCATGGAGTGCACGGCGATGTCGGCCTCATTTTCCAGCAGCGCGGTTTCGAGTTCCTTGACGAACAGGCCCTTGCCGCCGATTTTCGACAGCGGAGAGTCAAGCAGCTTGTCACCACGGCTGACCATGGGGACGAGAGTCACCAGCAGGCCCGGATGGGCTGCTTCAAGACGGGCCTTGACGTATTCGGCCTGCCACAGGGCGAGAGCGCTTTTGCGGGTGGCGATGCGGATCTGGCGAGAGGACATGGATCAATCCGTACTGAATAGATATGACGGATAATAACAGCTAAGCCAAATCCACTTTGACTTGTATCAGATACTACTCGGCCTCCCTGGCCCCGGATGTCCGGCAATCGGGTGTGAAATTGGCCTGCGAACAGCTTTTTAAAGCTGTTGCATCATTTTGCGTACCCCAGCCACATGACGACGGCTGACGATCAGCGCATCACCGTTGAGGCCTTTGAGGAACAGCTGAAAATGCCCCAGGGGTGTGCGTTGCAATCGCTCGATACGCTCGCGGGCAACCAGTGCATTGCGATGAATACGCACGAAACGGTCACCGAATTCATCTTCGAGGGCCTTGAGCGGCTCATCGAGCAACACTTCGCCGCTTTCGTGGCGCAAGGTCACGTATTTGTGGTCGGCAATGAAATACACCACCTGATCCAGCGGAATCAGCTCGATCCCTTTACGGGTTCGGGCGCTGATATGGCTGCGCGGGCCGTTGCCGCTTTCGGCAGCAGGGCGGGTCAGGGCGGAGAGCTGGGCACGATTGGGGCGCTCGGCTCTCTTTAATGCGTCATGTAATTGTTCAGTTCTCACAGGTTTCACCAGATAGCCTACGGCGCTGGCCTGTAAGGCTTCCACGGCAAATTCATCGGGCCCGGCGCAGAACACCACGGCGGGGGGAGTTTCGCGTTCACACAACCGAGCAGCCACTTGCAGGCCATCCAGGCCGGGCATGCGGATATCGAGCAGCACGATATCCGGCTTGTGGCTGTCGATCAGTGCCAACGCCTCTTCGCCATTCGTGGCACTAGGCTCCAGGACACTGTACCCCTCGAGTTCGCCAACCATTCGGCTCAGGCGCTCGCGGGCCAAGGGTTCGTCATCAACGATCAGGACATTCATATTGCGCTGGATTCCTGCGTGAGTCTCGCACAAGGATAGCGTAGACAGGTGAAGTGACGTCCGTCACCGCGATCCACGCTAAGACTAGCGCGAGCGTCAAAAAGTGCCGCTGGTCCGGCGGCTAAATTTTCATCTGCCGGGCGATTGGCGGCCCAGGCCCGCGTTGGCGATGCATCGCCACAGGGTTTGCTGATACGCAATATGAACACCCCACTCTTCTTATAGTCAGCGGCTGCACCGAGAAAATGCGCTGATCCTACTGTCCAACTGTAGACGGTTGCCGGGACGATATTGCTCAATTGGAAAATATCGTTCGGCAAAAATGCGTGGCTCTTGCCCCGGCCCGGTCCTTCTCTCCCCAAAAAAAACGTATCGACCAGTGTCAGCGACAGGATTGGCAACCCTGTTATTATCCGCGCCAGCGTTCCACGCCTTCTTACTTCAAGCCGATACGAGCGAATTCATGAGCACTGACAAGACCAATCAGTCCTGGGGCGGCCGCTTCAGTGAACCCGTCGACGCCTTCGTCGCCCGCTTCACCGCCTCCGTCACCTTCGACCAGCGCCTGTATCGCCACGACATCATGGGCTCGATCGCCCACGCCACCATGCTGGCCAAGGTCGGCGTGCTGACCGATGCCGAGCGCGACAGCATCATCGATGGCCTGAACACCATCCAGGGCGAAATCGAGGCCGGTCAGTTCGACTGGCGCATCGACCTCGAAGACGTCCACATGAACATCGAGGCGCGCCTGACCGACCGCATCGGCGTGACCGGTAAAAAACTGCACACAGGCCGCAGCCGTAACGATCAGGTCGCCACCGACATCCGTCTGTGGCTGCGTGACGAGATCGACCTGATCCTGGCTGAAATCACCCGCCTGCAAAAAGGCCTGCTGGAGCAGGCCGAGCGCGAAGCCGCAAGCATCATGCCGGGGTTCACCCACCTGCAGACCGCACAACCGGTGACGTTCGGGCACCACATGCTGGCCTGGTTCGAAATGCTCAGCCGCGACTACGAACGCCTGGTCGACTGCCGCAAGCGCACCAACCGCATGCCACTGGGCAGCGCGGCGCTGGCCGGCACCACCTACCCGATCGATCGCGAATACACCGCCCAACTCCTGGGTTTCGACGCGGTTGGCGGCAATTCGCTGGACAACGTCTCCGATCGTGATTTCGCCATCGAATTCTGCTCGGCGGCCAGTATCGCGATGATGCACCTGTCGCGTTTCTCCGAAGAGCTGGTGCTGTGGACCAGCGCGCAGTTCCAGTTCATCGATCTGCCCGACCGTTTCTGCACCGGCAGCTCGATCATGCCGCAAAAGAAAAACCCGGACGTGCCGGAGCTCGTGCGTGGCAAGACCGGTCGCGTGTTCGGCGCGCTGATGGGCCTGCTGACCCTGATGAAAGGCCAGCCCCTGGCCTACAACAAGGACAACCAGGAAGACAAGGAACCGCTGTTCGACGCCGCCGACACCCTGCGCGACTCGCTGCGGGCCTTTGCCGACATGGTTCCGGCGATCAAGCCCAAGCACGCGATGATGCGCGAAGCGGCCCTGCGCGGCTTCTCCACCGCCACCGACCTGGCCGACTACCTGGTGCGTCGCGGCCTGCCATTCCGTGATTGCCACGAAATCGTTGGTCATGCCGTGAAGTACGGCGTGGACAGCGGCAAGGACCTGGCGGAAATGAGCCTGGAAGAACTGCGCAAGTTCAGCGACCAGATCGACCAGGACGTGTTCGCCGTGCTGACCCTGGAAGGCTCGGTCAATGCCCGTAACCACATCGGCGGCACCGCGCCGGCGCAGGTGAAGGCTGCAGTGGCTCGCGGTCAGGCGCTCCTCGCCAGCCGCTAAAAGCTTCGCGGGCAAGCCCGCTCCCACAAGGATCCAGTACTTGCCAAAAATCCATGGCAAACAAAGAAACCTGTGGGAGCGGGCTTGCCCGCGATGACTGACTTCAGAACGCCACAGAACTACTTTTTGGCAGCAATCATCGCCATGAACGCCGGCATCGCGGCCTCCCGGTCCGCCGCCACACGCTGCACATTCGGATTCCCCCCCAAAAACTCCAGCAGCGCCTTGGCCTTTGGCATCTCGGCCAACAGATCGATGCCAAACAACTTCTTGGCGACCCCACAAGCCAGCGGCACGCTGAACAGGAAATACAGATCCGCCACGCTCAAGCTGTCGCCAGCCACGTAAGGGCTGAATTTGGCATGCCGGCCCAGCGCAGCCATCCCCAACAACAATTCGGCTTTGGTTTTTTCCTTGATCGCATCCGGCAGGGTCATGCCGAAAAAGGCTTCGGGATAGCAGGCCCGGCCTGGCAATTCGATGTACAGCTCGATTTCCTTGGCCAGTGCCAGCACCTGCGCGCGCTCGAACGGATCGCTCGGCAGCAGCGGCGTGCCTTTCTGGCTTTGCTCGATGTATTCGAGGATCACGCTGGTTTCATTGATGAAGCCCTGCTCTACCTGCAGCACCGGGACCTTTCCGCGAGGGCTGATGGCCAGTGCCTCGGGGCTGGTGCCAGCGTAAAACGGTACTTCTTCGAAGGGCAGGCCTTTTTCCAGCAGCGCCAGTTTGACCATGTTGTAGTAGTTACTGACGGAGAATCCATAAAGCTTGATCATCACAAAGCCTCCAGGCCATGCGGGGTGGGCAGTGCCTGTTTATAGAACGCTGCCGGGATTCTTGCCAGCAGCATCACGCCGCTGAATGCGGGTAAACTGGCCGCCTTTCCCTGAGGAGCCTGCCATGAGCGAGCCAACCGATATCGACAACGACGAAGAAGAGTTCGCCGAAACCACCCTGATCCAGGCCATCGAAAACCAGATCGAAAGCGACAACCCGCCGGCTGCCAAGGCGACGTTCAACAAGCTGACGCTGGTGGGTTACGAGCGGGAAGAAATCCTCAACTTGATGGCCCACGTTTTGGCGGTAGAAATCGACGCGATCCTCGAAGAAGACCGCGCGTTCAACACCGAATGGTACGAAGCTGCCCTGCGCGCCTTGCCCGAGTTGCCGCCAGAAAAGCAGTAAGCCCACACCTCCCTGTAGGAGCGAGCTTGCTCGCGAAAAACCCGAGAGCGCCACGGGGCATCTGGTTTTACGCGTCATCGTTGACGACCTTCGCGAGCAAGCTCGCTCCTACAGAGGAAAAAAACCCTGTCGCGAGCACTGGACATGCCGGACAAGCGGGTTCACCTTAGGGGCGCTGTCGTCCAATTCCTAGAAAGTCTGGAGTCCTTATGTCGCTTACCCCTGAGTTGGTTGCCGAACTGGAAGTCCTCGCACTCTTCAACCTGGACAGTTCCCAGGAAGGTCTGAAAATTCATCAGACCGCTGCCCCGAAACACATTGCCGCCGCCAAACGCCTCTTTGAAAAAGAACTGACCGACCAGCCTGATGGCGGTTACCTGACCAGCCTGGGTCGTGACGCCGCGCAAAATGTGCAAACCGTGCTGACCATTCTTAACGCCGAAGTAACAGCCTGAATTCTGCCGCATCGCCCACGGAGACCCCGATCCAGGGATTTCCGCGGGCACATCCCCCTGATTTCTGTCTGCAGCCGATAGAAATCTGACGCCAGAAAAACAAAATCAGCTTAAAAGTCGTCGCCTCAAGGCGCTAAACTGCCCCTCATCCGAAGAGTCCCACGTCCGAGCCCTGCGAGCCGGTTTGAGCTGACATGACGCGCACCGACGAAATCCGCCCCGATCTGGACGAGGGAATCGACCGCAAGGTTCTCAGCCAGCTGCGCGCACGTTTTCTGAAACTCAACGAAGGGCGAATGGCTCGCGCCATGGAAGGGTTGTCGACCCGCCAGCAAGGGGTCCTGACCTTGCTGCCGCTGTTTTTCCACGTTAACCATCCGCTGTTGCCCGGTTACGTTTCCGGCAGTACGCCGGCCGGGCTGTCGAATTTCGAGCCGGATGCCAATGTCCTCGCTGAAGCCCAGCGCCTGACCCGCTCGTTTTCCTACAAGCCGCGCCACGGCAGCAACCCGCCGAGGCCGATTCACGGACTGTTCCTGATGGGCAGCCTCGGCACCCTGGCCCAGGCCGACCAGAGCGACATGGATGTGTGGGTCTGCCATGGACCGGACCTGACCGAAAACGAACTCGCCGAGCTGCGCAAGAAATGCCAGTTGCTGGAAGCCTGGGCCACCAGCCAGGGCGCCGAAGCGCATTTTTTCCTGATCGACCCGAGCCGTTTCGTCCGCGGTGAGCGCGATACCCAGCTGAGTTCGGAAGATTGCGGCACCACCCAGCACTACCTGTTGCTGGACGAGTTTTACCGCACCGCGATCTGGCTCGCCGGGCGCACACCGATCTGGTGGCTGGTGCCGGTCTACGAAGAGTCGAGCTACGACCGCTACACCCATGCCTTGATCTCCAAACGCTTCATCCGTGCCGATGAAACCCTCGACCTCGGCAACCTGGCCTACATCCCGCCCGGCGAATTCATCGGTGCCGGGCTCTGGCAGTTGTTCAAGGGCATCGAGTCGCCCTACAAGTCGGTGCTCAAGCTGTTGCTGACGGAGGTTTACGCCAGTGAACACCCCAGGGTCCATTGCCTGAGCCTGCGCTTCAAGCAAGCGGTGTTCGCCAACCGCCTCGACCTCAACGAACTGGATCCGTATGTCGTGGTGTATCGGCGCATCGAGGAATACCTGATCGCCCGCAACGAACCGGAACGGCTGGAACTGGTGCGGCGCGCGCTGTACCTGAAGGTCAATCGCAAACTCACCGGCAACAGCCGCACCCAGAGCTGGCAGCGCTCCTTGCTCGAACGCCTGGCCCATGAATGGCACTGGGACCAGCGTCAACTGACCCTGCTCGACAGCCGCAGCCAGTGGAAAGTCCGCCAGGTCAGCTCCGAGCGGCGGGCACTGGTCAACGAGCTGAACTACAGCTACCGCTTCCTCACCCAGTTTGCCCGTCACGAACAAACGGTCAGCCGCATCAACAAGCGCGACCTGAGTGTCCTCGGCCGTCGCCTGTACGCCGCTTTCGAGCGCAAGGCCGGTAAAGTCGAATTCATCAATCCCGGCATCGCCCCGGACCTGGCTGAAGACACCCTGACGCTGGTGCACGCACCGAACAAGAAAGAGCCGGGGCAAAGCCAGTGGGGCTTGTACAACGGCAGCCTGACGGCACTGGAGTGGGAGCATTTCGCGCCGATCAAACGCAGCCGTCACTTGCTCGAACTGCTGACCTGGTGCCACCGCAATGGCGTGATCGACAGCAGTACCCGCCTGGCCTTGCACCCCGGCACCAGCGACTTGAGCGAATTCGAACTGTTCAACCTGCTCGGCAGCCTGCAACAGACCATCGCCCTGCCCTTGCCCACCGTCGCCGAGGAACCTCTGTTGCGCGCCAGCGTGCCGGGTGAAGTGCTGATCCTGGTGAATGTCGGCATCGATCCGCTCAAGCACCATCGCGACCTGAACATCCTCATGACCACCGAGCGCACCGACTCCCTGAGCTACGCCGGTGTCCGGGAAAATCTGGTGCTGACTCTGGACCAGGTCACGCTCAATAGCTGGAACGAAGTGTTGGTCGGCCGCTACGACGGCCCCCACGCCCTGCTCGACTGCATCCGCGACTACCTCAAAAACCTGCCGGCCGGACCACAACAGCCGAAGCTGCGGGTGCGTTGCTTCTGCCATAACCGCGCGCAGTTCATTGCCCAACGGGTGGAAGAAATCCTCGATACCGCACAGAACCTGCTGCTCAGCCGGCTCAATCATCGCTACCTGATCCAGGTCCAGCAGCACTACCACGTGCTGGAGTTGGTGCCGGGCCAGGTCCAGCACATCGCGCTGGCCACTCTGCCGGCGCTGATCGATTACCTGGGCGAAGAAATGGCGAGCTACAGCCCGTTGCACCTCGATCCGAAGGCACTGGAAGACCACGACCTTGCGCTGTTCCTGCCAACGGGCCAACCGGACTGCATTCAAGTGTTCTATAGGGTCAACGAAGATCAGGCTGATCTGTACGTGCTCGATGAGTTCAACGCCCTGTGGCAGCAACGCCTGCCCTGGCACGATGAGCAAAGCCTGCTGGTGCCGCTGCAGCGTTTCCTGCAATCGATCCAGTACCGTCGCGATGCCTTGTTGCCGATGGACGCAGCCCACCCCTTGAACCTCGACACCCTGTATTGCCAGTTGCTGCCGTCAGGCCCCGGCCGGGCACGCCGCATCGAAGCCCGGCCGGTGCCGCAGACGCCAGTGAACAAGCCGTTCTACGACGTGCAGGCGATCGTCGGCAAAGCCGCACCGGGTCAGGTGCAGGTGACGCTGTATTGCAATCAACGGGAATTTTCAGAGCTGGAACATGGCGACCAGTTGTTCCGCGTGGTCGCCCGGGAAATCGTCGGGCAGCGCCGGGAAACCGAACGCTACCGCTGCTACATCACCGACCTCGACCTGTCAGGCCTGCTCGGCGAAGGTCAGAGTTCCACCCATCTGTACCTGCGCTACAAAGCCGACCTGGAGCACGCATTGAACGAGGCGCTCGATCAGGTCTGAGGGGGAGTCACTCCGGGAACGCGCCGCCATTGGCCGGCTGCGATTCGACTTCCAGCAGTGTCAGCTTCAGGGTCTTGCCGCCCGGAGCTGGCCAATCGATGTGCTGGCCAACCTTCAGGCCGAGCAGCGCGCTGCCCACCGGCGCCAGGATCGAGACCTTGCCTTCGTCGGCGTTCGCATCCTTGGGGTACACCAGGGTCAGGTGGTAGTCCTTGCCACTGCCTTCTTCGCGGCAATGCACACGGGAATTCATGGTCACGACATCCGCCGGCACTTCATCGTGGCCGACCACGGTATCGGCGCGATCCAGTTCGGTTTGCAGCGCAATAACGCCCGGCAGCGTGTCGTCCAGGCTGTCGATCAGACGCTCCAGACGCTGGACGTCCAGACGGGTAAGGGTGATGGAAGGTGAGGTCATGATCTGGGCAGACTCCTTTCTTCTGCACGAAAAAAGCAAAACCCCGCCAGAAAAAGGCGGGGTTTTCACAAGCCTCGATGGGTTGAGGCGTTTCTGGACACTATCACAGCTCAAAAAATATACAAGTCATGGCCAAACCGACGCTATGGACTTGTAGAGAACTCCTGTGGCGAGGGGGCTTGCCCCCGTTCGGCTGCGCAGCAGCCGTAAAAACTTGGGGCCGCTACGCGACCCAACGGGGGCAAGCCCCCTCGCCACAATGACTCACTAGACTGAAGCTTTGCGGTGGGCAGCCTGCGCACAAATCACCCGCCTACGCTCGTCATCAGCCGAGCGCCACTCACGAATATCTTCGACATGGCGGAAGCAGCCCAGACACACTTTCTGCTCGTCCAGCCGGCACACACCGCTGCAGGGCGACGGTACCGCCGGGCTGACATTGCTGTAGAGCGGTTTGGGCGCACGGACAGGCGCAGGCTGGGTCACGATCTCACAGGCCTTCGAAATCGAGTTCGACACCGGCCTGCTGCTGGACGATACGCTCAAGCATTTCACCCAACTGCTCTTCGCTCTTGTCGCACATCCAGCGCTCGCTTTCTTCGTCGTAGTCGAAGTGGAAACCACCGGATACCGCTGCCAGCCACAGCTGGCGCAGCGGCTCCTGGCGACTGAAGATCAACTGGCTGCCGTTCTCGAACTTGACCGTCAGCACACCGGCCGAGCTTTCGAGGTCGATATCCAGGTCGCTCTCGTCAAAGATGTCCTCCAGGGATTGCTGGGTGGCATCGACCAGGTCATGGAAACGCGCTTCGGACAAACTCATTACGGCAACCTCAAAAAGTGTCTGATCAGGCTCAAGCGCCGCAAGATACGACCGAGCTCCGTCGATTGCAAAGGATAACGACCTGTGGGATTGCATGATACCGACCGGCATCGGGCCGAGCCCCGCCGGACGGGCGGTCCGTTGCATAGGCAAGCTGCCGGGTGGCCGGTATACTCCGGCGCAATTAATGCATTTTCAAGGATTTCGCCATGAAGCGCCTGATCTCTTCCCTTGCTGCGCTCCTCGCGGTTGCCTGCCTTGTGTCGGCCTGCGGTCAAAAAGGCCCGCTGTACCTGCCCGATGAAGACCAGGACCCTGTGGAGCAAGCCAAGTCGTCGCAGCAGCAGCCTGCCTCCAAAGCACACAAGCACGACGTCTACCAATAATAAGGGAACCTCATGGACGCTTTTAACTACCGTGACGGTGAACTGTTCGCGGAAGGTGTTGCCCTGTCTGCCATCGCCGAGCGCTTTGGTACACCCACCTACGTTTACTCGCGCGCGCACATCGAAGCCCAATACCTGGCTTACGCCGATGCGCTGGTCGGCACACCGCACCTGGTGTGCTACGCGGTCAAGGCCAACTCCAACCTGGGTGTCCTGAATGTCCTGGCGCGTCTTGGCGCCGGTTTCGACATCGTCTCCCGTGGCGAGCTGGAACGCGTACTGGCCGCTGGCGGCAGCGCCGACAAGATTGTGTTCTCCGGCGTCGGCAAGACCCGCGACGACATGCGTCGCGCCCTGGAAGTCGGCGTGCACTGCTTCAACGTCGAATCCACCGACGAGCTGGAACGCCTGCAGGTGGTCGCCGCCGAACTGGGCGTTCGCGCGCCGATTTCGCTGCGCGTGAACCCGGACGTCGATGCCGGCACCCACCCGTACATTTCCACCGGTCTCAAAGAGAACAAGTTCGGCATCGCCATCGCCGACGCCGAAGACGTGTACGTGCGTGCCGCGCAGCTGCCGAACCTGGAAGTGGTCGGCGTCGATTGCCACATCGGCTCGCAACTGACCACCCTGCCGCCGTTCATCGACGCTCTCGACCGCCTGCTGGGCCTGGTCGATCGCCTTGGCGATTGCGGCATCTACCTGCGCCACATCGATCTCGGTGGTGGCCTGGGCGTGCGATACAAGGACGAGGAGCCGCCACTGGCTGCCGACTACATCAAGGCCGTGCGCGAACGTCTCGACGGTCGTGACCTGGCGCTGGTGTTCGAGCCGGGCCGCTTCATCGTCGCCAACGCCGGCGTGCTGCTGACTCAGGTCGAGTACCTCAAGCACACCGAACACAAAGACTTCGCCATTGTCGACGCCGCCATGAACGACCTGATCCGCCCGGCGCTGTATCAGGCCTGGATGGACGTCACCGCCGTGAGCCCGCGCACCTCCGCTGCCCGCGCCTACGACATCGTCGGCCCGATCTGCGAGACCGGCGACTTCTTGGCCAAGGATCGTCAGCTGGCGCTGGAGGAAGGCGACCTGCTGGCCGTGCATTCGGCCGGTGCCTACGGGTTTGTCATGAGTTCCAACTACAACACCCGCGGCCGTGCCGCAGAAGTGTTGGTGGACGGTGATCAGGCATTTGAAGTGCGTCGCCGTGAAACGGTAGCCGAGTTGTATGCTGGCGAAAGCCTGCTGCCGGAGTAAAACCATGCTGCTGCGTTTTACCAAGATGCACGGCCTGGGCAATGATTTCATGGTCCTCGACCTGGTCAGCCAGCACGCGCACATTCTGCCCAAGCATGCCAAGCAATGGGGTGACCGGCACACCGGCATCGGTTTCGACCAGTTGCTGATCGTTGAAGCGCCGAGCAACCCGGACGTGGATTTCCGCTATCGGATCTTCAACTCCGACGGTTCCGAAGTGGAACAGTGCGGCAACGGTGCGCGCTGCTTCGCCCGTTTCGTGCTCGACAAGCGCCTGACTGCAAAACGTGTGATTCGCGTCGAGACCAAAAGCGGCGTCATCGAGCTCGACGTGCGTAACGACGGCCAGATCAGCGTCAACATGGGCGCCCCGCGCCTGGTACCGGCGGATATTCCGTTCCAGGCACCGGAGCAGGCCAAGAGTTATCAGGTCGACGTCGACGGCACCCCGGTCGATCTGGCCGCCGTGTCCATGGGCAACCCCCATGCCGTGCTGCGGGTCAGCGATATCAACAACGCGCCGGTGCATGAACTGGGCCCGAAAATCGAACATCACCCGCGCTTCCCGGCACGGGTCAATGTCGGTTTTCTCCAGGTCATCGACCGGAGCCGCGCGCAATTGCGCGTCTGGGAGCGTGGAGCCGGGGAAACCCAGGCTTGCGGAACCGGCGCCTGTGCCGCCGCAGTGGCCGCGATCAGCCAGGGGTGGATGGATTCGCCGCTATTGATCGACCTGCCTGGCGGGCGCTTGTCCATCGAATGGGCAGGCCCTGGCCAACCGGTGATGATGACCGGCCCGGCAGTGCGCGTATATGAAGGACAAGTGCGTCTTTGAGTGAGCGAAATCCATGACCGACAAGCCTCAGGTACCCGCACGACAAGCTGACGAATCACCGTCCGAAAGCCTCGAGGCGGCGGCTGTAGCCGCGTACCTGGAGGCTCATCCGGACTTCTTCGTCGAGCACGAAGAACTGCTCCCGTCCCTGCGTATCCCCCATCGGCGCGGCGATACCGTGTCGCTGGTCGAGCGCCAGATGACCATCCTGCGCGACCGCAACATTGAACTGCGTCATCGCCTGTCGCATTTGATGGACGTGGCCCGGGACAACGACCGCCTGTTCGAAAAGACCCGTCGCCTGATCCTGGCATTGATGGATGCTGCCAGCCTGGAAGACGTGGTGATGTGCGTCGAAGACAGCCTGCGCCAGGAATTCCAGGTGCCCTTCGTCAGCCTCATCCTGCTCGGCGACAACGCCATGCCGGTGGGCCGCTGGGTCACACACGCCGAAGCTCAAGTGGCCATCGGCGGTTTGCTCTCGGAAGACAAAAGCGTCAGCGGCAGCCTGCGTGAGCATGAACTGGACTTCCTGTTCGGCGAAGAACAGCGCAAGCAGATCGGCTCCACCGCGGTTGTCGCCATCAGCCACCAGGGCATCCACGGCATCCTGGCCATCGCCAGCCGTGATCCGCAGCACTACAAAAGCTCGGTGGGCACCTTGTTCCTGAGCTACATCGCTGAAGTCATGGGTCGCGTGCTGCCACGGGTCAACAATTCCCTGCGCTCGGTACGCTGAACATGGAACGACAACTGGACGCTTACTGCGAACACCTGCGCAGTGAGCGGCAGGTGTCGCCGCACACACTGTCGGCCTACCGCCGCGACCTCGATAAAGTGCTGGGCTGGTGCGTCAAACAGAATATCGGCAGCTGGACGGCGCTGGACATCCAGCGCCTGCGTAGCCTGGTTGCCCGTCTGCACGCCCAAGGCCAATCGTCCCGCAGCCTGGCGCGATTACTGTCAGCCGTTCGCGGGCTCTATCACTACCTGAACCGCGAAGGCCTGTGCGACCACGATCCGGCCAATGGCCTCGTACCGCCCAAAGGCGAACGCCGCCTGCCGAAAACCCTCGACACCGACCGCGCCCTGCAACTGCTGGAAGGCGGGGTCGAGGATGACTTTCTGGCACGTCGGGACCAAGCGATTCTCGAGCTGTTCTATTCCTCCGGCTTGCGGCTTTCGGAGCTGACGGGGCTCAATCTCGATCAGCTCGATCTGGCTGACGGCATGGTCCAGGTGCTCGGCAAAGGCAGCAAGACCCGCCTGCTGCCTGTAGGAAAAAAGGCCCGCGAAGCGCTGGAGCAGTGGCTGCCATTGCGAGCCATGGCCAACCCGACGGACGATGCGGTGTTCGTCAGCCAGCAAGGCCGCCGCCTCGGCCCCCGGGCGATCCAGGTGCGGGTCAAGGCTGCCGGCGAGCGCGAACTGGGGCAGAACCTGCATCCGCACATGTTGCGACACTCCTTCGCCAGCCATTTGCTGGAATCGTCCCAGGACCTGCGCGCGGTGCAGGAACTGCTCGGACACTCGGACATCAAGACCACACAGATCTACACCCACCTGGACTTCCAGCATCTGGCAGCCGTCTACGACAGCGCCCACCCACGGGCCAAACGCATGAAAGGCGACGATTCATGAGTATTCAGTTGATCACCTTCGACCTCGACGACACCCTGTGGGACACCGCCCCGGTGATCGTCAGCGCCGAAGCCGTTTTGCGTGAATGGCTGACCGAGCACGCGCCCAACCTGGGGGCAGTGCCGGTGGAACATTTGTGGGCCATTCGTGAGCGCGTATTGAGCAACGAGCCTGGCCTCAAGCACCGCATCAGCGCCCTGCGTCGGCGGGTGCTGTTCCACGCACTGGAAGAGTCCGGTTATGGGCATGACGAAGCCTCGGACCTGGCGGACAAGAGTTTTGAAGTATTCCTGCATGCCCGGCATCAGATCGAAGTGTTTCCGGAGGTCGAACCGACCCTGGAAATCCTCGCCAATCATTACGCCCTCGGCGTGGTCACCAATGGCAACGCCGATGTGCGTCGGCTGGGCCTGGCGGATTACTTCAAGTTTGCGCTTTGCGCCGAAGACATCGGCATTGCCAAACCCGATGCGCGATTGTTCCAAGAGGCCTTGCAACGCGGTGGCGTGACCGCTGAATCGGCGGTGCACATTGGCGATCATCCAGGTGATGACATTGCCGGTGCGCAGCAGGCGGGAATGCGGGCGATCTGGTTCAACCCGGCGGGCAAGGTCTGGGAAGCCGAACGGTTGCCGGATGCGGAGATTCGCAGCCTGAGCGATTTGCCGGCATTGCTGGCGCGGTGGAATTCGGTATCGAACTGACAAAAAACCCGTGGGAGCGAGCTTGCTCGCGATGAGGGCTTAACATTCAAAATAAATGTTGCCTGACACTCCGCCATCGCGAGCAAGCTCGCTCCCACAGGGATCACCACAGGTTTCATGTTTTTTGTTTCAGGCATGAAAAAGCCCGCAGCGACGGCGGGCTTTTTCAGTAAGCGGGTAGCAGGCTCAGATAGGCCGGCTGCCGTACTTGTTGTCCGGCTTCTTGGGCGGATCGGCGACCACATTGGCCTCCACTTCCTGCACCTTGCCACCCTTGGCCAAAAACTCCTCCATGGCCCGCGCGAGAGCATCGCGCTCCTTGTTCTTGGCTTCGACACTCGGCAGCTCATCGACCGATACCGCTGCCTTGGCCTTGCCTTTGGCGGTCGGAACCGGCGCATCACCACCGTCGTCTTCAGCGACGTCTTCCGCCGCTGCTTCCAGACCTTCTTCGGTTTCGTCGTCGTCGCCTACTTCGAGGTCGTCGTTTTCCAGATCATCGTCGCTCATGTTCTACCTCATGACTTGCGAAAAGCAGATTAGTTATAGCCCAGCTTTGCCCTCTGTCGAAGGCTGCCGGAAAAAAATCAACAGCCGCTGCTGACCAGCGGTTATGCCCCTTCACCGTGCACGGTGGCGAGGACTTTACGGGCACCGCCATGATCACGGTGCTCGCCCAGATAAACGCCTTGCCAGGTCCCCAACGCCAACCGGCCTGCCGCAATCGGCAAACTGAGCTGACAGCCAAGCACGCTGGCCTTGAAGTGCGCCGGGAGGTCGTCCAGGCCTTCGTCGTTATGCTCATAGCCGTCTGTTCCTTGTGGGATCAGACGATTGAAGAATCGTTCGAAGTCGCGACGTACCGCCGGATCGGCGTTCTCGTTGATGGTCAACGACGCCGAGGTATGCTGCAGCCACAAGTGCAACAGACCGACCCGACACGCCTTGAGTTCAGGCAGGCCGGCGAGTAACTCGTCCGTTACCAGATGAAAGCCCCGGGGCCTCGCCCGCAAGGTAATCAGAGTCTGTTGCCACATACAGTTCTCCGCACGTTCGGGGCGCATTCTAGCGCGCTCTGTGAAAAAACAAAGGCCCTAATATTCCTTCAATCCTGTAAGCCTTTGGCTGCACAAAAACACCCGACGTAAACATCATAAAAGCTGTAGGAAAAAACCTTTCAGCTCAGCCTTCAACGACAAATTCCAGACAAAAAAATGCCCGGCAAGCCGGGCAGTTTTTTACGCGCTTGCTTACAAGTTGTAGCCGCGTTCGTTGTGAAGCGCCAGATCGATGCCGACCGCTTCTTCTTCTTCGTTGATACGCAGGCCCATGACCGCATCCAGCACCTTGAGGATGATGTATGTAGCGATCGCGGTGTAGATCACCGTGAAGCCCACGCCTTTGCACTGAATCCACACTTGTGCGGCGATGTCGGTCACGGTGCCGAAGCCACCCAGGGACGGAGCAGCGAACACACCGGTCAGGATTGCGCCGAGGATACCGCCGATACCGTGCACGCCGAAGGCATCCAGGGAATCGTCATAGCCGAGCTTGCGCTTGAGGGTGGTAGCGCAGAAGAAGCACACCACGCCAGCCGCCAGACCGATTACCAACGCGCCCATCGGGCCAACGGTGCCGGCAGCCGGGGTGATTGCCACCAGACCGGCAACCACGCCCGAAGCGATGCCCAGTGCGCTAGGCTTGCCGTGGGTGAGCCACTCGGCAAACATCCAGCCCAGTGCAGCAGCAGCGGTAGCGATTTGCGTCACCAGCATCGCCATGCCGGCGGTGCCGTTGGCCGCAGCGGCGGAACCGGCGTTGAAACCGAACCAGCCAACCCACAGCATGGCCGCGCCCATCAGGGTGTAACCGAGGTTGTGCGGCGCCATCGGCGTGGTCGGGAAACCCTTGCGCTTGCCCAGCACCAGGCAAGCAACCAGGCCTGCTACACCGGCGTTGATGTGCACCACGGTGCCGCCAGCGAAATCGAGCACGCCCCAGTCCCACATCAGGCCACCGTTGCCGGACCAGACCATGTGCGCAATCGGCGCATACACCAGGGTGAACCAGATACCCATGAAAATCAGCATCGCGGAGAACTTCATCCGCTCGGCGAACGCACCGACGATCAGCGCCGGGGTGATGATCGCGAAGGTCATCTGGAAGGTGATGAACACCGCCTCGGGGAACAGCGCTGCCGGGCCGGTCAGACTCGCTGGCGTGACACCCGCAAGGAACGCCTTGCCCATGCCGCCGAAGAACGAGTTGAAGTTGACGACGCCCTGCTCCATGCCCGTGGTGTCGAACGCGATGCTGTAGCCATAAATGACCCACAGGACGCTGATCAGACCGGTAATGGCGAAGCACTGCATCATCACGGAAAGAATGTTTTTCGACCGAACCATGCCGCCGTAGAACAGCGCGAGGCCGGGAATGGTCATGAACAGCACGAGAGCTGTCGAGGTCAACATCCAGGCGGTGTCGCCGGAGTTGAGGACTGGGGCCGCCACTTCGTCTGCCGCCAGAGCAAGGCTGGGCATTACGATGGACAACAGGGCTCCTAGCCCTGCGAATTTACGCAGAGTCATATTGTTTTCTCCTGGGGCGTTGGGTTTGTGGCGGCTTAGATCGCGTCGGTATCGGTTTCGCCGGTACGGATGCGAATCGCCTGTTCCAGATTGACCACGAAGATCTTGCCGTCACCGATCTTGCCGGTGTTGGCAGCCTTGGTGATGGCCTCGATTACCCGGTCCAGATCCTTGTCGTCGATGGCGACGTCGATCTTCACCTTGGGCAGGAAATCGACCACGTATTCCGCGCCGCGATACAGCTCGGTGTGACCCTTCTGCCGACCAAAGCCTTTGACTTCAGTGACGGTAATGCCCTGCACGCCGATCTCGGACAGCGACTCGCGTACGTCGTCCAGCTTGAACGGCTTGATGATGGCAGTGACTAGCTTCATGAAAACTCTCTCCCGAATTTGGTGGACTTGCCCCAGGAAAACAAACCCGTCTCAAGTCTAAGCGCAGTGCCTGGCTTTGTAACGCATCGTCGGCCCTGACCTGCCCGTCCGACGCCCCTCACGAAACACTCCCCCGCTTCGCTTGGCGCACTGCGTTCGTCACAGTGACTGCATCAGTGCATGGGTCATCAGGGTCTAAGCAGAAAGCTTGCCATCTCCATAAAAACTACTGTTTTCAAGCCTTTACCCGCAGATGACTGCTACTTCGCAACAATACCCGACGCGATACGCACTACAACGGTGCGACAGCGTCCGTCCCCATGCGCGAAAATCGTGCATCCCTTGCCCGCGCAAATGACTATAGACACTGCGTGATACACTGCCCGTCATTGTTTCCAGGACATTGCCCATGCTCGCGCCAAAAGACTTCCTCGACGCCCTCACCGGCACCGCCTCTCGCCTTTTCAGCGGCGACACGCCTCTGCCGAAAGCCGAAATCGAAAGCCAGTTCAAAATGTTGCTGCAGAGCGGCTTCAGTAAACTGGATCTGGTGAGTCGGGAAGAGTTCGATAGCCAGATGGTCGTACTGGCACGCACCCGCGCCCGCCTCGAAAGCCTCGAAGCGAAAGTCGCCGAGCTGGAAGCGAAACTGAACCCACCAACCGAATAACACCGCAAATGCTCACTGTGGAACCCAATCCACTGTGGGAGCGAGCCTGCTCGCGAAATGGTCGCCACGACCTTCAGACTCACCTGTAGGAATTGCCGCAACCTGCGCTCTTCAAGCCCGCAAGAATCCCGGCAACTTCCTACGAAGATCTCACTCCCCTTCCGATTGCGCCGCAAAGCTCCGGTTCCTAAGCTCACTCCCAACTGATTAGCCAGCAATGGGTTTGACGACTCGAACAGCACCCGACGCACCGTGACGACGTTCGAACCAGAGATTTATTCCTTTCTCGAATTATGGCCGTGCATGGGAGACCTTCGGGCCTGCCGGTATTTCCGCAGGCTCCGGTTCGCAAATCCGCTCGAAAAAGTTTAAGCCCATATTACATGGCTTAGATAATAGTTTGTGATGAGCACAACTTTTTAAATGGAATACTGTTACCAACACCACAAGGAGCAACACCCATGAAAATATCCAAGTCTTTAATTGCCGTTTTCGCATTGACTGCATTCCACATAAGTTCAGCGGCCGCTGGGCCGTCCGTTACAGTCACATTCAAGAACCTTGGAACACAGACTGCTACGTATACCCCCATAACAAACAACGAAGCTATAACGAAAGCAAACGCATCACCTACTCCACAAGCGTCCGTGATTGCAAATGACTCAGATACGTACGTCATACAAAGCCAGATATCACCTGATTACAATCATGCTAATTTGCGATATCAAATTGGTAACAAGAAATGTATTTATTTAGCTACATTTGTGACTACTCCTGGCTTTGGCGCGAGTAAAATTCCAAAGTGGAATAATACGGCCACGCCTAGTGGTGGGGCCACCTGCACCATCAAAGTAACTAATACAAATCCGTCCACCTATGCATGGTCAGTAGTACTCACCATGAAATAAAGCATGTAGCGATATTTAATGGGCTTGTAAGATCTTGATAAAGCATCAACATTTATTAGGCGATGCATCATATTTTAGTCATCGAACAGGGAGCAGAAAAGAATGGTTAATTCACTAAACAATTTTGCAGCTAACAGCGGCCAAGCGCTCGCTGGAACAAAAAAATTGACAGCGACTCCCGGCAAAAACCCAGGCGTCAACCAAAGCACACCCCAAGGCCCACTTGGCAACGCACGAGATAGTAGTACCGTTTCCACCCTAGCGAGCCAATTGAGCGAAGCCTCAGTACGCGCACAGGCCCGGGATGCACGCCTAACTAGAACGGAACTGAGCTCGATGGCTAATAACACATTCAACGAGTTAGTGAGTGCTAATTATACTGCCAATAAATCAACATACGACTCTGAAGTTCCTGACACAGATAATGCCACATTACTAGCGCGCGCCAAAAGTGCGACACAGTATACAAACGGACTCGGCAAAAATCCGTTTTCGGGGATGCCCATGGATCAGCTTGCCTTAATTACTTACGATGACAGCGGCACCTTTACCATCAATGAAAGACGGGCAGCACTGAAAGAGTCAGCCAAACAAGAATTTGCATGGCGACAGAAAGTGGTGGCCGAAGCAGAGTTTGAATACAACAACACTGGAAAACTCACAAACTTCTCCAAAAGTGTCCTTGACCATTACAAGGGCTTGCCCCCAGTTCAGCAAGCACAGTATCCAAACAACTACGAAGCCAAACTTAAGCACTGGATAGATTTAGACTTCAACTATTTTACGAATGTCGCAGAAGGTAAAAAGAAGATGGATGCCGAGAGCTTCGCCGGCAAAATCCTGGATGGCGATAATAGTTTGTTTGACGACACAACTCCTTCAAAACAAGCCACCTCAACATAAGTTGCTTGATTTACACGCGAAATAAATGCGCAGGGGGTGTGTCAGACTGGCTTTGTCAGTAGGTTTTACGACAGCTGCGCAGTCGAACCCAGCGTTTGGCTGCTGTTACATAGCGTGGCTTTCAGCAACATTCTGCGAAAGTTTCCCTCCTCTCCGACCGGACTCCACGACTACCCTTCAAAAACCCGCAGGAAGCGGCTCCCGTCATCTCAAGGAACGACCATGTCCCTCTCCATCGTCCACAGCCGCGCCCAGATTGGCGTGGATGCGCCCGCTGTCACCGTTGAAGTCCACCTGGCCAATGGTTTGCCGTCGCTGACGATGGTCGGCCTGCCCGAGGCGGCGGTAAAGGAAAGCAAGGACCGGGTGCGCAGCGCGATCATCAATTCGGGGCTGCAATTTCCGGCGCGGCGGATCACGTTGAATCTGGCGCCGGCGGATTTACCCAAGGATGGAGGGCGGTTCGATCTGGCGATTGCCCTGGGGATTCTCTCGGCCAGTGTGCAGGTGCCTACGTTGACGCTCGATGATGCGGAATGCCTTGGGGAGTTGGCGTTATCAGGTGCCGTGCGGGCGGTTCGTGGGGTCTTGCCAGCGGCGCTGGCAGCGCGCAAGGCCGGGCGCTGGTTGATGGTGCCGCGAGCTAACGCTGAAGAGGCGTGCCTGGCCTCGGGACTGAAAGTAATTGCGGTGGATCATCTGCTTGAGGCCGTTGCGCATTTCAATGGGCATACACCGATTGAGCCTTATGTCTCCAATGGCCTGCTCTACGCCAGCAAACCCTACCCCGACTTGAATGAAGTGCAGGGGCAACTCGCGGCCAAGCGTGCGCTACTGATCGCTGCCGCTGGTGCTCACAACCTGTTGTTCAGCGGGCCGCCGGGAACGGGGAAAACCCTGTTGGCGAGCCGCTTGCCGGGATTGCTGCCGCCGCTGGCCGAAAATGAAGCGCTGGAAGTGGCGGCGATTCAGTCGGTCGTCAGTTGCTCGCCGTTGAGCCATTGGCCGCAGCGGCCGTTTCGCCAACCGCATCACTCGGCGTCCGGCCCCGCGCTGGTGGGGGGCGGCTCGAAACCGCAGCCCGGTGAAATCACCCTCGCCCACCACGGCGTCCTGTTTCTGGACGAACTACCGGAGTTTGATCGCAAGGTTTTGGAGGTGCTCCGGGAGCCACTGGAATCCGGCCACATCGTGATCTCCCGTGCCAAGGACCGCGTACGCTTCCCGGCGCGCTTTCAACTGGTCGCAGCGATGAATCCCTGCCCCTGTGGATATCTTGGCGAGCCGAGCGGCCGTTGCTCCTGTACGCCGGACATGGTTCAGCGCTATCGCAACAAATTGTCGGGGCCGCTGCTGGATCGTATCGATCTGCACCTTACGGTTGCTCGCGAAGCCACGGCGCTGAATCCTGCGTTGAAACCCGGCGACGATACTGCCACCGCCGCCGAGTTGGTTGCCGATGCACGAGAACGGCAACAAAAGCGCCAAGGCTGTGCCAATGCATTCCTCGATTTGCCGGGCCTGCGCAGACACTGCAAGTTATCCACAGTTGACGAAACCTGGCTGGAAACGGCGTGTGAACGGCTGACCTTGTCGCTGCGAGCGGCCCATCGACTGCTCAAGGTTGCTCGCACCTTGGCGGACCTTGAGCAAGTCGATGGCATCACCCGTGAACACTTGGCCGAGGCGCTGCAATATCGGCCGACAACACTCTAGCCAGCATCACCCCTTGTTGAGGTCAACCAACGGCGTCTGCCGCACCTCAGTCTCCCGCCCACCCTGAATCTCGCTCACCTGTTTCAATGCCTTATCCACAGCCGCCTTATCCGCCAACAAGCTGTAGCTGATGCGGAACTGCTTGTGTTCCTTCGGCCCAATCGTCGGCACCAGGTTCAATGGGCGCTGATACCGGCGGTTGTAGGAAAAACTCGTCCCCGGTTCCAGCCCCGTGACATAGCCCTGCCCCTGGGTATCGGTGTTTTTCCACAGGGAGAACACGGGCAGTGTTTGAGTATTGAAGCCGACCGAAACCCCCAGGCTGCCGGCCTTGTTATGTAACACGGTCAACGTATCGCCCTTGGCATCGGCATACGGCACCACGTTGTAAACCGTCTCGTCGTAGTCCTTGGTCGGTGCACGGTAGGTTTGCCAGTCCGGCAGATCGCCTTTGGCTTTGTCGTTGAACGGTGAGACCTGTTTCACCGGCGCGGCGAAGCGGGCGCCCTGTTCCAGGAACGGCGTGCTGAAGTTGCTGTGATACAGCGCCTGGTATTCCTTCGGATAGTCGCCGTTGTTGGTCAGGGTGTCGTTGAGGGCGAACGTTACGCTGCCGGGTTCGGTGACCAGTTCGGTCGCCACGGAGAAGTCGACTTTCTTGAACGCCTGCTCTTTCAGCTCGCCACGCAGGCTGATGGCGTATGGCGGTTTTTCATCGATGTGCAGGGTGACTTTGTTGGCCGGAATGTTGGCGGCGCGGCCGTGCAGGGTCAGCAGTTCACCGTTGTCCATGCCGGGATGGCCGACCCATTCGTAGCCGCAGCGGGTGACCAGCTCATTGAAACCTTCCAGCCAGCCCAAGCCACCGCGACCATTGAGTTCGATGAAGGACGGGTTGACCACTTCCTTGACCGGCGAATCCCAGCCCATGCGCACATTGCCGACCGAGGCCTGCAAGACGTTCATGCCGCGAGTCGGCACCACCGAGAGTTTCATCGTGCCGTTATCGATGTCGACGATGCTGACGCCCTCCTGCCGACCGCCGTGCAAGGTGCGCAGGGTCACGGAGAAGGGTTTGTCGGTTTTCACCCCGAGTTGCTGGCTGGTGATCTGCCAGCTCTGGGCGGCTTTGTCAGTGTCGAGCAGGACGTAATCCCAGGCCATGGCGTGGGAGGCAGCGGACAGCGCGCTGAAGGCAACGAAGAGTTTGAGCGGGGACATGGGGAAAGCCTTTCTTGGAGTTGTGCATTTTTTATAGCGCTGATGAAACGATTCAGCAAGCATAAAAAAGCTTACGCCCGAGCCTTCCCAAGCTAATTAAATTTGACCTTATGCAACCTCCGCACGCTTACGTTAGTCTCATAAGGTTTGAACCTCCGGCAGATTGACGGCGATATCATTATGACACTAATGTCGCCCGCTAAATGCAGGAGCAAGTACAGACACATTTGTCTGTCATTTTTGCGCAACGGATCGTATGGAGTTTGAATGCGCGGGGCACTATTACGCAGCGGTAAGAGCGGGTCATTCACTGCCCTCGGCGAAACAGGTCAACCGGTCTACCGAGCAGCCCTGCAATTGCGCGAAGCCATTCGCCGCAAGAACCCCGAGTTGGTCGATCATCTGGCCATCCCTCAAAGCGATGAACTCGGGAACCAGATCGATTGGTACAGCGCTCTCGACGGCGATGTGATTCCGTGGAGCAGCGCGACCGAAGAAGAACGTGCCCCTGCCCGCCGCCAGCTTGAAGCGCTGAAGACCGCGCTCGAAGAATTGAGCCAGCGTTTCCTGAGTACGGACTCCGCCGAACAGCCGCAAGGCGACAAAGCCGTGTTCGGTAAGCTGCTCAAGCGCGTGATTCATTTCCCGGACGAAAACTTCGTCTACCTGGTGCAAGGCAAACCGGTGCTGACTTTCTGGGGTTTCGAGCATGCCGGCACCGGCAATGGCGATCCCCTGCACTGCCTCTATCAGGTACCACCCGCGTTCACGCTGCCACCCGAGGTCGAAGCGCCTGTTGTTCCGCCCGTTGTGCCGGTGGTTGCTCGTCCGTGGTGGCGTCGTTGGTGGTGGCTGTTGCTGCTGCCGCTCCTGCTGCTGCTTTTGTGGCTGTTGCTCGGCCTGCGAGGGTGCGTACCGATTCCGTTGGTGGCGGTAGATTTGCTGCCTGACGGCGTTGTGCCAGTAGAAAAACAACTGGAAGAGCCGCCACTGACCGGAAATGTCACGACACTCAACAACGTTCCGGTGACAGGCACCGTTATAGGCTCGACCACTGGAACCGGCACCGCCGTGACTGGAACGCATGGTGTGGAAACGCCGGCCGTCGAGGGTAACGAGGCTGACATGGCACCCGCCGACTTGACCAAAGACCCGGCCATAGACCCGGCAGCTGAAAACAAAACTGAGCCACCAGAAAACAAAACCGCGCCGCCGGATGTCACATCGCCCGAGGCAGAAAAACCCGCCGCTGCCAAACCCGGCCCGCCCCTGAGCATCCCGCCAGACGCCGCCGACGGTGCCGCCAAGTTTCTCGATGGACAGTACAGCGCAGGCGCCGGGATTCAGGATCGCCGAACCGGCAAACCGCTACGTCTGGAGTACCAACTCAAGGACGGTAAGGGCCAAGTCACCGTACATCAGGCCGACGGCTCGAAATGCAGCGGGCCGGTGAGCGCTACTATGAAGGGTGGCAGCCTGGCCATCGACAGCCAGGGCCAGGCCGTTTGCGGCGATGGCAGCACTTACGACATGCCCAAGGTCAGCTGCCGCCCAGGGGCAACCACGATCGCAGACTGCACCGGTGGTTACGGAAAAGAACAATTCCCCATGTCCATGCGGCAAGTGGCCGAATAAAAACGGAATAACCCGACATGTTGCCTGAAGTCACTCAATTCGAAGACACCGTCACACTGGTCAGCGACACCGGCATCCAGTTCATGGATTTCGCCCTGCGCCTGGATCCCCGCAAGGAACCGGCGGGCGAGTTCGCACCGATGATCAGCGGGCTGATCTGCCGCCTGGCGTACAACGAAGAGAAAGACTTCTTTTTCTACGAACCCGAACCGGAAAAGGTCGAAAAAGCCAAACCTGCGTTCAGCGTCGACATGAAAAGCAGCCTCGATTTGCTCGACGGTATCTGGCTGCCGATCCCGTTTTTCCGCTTCATGCCGCCGCATCGCTTCGACGAAGGTCCGACCAACTGGTCGCGCATGCGTTTGGTGAAATTGGCAACTCCTGACATCGACGGTAATACCCACCGCCTGACGATGGCGTTCGACAGCCGTGTGATGCCCAAACGTGACGGCACTGCCTATCTGGCGCCGAACGATGAAGACATCAGCTCCGGCGTGTCTTTCAAACTGGCGACCAAGGCTAGCGAAACCCGCTGGTTCCTGGCGCAGCCGTGGGTCAACGAGTGGTTGCTGGAAGTGTTCAATGAGGGCAATGCCCACCGTTCGCGCGCAGAGCTGGACATCGATATTCGCGCCAACCATCACCTGGCGCACTACCTCAACTTGCTCAGCCTGTTGAGCAAACCGTCAGCCGCCCAGGAGTCGAAGGCCCGGGCGAAAGTTGAAATCCCCGAGCTGAAAGTGGTCGCCAACGACAGCAATGGCCTGGTCAAACCCATACCGGTGGACCTGGTGCTGGACGTCGGCAACTCGCGCACCTGCGGCATCCTGATCGAAAATCACGGTCAGGCCGGCTCCGGACTGAAGCAGAATTATGTGCTGGAACTGCGTGACCTGATCACCCCGGAACACACCTATAACCTGCCGTTTGAAAGCCGCGTGGAGTTCTCCCAGGCGTACTTCGGCAAGGACCACTGCTCGGTCAAGAGCGGTCGCCACGATGCGTTCCAATGGGCGACGATTGCCCGTGTCGGCAATGAGGCCAGTCGTCTGGCCAGTCGTCGTCGCGGCACCGAAGGCTCCACTGGCCTGTCCAGCCCGAAACGCTATCTGTGGGACGAAAACGCCTATGGCCACGGCTGGCGTTTCAACTGCTCGTATATAAAGACCGACAATGAGCCGTACGCCACCGCTGCGCCGTTCTCGCACCTGATCAACGAAACCGGCGAGGCGCTTTACAGCCTCGAAGAAGACGATCGTCTGCCGGTGTTCATGCCGCGTTACTCACGCAGCTCGCTAATGACCTTCATGCTCGCCGAAGTACTGGCACAGGCGCTGTCGCAAATCAACAGCCCGGCCCAGCGTTCGCGCCAGGGTCACACCCGCGTGCCGCGCCAGCTCAACAGCATTACCCTGACTGTGCCACCGGGCATGCCACAGGCCGAGCGCAGCATCCTCAACGAACGCATGCTGCAAGCCATCGGCCTGGTGTGGAAAAGCCTCGGCTGGCATGCCGGCGAGGAAGATCCACATCAGGATCAGGCCGTCAGCCCGCGCACGCCGATCCCGAGTATCCGCGTGGAATGGGACGAAGCGTCCTGCGGCCAGTTGGTGTACCTGTACACTGAGGTCAACGAGAACTTCGCCGGTCACCCGGAAGAGTTTTTTGACACCATCGCCCGGCCGGACAAAGTCGACCGCCAACGCATCACCCTCGCGACCATCGACATCGGCGGTGGCACCACCGACCTGGTGATCACCGACTATCGCCTCGACCGCGCGGGCAATACCGGCAGCGGCAGCAACGTGCACATCGTGCCGGAACAGCGTTTTCGCGATGGCTTCAAAGTGGCCGGCGACGACATCCTGCTGGACGTGATCCAGGACTTCATCCTGCCGAGTTTCGAAAAAGCCTTGCAGAACGCCGGCGTAAAGGCACCGAACTCACTGATGTCACGGCTGTGTGGCGATGAATCGGTCAGCGCCCAGGACATGATCTTGCGTCAACAATTGAACCTCCAGGTGTTCGCCCCGCTGGGCCTGGCGCTGCTCAAGGCGTATGAGCATTACGATCCGCAGGTCCCGCAAGAAGTCATCCCGCAAAGCTACCGCCAATTGCTCGGTGACAATGCCATCAGCCAGACCGTGCTCGACTACGTCAATGTCGCCGTGCGTCGCGATGTCGGCGCTCAGAGCGGTTTCGACCTGTATGACGCGCCGATCAGCTTCGACCTGCAAAAGCTCCATGCCGCGTTTCTCAACGACCAGATCAACATCACCAAGATCCTTGGTGCGCTGTGTGAAGTGGTCGCGCATTACCCCTGTGATGTCTTGCTGCTGACCGGCCGCCCTTCGCGCCTGCCCGGCATCCAGGCGTTCATTCGCAAGCTGTTGCCGCTGCCACCGGGGCGTATTCTGGCGCTGCAAAACTACCGCACCGGCGGCTGGTATCCGTTTCACAAGAACGGCCGGATCGACGACCCGAAAAGCACCGCCTCGGTCGGCGCCATGCTCTGCCTGTTGTGCGCCAACCACAGCGTGCCGAACTTCTACTTCCGGGCATCGGCGCTCAAGCCGTATTCAACGGTCAAGCACATCGGCGTCATCGATCTGAACAACGTGATCAAGGATGCCGACGTGCTGTACCGCAACATCCAGTCCGAAGACTACAAAATCAAGCTACCGGAAATTGGCGTTGGCGACGCCGCCGACACACCGCAGCTGGAAATGCGCGGCGACCTGCGCCTCGGTTTTCGCCAGTTGGCCGCTGACCGCTGGGCCGCTTCGCCGTTGTATACCTTGCGGTTCACCAAGGCGGGTCGGGAGAAGTTTTCCCGGGCAACCGGTGAAAACGGCAGCGCCCCGCTGCTCAAGGTGCGGTTCGAGGTCAAACCGGCGGACAAATACACGCGCAAGCAGGATCTGGTCAGCGACCGCCTCTCGGTTCGCGACATCGAATCCAACAGTAACAACGTCAACTTCAACCCGCGCAGCGACCTCGAGCTGGAACTCAACACCATGCTCGATGCCGGCCTGAGCGAGACCAAGTACTGGCTCGACAGTGGAAGTGTGAAACGCAAATGAAAGACCTGACCCCCGATCAAACTCAGCTCTCTGCCAGTTGGGCCGCTGTTTATGAAGGCGCCGGTCAGGCGCTGGACTGGATTGACCAGACGCGCGGCAATGCGCCGCGCCTGGACAGCGAAGCCGACAACCTGAACATCCGCCTGCACCGCGCCCGCAACCTGGCTCAAAGCCTCGGTCGCGTGGCCTGCACGCCGATGACCATTGGCTTTTTCGGCTTGTCCCAGGCCGGCAAGTCCTACCTGATTTCGGCCCTCGCCGCCGGTCAGAACGGTAAGCTGGAAACCGAGTTCGGCGATCATCGCCTGGACTTCATCAAGCACATCAACCCGGTGGGTGGTGGCAAGGAAGCCACCGGCCTGGTAACGCGCTTCAGCCGTCGGGCGACGGAAAGTCAGGACAAGGACTTCCCGGTAGAACTTACGTTGTTCAAGGAAATCGAGCTGGCGAAGATTCTCGCCAACGCCTGGTTCAAGGATTTCGACCTTGAGCGGATTTCCTACGAGATCGACGAGGAGCGCATCCAGCGCGTGCTCAAACCGTTCGAAGGTCGCGAAACCGGGCCGCTGCAAACGGGCGTCAACGCCGACGATCTAGTGTCGCTGTGGGATTACCTGCGCGACAATTTTCGCAACTCGGTGAAGAAGCTTGAGCACCTGTTCTGGCCCAAAGCGTTGCAGCTGGCGCCACGCCTGAATTTCCAGGAACGGGCCGAGCTGTTTTCGATCCTCTGGGGTGAGCAAAGCGAGTTGACACGCGTGTACCAGAAACTGGCCGGCGCGCTGCACAAGCTGGGGCTGCCCGAGACCGTGTTCGCACCGTTGAAGGCCTTGGTGAGTTTCGACAACGACACCTACAGCCAGCGCGACAGCATCATGAACGTCGACATCCTCGAACGCTTCGGCAGCCCGCTGGACTTACCGATCGATGTTCGACCGCTGGTTGGCGATCGCCTGCAAAACAGTCAGGCGATTGCGGTCGCGCAACTGGCGGCACTGACCGCCGAAATGACCTTCCGCCTGATCGAAGCGCCGGTGGATGACATCGTCAATCAGGTCGACCTGCTGGATTTCCCCGGTTATCGCGGGCGCCAGAAACTGCACGAGATCGCCGATTCCAACGACCCGCAATCCAGTACCAAGGACAACTCCGTTTCCCAGCTGATCCTGCGCGGCAAGGTCGCCTACCTGTTCGAACGCTACACCGACAACCAGGAAATGAACGCACTGGTGGTCTGCACCAGTTCGACCAAGCAGAGCGACGTCAACGACGTGGGTCCGGTGCTGACCCGCTGGATCGAAAAAACCCAGGGCGCCGACTCGGCTGCTCGCAGCAAGCGCGATACCGGCCTGATCTGGGCGCTGACCATGCTCGACCTGCGCATTACCAACTCCCTGAGTCTGACACCCGATCAGTACGACGAGAGCTGGAACGGCATGGTCAAGTTGACCATGCTAGAGCGTTTCGGCAGCCTGAGCTGGATGAACGACTGGGCCGGTACACCGTTCCAGAACACCTACCTGGTGCGCAAGCCGCGTATGGATGCGGCGTTCATCGGGCAAGACGCGACCGGTGCGGAAACCGGCCTCAATGCCATTTATCAGGAACGTGTCAGCGCGCTGGGCACCAGCTTCGCCAGCAACGCTCTGGTGTGCAAACACATCAAGAATCCGGTCAACGCCTGGACAGAAATGCTGCGCAACGATGACGGTGGCATCAGCCACTTCAGCGGCAGTTTCAAAGGCGTGGCCAATATAGAATTTAAATTGCAGCGTATCCGCGAGCAATTGAGCGAATGCCTCGAAGGCCTGACCACTCACGGTCTGAGCACCTGGTACCACGCTGACGACGACGGCGCCGCAGCCGCCAAGAAAGCCAAAGCGCAAATGATTCTGACGAGCTTGGGCCGTCGCCCGGCGGTACTTGGCGAATTGATCGATCAACTCGACATACCGAGCGAAGAGGTGCGCGACCTGTACCTCAGCGGCGTGTACGAAACCGATGACGAGCCGGCCGTGAACGACGAGCCGGTCACCCCGACACCGAGCCAGAGCCTCTACGGCAATGACACCGGTTTCAATTTCGATTTCAGTGACGACCCGGGCCACGACGCGCCAGTCAGCAGCAAAACCGGCACCCCGGCGCCCGAACCGCAAAGCAACGAGCACCGTTTCGCCAAAGCAGCGTTCAAGGCCTGGATCGCGCACTTGCGTGAACTGACCACCCGGCAAAGCCTGCTCAACCTGCTGGGGCTGGAAAAGGCCTTGCTGGAAGCGGTGGTCGATGAACTGATCACCGCCGGCTATCGCCAGGATTTGCCGGGGCAACTGAGCCGCGCCGTCCTCAAGCGCGCACAAAGTGGCGCGCGGCGCGATCAACTGGTTGAGCGCCAGGTGCTGGAAGTGCAGCGCGTGCTGCGCGATTTCGTGTCCTGGTTCGGCTACCTCCAGAAACCGGTAAGCGAGCGTCCGAACAGCCGCGCCGGTGCCAAGGAGCCCTTGTTTTCGTTCTACACCGACATTGGCCCTGGACAAGTGCC
Source organism: Pseudomonas sp. GW456-L13 (assembly GCF_017350115.1). Lineage (NCBI taxonomy): Bacteria > Pseudomonadati > Pseudomonadota > Gammaproteobacteria > Pseudomonadales > Pseudomonadaceae > Pseudomonas > Pseudomonas sp. GW456-L13. Next base: position 2,286,062 of record NZ_JACNAS010000002.1, read on the forward strand.
TGTACTGCCGGCGCAACCGGCGAATCAGGCGCAACGGTATCTAGGAGACTGGCTTTCGGGCCTGGCCTACATCACGCAGGACAATGCTGGCCATGGTGCTGGACGTGAAATCACCCCTGAACAGAACGAACGGCTGGGCCAAGTGCTCACAGCCTTCGCAGCGAGATAAGCAATGCCAATTCGTGTCGACCTGCTCGCGTTAGAGCCCAATGTGCCTGGCCAGGCTCGCCTCACTGTGAAGAAATGGCAGGGTGACGAGGAACAGCTGGAGTTTTCCATTCAGCGCAACCAGGACGGTTTTTACCTTCAGGACCACAAGGCCTGGAGCAACAATCCATTCTGGTTCAAGGTCTCGCGTTTCAACCTCGCGGCCAACGGCGAAGCTTTGGAAACCCAGGTCGGACCGGACGTGGTTGACCCACTGCTGGAAGGCGGCGCCAACTCGCAATTCCAGATCGAACTGCGTGAACAGAGCCAAGGCCACGCCGACAAAGGCGTGGTTCGGCCAGGCGTCGGCTTGCTGCCGTCCACGGCCGGCGGCCAGACACGCTCGACTTACGGCGGTGCCGAACTGACGGCGCCGAGCGCACCGGCACCGGAGATCCCGGAGATCCCGGAGATCCCGGATTTGCCTGAACTGACCCTGTCCACCGCCGAGCCAGAAGTGGAGTTGGAATCGGTACTCACCGAGCGCGCCTATACGCCGCCTCCCGCACCGGTGAAGAAAAGCAACAAAGGTCTGATCGGCCTGTTGATTGTGGTGTTGTTGCTGGCGGCGGGCGCCGGATTCTGGTTCTACAAACGCACCCCAGCGCCTGCGGTTGCAGCCACTGCCAGCGCACCTGCCGGCGCCAATGCTCAAGCCTGCACCCTCGACAGTATGAACAGCCTGCCCGAGTTGACCTTCGTCCAGACCTGCATCAAGGCGGCACCCGACAGTGCCAGGTTGTTGGAGATCATCGACCAGGCCAAGGCCAGTAAACACTGCGGCGTCGCCCAGCGCCTGTACGCCAACCGTGCCCAGGCTGGTGACGTGCTGATCGCCAACGCCTATGCCCGTGAATACGACCCTAAATACCTGAAGGCCAGCGAGTGCTTCCCGGCTGCGGACAACGCCACCGCCGCCTACTGGTATGAAACCATCCTCACCCAGGACCCGAACAATGCCGAAGCCAAGCAGCGTTTCGAGGAGTTGCAGAAGTGATGCGTTCACCCATGAGTCGACTCCTGCTGAGCGGTGCCGCCTTGCTCGCGCTGTGCATCAGCCCACTGTCCCAGGCCGATGACAAACCGCTGATCCAGGCCGGTAAAAAGACCCTGTTCCAACGCGTGCTGACCACACCGGGCTGCAAAATCAGCTCGACGGCGGGCGGTGCCGAAGGTGAAGCACAACCGGTCTTCAGCCGCTTCTATGTGTACGAACGTGCGCAAGCGAACAATGCCGAATGGCTGAAAGTCGGTCCCGACAGTTATGGCAAAACCATTGGCTGGCTGCCTGCCAGCTGCACCACCGACTGGAAGATGCAGCTGACGCTGGCCTTCACTAACCCGGCCAACCGCGACCGGCTGCTGTTCTTCAAGGACCGCGCCACCGTCGAAGGCATCCTCGATGCACCGGACCCGGTCAGCAAAGTCGCGCCGCTGCGGGCCACGCTGAAAAAGGGCCTGCAAGCACCGGGCGTACTGGCTGAAGAACCTGAATACTTCGTCGACCTGCAAAAGCAGTTCTACCTGCTGCCGGTGCTCAGTGGCGAAGAAGTCATGACCGAAAGCGGTTTCCGCACGCGCCTGCTCAATGTGGCCTCCGTCAGCAAGCCGGATGACAAGAACGCCAAGGGCGGGGCTGCAAACAGCCCTGCCGGCAGCAAGGAAGCCGAAGAGAAAAAGGCCAACCAGCTGAAGGAATTCAGCGCGGCCGTGGTATTTGTCATCGACTCGACGATCTCGATGGACCCCTATATCGACCGCACCCGCGAGGCGATCCGCAAGGTTTACCAGAAGATCGAAGCGCAGAACCTCGGCAAGCAGGTCAAGTTCGGCCTGGTGGCTTTCCGCTCCAACACCCAGGCAGTACCGGGGCTGGAATACACCACCAAGATGTACGCCGACCCTACCAAGGTGAAAGACAGCGCCGACTTTTTCGCCAGGATCAAAGACCTCAAACAGGCTAACGTGTCGAGCAGCAGCTTCGATGAAGACTCGTTTGCCGGGGTCATGGAGAGCATCGACAAGGTCGACTGGAGCCAGTTCGGCGCACGCTACGTGGTGCTGATCACCGATGCGGGCGCCATCGAAGGCGACGACAAGCTGTCGAAGACCGGCTTGAGCGCTGCACAGGTACGTATCGAAGCCGCCAACCCGGGTGTGGCGATTTACACGCTGCACCTGAAAACCCCGGCCGGTGCCAAGGACCATGCCAAGGCCGAGGCGCAATACCGGAATCTGTCGACCTACCCGGGTACCAACACTTCGCTGTACTACCCGGTAAACGCAGGCGATGTGCAAGAATTCGGGCGCAAGGTCGACACACTGGCCGCAGCGATCACTACACAAGTCAAAGCCGCCTACATGGGCGAAGACGCCATCGGCAGCGCGGCGAACGCCAAGCAGGACCCGGCCGAGAAAAAAATGCTCGAAGACGCGGCGCTGATCGGCCACGCCATGCAACTCGCCTATCTCGGCGAGAGGACCAACAGCAAGGCCCCGCCAGTGTTCAAGGCATGGATCACCGACCGCGACCTGATCAAGCAGAACATTCCGACCACCGACGTGCGGGTGCTGTTGACCAAGTCACAGCTCAGCGACTTGAGCGACGTGATGAAGCAGATTCTCGATGCCGCCAACGAGGGCCTGATTTCGCCAACGGACATGTTCAATCGCCTGCGCTCGGTGGCGGCGACCATGGGCGCCGATCCCAATCAGCTCAAACAGAACAGCAATGCCAAACTGGCGGACATGGGCGTGCTCGGTGAATACCTTGAAGACCTGCCTTATCAGAGTGAAGTGCTGAACCTGGATGAAGAGACCTGGAAGAGCTGGGATGGTCTGGCACAAGAAAAATTCATCCGCACGCTGAACACCAAACTGCGGCATTACCAGCGTTACAACGCCGATGTCGACCGTTGGGTAGCCTTAGCCAAAGACAGCGATGCGCGGGACAACGTCTACCCCGTCCCGCTGGAAATGATGCCCTGACGAGACGCCGATGCTCGAAATCAAGAATCTGCTGGTGCGCCGTGGAGAAGGCGCACAGGCTCATCACGTGCGACTGCCGCACCTGCGGATCGGCGCCGGAGAAATCCTCGCCGTCACGGGTGAGAGCGGCAGCGGCAAAAGCACGTTGCTCGAAGCCATCGGTCTGTTGCTCGCACCGGTAGAACTCGAGCGCTTCCGGCTGGGCCCGACGCACGCTCAGGATATCGCCCAACTGCTGGCCACTGACGATCAGCCTGCACTTGCAGCGGTGCGTTCACGGCACTTGGGATTCATTTTGCAGAGCGGCGGCTTGCTGCCGTTCCTGAGCGTGAGAGACAACATCAGCCTGCCGCGCCGTTTGCTCGGGATGCAGGCGAAGAGCGATCACATCGACCACGCCGTTGACGTATTGCGCCTGCAAGGCTTGTTGGACAAACAACCCCAGGCCTTGTCGATTGGCGAGCGCCAACGCGTCGCCTGCGTTCGGGCAATTGCCCATGAACCTCTGCTGCTGTTGGCCGACGAGCCGACCGCCGCGCTCGACCCTCACAGTGCCCGGCGATTGTTTGAGTTACTCCTGAGCCTGGTGTCGAGCATGGGCCTGAGTGCGCTCGTTGTATCCCATGACTGGGCCCTGCTGAAGGATTTCGGGTTGCCGCGACTCGGTGCTATCAACCATCTGGGAGAGACTCTGTTTGAACCGATGGACTGATCGCTTGCGCCTGCTGGGCTCACTGGCACTGCAAGACCTCTGGCACGACCGCAAGGTCTCGCTGTGTATCGCCGCTTCCCTGGTGGCGGTGATCGCGCCGTTGTTGTTGCTGTTCGGGCTCAAACACGGGGTGGTCAGCCAGCTGCAGGACGAACTGCTGCGCGACCCGCGCAACCTTGAAGTGAAGATGCTCAGCAACGGTAACTACGACGCAGCCTGGATCGAGCGTTTGCGCCTGCGCCCCGAGACCGGCTTTGCCCTCGGCCAGACCCGCTCGCTCAATACCCAGGCGGACCTGCTGATCGGCATGCAACGCTTTGTCGAAGGCGCGGAAATCATCGCCACCGAGCCCGGCGACCCACAGCTGAATCTGGCGTCCCTCAACCCCGTCGGCAATCAGGTGATCCTCAGCGCCAGCGCAGCGCAACGCTTGCAGGCCAAGGCCGGCGACAGCGTGCAGCTACGGGCCTTGCGCCGCTTGGAAGGTGTCAATGAACGCGGCGAGATGACGCTGACGGTACTGGCCGTGCTCGAAGGTGCCCGCTTCGGTCGCGCGGCCGGGTTCGTCGCCCCGCCGCTGTTACTGGATCTGGAGCGCTTTCGCGACGGTTATCAGGTCAGTGAGTTCGGCGTTACCACCGGCAAGCCTCAGGGGAATCTACAACCGCTGTATGCCCGCGCCCGCGTGTATGCGCGCGACATCGACCAGGTCGCGCCGCTGGAACACTGGCTCAACGAACAACACATCGAAACGTCGAGCCGACTGGCCGACATCGACAACGTCAAAGCCATCAACCATGTGCTGGGGTTGATCTTCGGTGTGATCGCCATGGCGGCACTGATCGGCTGCGTGGCGTCCATGGTTGGCGCGTTCCTGGCCAACATAGACCGTAAACGCAAAAGCCTGGCGGTCCTGCGTCTGCTGGGCTTCAAGCGCAGGTCCGTCGGCGGTTTCGTGGTCCTGCAAGCGCTGGTGCTGAGTTTGGCCGGCTACGTGGGCGGGCTGGGGTTTTATACCGTGGGCAGTCATTTGTTCGACTCCCTGCTCGGCAGCAGCCAGGCCACCGGTACCTTCGTTTGCCACATCACGGTCTGGCACGGCGTTGCCGCCCTGCTCCTGACCTTTCTGGTCGCTGCCCTGGTGGCCATGATCGGCGCGCTGAGAGCCATCAACATCCAACCTGCGGAGAGTCTGCGTGAGCTATAAACGTTTTGGCTTGCTGTTACCCCTGAGCCTCGGCTACTTGCTCGACGCCTCGGCGGCGGGCTGGGAAGAGAAGTATTACAACCCGATGCCCGAGGCTGGCGACGTCGTGCTGCCGATGCCCTGCGAAGGTTCGATGGTGTTTCGCAAAGTGTTCATTCCGGTCGCAGGTCCCTTGGATGACTACCCGATCAACATCGGTCAGGACGGCGCGGAATACGGCTATGTCGAGCAGACCCGCCCGACCTTTATCGCCGGCAGTTTTACCGGGGCCAGGAACGACAAGTCCCGCTACTACCTGATGGCCAAGTACGAGATGAGTCAGTTGCAATACGCCGCGCTGACCGAAGCGACCTGCCCCACCGCTGCCACCAAAATGCGCTTGCCGCAAACGGCGGTGAGCTGGGTGCAAGCCATCGACGCCGCCGACAAGTACAACCTGTGGCTGCGCAAAAACGCCGCCGGCAAGCTGCCTAAGGAAGACGGTGCCCAGGGTTTCCTGCGCCTACCGACCGAGGTCGAGTGGGAGTTCGCCGCGCGCGGCGGGCTGGAAGTCGGTGCTGCTGAATTCCGCGACACGCACTACCCGATGCCAGAAGGCATCAACGCCTACGAGTGGTTCGCCGGGGCGCAATCGTCCAACGGCAAAGTGCAATTGACCGGCCTGCAAAAGCCCAACCCGCTGGGCCTGCATGACATGCTCGGTAACGTCGACGAAATGATGTTCGAGCCGTTTCGCCTGAACAAACTCGACCGCCAGCACGGTCAGGCCGGCGGCTATGTCGTCCGTGGCGGCAACTACCTGACCGCCCAGGCCGACCTGCGTACGGCATTGCGTAAGGAAGAGCCGTATTACAACGCCGAAGGCCAGGTGAAAAACAAGACCACCGGCCTGCGACTGGTGCTGGTCTCCCCGACCCTAACCTCTCGCGAACGGGTCGCCAGCATCGAAAGCAGCTGGAAGAAACTCGGCACCGGCAGCAAGGAAACCGAATCCGCCGACAAAGGCACCGTACAATCGCTGAACAGCCTCGCCTCGGGTGTCGAAGACAAAGCGCTCAAGGAAAAGCTCCAGGCCCTGGAGAACCAGCTGCGCGCCAGCAACCAGCAGCAGGAAGAAACCCGCGACCAGGCGATCCGCGCCAGCCTCAACCTGGGTGCGTTCCTGTGCACCAAGATGCTCGACGACGGCCAGTACGTCGACTTCCTGCAAAAGAACTACAAGCTCAACTGCGAAAGCGCAGACAAAGATGCCAGTTGCGACATGCGTAAAGGCAAGCTCAACGAGCAAAAGGATCGCCTGCACAAACTCAGCCGCTACTACGCCAGCAGCCTGGTGGAATCGGCTACCTTGTACGGCCAGCCACTGCTTGAATCGCAAGTCCCGGTGATGGAAGAAATCATCACCCGCAACAAACAGCTGCAAGACCTCAAACCTTACTTGCGCACCCACTGGGCCAATCAGAAGGCGTTCCTGCAAAAGCAGAAAATCGACACTGAAGCCTGGCTGACCAGCTGCAAAACCGTCACTCAATAACAACGCGTCAACACCGTTACGTAGGAGTTTCACCATGTCGCGCAGCCTTTGGACTCGCTTCAAGCTACAGATCGCTTTCGTAGTCGCTGGCAGCCTGCTAATGAGCGGTTGCGCCAACACCGGCAGCTCCATGTTGGGCGAAGGCGAAGGCGACGGTGCCGACCCGCGCCTGACCCAGGGCAATGACGCAGAGTTCTTCAGCAAGTCCGGTTACCAGGCCTGCGCCGTCGGCGCCGGTGTCGGCATCCTCGCTTGCGCGCTGTCCAACAGCAGCAACAAAACCGTGTGCGTCATCGCCGCCGGTATTACCGCGTGTGGCGTGGCCATGGGCGCGAACTATTACCTGGATCAACGTCGCGCCCAATACGCCGACACCACCACCCGCTTGGCGAAGATGAACAGCGACGTCGAACAAGACACGCAGAACGTGATCGCCCGGACTGCGACCGCTCAGCAAGTGATCAATGATGACAATGCGCAAATTGCCCAGATCAAAAAGGACATCGCCAACAAGAAAGTCGACAAGAGCAGGGCTCAGGCGCAAATCGCCGGGATCGACTCGGACATCGCACGCCTGCGCAAAGACCTTGCCAACATGCGTACCAAGGTCACCGAGTACAGAAAAGTGGCAGACGCCGAGCGTTCGCAAGGCACCAGCGCCGAGATCCGACAGGTGGACATGAACATTCAGAGAATGAACCAGAAAGTCGTCAGCCTGCAGAAGGAAGTCGACGCTCTGTACAGCCAACGCTCCGCAATCACCCTGGGTTAAGCACATGACGCTACGACAACTAATGGTCATCACTGCCGTCCTGGCCCTGAGCGGTTGCGCGACCCAGCCCGGCGAATGCGATGCAACCAATCGCGACAGCAGCCTGCTAACCAAGATGAACTGTGACTACTCCGGTGGTTACAGCGATCAGGTCAAGCAGAAGGAACTGGCCCTGAGCGAGTCCCGACAGCAAAACGCAATGTTCCGTCAGGTGTACGAGAACATTCAGGCCCAGCAGCTCAGCACCAAGACCGATCTGGCCAGCCAGCAGAAATCCCAGGCGGCGCTGAATCAGTCGCTGGCGCAACTGCTGACCTCGCTCAAGGCTCGGCGTGGCAATGAGGCCCAGGTGCAGAAGCAGATTGCCGACCTCGAGAAGCAGCTCAAGGCTTCGCAAGCGGCGCCAACGGCCAAATCAACACCCGCGACACTCGCGGCCAAGCAGCAAGAGCTGAAAACGTTGCAGAAGAAGGTCAATCAGCTGCAATTCAGCCTCGGCTACGAAGAGTAACTTTTCACCCCGCAAGCGTCCCGATGGATGCCTGCACTTTTTCAGGAATCGTCGTCATGCAGCGGGTCATCAGGGATGCGCAAGCCACATCGGAGGGGATGAGTGCGCTGCAAGCCAAAGTCGCCCTCATCCAGAAACACTTTCCGCCGACCGTCGCCAGTCTGTTTGCTATCCCGCGGATGGGCAGCGGCGACGTGCTGGAATGGTGGACCGAACTGGGTGGCCAACCCACGCCTTATGCCGATCTCAACGAGGACGCGCAACGACGTTTGCTGGAGACCTATGAAGTGCGTCAGACGTCCCTCGGACAGCTGGCGGATGAACTGCAAAAACGCGGTCAAACGACGGAAGCGAATGACCTGCGCAGCCTGCTCGGTACGCCTGAGCTGGACAAACTCTACAGCCTCAACGGTGAGCCTTTGGTGGTGCGGTGGAACCAGCGTCCGCCCAAACCGATCGTGCCGCCAGTGGTGCCCGTCCTACCGCCGTCGCGTCGTGGCTGGTGGATCGCGGCAGCCTTGCTCGCGCTGCTGTTGCTGCTTCTGGCGCTCTGGCTCTGGTGGTTCCTGCACCGTGAGCCGGTTGTCGTGGTTCCGCCTGTAGCGCCTGTGGCACCGGTAGTGACGCCTGTTGAGAAACCGGTTGAGAAACCAGTTGAGCCTGTCCCCGAACCTGTCGTGGAACCGGAACCGAAACCTGTTCCGGCACCAGAACCAACGCCAGAGCCGGTAGCGGAACCCAAGCCGGTCCCGCCACCAAAGCCGGCACCGGCACCGGAACCCAAGCCGACCCCGCCACCCAAACCGGTTCCACCACCAAAACCGGTAGTGGCTGCCCCGCCACCCGCCCCGACGCTGGACAACTTCGCATGCCGCAAAACAGCGCCGAAGTCAGAGGTCCCGCAGTTCGTGGTGGTGCTCGACACCTCGGGTTCGATGGATTTGAACATCAAGTCAGTGAAATCCGACGAGGACTGGTTCTTCGGTCCTGACATCAACAAGCTCCTGGACCCGAACCGCACCATGCGGCTTACCGCCAAACCCAGCCGCATGGACGTCGCCAAGGACTCGCTGGCCGGCATGATCAACGGGCTGGACCCGAAGATCGACACACGCCTGATCACCTTCGCCGGCTGCGAAAGAACACCGGACCAGGGTTTGTTCAAGTTCGGCGACCGCCCGCGGCTGATCAACGGGATTCGAGGCCTGGTTCCCGACGACGGCACACCGCTGGCCGACAGCCTGGCCCACGCGGCGAGTACCGTCGACGGGCGCAATAACGATGCGGTGATCGTGATGTTCGTCGACGGTGAAGACGGTTGCGGGCAGGACGTTTGCGCGGTATCCCGTCGAATCGCCAGGGAACAACCGCGCCTGCGGGTCAACGTGGTGAAAATCGGTGCTGGCGGCCCGTCACGCTGTATCGCTGAAAACACCGGAGGTCGGGTTTACAACAGCACCAATGCGGCTGAGTTGGGTAACCTGTTGAAACAGGCGAGCAAGGAAGTGTCCAGCAATGCCAAGTGCGATTAGCTTGGGGACTGATCCGACTTGCCTGCGATGATTCATCTCAAGTGCTCGACCGCCGGTAGCTCCATGGCCCGAACCTCACCCAAAAGAAAATCGCTGAGGCGGCGCAAACGCTCGCCTCCGGGGCGGGTTTTCGGCCAGACCAGGAAATAATTCTCACCGCTGGCGACGGCTGTCGGCCACGGCAAACTCAGACGTCCCTGCGCGACATCCTCCGCGACCATCAGCAAATCGCCCATGGACACACCGTAGCCACGGGCGGCTGCAATCATGCCCAGTTCCAGCGTGTCGAACACCTGACCGCCCTTGAGCGAGACCTGATCGGTCAGGCCCATGCGCTCCAGCCAGTTGCGCCAGTCACGGCGGTCCGGTGTCGGGTGCAGCAGCTCGGTACTGGCCAGGCGCGCGACGTCCCATGGTTGATCCTTCAGAAGATTCGGCGCGCCCACCGGAATCAGCTCTTCGGGGAACAGGAGAGTCGCCTCCCAGTCCGGTGGAAAATGCCCATTGCTGAGGATGACGGCGCAGTCGAACGGTTCGTCATTGAAATCCACTGAATCGACGTCCATCCACGCACTGGTCAATTGCACTTCGTTGCCCGGCTGCAGATGACGGAAGCGGCTGAGGCGCGCCAGCAACCAACGCATGGTCAGGGTCGACGGAGCTTTCATGCGCAGGATGTCGTCTTCGGCGCGCAAGGTATTGCAGGCCCGCTCCAGGGCGGTGAAGCCTTCGCGAATGCCCGGCAACAGCAAACGGGCCGACTCGGTCAGTTGCAGGTTGCGGCCACTGCGATGAAACAAGCGGCAGGCAAAATGCTCTTCGAGCGTACGAATATGCCGGCTGACCGCACTTTGGGTAATCGACAGCTCTTCGGCCGCGCGGGTAAACGAACTGTGCCGCGCCGCCGCTTCGAATGCGCGCAGGGCATACAAGGGAGGAAGACGACGGGACATTGGGAAAGCTCCTACTGCGGGGTTCGCCTACCCTAGCAGAAACTCTCCAGCATGAGTTTGAATCATGCCATCCATCCTTTTTATCCCTTTGTGAAAACCGTGCAGAGCGCCGAGAATCGGTGCTTTCCTGTTCCCTTTGATAATCGAGCGTGATGACCATGCAGCATCCAGCACGTACTGAACTCTGGGCCATCCTGCGGCTGGCGGGGCCGTTGATTGCCTCGCAGTTGGCGCACATGCTGATGGTCCTCACCGACACCCTGATGATGGCGCGCCTGAGTCCCGAGGCCCTGGCCGGTGGCGGGCTCGGTGCGGCGACCTACTCGTTCGTGTCGATTTTCTGCATCGGCGTGATTGCGGCGGTCGGCACCCTGGTGGCGATCCGTCAAGGTGCCGGTGATATTGTCGGGGCAACTCGACTGACCCAGGCCGGGTTGTGGCTGGCGTGGCTGATGGCGCTGGTCGCCGGTTTGCTGTTGTGGAACCTCAAACCGGTGCTGCTGCTGTTCGGCCAGACTGAAAGCAACGTCAACGCAGCCGGGCAGTTTTTGATCTTCCTGCCGTTCGCCCTGCCCGGCTACCTGAGCTTCATGGCCCTGCGCGGGTTCACCAGCGCCATTGGCCGTGCAACGCCAGTGATGGTCATCAGTGTTGGCGGTACGGTCGCCAACTTCCTGCTCAACTATGCGCTGATTACCGGCATGTTCGGCCTGCCGAAACTGGGGCTGACGGGCATCGGGCTGGTCACGGCGATTGTCGCCAACCTGATGGCACTTGCGCTGGCGTGGCACATTCGTCGGCATCCGGCTTATGAGGCCTATCCGCTGCGCCAGGGCCTGTCGCGGCTGAACCGCCAGTACCTGAAGGAGCTGTGGCGTCTGGGCCTGCCGATTGGCGGCACCTACGCGGTGGAAGTCGGGCTGTTTGCCTTCGCCGCGCTGTGCATGGGCACCATGGGCAGCACACAGCTGGGGGCTCATCAGATTGCCCTGCAAATCGTTTCGGTGGCGTTCATGGTCCCGGCGGGGATTTCTTATGCGATCACCATGCGCATCGGCCAGCACTACGGCGCCGGGCAATTGCTGGATGCGCGGCTGGCCGGGCGGGTCGGTATTGCCTTCGGGGCGGCGGCGATGCTGTGTTTCGCCATGGTCTTCTGGCTATTGCCAAACCAGTTGGTCGGCCTGTTCCTCGACCACAACGACCCGGCGTTTCGCGATGTCATCAACCTTGCCGTGAGCCTGTTGGCGGTGGCGGCATGGTTCGAACTGTTCGACGGCACGCAAACCATTGCCATGGGCTGTATCCGCGGACTCAAGGATGCCAAGACCACTTTCCTGGTCGGCCTGGGTTGCTATTGGCTGATTGGCGCACCGGCGGCGTGGTGGATGGCGTTCCACCTGGACTGGGGGCCAACGGGCGTCTGGTGGGGCCTGGCGCTGGGGCTGGCGTGTGCGGCGGTGAGCCTGACGCTGGGATTTGAGTGGAAGATGAAGCGGATGATCAAGCGCGACACGACGTCAGTGCAGCGTTTCGAGGTTGCTCAGCCTGACTGAGCCCCCTGTAGGAGCGAGCTCGCTCGCGATGGTCGTCAACGATAACGCTGGTTGGCAGGTGCCCCGCGGCGTTCTCGGGTTTATCGCGAGCAAGCTCGCTCCTACAGGGCTCTGTGGCAACCTCAGCCGATTTCCAGCATCGGCTGCTGATTGCTGCCAAACGTCAGATACTCCACCAGTTCGGCCAGCGGCAATGGCCTGCTGATCAAATACCCCTGCACCTGATCGCATTCAAACCCACGCAGCAGATCCAGTTGCTCCGGCGTTTCCACGCCTTCTGCGACCACCTCGAGGTTGAGGTTGTGCGCCAGGTTGATCATCGCGTGGACCAGTTTGCGGTTTTCCTCACGCTGCTCCATGCCGCCGACAAAGCTCTTGTCGATCTTCAGCAAGGTGATCGGCAGGCTGTTGAGGTGCACGAACGACGAGAACCCGGTGCCGAAGTCGTCGAGGGAGAAGCGCACACCGAGGCGCCCGAGGGCGTCCATGGTCTGCTTGACCAGATCACTGCGACGCATCACGGCGGTTTCGGTCAGTTCGAACTCCAGCCACTGCGCCTCGACACCGCGCTCGGCAATCAGGCGACTGAGGGTCGAAAGCAACTGGCTGTCCTGGAACTGCCGGAACGACAGGTTGATCGCCATGTGCAACGGTGGCAAACCCAGCTCAAGCAGCGCCTGCATGTCGCGCAAGGCCCGGGAAATTACCCAGTAGCCCAGCGGCACGATCAGACCACTTTGCTCGGCCAGCGGCACGAATTCACTCGGTGGAAGCAAGCCGCGCTCAGCATGCCGCCAGCGCACCAAAGCTTCGAGGCCGACGATCTGCCCGTCTTCGAGGTTCAGCCGTGGCTGGTAATGCAGCTCCAGCTCATCGCGGCGCAGTGCCCGACGCAGCTCGGTTTCGAGGTCGGCGATGCTGCGGGCATTGCGGTTGATGCGCTCGTTGAAAATGTGAAAGGTGCAGCCTTGGGTGCTTTTGGCCTGCTGCATGGCGATGTGCGCATGCCACATCAGCGGATCCGCACCAGCCTGGGCCCGGGCGTAGGCAATGCCCAGGCTGGAACCGATCAACAGGCTTTCGCCATCGACCCAATAAGGCTCGGCCAGTACTTCGCTGATGCGCTCGGCCATCCACTCGGCACGCTGGGGAGCACGACGGGTGTCGATCAGCAGAGCGAATTCATCACTGCCCAGGCGCGCCAGTTGATCGCCGGCCTCAAGCTGACTCTTGAGCCGCGCCACCACTTGCAGGATCAGGCGATCACCGGCCTGATGGCCGAGGGCGTCGTTGGCATAACGAAAGTTGTCGAGGTCGAGATGACCGAGGGCCAGGCCGCGACCGTCGTTTTCCGCCAGGCGCGCCGTCAGCAGAGTCTGGAAGCCCTGGCGGTTAGCGATGCCGGTCAGCGGATCTTGCTCGGCCAGACGTTGAAGGGTGTTTTCCAGAACGCCACGTTCGCGCACATGGCGTAGGCAACGGCGCAACATGCCGGGATCGAGATGATCGCGCACCAACCAGTCACTCACACCGTCGGGCGGGATCAGCGGCTCATGGTCGAGCAACAACACCGTCGGCAGGCTGCAACGGCCCGGCGCCGGCTGAAGTTGCGGGATGGTCAATAACACCGCGCTGCGGTTGTCATCGAACAGGCTGCTGACCGACTCCCAACTCGGCGCGCTGATGAGCACGACCGAGCTCCCCATAGGAGCCAGACACTCGCGCAACAACGCTGCCCACGCTGGCTCTTCGGCCAGTAGCAGCAAACGCAAGGGTTCGACAGGCGTAGACAAGCTAGCTCCCTAGACTCTGCAAAGATGTAGGCGACGGGCATTATGCCGTTCCGATGACCAATGACAATGACATCGGTGAGCAAAACGAGACCTTTGTATCCGGAATTACGAACATTAGCCGCAAATTCGTTGCGCATCCTGCGTGAAAGTAACAAAACCGGCAATTACAGATAGCGTGGTACGTCACAAGTCGGACAGAGCAGCACAATTCGCTGAGCCTGTTAAAATGCCGGCCCATTTCGTGACTGACTCCTGAATTTACCTATGTCCCGACTCAATCCCCGGCAGCAAGAAGCCGTGAGCTACGTCGGCGGCCCTCTTTTGGTGCTCGCCGGTGCTGGCTCCGGCAAGACCAGCGTGATCACGCGCAAAATCGCGCACCTGATCCAGAACTGCGGCATCCGCGCCCAGTACATCGTCGCCATGACCTTTACCAACAAGGCCGCCCGCGAGATGAAGGAACGGGTCGGCACCCTGCTGCGCGCCGGCGAAGGTCGTGGCCTGACGGTCTGCACCTTCCACAACCTGGGCCTGAACATCATCCGCAAGGAACACGTGCGGCTGGGCTACAAACCGGGCTTCTCGATCTTCGACGAGACCGACGTCAAGGCCCTGATGACCGACATCATGCAGAAGGAATACTCGGGCGACGACGGCGTCGACGAGATCAAGAACATGATCGGCGCCTGGAAAAACGACCTGATCCTGCCGGCCCAGGCCCTGGAAAACGCGCGCAACCCCAAGGAGCAGACCGCTGCCATCGTCTACACCCACTACCAGCGCACGCTCAAGGCGTTCAACGCGGTGGATTTCGACGACCTGATCCTGCTCCCGGTGAAGCTGTTCGAAGAACATGCCGACATCCTGGAAAAGTGGCAGAACAAGGTGCGCTACCTGCTGGTGGACGAATACCAGGACACCAACGCCAGCCAATATTTGCTGGTGAAAATGCTCATCGGCAAACGCAACCAGTTCACCGTGGTGGGCGACGACGACCAGTCGATCTACGCCTGGCGCGGCGCACGTCCGGAAAACCTGATGCTGCTCAAGGACGACTACCCGTCCTTGAAAGTGGTGATGCTGGAGCAGAACTATCGCTCCACCAGCCGCATCCTGCGCTGCGCCAACGTACTGATCTCGAACAACCCCCACGAATTCGAAAAACAGTTGTGGAGTGAAATGGGCCACGGCGACGAGATCCGCGTGATCCGGTGCCGCAACGAGGACGCCGAAGCCGAGCGCGTGGCCATGGAAATCCTCAGCCTGCACTTGCGCACCGACCGCCCGTACAGCGATTTCGCGATCCTGTATCGCGGCAACTACCAGGCCAAGCTGATCGAGCTGAAGTTGCAGCACCACCAGGTGCCGTATCGCCTGTCCGGCGGCAACAGCTTTTTCGGACGTCAGGAAGTGAAAGACCTGATGGCCTACTTCCGCCTGATCGTGAACCCGGACGACGACAACGCCTTCCTGCGGGTGATCAACGTGCCGCGCCGCGAGATCGGCTCGACCACGCTGGAGAAGCTGGGCAACTACGCCACCGAACGCAAGATCTCGATGTACGCCGCCACCGACGAAATCGGCCTGGGCGAGCATCTCGACAGCCGCTTCACCGATCGCCTGTCGCGCTTCAAGCGCTTCATGGACAGGGTGCGCGAGCAGTGCGCCGGCGAAGACCCGATCTCGGCCCTGCGCAGCATGGTCATGGACATCGACTACGAGAACTGGCTGCGCACCAACAGCTCCAGCGACAAGGCCGCCGATTACCGCATGGGTAACGTCTGGTTCCTGATCGAGGCGCTGAAGAACACCCTGGAAAAAGACGAAGAAGGCGAGATGACCGTCGAGGACGCCATCGGCAAACTCGTCCTGCGCGACATGCTCGAGCGCCAGCAGGAAGAGGAAGACGGCGCCGAAGGCGTGCAGATGATGACTTTGCATGCGTCCAAGGGCCTGGAATTCCCCTACGTGTTCATCATGGGCATGGAGGAGGAAATCCTCCCGCACCGCTCCAGCATCGAAGCCGACACCATCGAAGAAGAACGTCGCCTGGCCTACGTGGGCATTACCCGTGCGCGCCAGACCCTGGCCTTCACCTTCGCCGCCAAGCGCAAGCAGTACGGCGAGATCATCGATTGCGCGCCGAGCCGCTTCCTCGATGAGTTGCCGCCGGACGACCTGGCCTGGGAAGGCAACGACGACACACCGACTGAAGTCAAAGCCGTGCGAGGCAACAACGCATTGGCGGATATACGCGCGATGTTAAAGCGCTAGAATTGACCACTTTTTTAAAACCTTAGGGCGCACAAGGCGCCAACAGAGGACAGCTTCATGGAAGCCCTGCACAAGAAAATTCGCGAAGAAGGCATCGTGCTTTCCGACCAGGTCCTGAAAGTCGACGCCTTTCTGAACCACCAGATCGACCCGGCCCTGATGAAGCTGATCGGCGACGAATTCGCCACGCTGTTCAAGGATTCGGGCATCACCAAGATCGTCACCATCGAAGCCTCGGGCATCGCCCCGGCGATCATGACCGGTCTGAACCTGGGCGTGCCGGTGATCTTCGCCCGCAAGCACCAGTCCCTGACCCTGACCGAAAACCTGCTGTCGGCGACCGTGTACTCGTTCACCAAGCAGACCGAAAGCACCGTGGCCATCTCTCCGCGCCACCTGACCAGCAGCGACCGCGTGCTGATCATCGATGACTTCCTGGCCAACGGTAAGGCGTCCCAGGCACTGATTTCGATCATCAAACAGGCCGGCGCCACCGTGGCAGGCCTGGGTATCGTTATCGAGAAGTCGTTCCAGGGGGGTCGTGCAGAGCTGGACTCGCAGGGTTATCGCGTAGAGTCCCTGGCGCGTGTGAAGTCGCTGGCCGGTGGCGTCGTAACCTTCATCGAATAAAGGCCACACTGCACATCCCCCTGTGGGAGCGAGCTTGCTCGCGATTGCATAGCGTCAGTCGACATCTTCGTTGACTGATACACCGCTATCGCGAGCAAGCTCGCTCCCACAGTTGTTTTGGGGGGGGGGCAGTTACTGCGCAGTCGCCTTGAGGCCTGTGAGCAGCAAGCGCTGATACAAGTCTTCCTTCAGCCCTTCCGGACTGGCCAACTGCATGCGCTCCAGATGCTCTGGAAACAACGCAGGCTCCGGCGCATCCAGCGCTGCCTTGCCCAACTCCAGCACCTCGCTCAGCTTGAACTTGCTCTTGAGCCAGTTCAGCGCCCGCAACACATCCCGCTCGACCTCGGTGAAATCACAACCCAGTGGGTACTCTGGAAATAGCTGCGGATGCCGCGCCTGAATCTCCTGCAAACGCTGCGGGCTGTTATCGGTAAAGCGCGGATCGAGACGGAAGTCCTTGGGCAATTTGCCGACTTTCTGTGCCTGCGCGATCAGCCCCGACTGGAAACGTGAGTCGCTGATATTTAACAGTGCTTCAATCACCGCCGCATCGGTCTTGCCCCGCAGGTCGGCGATGCCGTACTCGGTGACCACGATGTCCCGCAGATGCCGCGGAATCGTGCAGTGACCATACTCCCAGACGATGTTCGAGCTGACGTCGCCTCCAGACTCACGCCAGCTGCGCAGCAGCAACACCGAACGCGCGCCTTGCAACGCATGCCCCTGCACCACGAAGTTGTATTGCCCGCCTACGCCGCTGAGCACACGTCCGTCTTCGAGCTGATCCGCCACCGCGGCACCGAGCAAGGTCACGGTGAACGCGGTGTTGATGAACCTCGCATCGAGACGTTGCAAGCGCTTGAGTTCTTCCTGGCCGTAGAGCTCGTTGATGTAGCTGATGCGGGTCATGTTGAATTCAAGCCGCTTGCTCTGCGGCAACTCACGCAAGCGTTCATAGAAGCTGCGCGGCCCGAGGAAGAATCCGCCGTGCACCGAGATGCCATCGGTTTGCGCAGCCTCGTCGAGGGTGCCGGCATTCGCCTGCTGTTGGGTCGCCGCGTCCGGATAAACCTTGCGCCGCACGATCCCGGCATCGGCCAGCACCAACAAGCCGTTGACGAACATTTCGCTGCAGCCATACAGGCCTTTGGCGAAGGGCTCGATGCCGCCTTCGCGCTCGATCAGTTGCGCCCAGTGGCTGAGGTTTACGTCTGCCAGCAAAGCCCTGTATCCGTCGTTGTCGGCTTGCCGCGCCAGCAACGCTGCCGTCAGCGCATCACCCATGGAACCGATGCCGATCTGCAAGGTGCCGCCGTCACGCACCAGAGTGCTGGCGTGCAGGCCGATGAAATGGTCCTGAAAGCCCACCGGCATGTTTGGCGTGGAAAACAGCGTGGTGTTGTCCTTCTCATCGATCAGCAGGTCAAAGGTGTCGATGTCCAGTTCCGCATCGCCGGGCATGTAAGGCAGATCGTTGTGTACTTGGCCGACCATCAGGATGGTTTCTCCGGCGGCGCGGCGCTTGGCGATCATCGGCAATAGGTCGAGGGTGATGTCCGGGTTGCAACTGAGGCTCAAGCGGTCGGGATGCTCGGCATGGCTGGCCACCAGTTGCGCCACCAGATTCAACCCGGCGGCGTTGATGTCCCGGGCCGCATGGCTGTAGTTGCTGCTGACGTAATCCTGTTGCGCCGTAGCACTGTTGAGCAGGCTGCCAGGCTGCATGAAGAACTGCTGGATGTGGATGTTGCCCGGTAAACCCTCGCGACGCAGGTCGGCGAGAAACTCCAGCTCCGGATAATCGCCGAACACACGTTCGACAAAGGGTTCTAGAAATCGCTTTTGCAAACCATCGCCCAAGGGTGGACGCCCCAGACACAACGCGGTGTAGATCGTCAGTCGTCGCTCGGGCAACTGTGCGATTCGTTGATACAGCGCGTTGACGAAGTGATTGGGTTTGCCCAACCCCAGGGGCAGGCCCATGTGGATATGCGCCGGCAACCGTGCCAAGACGTCATCGACTGCCTGTTCGATAGAGCACAGCTGAACCATCGGATCACCCCTCGCTTTCCATGACTTGAGCCTGGACCGAGCTTGCCGGGTCTTTGCTGCAATGAACAGTCCGTTAATGCCAATCGGCCGCCACAAAGACCTTGTAGGAGCGAGCTCGCTCGCGAAGAACCTGAGAGCACCGCGGGGTGCCAGGTTTCCAGCGTTATCGTTGACGACCATCGCGAGCGAGCTCGCTCCTACAAGGGTCAGCGCGGAATTGCAGGCACAAAAAAACCGTCCTGGGACGGTTTTTTGCGAACGATGCGGCGCCTTATTTCAGGCCGGACATCTTCTGGATGGCGCCTTTGAGCTCGGCGTCTGCACAATCGGCGCAGGTGCCTTTTGGCGGCATCGCGTTGATGCCGGAGATCGCCTTGGCGAGCAAGCCGTCAACACCACCTTCTTTCTTGGCACGTTCGCCCCAAGCGGCGGCATCACCGACTTTCGGCGCGCCCAACAGGCCTGTACCGTGGCAAGCGTTGCAATGCTTTGCAATCACTTCATCCGGGGTTTTCGCACCACCACCGCCGCCAGCGGAAGCGGCCACTTCCATGCCCTTGCACTCTTTACCCTGAACACAAACCTGGCCGACTGGCTCAAGGCGTTTGGCAATATCGTCGTTGGTCGCAGCCTGAGCGCTGACACTGACAGCCCATAGGGCCAATACGGTTGCTGGTGCAGCCAGCATTTTCATAATTAGGTTCACGCGTTCACCCTCAATGGTGGCTAGTCACGCCTACGGCCACGGTTCGCAGGCGGGCGCAAGTATAGCGGTAAGCCCGCCGCACTGAAACAACCCCAAAGTCGGAGGGGTCTTAGGTCGCGACGGAAAAACAGCCCGGGCACCTCTGCGATGCTGGCAGGACGCCTCTTTTCTTAGAAATTCGCTGGTGTGGCTGCGCTGATTAGTCGCGCAGGCGCATCGAACGGATTTCGGAAACGGTGTGGCTTGGTACTTTCAAAGTAGTAGCTATCGCCGGCTTCGAGGACAAAAGTTTCGAGACCGACCACCAGTTCCAGTTTTCCTTCGACCAGGATGCCGGTTTCCTCGCCCTCATGGGTGAGCATCTCGTCACCGGTATCGGCGCCTGGCGGATAGATTTCATTGAGGAAGGCGATGGCCCGGCTCGGGTGTGCCCGACCGACCAGCTTCATGGTCACGGCACCATCGGAAATATCGATCAGCTCGTTGGCCTTGTAGACGATCTGGGTCGGTTTTTCCTGCAGGATTTCTTCGGAAAAGAACTCGACCATGGACATGGGAATCCCGCCCAACACCTTGCGCAGCGAACTGATCGAAGGGCTCACGCTGTTCTTCTCGATCATCGAAATCGTGCTGTTGGTGACCCCCGCCCGTTTGGCGAGCTCACGCTGGGAAAGGCCTTTGAGCCTACGGATGGATTGCAGTCGTTCACCGACGTCCAAAGCTTGCGCCTCCAGGATTCAGATTGTTGGAATATTGAGCGTTATCATGGCGACAGCGTTCAGTATTTACAACACCTTGACCTGAATCCTGCTCAGCGAGGCGACTTCCGGTCTGGAGCCCTGCTCACTAAGCCCCGGAATAGAGCAGTGGCACTCGGCGCAGGTTGCAGAAGATCTGGTAAGGAATCGTGCCGGCAGCCATGGCCACATCACTGGCGAGGATGTTTTTGCCCCACAACTCGACGGTCGAACCGAGACCGGCCTGCGGCACATCGGTCAGGTCGATACAGAGCATGTCCATCGATACCCGGCCGATCAACTGGCTGCGCTGCCCGGCAACCAGCACTGGCGTGCCGGTCGGTGCCAGACGTGGGTAGCCGTCGGCGTAACCCATGGCCACCACGCCAATGCGCATCGGTTTGGGGGTGATGAATTTGGCGCCGTAACCGACGGGCTCGCCAGCCGGCAACTCGCGCACACTGATCACCTTCGATTCCAGGGTCATGACCGGTTGCAGCCGCGATGCCACTTCGTTGGCTTCTTCGAAGGGCGTGGCGCCATAGAGCATGATGCCTGGGCGCACCCAGTCACTCGGTATCTGCGGCCAACCGAGCACCGCCGGCGAGTTGCGCAGGCTGACCTCGGCGGACAAGCCCTTGCGTGCCGCTTCAAATACCGCCACCTGCTCCGCGCTGGCCTGTTCGTGCAGTTCGTCGGCACGCGCAAAGTGGCTCATCAGCACCACTTTCGCGACCTTGCCGCTGGCCAGCAGCCGTTGATAGGCCGCCTGATAATCCGCCGGGTGCAGGCCCACCCGGTGCATGCCCGAGTCGAGCTTCAGCCACACGGTGATCGGCTTGCTCAACGCGGCTTTTTCGATGGCTTCGAGCTGCCACAGCGAATGCACCACGCACCAGAAATCATGCTCGACGATCAGCGCCAGCTCGTCGGCTTCGAAAAAGCCTTCCAACAGCAGGACCGGCGCACGAATGCCCGCCGCCCGCAGCTCCAACGCCTCTTCGATGCAGGCCACGGCAAACCCGTCCGCCTCGGCTTCCAGCGCCTGGGCGCAACGCACCGCGCCATGGCCATAGGCATCGGCCTTGATCACCGCGAGGGCACGGACCCCCGTGAGTTCACGGGCGATCCGGTAGTTGTGACGCAGGGCTTGAAGGTCGATCAGGGCACGGGCAGGACGCATGGCGGCAGACTTCTGGTCGGGTTATCGGGAAGAAAAACCGGTGCTGGCTGACAGCGTTAACCACCAACAGCACCGGGAGAGGGATCTTTTCTGACAGGCTTATGGCAGAGCGGCGACAACCGACAGCTCGACCAGGATTTCCGGTTCGCACAATTTCGCTTCAACGGTGGCTCGGGCGGGAGCGACGCCTTTTGGCAGCCACTTGTCCCACACCGCGTTCATGCCTTCGAAATGCGCGTCGATGTCCTTCAGGTAAATCGTCACCGACAGCAGATTGTGCTTGTCGGTGCCGGCCAGATCGAGCAACCGCTCGATGTTGGCCAGTGTTTCACGGGTCTGCTGTTCAATCCCGGCGTTCATGTCGTCGCCCACCTGTCCGGCCAGGTAAACCGTGCCGTTATGGGTGACGATCTGACTCATGCGCTCATTGGTGAGCTGGCGCTGGACTGACATGCTTAGCAGACTCCTGGGTTTTGTTGCCATAACGGGAAATATCGAGGCCTTCGGCGCTGATCTGCGGCTTTCTCTTGGCCATCAGGTCCGCCAGCAAGCGACCGGAGCCACAGGCCATGGTCCAGCCCAGCGTGCCGTGACCGGTGTTCAGGAACAGGTTCTTGAACGGTGTGGCGCCTACGATTGGCGTGCCATCTGGAGTGGTCGGGCGCAGGCCGGTCCAGAAGCTCGCTTCGGCCAGATTGCCGCCCTGAGGATAAAGGTCGTTGACGATCATCTCCAGGGTTTCGCGCCGGCGCGGGTTCAGCGACAGGTCAAAACCGGCGATCTCCGCCATGCCGCCAACGCGGATGCGGTTGTCGAAACGGGTGATCGCGACCTTGTAGGTCTCGTCGAGAATGGTCGAAGTCGGGGCCATTGCCGGGTTGGTGATCGGCACGGTCAGGGAGTAGCCCTTGAGCGGGTACACCGGCGCCTTGATCCCCAGTGGTTTGAGCAGTTGCGGCGAGTAGCTGCCAAGCGCCAGGACGTAGCGGTCGGCGGTTTCCAGCTTGCCGTCGATCCATACGCCGTTGATGCGGTCACCGGCGAAGTCGAGGCGTTGAATGTCCTGGCCGAAACGGAATTGCACACCGAGGTTCGCGGCCATCTCGGCGAGCTTGGTGGTGAACATCTGGCAGTCGCCGGTCTGGTCGTTCGGCAGGCGCAAGGCACCGGCGAGGATGTCAGTGACGCTGGCCAGCGCCGGCTCAACGCGGGCAATACCTTCGCGGTCGAGCAACTCGAACGGCACGCCGGACTCTTTCAGCACGGCGATGTCTTTCGCGGCGCCGTCCAGTTGAGCCTGGGTGCGGAACAGTTGGGTCGTACCAAGGCTACGGCCTTCGTAGGCAATGCCGGTTTCGGCACGCAGTTCATCGAGGCAGTCGCGGCTGTACTCGGACAGACGGACCATGCGCTCCTTGTTCACCGCGTAACGGCTGGCGGTGCAGTTGCGCAGCATCTGTGCCATCCACAGGTACTGGTCGATGTCGGCCGTGGCCTTGATCGCCAGTGGCGCGTGGCGCTGCAACAGCCACTTGATGGCCTTGAGCGGCACGCCCGGCGCGGCCCACGGCGAGGCATAACCCGGCGAGACCTGCCCGGCATTGGCGAAACTGGTCTCCATGGCAGCGGCCGGCTGCCGGTCCACAACCACCACTTCAAACCCGGCACGGGCCAGATAATAAGCACTGGTGGTACCGATGACGCCGCTACCCAAGACCATGACGCGCATTTTCATATCCCTCATCGCGGCTAACCGCTGACGTTTGTTATTCAGAGCTTCAGATGTGCGCAGTGTAAAAAAGATTTGCCAGTGCATTTCACTATATAAGCGCCTATATTTGGCGACAATTCTCGGCAAAAACCCTTTTCACGGAGGCGCATCCCCTATGCGTACCAACACTCAGACCAAACGTGAGCTGGACAAGATCGACCGCAACATCCTGCGGATCCTGCAAGCGGACGGGCGGATTTCCTTTACCGAGCTTGGGGAAAAGGTCGGGCTCTCGACCACGCCCTGTACCGAGCGGGTCCGGCGTCTGGAGCGCGAAGGGATCATCATGGGCTACAACGCCAGGCTCAATCCGCAGCATCTGAAGGGTAGTCTGCTGGTGTTCGTCGAGATCAGCCTGGACTACAAATCCGGCGATACTTTCGAAGAGTTCCGGCGTGCGGTGCTGAAATTGCCCCACGTGCTGGAGTGCCACCTGGTGTCAGGGGATTTCGACTACCTGGTGAAGGCGCGGATTTCCGAGATGGCCTCGTACCGCAAATTGCTGGGCGACATCCTGCTCAAGCTGCCCCACGTGCGCGAGTCCAAGAGTTACATCGTGATGGAAGAGGTGAAAGAGAGCCTGACTCTGCCGATTCCGGATTGAAGATTTTCCGGTGTCTGTTCCGACCCCATCGCGAGCAAGCTCGCTCCCACAATGAACCGGTTTTGAACACAAAATTCAGGCAGACTCAAATACCTGTGGGAGCGAGCTTGCTCGCGATTGAGGCAACTCGGTCCACCTGAAGACCCGCTGTTTTAAACCAACACCTGCCGGGTACTGGCCATGTACTCGAACACCTGCTTCTCCACCCGCGGATGAATCAACTCCACTGGCCCCCGCCCATTGGGGCACGGCAGGGTCTTGGTGGTGCCGAACAACCGGCAGATCAGCGGCCGTTCGTCATACACCGTGCAACCATTGGGCCCCAGGTGCACACAGTTGAGTTCTTCCATGGCGGCATCCTGCTCGGCGCGGGACTTGCGCGGCAGGCGTGACATTTCTTCCGGCGAGGTGGTCACCGGGCCGCAGCAGTCATGGCAGCCGGGAACGCACTCGAACGAGGGAATCTGCTGTCGCAATGTGCGGATTGTCTGACTGTTGCAGCTCATTGAAGCGGTGACCAATAGCGGAATAGAGCGCGATTCTGACGCAAAAGCCCCAATCCAGACAGCACCAACCGACCAATGTTGCCCGTCCGGGAAGGTCCGGCTTATGCTCCGTCAAGTTTTCTAAACGCAAGCATCAGGAACACGCACATGAATGCCCGTGCTCAACAGCCTGCAATGAACCACACCGCGTCCTACTACGCCGCCAGCAGCCTGCCGCAGCCCGAACTTCCGGCGCTCAAAGGCGAAGTGCTGGCCGATGTCTGTGTGGTGGGCGGTGGGTTTTCGGGGTTGAACACGGCGCTTGAGCTGGCCGAACGCGGCCTCAGCGTAGTGTTGCTTGAAGCCCATCGAATCGGCTGGGGCGCCAGTGGACGCAATGGCGGGCAACTGATTCGCGGCGTCGGCCACGGCCTCGATCAGTTCACCAACGTCATCGGTGTCGAAGGTGTTCGGCAAATGAAACTCATGGGCCTGGAAGCCGTGGAAATCGTCCGGCAACGGGTCGAGCACTTCCAGATCCCCTGTGACCTGACCTGGGGATACTGCGACCTCGCCAACAAGCCCCGTGACCTTGAAGGTTTCGCCGAGGATGCCGAAGAGCTGCGCAGCCTCGGTTATCGCTACGAGACCCGTTTGCTGCAAGCCAACGAGATGCACACCGTGGTCGGCTCTACGCGTTACGTCGGCGGCCTGATCGACATGGGCTCGGGGCACCTGCATCCACTGAACCTGGCCCTGGGCGAAGCATCCGCGGCACAACGATTGGGGGTCCAGTTATTCGAGCACTCGGCCGTGACCCGCATCGACTATGGCCCAGAGATTAAGGTCCATGCCGCCGAGGGCTCGGTGCGCGCCAAGACCCTGGTACTGGGTTGCAATGCTTACCTCAATGACCTCAACCCGGAACTCAGCGGCAAAGTCCTGCCCGCCGGCAGCTACATCATCGCCACCGAACCACTGAGCGAAGAACAGGCCCACGCCCTGCTGCCGCAGAACATGGCGGTCTGTGACCAGCGCGTGGCGCTGGACTACTACCGGCTCTCGGCGGACCGGCGCCTGCTGTTTGGTGGTGCCTGCCATTACTCCGGCCGCGACCCCAAAGACATCGCTGCGTACATGCGTCCGAAAATGCTGGAGGTCTTCCCGCAATTGAGTGCCGTGAAGATCGATTACCAATGGGGCGGCATGATCGGTATCGGCGCCAACCGCCTGCCGCAGATCGGGCGACTCAAGGACCAGCCGAATGTGTATTACG
Source organism: Pseudomonas sp. GW456-L13 (assembly GCF_017350115.1). Taxonomy (NCBI): domain Bacteria; kingdom Pseudomonadati; phylum Pseudomonadota; class Gammaproteobacteria; order Pseudomonadales; family Pseudomonadaceae; genus Pseudomonas; species Pseudomonas sp. GW456-L13. The sequence goes on from NZ_JACNAS010000002.1 coordinate 2,311,548, forward strand.
CCCAGGCCTATTCCGGTCATGGCGTGAACGCCACACACCTGGCCGGCAAGCTGTTGGCCGAAGCCATCAGCGGCCAGCACAGCGGCGGCTTCGATCTGTTTGCCAAGGTGCCGCACATCACATTCCCGGGTGGCAAGCATTTGCGTTCACCGTTGCTGGCATTGGGGATGTTGTGGCATCGGTTTAAAGAGTTGGTCTGAAGGTTTAGCTGAGCCTGTACCGACGCCATCGCGAGCAAGCTCGCTCCCACAGTGTTTGGCAGTGTTCACAAAATTTGTGTTCACCACCGTTCCTTGTGGGAGCGAGCTTGCTCGCGATGAGGCCCTGAAGAACACCGCAAAACTCAGATCCGCCAGAAAGGCTTCAGCGCCTGCTCCCGCGTCAGCCCGATGTCCTTGAGCTGGTCAGCCGTCAGGGCCAGCAACGCCTTGCGCGTGTGCAGGCGACGCCAGAACCGGTCCCAGCGATTCAGGCCGGACGACGCATTGCCCATGCCCCCCTCCCGCGTGCCGTTGTTCTGCCCGGTCGCCAGCTCCTGACTGTGTAACGTCAGCCGCACATCGCTCAAACCGTTCATCTTGGATGCTCCTGTTTACTTGGGTAGCCAGAGGTTCCATGATGCGTGGGCGCGCAAGAGCATTACAGATTCAAAACAACTGTATTAACTCCATACAGTTTTGCCGATTCCGCCACTGAATCCCGATTTTTCGCCCGATCTGTACTGGTTAACCGAATCACCCTTATCGAGGCTGCACCATGACCCTTTACGTCAACCTCGCCGAATTGCTCGGCACACGTATCGAACAGGGCTTCTATCGCCCCGGTGACCGGCTGCCTTCGGTTCGGGCGCTGAGCGTCGAGCACGGCGTCAGCCTGAGCACAGTGCAGCAGGCCTATCGGGTGCTGGAGGACAGCGGGCTGGCCATGCCTCGGCCCAAGTCGGGGTACTTCGTCCCGGCCAGCCGCGAACTGCCGGATTTGCCGGCAGTCGGCCGCCCGGCCCAACGGCCGGTGGACATTTCCCAATGGGATCAAGTGCTGGAGTTGATTCGCGCCGTTCCACGCAAAGACGTGGTGCAACTGGGTCGCGGCATGCCGGACATCACCAGTGCGACCATGAAACCGCTGCTGCGTGACCTGGCGCGAATCAGCCGTCGGCAGGACATGCCCGGCCTGTATTACGACAACATCCACGGCAACCTTGAACTGCGCGAACAGATCGCTCGCCTGATGCTCGATTCCGGCTGCCAGTTGAGTGCCAGCGAACTGGTGGTGACCACTGGATGCCATGAAGCGCTGTCCACCAGTATTCGCGCGATCTGCGAGCCCGGCGACATTGTCGCGGTGGACTCGCCGAGCTTTCACGGCGCGATGCAGACCCTCAAGGGCCTGGGCATGAAGGCCCTGGAAATCCCCACCGATCCACTGACCGGCATCAGCCTCGAAGCGCTGGAACTGGCCCTGGAACAGTGGCCGATCAAGGTCATACAGTTGACCCCCAACTGCAACAACCCGTTGGGCTACATCATGCCGGAGTCGCGCAAACGCGCGTTGTTGACGCTTGCGCAGCGCTATGACGTGGCGATCATCGAGGACGATGTGTATGGCGAACTGGCCTACACCTACCCGCGTCCGCGCACGATCAAGTCCTTCGACGAGGACGGTCGCGTCCTATTGTGCAGTTCGTTTTCCAAGACCCTGGCACCCGGCCTGCGCATCGGCTGGGTCGCGCCCGGTCGCTATCTGGAACGGGTACTGCATATGAAATACATCAGCACCGGATCCACCGCGCCACAACCGCAGATCGCCATCGCCGAATTCCTTAAAGGTGGCCACTTCGAACCGCATTTGCGGCGGATGCGTACGCAATACCAGCGCAATCGCGACATGATGATTGATTGGGTGACCCGCTACTTCCCGGCCGGCACCCGCGCCAGTCGCCCACAGGGTAGCTTCATGCTGTGGGTCGAATTACCGGAAGGTTTCGACACCCTGAAACTGAATCGTGCATTGCACGACCAGGGCGTACAGATTGCCGTGGGCAGTATTTTTTCCGCCTCGGGCAAGTACCGCAATTGCCTGCGCATGAACTACGCTGCCAAGCCAACACCGCAGATCGAAGACGCAGTACGCAAGGTCGGTACGACAGCGATCAAACTGCTGGCGGAAAACGATCAGCTCAGCGACTGAGCTTTCTTCGGGAATCAGCGTCCATATGCCTATCTGCGCCGCCAAACGGAGTTGGCGGCGGCGTTTCAATGCCTGGCTGAGCAATTCGGTTGGCTGAGGAAGATGTTGTAAGACTCGACCGCCACAGTTCTGCGATGCTCATCAGGCTGGCTGAGCGGCGCCAAACGCCCCTTGCCTCGACACCACAATCAGCACGCCCAAGGCCCCCACTGCCATCAGCAACGGCAACGCATGGCCGTTGATCCACTGGCTGCCGGCACCCGCCAGCAGCGGCCCGACCAAGCAACCAATCCCCCACAGCTGTGCAATATGCGCGTTGGCCCGCACCAGTGCATCGTCGCGATAACGCTCGCCGATCAGGATCAGTGACAAGGTGAACAAGCCACCGGCACTGGCGCCAAACAAGACCCACAGCGGCCAGATCAGCAGTGTGTCGATCAGCATCGGAATCGCCAGGCTCGACACCAGCAAGACGACTGCGCAGCCGGTAAACAACGCCCGGCGCGACAAACGATCGGCCAACGCACCAATCGGCAATTGCAGCACCGCATCGCCGACGACCACCGTACTGACCATCGCCAGAGCGATCTCCGTGGTGAAGCCCTGGCGCAGGCAGTAGACCGGCAACAGCGTCAAAATCATCGCCTCGAACGCGGCGAACAGCGACACCGCCCAGGCAATCGCCGGCAGGCCACGACAAAACTCAAGCAAATCACGCAGGGTCACGCTGCTGGCTTCACTGCTCGGCGCGCCACTGCGGCCCAGCAACAGGAACGGAGCCGCCATCAGCAAACCGACGCCCACCCAAAAGCCATAGTCATGCTCGGTACCGAGGAAGCCCAACAACACCGGCCCCGCCAGCTGACTCAATGCGTAGCTGCTGCCATACAGCGCCACCAGCCGCCCGCGCCATTGCTCGACCACCAGTTGATTGATCCAGCTTTCACCGATGATGAATACAAGGGTCAGGATCACCCCGATCATCAGCCGCAGCACCAACCAGATCGGATAGCTCGGCAACAGCGCCAGCAAACCGATCGAAATCGCCCCGGCCCAAAGGCACAGGCGCATCAGATTGGCCGTGCCGAATCGCGCCGCCAGATGGCTGGAGATTTTCGCCCCCAGCAGGACGCCGATGGCTGGCATCGCGGCCATCACGCCAATGGCAAACGAGCCGTAGCCCCAGCTTTCCAGGCGAAACGACACCAGCGGCATGCTGACACCCAAGGCCAGGCCGACACTCAGGACAGATGCCAAAACGGCGAAATAAGTCGCCCAACGCATGTTCCACGCTCCTGTGGATATTTTTATGTACAACACAAAACATTGTGGGAGCGAGCTTGCTCGCGATGACGGAACAACATTCAACATTGAAGTCGACTGTTACACCGCTATCGCGAGCAAGCTCGCTCCCACAAGGGATCTGTGTCGTTCGGGAGGCCTGCTCTACAACAGACCTCCCTTAACGGCTTACAACTTGATCCAGGTCGCCTTCAGCTCGGTGTATTTGTCGAACGCGTGCAGGGACTTGTCGCGGCCGTTGCCGGATTGCTTGAAGCCACCGAACGGAGCGGTCATGTCGCCGCCATCGTACTGGTTGACCCACACGCTACCGGCACGCAGTGCGCGGGCGGTGAGGTGGGCCTTGGAAATGTCGGCCGTCCAGACCGCAGCGGCCAGGCCGTACGGTGTGTCGTTGGCAATCGCGATGGCTTCTTCGGCGCTGTCGAATTCGATGACCGACAGTACCGGGCCGAAGATTTCTTCCTGGGCGATTTTCATCGCATTGCTCACACCATCGAAAATCGTCGGCTCAACGTAAGTGCCGCCAGTTTCCTGGAGCGTACGCTTGCCACCGGCCACCAACCTGGCGCCGTCGGCATGACCGGACTCGATGTAGGACAGTACGGTGTTCATCTGCTGGGTATCGACCAGCGCGCCAACATTGGTCGCCGGATCCAGCGGATTGCCCGGCTTCCAGGCCTTCAGCGCCTCGATCACCAGCGGCAGGAATTTGTCCTTGATCGAACGCTCCACCAGCAGGCGCGAACCGGCGGTGCAGACTTCGCCCTGGTTGAAGGCGATGGCGCCAGCAGCGGCTTCGGCAGCATCCTGCAGGTTCGGCGCATCGGCGAACACGATATTCGGGCTCTTGCCGCCGGCTTCGAGCCAGACGCGCTTCATGTTCGACTCGCCGGAGTAGATCAGCAATTGCTTGGCGATTTTGGTCGAGCCGGTGAATACCAGGGTGTCGACGTCGTTGTGCAGGGCCAAGGCCTTGCCGACGGTGTGCCCGTAACCCGGCAGCACGTTCAGCACGCCTTTCGGGATGCCGGCTTCGACAGCCAGTTCAGCGATGCGAATGGCGGTCAGCGGGGATTTTTCGGACGGCTTGAGGATCACCGAGTTACCGGTGGACAGCGCAGGACCGAGTTTCCAGCACGCCATCATCAGCGGGAAGTTCCACGGCACGATGGCGCCCACAACACCCACCGGCTCACGGGTCACAAGACCCAACTGATCGTGCGGAGTGGCTGCCACTTCGTCGTAGATCTTGTCGATGGCTTCGCCGCTCCAGCTCAAGGCTTGCGCCGCGCCGGGAACGTCGATGTACAGGGAATCGCTGATCGGCTTGCCCATGTCCAGGGTTTCAAGCAGGGCCAGCTCTTCGGCGTGCTGTTTCAGCAGGCCGGCAAAACGGATCATGGTGGACTTGCGTTTGGTCGGCGCCAGACGCGACCAGACACCGGAATTGAACGTGGCGCGAGCGTTTTCCACGGCGCGCTGGGCATCGGCGGCGTCACAACTGGCAATCTTGCCGAGCAGACGGCCATCGACCGGGCTGATGCACTCGAATGTCTCGCCGGAAACGGCGTCGGTGTATTCGCCATTGATATAGGCGCGGCCTTCGATTTTCAGGTCGCGGGCACGTTGTTCCCAGTCGGCACGGGTCAGGGTGGTCATGCGAGTGTCCTCCTCTTATTGATACGACACCCGCGTTCTTCGCGGGCGCTGTCAGGAATTCTGCCCGGCCAGCCTGCTTTTCGGCCCAAGGCATCCACCACCCTAAACCAGCGGCAGGTGAAGTTTCAATATATTTGACATAACACTGGCAAACGGCCTTGCGATGTTCATTTTAATAAACATAGACTTTGGCGATACCCGTGTCCGGTCTGACCGGACACCCACCACTCGCACCGCAATGACGGGGGAATACAACAATGAGCATCCAGAATATCGTCGACTTCAGCCAGGCCACCACCGCCGCCGAACGCTATCGCCCGGATCCGACCAAAGTACTGAAGGGTGATCCCGAGCAAGCGGTGTACAACCACTACAACAGCCCTTGCGGCCAATTGAACGCCGGCGTGTGGGAAGGGGCTGTCGGCCAGTGGACGGTAAACTTCACCGAACACGAATACTGCGAAATCGTGCAGGGGGTTTCCGTGATACGTGACCTCGACGGCAACGCCAAGACACTGCGTGTGGGTGATCGCTTCGTGATCCCGGCAGGCTTTCGCGGCACCTGGGAAGTGCTGGAGCCATGCCGCAAGATCTATGTGGCGTTTGAACAGAAGGCTTGAAGCAAGATCATCGAAATACCCCAAAGCCCGTCCCCGGTGACGGGCTTTTTCACGGGCGGGCCCCGGCAAACATCGCGACACAGTACAACAGGTGATAAATGACCGGAGCTGCTCCAGTATTTCTTCACGGCATCCAAGACGGATGACGGGAGCAATTTCGCTCACTCACCAATTGCAAGGAAGCGGTAAATGACCATTGATTTGAAACAACACCTGGATACAGCCATTCAATACATCGGCCGACAATACTCCGAAGAGCTGCGTGGAGAGCTCGCCAACAAGACCGGGCTGGCGGTACGTCCGAGGGGCATCGGGTTCATCATGACCAAAGACTACAATCCCGCACGGATCAATCTGCTGGTTGAAAACGAAATCATCACCCATGTCACCATGGGCAATTGATTTGCGCCAAACCATGCATCGCTCTACTCAGCACTGAAGCGCAATGACTTGATCAGGCTGAAAAGCTGTCCGTTTTTCAAGCACAACAAAAAAGGCCCGTATCTCGCGATACGGGCCTTTTTCGTAAGAGGGAAAAATCAATTACTTGATTTTGCCTTCTTTGTAGATCACGTGCTTGCGAACAACCGGATCATATTTCTTGATCTCGATTTTGTCCGGAGTAGTACGCTTGTTCTTGTCGGTAGTGTAGAAGTGACCAGTACCGGCGCTCGAAATCAAACGAATCAATTCACGCATGATTAGCTCCCTTAAACCTTGCCATCGCGGCGAAGTTCGGCCAGCACGACAGTGATGCCACGCTTGTCGATGATACGCATGCCTTTGGCAGATACGCGCAGACGCACAAAACGTTTCTCTTCTTCAACCCAGAAGCGGTGATGCTGCAGGTTCGGCAGGAAACGACGACGGGTTTTGTTGTTTGCGTGGGAAATGTTATTCCCAGTCACCGGACCCTTACCGGTAACTTGACAGACTCTAGACATGCCTCAGCCCTCTAAAACCACATGCCCAACCCGGCATGGGTTGGCCGCTTAATCTCTCAGTCATTTGGCGCCAGGCGCCGCGTTTCTTTAGAGGTCTTACCGGCTACACCTACAGTGAAGGAACCGGGCCCCTAGAAAAGAGCGCTGCTTTATACCAGAAAGACTAGAGAGCAACAACATTCAGTGTGCGTTGAATTCACAAAAACCCCGTTTTTCTGGCTCCGAGCGCCTTGGACAAAGGCTATCGTCGATGGCGACCGCTCGTCGCAGAAAATCGTTCAGCGAGCCATCCAGGGGGTTTGCTCAACCGCTGCACAGCAAAATCAGTCGCCTATAGTCCCCTTAAAATGAAAAAGGGGATAGTCATTTGCAAAAGAGCCCACTAGGGTAAGCCTTTTCCAGACTGCACTTGCAGATGGGCCTTCGACCTGTATAGGAAGCCGACCATGCGCCTTGCTGCCCTACCGCTGTTGCTCGCCCCGCTTCTGCTGAGCCCACAGGCATTTGCCGCCGCCCTGAGCGTCTGCACCGAGGCCAGCCCTGAAGGGTTCGACGTGGTGCAGTACAACTCGCTGACCACCACTAATGCCTCGGCCGATGTGTTGATGAATCGCCTGGTGGACTTTGACACGGCCAGTGGCAAGGTGGTCGCCAGCCTCGCCGACAGCTGGGAAGTCAGCCCCGACGGCCTGACCTACGTTTTCAAGTTGCACCCGCTGGTGAAATTCCATCGCACCGAGTACTTCACTCCAACGCGCGACCTTAACGCCGAAGACGTGATTTTCAGCTTCGACCGTATGCTCGACCCGGTCAATGCGTGGCACAAAGTCGCCCAGAGCGGCTTCCCGCATGCGCAATCGATGCAATTGCCTGCATTGATCAAGAAGATCGACGCCCTCGATCCGCAGACCGTGCGCTTCACCCTCGACCACCCGGATTCGACCTTCCTGGCGACCCTGAGCATGGGTTTCGCCTCGATCTATTCGGCCGAATACGCCGACAAACTGATGAAGGCCGGCACACCCGAAAAGCTCAACAGCCAGCCGATCGGCACAGGGCCGTTCGTTTTCACTCGCTTCCAGAAGGACGCCTCGGTTCGCTACAAAGCCAACCCCGACTACTTCGGCGGCAAACCCGCTGTAGATCCGCTGATCTTTGCCATCACCCCGGACGCCAACGTGCGCCTGCAGAAATTGCGCCGCAACGAATGCCAGATCGCCCTGTCGCCCAAACCTCTGGACGTACAGGAAGCGCTGAAAGAGCCGACGCTGAAGGTCGAAAAGACTGACGCGTTCATGACCGCATTCGTCGGCATCAACAGTCAGCATCCGCCACTGGACAAGCCTGAAGTCCGCCAGGCCATCAACCTTGCCTTCGACAAGGCCAACTATGTCAAAGCCGTGTTCGAAGACACTGCCGAGGCGGCCAACGGTCCGTATCCGCCCAACACCTGGAGCTACGCCAAAGGCCTGCCGGGTTACCCTCACGACATCGCCAAGGCCAAGGCCTTGATGGCCAAGGCCGGACTCAAGGACGGCTTCCAGACCACCATCTGGACCCGCCCTTCGGGCAGCCTGCTTAACCCCAACCCAAGCCTTGGTGCCCAACTGCTGCAGTCTGACCTCGCGGAAATCGGCATTCAGGCCGAAATCCGCGTGATCGAATGGGGCGAACTGATCCGCCGCGCCAAGGCCGGTGAGCACGACTTGCTGTTCATGGGCTGGGCCGGTGACAACGGTGACCCGGACAACTTCCTCACGCCGCAGTTTTCCTGCGCGGCGGTCAAGTCCGGCACCAACTTCGCCCGCTACTGCAATCAGGACCTGGACAAGCTGATCAGCGCCGGCAAGACCACCGGCGAGCAAGGTGTGCGTAGCAAACTCTACGAACAGGCCCAGGCGCAGATCCAGCAGCAGGCGCTGTGGCTACCACTGGCTCACCCGACGGCCTTCGCGCTGACGCGCAAGGATGTCGAGGGGTATTCGGTCAGCCCGTTCGGCCGGCAGGACTATTCCAAAGTGACCCTGAAATAAACGGCTGAAACCCTGTAGGAGCGAGCTCTGCTCGCGATGGACTTCAACGATGACGAGGGCTGCCTGAATGAAAGCGGTGCCCCGGCCGCCATCGCGAGCAGAGCTCGCTCCTACAGTGAATCATTCACATCCACCCATACTCCGCCATCGACAACGGGTCGCCATCGCCGATGATGAAATGGTCGAGCACCCGCACGTCAATCAACTCCAGCGCCTTTTGCAGGCGCTTGGTCAGCACCCGGTCGGACTGACTTGGGTCGGTGTTGCCCGAAGGATGGTTGTGACAGAGGATCAATGCCGCTGCGTTGTTGGCCAGGGCGCGCTTGACCACCTCTCGCGGATGAACGCTGGTGTTGTCGATGGAGCCGCGGAACAGCGTCTCGAACGCCAGTACCTGATGCCTGGAATCGAGAAACAGGCAACCAAACACCTCGTGTGGCTCGTGGCGCAGCATCGATTTCAGATACTCGCGAACCGCGTGCGGACTCTCCAGTGCCGACTTATGGCGCGCACGCTCGGCCAGATGACGCCTGCTCATTTCTTGCGCAGCCTGCAACTGCGCAAATTTCGCCGGCCCAAGTCCCAACTGCTTGCTGAACGCTTCCTGATCGGCTTCAAGCAACAAACGCAGGCTGCCAAACTGATTCAACAGGTGTCGCGCCAGATCTACTGCACTTTTACCCACCACGCCGGTGCGTAAAAAGATCGCCAGCAATTCGGCATCCGAAAGGCTTCCCGCACCCCGCTCAAGCAACCTCTCCCGCGGCCGTTCCGCCGCCGGCCAATCGCGAATACTCATAGCACCTCCCTGTCTGTGGGCACCGCTGTTCCGTAGCGGTCGCTGTGATATCGTAGCCCATCTTTTTTGCGGGCGAATTCACCCTGGGGAGGGGGGTTCGCCACGTATGTCACCAACGAATTGAAAGGCAGGCCTATGCAGCGGCTGTATCGGAAACGCATTGTTCTGGGCGTCGGCGGCGGTATCGCTGCCTACAAGAGCGCCGACCTGGTTCGCCGCCTGATCGATCAGGGCGCCGAAGTGCGCGTGGTCATGACCCGTGGCGGCGCAGAGTTCATCACCCCGTTGACCATGCAGGCCCTGTCCGGGCACCCGGTCCACCTGGACCTGCTGGACCCGGCGGCCGAGGCGGCCATGGGCCACATCGAACTGGCCAAATGGGCCGATCTGGTGCTGATCGCCCCCGCCACGGCGGACCTGATCGCCCGCCTGGCCCAAGGCATCGCCGATGATCTGCTGACCACGCTGGTGCTGGCCACCGACGCAATGGTCGCCGTCGCGCCGGCAATGAACCAGGCGATGTGGCGCGATCCGGCGACCCAGGCCAACCTGCAAACCCTCGAAAGCCGCGACATCAAGGTTTTCGGCCCAGCCTCCGGCAGCCAGGCCTGCGGCGACGTCGGCCTGGGACGCATGCTCGAAGCCCTTGAACTGGCCCAGTGCGCCGCCGACTGCTTCCAGCGTCAGGCACTGACCGGCAAACACGTGCTGATTACGGCCGGCCCGACCCAGGAAAACATCGACCCGGTGCGCTACATCACCAACCACAGCTCCGGAAAAATGGGCTTTGCCCTGGCCGAAGCCGCTGTGGAGGCTGGTGCCCGCGTAACCCTGATCACCGGCCCCGTGCACCTGCCGACTCCGGATCGCGTCAACCGTATCGACGTGGTCAGCGCCCGCGACATGCTGGCCGCGTGTGAAGCGGCGATCCCTTGCGACCTGTTCATCGCCTCGGCAGCGGTCGCGGATTACCGTCCGGAAGTCGTCGCCCCACAGAAACTCAAGAAAGATCCTACGAACGGCGACGGCTTGTTGCTACAGATGGTGCGTAACCCGGACATCCTGGCCACCATCGCCACCCGCCCCGACCGCCCGTTCAGTGTCGGTTTTGCCGCCGAGACCGAACACCTGCTCGATTACGCTGCACGCAAGTTGAAAGACAAGAACCTCGATCTGATCGTCGCCAACGACGTCGCCAACCCGAGCATTGGCTTCAACAGCGAAGAAAACGCCTGCAGCGTCATCGACCGTGAGCTTCACGCCACACTTTTCGCCCAGACCAGCAAGAGCAAGATTGCTCGCCAGCTGATCACTTTTATCGCCGAACGTCTGAACCAGGTTTAATTTACATGCACGCTTTGCAAGCCAAGATCCTCGACCCCCGCATCGGTACCGAATTCCCGCTGCCACAATACGCCACACCGGGCTCCGCCGGCCTCGACCTGCGCGCCATGCTGGAACAGGACACCGTGATCAAGCCGGGTGAAACCGTGCTGATCCCCACCGGCCTTTCGGTCTATATCGGCGACCCGAACCTGGCGGCGCTGATTCTGCCGCGCTCGGGGATGGGCCATAAGCACGGCATCGTGCTGGGCAACCTGGTGGGGCTGATCGACTCCGACTACCAAGGCCCATTGATGGTTTCCTGCTGGAACCGTGGTCAGACCGAGTTCACCATGCCGGTTGGCGAGCGCCTGGCGCAGCTGGTGCTGGTACCAGTAGTGCAGGCTCACTTCGAGATGGTTGAAGAGTTTGTTGAAACCGAGCGCGGCACCGGCGGCTTCGGCCATACCGGCACCCGCTGATCCGATCTTGCTCTTCTTGTTGCGGGGGATCTGACTCCCTCGCCACAAAATTCAAATTGTCATCTGCAAGGTTTAGCTCCGAAAATCAAGGCATTGCCCGGTCAAACCCTTGTCGTCAGGGGCGTCATGGCCCTTTCACACCACGAACTCTCTGTGGAAAACGCCGTCATACCCTTCAGTTTGAACCTGCCACCGAATGAATCGGCGGCCTGTCCAGCCACTTTCGAGATGGAGCATTTCCACAGATGAACACCCCGGCCAAAATCGCACCCAAGTTCCCTGACAGCATCTTCCGCGCCTACGACATCCGCGGCACCGTCCCGGAATTCCTGAACGCCGAAACCGCTTACTGGATCGGCCGCGCCGTCGGCTCCCAAAGCCTGGCCCAGGGCGAGCCAAACGTTTCCGTCGGTCGCGATGGCCGTCTGTCCGGCCCGGAGCTGGTCGCGCAACTGATCAAAGGCATCGCCGACAGCGGCTGCCACGTCAGTGATGTCGGCCTGGTCCCGACTCCGGCGCTTTACTACGCCGCCAACGTACTGGCCGGCAAATCCGGCGTGATGCTCACCGGCAGCCACAACCCGTCGAACTACAACGGCTTCAAGATCGTCATCGCCGGCGACACCCTGGCCAACGAACAGATCCAGGCCCTGCACGACCGCCTCAAGACCAACAACCTGAGCAGCGGCCAGGGCAGCATCACCCAGGTCGAGATCCTCGACCGCTACACCACCGAAATCGTCCAGGACATCAAGCTGGCCCGTCGCCTGAAAGTGGTCGTCGATTGCGGTAACGGCGCGGCCGGTGTGATCGCTCCGCAACTGATCGAAGCGCTGAACTGCGAAGTCATCCCGCTGTTCTGCGAAGTGGACGGCAACTTCCCGAACCACCACCCGGACCCGGGCAAGCCTGAAAACCTCGTGGACCTGATCGCCAAGGTCAAGGAAACCAACGCTGACATCGGCCTGGCCTTCGACGGCGATGGCGACCGCGTCGGCGTGGTGACCAACACCGGCAGCATCGTCTACCCAGACCGGTTGCTGATGCTGTTCGCCCGCGACGTTGTGGCGCGCAACCCGGGCGCCGAAATCATCTTCGACGTCAAATGCACCCGCCGCCTGATTCCGCTGATCAAGGAATACGGTGGCCGGTCGTTAATGTGGAAGACCGGTCACTCGTTGATCAAAAAGAAAATGAAACAATCCGGCGCCCTGCTGGCTGGCGAAATGAGCGGGCACATCTTCTTCAAGGAGCGCTGGTTCGGTTTCGACGACGGCATTTACAGCGCCGCGCGGTTGCTGGAGATCCTCAGCAAGGAAAAATCCTCGGCCGAAGAGTTGTTCGCGACCTTCCCGAACGATATTTCTACGCCGGAAATCAATATCCATGTGACCGAAGAGAGCAAATTCAGCATCATTGATGCATTGCACGACGCGCAGTGGGGCGAAGGCGCCGACCTGACCACCATTGACGGCGTGCGAGTCGACTATGCCAAAGGCTGGGGCCTGGTACGCGCATCCAACACCACACCGGTGCTGGTGCTGCGTTTCGAGGCCGATGACGAGGCTGAATTGCAGCGCATCAAGGACGTTTTCCACGCCCAGTTGAAGCGTGTTGCACCTGATCTCCAACTACCGTTCTGATTCACCCGGAGCCCTGAATGACCCTCGAACGCGAAGCCGCCGCCAACACCGCCAAGGTCCTGTCCGAAGCGCTGCCTTACATCCGCCGTTATGTCGGCAAGACACTGGTGATCAAATACGGCGGCAACGCGATGGAAAGCGAGGAGCTGAAAACCGGCTTCGCCCGCGACATCGTGCTGATGAAGGCCGTGGGCATCAACCCGGTGGTGGTTCACGGTGGCGGCCCGCAAATCGGTGACCTGCTCAAGCGCCTGTCGATCGAGAGCCATTTCGTCGACGGCATGCGCGTCACCGACGCCGCGACCATGGACGTGGTTGAAATGGTCCTCGGCGGCCAGGTCAACAAGGACATCGTCAACCTGATCAACCGTCATGGCGGCAGCGCCATCGGCCTGACCGGTAAAGACGCCGAGCTGATTCGCGCGAAGAAGCTCACCGTTACCCGTCAGACGCCGGAAATGACCACCCCGGAAATCATCGACATCGGCCACGTGGGCGAAGTAGTCGGCATCAATACCGACCTGCTGAACCTGTTGGTCAAGGGCGATTTCATCCCGGTGATCGCGCCCATCGGCGTCGGCGCCAACGGCGAGTCGTACAACATCAACGCTGACCTGGTGGCCGGTAAAGTCGCCGAGGCATTGAAAGCCGAGAAGTTGATGCTGCTGACCAACATCGCCGGCCTGATGGACAAGTCGGGCACGGTCCTGACCGGCCTGACAACCCAGCAAGTCGACGACCTGATCGCCGATGGCACCATCTATGGCGGCATGCTGCCGAAGATCCGTTGCGCACTGGAAGCAGTCCAGGGCGGCGTGGGCAGCTCGCTGATCATCGACGGTCGCGTGCCGAACGCGATCCTGCTGGAAATTTTCACCGATACCGGCGTGGGCACCCTGATCAGCAATCGCAAGCGTCACTGATTCAAGAACGTCATAAAGATCGCAACCTTCAGCGGCACCTACGGAAGTATGAATTTTCCGTAGGTGCTGACGAAGTCTGCGATCTTTTTTATGCGTGCAGGAAATGCCTCACTTCAGATAACGAAACGTCCGACATCATTAAGGAATCAATCTGCATAGGATCTTCCCTGCATCCACAGGAGATCTACCCATGCAAAAAGACCATGTTCCATACGGCAGTGACATTTCAGCAGGCACCTACGCCTGCGTAGACTGCGGATTTGAGTATTCAGGCCCGTCGCAAACATCAATGCCACCCTGCCCTGATTTCAAAAAGACCCCTCACACGCGCAAAGCCTGGAAAGTATTGACCGGCCAAGGCGACGCCCCGAATGACCCGTATCCGGAAAAAACCGACAAATCCGTCGAGAACAAAAAGGCCGAGACAACCAGCCCTGCGAGCAAAAAATAGCCACGGAGGCACTGAGCCATGCAGATCTCGTTCACGATCGACGCCCAGGCTTTCGAGCAGGAGCAGAAGGAACCGGTCAAGAAAACCCTGAAGATTTCCGACACGGAAATTGCTCATGCCTTACAGCGTATAGCCAAGGCGAGCCTGACTGAATACTTGAAAATGCTGGTTGAGGGCGGCATGCCGAGCCGGGCCGATGAAGCAAAACAGGACCGTTTGCTGTATCTGATTCAAAGCTACTTCGGGCAGACCCTGCCAACCGAATCGCAGATATCGACGATTTTCCAGCTGACTCAGAGCCAAAGCAAAACCTTGCTGAAAAACACGGTTTCACGCTTCCGCAATCAATTGGACGAGATCCTGCAGCACAGCATGCGAGCCGTGATCGAGTCTGCGGAGCACGCACAGACCGTGTATCTGGTGGTGATCAGCTCGGACGTCATCCGCGATGAACTGAACATGCTGATCACCCAGAACGAGCCGACTTTCAAACCCATCATCAAACGCAAAGGCAGTGCCGGGCAGTTCGAAATCAGCGAGGATTCCCACGCGCTGCTGTGCCGGACACTGGGCCTGAATGCCGTTCAGTGACATCGTCGCGGTCAGTGGTTTGCTGCTGACCCTGACCACCTTCATGTTCAACCTGGCATGGCCAAAATTGCATGAAGCGTTGGAACTGGATGAAAAACAACCAGGCCCACTGGCCAGAAAACGTAGCCGAGAGAAGGTTTCAGGCGTTCTGCTCGGCTGCGCCCTGCCCCTGACCTGCGCCTTCACAGCACTTTTTTACGTCAACCTGCCGGCCGCCGCTCGAATCATGCGTGGCAGCAGACTGGATCTGTGGGATTTCGATGTGGACCGCACGCTTTACGTTCTAGTCGTCGTGGCACTGCTGGGGTTCGCGCTATTCAATCTGGGATTGGCACTAAAACTGATAGGAAAATGGCGAAGACTGCACTGACAGCACAAACAAAAAGCCCCTTGTAGGAGCGAGCTTGCTCGCGATGGGCGCCAGAGCAACGCGGGCTGCCAGGCACTCCGCATTATCGTTGACGTTTTTCGCGAGCAAGCTCGCTCCTACAGGGTCGGTGTGTCAGACGCCGAACTGGGCGCGGTAGGCTTCCACAGCTGGCAGATGCTGCTTGAGCTGCGGATCGTCCGCCAGGAATTCCAGCACCTGGTTCAGCGAAACGATGCTGATCACCGGGATGCCGAAGTCACGCTCGACTTCCTGGATCGCCGACAACTCGCCGTTGCCACGCTCCTGACGGTTCAGGGCGATCAGCACGCCAGCGGCCTTGGCGCCGTCCTGGGAGGCGATGATCTGCATCACTTCACGGATGGCGGTGCCGGCGGTGATCACGTCGTCGATGATCAGCACTTCACCGGTCAGCGGTGCGCCAACCAGGCTGCCGCCTTCGCCGTGGGCCTTGGCTTCCTTGCGGTTGAAGCACCATGGCAAGTCACGGTTGTGATGCTCGGCCAGGGCCACGGCGGTAGTCGCCGCCAGCGGAATGCCTTTGTAGGCCGGGCCAAACAGCACGTCGAACGAAATGCCGCTCTCGGCAATGGCGGCGGCGTAGAAACGACCCAGCTGCGCCAGGGCCGAACCCGAGTTGAACAGGCCGGCATTGAAGAAGTAAGGACTGGTGCGCCCGGACTTCAGGGTGAACTCACCGAAGCGCAAAACGCCGCGATCGATGGCAAAACGGATGAAATCGCGCTGATACGCTTGCATGAAAAAACCCCAAATACCACGGATTTAGCTAATTAGCTTGACGCCGTGTATCATACACGCACGCGATTTTTGGGGCCATTTATGCGGATCATCAGTGTGAACGTCAATGGTATTCAGGCTGCAGTCGAGCGTGGTTTGCTCAGTTGGCTGCAAGCACAGAATGCCGACGTCATCTGCCTGCAGGACACCCGTGCCTCCGCCTTTGAACTGGATGACCCAGCCTTCCAACTGGATGGCTACTTCCTTTATGCCTGCGATGCTGAAGTCCCCGCCCAAGGTGGCGTGGCTTTGTATTCGCGGCTGCAACCGAAGGCTGTCATCAGCGGTCTCGGTTTCGAGACGGCCGACCGCTACGGGCGCTACCTGCAAGCAGATTTCGACAAAGTCAGTATTGCCACCTTGCTGCTTCCTTCGGGGATGAACGGCGATGAGGATTTGAACCAGAAGTTCAAGCTCATGGACGACTTCGGCAAGTACCTGGACAAGCAGCGGCGCAAACGCCGCGAGTACATTTATTGTGGCTCGCTGTACGTGGCGCAGCAGAAGCTCGACATCAAGAACTGGCGCGACAGCCAGCAATCTCCGGGCTTCCTGGCACCTGAACGTGCCTGGATGGACGAGATTGTCGGCAACATGGGTTATGTCGACGCCCTGCGGGAAGTCAGCCGGGAAGGCGACCAGTACAGCTGGTGGCCGGACAACGAACAGGCGGAGATGCTCAACCTCGGTTGGCGCTTCGACTATCAGTTGCTGACCCCTGGCCTGCGCCGCTTCGTACGCAGCGCACGCCTGCCACGCCAGCCGCGGTTCTCGCAACACGCGCCGCTGATCGTGGACTACGACTGGACGCTGACGATCTAAGTGATTTTTCACTGAGCAGTATGACGGATGGTCGAAAAAATGCCCGTATCGCAAGATACGGGCATTTTTTATGCACTCTATCCAGAGGTTCCCATCGACCAGAACTTCAAGCCGCGGCGAAAAACGGCAGAGCGAGATACAACTTGATCACAATGACATTAATGATGTCGATGAAGAAAGCGCCCACCATGGGCACCACCAGGAACGCTATCTGCGAAGGCCCGTAGCGCTGCGTCACCGCTTGCATGTTAGCGATGGCAGTTGGCGTGGCCCCCAGTCCAAAACCGCAGTGTCCTGCCGCCAGTACAGCCGCATCGTAGTTACTACCCATGACCCTGAACGTCACGAAAATCGCAAACAGCGCCATGACCAGCGTTTGCGCCGCCAGGATGATGAAGATCGGCAAAGCCAATGCGGCCAGATCCCAGAGTTTGAGTGACATGAGAGCAATTGCCAGAAACAGCGACAAGCTGACATTCCCAAGCACGGAGACTTCACGCTCAAACACTTGATACAAGCCAAGCGCTGAAAGCCCGTTTCGCAAAAGTACACCCACGAACAAGACACAAACGAACGTCGGCAACTCGAATGCGCTTCCGTGGAGCATCTCGTTCAGAAGAGTACCTGCCAGCAGGCTGACGGCGATCAGCGCGAGCGTCTCGATAAACGAAAAGGGTGTGATCGAGCGCTCTTTGTTTGGCTGTTCAAAGCCTTTTGGCACCCGTGGTTTTTCTTGATCAACGCAGCCGGGTACTTGTACGCGCTTGATGAGGTGGCGAGCAACTGGCCCACCGATCAATCCGCCCAGCACCAATCCAAACGTCGCAGAGGCCATCGCAAGCTCGGAGGCAGATGCCAGACCGTACTTCTCACTGAACGTAGCCCCCCATGCAGCACCCGTACCGTGACCGCCGGCCAACGTAACCGAGCCTGTCAGCAGGCCCATCAAGGGATCGAGCCCCAAGAGACTCGCAAGACCGATACCCATGGCATTCTGGACCAGTAAAAGCCCGGTGACCGCCAGTATGAAAACACCCACCACCCGCCCGCCCTTCTTCAGGCTGGCGAAATCTGCACTCAAGCCAATGGTGGCGAAAAACGCCAACATCAAGGGTGTCTGCAATGAAGTGTCGAACCGGACCTCAACATCAATGCCGCGCAAAGCCAGGAGAACCAAGGCAACCACCAGGCCACCCGCTACAGGTTCGGGGATATTGTAGGCGCGTAAAAAACCGACACGCGTGACAAGTCCGCGCCCCAGCAAAAGTACTAAAGAGGCTGCTACTAATGTTCCATAAAAATCGAGCTGAAGCATTCTGGATATTCTTGCTTATATATTCAGGGGCGAACTTTTTACCTGGACACGCCTCTTGAACAGGTTGATGGATCTCAACACTGATTGGTATTAGATTCAGGAGCCGTCAATGGTCTGAATATATCGAAATATTTCTTGATAAATATTACTCGGGGCAACCTTATCAACCGCCAAGTCCAATTGCCAAGCATACAAGCGGCACTGAGCTTTGCAGTTTGTGTCTAAACGTGTAAAAAATATTATGCGCACGAATTAACTTAGTTTGAATAGCGAGCGACCAAGCACGCAATAATAGAGATTAATCTGATTGCAAAAAAACAAATGCCCCGACATGTCGGGGCATTTGTTTTGAATTACGCTGAAGTGTGCGTCAAACAACAGCAGTGTCTTGGCTTACTTGATCAACCGCCATGTGAACGGATACCGATAAGGCTGCCCTTCATTGGCCTTCACCCCGGCAATGATCGTTAGCACCAGCGCACCGATCGCGATCAGGCCAAACAGGAAGAACCCGATAATCACCAGCATCAGCAAGAAGCAGATAGCCGAGGCGATCGCCACGGTTATCTGAAAGTTCAGCGCTTCCTTGCCCTGGGCATCGATGAACGGGTCCATCTCGCGCTTGATCTGCCAGAGAATCAGCGGGCCGATGATCGTACCGAACGGAATCCAGATCCCCAGCAAGGCGGACAAGTGGCAAAACATGGCCCACTGACGCGCCTCTTGGCTCGGCGTGGGCAGCGGCAGTTGCTCGTCACTCATAGTGTCCTCCTTGTCTGGAGCAGCCTGGTCAGTCGGCCAGGGCGGCCTTTTGCAGTTCGAAGATCTCGTTCATGCCTTTCTTGGCCAGTTCGAGCATGGCGTTCAGCTCTTCAGGCTGGAACGGCGCGCCTTCGGCAGTGCCCTGGACTTCGATGAAGCCGCCAGCGCTGGTCATTACCACGTTCAGGTCAGTCTCGGCGGCCGAGTCTTCCAGGTAATCGAGGTCGAGCACCGGCTCACCCTTGTACATGCCCACGGAAACCGCAGCGATCATCTGCTTGACCGGGTCGCCGCCTTTCAGGCCGCCACGCTTCTTGATCACTTTCAAGGCATCGATCAGCGCAACCATGGAACCGGTAATCGAAGCCGTGCGGGTGCCGCCATCGGCCTGGATCACATCGCAGTCGACGTACAGGGTGATATCGCCCAGTTTGGACATGTCCAGCGCAGCGCGCAGGGAGCGACCGATCAGACGCTGGATTTCCAGGGTGCGACCGCCTTGCTTGCCACGGCTGGCTTCACGCTGGTTACGCTCGCCGGTAGCACGCGGCAGCATGCCGTACTCGGCAGTCAACCAACCCTGGCCCTGGCCTTTCAGGAAACGCGGTACGCCCGGTTCAACGCTGACGGTGCAGATGACCTTGGTATCACCGAATTCGACCAGCACAGAACCCTCGGCGTGCTTGGTGTAGTTGCGGGTGATGCGGATCGAGCGGAGCTGATCGGCAGCGCGACCACTTGGACGTATCATAGGGAGTACCTGTACTGGGGACGGAAAACTGCGGAGCATTATAGAGCCGACGGCCGCCACTGGGCACTTCTAAAAAAATCCGCCGACGACCGAGGGCTCTGTACCGCGCGCCGGTGCAGGCCTGCCGCTCTTTGTCACACTGTGTGTTTGGGCGCATCCGCGCCACTGCGCTACAATCCTGCGCCTTTGCTGCCAGTCGGCTTTAATTCATTGATATCGGATTCCCGGAACCTCGGTTCTGTGCCGATCTGCCTTGCGAGGTACCTCCATGGTGCACAGCATGACCGCCTTCGCCCGCGTCGAGAAAGCCGGCGTCCAGGGCACCCTGAGCTGGGAACTGCGCTCGGTCAACAGCCGCTACCTGGAACCCCACCTGCGCCTGCCGGAGTCCTTTCGCGACCTCGAGGGCGCTGTTCGTGAAGCCCTGCGCCAGGGTGTATCGCGGGGCAAGCTTGAATGCACCCTGCGCTTCACCGAAGAAAATACCGGCAAGGCGCTGCAAATCGATCAGGAGCGCGCCGCGCAACTGGTCGCCGCCGCCGAGACCATCGCCAGCCTGATCAAGAACCCGGCAGCGCTGAACCCGCTGGAAGTCCTTGCCTGGCCCGGCGTACTGGTAGGCGACGCCACCGACCCGCAAGCCTTGAACGCCGAAGCGCTGGCACTGTTCAATCAGGGCCTCAAGGAGCTGAAGGCCGGCCGCGAGCGCGAAGGCGCGGAGCTGGCGCGGCTGATCAACGAGCGCCTGAGCGCCATCGAAGAAGACGTGGTGACTTTGCGCGAACTGGTCCCGCAAATGCTCGCCACCCAGCGCCAGAAAGTCCTCGACCGTTTCGCCGACATGAAGGCCGAGATGGATCCGCAGCGCCTGGAGCAGGAAATGGTCATGCTCGCGCAAAAAAGTGACGTCGCCGAAGAACTGGATCGCCTGAGCACTCACATCATCGAAGTTCGCCGGGTGCTCAAATCCGGCGGTGCCGCCGGTCGGCGCCTGGACTTCCTGATGCAGGAACTCAACCGCGAAGCCAATACACTGGGCTCCAAAGCCTTCGACCCGCGCAGCACCCAGGCTGCGGTCAACCTCAAGGTGTTGATCGAGCAGATGCGCGAACAAGTGCAGAATATTGAGTAAGGCTACCCCGACATGACACACAGCACCGGCACCCTGTACATCATTTCCGCTCCTTCGGGCGCGGGCAAGAGCAGTCTGGTCAAGGCTTTGACCGACGCAAATCCGGAGATCCGCGTCTCGGTCTCCCACACCACCCGCGCCATGCGCCCCGGTGAAGTGAATGGCGTGAACTATCACTTCGTCGACCGCAGCGAGTTCGTGAAGATGATCGAGCACGGGGACTTCCTCGAGCGCGCCGAAGTGTTCGGCAACCTCTACGGCACCTCGCAAAGCCACCTGCAGCAAACCCTGGACGAAGGCCACGACCTGATTCTGGAAATCGACTGGCAAGGTGCCGAGCAAGTGCGCAAGCTGATGCCTCAGGCCCGCTCGATCTTCATTCTGCCGCCGTCATTGCAGGCCCTGCACCAGCGCCTGACCAATCGCGGCCAGGACAGTGACGAAGTCATCGACGGCCGGATGCGTGAAGCCGTCAGCGAAATGAGCCACTACGTCGACTACGACTACCTGATCATCAACGACGATTTCGCCCACGCGCTGCACGACCTGAAGGCGATTTTCCGCGCCAATCAGCTGATTCAAAAGCGTCAGCAACAGCGTCACGGCAAATTGCTGGCTGAATTGCTCGGTTAATCAGCTCTTCCCAAAACCGCTGCAAGGGCTTTACATTGGTACTTGCAGCGCGTTGAAGGGCTTGGTCAAAAAATCAGCGCTTCCCTAAACGCTGGTGATTTTTTAAACTGTCGAGTCCGCTCGCCCATCCGGGCAGCGCGCATATTGCATTTGCTACGAGGAAGACCATGGCCCGCGTAACCGTTGAAGACTGCCTAGAACACGTGGATAACCGCTTTGAGCTGGTCATGCTCTCTACCAAGCGTGCCCGTCAACTGGCCACCGGCGGCAAAGAGCCGAAAGTAGCATGGGAAAACGACAAGCCTACCGTCGTTGCCCTGCGCGAAATCGCTGAAGGCCTGATCGACTACGCAGCTATCGCCGAAGCCGAAATCGTTGAAGATGAACCGCTTTTTGCTGCATTCGAGGACGAGTCCAACGAGGCCGTCTAAGCCTATGCCTGGTCGACGTAGCACGGCGCGGGATAAAAGCTTACGGCAGGAGACATCATGCCGAGCATAGACGCCCTCGCCGATCGCTTATCGACCTACCTCGGCAAGGACCAGGTCAACCTGGTCCGCCGGGCGTATTTCTACGCCGAACAAGCCCACGACGGCCAACGCCGCCGTAGCGGCGAGGCGTACGTCACGCACCCACTCGCGGTTGCGAATATTCTTGCCGACATGCACATGGACCATCAGAGCCTGATGGCCGCGATGCTGCATGACGTGATCGAAGACACTGGTATTGCCAAGGAAGCGCTGCAAGCGCAGTTCGGCGAAACCGTGGCCGAACTGGTCGACGGGGTCAGCAAACTGACCCAGATGAACTTCGAGACCAAGGCCGAAGCCCAAGCCGAAAACTTCCAGAAAATGGCCATGGCCATGGCTCGCGACATTCGCGTGATCCTGGTCAAGCTGGCCGACCGCCTGCACAACATGCGCACGCTGGAAGTGCTGTCCGGCGAAAAACGCCGGCGCATCGCCAAGGAAACCCTGGAAATCTATGCGCCCATCGCCAACCGGCTGGGCATGCACGCCATCCGCATAGAGTTCGAAGACCTCGGTTTCAAGGCCATGCACCCGATGCGTTCCGCGCGGATCTACCAGGCCGTCAAACGCGCCCGGGGCAACCGCAAGGAAATCGTCAACAAGATCGAAGAATCCTTAAGCCACTGCCTGGCCATCGATGGCATCCAGGGCGAGGTCAGCGGTCGCCAGAAACACCTCTACGGCATCTACAAGAAAATGCGCGGCAAGCGTCGGGCCTTCAACGAGATCATGGACGTCTACGCGTTCCGGATCATCGTCGACAAGGTCGATACCTGCTACCGCGTGCTGGGTGCTGTACATAACTTATATAAACCGCTGCCGGGGCGCTTCAAGGATTACATCGCGATCCCCAAGGCCAACGGCTATCAGTCACTGCACACCACGCTGTTCGGCATGCACGGTGTTCCGATCGAGATCCAGATCCGAACCCGTGAAATGGAAGAGATGGCCAACAACGGCATCGCCGCCCATTGGCTGTACAAATCCAGCGGCGACGAGCAGCCAAAAGGCACCCATGCCCGCGCCCGCCAGTGGGTCAAGGGCGTGCTGGAAATGCAGCAACGCGCCGGCAACTCGCTGGAATTCATCGAAAGCGTGAAGATCGACCTGTTCCCGGACGAGGTCTACGTGTTCACGCCCAAAGGCCGGATCATGGAGCTGCCCAAGGGCTCCACGGCGGTCGACTTCGCTTATGCGGTGCACACCGACGTCGGCAACAGCTGCATCGCCTGCCGGATCAACCGTCGACTCGCGCCGTTGTCCGAACCGCTGCAAAGCGGCTCCACGGTCGAGATCGTCAGCGCTCCCGGCGCACGGCCGAACCCGGCCTGGCTCAACTTCGTGGTCACCGGCAAGGCGCGCACGCACATACGCCACGCACTAAAGCTGCAACGCCGCTCCGAATCCATCAGCCTCGGCGAGCGCCTGCTGAACAAGGTCCTCAACGGCTTCGACAGCTCGCTGGAGAAAATCCCGGCCGAGCGCGTCAAGGCCATGCTGGTCGAGTACCGCCTGGAACTGATCGAAGACCTGCTGGAAGATATCGGCCTGGGCAATCGCATGGCCTATGTAGTGGCCCGCCGGTTGCTGGGCGAAGGCGAACAGTTGCCAAGCCCTGAAGGCCCGCTGGCGATTCGCGGCACCGAAGGCCTGGTGCTCAGCTACGCCAAGTGTTGCACCCCGATCCCGGGCGACCCGATTGTCGGCCACCTGTCCGCCGGCAAGGGCATGGTCGTGCACCTGGACAACTGCCGCAATATCAGCGAAATCCGCCACAACCCGGAAAAATGCATCCAGCTCTCGTGGGCCAAGGATGTCACCGGCGAATTCAACGTCGAGCTGCGCGTCGAGCTGGAGCACCAGCGCGGCCTGATCGCCCTGCTGGCCAGCAGCGTCAACGCCGCCGACGGCAACATCGAGAAAATCAGCATGGACGAACGCGATGGTCGCATCAGCGTGGTCCAGTTGGTGGTCAGCGTGCACGACCGCGTGCACCTGGCCCGCGTGATCAAGAAACTGCGCGCCTTGACCGGGGTGATTCGCATCACCCGCATGCGCGCCTAAGCCCCTAATTACAAGGAGTCCTACATGACCAAGACTGTTATCACCAGCGACAAGGCCCCGGCCGCCATCGGTACTTACTCCCAGGCGATCAAGGCTGGCAACACCGTTTACATGTCGGGTCAGATTCCCCTGGACCCAAAAACCATGGAACTGGTTGAAGGCTTCGAAGCCCAGACCGTCCAGGTATTCGAGAACCTCAAGGCCGTGGCTGAAGCTGCCGGCGGTTCGTTCAAGGACATCGTCAAGCTGAACATCTTCCTCACCGACCTGAGCCACTTCGCCAAGGTCAACGAGATCATGGGCAAGTACTTCGACCAGCCTTACCCTGCACGCGCCGCCATCGGCGTAGCCGCCCTGCCAAAGGGTTCGCAGGTCGAAATGGATGCCATCCTGGTCATCGAGTAATGCGTACGGCGCAGCCTCGGGCTGCGCCGACTGCTCTGCTGTAAAGAAAGCTTGAAAGGATTCCACCATGCGCAACGCGCTTGTTCTCTCGCTGCTTGCCCTGTTCCTGGGCGGATGTGCCAGCAACCCTGCCGACCGTGACATCAGCGGCACCTGGATCAACCAGGTGGCGATCGATGCTGCCGCCAAAGGCGTCCCCCTGCGTGAAGCGCTCCAGGCCTATGGCCCGAACCTGGAATGGGACATCAACACCAAGGCCGGTCAGGCCCGCTACACCAACGGTTTTGAAAATGTCGATGGCAAGCTGCTGGGTGAAGAGTCCGGCGCCTGGAAAGTCGACTTTTATGGCAGCTCGGCCAGTGAACTGAAGCGTGACGGCAAGCAACTGAGCCAGTCCGCCAGCGACAATGAGCCTGAGCAAGTCTTCGACCGCGTACAGATCCAGGTACCGGATGGCGCACCGATGGGTGCCACCTTCGAACGCGCCCTGTATTCAGCCTACATGGGCGGCGGCTGGACAATCGTCAACGGCCCGGGCGAAGGCAACACGGTTCAATTCCAGGCCGACGGCCAGGTGACCGGCCTGCCGGGCAGCGACCGTTATGCGTTGTGCCTGGCCGGCGATTGCGCATCCATGAGCGGCGGCAATGACAACATGTGGCTGCAACTCAATGGCCAGGGCAACGCCTGGATCTTTGCGCGCAAGGGCAAAGAGCTGGAGATTTTCCAGACCGTGAACACGGCGCAGGCGGACGAGATGCCTCAATACACGCCGGGTGATCGCAAGTGGTTGCTGGAGAAGCAATAAGCGTCCCTTGAAAGCACCACGAAACACTGTGGGAGCGAGCTTGCTCGCGATGAGGCCATAACATCCAACATTATCGTTGACTGTTATGCCGCCATCGCGAGCAAGCTCGCTCCCACAGGTGTTTACGGTGCCTGGAAGTCAGCAGCGCCCTTCAATGATCGCCGCATACCCCTCGCGAAAACTCGGATACTTCGGCGTCCAGCCCAACGCTTTGGCCCGCGCATTACTGCAGCGCTTGCTGCCAGTGCGACGCACGCTGTCGTCATCGGCCCATTCGGTCACACCCAGATATTCGCGCAACCAGCCCACCACATCGGCCAGCGCTGCCGGCGCATCATCGACGCCGATGTAGACATCATCCAGCGCCACCCCACGCCGATCCGCCTCAAGCAGACACGCGATCAACCCTGCGGCATCGTCGGCATGAATCCGATTGGCATACAACGGTGGCTCGACCGCCACGCGATAACCCCGGCGCACCTGGGTCAGCAGCCATTCACGGCCGGGACCATAAATGCCGGTCAGGCGCACGATACTGGCCGGAATGCCGCTCTTGAGGGCAAGTTGCTCGGCTTCGAGCATCACACGTCCGGAATAGCCCGCCGGCACGGCCGGTGAAGCCTCGTCGACCCATTCGCCATTCTGCTGACCGTAGACACTGCTGCTGGAAACGAACAACAGGCGATTGGGCATCTGCCCGTAGTCGTCCAGCCACTCCAGCACATGCTCCAGACCCTGAACATACGCAGCGCGGTAACCGGCTTCGTCGTGATCGGTGGCCGCCGCGCAATACACCAGGTAATCCACGGCGCCGATTGGCCAAGTGTCCGGGCAGTCTTTGTTGAACAGGTCACCGGCCACGCCGATGACGCCCTTGGGCAGGCGCGAAACGTCGCGTCGCAGACCATGGACCTCCCATCCCGCCGCCAGCAATTGTGTGGCCAGGCGGCTGCCGACATCACCGCAGCCGGCGATCAAAACAGTAGGCGCAGACATCAGAAAACTCCCATCGGAAAGCCACAGACTAGCGCCGGCAACAGACAGGCGGCTAGTAATGCAGGAAAAAAAGAGACGCTATTACTTCTGTTAACAAGAATTACTTGCAATAATGCCTCCCCACTTTTGTTCTCGGCCTTCGAGGCCTGGAAGAACATCACCCGTTTTTTCTCTCAGGTCCGGCCAGCATGACACGCAATCAACTCTCCGCTTCGCCAACCAAACGACCTCGCGCCTGGAGCGCGGTGGCCGCCCTGTTCTTCAGCCTGATGCTCGCGCCAGTCGCCGCTTTCGCCGATGCCCAGGCGCCAGCCACACCAGCCGCCACCGCGCCTGCTCCGGCCGATCACGCCGCCCCGGCCGTTGCTCCGGCCGCGACCGATCCTGCCCAGGCCGCACCGACAGAAGCGTTGGGCGAAGACGTCCCTGAAGTCCTCGAAGCCGACAACACCCTGGGCATGGCCCACGACCTGTCGCCGTGGGGCATGTACAAGAATGCCGACATCATCGTGAAAATCGTGATGATCGGCCTGGCCATCGCCTCGATCATCACCTGGACCATCTGGATCGCCAAGGGCCTTGAGCTGATGGGCGCCAAGCGTCGTCTGCGCGGTGAAATCGCCCAACTGAAAAAATCCGCCTCCCTCAAGGAAGCCAGCGCCACCGCGGCGAAGGAAGGCACCCTGGCCAACCTGCTGGTACATGACGCCCTTGAAGAGATGCGCCTGTCGGTCAACAGCCGCGAGAAAGAAGGCATCAAGGAACGCGTCAGCTTCCGTCTTGAGCGCCTGGTCGCGGCCTGCGGTCGCAACATGAGCAGCGGCACCGGCGTGCTGGCCACCATCGGTTCCACCGCGCCGTTCGTCGGCCTGTTCGGTACCGTGTGGGGCATCATGAACAGCTTCATCGGCATCGCCAAGACCCAGACCACCAACCTCGCCGTCGTCGCCCCCGGTATCGCCGAAGCCCTGCTGGCTACCGCGCTGGGCCTGGTTGCAGCTATCCCTGCGGTCGTGATCTACAACGTCTTTGCCCGCTCCATCGCCGGTTACAAGGCTCAGGTGTCCGACGCGTCGGCACAGGTCCTGCTGTTGGTCAGCCGCGACCTCGACCACCAGCCTGAGCGCAGCTCGCAACCGCACATGGTGAAAGTGGGGTAATCGGCCATGGGCCTGCATTTGAAAGAAGGGGCAGACGACGATCTGTCCGAAAACCACGAAATCAACGTTACGCCGTTCATTGACGTGATGTTGGTGCTGTTGATCATTTTCATGGTGGCGGCCCCGCTGGCCACCGTGGACATCAAGGTCGACCTGCCCGCCTCGACCGCCAAGCCGGCTCCGCGGCCAGAGAAACCGGTATTCCTCAGTGTCAAGGCTGACCAGCGCCTGTTCCTTGGTGAAGACGAAGTGAAGGCCGACGCACTCGGCGCCACCCTCGACGCCAAGACCCAGGGCAAGAAAGACACGACAATCTTCTTCCAGGCCGACAAAGGCGTGGATTACGGCGATCTGATGAGCGTGATGGACAACCTGCGTTCCGCCGGTTACCTGAAGGTAGGTCTGGTCGGACTCGAGACGGCAGCCAAGAAATGATCACGACGCGCCATAAGCTGACGCGTTACAGCGGTAGCCTGGCCGTGGTGCTGGGCGTTCACGCGCTGGCCATCGCGCTGGCGTTGAACTGGTCCGCCCGTCCGCCCATCGAATTGCCCCCTCAGGCAATGATGGTCGAACTGGCACCGGTTCCTGCCCCGCCACCGCCTGCTCCGCCGAAGGTCGTCACCCCGCCGCAGCCACCGGCTCCGGTTGAAGAACTGCCGATACCCAAGCTCGCTGAAGCGCCGAAAGCTGAAATTGCCGTGCCCAAGCCGGTCAAACCCAAGCCGAAGCCGCAACCGCCCAAGCCGGTAGAGAAAAAACCCGAACCGCCGAAGGAAAAACCGGCCGAGGAAAAGCCTGCCGAAACGCAACAGACTCAGGCACCAACGGAGAAATCCGCCCAGCCTGCGCCGGGCCCATCGCCTGCTCAATTGGCGGCCAAGGCCAGTTGGCAAGGCACGCTGTTGGCACACCTGCAGAAGTACAAAAAGTACCCTGCAAGTGCCCAGGCGCGGGGCAAGGAAGGCATGAACCGTCTGCGTTTCGTCGTGGATGCCGAAGGCAATGTGTTGTCGTTTGAGCTGGTAGGCGCCTCGGGCACTGCCGATCTGGACCGGGCCACTCTGGAAATGATCCGTCGCGCCCAACCGCTGCCCAAGCCACCGGCCGACATGCTGACCAATGGCTCCATCGAAATCGTTGCACCGTTTGTTTATTCGCTGGAAAAACGCCGCCGTTAAAACAGTACTGCCCCTGTGGGAGCGAGCTTGCTCGCGATAGCGGTCTAACATTCAACGCAGATGTCGAATGCTGGGCCCTCATCGCGAGCAAGCTCGCTCCCACAGAGATTTCTGCCAGCAGGAAGCTCGCGTTCCAAGCCCAAAAGGCACCGAAAGGTGCCTTTTGCATATCTGCCAGCGGCAAACTGGGATTACCCGGTGTCACTCGACACACTCAGTCTGATAACGTGCGTCTATCGATTGCAGCCGGTATGCTTGGCCCGCAACTACATGGACGCTTGCTATGACCCTCACAGAATTACGCTACATCGTTACCCTCGCCCAAGAGCAGCATTTCGGCCACGCGGCCGAGCGTTGCCACGTCAGCCAGCCGACCCTGTCGGTGGGTGTGAAAAAGCTTGAAGACGAACTCGGTGTGCTGATTTTCGAGCGCAGCAAAAGCGCCGTGCGCCTGACGCCGGTCGGCGAAGGCATCGTGGCCCAGGCCCAAAAGGTATTGGAACAAGCCCAAGGCATCCGCGAACTGGCCCAGGCCGGCAAGAACCAGCTGACCGCCCCACTCAAAGTCGGCGCGATCTACACCGTCGGGCCGTACCTGTTTCCGCATCTGATTCCACAACTGCACCGGGTCGCCCCGCAGATGCCGTTGTACATCGAAGAAAACTTCACCCACGTGCTGCGCGACAAACTGCGCAACGGCGAGCTCGACGCGATCATCATCGCCCTGCCGTTCAATGAAGCCGACGTTCTGACCCTGCAGCTCTACGACGAGCCGTTCTACGTGCTGATGCCGGCGCAGCACCCGTGGACACAAAAGGAATCCATCGACGCCAGCCTGCTCAATGACAAGAGCCTGTTGCTGCTCGGCGAAGGCCACTGCTTCCGCGACCAGGTACTGGAAGCCTGCCCGACCCTGACCAAAGGCAACGACGGCGCCAAGCACACCACCGTGGAATCCAGCTCCCTGGAAACCATTCGCCACATGGTCGCCTCGGGTCTCGGGATTTCGATCCTGCCGTTGTCGGCGGTCGACAGCCATCACTACGCCCCGGGCGTGATCGAGGTGCGTCCGTTGTCGGCACCCGTACCGTTCCGCACCGTGGCCATTGCCTGGCGCGCCAGCTTCCCGCGCCCGAAAGCGATTGAAATCCTCGCCGACTCCATTCGCCTGTGCTCGGTGGCCAAGCCAGCGGCGCAAGTCGCTGCGGGCTAAGCAACGGTCATGGGCGAGTTGTCGCAAGTGTCGGTAACGGCACTCAAGGGTGTCGGTGAAGCCATGGCCGAGAAACTGGCCAAGGTCGGCCTGGAAAACCTCCAGGACGTGTTGTTTCACCTGCCCCTGCGTTATCAGGACCGCACTCGCGTGGTGCCGATCGGCGCACTGCGGCCCGGTCAGGATGCGGTCATCGAAGGCACTGTCAGCGGTGCCGATGTGGTCATGGGGCGTCGGCGCAGCCTGGTAGTCCGGTTGCAGGATGGCACCGGGGGCTTGAGCCTGCGCTTCTACCATTTCAGCAACGCGCAAAAGGAAGGCCTCAAACGCGGCACGCGGATTCGTTGTTACGGCGAGGCACGGCCTGGTGCTTCGGGGCTGGAGATCTACCACCCGGAATACCGCGCCATCACCGGCGACGAACCGCCGCCGGTGGATGAAACCCTGACCCCGGTCTACCCGCTCACCGAAGGCCTGACCCAACAGCGCTTGCGCCAGTTGTGCATGCAGACCCTCACCCTGCTCGGCCCCAGCAGCCTGCCCGACTGGCTGCCGAGCGAACTGGCCCGCGACTACCAACTGGCGCCGCTGGCCGATGCGATCCGCTACCTGCACAACCCGCCCGCCGATGCCGACGTCGATGAACTGGCCCTCGGTCACCACTGGGCACAGCACCGTCTGGCTTTCGAAGAACTGCTGACCCATCAACTGTCGCAACAGCGCCTTCGTGAAAGCATGCGCGCCCTGCGTGCGCCCGCGATACCCAAAGCTACCAAGCTGCCAGCCAAATACCTGGCCAACCTCGGCTTCAGCCCGACCGGTGCCCAGCAGCGAGTTGGCAACGAAATCGCCTATGACCTCAGCCAGCACGAACCGATGCTGCGACTGATCCAGGGCGATGTCGGCGCCGGCAAAACCGTGGTCGCCGCCCTTGCCGCACTGCAAGCGCTGGAGGCCGGTTATCAGGTCGCGCTGATGGCGCCCACCGAGATTCTCGCCGAGCAGCACTTCATCACCTTCAAGCGCTGGCTCGAACCGCTGGGCATCGAAGTCGCGTGGCTGGCCGGCAAGCTCAAGGGCAAGAACCGCGTCGCCGCGCTGGAGCAAATCGCCAGCGGCACGCCGATGGTGGTCGGCACCCACGCGCTGTTCCAGGACGAAGTGCAATTCAAGAACCTGGCGCTGGTGATCATCGACGAACAGCACCGTTTCGGCGTACAGCAGCGTCTGGCCTTGCGGCAGAAAGGCGTCGGCGGGCGCATGTGCCCGCACCAGTTGATCATGACCGCCACGCCGATTCCGCGCACGCTGGCCATGAGTGCCTACGCCGACCTCGACACCTCGATCCTCGACGAACTGCCCCCCGGCCGAACCCCGGTCAACACCGTGCTGATCACCGACACCCGGCGGGTCGAAGTCATCGAGCGAGTGCGCAGCGCTTGCGCCGAAGGGCGTCAGGCCTATTGGGTGTGCACGCTGATCGAAGAGTCGGAAGAGCTGACCTGCCAGGCCGCCGAAACCACTTTTGAGGACCTCACCGCCGCCCTCGGCGAACTGAAGGTCGGGCTGATCCACGGCCGCATGAAGCCTGCGGAAAAAGCCGCGGTGATGGCCGAATTCAAGGCCGGCAACCTGCAATTGCTGGTCGCGACCACGGTGATCGAAGTCGGCGTGGACGTGCCCAACGCCAGCCTGATGATCATCGAGAACCCTGAACGCCTGGGCCTGGCGCAATTGCACCAGTTGCGCGGCCGCGTCGGCCGGGGCAGCGCCGTCAGCCATTGCGTGCTGCTCTACCATCCGCCGCTGTCGCAGATCGGCCGCCAGCGCCTGGGCATCATGCGTGAAACCAACGATGGTTTCGTCATCGCCGAAAAGGATCTGGAACTGCGCGGCCCCGGCGAAATGCTCGGCACCCGGCAGACAGGGTTACTTCAATTCAAGGTCGCCGACCTGATGCGCGATGCCGATTTGCTGCCCGCCGTGCGGGATGCCGCCCAGGCATTGCTCGAGCGCTGGCCGACCCACGTCAGCCCGCTACTCGATCGATGGCTGCGTCATGGCCAACAATACGGCCAAGTGTGACAACCGTCACGGTTTCTGAGGCGTGGCCCCAAGCAAGCTGGTTATACTCCTGCAATTGTTTAAGTCCGGATACAGACCATGACCGACGTT
Source organism: Pseudomonas sp. GW456-L13 (assembly GCF_017350115.1). NCBI lineage: Bacteria > Pseudomonadati > Pseudomonadota > Gammaproteobacteria > Pseudomonadales > Pseudomonadaceae > Pseudomonas > Pseudomonas sp. GW456-L13. Next base: position 2,343,644 of record NZ_JACNAS010000002.1, read on the forward strand.
GCCTTCGCACCCGACACCCCGCACGCTCCGTCGGTTATTCGGCTGATGCTGGGCAAGCTGGGCATTGCCTACGAAGAGGTGCTGGACCGTCACGGTCTCAATGCCGCGCGCAAAGTGCAGGCTGTTCTCCTGGATGACAGCATTGGCGTATTGATGGTGCTGTTCCCGCAGAGCCAATTGCTGGACCTCAATCGCCTGACCGAACTCACCGGTCGCCGCCTCGCCGCCGTACCCACCGAACGCCTGACAAAAATGCTCGGCAAGCACAATCTCAGCTTGCTGCCGGGCTTGCCGGCGCTGACCAGTTCACCGTGCCTGTATGACGAAAGCCTGCTGCGCGAGCCGAAGTTGCTGATCAACTCCGGTGAGCCGGGCGTGCTGCTGGAAATCACCAGCGAAGACTTCAAGGCGACCATGCTGACCAAGGCCAGCGCCGCCAACTTCGGCGAAAACCTGACCAGCATCCGTCCCAACCTCGACCGCCCCGATGACGACCGCGAGGAAATCACCCAGGCCGTCCAGGCGTTCACCGCACGGCGTATCCAGCAGCGTCTGGAAGCGACCATCGAAATTCCGCCGCTGGCCGAAACCGCGCAAAAAATCATCAAGCTGCGCGTCGACCCCAACGCCACCATCGACGACATCACCGGCGTGGTCGAAACCGACCCGGCGCTGGCCGCACAAGTGGTGAGCTGGGCGGCATCGCCCTACTACGCGTCGCCGGGCAAGATCCGCTCCGTTGAAGACGCCATCGTGCGCGTGCTGGGCTTCGACCTGGTGATCAACCTGGCGCTGGGCCTGGCCCTGGGCAAAACCCTGAGCCTGCCCAAGGACCACCCGCAACACTCCACCCCGTACTGGCAGCAATCGATCTACACCGCCGCCGTCATCGAAGGCCTGACCCGCGCCATGCCGCGCGCCCAGCGTCCGGAAGCCGGCCTGACCTACCTCGCCGGCCTGCTGCACAACTTCGGCTACCTGCTGCTGGCCCATGTGTTCCCGCCGCACTTCTCGCTGATCTGCCGTCACCTGGAGGTCAACCCGCACCTGTGCCACAGCTACATCGAGCAACACCTGCTGGGTATCAGCCGCGAACAGATCGGCGCATGGCTGATGCGCCACTGGGACATGCCCGAAGAACTGTCCACAGCGCTGCGCTTCCAGCACGACCCAGCCTACGACGGCGCCTACGCCGAGTACCCGAACCTGGTCTGCCTGGCCGTGCGCCTGCTGCGCAGCCGTAACATCGGCTCCGGCCCCGACGAAGACATCCCCGACGCCCTGCTCGAACGCCTCGGCCTGAGCCGCGAAAAAGCCAACGACGTGGTAAGCAAAGTGCTGGAAGCCGAGATGCTGCTGCGCGAATTGGCATCGCAATTCACTCAAGGCTGAAAAACATCGCGAGCAAGCTCGCTCCCACAAGGATCACCAAAACCGTGTAGGAGCGAGCTTGCTCGCGAAAGTCGTCAACGATGACGCGTGCATCCTGGATAACCGCGGGGGGCTTGAGTTTCTCGCGAGCAAGCTCGCTCCTACACCTTCTTCGGCTTCAAATACTTGGTCAACCCCTGGAACCAGATCACCAGCGCGGGGTTGCCCTTGATCTGAATCGACTTGTCCTGAATCCCCGTCATGAACGCCAGTTGCTTGTTCTTCGCCTGCATCGTGGCAAAGCCGTACGCGGCGTCTTTAAAGGCAATCGCAAATGCAGGTTCGGCATGCACACCCGATTGACTGGTGATGCGCTGGTCCTTCACGCGGAAATGTCGCGCCACTTTCCCGTCCAGGGTCTGCAGCTGGAACACCAGATCCTTGTCACCCAACTGCTGCTGAAACGCCGGATTGGACCGGCTAGCCTTACCCATCAACAAACCCAGCATCCACAGCAGAAAACGAAATTTCATGCGCACAGCCTCAGAAGGAAAATGAACGGCTTGGGCAGTTTAACGGCTTCAGGCGATAACACCAGTATCTGCTTGCGTTAGAAGAAGATCAGAACTATTACCCTCACGATGACCACCAAGTCACAATTATCAAAACTTCCTTCAAGACCACTCCACACACCACTCCTACACCAAACGAAACACATTCTGTAGGAGCTCAACGAAACACAGCGGCCAACTCTTCAGCGTCTGCCCGGACATCAACACCGAAGCACTCCTGGCCAACGCCTCGGAAGATCTGCTGTCCATCAGCGCCATCGCCGCTGACCTGGCCGATGATGTAGACGGCTCACACCGCTCAGTAGCCCTGGCGATCAGTCGCGTGGCTGAGGGTACGCATTTGCTGGTAGAGCGGGCGCTGGATCATCTGGATGAGCCGGAAATGGCGGCGGTTCTCGCCAAGCAACAAAGCGGGCTTGGCTGATTCGCACCCACAAAAAATGGGCACCCAACCCTGGTTGGCGTGCCCATTTTTTATTCCACTCCCCCGCTACGCGGGAGGTGAAAACGGATTACGGATTAACGCTGTCTTTCAACGATTTCCCAGGCTTGAAAGCAACGGTGTTGCTGGCCTTGATTTTGACGGGTTCACCGGTTTGCGGGTTTTTGCCGGTGCGGGCACCGCGATGGCGTTGCAGGAAGGTACCGAAGCCCACCAGCGTCACGCTGTCTTTGCGGTGCAGGGCACCGGTGATTTCTTCAAGAACGGCGTTGAGAACGCGGTTGGCTTGTTCTTTGGTGAGGTCTGCTTTTTCAGCAATGGCTGCAGCGAGGTCTGGTTTACGCATGTGAGTGAAGCCCCTTTGACGGTTTGTTGTTGTTATGTCCGTGCTGCTCTCTATGGAGCAGCGCCCAAAGCGCCGCAGGTGCTCTACTCTGCGGCAGACGGGAGTGAGGATGGCACGCAGTGAGGCCCCGCGCCAGTATCGGCGCGGCCATTGTTAGGGCAAAAGGGGGGTGATTCCGACAGAACGACCGGTATTTATGCCAACAGGGCCGGAAGCTCTTTGTTCAGGGCCAGTTTTTCCATCACGGCGGCACCGGTGAGGGCGTAACCGAGCAGCTTGCCCGCGGCATCGCGGCATAAAACCTTGATGTCGGCGCCCTGCCCTTCGACTGTCCAGATGCCCTCTGCGCCACGTGGCGGCGGGGACACCACCAACGGGCAGACCGGGGTCTTGACGGTGATCGGCATCGGGCCATAGCTGACAGCGGTCGGGTTGCCGGCCAGGGTTTGCGCCAGCGCTCGCGCACAGCTCATCAGGGGCATCACGTACAGCAGGTTCAGCCCGTCGACCTCGGCGCAGTCGCCCAGGGCGTAGATGTTGGCGTGGGAGGTCTTCAGGTGCCGGTCGACCATGATGCCGCGGTTGACCTGCAGACCGGCCGCAGCCGCGAGATCAACGCGTGGACGCAGGCCAATGGCCGAGACCACCACGTCGCACGGGATCACTTGGCCATCGGACAGGTGCGCTTCCAGGCCGTCAGCCACGCGTTGCAGGCGGTTGAGCACCGGCCCGAGGTGGAAGCGAGCGCCAAGGCTTTCGAGGCCTGCCTGCACCGCAGCGGCGGCCGCCGGGTGCAACAGGGTCGGCATGACCTGTTCGCACGGCGCAACCAGCTGCACTTCGTAGCCACCCAGGGTCAGGTCGTTGGCGAACTCGCAGCCGATCAGGCCGGCGCCGAGCAGCAGCACGCGACGCTTGCCGGTCGCCGCCGCACGGAAGCGTGCGTAGTCTTCCAGGTCGTTGATCGGGAACACGCAGTCCGCCGCGTCGCCTTCAATGGGGACACGCACGGTTTCGGCGCCCCAGGCCAGGATCAGGTCGCGGTAGATCACCGCTTCTTCACCGATCCACAAGCGCTTGTGGCCTGGGTCGATGCCGCTGATGCGCGTGTGGGTACGTATTTCAGCCTTGAGCTGTTCGGCCATGGTGCCGGGTTCGGCCATGCTCAGGCCGTCGGCATCCTTGTTTTTGCCGAAGCCGGTGGAGAGCATCGGCTTGGAGTAGGAGCGCCCGTCATCGGCGGTAATCAGCAGCAGCGGGGTTTCGCTATCGAGTTTGCGAAACTCGCGGGCCACGTTGTAGCCAGCCAGGCCGGTGCCAATGATTACGACAGGTGCGTTCATTCCTTACTCCTCAATTATTCAGGCAGCGATTTCGATCATTTCAAAATCCATTTTGCCCACACCGCAGTCCGGGCACAGCCAATCTGCCGGGACGTCTTCCCAACGGGTGCCCGGCGCAATGCCGTCATCCGGCCAACCGTCGGCTTCGTTGTAGATCAGGCCGCAGACGATACATTGCCACTTTTTCATCAGGTACTTCCTCAGGGTTCAGGCGTTTTGCCGGCCGGACGGTCGATGGTTGTAGCACTGCCGTCCAACTCAGCGCGTTTTGTACTGATCGGAGCCATCGGATGCAAGCCTGTTCGGCGCAACGGCAGGCCATTTCAATCGATATCGGCGGCTGACATGTTAAGCTCGCCGCCTCATTTGCTGCCAATAATGACTCATTGTGCATCACACAGAATCCCCCTCTCCAGCTCCTCTCTGGCTCTCGCGCAGCGAACTGGCGCCCCTCCCCGATGCCTCCACCCTCGACTGGCTGTTCGACGAAGGCTCGCTGACCAGACGTCTGATTCATCTGTCGAATGACGCCTTCAGCGTCTCGCCGATGTTCGAAGGCTGGCAGCCCCTGCGTGCCGACGAATGCGCAGCACTGGACCTGGCCGATGGCAGTGAGGGCTGGGTCCGCGAGGTGTATTTGCGTGGTCATGGCCAGGCGTGGGTGTTTGCGCGCAGCGTGGCGTCACGCAGTGCATTGCAAGGCGACGGCTTGCACATGGACGAACTGGGCAGCCGCTCGCTGGGCGAATTGCTGTTTTGCGATCAGGCCTTCCAGCGCCGGGCCATCGAGGTTTGCCATTATCCGCAAGCGTGGCTGCCCGCCGAGGTGCAATCGCCTGGACTGTGGGGCCGCCGCTCGCGCTTCGACCGCGGTGCCTTGAGCGTTTTGGTGGCCGAAATTTTCCTGCCTTCCCTGTGGGACGCCGCCTGCGCCCAATCGGAGAACCGTTGATGTACCAAAGCCTGCTCAAGTCCTTGAACCGCTTGAACCCTCGGGCCTGGGATTTCATTCAGCTGACCCGCATGGACAAGCCGATCGGCATTTACCTGCTGCTCTGGCCAACGCTGTGGGCGCTGTGGATTGCCGGCAAGGGTTCGCCCTCCCTGGCCAATATTGTGATTTTCGTCCTTGGCGTGGTGCTGACTCGCGCTGGCGGCTGCGTGATCAACGACTGGGCGGACCGCAAGGTCGATGGTCATGTGAAGCGTACCGAGCAGCGGCCGCTGGTGAGCGGCAAGATCAGCTCCAAAGAGGCACTGGTATTCTTCGCGCTGCTGATGGGCGTGAGTTTCCTGCTGGTGCTGTGCACCAATGCCGCGACCATTTGGCTGTCGTTGGGCGGCCTGGCGCTGGCGTTCAGTTACCCGTTCATGAAGCGCTACACCTATTACCCGCAAGTGGTGCTGGGCGCTGCATTTTCGTGGGGGATGCCGATGGCGTTCACCGCAGAAACCGGTGAACTGCCGGCTGTCGCATGGCTGCTGTGGATCGCCAACCTGATGTGGACCGTGGGTTACGACACGTATTACGCGATGACCGACCGCGATGACGACCTGAAGATCGGCGTGAAATCCACGGCGATTCTGTTCGGCGACGCGGACCGGGCGATCATCCTGACCCTGCAAGGGCTGGCGCTGGGTTGCCTGTTGCTGGCGGGTTCGAAGTTCGACCTCGGTGGCTGGTTCCACCTTGGATTACTGGCGGCCGCGGGCTGCTTTGCCTGGGAGTTCTGGTACACCCGCGACAGGGACCGCATGCGTTGCTTCAAGGCGTTTTTACACAACCATTGGGCAGGGTTGGCGATTTTTGTGGGGATTGTTTTGGATTACGCAGTGCGTTAACGCCATATCGTGTGTAGGGGCGAGCCCGCTCGCGATGAATTTGAAGACGACGCGGTTATCCAGACGGCCCGCATAATCGTTCACGCTCATCGCGAGCAGGCTCGCTCCTACATGAGATGTCTTACATCTTCGGCCCTTGGAGGACGTGCCAGACCTTGTTCTTCATGTCGCCCGTCTTGTCTCCGGGCTTCTTGTCGTCGTCGTAGTAGTACAGCGGCTTGCCGTCGTAGGCCCATTGCATCGTGCCATCGTCACGCTGGACGACTGTCCATTTACCTTCAGCCTTGGCACCCGCTTCAGCCTTGAGCGGCGGCCAGTGTTTTGCACACTCACCGGTGCATACCGACGTGCCGCCAGTGTCCTTGTCGAACGTGTACAAGGTCATGCCCTTATGGTCGACCATCATGCCGTCTTTCATCATCGCCGGCTCAGCCGCGAAGGCCATGGTCGGCAAGGTAAACGCCGCAACCAGTAGCAGAGCCTTGAAGGATTGCGAGATTTGCTTCATGGAAACCTTCCTTTTGTGGTTGTCAGGATTCGGACTTAAAGCTTAGCCCAGGATCCCACCAATCGCCGACCGACTAAAATACTGTCACACGACTGCAATAATTCCGTTATCTAATGCGGCGCAAGACAGTTAAATGACAAGAGGATTAAGGGCATGGTTGGCAGGAGCATTCTGATCGTCGACGACGAAGCGCCTATTCGCGAAATGATCGCCGTTGCGTTGGAAATGGCCGGCTATGACTGCCTGGAGGCTGAAAACTCCCAGCAGGCCCACGCCATTATCGTCGACCGCAAACCGGACCTGATCCTGCTCGACTGGATGCTGCCCGGCACGTCCGGCATCGAGCTGGCCCGTCGTCTCAAGCGTGATGAATTGACCGGGGACATCCCGATCATCATGCTCACTGCCAAAGGTGAAGAGGACAACAAGATCCAGGGCCTGGAAGTCGGCGCCGACGACTACATCACCAAGCCGTTTTCCCCCCGTGAGCTGGTAGCGCGCCTGAAGGCCGTGCTGCGCCGTGCCGGCCCGACCGATGGCGAGGCGCCAATCGAAGTCGGCGGCCTGCTGCTGGACCCGATCAGCCACCGGGTGACCATCGACGGCCGTCCTGCCGAGATGGGCCCGACCGAATACCGCCTGCTGCAATTTTTCATGACCCACCAGGAGCGCGCCTACACGCGTGGCCAGTTGCTGGATCAGGTCTGGGGCGGCAACGTCTACGTTGAAGAGCGTACCGTCGACGTGCACATTCGTCGCCTGCGCAAAGCCCTCGGCGATGCTTACGAAAATCTGGTACAAACCGTGCGCGGCACCGGTTACCGCTTTTCTACCAAAGCCTGACCCGGACCTTTACCGCCCGACAAGCTGACAAGGACGCGCGTCAAGTGAACCAAAACTGGCATGGCACCCTGATTCGCCACATGCTGCTGCTGGTCACCGCCTGCCTGGTGATCGGCCTGATTACCGGCTATTACGGCTGGAGCCTCGCCGCAGGCCTGGGTCTTTACCTGGCCTGGACCCTCAAGCAATTGCTGCGTCTGCACGAGTGGCTGCGCCTGCACAAACCCGATGAAGCGCCACCCGACGGCTACGGCCTGTGGGGCGAGGTGTTCGACAGCATCTACCACCTGCAACGCCGCGACCAACGGGTACGCGGGCGCCTGCAAGCGGTGATCGACCGGGTTCAGGAGTCCACCGCCGCGCTCAAGGATGCGGTGATCATGCTCGACACCGACGGCAACCTGGAATGGTGGAACCGCGCCGCCGAAACTCTGCTGGGCCTCAAGACGCCACAGGACAGCGGCCAACCGGTGACCAACCTGGTGCGCCATCCGCGCTTCAAGGAATACTTCGAGCAAGACAGCTACGCTGAGCCGCTGGAAATCCCTTCGCCAACCAACGACCGCGTGCGCATTCAGCTGTACATCACCCGTTACGGCAACAACGAACACTTGATGCTGGTGCGCGATGTGACGCGCATCCATCAGCTTGAGCAAATGCGCAAAGACTTCATCGCCAACGTTTCCCATGAACTGCGCACACCGTTGACGGTGATCTGCGGTTACCTGGAAACCTTGCTCGACAACGTCGACGAGGTGAACCCGCGCTGGGGCCGTGCCTTGCAGCAGATGCAGCAACAAGGCGGACGCATGCAGACCCTGCTCAACGACCTGTTGTTGCTGGCCAAGCTGGAAGCCACCGATTATCCGTCGGACAACCAGCCGGTACCGATCGACGGCTTGCTGCAATCGATCAAGAGTGACGCGCAGCAGTTGTCCGGCCAGAAAAACCAGAACATCACCCTGGAAGCCGACCCGACGATTCTGCTCAAGGGCAGCGAAGCGGAGTTGCGCAGCGCATTTTCCAACCTGGTGTTCAACGCGGTGAAATACACCCCGGCCGAAGGCAATATCCGTATTCGCTGGTGGGGCGATGACCAGGGGGCGCACCTGAGCGTGCAGGATTCCGGGATCGGCATCGATAACAAACACCTGCCGCGCCTGACCGAACGCTTCTATCGCGTCGACTCCAGCCGCAACTCCAACACCGGGGGCACCGGCCTGGGGCTGGCGATCGTCAAACACGTCTTGTTACGACATCGGGCACGCATGGAAATCAGCAGCGTGCCGGGCCACGGCAGTACCTTTACCTGCCACTTTGCCCCGGCCCAGGTCACCAAATCACGGGTTATCAGCACCGCTGACTGATACCGGCCAGCACGCGCCACTAGGCAACTGGCCGGTCAGCCGCTACATTGGCTGACTTGTGCCTGCCTTTCAGGCGCGGTTTTTTACTTCCCACTCGAATATACGGAACCCGCAAAACTCCATCATGGACCCTTCCCCTGGCTTGACCCTCGCTACAATTTTCGCCGACTTCGGCATGATTCTTTTTGCTCTGATCCTGGTTTTGCTCAACGGATTTTTCGTTGCGGCGGAATTTGCCATGGTCAAATTGCGCTCGACCCGGGTCGAGGCCATCGCTGACAAAAACGGCTGGCGCGGGCACATCCTGCGCACCGTGCACAGTCAGCTCGATGCTTACCTGTCGGCTTGCCAATTGGGTATCACCCTCGCCTCCCTGGGCCTGGGCTGGGTCGGTGAACCCGCGTTTGCCCACATTCTTGAGCCGGTGTTGAGCGCAGTCGGCGTCGAGTCGGCCGAAGTGGTCAAAGGCATCTCGTTCTTCACCGCCTTCTTCATCATTTCGTACCTGCACATCGTGGTCGGCGAACTGGCCCCCAAATCCTGGGCCATCCGCAAACCCGAGTTGCTGTCGCTGTGGACCGCCGTGCCGCTGTACCTGTTCTATTGGGCCATGTACCCGGCCATCTACCTGCTCAACGCCAGCGCCAACACTATCCTGCGCATTGCGGGGCAAGGTGAACCCGGCCCGCATCACGAGCATCACTACAGCCGTGAAGAACTGAAACTGATCCTGCACTCCAGCCGCGGCCAGGACCCGAGCGACCAAGGCATGCGCGTGCTGGCCTCGGCAGTGGAAATGGGTGAACTGGAAGTGGTCGACTGGGCCAACTCCCGCGAAGACCTGGTGACCCTGGAGTTCAACGCGCCGCTCAAACAGATCCTGGCGATGTTCCGTCGCCACAAGTTCAGCCGCTACCCGGTGTACGACAGCGAGCGCCAGGAGTTCGTCGGCCTGCTGCACATCAAGGATCTGCTGCTGGAACTGGCGGCGCTGGACCACATTCCCGAGTCGTTCAACCTGGCCGAACTGACCCGCCCGCTGGAGCGCGTGTCACGGCACATGCCGCTGTCGCAGTTGCTGGAGCAGTTCCGCAAGGGCGGCTCGCACTTCGCCGTGGTCGAAGAGGCCGACGGCAACATCATCGGCTACCTGACCATGGAAGACGTGCTGGAAGTGCTGGTCGGCGACATCCAGGACGAACACCGCAAGGCCGAACGCGGGATCCTCGCGTATCAGCCGGGCAAGCTGCTGGTGCGGGGCGATACACCACTTTTCAAGGTTGAAAGGTTGCTGGGCATCGACCTCGACCACGTCGAAGCCGAAACCCTTGCCGGGCTGGTCTATGAGAGCCTCAAGCGCGTTCCGGAAGAGGAAGAAGTGCTGGAAGTCGAAGGCCTGCGGATCATCATCAAGAAGATGAAAGGGCCGAAGATCGTTCTGGCCAAGGTGTTGATGCTGGATTGATCTGCGGCTGAAGGGCCTTTTGTGGCGAGGGGGCAAGCCCCCTCGCCACAGTTGATCACCGAAAACTTCACTTCCCGCCCAACGCAAAGTTGGGCAGCGCACCCACCGGCTGGTTGAACTGGTACGGAATCGATACCAGCCCCAGCCCGGTATTGCGCTGCACCACGAAGTGCAAATGCGGCCCGGTGCTGTTGCCGGTGTTGCCGGACAACGCCAACGCACTGCCTACCGTTACCCGCTGACCTTCCCGAACGCAGACCGAACCTTTCTTCAGGTGCAGGTAAACACCCATGGTCCCGTCATCGTGCAGCACCCGCACGAAATTGCCGGAAGCGTCGGTGCCGCGCCCGCTCTGCCTGTTCTCGGTTTTCACCACCACCCCGCCTCGCGCGGCAATGATCGGCGTGCCCTCAGGCATTGCGATGTCTATGGCATATCGGCTCCTGGGCCCGAAGTGGCTGTAGGGGCCATTGGCGCCCTGACTGATCCGGAATGGTCCACCACGCCAGGGCAACGGGTACCGATAGCCCACCGTGGGCCCAGAGGGGTCGCCCAGGGAGTATTTGAACTTCGGGACGTATGCGAGGGGCCTCCCGCTTTTAGTCGCCGTGAGCCGCGCCAGACGAACGCTGCTGCGTAGCGGTATCACCCGCCGAATCGTCCCGCCCGGCACGCCGCTGGCGTTTTTCACCCCGGCAAAACTCAATTCGACTTCTACCGGCGCATACAGGTCATTGCGCACGTACACGCTGTGCACGCCGTTCTTCTTCATGATGATGAGGCGCACCTGACGCTCAAGGTGCTCGACCATGCCATCGCGAAAAACGAACACCTGGGCGCCTTTGCTGGGGCGGTCGCTGTAGGAAACCACGCCATAGGCGTCCTTGGACTTGTAGATGGTCATGGCCACGGCCGAGGTGGCGACCATGAACAAGCCACATAAAAACAGCAGGCGCGTGAACATGAGCAAGGATTCTGTCGAGTGAGATCTGGGATTGAGCCTAGCAGCTGCAATGGACCCGGGTAGTCGGCAGTTGTTTCAGAAAAGGTGTTCAGCAGATGTGCGGTAAACGTGATGACCCCATCGTCGGATCGCCGCCCGGAGCAAGCTCGCTCCCACAAGAGAACGCATTACAAATGTGGGAGCGAGCCTGCTCGCGAAAGCGGACTGTCAGGCGGCCCTATATCAAGCGCCAGGAATAAAGTGCTTCTGCGCCGTACCACGCGCAATCAGGCGGGAGATGTAATCGAGCTTCTGCGCATCCTGGTCGACAAAGCGGAAGGTCAGTTGCAGCCAGTCGCTGTCGGGCTTCGGTTCGTGGGCCACGACGGCGTGCAGGTAACCGTTGAGACGGGCGATTTCGGCGTTGTCGCCCTGCTCAAGGTCCAGCACCGCGCTGTCGAGGATCTGCGGGAGGGTCTCGGTGCGTTTGACCACCAACAGGGCTTCCTTGAGGCTCAAGGCCTTGATCACACATTGCGCGATGCCGTTCGGCAAGCGCAGTTGACCCTGGCCACGGCCACTGGTGGGTGCCGAGGAGGTCGCAGGCGTCTTGACCGGTGGACTGTTGAGCAAGCCTTTGGACGGTGCGGGTGCGGCCGTTGGTGTCACTACGGGTGCCTTGCCACCGGTCAAGGCGGCAAGGGAGTCGTTACCGAAGGCAGGGCTGGTTTTGGTTGCGGCTACGTTGATCAAGGCGTCGAGTTTGCCGACCTTGTGCAGCGCCTGCTTGACCTTGGTGATCAGTTGCTCGTTGGTGAACGGCTTGCCGACGTAACCGGAAACTCCGGCCTGGATCGCCTGGACAACGTTCTCCTTGTCGCCACGGCTGGTGACCATCACGAAGGGCATTGTTTTGAGGGTGTCTTGCTCGCGGCACCAGGTCAGCAGTTCCAGGCCGGACATTTCCGGCATTTCCCAGTCGCACAGGACCAGGTCGAAGGCTTCCTTGGCCAGCATGGCCTGGGCCTTTCTGCCGTTGATCGCGTCTTCAATCCGCATGCCCGGGAAATAGTTGCGCAGGCACTTCTTCACCAGGTCACGAATGAACGACGCGTCGTCCACGACCAACACATTGACCTTACTCATCCAAAACCCCTTTAAAAAATCCCGGCCAGCATACCGCCTTGCTGATGGCACATTGCCAAAAACCTTCAGTCACGCCGGACTTTTCGTTCGCGGGGTGCTGCCTTTCGAATTCGTGAAGCTCAAACAAAAACGCCCGGCCAAAAGGCCGGGCGCTTTACTTGGGCAACCTTACTTATCGTCAGTTTTGCCCGGAACATTAGCGCTTTCGCCGGTTGTTCCTTCGACTTCTTCCTTCATGCGCTTGAGACCCAGGTGCCGCACGTCGGTGCCGCGTACCAGGTAGATCACCAGCTCCGAGATATTGCGCGCGTGGTCGCCGATACGCTCCAGCGAACGCAGCACCCAGATAATGCTCAGAACCCGCGAAATGGAACGCGGATCTTCCATCATGTAGGTAGCCAGCTCACGCAGGGCCGTCTTGTATTCGCGGTCGATGATCTTGTCGTACTGCGCCACCGACAAGGCCAGTTCGGCGTCGAAACGGGCAAAGGCGTCCAGTGCATCGCGGACCATGTTGCGCACCTGGTCGCCGATGTGACGCACTTCGACGTAACCGCGCGGCGCTTCGCCTTCTTCGCACAGCTGGATGGCACGACGGGCGATCTTGGTCGCTTCGTCACCGATGCGCTCCAGGTCGATCACCGACTTGGAAATGCTGATGATCAGGCGCAGGTCGGACGCTGCCGGCTGACGACGGGCCAGAATGCGCAGGCATTCTTCATCGATGTTGCGTTCCATCTGGTTGATCTGGTCGTCGATCTCGCGCACCTGCTGGGCCAGGCCGGAGTCGGCCTCGATCAGCGCGGTCACCGCGTCGTTGACTTGCTTTTCCACCAGCCCGCCCATGGCCAGGAGGTGGCTGCGCACTTCCTCAAGCTCGGCGTTGAATTGCGCGGAAATGTGGTGGGTAAGGCCTTCTTTACTAATCATCTTTTTCGCTCCGCGAAAGTTGCAAGCTTCAAGCTGCAAGCTTCAAGCAGTTATGTACAAGTCCTGGAATCGCACCGCTTCTTTCTTGCCGCTTGCAGCTTGTAGCTCGCGGCCGCCTCAACTAGCCATACCGACCAGTGATGTAGTCTTCGGTCTGCTTCTTCGCCGGATTGGTGAACAGGGTATCGGTGTCGCCAAACTCGACCAGTTTGCCCATGTACATGAACGCGGTGTAGTCGGACACCCGCGCGGCTTGTTGCATGTTGTGGGTCACGATCACGATGGTGAACTTGGATTTCAGTTCGTAGATCAGCTCTTCGACTTTCAGCGTGGAGATAGGGTCGAGTGCCGAGCACGGTTCGTCGAGCAACAGTACTTCCGGTTCCACGGCAATGGTGCGGGCGATCACCAGACGTTGCTGCTGACCACCGGACAGACCCAGTGCCGACTCGTGCAGACGGTCCTTGACTTCGTCCCACAGTGCCGCGCCTTTCAACGCCCACTCGACGGCTTCGTCGAGGACGCGCTTCTTGTTGATGCCCTGGATGCGCAGGCCGTAAACCACGTTTTCGTAGATGGTTTTCGGGAACGGGTTGGGCTTCTGGAACACCATGCCGACACGACGACGCAGCTCGGCCACGTCTTCGCCCTTGCGGTAGATGTTGTTGCCGTACAGGTTGATCTCGCCTTCAACGCGGCAGCCGTCAACCAGATCGTTCATGCGGTTGAAGGTACGCAGCAGCGTCGACTTGCCACAGCCGGACGGGCCGATGAAGGCGGTCACGCGCTGTTTCGGGATGTTCATGCTGACGTCGTACAGCGCTTGTTTTTCGCCGTAGAACAGGCTCAGGCCCGGCACTTCGATGGCTACGGTTTCCTGCTCGAGGTTCAGGCTCTGTTTGTCGCGACCCAGCGCCGACATGTTGATGCCGTGGGTATGTGCTTCGTGCTGCATGGGAGGCTCCCTGTGCTAACAAATTCGGTTCGGTTGCCACTGGCCAAGGCCCGCGGTTACACAATTCTTTCTGTAGGAGCGAGCCTGCTCGCGATGGTCGTTCAGACACAGAAAATGTGTCGGATGTACCTTCTTCGCGAGCAGGCTCGCTCCTACAGGGTGTTATCAGCTATCCAGCGCCTTGTACTTCTCGCGCAGGTGGTTACGGATGTACACCGCCGACAGGTTCAATGTCGCGATCACCAGCACCAACAGCAACGCCGTGGCGTACACCAGCGGTCGCGCGGCTTCGACGTTCGGGCTCTGGAAGCCGACGTCATAGATGTGGAAGCCCAGGTGCATGATCTTCTGGTCCAGGTGCAGGTACGGGTAGTTACCGTCCACCGGCAGCGACGGCGCCAGTTTCACTACACCCACCAGCATCAGCGGCGCCACTTCACCCGCGGCGCGAGCCACGGCGAGGATCATGCCGGTCATCATCGCCGGGCTGGCCATCGGCAGCACGATCTTCCACAAGGTTTCAGCCTTGGTCGCGCCGAGGGCCAACGAGCCTTCACGCACGGTGCGAGGAATCCGCGCCAGGCCTTCTTCGGTGGCCACGATCACCACAGGCACCGCCAGCAGCGCCAGGGTCAGCGAGGCCCAGAGCAGACCCGGCGTACCGAAGGTCGGTGCCGGCAGTGCTTCCGGGAAGAACAGACGGTCGAGCGAGCCGCCCAGCACATAGACGAAGAAGCCCAGGCCGAACACGCCGTAAACGATCGCCGGAACACCCGCCAGGTTGTTCACCGCGATGCGGATGATTCGGGTCAGCGCGTTCTGCTTGGCATATTCACGCAAGTAAACCGCTGCCAACACGCCGAACGGAGTCACGATCATCGCCATGATCAGGGTCATCATCACGGTGCCGAAAATCGCCGGGAAAATCCCGCCTTCGGTGTTTGCTTCACGCGGGTCGTCGGACAGGAATTCCCAGATCTTGCTGAAATAGAAACCGATCTTGGTGAAGGTGCTCATGGCGTTCGGCTGGTAGGCGTGAACCACTTTGCCCAGACCGATTTCGATTTCTTTGCCATTGGCGTCGCGGGCTGTCAAAGCGTCGCGGTTGAACTGTGCATGCAAGTCAGTCAGACGTGCTTCGATATCCTGATAGCGGGCGTTCAGCTCAGCGCGCTCGGATTCCATGTCCGCTTGTGCGGTTGCGTCGAGTTTACCTTCCAGCTCCAGCTTGCGGCCGTGCAGACGGATGCGCTCCAGACCTGCGTTGATCGCACCAATATCACTCTTTTCCAGTGACTTCAGTTGCGCAGCAAGCTTGTTGACGCGGTCGACACGGGCCTGCAACTCAGGCCATGCAGCTTCGCCTTCAGCGATGACTTTGCCATCCTGTTTGACGTTGACCAGGTAACCGTAGAAGTTACCCCACTCACGACGCTCGATGGCCATCAACTCCGGCGGCGTCGTTTGCTGGGTCAGCCACTCGCCGACGATCCAGGTGAAGTCGTTGCCGTTCAGATCACGGTTGCCGACCTTGATCAGCTCGCGGGTCATGAACTCCGGGCCTTCGTCAGGCACCGGCAGGCCGGCGCTCTTCAGTCGGGCACGTGGCACTTCTTCTTTCTGCACCACTTCGCCAATGACCAGGTGTTGGCCCTGGCCCGGCACGTCATAGCTGGCGTGGATCAGATCCGCCGGCCAGAAGTGACCCAGGCCACGCACGGCAATCACTGCCAGCAGGCCAATGGTCATGATGACCGCGATGGACACCGCGCCACCGCTGATCCAGACGCCGGGGGCGCCGCTCTTGAACCATCCTTTCAGGGAGTTCTGTTTCACAGACTTCTACCTTTCTTAAAGCGACGAGTATTTCTTGCGCAGACGCTGACGAATCAGTTCTGCGAGGGTGTTCATGACGAAGGTGAACAACAGCAGCACCAGCGCCGAGAGGAACAGCACGCGGTAGTGGCTGCCGCCGACTTCCGATTCGGGCATTTCCACTGCAACGTTGGCCGCCAGGGTGCGCAGGCCTTCGAACAGGTTCATTTCCATGACCGGGGTGTTACCGGTGGCCATCAACACGATCATGGTTTCACCGACCGCACGGCCCATGCCGATCATCAGCGCCGAGAAGATGCCCGGGCTCGCGGTGAGGATCACCACGCGGGTCATGGTCTGCCACGGTGTGGCACCGAGGGCCAGGGAGCCCAGGGTCAGACCGCGAGGCACGCTGAACACGGCGTCTTCGGCGATGGAGTAGATGTTCGGGATGACCGCGAAGCCCATGGCCAGGCCCACTACCAGGGCGTTGCGCTGGTCGTAGGTGATGCCCAGGTCGTGGGAGATCCACATGCGCATGTCGCCACCGAAGAACCAGTTCTCCATGAACGGGCTCATGTACAGCGACAGCCAGCCCACGAACAGGATCACCGGAATCAGCAGCGCACTTTCCCAGCCATCCGGGACTTTCAGGCGGATCGACTCAGGCAGGCGGCTGAAGGTGAAACCGGCGACCAGGATGCCGATCGGCAGCAACATCAGCAGGCTGAAGATGCCCGGCAAATGCCCTTCAACATAGGGCGCGAGGAACAGGCCGGCGAAGAAACCGAGGATCACCGTCGGCATCGCTTCCATCAGCTCGATCACCGGCTTGACCTTGCGGCGCATGCCGGGAGCCATGAAGTACGCGGTGTAGATCGCAGCGGCAACGGCCAGTGGAGCGGCCAGCAGCATGGCGTAGAACGCGGCTTTCAGGGTACCGAAGGTCAGCGGCGACAGGCTCAGCTTGGGTTCGAAGTCGGTGTTGGCGGCAGTCGATTGCCAGACGTATTTAGGCTCGTCGTAGTTCTCGTACCAGACCTTGCTCCACAGCGCGCTCCACGAGACTTCCGGGTGCGGGTTGTCGAGCAGCAGCGGGTGCAACTTGCCACCGGCTTCCACGATCACGCGGTTGGCGCGCGGCGACAGACCGAAAACGCCTTGGCCTTCTGCGACCGGCTCCACCAGCAAGGTGCGGTGGGCAGTGCTGTGGAACACGCCAAGCTTGCCGGAAGCGTCGAGGGCAACGAAGCCCTTGCGGCGCTCTTCGGCGGTGATTTCAACGATAGGCGTGGTGCCCATCTGGAAGGTGCGGATCTGCTTCAGGCGTTGCTCGCCATCGGGGTCGCGCGCCATGAACCACTGGGCCAGGCCGCCTTTGGAGTCACCGATGATCAGCGAGATGCCGCCCACCAGTTGGGTGCTGGCGGTGACTTGAGCCTCACCGTCTTCAAGCAATTTGTAGCGACCGTTGAGGCTCTTGTCGCGCAGGCTGAACACGTCGGCCTGGGCACGCCCGTTGACCACGTAAAGCCATTGCTGACGCGGGTCGACGAAAATATTCTTCACCGGCTCGGTCATTTGCGGCAGTTCGATGCGTTTCTGCTCGTTGGTGACTTCGCCGGTCATCATGTTCTCTTCGCTGGTCAGCGACAGAACATTGAGTTGCGAACCGGTGGAGCCGACCAGCATCAGGGTCGAATCATTGGCGTTGAGGCTGACGTGTTCCAGCGCACCGCCGGCTTCGTTGACCGCGATTGGCGTTTCGCCGTACGGGTACTCGACGGCCGGGGTGATGGTTTTCTTGCCTTCCGGGTAGCTGACTTTATAGGTGTGACGGAACACCAGGGCCTGACCGTTGGACAGACCTACGGCCACCAGCGGGTGACCTGGCTGGTCTTCACCGATGGAGGTCACGGTGGTGCCGGCCGGGATCGACAGATCGACGCGCTTCAATTCAGCGCCACTGTCGATATCGAAGAACAACGCCTGGCCCTTGTCGGAAACGCGCATGGCCACCTGATTCTGCTCTTCGAGCGAGATCATCAGTGGCTTGCCAGCGTCCTGCATCCAGGCCGGTGTAATGGACTCTTTCGCGGTCAGGTCGGCACCCTGGAACAGCGGCGCAACAACATAGGCGAGGAAGAAGAAGATCAGGGTGATGGCTGCCAGCACCGCCAGGCCGCCGATGAGGACGTACCAACGGGTGAAGCGATCTTTGAGCGCGCGAATGCGGCGCTTGCGTTGCAGCTCAGGCGTATTGAAGTCAATTCGCTTGGGGGGATTAGTAGTCATGTTGGAATTGGCCAGATCATTCATGCGCTCACCCTAGCGATCCTGTATGACAGAAAGATGACAATGCAGTGACGCACCAAATCCACCGCCAGCGGGACTGGCAGAGGATCGAAAATTTGAGGTGTGTAAAAGGCCGGCCTGCAAGCAGATCCGGCCTTTTACTTGAGTCCGGAAGGATTCACCCCGGACTCAATTTGTTACTTTTTTACGACTGCAGTGCCGCCTTCCGCCAGACCCAGGTCAGCCAGTGCTTTTGCAGCAACCTTGGCTGGCAGTGGGATGTAGCCGTCTTTCACCACAACTTCCTGGCCCTGTTTGGACAGAACCAGCTTCACGAACTCAGCTTCCAGCGGAGCCAAAGGCTTGTTCGGGGCTTTGTTGACGTACACGTACAGGAAGCGCGACAGCGGGTACTTGCCGTTCAGGGCGTTTTCTTCAGTGTCTTCAACAAACTCGGTGCTGCCTTTCTTGGCCAGGGCCACCGTCTTCACGCTGGCAGTCTTGTAACCGATACCCGAGTAACCGATGCCGTTCAGCGAGGAGCTGATCGACTGCACAACCGAAGCCGAGCCTGGCTGTTCGTTGACGTTTGGCTTGAAGTCACCTTTGCACAGGGCTTCTTCCTTGAAGTAGCCATAAGTGCCGGATACCGAGTTACGACCGAACAGCTGAACCGGCTTGTTGGCCAGGTCGCCGGTCACACCCAGGTCACCCCAGGTTTTGACGTCGGCTTTGCCGCCGCACAGACGGGTGGACGAGAAGACCGCATCGACCTGTTCCATGGTCATATGCTTGATCGGGTTGTCCTTGTGCACGAATACGGCCAAGGCATCCACGGCAACCGGAATAGCGGTTGGCTTGTAACCGTATTTGGTTTCGAAGGCCTGCAGCTCGTTGTCCTTCATTTTGCGGCTCATCGGACCCAGGTTAGCGGTGCCTTCGGTCAGCGCAGGTGGCGCGGTAGAAGAACCGGCGGCCTGAATCTGGATGTTTACGTTCGGATATTCTTTTTTGTAGTTCTCAGCCCAGAGGGTCATGAGGTTGGCCAGGGTATCGGAGCCGACGCTGGACAGGTTGCCCGACACACCAGTGGTCTTGGTGTAGCTCGGGATAGCAGGGTCAACAGCGGCAACCGCGTTGGCAGTCGCAACGCCAGCAGCGACAAAAGTCATTGCCGCCATCAAACGCTTCAGTTTCATGCCTTACTCCTAGCAGATAGGGTGTGTTAAGTCGGGGCCAAGTATCAGCAGGCCGTGTGAACACTCTATGGCTGAAATATGACAATTGGATGAAAGGCCAGCATTCCGCTCGGAAGGCTGGCCTTTCAGTTGTAACTGTAAATGTTGGAATTGGCTGGATTTAGCCGAGAGCGCAGCGCCCGCCGTTGCCACTACTAACGGATCAACGGCCTTTCTTCCATAGCCAGGCGCCGACCAGGATCCCCACCCCGCACAGCACTGCCACATAATAGGCAGGCCCCATCGCACTTTCTTTGAGCAACAGGCTGACGATCATCGGCGTCAGACCACCGAAAATCGCGTAGGCGACGTTGTAGGAGAACGACAGGCCGCTGAAACGCACCACCGGCGGGAACGCCTTGACCATCACATACGGCACCGCGCCGATGGTGCCGACCAGCAGACCGGTCAGGGCATACATCGGGAATAGCCAGTCGGGATGATCGGCCAGGCTGTGGTAGAAGGTCCAGGAACTGGCCAGCAATGCGGTACAGCCGATCACGAAGACTCGTCCCGCACCGAAGCGATCGGCCAGTGCGCCGGCAATGATGCAACCAAAACTCAGGAACACGATCGCCACGCTGTTCGCCTGCAGGGACGTGGTTGGCGAGAAGTGATAGACCGTCTGCAACACAGTCGGTGTCATCAGGATCAACACCACGATGGCGGCCGACAGCAGCCAGGTCAGCAGCATCGAAATGGCGATGGCGCCACGATGGTCACGCAACACCGCACGCAGCGGCACTTCTTCGGCCAGGGCCTTGCGCTGTTGCAGCTCGGCGAACACCGGGGTTTCGTGCAGCCAGCGACGCAGGTACACCGAGAACAGACCGAACACGCCACCCAGCAGGAACGGAATTCGCCAGGCGTAATCCGCTACTTCCACCGGGGTGTAGATACTGTTGATCGCCGTGGCGACCAGCGAACCGAGCAGGATGCCCGCCGTCAGGCCGCTGGTCAGGGTCCCGCAGGCATAGCCGATATGCCGTTGCGGCACGTGTTCGGAAACGAAGACCCATGCACCCGGCACTTCACCGCCAATGGCCGCGCCCTGGATCACCCGCATCAACAGCAGCAGGATAGGCGCCCACATGCCGATCTGCGCATAAGTCGGCAGCAAACCCATGATCAAGGTCGGCACCGCCATCATGAAAATGCTCAGAGTGAACATTTTCTTGCGGCCCAGCAGGTCACCGAAGTGCGCCATCACGATGCCGCCCAGCGGCCGCGCCAGGTAGCCGGCGGCGAAGATGCCGAAGGTCTGCATCAGGCGTAGCCACTCAGGCATGTCCGCCGGGAAGAACAACTTGCCCACCACCGTAGCGAAGAACACGAAGATGATGAAATCGTAGAACTCCAGCGCGCCGCCCAGGGCCGACAGCGATAGAGTCTTGTAGTCGTTGCGGGTCAGCGGACGTGCGGGTTGGTCTGGCTGCGCGATGCTCGAGGGCGCTGTGGTCATGGCAAGGGCTTCTCTTATAGTCGGATCTGCTACCTCAACAACGCTGGCTGAGGTTTGGGCAGGTCCGGCACGATAGCAAATTGTTCGAAAAAGCACATAGAGGTGCGTTTTTGACAGTCAAAATGAGAACCGGACGGTCGTCGCGGAGTCTACCGACCGATATACTCAAAGCCTGCTCCGGTTTTTGAGGGGTTGCTGTGCGAAAGCGCCTGTCAGGTTCATAGGCGATTTCGCAGAGTTTCCCTTTAGGCGCCTGATGGAAAACGTGACGAACGTAGTATGTTCGGTGCTGAATCGTTTTTCCCGAAGACGGCTACCACCAGCAATACCAACGAAGAGTCACGGGTCAGAGGCCCCCCGGCATGATAGAACTCGAACAAGAAGATCCGATCCCGCAAGGCGACCTGGCCTTACAAATCACCGCGCTCCCACGCGAAACCAACGGCTTTGGCGATATTTTCGGCGGCTGGCTGGTGGCGCAGATGGATTTGGCAGGCACCGCGATGGCCAGCAAGGTCGCCGGCGGACGCGTTGCCACCGTTGCAATCGACCGCATGGCGTTTCTGGTTCCGGTGGCGGTGGGCGCTCAGCTCTCCTTTTATACCCAGGCCCTGGAAATCGGCCGCAGCTCGATCAAGATGATGGTCGAGGTCTGGAGCGACGACCCACTGTCCAGCGAGTGGCGTAAAGTAACCGAAGCGGTGTTTGTGTTCGTTGCCATCGACGGCAGCGGTCGCACCCGTTCGGTTCCGCCCCGGGCTCGCTGAAAGAACTTCTAAACCTGGTAGCCGTTTTGCGGTCGATAGTCGTCCACGTTACTGATCGAGAGCTGTCCCATGAGCACGCCCAATGTTGAAGCCGTAAAACTGGATGAACTGAACTGCTGGCGAATTCGCCACGGTCAGGCTGAATTACTGGTGGCCCAGCAAGGCGCGCACATCCTCAGTTATCAACTGGCCGGCCAGCCGCCGCTGATCTGGCTCAATGACGAGGCCGTATTCAAGACCGGCAAGAGCATACGTGCCGGCGTGCCGGTGTGCTGGCCGTGGTTCGGCGTCTTCGACCGTAACCCGCAAAGCGTGCAGGCGATGCGCGTCAGCAATGAAGCGCCGTCAGCTCACGGCTTCGTGCGAGCGATGGATTGGGAGCTGGGCGGCATCGAAGCCGAAGGCGAAAGCCTGAAAGTCGAATTCCTCCTGCCCTACCCCGACGGCGGCTTTCCTGGTTGGCCGCACCAGGTGGACTTGACGCTGAGCATTCGCCTCGACGAGCAGTTGCACATCCACCTGACCAGCCATAACCGGGGCGCTGAAACCGTCAGCATCAGCCAGGCGCTGCACAGCTATTTTGCCGTCAGCGATGTGCGCGAGGTGCATGTCGAAGGTGTGGGCGGTCTCAAATACATCGAAACCCTGGATAACTGGAAAACCGTAACCCAGAGCGGTGATCTGCGTTTTACCGGCGAAACCGACCGCATCTATCTCGATGCCCCGCCACTGCTGAGCATCGTCGATCCGGCCTGGGAGCGACGCATCGAACTGACCAGCACGGGCTCGCGCACCGCGGTGATCTGGAACCCATGGATCGACCGCGCCGCCGCGTTCAGCGACATGGCCGACGACGGTTGGCAGCGCATGCTGTGCATCGAGACGGCGAACGTGATGGACGATGTGGTGAACCTGAAACCAGGGGCCAGCCATACCCTGGGTGTGAGCGTCGGTAGCAAGCCGCTCTAAGCAACACCACAAAACCAATAATGTGGGAGCGAGCTTGCTCGCGATGGCGGCGTAACAGGCAACATGAATGTTGAATGTTATGGCCTCATCGCGAGCAATCTCGCTCCCACAGTTTTTTGTGCCATGCCATCTGACGGCGCGTTACAAATCCGACTCTTTCACCACCCGTACCGTCGCCGCATCCAGCGCATACGCCGCATCCGCCAAGTCATTGCTGACCTTCTCGACCTTCAGCGTGCCGGTGACCCACAGCGGCGTGTAGATATCGTTCAGTTTCAGGCCCTTTGGATAGCGCACCAGCACCAGTTGGTTGGGCGGCGGTGGCGGCACGTGGATGCACGCGCCCGGGTACGGCACCAGGAAGAACAACGTACTGTGGCCCTTGGCATCGGACTCCAGCGGCACGGGGTAACCGCCAATGCGGATGTTCTTGTCGTTCATCGACGCAACGGTCTTGGTCGAGTACATCACCGCCGGCAAGCCTTTGGCCTGCTTCATCCCACCCTTGTCGGTGAAAGTGCCATTGGCTTCAGGGGAGTTGTGGTCGATTTCAGGCATGGCCTCGAGGGCCTTCTGGTCCGACTTGGGCATCAATTCGAGCCAGTCGGTTTCCGGCAGTTCACCGGCATGGGCAAGGCCCGTTCCCAATAAAAGTAGAGTCAGCAGAAGACGGCGCATGAAGGTGCTCGGTATAGAAAGGATCAGGAAACGCCGAGCATTCTAGCCCTCCCGGCTTGTGCGGCCGAGAGGACTTTGTCGTCTGGATCAGTTCTTTTTGACCAGGCCGTAGATCACCAGCAACACAACGGCGCCCACCAGCGCACCGATGAAGCCTGCGCCTTGGCCGGCCTGATAGATGCCCAGGGCTTGACCGCCGTAAGTGGCCGCCAGCGAACCGCCGATGCCGAGCAGGATCGTCATGATCCAGCCCATGCTGTCATCGCCCGGTTTCAGGAACCGTGCCAGCAGACCGACGATCAAGCCGATAAAGATGGTTCCGATAATTCCCATGGCATTCCCCTCTCAATGAAGTCGCTATTGGAAAGCCTAGTCAGACTTTCGTGACCTGCCATGAGAGAACGGTGCAACCTGAAGGTTCCACCGTTGCACATAAATACTATTCGGCTATCAGTGCTTCAACCTTGAGAATCTGGGCCGTCAGCGTCTCTCGGTCTGCACAACGAAGGTTGGCGTGACCGACCTTGCGACCGACCTTGAACGCCTTGCCATAGTGATGCAGATGGCAATCGGCGATGCTCAGGACCTTCTCGGTCTCAGGCACTTTGCCGATGAAGTTGAGCATCGCGCTTTCGCCGACCTTGGCCGTCGAACCCAACGGCAGACCGGCAACGGCCCGCAGGTGGTTTTCGAACTGGCTGCACTCGGCGCCTTCGGTGGTCCAGTGCCCGGAGTTGTGCACTCGCGGGGCGATTTCGTTGGCCTTGAGGCCACCGTCGACTTCAAAGAACTCGAACGCCATCACGCCGACGTAATCCAGTTGCTTGAGCACACGGCTGGAGTAGTCTTCGGCCAAGGCTTGCAGCGGGTGATCGGTGCTGGCCACGGACAGCTTGAGGATGCCGCTGTCGTGGGTGTTGTGTACCAGCGGATAGAAGCGGGTTTCACCGTCGCGGGCACGCACGGCGATCAGCGAGACTTCACCGGTGAACGGCACGAAGCCTTCCAGCAGACAGGCCACGCTGCCCAGCTCGGCAAAGGTGCCAACCACATCTTCTGGCGTGCGCAGGACTTTTTGACCCTTGCCGTCGTAACCCAAAGTACGGGTCTTCAGCACTGCCGGCAGGCCAATGGAAGCCACGGCGGCGTCCAGGTCAGCCTGGGACTGAATGTCGGCGAACGCCGGGGTAGGAATCCCCAGGTCCTTGAACATGCTCTTCTCGAACCAACGATCGCGGGCGATGCGCAGCGCTTCGGCGCTCGGATAGACCGGGACGAATTGCGACAGGAAAGCCACGGTCTCGGCCGGAACGCTTTCGAACTCGAAGGTCACCAGATCGACTTCATCGGCCAGCTGGCGCAGGTGATCCTGATCGCCGTAATCGGCTCGCAGGTGTTCGCCCAACGCGGCTGCACAAGCATCCGGAGCCGGGTCCAGGAAAGCGAAGTTCATGCCCAGCGGAGTGCCCGCCAGCGCCAACATGCGACCCAACTGGCCGCCACCGATTACACCGATCTTCATCGTCAACAACCTCAGGCGATGCGTGGGTCTGGATTGTCCAGGACGCTGTCTGTCTGCTCAGCACGGAAGGTTTTCAGCACCGCGTGGAACTGCGGGTGCTTGGCGCCAAGGATACTCGCCGACAGCAGCGCCGCGTTGATCGCGCCCGCCTTGCCGATGGCCAGGGTGGCGACCGGAATGCCCGCCGGCATCTGCACAATGGAAAGCAGCGAATCAACGCCCGACAGCATTGCCGATTGTACTGGTACGCCCAGCACCGGCAGGTGGGTCTTGGCCGCACACATGCCAGGCAAATGGGCCGCGCCACCGGCACCGGCGATGATCACCTCGATGCCACGCGCCTCGGCTTCTTCAGCGTACTGGAACAGCAGGTCCGGGGTGCGGTGGGCAGAAACCACTTTCACCTCGTAGGGGATGCCGAGCTTTTCCAGCATATCGGCGGTGTGGCTAAGGGTGGACCAATCGGACTTGGAGCCCATGATCACGCCAACCAGTGCACTCATCGTCGTGCCTCTTCTCTCTGGGCGCCCGCAGGCGCATCAAAAAACAACAAGCCACGCAGGATGCGTGGCTTGATTGTACGAATTATGGCCGGTCGTAACCGGCCGAAGGCCGCGCAGTATACCGCAATACGACAGATAAACAGCCCCTGTCGCGACCATCTGTCATCTGGGGCCAAACAGCGGTTTATTGATTTTAAGGTCAAGAATTTTAGTTAGTAATGAAGCCTCGAAGATCACTAACAATTTCAAACCAATAAACTTCGATCACTGCCCTGCGCAATACTATTTAAAACACTATCAAAAGCAAACCCATGCGCCGGATGATATATAACTGCACGACAGTTATTTTTAATAATCGCCCCAACCTATTTATAGATGTGTCAAATCCCCTCACATAGTTTGAAGGCGGATTCACAATGAGATATCGAAATGCAAAACCCATTGATGAAATTCATGACTTTTATAGCTGCATTACTTCTGAGCCTCAATATTCACGCTAACGACAGCCCGCCGTTGAAAGATGACCGTCTCGATCCAATTCGGATTTACTTCATCTTCCATGACGACATACCGAAGTCGAAAAGAGACAGCATACATGGTGATTACATTCATCCTTTCATTGAAGAGTTTCAAAGCATCACCGGCCGCAAGGCCCATGTGGTTTTTGATGAACACATAGCCCCATACAGTAACTTCAAATACAGAAGTTCCGACCGGGAGAAAGTAATAAAGGATTGGAGAGAACTTGCCTGGCAATACAGAAAGAAAAGAAATGATGATAAGGAATTTCGAATATCTCGCAACGACAGAGTGCTTTTGATCACTAACGATATGATTAACGGCCATCCCTTATTCGGAGGCGTTGGAGGTATCGCGGATGCACAACCGGGAAGAGCCGCCATTGCGTCTCTTGATTTCAAGCAAGGGGTCGGCCATGAATTGGGGCACACCTTCAACGCCGATCATGAAGATGGCGAAGTTTTGTACAACGGTTGGTGGTGCGAAACCTTCATGCTCCCAGCCCTGCAGCTCAGGTCGAATTGCATGGTATTTAGCGATGCAAATCGAAAGCGCATCAAGGACTATGTAGACAGCCTGTATTGAAACTTCAACGCACCCCCCAATTTCAACTCGAGCCATTTATGATTTGAAAAACCAATGGATTATATTATGTCAAAACGACCGATCAAGCTTAACGTCTTCCTGCACGAAGATCTGAAAGGCATTAACGAAGACTTGCTCCACCAAGATTATTTCGACTGGCTGGCAGATACGGTCTCCCGAATCTCAGGCCGCACAATGGACGTTAATTTAATACAACCTTCAGACGCCTTAACATTAAGCAGCTTCAACTATAAGTCGGATAATATTGAGCGCTTGATGGATAAATTCCAGGATGCTCTTCTTACCCATCTGGGAAATCAAGATCGCACCACTTACGATGCCTCCATCGATTTGTATTTGCTATTAACGCGCGACGACATCAATAAAACTACGCTGGGTGTTGCTCAACAACCGGGTGTGATGGGTATTGCCTCGATTACATCGAAATTAACTGCATCCCATGAGGTTGGGCATATGCTTAACGCTGCTCATGAAGACAGCGATGAAAACGTTTCGACCTACTACGGAACCTACAAATCGATAATGTACAAAACTGCACGCAAGTCAGCTTTTACCTTCAGCAAGAAAAACGAAGAGAACATTCGCAATTACCTCATTCAGTTCCCATGAGCTGATTGACGCCGTTTTCGACAGATCAAGGCCAACTCGATTGGCCTTGATCACGCTTCGCCCTCAGGAAGCAGAACCCGCCGCTCCACCTTCCAGTTTGCGCCACAACAACCGCACATTGGCCTTGCGCACAAGGGCGCAGCGGTAGAGACGAATTTCCAGCGGCACATGCCATTGCGGCCCTCCGCAGACCACCAGTTCACCGCGCGCCAGTTCGGCACGCACGCTCAGTTGTGGCACCCAGGCAATGCCCAGGCCTTCAAGAGCCATGCTTTTCAGGCTGTCGGCCATCGCAGTTTCGTAGATGGTGGTGAAGCGCAGCGCCCGTTGGCGCAGCAACATGTTCACCGAACGACCGAGGAACGCACCAGCGCTGTAGGCCAACAGCGGCACGCTGCCCTCGCCTTCCAGATCGAACAGCGGCTTGCCATCGGCGTCTGCTGCGCAGACCGGCAGCATCTCGGTGTGGCCAAGGTGTAGCGAGGGGAAGATTTCGGGGTCCATCTGCATTGCCGCATCCGGGTCGTAGAACGCCAGCATCAGATCGCAGCCGCCTTCGCGCAAGGCATGCACGGCATCACCGACGTTGGTCGCCACCAGTCGCGTGGCGATGTTCAAACCTTCGTTGCGCAACTGCGCGATCCAGCGCGGAAAGAAACCGAGCGCCAGGGAGTGCGCGGCAGCGACCTGCATCACTTCGCCCTGCCCGCCCTCCAAGTGATGCAGATGGCGCAATACTTCGCCCAGCTGTTCGACCACGGTGCGCGCGGTGACCAGAAACAATTGCCCTGCCGCCGTCAGCTCCACCGGCGTGCGCGAACGGTTGACCAGGGTCAGCCCCAACGCGGCTTCAAGGCTGCGGATTCGCCGACTGAACGCCGGCTGCGTCACAAAACGCCGCTCGGCGGCCTGGGAGAAACTGCGGGTGGCGGCCAGGGCACTGAAGTCCTCCAGCCATTTGCTTTCCAGATTCATCACGTCCTCCCGGACACGCACCAATTTAGGTCACACGTTCGCCGTCAAGCCGGCGTCACACGGGCATTATGCCGAATGTGCATAGGCTAGTGCTTAACAGCATTGGCCCAAAATTCTACACAAGCCTAGCATTCACAGCGTTCCGGCACAGACCGGGTCCATATTGAGATGATTTCTATCATGTCCTCCGCTGCATCATTCCGCACAGAAAATGACCTGCTTGGCGCCCTCGAAGTACCGGCTCAAGCGTATTACGGTATCCAGACCCTGCGAGCGGTGAATAACTTCCGCCTTTCGGGCGTTCCGATTTCGCACTACCCGAAACTGGTTGTCGGTCTGGCCATGGTTAAACAGGCCGCTGCTGACGCCAACCGTGAGTTGGGTCACCTGAGCGAAGCCAAGCACGCCGCCATCAGCGAAGCCTGTGCCCGATTGATCCGCGGTGATTTCCACGAAGAGTTCGTGGTCGACATGATTCAAGGTGGCGCCGGTACCTCCACCAACATGAACGCCAACGAAGTGATCGCCAACGTTGCTCTGGAAGCAATGGGTCACCAGAAAGGCGAGTACCAGTACCTGCATCCGAACGACGACGTCAACATGGCGCAGTCGACCAACGACGCTTACCCAACGGCGATCCGTCTGGGTCTGCTGCTCGGTCACGACACCCTGCTGGCCAGCCTCGACAGCCTGATTCAGGCGTTTGCGGCCAAGGGCAAAGAATTCGATCACGTCCTGAAAATGGGCCGTACTCAACTGCAAGACGCCGTGCCAATGACCCTCGGCCAGGAATTCCGTGCCTTCGCCACCACCATGGGCGAAGACCTGGCCCGTCTGAAGACGCTGGCCCCGGAACTGCTGACTGAAGTGAACCTGGGTGGCACCGCGATCGGTACCGGCATCAACGCCGACCCACGTTATCAAGCACTGGCGGTACAGCGCCTGGCACTGATCAGCGGTCAACCGCTGGTGCCAGCGGCCGACCTGATCGAAGCGACTTCCGACATGGGCGCCTTCGTGCTGTTCTCCGGCATGCTCAAGCGCACCGCGGTCAAGCTGTCGAAGATCTGTAACGACCTGCGCCTGCTGTCCAGCGGCCCACGCACCGGCATCAACGAAATCAACCTGCCGGCGCGTCAGCCAGGCAGCTCGATCATGCCCGGCAAGGTCAACCCGGTCATCCCGGAAGCTGTGAACCAGGTAGCGTTCCAGGTCATCGGTAACGACTTGGCACTGACCATGGCAGCCGAAGGCGGCCAACTGCAGCTGAACGTGATGGAGCCGCTGATCGCCTTCAAGATCTTCGACTCGATCCGCCTGCTGCAACGTGCCATGGACATGCTGCGCGAGCACTGCATCGTCGGCATCACCGCCAACGAAGCACGCTGCCGTGAACTGGTCGAGCACTCGATCGGCCTGGTCACCGCGCTGAACCCGTACATCGGCTACAAAAATGCCACCCGTATCGCCGGCCTCGCCCTCGAAAGCGGCCGTGGCGTGCTGGAACTGGTGCGCGAAGAAGGTCTGCTCGACGAAGCCATGCTCGCCGACATCCTGCGCCCGGAAAACATGATTGCGCCGCGTCTGGTGCCTCTGAAGGCATAACCCGACGCATTACTTGTAGCACCGCTCACCAGGTCGAGGGACTAGACACCTCTCACCTTTTGAGGGCTTGGAGATCAATCTCCAGGCCCTTTTTTTTAACCATTTGCCAGTGAAAACCATATGTCTGGGGCCTGACCAATGTGGGAGCGGGCTTGCTCGCGAAGGCGGCGACACATTCAACAATGACGTATCTGATACACCGCTTTCGCGAGCAAGCCCGCTCCCACCAAGAGCAGTTCCCACATAGCCTGACAGCAAAAATGTCAGGTGTTTCAAAGGCTTCGTTTCACCGCACGCACCACAACCGTGCAGACGGACGGCACTGTCATCGGTATAGTGCCGCCCCTCTTCGCATGAGCGGTCGTCGGTAGCGAGGCCACAACCCATGCGAAACCCGAACTAATAACAAACCCGCGATATGAAACCGGGACGAACTTCGTACCGCCCATTGTGCCGTGCGCCAAGGGGTGTAACTCGATGTGTCTGTCCGGCCAGCATTGTTGCCTACACAAAAAACAGCGAGGAATAATCCATGCTCGAAGTCATTAACGACTTCCTCTCAGGGAAAGTACTGATCGTGCTCATTGTCGGGCTCGGTAGCTACTTCACGATCCGCTCGCGTTTCGTTCAATTGCGTCACTTCTTCCATATGTTCGCGGTGTTCCGCGACAGCCTCAAAAGCAGCGCCGGGCAACTGAGCTCGTTCCAGGCCCTGATGCTCAGCCTCGCCGGCCGCGTCGGTGCGGGCAACATCGCCGGTGTCGGCATTGCCGTGACCCTCGGTGGCCCAGGTGCGGTGTTCTGGATGTGGGTGACCGCGCTGGTCGGCATGTCCAGCAGTTTCTTCGAATGCTCCCTCGGCCAGCTCTACAAGCGCTGCGATTCCGAAGGCCAGTTCCGCGGTGGCCCGTCCTATTACATCCAGCACGGTTTGCAAAAACGCTGGTTGGGCATGCTGATGGCGTTCCTGTTGCTGGTGACGTTCGGCTTCGCCTTCAACGGCCTGCAAGCCCACGCTGTGACGCACTCGCTGAACAACGCGTTCGGCCTCGACACCACTTACACCGGCATCGGCCTGGCCGTACTGCTGGGCCTGGTGTTCATCGGCGGGATCAAGCGCATCGCCAAGGTCGCCGACCTGTTGGTGCCGGTGAAAACCCTGGTGTACATCGGCGTGACCATCTACGTGATCGTACTGCAGTTCGACCAGGTGCCGGGCATGCTGATGACCATCGTCAAGAGCGCCTTCGGTCTGGACCAGGCCTTCGGCGGCCTGATCGGCAGCGCCATTATCATGGGCGTGAAGCGTGGCGTGTTCGCCAACGAAGCAGGCCTGGGCAGTGCGCCTAACGTGGCGGCGGTTGCGGCGGTCGAACACCCGGTGGCGCAAGGCGTGGTCCAGGCGTTCAGCGTGTTCCTCGATACCTTCGTGATCTGCACCTGCACCGCGTTGCTGATTCTGCTCTCCGGTTTCTACACCCCAGGCTTCGAAGGCGACGGCATTGCCCTGACCCAGAACTCGCTGGCCGCCGTGGTCGGTGACTGGGGCCGGATGTTCATCTCCGTAGCCCTGGCGTTGTTCGTGTTCACCTCGATCCTCTACAACTACTACCTGGGTGAGAACAACCTGCGCTTTTTGATCGGTGAAAACCGCAAAGCGCTGATGGGCTATCGCGCGCTGGTACTGGTGCTGATTTTCTGGGGCGCCATCGAAAACCTCGGCACCGTGTTCGCTTTCGCCGACATCACCATGACCATGCTCGCGTTCGTCAACCTGATCGCGCTCTTCCTGCTGTTCAAGGTCGGCATGCGCATCCTGCGTGACTACGATGACCAACGCGCCGCCGGGATCAAGACTCCGGTGTTCGACTCCGCCAAGTTCCCGGATCTGGATCTGGATCGCCAGGCGTGGCCGGCCAACCCGCCTGCCGCTGTCGGCAAGACTGAAGTTGAGCCGCAAGGCGTACCCGCAGCGCAACGCTGACAGGTAAATGACGGGCGCATCGCGTGCGCCCGTCAGTTAAAGTTCGAAAAACTGTGGGAGCGAGCTTGCTCGCGATGGCGCACTGTCAGTCAACATAGCGATGTCTGACATACCGCTATCGCGAGCAAGCTCGCTCCCACAGGAACTCTTCCTTTCGGAGAATCTTCATGAATTCGTCGACCTACCCCGCCGCTCAGCACGTCATGGTGCTTTACACCGGCGGCACCATCGGTATGCAGGCCAGCGCCAACGGCCTGGCCCCGGCGTCCGGCTTCGAAGCGCGGATGCGTGACTATCTGCACAGCCAGCCTGAGCTGGTGGTTCCGCAATGGCGTTTCCGTGAAATGTCGCCGCTGATCGACAGTGCCAACATGACCCCGACGTACTGGCAGCAGTTGCGTGAAGCAGTGGTCGATGCGGTGGATGTTCAGGGCTGCGACAGCGTGCTGATCCTGCATGGCACCGACACCCTGGCCTACAGCGCGGCCGCGATGAGTTTCCAGTTGCTCGGCCTGCATGCCCGCGTGTGTTTCACCGGCTCGATGCTGCCGGCAGGTGTAACGGACAGCGACGCCTGGGAAAACCTCGGCGGCGCGCTGGTTGCGATGGGCCAAGGCCTGGCGCCGGGCGTGCATCTGTACTTCCATGGCGAACTGCTGGACCCGACCCGTTGCGCCAAGGTGCGCAGTTTTGGCCGTCATCCCTTCAAGCGACTGGTGCGTCAGGGCGGCGGTGTGAAAGCGGCCTCGATTCCGGCACAACTGAACTACAACCAGCCGAAGCAATTGGCGAAGGTCGCGGTATTGCCGCTGTTTCCCGGCATTAGCGCCGAGGTGCTGGATGGTTTGCTCGACAGCGGCATTCAAGGTCTGGTGCTGGAGTGCTACGGCAGCGGCACCGGGCCGAGCGACAATCCAGAGTTCCTCGCCAGCCTCGGCCGTGCACGGGACAACGGCGTGGTGGTGGTTGCCGTTACCCAATGCCATGAAGGTGGCGTGAAGCTCGACGTGTATGAGGCAGGCAGCCGCCTGCGTGGTGTTGGCGTGCTGTCCGGTGGCGGCATGACCCGTGAGGCGGCGTTTGGCAAGTTGCATGGCTTGCTGGGAGCCGGACTCGAAGCTGCCGAGGTTCGCCGTCTCGTTGAACTCGACCTCTGCGGCGAATTGAGCTGACACACCACACCACGTGTAGGAGCGAGCTCGCTCGCGATGGTCGTTAACGATAACGCCGGGAGCCTGACACCCCGCGGCGCTCTCAGGCTTTTCGCGAGCGGGCTCGCTCCTACAGTTTCCAGCGCTCGGCATATAACTTGCTGTGTTCCAGCTATCCCAAGGCTGGAAGTCCTTATGCTCCACTCCCACCTCACCACCCTCAATGCCGTCTCCCTGGTACTCGATGCCTTCAAGGCACAAGGCTTGTCCAGCGAAGCACTGCTGGCCGGAAGCGGCATCAGTGCGGCGGATCTGAACCGTGCCGACACGCGCATCACCACCAATCAGGAAATGCAGGTCTGCGCCAACGCTGTCGCGCTCAAGCGTGACATCGGCCTGGAACTGGGCCGGCGGATGCACGTCTCCTGCTACGGCATGCTCGGTTACGCCCTGCTCACCAGTGCCACCTTCGGTGACGCTTTGCGTCTGGCAATGCGCTATCCGGCGCTGCTGGGAACACTTTTCGAACTGAGCCTTGAAGACGATGGCGAGCGCATCTGGTTCGCCGCCGCCGATTACCGCGAGAGCCCCGCCATGGCGGTGTTCAATGCCGAGTTCTGCCTGGTGTCGCTGAAAGTCACCTGCGACGACCTGCTCGGCCATCCCCTGCCCTTGCTCGGCGCACGCTTCGAACATGCCGCGCCCGACTACGAAGCAACCTACGCCGAACACTTCAACTGCCCAGTGCACTTCGGAGCACGCAACAACGCCTTCGCTTTCGACAAGCGCTGGCTCGACCAACCATTGCCGCTGGCCGA
Source organism: Pseudomonas sp. GW456-L13 (assembly GCF_017350115.1). Taxonomy (NCBI): domain Bacteria; kingdom Pseudomonadati; phylum Pseudomonadota; class Gammaproteobacteria; order Pseudomonadales; family Pseudomonadaceae; genus Pseudomonas; species Pseudomonas sp. GW456-L13. Next base: position 2,377,233 of record NZ_JACNAS010000002.1, read on the forward strand.
TGTCATCACCCATCAAGCCATGGCCGAACGCTGCCGCAAACAGAACATCGAGTTCACCGGGCGACAGGCCTGGTTGGGACGGATCCGCCAATTGCTCAGCGCGCAACTGAATGCCGCGCCCGGGCTGGAGGGGCTGGCCGAGCAAATGAACTGTTCGGCGCGGACCTTGCGCCGGCATCTCAAGGACATGGGTTGCAGCTACCAGGAGCTGCTCGACGAACTGCGCTTCGAGCAGGCCAAGCAAATGCTTTGCGAGGATCAATTGCCGATCTATCAGATTGCCGAAGCGTTGGGCTTCAGCGAGACCGCGAGTTTTCGCCATGCCTTTGTGCGCTGGAGTGGTGTGGCGCCGAGTCAGTTCCGGCCCTGAGGGCTGTAGTGACCGATCTGCCGCCATCGCGAGCAAGCTCGCTCCCACAAGGGGTATGCGTCTTACACAAAAATCGCGAGCACTGAGGCTCACCTGTGGGAGCGAGCTTGCTCGCGAAGGCGGCCGCGAGAGCTCCGCATTATCAAGGGGCGAATTTCGGTCAAATGTTTTGGCCATATCGATCCCCTTTTGGCCTTTCCTGCCGTTCTCCGATTCGCCGTGCGCCGCAACACTGGGGGCAACCGAATCAGCCCTGCGGAGAACAACAAATGCTGACGATCTACTCTGACGATCACCACCTGCACCATGGCCGCTGCGAACTCATCGACGGCCAGCTCAAGCCGTGCTTCGAGATGCCATCGCGCGCCGATCATGTGCTGCAACGCGTGCAGAACCAGAACCTTGGCCCAGTCGAAGCGCCAAAGGATTTCGGTCTTGAGCCCATCGCGCGCATTCACAGCCGCGACTACCTCAACTTCTTCAAAGGTGCCTGGGCACGCTGGACCGAGTTCAACACCGACGGTGACCTGCTGCCCTACACCTGGCCTGCACGCACCTTGCGCCCGATCAAACCGACCAGCCTGCACGGCCAACTCGGCTATTACAGCTTCGACGGCGGCGCCCCGATCACCGCCGGCACCTGGCAAGCGGCGTACAGCGCAGCACAAGTCGCGCTCACCGCCCAAGCTGAAATCCAGCGCGGCGCCCGTTCTGCTTTCGCCCTGTGCCGTCCACCGGGACACCACGCCGCCAGCGATTTGATGGGTGGTTATTGCTACCTCAACAACGCCGCCATCGCGGCCCAGGCGTTCCTCGATCAGGGCCACAAAAAAGTCGCGATCCTCGACGTCGATTACCACCACGGCAACGGCACCCAGTCGATTTTCTACGAGCGAAGCGATGTGCTGTTCACCTCGATCCACGGTCACCCGGAAGCCGAGTTTCCGTTCTTTCTCGGCTATGAAGACGAGCTGGGCGAAGGTGCCGGCGAAGGCTTCAACTTCAACTATCCGCTGGCCGCTGGCTCGGGCTGGGACACCTGGAGTGCGGCGCTGGAGCAGGCCTGCAAAGAGATCGACAACTACGGTGCCGACATCATCGTCGTGTCCCTGGGCGTCGACACCTTCAAGGACGATCCGATCTCGCAATTCAAACTCGACAGCCCGGACTATCTGGCCATGGGCAAGCGCATCGCCGGCCTCGGCAAGCCAACGCTGTTCGTGATGGAAGGCGGTTATGCGGTGGAAGAAATCGGCATCAACGCCGTGAACGTACTCGAAGGCTTTGAAAGCGCTCAGTGAGGAAAACAACAATGAACAGACTCAAGCGCTTTATCGCTCCCGCGCTGTGCGCCACGCTGCTCGGTGGTGCCGTGCACGCTGAAGAACGCACGCTGCGCGTCTACAACTGGTTCGACTACATCACCCCCAAGGCCCTGGAAGACTTCAAGGCTCAGAACACCCAGACCAAACTGGTCTACGACATCTTCGACACCAACGAAGCACTGGAAGCCAAGCTGCTGACCGGCAACTCCGGCTACGACGTGGTGGTGCCGTCCAACGTGTTCCTCGCCAAGCAAATCGAAGCCGGCGTATTCCAGCCCCTGGACCGCAGCAAGCTGCCGAACTGGAACCACCTCGATCCCAAGCTGATGAAGCTGATCGAAGCCAACGACCCGGGCAACAAATTTGCCGTGCCGTACATGTACGGGACCATCCTGATCGGCTTCAACCCGGACAAGGTCAAGGCAGCCCTGGGCGCCGACGCGCCGGTAGACAGCTGGGACCTGATCTTCAAAGAAGAGAACATCAGCAAGCTCAAGCAGTGCGGTGTCGCCCTGCTCGACTCGCCCTCGGAGATCCTGCCGCTGGCCCTGCAACACCTCGGGCTGGACCCCAACAGCAAGAAGCCTGCGGACTATGACAAGGCTGAAGCACTGCTGATGAAGATCCGTCCGTACATCACCTACTTCCACTCGTCCAAGTACATGGCTGACATTGCCAACGGTGACATCTGTGTCGCAGTCGGCTATTCCGGCAGCTTCTCGCAAGCCGCCAATCGCGCCAAGGAAGCCAAGAATGGGGTGGTCGTCGACATGCGTTTGCCGAAGGAAGGCGCGCCGATCTGGTTCGACATGCTGGCGATTCCGAAGGGGGCGAAAAACCCCGAAGACGCCTACACCTTCATCAACTACCTGCTACAGCCGCAGGTGATTGCACCGGTCAGTGACTTTGTCGGTTACCCGAACCCGAACAAGGACGCCACGGAACTGGTCGACCCGGCAATCCGCAACAACCCGAACCTGTACCCGACCGATGCGGCGATGGGTACGCTCTACACCCTGCAACCGCTGCCGCGCGATGCCGAGCGCGCGCGGACCCGGGCCTGGACCAAGATCAAGTCGGGCACCTGATAGCCGACGCGGGTTTATCCTGACCTGCGCTTGCGCAGGTCTTTTTTTTGCCCGCGATATTTATTTACCGCCAACGCCGCTATACCCGTCGCTACTTTGCAATGGACCGCGCACCGAACCTTCCACGGTGCCTGCTACCCTCACAAAGGATGTGACCATGACAAGTACCTCCAGCCCTTCGTCTGAAACCAGCCTCCCCTCTGATCAAGATGCCCTTCTCACCCAATTGGTAACCGGCCCCTCGATCAGGGAAGTCGCCACACATGCGCTGCAACCAGCCCTGAAAGCGCTGTACCCGAATTTGCAAATCGATCCCCGCCTGGCCATGGTGGTGACGCCGACCTGGATCTTGCACAATGGCAGTGTCGAGCCTGGGTCAAGGCGCTTCGAGTCACTGACAGACGCACTGGTGCGCCATGGCGTAGCGCGAACGCCCGTGGTCTACCTCGACGGCGAGCACTACCTAACGTTGCAACCCCAGGTGCAGACACCGGCGCAACTGCCCGTCAGCATCGATGCCATCGGGCGCCTGCTCAATGAGTTGGCGCCACTGCTGTTTGTCGCGTTTCAAGAGCAACAAGTCGATTACTGGAACCAGTTCACCCGCGCATCGGCTCCACGCTGGCAGGCACTGTCCAAATCCTTGCGCGACCTATGGAACATCGAAGCCAACCCGGACTGGGACAGCGACCAGCACGCCATGGCCGGCAAGCTTTTCGCCTACCCGGACAAAAACGCACGTCGTGCGCATGACCCTTATCAGTCACGCGCCTGCCTGATTGACCTGGACGGCCAAAGCGGCGCGGCTTCGACGCACATTAACATCGTCGACACGGCGGTACTGATCGGGACGCTGGGTAGCCGTACTCTGGTTCTCACTCACACCATCACCCGTGGCTTCCAGGCGTTTGACTCCTTGCAGGAACTGGGCGCGTCGTTGCTGGCGGACACCGATGGGCAAGTACCGGGAAATGTCCTGCATTGGCGCCTGATCGAACCGCCGGGCAATTATTTCGACCGCCTGGCGTGCAACCTGATAGCCCTGCAGGCCGATGCAATCGGTGCGCTGGCCAACGAACCCGCGGCGGCAAACCCGGACCTGGCGCCCCACGTCAGCCGTACGACCAACGAGCTCGACCCGACGGACAAACAGTCATCCTCGCGATTCAATCAGGTCGAGCAATCGCTGCCAGACTGGATGGCCGATGCGTCATCCACCGATCTCACCGCTTACAGCCGTCATCTGATGGATCTGGTGACGGTGCGCAATCAGAACGCCGGGAAGTCCTTTCTGGACGGGCTCAAACCGATCCGCGAATTTGCGCTGGATCGACTGCGCGAAGCCATGCTCGCGCAACATGCCGATGCCGCACATCTGAACCTGGCGGACATCGAAATCGTGGTCGACAGCGTGGTGGTCTGGGGCAGCTTTGTGCCAACGGTGGACCCTGAGCGCACCACCCTGAGCCTGGTCGACCTGGCGCTGCAAAACCTGATTGCCCTGCCGCAAGGCAACAAATTCGTACGCAGTTCCAGCGCCGCCGCGCTGCCGCAGTGGATGACGGTGAGCTATCTGGAGGAGCTGATTACACGCGTCGACATCGGCCAGCACTACCCGGCGCTGATCAAAAGCAAGCTGCTCGCCGAACCCGTGGACAGCCTGCGGCGTCAGAACCTGTTCACCAGCCATTTGCGCGTCGAGTTACCGCTGCTGGCCTTACAGCTGAAGATTCGCAAGCAGCACGGCATCGACGAGACCGGTTACCGCTATGTCGCCGCCGTGGTGCAAGTGCTCGACGCCAATCGCTGGGTGGATGGCCAGGAGATCGTGATTCGCCCACTGGCATTCGCGCCCGGCTGGCGCATCGGTGGCGCCACCGATGAAGTGACCAACATGTTCGTGATCGGGCCCCGCCAGATGGACAAGGGGCCTTGCCTGCTTTACCGGCCAATGCTTGAACAACCGCTGAGCCAGTATCCAACGCCGGCCAACCTGGTCTACACCATCAAACACTCGCCGACGTTGCGCCAGTCCGTACTCGCCTGGCTGCCGGACGGTGCCCGCGCCAACTATGCCAACTATGTGTTCACCGGTGACCGACCTTCGGTCTGGAGCATTTCTCAACTGCTGGGCGACCCGCTGACCTCCCTGCAAATGAGCGGCCCGATTTCCCTCGGCTCGCGGGTTCTCAGCGGCAATTACCTGGCCGTCCTGTACAAGGCCAACGTCAATGCGCTGGTCGAACTGGCGCAACGGCAATCGCTGTCCAACGCGCAAAATCGCTGGGCGACTTTCAAGCGTACAGCCTGGACGCTGCTCAATGCGGCGCTGCCCTTTCTTGGTCGAACCGTCGGGACGGCCGCCTGGATCTGGCAAGTGCTGGATGACTTGCAGCAAACCCTCGATGCTGCCGACAGTGGCGACCATCAGCAGCAGAAATCCGCCATGACCGACCTGTTGCTGACCCTGGCCATGGTGCTTGCCCATCACGCCAGTACGCGTAATCCGCCTGCGCGCAGGGTCCAGGAAAAGCCCATTGCAAAAGCGATCGAGCAACAGGAAAAACCGGCCCGACAACCTGTGACCGTCGTGCAATTACCCGACATCGTCAGCGAGCCCCCTCCTGTGCAACATCGCCAGACAGTGGCAACCGATGCGGCCTTGGACCTGACAAAAACCCTGGATCAGTTCAAGGTCACTCCACCCGAACAGCTCACACCGCCCGATAGTGGCAACGGCGTCTATCGCCACCTCTACCGAAAAGAAAAGAGCTTTTATGCGCCGGTGGGCGAGCGCTGGTTCGAGGTGGCCGTCGAGGACACGGGCGAAGTGTCGATCATCGACTCTCGACAGCAGCCCGTGCGCAGCGGTCCGGCACTGATCAGCAACCAACGCGGTGACTGGTTCGTCGACACGCGCCTGCGCCTGCGCGGCGGCGGTCTGTCGAGCCGACGCAAGGCACTGAAGCAACAAAACCGTGCACGCATCGCCGAACTCAAGAAGCAACTGGCCGAGTTTGACAATGAACGCGAGCGGGCACGTACAGAGCTGACGGACGCCCACAACGCCATGAAAAAATCAGTCGGTGACGAAGCACTGTCGGCCGCGCAAACGCAGTTCCTCGAGAAGCTCGAGCGCCGTACCCAAGAATACGCCGCCCCTATCGAGCAGTTGAAGTCGCTGAACCTGCTCGAAACGGTGCCCAACTACCGAACCGCCATGGTCGAGATGCTCGGCACTCAATTGTTCTTCAACCAGACGTGGCTCGATCAGCACAATGCAACGTTTACGCAGACCTTGAGGGAAACCCTGGCGCTGCTCGATGCCGAGGAAACGACAGGCGGGAACGGTAATTCTGCAACCTACCGGAAAATGGTCGACCTGACCGAGGGTGTGATCGGCAAAATAGAGTTTGCCCAATCGCGGCTCCATGACTTGAGTCGACTCGGTAGAAATGCTGCTGAAGTGGCCAGTACCTACCGGGCAAAACTGCCCGCTTTCAGTGTTAACGATCTCAAGGCGCTCCAGGTTTCGCTGGCTCGCGACGTCTGCTTGAAAGAAGGAAACAGTGCCGCGCTGATCGACGCCCGGGGCGCATTCGAGCGCTTGCTCGATACCACCAACCTGGTCATACAGACCTCGCAAGAACTGATGCTGCAAAACAGTGCCTGGGCGGCAGGCGAACGTATCGAAGGCCTCAACGGCATGCTCGAACAGTTTGCCGCTATCGACCAGGCCTTTGAAGACTTCAGCCTCACCCACAAGGACGCGGTTCTGGAGCAACCGTTCAAACACGTACGTACACGGATCAGTGAATTCCAGCAGGACACCGAAGCCAATCTGGCGCAACTGCTGCGCGAACAACGGCCGGTAGAACCCCGACCCGGTCCGTCAAAGCCCGCATCGGCATCGCGTAAACGGGTGGTCAAGACACGCTTCAAGGGTACGGTTGTGGGCGAAGTGCGTCCCTCTGCATCGGGAGAGCCGGTCCTGCTGGATGTGAAATCGCCCTTGACCGGCAAAGTGATCGCCACCTTTCACGAAAAATCACCCGGCGTCTGGATTGAGCGCGTGCAACCCAGACGTCGCCGCCCTGCGGTACAAATACCGGACCTCGCCACACAAATCACTCAGGGTCAGGAGCTGCTCGATGGCGTGGAAAGCTTCATCCAGAAAACCGAAGCGAGCGCAAAAAAAGCCGGCCGCATCCCGGTGGAAATCGAAGAGTTGTTCCAGCATAAAGCCGAACAGATCGACAAAAGCGCGAAGACACTCGAGCAAACCCTGACCGCTTCGAATACGACCGTCGCTGCGACAACACTGGGCGCGGCCTTGAACACGGCACGTGTTCGACTGTACGCCGAGGGCTACCGGATTCGCGTCCAGATGATCAAGCAACAGCCGCCCACGGCCGCCCGCATCGAATGGCTATCAAGCAAAAATGAAATCGATGTCGTGCGCAGTGGTGAACGACGCCGACTCAAAGGCCCGCGCAAGGATTACCTGCAGGAGTACGAAATTCGCGAGCGAGGCACCGGGCAACCGTTGTGGTACGCCCATTTTCACTACGCCGCTTCTGATACGCCTGTCGAGGCGTTTACCGCCGCCCATTTGAAACTGCGTGATCAACGGATGATGGCCGGAGGGAGCGACCTTAATTCCGCTTCCAGCAGCCAGGTGATCGCCATCTATCGCAGCGCGATCAGCCCGCAACTGGCGCGCTCACTGTTCTTTTCGTAAGCCGCCACGTCAAAAAGGAAAATGACGATGACAGACCACCCAGAGAATACCCAAACCCCCGGCTTGCTAAAAAAGAGCCAAGTGAGTTACCAGACCAACAGGGGTCCCACTGTCGATAGCGTCGCCGCGCTGTTACTGCGCCAAGCGCTGAAGGTGCTGCAACCCGAGCGCGAGATCGGCCCCCGACCAAACCATGATCGGCACGCCTCAATGGCGGGTCCGCGACGGCACGCTCGTGGCCATGCCCACACAGTTCGAGTCGCTGACCCAGGCGCTGGTCCGAGCTCGGAGCTCAATGGTGCCGCCGTCCAGCTACGCGCTCAAGGCATCGGTATTCGCGCCAGCCTGCTCAAGGATCGACAGCCCCGACAGGCGTACTTGCAGTGGCTGCTGGACAACGACCAGCTCCGTATCGTCCGCAACGAACAGGGACGAATCAAGACCAAAAAACGCAGGGATTATTTCCAGGAGTACCAGGTGCTAGACACCACCAACAAGGATCAGCCTCTGCGGCTTGCGCACTTTCACTACGATTCGCTTGATGCGCCGATGGAGCAGTTCACGGCGGCGCACCTGAAAATCGCCGAAGCGCATCTGCAGCAGTTCACGACCGAACGCCGCCAGGTACTCACGACTCTGGCGCCAATCGACTACGTGCTGCGGCGTATCAGCGACCCGAATCTGTTCCTCAAACTCGAAACTCAACCCTGATGAACGACTGCGGGCGGACTGCTGGTCCGCCCGCTTCATCGAGCGCGCCACGCCTCTCGCAATCGCTCCAGCGCCGCCTCGACCGACTTTTCGGGCACCGCCGCAAAGCCCAGTACCAACCCGGCGCGTTGATCGAAGGGCGTGGTGGATTCCGGCAGCCAATAGCTGCTCAAACCGTTGATCTCGACATCGACACTGCGCGCCAATTCGATCAGTTCCTGTTCGCGCGCCACGCTTTCGACTGACACGGTCATGTGCAGCCCGGCAGCGACTGTGGGCAACGAGCCAACGCCGGGGATATCCAGCGGCCAACCACTGAGCAGCGTATTGCGCCGACTCAGTGCCGCACGGCGCATGCGGCGGATATGCCGCTGGAAGTGTCCGGCCGCCATGAACTCGGCCATGACTGCCTGCGTGCTGACCTCGGAGTGGCGCACATCCACGGCACGACGCTGGGAAAACGCGTCCACCAGCCCCATTGGCAGCACCAGATAACCGAGACGCAACGCCGGAAAGGCGACCTTGCCGAACGTGCCGACATACAACACTCGCCCGTGACGATCGAGTGCCGCCAAAGGCGCCAATGGCGCACCGCTGTAGCGGTACTCGCCATCGTAATCATCCTCGACGATCCAGCCTTGGGTGCGCTCGGCCCAGGCCAGCAACTCCAGACGGCGAGCGAGGCTCATCACCACGCCAGTCGGGTATTGATGTGACGGCGTGACATAGGTCAGGCGGCAATCACTGAGCCCCGCCAGCTCACCGCAGTCGATGCCCTCGCTATCCACCGCTACCCCGTGCAAGCGCGCCCCGGCCACGGCGAAGGCATGACCCGCCGCACGGTAGCCCGGATTTTCGATCGCCACCCCATCGCCCGGCTCCACCAGTAGCTGTGCACAAAGGCTGATTCCCTGCTGCGCACCACTGGTGATCACAATTTGTTCAGCCGTGCACTGCATGCCCCGCGAGCTGCGTAGATACGCCGCGATCATCCCCCGCAAGCGCGCATCACCTGCAGGGTCGCCGTAGCACAGCTGCTGGAAATCCGGTTTACGCCAGAAAGCCGCATTCAGCTTGGCCCAGACCTCGAACGGAAACAGATCGAACGCCGGAACACCAACCCGAAAAGCCTTGGGCGGACCACTGGGCGGCATGGGTAAATGGTTCTTTTCGACGCGAGTCAATGCACCACTGTGGATAACTTTGCTGGATGAATCCACAGGTAAATCGAGCCAATTTGTGGATAAGGTTGTGGGTAACCCTGTTGAAAACCCTGTGGATACTTTTGTGGATAGTTTTTTTGCCGGCACGGTTGCCTGGGGCAGTTGCGCGACATAAGTCCCATCGCCTACCCGCCCTTCGATAAACCCTTCGGCGTACAACTGATCATAAGCGCGCACCACGCTGTTACGGGAAATCGCCAGCGCGGCTGCCAGATCACGACTGGCAGGCAGACGCGTACCGCTGGCCAGTCGCCCGTCCAACACACGCGTGCGCAATGCCTGGTAGAGCTGACGACTCAGCCCCTGGCGACGATCAAGTTCGATACCTGCCGGGTTGAAGGTCAGGGACAGTGGTTCGCTAGTCATCACAATGGACCTATGAAATTGGTCATTAATGGCTCTTACAACAGACCAATAGCCTGCCTAGGATGCAGACATTCGCCAAGGAAAATATCTCCATGTACACGCCACGTGCTTTTGCCATCGACGAGTTGTCCCAACTGCATGAACTGATCCTCGCCACCCGTCTCGCCATATTGGTGACCCACGGTGAAAGCGGCCTGCAAGCCAGCCATGTACCGGTGCTGCTGCATTGCGAGCAAGGCTCGAACGGCACGTTGTACGGGCATCTGGCCAAAGCCAATCCACAGTGGAAAGACCTGCGCGACGGCGCCGAAGCCCTGCTGATTTTTGCCGGTGCCGACGCCTACGTCAGCCCTGGCTTCTACCCGAGCAAGGCCGAACACGGCAAAGTCGTGCCAACCTGGAACTATGTCGCCGTACACGCCTATGGCCGAGCCGAAACCTTCAGTGATGGCGGGCGGCTGCTCGACATCGTCAGCACCCTCACCGATCGTCATGAAGCTGGCCGCGCCCAACCGTGGTCAGTGGCCGATGCCCCCGCCGATTACATCGACGGCATGCTCAAAGCCATCGTCGGTTTCGCCATTCCCATCGACCGTCTGGAAGGCAAGCGCAAGCTCAGCCAGAACCGCAGCCCCGCCGACATCGCCGGCGTGCGCAAAGGCCTGGCCGCCAGCCCCGACGTCAACGACCAAACCCTCGCCCAATTGATGCGCTAAGGAAATCACCATGAGTCAGATCGACATTCGCCAAGTCACCGCCGGTGATCACGCGGCATGGTTGCCGCTGTGGCACGCCTACCTGCGCTTCTACAACACTGAACTTGCGGATACCGTCACTCAAAGCACCTGGCAGCGCATGCTCGACCCGAGCGAACCGACCCACGCCGCCCTCGCCTGGGCCGATGACAAAGCGGTGGGGATGGTGCACTTCATCTACCATCGTTCGAACTGGGCCATCGAAAACTCCTGCTACCTGCAAGACTTGTTGGTGGTCCCGCAAACCCGTGGTACCGGCGTCGGCCGCCAGTTGATCGAGTTCGTCTACACCACAGCCAAGGCCGACGGTTGCAACAAGGTCCACTGGCTGACCCACGAAACCAATGCCACCGCGATCCAGCTCTACGAGCGCATCGCCGAACGCCCCGGTTTCATCCAGTTTCGCAAAGCCATATAGGTTCAAGGAGAACAGCATGTCGATTTCACTCGCCGACTGGAAAGGCGTCCCGCCCCCCACGACTCAACTGATCGAAGGGCGTTACATCCGCCTGGAAAGACTCGACCCGGCGCGCCACGGCGACGACCTGTTCAAGGCCCTGCAAGGCCCGGGCGCTGACCCGAAATTGTGGGACTACCTGCCTTACGGCCCCTTCCCGGAGCGCAGCGTCTTCAACGACTGGCTGAACAACCACGCGACCAGCAGCGATCCGTATTTCTTCAGCGTGATCGACCGCGTCAGCGGCGAGGTCCAGGGCATTCTCAGCCTGATGTCCATCGTCCCGGCCCAGGGCCGCATCGAAATCGGCCACGTCACCTTCGGCGCCCCGATGCAGCGTTCGCCGAAAAGCACCGAGGCGGTTTACCTTCTGGCCAAGGAATCCTTTGCCCTGGGTTACCGTCGCCTGGAATGGAAATGCAACAACGGCAACGCTCGCTCCAAATACGCGGCTGAGCGACTGGGTTTCAGTTTTGAAGGGGTGTTCCGTCAGCACATGGTGGTCAAGGGGCAGAACCGGGATACGGCGTGGTATTCGATCCTGGATTCGGAGTGGCCGGCAATTGGTGCGGGGTTTGAAAAGTGGCTGAGCGATGAGAACCAGACCGGTTCGGGGCAGGTGAAGTCGTTGGTGGAGTGTCGCGGGTAATCGTCAGCGCCTGGAATTACGCCATCGCGAGCGAGCTCTTGATCAATTAACACCCGCTTCACTGATGGGACACAGCACCTGTGGGAGCGAGCTTGCTCGCGATGGCGGCATCACATTCAGCAATTGTTGAGACTGATGCTCCGCTATCGCGAGCAAGCTCGCTCCCACAGGGTTTCAGGCACGGATTTGCAGGCATAAAAAAAGGGGAGCACATGCCCCCCCGAGGTATAAAGCGTTGTATCGAGGCTGTTAACTCAGCCTTCGATCTCGATCAGGATCTCGCCCGGGTTTACCCGGTCGCCCTTGGCCACGTGAATGGCGGTGACTTTACCGGCGATGGCTGCCTGGACTTCTGTTTCCATCTTCATCGCTTCGGTGATCAACACGGCCTGGCCTGCCTTGACGGTGTCGCCCTCCTTGACCAGCACGTCGACGATGTTGCCCGGCATGGTGGTGCTGACGTGACCCGGTGCAGTGGCTTGCTTGCGCTTGCTGCTGCCGCCGCCGACAAATTCGTTGAGCGGCTCGAACACCACTTCTTCCGGCATGCCGTCGATGGACAGGTAGAAGTGACGCTTGCCTTCGGCCTTGACGCCAACACCGGTGATGTCGACGCGGTAGGTTTCACCGTGCACGTCGATGACGAACTCGGTCGGCACACCTTCGCCACCGGCAGAGGCCACGCCACCCGCTTCAGGAATCGGCAGCAGAACCTCTGGCGTGAGGGTGCCAGCGGCGCGTTCCTCGAGGAACTTGCGACCGATGTCCGGGAACATGGCGTAGGTCAGCACGTCTTCTTCAGACTTGGCCAAGGCACCGATATCGGCACGCAGCTTGGCCATTTCCGGCTTGAGCAGGTCGGCCGGGCGAACGTCGATCACTTCTTCGCTGCCGATGGCCTGGCGACGCAGTTGTTCGTTCACGGTGCCCGGCGCCTTGCCGTAGCCGCCTTGCAGGTACAGCTTCACTTCGTTGGTGATGGTCTTGTAGCGCTCGCCGGCCAGCACGTTGAAGAACGCCTGGGTACCGACGATCTGCGAAGTCGGGGTCACCAGCGGCGGGAAGCCGAGGTCTTCACGAACGCGCGGGATTTCGGCCAGCACTTCGCTCATGCGGTTGAGCGCACCCTGCTCTTTCAACTGGTTGGCCAGGTTGGAAATCATCCCGCCCGGTACCTGGTTGACTTGAACACGGGTGTCGACGGCGGTGAACTCGCTTTCGAACTGGTGGTACTTCTTGCGCACTGCGTAGAAGTACAGACCGATCTCTTGCAGCAGTTCCAGGTTCAGGCCGGTGTCGAACTCGCTGCCTTTAAGGGCGGCGACCATCGACTCGGTACCCGGGTGGCTGGTGCCCCAGGCGAAGCTGGAGATCGCGGTGTCGATGTGATCGGCGCCGTTTTCGATGGCCTTCATCTGGCACATCGCGGCCAGGCCAGCAGTGTCGTGGGAGTGAATGAACACTGGCAACGATTGCTCGGCTTTCAGAGCCTTGACCAGTTCGCCGGTGGCGTACGGGGTCAGCAGGCCAGCCATGTCCTTGATCGCCACCGAGTCGCAACCCATGGCTTCCATTTGCTTGGCCTGGTTCACGAACGCCTCGATGGTGTGCACCGGGCTGGTGGTGTAGGCGATGGTGCCCTGGGCGTGTTTGCCGGCGGCTTTCACCGCTTCGATGGCCACGCGCAGGTTACGCACGTCGTTCATGGCGTCGAAGATGCGGAACACGTCGATACCGTTGACCGCTGCCTTGGCCACGAAGGCTTTGACCACGTCGTCGCTGTAGTGGCGGTAGCCCAGCAGGTTCTGGCCGCGCAACAACATTTGCAGGCGGGTGTTAGGCAGCGCGGCGCGCAGCTGGCGCAGACGCTCCCACGGATCTTCTTTCAGGAAACGTACGCAGGCGTCGAACGTCGCGCCGCCCCAGCACTCCAGCGACCAGTAGCCGACTTTGTCGAGCTTGTCGCAGATCGGCAGCATGTCTTCGGTGCGCATGCGGGTGGCGAGCAGCGATTGGTGGGCGTCGCGCAGGATAGTGTCGGTAACGTGGATTTGTTTGCTCATTGTTCTATTCCTCACAGGCCTGCGTGGGCGGCGATGGCGGCGGCGATGGCCAGGGCCAGCTCTTCGGGTTTGCGCTTGATCGAGTAGTTGGTCAGTTCAGGGTGGCTTTCAACGAAGCTGGTGTTGAACTGACCGCTACGGAATTCCGGGTTACGCAGGATTTCCTGGTAGTACGCGGCGGTGGTCTTGACCCCTTGCAGACGCATGTCATCCAAGGCGCGCAAGCCACGGTCCATCGCCTCTTCCCAGGTCAGCGCCCACACCACCAGTTTCAGGCACATGGAGTCGTAGAACGGTGGAATGGTGTAGCCGGTGTAGATCGCCGTGTCGGTTCGCACGCCGGGGCCGCCGGGAGCGTAGTAACGGGTGATCTTGCCGAAGCTCGGCAGGAAGTTGTTCTTCGGGTCTTCGGCGTTGATCCGGAATTGCAGGGCGAAGCCGCGGTGCTGGATGTCTTCCTGTTTCACCGAAAGCGGCAGGCCGGAGGCAATGCGAATCTGCTCGCGGACAATGTCGATGCCGGTGATTTCTTCGGTGATGGTGTGTTCCACCTGCACCCGGGTATTCATCTCCATGAAGTACACCTCGCCCTCGGCGAGCAGGAACTCCACGGTGCCGGCGTTCTCGTATCCCACGGCCTTGGCTGCGCGCACCGACAGATCGCCGATATAGGCGCGCTGTTCCGGGGTCAGCTGTGGGCTTGGGGCGATTTCGATCAGCTTCTGGTTGCGGCGCTGGATCGAGCAGTCACGTTCGAACAGGTGCACCACGTTGCCGAAGCTGTCGCCAAGAATTTGCGCTTCAATGTGCTTCGGATTGACGATACATTTTTCCAGGAACACTTCCGCCGAACCAAAAGCCTTGGTGGCTTCGGAAATGACCCGCGGGAAAGCCTGTTCGAGTTCTTCACGGCTGTTGCAGCGACGAATGCCGCGACCGCCACCACCGGAAGTGGCCTTGAGCATCACCGGGTAACCGATGCGATCGCCTTCGGTCAGGGCTTCTTCGATGCCCGACACGTTGCCTTCAGTGCCCGGGGTCACCGGTACACCGGCCTTGATCATGCTGCGACGGGCTTCGGTCTTGTCGCCCATGCGGCGAATCACTTCAGCCGACGGGCCAATGAACTTGATCCCGCGTTCGGCGCAGATCTCCGCCAGCTCGGCGTTTTCCGAAAGGAAGCCATAGCCTGGGTGCAGTGCATCGCAACCGGTTTCCACAGCCAGGTTCACCAGCTTGCGCGGGTTCAGGTAACCGGCCAGTGGCTCGGCACCAATGCTGTGGGCCTCGTCCGCTCGCTTGACGTGCAAGGCATGACGGTCGGCATCGGAGTAGATCGCGACCGAGCGAATGCCCATTTCGGCACAGGCACGTACGATTCGTACGGCAATCTCACCACGGTTGGCGATCAGGATCTTTGTTATCACTTGGAAATTCCCTTGAGCCGGTGGTACCCACGACCTGCTAGACCAGGTCGACGCGTGACCAAATGTTTCAATTTGGTCGCAGGTCCACACTAGCGCTCACAAGGGATTAACAAAAATGAATAATTATTGGGTCACGCATAAGTAAAGACTTATAGTTGATTCACCAGCCAGCGACGAGAGTGATCAAAAAATGCGTAAGTCATTGATGCGTATGACTTTACGACAATTGCAGATCTTCAACGAGGTCTGTGATTTGCGGTCGTACAGTCGCGCGGCCGAGGAAATGTCGCTCACACAACCTGCCGTCAGCCTGCAGATTCGTCAACTTGAGGAGCTGATTGGCCAGCCTTTGTTCGATTACGTCGGCAAAAAACTCTACATGACCGAAGCGGCTGAAGCGTTACAGCGGGCCAGCCGGGATATTTTCGGACGCCTGGAAAACCTCGACATGCAGCTGTCGGACATGCAGGGTTCGTTGCAGGGGCAGCTGAAACTGGCGGTGGAATCCAGCGCAAAATATTTCGTGCCGCACTTGTTTGCCGCCTTCAAACGCCAGCACCCGGAGGTGAACCTGCAACTGACGGTGGTCAATCGCGGCCAGGTCATTCGGCGTTTGTCGGACAACCGCGACGACCTGGTGATCATGTCCATGGTGCCTCAGGACATGGGCCTGGAATTCCTGCCGTTCCTGAACAACCCGATCGTCGCCGTGGCGCCACCGGATCACCCGCTGTGTCATATGGGGCCGCTGCGCTTGCAGGATCTCGAACCCTACACACTGCTGCTGCGTGAGCCAGGCTCCGGGACGCGGCTGGCGTGCGAAGAATACTTCAAAGAGAAACGCGTGCACTTCAACCAGACTCAGGAAGTCTCGTCTGCCGAAGCCCAGCGAGAATGTGTACTGGCAGGCCTGGGCGTTGCGCTGTTGACGCGCCACGCCCTGAACCTTGAACTGGCAACCGGTGGGCTGATCGAGCTACCGGTCGAAGAGCTGCCACTGTTTCGCAGTTGGTGCCTGGTGCAGGCCAAGGCGAAACGCCTGTCACCGGTGGCTCACGCCTTCCTGGCGTTTATCCGTAGTGAACGGATTCAAATCAGCGCGCTGGTTGAGCGTTTCGACGGGAAGTCGAGGGAGTTGCCTGCCAGAAGTTGAGTTCCAACTCCGGAAAATCGCCAATTTCGGCCAGAAGCTGACGGCGTTCGCAGCGATCTTCGATGGCGCGACGGAATTCCATGCGGCGCTGATCTTCTTGCTGACGACGGGTTTTGACAGCGCTGTTGCGTTCTTCGTAGGGCATGGCCATTTCGAGTCTCCCAAGGCGAGTACGGGAGTTTCAAGATAGGCGCGGGGGATGACGGTTTGGCGGCTTGGGGGTTACAAACTGATGAAACATTGTTGGGCGCCTGCTGTACCTGTGGCGAGGGGGCTTGCCCCCGTTGGGCCGCGCAGCGGCCCCGAGTATCTTGCGACTGCTGCGCACTCGAACGGGGGCAAGCCCCCTCGCCACAGAGTCCGTGTTGATCTCCAGATCAATCGTCCAGCGCTTTCACCGACTTGGGCGACAACCGCAAGCTGCGCAGGCTGCGCTTGACGCTCTTGAGGTGGTTGACCAGGCTCGGGCCACGCGCCATGGCCACGCCCATCGCCAGCACGTCGATCACCACCAGGTGGGCAATACGCGAAGTCAGCGGCGTATAGATTTCAGTGTCTTCATGCACATCGATCGCCAGATTGACCGTGGACAGTTCGGCCAACGGCGTCTGGCTCGGGCACAGGGTGATCAACGAGGCACCGCTTTCACGCACCAGGTTGGCAGTGATCAGCAGGTCCTTGGAACGCCCGGACTGGGAAATGCAGATCGCCACGTCGGTTGGCTTGAGCGTCACGGCCGACATCGCCTGCATGTGCGGGTCGGAATACGCCGCAGCGGTGAGTAGCAAGCGGAAGAACTTGTGCTGGGCGTCCGCCGCGACCGCACCCGAGGCACCAAAGCCATAGAACTCGACACGCTGGGCCTGGGACATCAGCGTCACCGCCCGCTGCAATTCCAGCGGATCGAGTTTCTCGCGAACCTCCATCAGCGTATGCAGGGTGGTGTCGAAGATTTTCAGGCTGTAGTCAGCGACCGAATCATCCTCATGGATCGCAAACTGGCCGAAACTCGCACCTGCTGCCAGGCTCTGGGCCAGCTTCAGCTTCAGGTCCTGAAAGCCGGAACAACCGATGGCACGGCAAAAGCGCACGATGGTCGGCTCACTGATGCCCACGCTGTGGGCCAGGTCGGCCATGGAGCTGTGCATCACGGCCGCAGGATCAAGCAGCACATGGTCGGCGACCTTGAGCTCCGACTTGCGTAACAGGTGGCGAGACTGGGCGATGTGTTGCAGCAGATTCAAAGGGCTGGACTCTTTGTTATTGGCAGGTGCCGGGGATGTAGCACGCTTGTAGTTATACTACATGAATCGGCTTTTTGCCTGCTCAATGCGTTACCGAATCCCTCGATTTCAGGTGCCCGCGCTTCATGTAGCACTCATGGCGCCTGTCCAGGTGTGCCGGGTGCACGTTTTAAAGGACAAAAGCTACTTACGTATCCTCGTCAGCTTGCGGCTTGCGCGTGCAGCAAACCTGCCAACGTCTCAGCCTCAACCGGACGGCTGATCAAATAGCCTTGTACCTCATCGCAGCGCTCGGCTTTCAGGAACTCAAGCTGTTCTCCGCGCTCCACTCCTTCCGCCACGACCTTAAGCTTCAGGCCGTGGGCCATGGCAATGATTGCCCGGGTAATCGCCGCGTCTTCGCTGCCCTCACCCAAGCCACGGATAAATGCCTGATCAATCTTCACGTAATCCACCGGGATCCGCTTGAGATAGCTCAGGGATGAGTAACCAGTGCCAAAATCGTCAATGGCCAGTTTCACCCCGAGATCACGCAACTGCTGGAAGGTTGCGATGATGTGTTCGACGCTGTCCAGCAACTGGCTTTCGGTGAGTTCCAGCTCCAGCAGTTGCGGCGCCAGCCCGGTTTCTTCCAGCACCTGCCGCACCAGACTGACCAGCTTGCCTTGGCGCAATTGATGCACCGACAGATTGACCGACACCCGAATTGCTTCGAGTCCCTGCCGTTGCCACTCACAGGCTTGCCAGCAGGCCTGACGCAGCACGAACTCACCGATCGGGCCGATCAATCCGGTTTCTTCAGCCAGGCCAATGAAATCCCCCGGCGGCACGCGGCCCATGGTCGGATGATCCCAACGCACCAAGGCTTCGGCGGCATTCAACCTGCCAGTGGCCAGGCACAGTTTCGGTTGGTAAAACACCTTCAGTTGTTTGTCTTCGATGGCTTTGCGCAAGTGGTTTTCCAGCTGTAAACGCTCCAACGTGCTGGCTTGCAAGCTGTCGGTGTAAAACTGGAAATTATCGCCACCCAGGTGTTTGGCGTGCTGCATTGCCATGTTCGACTGACTGACCAGTGCCGATATTTCCCGCGCGCTGTCCGGCAACAAGCTGATGCCCATCGACGCGCTGAGCACCAGCTCATGCCCGTCAATGGTCACCGGCAAACGCAACTTGTTCGCCAGACGAGTCGCCACTCTCGCCAGGCTCGAAAGGTTGCCGTAGGAATTGAACAGCACGGCAAACTCATCACCGGAAAGGCGCGCGATGGTGTCTGCTTCAGGCAATGCATTCACCAGTCGCCGGGCCATTTTCTGCAATAACTGATCGGCGACTTCATGCCCCAGGCTGTCGTTGAGTTGCTTGAACCGATCGAGATTGATGTGCAGCAACGCCAGGCTGCGATAACCGCCCTGCCGCACTCGTTGATGAGCCTCGTTGAGTCGTTCGCGAAACATTGCGCGGTTGGCCAGACCGGTAAGTTCGTCGTAATGGGTCAGATAGCGCATACGCTGTTCGGATTCTCGACGAGCCGAGAGATCAGCGAAAAAGCCCACAATATGGCTCACATTTCCCCGGGCATCGCGCACGGCATTCAGTTGCAGCCATTGCGGATACATCTCGCCGTTCTTGCGGGTTTCCACCAATTCGCCCTGCCAGCTGCCTTGCTGCTCCAGCGCCTGATGTATCGCGGCGTAATGCCTACGCGCATCGCGACTGCATGGCAACTCAACGACATTGCGTCCGATCATGTCGTCGATGTCATAACCGGTCACCCGACTGAAGGCTTGATTGATCGCGATCAGGACGTAGTTAGGATCGAAAATCACGATCCCTTCGCTGGCCGCCTCGAACACGGTCGCCGCCAATTGCCGCTGCTCTTCCAGACTTTTGCTGGCGCTGATATCGCGGCGAGTGCCGACCATGCGAATCACCCGGCCGTTGTCGGCACGCTCGACTGCCCGCCCGCGGTCCTCGATCCAGACCCAGTGGCCGTCGCCATGCCGCACGCGATACTCGATTTGATAGTCCTCGGTGCGGCCCTTCAAATGCTCGACCAGCGCCCTTTTCAGCGCAGGAAGATCCTCGGGGTGAAGGCGCGGCTTGAGGTGACGCAATATCGCCGTGACCTGTTCCGGCTCCAGGCCGAACAATTCCTGAATTTGTGTGTGATGGACTTCGTCGGTTTGCAGATTCCAGTCCCACAACCCCAACTCGCTGGCCTTCAATGCCAGCGCCAGGCGCGCCTCACTCTTGCTCAGTGCCTGATTGGCGGCGTCCAGTTCCAGGCTGCGCTGAGCGACCCGGTTTTCCAGGTCGACCTGGATCTCTCGCAATTCGTCCTCGGCACGTCGGCGCTGTTCTATCTCCTTGGCCAGCTTCTGATTGAGCTGATCACTGCAGCTTTGCGCCTGCTGCAGATGCTCGATCAGTGCCTGGTTCTGAAAGCGTCGCATCAAGCCCCGATCGATCAATCGATTGACTTGCCAGGCAACCACGCTCAACGCACCGAGCAGGATCAGCCCGAACCAGCCCCAACCTTGCTGCTGTTCGTCAGCTCCCCAAAACATATAGGCGATGGCCGGCAACAGGCAGGGCAAGGTGAATGACAGGAAGGCCGGCAAGCTGACCGCATAAGCCACGCTGGCCGAGAGCGCTGCGGCACCGATGAGGCCGAAGACCCAGGCTTGCTGAATGAAGTTATCGGCGGGAACCAGAGCGATGCCGGCACCGGCCAGGGTCAGACCGGTGAGGCCGGAGCCCAGCAAAAACATCCGCCGCCAGATGGGATGGGCCTGACGGTTGGGAATGGCCGAATCAAAGGCTGCGACCTGAATCACCCGCAATGCCACCAATGACAACAACCACACCAGCCAGACACTGACCAGGAAATAGCGCTGCGGGCTCCAGAGCAAACCGGCACAGACCAGGCCATTGATCAGCATGAACAACGTGGGCAGCAGCGAGCCTTGATACAACAGGCGCGTGCGTTCGACCGCCATTTCCATGGCGTACTGTTTACGGATCACCCGGGGCTCCACAGTGGGGCCCGACAGGTCGAAGCTGAGGGTCATAGGCGATGTTCTTGTTCTTATAATGATGAGCATGTGCCCGAAACTGCTCGGAGCATACACAAGCAATTGCCCGGACCAAACTGCTGCTGATCAATAAATCGCCAAATTTTTCGGACGCCGATGCCACTGAAAATGCTGAAGGCACGCCCCGCCAATGCCTGCAGCCGATGACTGACCGGTCGTCCTTCGCATAACTTTCATCGGTTAAAGCGAAGCGGGGTTTGCCCGGTGTGTCGCGGCCCCCTAGAATGCCCCGATGCGCGATGATCTCTCCCTTCTGCTGAACTCCCTCAACGATGCCCAACGCCAGGCCGTAGCGGCCCCCGTGGGTCGTCAGTTGGTCCTGGCCGGTGCTGGTTCCGGTAAAACCCGAGTGCTGGTGCACCGTATCGCCTGGTTGATCCAGGTCGAAAACGCCTCGCCCCACTCCATCCTGTCGGTGACCTTCACCAACAAGGCCGCTGCCGAGATGCGCCAGCGCATCGAGCAGTTGATGGGCATCAACCCGGCCGGCATGTGGGTTGGCACCTTCCACGGCCTGGCGCACCGCCTTCTGCGGGCACACTGGCAGGAAGCGGGCTTAAGCCAGACCTTCCAGATTCTCGACAGCGATGACCAGCAGCGGTTGGTCAAGCGGGTGATCCGCGAGCTCGGCCTGGACGAACAGCGCTGGCCGGCCCGTCAGGCCCAATGGTTCATCAACGGCCAGAAAGACGAAGGCCTGCGCCCGCAACACATTCAAGCCAGCGGCGACCTGTTCCTGGCAACCATGCGCGGTATCTATGAGGCCTACGAGGCCGCCTGCCTGCGTGCCGGTGTCATCGACTTCTCCGAATTGCTGCTGCGCGCACTCGATCTGTGGCGCGATCACCCAGGCCTGCTCGCTCACTATCAAAAGCGCTTCCGGCACATTCTGGTAGACGAGTTCCAGGACACCAACGCCGTGCAATACGCCTGGTTGCGCCTGCTGGCCAAGGGTGGCGACAGCCTGATGGTGGTGGGCGACGACGACCAGTCGATCTACGGCTGGCGCGGCGCCAAAATCGAGAACATCTACCAGTATTCCGAAGACTTCCCGGACGCCGAAACCATTCGCCTGGAGCAGAATTATCGCTCCACCGCCGGCATCCTGAAGGCTGCCAACGCCTTGATCGCCAACAACACCGGGCGCCTGGGCAAAGAGCTGTGGACTGACGGCGGCGACGGCGAAGCGATCAACCTGTACGCCGCCTTCAACGAGCACGACGAAGCACGCTACGTTGTCGAAACCATCGAAAGCGCGCTGAAAACCGGCTTGTCTCGAAGCGATATCGCGATTCTGTACCGCTCCAACGCCCAGTCGCGGGTTCTGGAAGAAGCCTTGCTGCGCGAGCGCATTCCCTACCGCATCTATGGCGGTCAGCGCTTCTTCGAACGCGCCGAAATCAAGAACGCCATGGCCTACATGCGCTTGCTCGAAGGCCGCGGTAACGATGCTGCGCTGGAACGGGTCATCAACGTACCGGCCCGTGGCATCGGCGAGAAAACCGTCGAAGCGATCCGCGACCATGCGCGCCACAGCGATGTGTCGATGTGGGAAGCGATGCGCCAACTGGTGGCCAACAAAGGCCTGACCGGTCGTGCAGCCGGTGCCCTCGGCGCGTTTATCGAGCTGATCGAGAACCTCGCTGCCAAGTGCATGGAAATGCCGCTGCACCTGATGACCCAGACCGTCATCGAGCAGTCGGGGCTGATCGCCTATCACGAAGCGGAAAAAGGCGAGAAAGGCCAGGCCCGGGTAGAAAACCTTGAGGAACTGGTCAGCGCCGCGCGCAACTTCGAAAACAGCGAAGAAGACGAAGACCTGACGCCATTGGCAGCATTCCTTGGTCATGCGTCGCTGGAAGCCGGTGATACCCAGGCCGACGAGCACGAAGACAGCATTCAACTGATGACCCTGCACAGCGCCAAAGGCCTGGAGTTCCCTTACGTGTTCCTGGTGGGCATGGAAGAAGGCCTGTTCCCGCACAAGATGAGCCTGGAAGAACCCGGTCGCCTGGAGGAAGAGCGTCGTCTGGCCTACGTAGGCATCACCCGGGCCATGCAGAACCTGGTGATGACCTTCGCCGAAACCCGGCGCCTTTATGGCAGCGAGACCTACAACAAGGTGTCGCGCTTCGTACGCGAAGTTCCGAAAGGCCTGATTCAGGAGGTGCGGCTGTCCAACAGCGTCAGCCGTCCGTTCGGTGGCAACCAGTCGATGAGTGGCAGCAACCTGTTCAGCGGCAGCGAAATTCCGCAGACCGGCTTCAGCCTGGGCCAGACTGTGCGCCACTCGATCTTCGGTGACGGTGTGATCCTCAACTTCGAAGGCGCCGGGGCTCAGGCCCGGGTGCAGGTGAACTTCAGCGAAGGCAGCAAGTGGCTGATGCTGGGGTATGCCAAACTGGAAGCAATCTAGCCTTTCTGTGGGAGCGAGCTTGCTCGCGATAGCGGTAGATCAGTCGACATTATTTCTGGTTGTCAGTCCGTCATCGCGAGCAAGCTCACTCCCACAGGGTTCTGCGCTGGCCTTGACTGATCCTGGAGGCGCAAACACATGGGCTCAGGCTTTTTTTCCTCCTGGACATTCTGGGCCCTGTTATCCGCGGCATTCGCGGCAATGACCGCCATTTTCGCGAAAGTCGGCATCGAAAACGTCAACTCCGACTTCGCCACCCTGCTGCGTACGATGGTGGTATTGGTCAGCCTGGCCTTGATTTTGTACGCCACGGGCCAATATCAGTCCTTGGGATCGATCTCTGCGAAGAGCTACCTGTTCCTGATGTTGTCGGGCCTTGCCACCGGTGCATCGTGGATCTGCTATTTCCGCGCACTCAAGGTCGGTCCGGCGTCACTGGTTGCTCCAGTGGACAAACTCAGCGTGGTGCTGGTGGCTGTCCTTGGCGTTGTCCTGCTGGGTGAAAAACTCGACTTGCGCCAATGGGGCGGAATAGGCCTGATCACCGCCGGAGTGGTCATGCTTGCCCTGCGACGCTAGGCAAGCGTCCTACAAGCCCTGTCCACTCATCTGACAGATCAAAGTCAAAAGGCCTTATTGCACGGACTGGAGCTGAACACGACCTGTCAGGCAAAAGCCCGAAACACTCTGCCGCTAGCCAGCAACACTTCACCTGTGCAACATGGCGCGCGTGCCTTCCACAAATGGGAATTCCCTTTATGAAACGTTTTCTTAGCATCGCCATGGCGTTGTGCATCGGCCTGACGATGAGTCTCGACGTCAATGCCGCCAAGCGCTTCGGTGGTGGCAAAAGCGCAGGCGCTGCGCCGACTCACCAGACCAGCCAGATGGCTCCTTCTTCTCCAGGCATGGGCGGCGCTGCGGCGACCGCTGGTGCTGCCGGTGCCGCTGGCGCTGCTGCCAAGGCCGGTGGCGCTTCGCGCTGGCTCGGCCCACTGGCCGGTATCGCGGCCGGTGGCCTGCTCGCATCCATGTTCATGGGTGACGGCTTCCAGGGCATGCAGATCTTCGACATCCTGATCATGGCCGTCATTGCGTTCCTGGTCTTCCGCTTTATCGCCGCCCGTCGTCGCAAGCAGCAGGAGCAGTACGCTCCGGCCGGCCACGCGCCGATGCAACGTGAGGCGTTCGAACAAAAGCCTGCCGGCGGTTCGATCTTCGGTGGTTCGGCAGCGCCTGTTGCCGCTCGCCCGGTGATCAACGCGCCAGCCTGGTTCAACGAAGGAAACTTCGTCGAAGCGGCACGCAATCACTTCCAGTCCCTGCAACAGCACTGGGACGCCAACGAAATGGACAAGATCGCCGAGTTCGTGACCCCGCAAATGCTGGAGTTCCTCAAGCGTGAACGTGCTGACCTGGGCGACGGCTTCCAGTCCACCTACATCGATAACCTCAATGTACAGCTGGACGGTGTGGACGATCGCGCCGACAAGACCATCGCCACCCTGACCTTCACTGGCCTGTCGAAAACCTCGCGTTTCGACCAGGGCGAAGTCTTCAGCGAAAGCTGGAACATGGAACGTGCACAGGGCGAAAACCAGCCTTGGCTGGTGGCCGGTATCCGCCAGAACGGCTGATCACCCTCCGCGTTTCACTTGTTGTAAACAAAACCCCGGCCCAGGCCGGGGTTTTCTATTTCGCGGTTGCATCTATAGCAAGCTACTGTATAAACCGCCCCATATAAACCGCGCCATACAAGCAAGAGGATCCCGGACGTGGAAGAAATCATCGAACAACTGCGTGAAGCCAACGAACCGGTACCGGTCCCCTTGGAGTTGCCCGACGAAGACCTGCTGGTCGAAATCGAAGAACAACTGTTCATCGACATTCCGTTCGTCTTCAGAGAGTTTCTGCTGACCGTCAGCGATGTGGTCTACGGCAGCCTGGAACCGGTCACCGTGACCGACCCGCAATCCCACACCTACCTGCCCGACGTTGCCGCCAACGCTTGGGACGCCGGCGTCGATCGCAGCCTGATCCCGATCTGCCAGGACGGTGATGACTACTATTGTGTCGAAGAAGACGGCACCGTGGTGCTTTGGCAGGCCGAAGAAGAACTGATCGCCGAAGAGACCTGGGAGTCGGTTTGGCACTGGGCACGGGACGTCTGGCTGGAAAGTTGATCCAGTCAACGCCGCGGGGTGGTCAATGCCCGGACGACTCCTTGTGATTGTCGAGGGTTTCCAGCAACGCCACCTGCATCCGCGTATGCACACGAATGAACCAGCGCCACAGCAGCGCCGCCACGGCGGCCGCGACCACGGCGATCAGTACCAGCAACTTGTTGGTCGGCAGAATACTGGCCGACAAGGCTGCCAGCAGAAAAAAGATCACCAGCAGCGACAGGATCGGGATCACTTCGGCGATCACCCGGCGCACTCGCTGCGTGTGGCGCCCGGCCATCTCCGGTTTCACGCCCATTTCCGCGAGCAACATCGACAACGCCTTTAGCTTGCGGTACGCCGCAATCAAAAAAGGCAGCGATAACAACAGCGCTCCGCCCCAGATCAACGCCTTTTGCCAGCTCGGATCGCTGATCCAGCCTTGCAGGTAAGCCGACATGCGTTCGGCGAAGTACGCGCCCGAGAAGAAGATCGCGATCACCAGCGCCAGATTGACGCCCACCTGCAGCAATATCCTGCGAATCATGGATGCCAGTAACGCGCCCTCACCCTGCGGCTGGATGCTGCGCAGCCATTCGCCATACATCCCCAGCACCCGCCCCAAACGTTCTGGCATCGCGCTTGCGAGCTTGATCGACAATGGATCGGCCGCACGGATCAGATAAGGCGTCAGCAAGGTCGTGATCACCGAAACCGCCACAGCCACGGGGTATAAAAAGTTACTGGTGACCTGCAACGTCATGCCCAGTGCCGCGATGATGAAAGAGAATTCGCCAATCTGTGAAAGACCCATCCCGACTCGCAGCGATGTACGTCCGTCATTGCCGGCGATAAATGCACCAAGGCCGCAGGACAACATCTTGCCGAGCACCACGGCTACGGTGATTACCGCGATTGGCCAGGCGTACTGAAGCAGGATCGCCGGATCGAGCATCAGCCCGATGGCCACAAAGAAAATCGCACTGAAAAGATCGCGAACCGGTTCAATCAAGCGCTCGATTTTCAACAGTTGCCGGGATTCCGCCATGATCGCGCCGATCAGGAATGCACCGAGGACCATGCTGTATTCAAGCTTGACCACCAGCAGGCAGAAACCAAAACACAGGCCCAGCACCGTGATCAGCAGCATTTCGTTGCTTTCGAATCTGGCGACGTAGGCCAGCAACCGCGGCACCATCAGGATGCCAATGACCAAGGCGACGATCATGAACAGCGACAGCTTGCCGACCGTGGAAAACACTTCGCCGGAGCTGACCGTACCGCTGACCGCGATGCTGGACAGCAACGCGATGATGCCGATGCCCAGAATGTCTTCGACGATCAGCACTCCGAATATCAACTGGGCAAACCGCTCGTTCTTCAGCTTCAGATCATTGAGCGCCTTGACGATGATGGTGGTCGAGGAAATCGCCAGGATCGCGCCGAGGAACAGTGAATCCATGGTGTTCCAGTCGAACCAGCGACCGATCTCGTAGCCGATCCAGATCATCAGCACGATTTCCAGGAATGCCGCGATGAATGCCGTGGCACCGACCTTGAACAACTTGCGCAGGCTGAACTCCAGGCCCAGGCAGAACATCAGGAATATCACACCGAGCTCGGCCAGGGTCTTGATGGTTTCTTCGTCGTGGATCAGGCCGAATGGCGGGGTGTGCGGGCCAATGATGAAACCGGCGACGATGTATCCCAGTACCACCGGTTGTTTCAGGCGATGGAAGACCACGGTGACCACGCCTGCGATCAACATGATCACTGCCAGATCCTGAATGAAACTGATGGCATGCATGGCGTGAGACTCCCTGGGTGGTATTGCTCGATCCCCGGACGCAGGAAAAGTCTGATCGAGCAGAACAAAAATCGGAATTGCACGTAGGAAATGCCCTTGAGGCGGGGCTTTTGCAGGGTAACACCGCGACTTCTGGCAGAAAGGCGGTGCAATATATGGAAACAGATCGATCCGGCGTGACGGCGACCCGACACCCGGCGTCCCGATAACTGTTGGTTTGAAAAAAACCGCCGAGGCACCCGCAGAGGTGCATCCCTCAAACCTGGCCTTGACCCGTGAGAATGCTATGGAACCCGGAAACGCCCAGCTGTCGATGACGGTATTGATGACCCCCGACATGGCCAATTTCTCTGGCAATGTTCACGGCGGCACCCTGCTCAAATACCTCGACGAAGTGGCCTACGCCTGCGCCAGCCGTTATGCCGGCCGCTATGTGGTGACCTTGTCGGTGGATCAGGTTATTTTCCGTGAGCCGATCCATGTCGGCGAACTGGTGACCTTCCTGGCCTCGGTCAACTACACCGGCAACACCTCCATGGAGGTGGGCATCAAAGTGGTGACCGAGAACATCCGCGAACGCTCGGTGCGCCATACCAACAGTTGCTTCTTCACCATGGTCGCGGTGGATGAGCAGCGTAAACCTGCATCGGTACCACCGCTGCAACCGCAGAACAGCGAAGACAAGCGCCGCTATATGCAGGCCCAGCAGCGTCGGCAGATTCGTCAGGAGCTGGAAAAGCGCTATCAGGAAATCAAGGGCGACGCCTGAGCTGGTCTGTCAGGCTGATGGTGTTCGTTAGATAGCCATTCGCGAGCAAGCCCGCTCCCACACTGGATCTATGCAATACCGAAGATCAAATGTGGGAGCCTGCTCGCGAATGGGGGCAACGCAGAATCAAAGGCTGATCGAGGTCGCCTCGAACCGCACCCGCGGATGGGCAATCCGGTCCTGAGCCCGAACCAGTTCCAACTCGTAGCTGGCACAAGCCTGGGTTTCCAGCAGCACTTCATGCACCGCCGATGCCGTGAACTCGAACGCGGCCACCAGGCTGTCGCCCAGCAGCACACGCGCCAGAAACAGGCCGGACGTCAAATCGCCCACGCCCACCGGCTGACGCGGGAACGCCAGCAACGGGCGCTGCAAATGCCAGCTGCCTTCGGCCGTCACCAGCAGCATCTCGAAGACCTCAGCAGACTTGCCTGGGTAGTCCAGATGCTTGACCAGCACCGCTTTCGGACCGCGCACCAACAATGCACGCGCCATTGCCAGGCAATCGAACAGCGACTGCGGCTTGCGTCCGGAGAAGCTGTCCAGCTCCAGCTGGTTCGGGCACATGAAGTCCGCCACGGCGGCGGCCTCCTCCAGCAGAAAATCACTGACCTCCGCCGGAACACTGCAGCCCTTCTCCGGATGCCCCATGACCGGGTCACACAGGTACAGCGCCTTGGGGTTCATCGACTTGATCCGCTCCACCCCCGTCAGGATCGCCCGGCCCTGGGCCGCACTGCCGAGGTAACCGGAGAGCACCGCATCGCAGTTGCCCAGCTCGCCAATCGCCGCGATGCCTTCGACCAGGTCAGGTATCTGGTGCGGCGCCAACACTTCACCGGCCCACTGACCGTACTGGGTGTGATTGGAGAACTGCACGGTGTTGAGCGGCCAGACATTCACCCCGACCCGTTGCATCGGGAAAACCGCGGCACTGTTGCCGGCGTGACCGAATACCACGTGGGACTGGATAGCGAGCAAATGCGGTGTACGTTTCATGCGGTGGATTTCCGTAAAACGATTGAAATTCTAGCCGCGCAGTATGCGACTAAACGCAGCCTGTACGACAGACCAGCGACACAGTTAAGCTGACACTATCTTGTTGGAGCACCCTGTTGATGCTGACCCTTGGAAATATATTCGTGCTGATGCTGTTCGCCACTGCCGGCGCATGGCTATGGCACAACCACGGCTTGCGCGAGCGCGCGCTGGAGCGGGTCAAGCAGCATTGCGGCAAACTCGGGATCGAATTGCTCGACGGCAACGTGGCCTTGAAAAGAATCGCGTTCATCAGGGATGCCAGTGGTCGGCGACGCCTGGCCCGTGTGTATAACTTCGAGTTCACCGTGACGGGCGAAACCCGCCACAACGGTACCATCACCCAGTTCGGCGCTCACAGCGCACAGATTGAGCTGGCGCCCTACCCGGTCCCGTTCGACGAAACCGAACCGGTGGTCGAAGTGGCGAAACCTCGCGCGGAAGTGATCGAGCTGAGCCAGTGGCGTCAGGAACACACCAAGTGGCGACCTTGAGTCATTAACCCGATCCGGATCGACATGCTGCCAGCTCACGCTGCAGTCGTTCTGCATTCTGCGTTTCACTGAAAATCAGCTCGATACGCGAATCCTGCCGCCATTCACTGGGCTGCCAGTCCAGCACCGAGTTATCCACAGCGTTCGCCGAGACCCATCCGTGGGCGCTGTGGATAACCAGCTTCGCCCGCATCCAGCCAAGGCAGTCAAGCCACTGGCCAACCAGAGCGGCATCAAACACCTGGCTTGGGTGCCAACGCCATCCGATACTCCAGCCTCCGTCCTGTTCCTGACTCAAGCAAATGGGCAACGCGGGATCACTCCAGACCGCCGGCAGCTGCGCCAACCCCCTGGGCAAGACGAAGTTATCCACACCTGCCAGCGCTTTGGCATGCAGCCCCGGCAACTCGCTCAAGGGTAAAGCCGCCTGTTGCGTCCAGCGCAGAGGGAGCGGCGGCAATTGCCCGGTGATTCGCTGGCGGCTTTCTTCTTCGAGCCCTTCAGACTTGTTCAACAGTAATAATCCCGCATGGCCCAGCGCTTGCTGTTGAACATCCGGCAGCGGTTTGCCCGCGGCGAGCGACTGGGCATCCAACACCAGCACACAAGGCTGGACAGCCAACACGCCTTGCCACGGCGCTTCGCTCAATTGCCTGAGCAACTGCGCCGGATGCCCCAGCCCCGAGGGTTCGATGAACAGCCGATCCGGTTGTGCCTTGCGCAACAAGCGCCCAAGACCAATCTGAAACGGCGCACCGTTGACGCAACACAAGCAGCCCCCGGCCACTTCCCCCAGTGCGATACCATCGGCGTCCTGGGTCAGTAGCGCAGCGTCGAGACCGATCTGGCCAAACTCGTTGATCAACACCGCCCACCGCTCGCCAGCCGGGCGCTGAGCCAGCAGGTGCTTGATCAGGCTGGTCTTGCCGGCACCCAAGGGGCCGGCAATGACATGGGTGGGGATATTTTGCAGCATGGTTGATGATTTCTGAGGAGGTGGTGGATGCGGTTGATTGGCTTGGCGTTGCTCCTGGCACTCGTTTCAAGCGAAACGCTGGCCCAGGCTTGTGTGGTTCATAGCCAGGGCGAGCGACTTGATGTCCAGGTTTGCCAGCAGAACCGCAACATCCCGCCAAAACTCTTCGCCGATGGTTTCTGCCAACCGAACCTGGCTGGGCAGAAAGTCGACGTGCAGTATGTCGATCAATGTCCCGGCGGCGCATTTGGAATCTGCAGCAACGCCCAAGTCGCCAATATGCCCTACCGACAGGATATTCACTATTACGGTGTTGCCACCGACGCGGCGTATTTGCAGCCGTACTGCGAGGCCCAGAGCCAGGGCAGCTGGCTCAGGCCCTGAAGCGCCAGCAGAGGATCAGGCAGCCTCTTCGTACCAAGGGCCGAATGGATCAGGCAGCAAATGCCAGCCCTCTGCGCCCAGCGCCATTTCCTCATCGGTCAGCAGGCATGCGTCCAGCTCGGCCGCAAGCTGCGTGAAGTCGATGTTCTGGCCGATGAAAACCAGTTCCTGACGACAGTCCCCGCTGTCAGCGGTCCAGTTTTTCATGATCCCGGCGGTACTTTCTTCGTCTTGCGGCCATTGGTTTTTCGGTACGAAACGCCACCAGCGTCCGGCGAAGCCGTAGCGCATCAAACCACCGGCCTGAGACCAGCTGCCGGCATCCATGTGCTTGCTCGCCAGCCAGAAAAAGCCCTTGGAGCGCAGCAGTTTGCCGTTGTCCCAAGGACCGTCGATGAAGTTGAAGAAACGCTGTGGATGGAACGGTCGGCGAGCCCGGTAAGCACTGGAAGCAATGCCGTACTCTTCGGTTTCCGGCACATGTTCGCCGCGCAGCTCCTGCAACCATCCCGGTGCCTGGGCAGCCTTTTCGAAGTCAAAACGACCGGTGTTGAGAATCTTGTTCAAGGGGATTTCACCCATCGACATCGCAATGATTTCCGCCCTGGCGTTGAGCCGTTCAAGTATGGCGATCAACTCCTCACGCTGGTAGCTGCTGATCAAGTCGATCTTGCTGAGCAAAATCACATCGGCGAACTCGACCTGCTCAATCAACAGATCGGTAATCGAACGTTCGTCTTCCTCCCCTAAGGTTTCTCCTCGGGAAGCCAGGCTTTCGGCAGCCTGGTAATCGAGCAGGAAGTTCATGCCATCGACCACCGTGACCATGGTGTCCAGACGTGCGATGTCGTTGAGGCTCTGGCCGTTTTCATCGCGGAAGGTGAAGGTTTCCGCCACCGGCAGCGGTTCGGAAATACCGGTGGACTCGATCAGCAGATAGTCGAAGCGACCCTCCCTGGCGAGTTGGCTCACCTCCTCCAGCAAATCTTCACGTAACGTACAGCAAATACACCCATTACTCATTTCCACCAACCGTTCTTCAGCCCGATTAAGGCTGACATCGCGCTGGACTTCGGTGCCATCGACGTTGATTTCGCTCATATCGTTGACGATGACTGCAACTCGCAAGCCATCGCGATTACGTAGTATGTAATTAAGAAGTGTACTTTTTCCGGCACCAAGAAAGCCGGAGAGAACGGTCACGGGGAGTCGATTGGACATCTGCATATTCCTCACAGGGATGCCCGGTCGCTGTGTCGGGCTTACACAATGTTATACTGTAACAACATCAATAAACCATCCCCTCTTGCTCAGCAGGGCAAACGACAGGATGCTGAACGCCGCTACCCTCGTGAGAAAGCCCATGCGCAACGCCCTTAAACCCGTATTGATCATGCTGTCCCTGCTGGTGGCTGCCGACGCGATGGCACAGGTCCCGAGCCTGGCCAAGTGCACTCGCAGCGCCAACCTGCTGGCCTGCGTGGATGCGGATGGCAACGCCTACAGCGTCAATACCGCCGGAAGCACGATCTATTTGCGGGGTTTCGAAGCGGCCGGAAAACGCTATTGGGCACAGACCAACAGCCGCTACGGCCAGCTTACGTTTTTCACCGGTATCGCTTCCGACGGCGAGACCTGGGTTGGCTACAACCGGCGCGTCGGCTGGACCACGATCAACCGGTTTTCCAGCTCCGGCGGCAGCAGCGCCAGGTTCACCTGCAGCCGGATCGCTGGCTGTTAGGCCGGCTTGTTTTTCTGCTCTTGCTGCCAGGCAAATGACGTCTGTGCATGATGAAAACCTGTTCATGAAAAAGGCATCGTCGATTTTGTTGTTATGATATAACATTATAAATCAACTCCCACGATGGACCTGCTCATGAATGCGCTGACTCTGCCGGATATCGCCGCGCAGGCCTCACGCCAAGCCCTGCCACTGGAGTGGGTGGGCATGTGCGGCATTGCTCTTCCAGTTTTGTTTGAGGGCCAACGACTGAATGCAAAGGCCGATGCCGGCGTGAGCCTCGACGATGGCAACGCGCGTGGCATTCACATGTCACGGCTCTATCTCGCACTTGAATTGTTGGAACAGGAAAGCCTTTCAGCGGCTTTATTGCGGCGGGTTTTGCAGCGTTTTCTTGAGAGCCATGAAGGGCTGTCCAGCAGCGCCCACTTGACCCTTCACGCCGATTTGTTGCTGAAAAGGCCCGCGCTAATCAGTCCATTGGCGGGCTGGAAAAGCTATCCGATCAGCATCGAAGCACGTTTGAAAAACGCAATGTTCCACGTGGAACTAAAAATCGAGGTGCCTTATTCCTCAACCTGCCCGTGTTCTGCTGCTCTTTCTCGACAGTTGATTCAGCAGCAGTTCGTCGATGATTTCACCAACAAGCCACTGCAACACGCCGACGTTTTAGCGTGGCTCGGCTCCACGAATGGCATCGTCGCCACACCTCATAGCCAACGCAGCAGCGCAAAGTTGCGCGTACGGCTGGCTGATTTTTTGGACGAGTTGCCTCTGATTGCCGTCATCAGTGACGCTGAAGCCGCACTCGGCACAGCCGTTCAAACAGCGGTAAAACGCGCCGACGAACAGGCCTTCGCCCTCGCCAATGGTCAGAACCTGATGTTCTGTGAGGACGCCGCACGCCGCTTGAATCTGGCCCTGAAGCGCTCCACGGGCATTAACGCCTTCCACATTCGTGTGATCCACGCCGAAAGCCTGCACGCCCACGACGCCGTAGCCGAAAGCCGTTTCAACTGGGAGGTCGCATGATCGGTTGCCACGCCTTGCGCTGGGGCGCACCGGGGCAGCCACTGACGCCAGCGCTGGACTTCGAACTGTCGAAGGGCAGCCTGACTGCCATCATCGGTGCGAACGGCTCCGGGAAAAGCAGCCTGCTGAAGGTCATCGCCGGCCTGCAAAAACCGTTGGCCGGAAAGGTTCGACTGGATGTTCCACTCAAGGGCGGTGTGTCGTTCCTGCCCCAGCAACAACACTTGGACAGGCAATTTCCGATCAGCCTTCAGGCATTGGTCGCCGCCGGTTTCTGGGGCAACAAACAATCACCGGTAATCCGTAGCCAACGACTGGCAACCGTCCTCGAAAACTGGTGCCTGAATGGCCTGGAAGATCGACCCTTGATGGCCCTTTCCGGTGGCGAATTGCAACGCGCCCTGCTCGCCCGATTGAGCCTGACAGACGCACCCGTGCTGTTGCTCGATGAACCCCACGCGGCCCTCGATGAACTCGGTCAGGCATTACTCTGGAAACACATACACGATTGGCACCTCGACGGCCGGACGCTGGTGGTCGTGTGCCATGACCTCGCCGCTGTTCGCGAGCACATCCCACATACATTGCTGATCAAAAGCAACGGTTGTGTATTCGGTCCGAGCGCCGAACTGATCCGCCAACAACCTCAATCGCAGGTGGCCTGATGATCGCTGCCGCGCATCTCTGGCAACCGTTCCACGAATTCGTGTTCATGCGCCGAGCGCTTCTCGGTGGATTGGTCTTGGCATGCAGCACGGCGCCCCTGGGGGTATTTCTGATCCTCAGACGCATGAGCCTGATCGGTGATGCCGTCGCCCACGGCATCCTCCCCGGTGCGGCGTTAGGTTTCTGGTTTGCCGGATTGAGCCTCCCTGCGTTGACCATCGGTGGCCTCGGCGCGGGTCTGAGCATGGCAGGCCTCGCAGCCTGGATTACGCGACGCACCGGCCTGCGAGAGGACGCCAGCCTTGCGGCGATCTACCCGATTTCCCTGGCCGGTGGCGTGCTGATTCTCGGCATCGCCGGCAAACGCCTGGACCTGTTGCACCTGCTGTTTGGTTCCGCGCTGGCAGTCGACGGCCCGACCTTGACCGGCATGCTTTGGGTCTCGGGCCTGAGCCTGATGGCCATGGCACTGATCTACAAACCACTGCTGCTCGACACCCTCGACCCGCTTTTTCTGCATACCGTCAGCCGTCTCGGCCCACTGGCCCACGGCGTATTCCTGACGCTGGTGGTGTTGAATCTGGTCATCGGCTTCCAGGCGATCGGCGCGTTGATGGTAGTCGGCCTGATGATGTTGCCTGCCGCCGCGGCACGTTTCTGGAGTCGCCGCCTGCCAATACTGATCGTCGTCGCCGCCGTGCTCGGCAGCCTCTCGGTATGGCTCGGTTTATTGATCTCGTTCTATTACTCGCTGCCCAGTGGCCCGGCAATCGTGCTGGTGGCCGGCGGTGGATATCTGTTGTCCGTGGTGTTTGGGCCGGTGCACGGCTTACTGCGCCGCCCGCCTTTGCTCACATCCCAATGAGGTGTTAACCGATGCGCGCTTTACTTGTGCTGTTCAGCTTGATGGTGTCGATGTCACTGTCCGCCGCCGAAAAACTTCAGGTGGTCACCAGCTTCAGCATCCTCGCCGACATGACCCGGCAGGTCGGCAAGGATCACATCCAGATCACCAACATGGTCGGCCCGGACGCGGATGCGCACACGTACGAGCCGACACCGGACGACGCCAAAGCGCTGCTCAAGGCCAGGCTCATCATCAAGAACGGCCTGGGTTTCGAGCCCTGGCTGGATCGCCTGGTGACGAGCACGGAGACTCGGGCGCCGGTCATCAGCGCAAGCCACGGTGTCATACCCCGTAGCCTGGATGAAGACGGCGAAACCGTTCCCGACCCGCACGCCTGGCATAACCTGGCGAACACCGAGCTGTACATCACCAACATCACCAAAGCGCTGATCGCCGCTGACCCGGCGAACACCGCCGACTATGAGCGCAACAGCCAGCTGTACCTGAAACAGGTCTACGCCCTGCTCGCCGAAGCCAAGGCCAAACTCGGCTCACTGCCACCGGGCAACCGCAAGGTCGTGACGTCCCATGATGCCTTCGGTTATCTCGGCCAAGCCTACGGCATCGAGTTCATGGCGCCTCAAGGACTCTCAACCGAGCGCGAGCCTTCAGCCGCCGAAGTGGCCGCACTGATTACCCAGATTCGTCAGGCCAAGGTAAAGGCGGTGTTCATGGAAAACATCAAGGACGCCCGCCTGCTCAAGCAGATCGCAGATGAAAGCGGCGCGCAGATCGGCGGCACGCTGTACTCCGATGCCCTGGCGGCGAGTGGTCCGGCCAGCACCTTCACAGGGTTGTTCGAGTACAACCTCAACACCCTTTACAACGCGCTGAGCAAGCCATGATCCGCAAGAACCCCTCTGGAGATTTACCGCTGATTGCCGAATCGGCCTACGTCGACAAGACGGCAATCATCTGCGGCAAAGTGGTGATCGGGGAGAACGTGTTCGTCGGCCCCTACGCGGTGATACGTGCTGACGAAGTCGATGACTCGGGCGACATGCAGCCGATCACCATCGGCGCCAACTCGAACATCCAGGACGGCGTGGTGATCCATTCCAAATCCGGTGCGGCGGTGACCATTGGCGAGTTCAGTTCCATCGCCCACCGCTCGATCGTGCATGGCCCCTGCACCGTGGGCAATCGAGTGTTCATCGGCTTCAACAGCGTGCTGTTCAACTGCGTGGTCGGCGACGGTTGCGTGGTGCGGCACAACTCGGTGGTCGATGGTCGTGACCTGCCTGAAGCTTTCTACGTACCTTCCACCACGCGGATCGGCCCAAACACCGACCTCTCGCAATACCCGCCGGTGAGCGTCAGTGCTTCGGAATTTTCCGAAGATGTGGCGCGCACCAACGTCGACCTGGTACGCGGCTACAAAGCCCTGCAAAACGAGTTCTGAGCATGAGTAGCGTGCTGATTCGCAATGCCCGCGTTGCTGGAACCGGTCGCGGAACAGATTTTGCCGATCAGCACACTGGCGGCCAGAACCAGCCATCGTGTCAGGACAAATTGCCTGGCATGACAAACGTCTTAATGAAGCACCCCTACGGTTTATGCGATAACGCTCGTTAGAAGCACCAGAGTACGCCGACCATGATCCAGATCACCCTGCCCGATGGTTCATTGCGTGAGTACGACCAGCCGCTGTCCGTGCACGAGGTGGCCGCCAGCATCGGCCCCGAACTGGCCATCGCGGCCGTCGCGGGAAGGGTCAATGGTGTACTGGTGGACTGCGAATACCTGATCGAGGCGGATGCCCGGGTCAGCATTGTCACCCCCCGGGAGCCGGACGGCCTGGAGATCCTGCGTCGCTCCTGTGCATTGATGCTGGCCATGGCGGTCAAGCAACTCCACCCTCATGCGCAATTGCGTGCGGGAAAGGAACTGGGTGACGGTTTCTATTACGAGTTTGCAGTCGAGCAACCGCTGACCCCCGCAGACCTGCCTCTAATCGAAGCGCGCATGCAGTCATTGGCAGCAACCAATCACTCGATCCGTCGTCGGCCGGCGCGCGAAGCCGTGTCGCTGTACCGTCTGGGGGACGCCGAGTACCAGAGCCATGGACCGCACGTCCCAACCACCAAAGTCTTGCAGGCGTTTGCCCTCGATCACATCAGCGGCACGTTGCAACAACGGATCTACGGCACCTGCTGGTCCAGCCATCAGGAGCTGCAACACTGGCGCGTTCCACCCCATGTGGTCGTCGTGAGCATGGATGAACGCCAGGCGACTTATGCACAAGCGGTGACCGAGTCCTTGCGCCAAAAAGGCGTGCATGCAAAGGCCGACCTGCGAAACGAAAAGGTCCGCTACAAGATTCGTCAGCACAGCCAGACCGTGCCGTTCCTGGTCGTGGTTGGCGAAATGGAACAGGCTGGGGGGTTCGTCAGTGTGCGCAGTCGCACGGGGGAGGATTTTGGCCGGATGGCTGTCGAGGCGGCGTGTGAGTGGTTAAGTCGGCCGGGGATTCAGGGCGGTTGAATGGACGCTTTCGCGAGCAGGCTCGCTCCCACAGGTGATTTGTGTTCGACACATAACCGATGTGGGAGCGAGCCTGCTCGCGAAGCTTTTTAAGCTCTTGGCTTTACCGTGCCGCAATCCTGCCCCAACCAGACGGCGCGGGACTCGAGGCTGCCCTTCTGCTGAATGCCGGTGGCGTTGAACGTCCCGTTGACCTTGGTGGTGAATTCACGATCACTGAGGAACGTCGCCACGCCGGCTCCCTGGGCTTTCGGGCAGCTGAAACGGAATTTCCACTGATTGCCGGAGCGGTCGGTGATTTCCTGTTTGCAGCCCGACTGCGGATCGGTCAGCGGAATGTTGTCGGTCTTGACCTGTTCAGGGGTCAGGCACGCCCGGATCCCTTTACCGCCCATGGTGATGCCCTGCTTTTCCAGCTGCGCACGCTGCTCGGGAGTCATCTGGTTCTGGATCTGGCCGAGGATCAATTGCAGGTCCGGCATATTCTGCTCGTCGACCTTCATGTTGCTCGTGGTCAGCTCCCACAATCCTGGTTGCAGCATTTGCGCGTGAGCCGCCACAGGAAGTGCCAAACCCAGTGCCATGGCCAAACCCAGCAGACGAACGTTCATCGAGTAACTCCTGATCAGTAGTGGCCGTTAGACGTCAGCCGCGGGCTTCGGTTCATGGTCGAATTAATTAGCGACATTCTGCACGGAACATGGTCTGTTAAGCACTGAATCTTCAGGAGCAAGGCAGCCCCCATGGATTACTTCGGACCACATATTTTCGGTTATACCATCGCCCTGTTGCACTCGCTGGGCATGATTGCGGCCATACACGCCGTGTTGACCGTCCGTACCGCCCAAGGCTCGATCGCCTGGGCCCTGTCGCTGTTTTTCATCCCTTACCTGACGCTGATCCCTTACCTGATGTTCGGCCGCAGCACCTTTGATGGCTACATCAAGGCCCGGCGGCAGGCCAACGACGAGATGCGCAAGGCTGTTTCCGAACTCAACTGGCGGCCCTGGGTAGAAGAAGCCCTCACCGCCCGCGCTTCTTCTGCCTACGCCTCGCTCAGAGCGATGCCCAAGCTCGGACACATGCCCTGCCTGGCCAATAACCAGATGCGGCTGTTGATCAACGGCCAGTCTACGTTCGAGGCCATTTTCGATGCCATCGGCCAGGCGAAAGAAGCCGTGCTGATCCAGTTTTTCATCGTCCACGACGACCGCCTCGGCCAACGCCTGCAGACTTTGCTGTTGAAGAAAGCCGCCGAAGGCGTAGCGATCTATCTGTTGTATGACCGAATCGGCAGCCATTCCCTATCCAACGGCTACGTGCAGGCCTTGCGTGATGGCGGGGTCGAGGTCAAGGCTTTTGGCCCTCGTAATGGCTGGTTCAATCGCTTTCAGGTGAACTTCCGTAACCATCGCAAAATTGTGGTGGTGGACGGCATTCTCGGCTTCGTTGGCGGGCACAACGTCGGTGATGAATACATGGGCGAGAAACCGCCCCTGGCCCCTTGGCGCGATACCCACGTGCAAGTGCGCGGGCCAGTGGTGGCGTGCATGCAGGAGTCTTTCGCTGAAGACTGGTTCTGGGTGGCTCATGCCCTGCCGCCACTGATCCTGCCCGAGGTTTATCCGGAAGACGGCGTGCTGTGCCAGTTGCTCGCCAGCGGGCCGGCAGACGCCTACGAAACCTGTTCTCTGTTCTTTGTCGAAGCGATCCATGCAGCGACGGAACGGATCTGGATCACCAGCCCGTACTTCATCCCCGATGAAGCCGTATTCGCAGCGTTGCGTCTGGCGGTCCTGCGGGGTGTGGATGTGCGGCTGCTGTTGCCGTCTCGACCCGACCATCGAATCGTCTACGCCGCCTCCAGCCTCTACGCCTTCGAAGCCGTGCGCGCCGGTGTTCGGGTGTTCCGTTACGAGCCCGGTTTCCTGCACCAGAAAGTGGTGTTGATCGACTACGAAATCAGCGCCATCGGCAGCGCCAACCTGGACAACCGTTCGTTCCGGCTGAATTTCGAAGTAATGTTGCTGACCGTCGACAGCGCCTTTGCCGCAGAGGTGGAACAGATGCTCAACGATGATTTCGCCAACGCCCACGAAATCGCCAAAGGAGAAGGCCGGGAGACTCACCGCCTGCAGCAGGTCGGCATGCGGGTCGCCCGGCTTATTTCGCCGGTTCTCTAGAGGTAGATATCGTCACGGGTCCATGGCAGTTCATGACTGCCATCGGCGTGGGCCTTCACCGCGAGAATCTGGTGCAGGTTGATCCAGCCCCGGGCAAACGCGTAAGCGCAACCGGCCAGGTACAGTCGCCAGATACGCAGGGCTTGTTCCGGTACGAGTCTGGAGGCCGCTTCAAGGTTGTCCTCCAGGCGTTCGCTCCAGTGATCGAGCGTACGTGCGTAGTGCAGACGCAAGCTCTCGACGTCGACGATTTCCAGCCCTGCCTCACTGATCTCGGCAGAGATCATCGACAGGTGCGGCAGCTCGCCGTTGGGGAACACATATTTTCCAATGAATTCACCGGCACCGCGTCCCACCGGACGGCCATCGGTGTATTTGGCGGTGATCCCGTGGTTCATCACCAGGCCACCGTCTTTCACCGCGCCGAACAGGGTCTTGCAGTACTCGGCAAGATTGGCGTGACCGACGTGTTCGAACATGCCGACGCTGACCACTTTGTCGAAACGGCCATCCTGCGGCAGATCGCGATAGTCGAGCAGTTGCAGTTCGACCAGGTCCTCCAGGCCCTCCGCTTTTACGCGCTCCCGGGCCAGGGCCAACTGCTCCTTGCTGAGGGTGATGCCGAACACTTTCGCGCCAAATTCTCGCGCAGCAAAACGCGCCAATCCGCCCCAACCACAACCCACATCCAGCAGATACTCGCCGGGCTGCAGGCGCAGCTTGCGGCACAAATGACGGAACTTGGCTTGCTGGGCCTGTTCCAGGGATTCGCTGCCGGTCTCGAAATAGGCGCAGGAATATGCCATGTCGCTGTCGAGCCACAGCTGATAGAACGCGTTGGAAAGGTCGTAGTGGTAGGAAATCGCCTTGGCGTCCATCTCTTTGTCGTGGGCGTTACGAACCGGCTGATTGTCGTCGCCTTCATCCAGCAACGCCTGGCTCCATTCATCGCAGACGCGGATCACATCGCTGATGGAGCCTTCAAGCTCAAGTTTGCCTTCGACAAATGCAGCACCAAGGGCGTCCAGGCTTGGATGGGTAAACTGGGTGACCATTTGTGGGTCCTTGACCACAATCGTGACACTGGGCGTCGGCCCCAGATTGAATTCATGGCCATCCCAGAGTCTCAGGCGAAGCGGTAATTGCAGATTCTGTAAGGCCGGTGGAAGATGCGCGAGCATGGAGAAGCCCCCTTGTTTCAGACGTCTAAACAGAGGGTAGACCATCTTAGAAAAATAGCTGGCTATCGAATTAATAGCCGTTTTCAATGATTCGCGACGCCAGAACCGGCCGCCGCGAACGCACAAAATGATGTGCCCTCATCTTCAAAGACTACGAACCGGGCGCACAGTTCTAAAAAGTTGAAGCCCCCCGTGATTACCCGGTTTAGAGCATTCGCCTTCAGGCTTCATCCTTGAGCTTGAGCAGTGGCTCCTGGAACCGCAGCAAACGACCGGCATTGCCCAACACCAGCAAGGTGCTGAGGTTGTGCAGCAACGCCGCAATCATCGCCCCGGCAGCGCCAAGCCAGCCGAACGCGGCGAAGGCCACGATCGCCAGGGTCCAGCCTAGCCCGATGATCACATTCACCTGTAACGTTTGGCGGCACTGACGACTCAGGCGCACGCAAGTACCGAGGCGGCGCAGGTCACTGCCGATCAGCACGATATCCGCCGATGCCAAGGCGATGTCCGCACCGCCCGCGCCCATGGCGACACCCACCACGCCAGCCTTGAGGGCCAGGGAATCGTTGATCCCATCGCCGACCACCATCGGCCGGAAACCGCTGTCGATTTCCTTGAGCACACGCTTCAGTTTGTCTTCGGGCAGGGCCTGCGCTTCGACATCACTGATCCCGACATCCCGGGCGAGCGTTTGAGCGACGCTGTGCCGGTCACCGGTGAGCAACAACTGGCGACCCAACCCGAGGTCGCGCAACTCACCCAAGGCAAATTGCGCCTCGGGTTTGACGCTGTCGGCCAACAACAGCCAGGCGAGAAATTCACCGTTGAGCGCCAGCCCGGCAATCGGACCGTCGTGATCGGGAACCTCCGTTGTACTGATGCCCAGTTGCGCGAACAGCTCCGGCCGGCCGAGCGCCGCTTCGCCCTGCCCGGTCATCGCCACCACGCCCAGGCCCTGGCGCTCATGGATGTCAGTAAGCAGCAGGAAATGCTCCTGGGTCACCAACCCCGCGAGAGCACGACTGACCGGATGACTGCTGGCCGAGCCAAGGCTGGCGGCGAGCTTCAATACATGACTGCGATCCTCCAGCGGACTGTCGATGGATTGCAGGCGCAAGGTGCCGAAGGTCAGCGTCCCGGTCTTGT
Source organism: Pseudomonas sp. GW456-L13 (assembly GCF_017350115.1). Taxonomy (NCBI): domain Bacteria; kingdom Pseudomonadati; phylum Pseudomonadota; class Gammaproteobacteria; order Pseudomonadales; family Pseudomonadaceae; genus Pseudomonas; species Pseudomonas sp. GW456-L13. The sequence goes on from NZ_JACNAS010000002.1 coordinate 2,419,289, forward strand.
CGACCACCAGCGAAGTCAGGTCCGCCAACTCTTCAAGGAACGCAGAACTGCGAATCAGAATCCCGTGGCGTGCCGCTACCGCCACCCCGGCAATCGCCGTGGCCGGCGCCGACAACACCAGCGCACAAGGACAGGCCGCCACCAACACCGCGAGCATCGCTTGAGCGTTGTTGGTGATGAACCAGGTCACCGCCGCCAGCAGCAACACCAGCACCATATAGCTGCCCGCGTAACGCTCCAGCAGACGAGTGATCGGCGGTTTCGAGCGCTCGGCGTTTTGCATCAGGGCGATGACTTTGCCGAGGGTCGATTCCTGGCCGGTGCGGGTCACTTCGATCCGTAGCAGACCGTCGAGGTTGATCGCGCCGCCGAACACCGACATGCCGACGCCCGCCTCCATCGGTACCGATTCGCCGGTAATGGAGGCGGTGTCCAGGCTGGCCTGGCCGGACAACACCCGGCCATCCGCGGGCACCCTGTCCCCGGCGCGGACCTCGACCAGGTCGCCCGCCTTGAGCGTGCCGTTGTCGACTTCGATGATGGAGCCGTCCGCCTGAACCTTGCGCGCGTGGCTGCGGGTCAGTTTGCCGAGGGCGTGAATCGCCTCCTGGGAACCGATCACGCTACGCTCTTCCAGCACGTGGCCAAAGATCATGATGATCGGCAACAGGGCCGCCGTCAGCAGATCCCCGGTGGCCCAGGCACCCAGCATGGCCAGGGCGATCAATTGATCGGTGATGCCGTGCAGGCTTGGATAACGCAGGCTGTACCAGCCTGAACGCATGACCGGAACGGCGACCAGCAACGAAGCAAAACCCAGCAGCAGTTGACTGACACCAGTCTGCTCCGGCGCCAGCCAACGCCAGATCAAGCCCAGCGCGAGCAGGCCCAACGCGAGCATGGCCAGGGTCAACTGGCGCGCGGCGCGGCGCTGTTCGGCCGATGACAACAGGCTCGGTACGGCGGCGGTTTGAGCGGTCATTGTGCAGCTCCCTGAATGATCAGGCGGGAATCGTCTTTAGGGTCGACCGTCGTGACGGAGCCGGCCTGGCCGAGGATCTTCGGCATCCGCTCGCGATAAATGCGCAGCAGCATTTGCGGGTCGGTCCCCTGCTGCTGAGCCTTGGCCAGGCTCAATACTGTGGCGGTATCTGCCGAGGCTTTGGCCAGTCGTTCGCTCGCCTGGGCATGGGCCACTTGTAGCGTACGGTCGGCTTGCTCGTTGGCGGTCTGCGTCAACTTCTCGGCTTCGGTGCGCGCATTGGCGACGGCCTTATCGGCTTGCTGGCTGGCCGTCAGTACCGCGTTGAAAGCGTTCACCGCAGGGCTGGGCAGACTCGATTGCACATCGACCCGCGCCACTTCGATCCCCAAGCCCTGCCCCGTTGCGGTGAGTTCGGCCAGCCGTTGATTGATGCCCTGCACCAGATCGCCACGCAAGCGCTCGCGCCGTTCCGCCGCCTGGCTATCAGCGCCGATCAATTCCGGGCGAGCGACCAGGATAGTGTCCAGATCCCGTGCGGCCGTGAGCGCGACCGCACTGCGGGTCACCAGACGATCCAGTGCCGGCAACACGTGTTCGCCCTGAAGCACGAACGTATAGGGCTCGGTGACTTTGTAGAAAACCCGCACATCCAGTTGCACCACACCGGCATCACCCGTTAACAGATAGCCGGAGCCTGCGAGGGCATCGCTGATGGGCGTGGCAAAACTGGCCACGCGATCTGCCTGCATCGCGGCACCACTGCGCAACAAGCCTTCCACTCGGCGCTCGATCACCCGATCCGCCGCCGGCAACAAATTCACCTGCTCGAACGGTTGTGGCCAGGCCAATAACAGCCCGGCATTCTGAATGCGATCCAGCGCGCCGAAATGCAAAACCACTGCGCGATTCTGCGGATCAATCTGCCGCACATTGGAAAACGCCCACGCCAACGCCGCCAACACCGTCACCGCGTAGAGGGCGAGAAACGCCAAGCGCCCGGCCTGAATCCAGGGGCTGCTCAACTCATTTGTTCCACGTGGAACCAAACTCATGGCTGCGATCCGGACTTGTTGTCGAAGCTCGGCGGACCGTCAACCAACACCCGGAACGGTGCGGCGTCGGTACGCAGAATCAGCTTGGTTCCTGGCGTCACCACCGTGCCCAAGGTGTCGAGCGAGCGCAGCAGGTTGTAGAGCTGCGGCGATTGCGCGTAGGCGCGGCCATAAATCTGCGCCGCTTCGACGCGCGATTGCGCTTCGATATCTGCTGCTTTCACCGTGGCATCGGCCTGCACAATTCGCGCATCACGCTCGGCGGCGGAACGAATTTGCGCGGCTTCACGCTTGCCGATGGCCGTGCGCTCAGTAGCGATGGTTTCGCGCTCGGCACGCATCCGGTCGACCGTCGCGGTGAGCGTCACCGAAGGCAGCGTCAATCGCTCGATACCGACCTGCAACACGCGCACACCATAAGTGGTGAGCAACTGCTGATCTATTTGCTTGCGCAGTTGTGTTTCGAAATCGGCGATGCGTACCTGGCTGGCATCTGTATTGACCAGGTTCGCCAGATCAAAACTGCTGGCGGTGGTTTCCAGCGCGGAGCCGACAAAGGTGCGAATCTGCCGCGCGGCTTCATCGGGCTGGTTCTGCACCGCCCGCATGAAACGTTGCACATTGTCCGGATCACCCTGCACCTGCCACGCCACGTAGGCCTGAACGATGATGCGCAGACCGTCCCGTGTGCCGACATCCTGCAAACCGCTGGACGTGGTACGCAGCCGCAGATCCACAGGGATCGCTGCTTCGAACGGTGCCGGCCAGCGCCAGCCCAGTCCCGGCTCCAGCAAGATCCGTGAGGGGTTGCCGAAGCGCGTGATCACCGTGGCCTCACCCGAGCGCACCTGCACCAAGCTCGCGGCAGCGACCGCAAACGCCACCAGCAATGCCGCCCACCCCATCCGACGCCATGGGAATGGACCGGCCTCCTGCGGATCGCCGTGATGATGATGGCCGTGGTGATGGTGCCCGCCATGGCCGTGATCGTGGCCGGCGTGGTCATCGTGATCGTGAGTATGGGACTGGCTCAATTGGCAGCTCCTGGCTGAGCGGTTTTACGCGACGGCGCAGGGTCAACCGGCAGCGTGAACGTACGGAGGTCGATGGTCGGCGCATTGCTGCTGCCGCCCAGACGATGATCGAGAACCAGCAACTTGGCATTGGCCAAACCCTGGGACAACTGACTGAAATACTGTTCCAGCACAAAGGCCTGACCGGCGCTGGCATAGGCTTTTTGTTCGGCGTTGAATTTCAGGTCCGCTGCCTGGGCGCCGGCATTGATTTCGCGGGCGCTGGCCGTCGCCTGATCGCGGGCGATGCTGGCCTGCAACTGCGCCTGATTGGTAGCTTCGGCAGCGGCGCCACGTTCACGGGCGATCAAGGCTTGCGCGCCAATCTGCGCCGCTTGCACGCCGTGATAGGCATTGGCTGCACCGGCCGGAGGGTGAATCGCCTCGACCACCGTGGCGAGAATTTCCACGCCGCTGTCGAGTTTTTGCAGGTCCGCCTGAACCGCGCGGCCGATCTCTTCAGCCAGCCCTACCCTGTCCTCGCCAAGCAATCCGTCGAGGGTGCGCGAGGCGAAGTCGTGAACCAGGATTCGGCTGGCGGAGCTGCGAATCAACATCGGTACATCGGCACTGTTATAGGTCGCAGCCAACGCCGCCTCATCGCTCAAACCAATGCGATAGACGAAGCGCACGTCCATGTTGACGATCTGAAAGCTCTGCTTGTCGGCTCGGCTGCTGGCGATCACCTGGGATTTGTCGTTCACGTGGCTGGCGTCCCACAGACGATTGGCAACTGCCGGGGCCGGGCCTTCAGCGGGGTCTGCCTGATCAGGGGCCGTGGTTTCGCCAACACTGGTGGCCAACTCGTGTACCACGCCATTCTCGACGCTCAACACCCGGCCCAATGGCCAAGGCAACCCCATATGCAAACCTGGGCCAAACACCTCCACTGGCTTACCGAATCGTTCGTAGATGCCACGCTCTTGCAGGGCAATTTCGTGAATGCCGGTCAGCGACCAGCCAACAAGTGCAACCACCGCCAACACCGGCAGGAAGGCCCGACGCATGTAACTGAAGGCCCAGATCTGCCGCAGATCGATGCCGAAGCGGTTATGCAATTCGTGCTGTAACGCCAGCAATGGCTGTGGTGGCCAGCGCAACATGTCAGCGATAAAACTGCGCGCCAGTAGCTCTGGCTCAAGACGTTCACGGCGCGGGCTGAACAATGACAACACCGCGCGCAGCAACAGTTCTGCCGCCACCAGCCCCGGCAGCAGTCCAATCAACACCGCCAGGCGTACGGGCCATACCGAGGTTTCATCGGCAAACAACAGGCAAAAAGCACCGAGCGCCAGGCTGATGATCACCACACGGATCAATTGCGCCAACGTAGCGGCTTCAGGCCATTGCGCGGTGTTTTCCTGCGCCAGATGACGCTCCATCACCAACAGGCCGAACGCCAACAGCAAGAAGCACGCTGCCCCGACAGTGGCTGCCAGCCCCAGTGCTGTCGGGGGCAATGTGAGGTTCCAGGCCTGTTCGACGCCCAATACCGCCAACAATCCCCAGCCACCAAGCCACAGCGTTGGCGCGCCGATTTGCCCTAGCAGGTGCTGCGATTGCAGGCTGATCCGGTCCAGCAAACGCTCATACCACCCCGAAGGCGCGACAGATTCGTCGACAGCAATCACCTTCCCCACGGGGTTCATGGCGCGAGCACGCCACTGGGCCACCCACCAGGCCGATTGCAAACCCGCCATCAACACGACAAACGCCGCGCTCAGGTTCAGCAGCAACGCCGGCCACAGTGTTTGCGATGCAAACAGCCCGGCAAAAAACGCCAGCAGCACACCTACCGTCGCGAGCACGCCCGCACCGATGGCGAACTGGCGCAAACGCCGCCCTTGAATGAACGCCTGCTGAAAGCGCGGCAACCCGGCTAACGGCGTTTCATCAACATCGAGATCGACTTGCATACCACCCCAGAGTGTCTTCGCTTGCATGGCAATTCGTTACGATATAACGAAAATGGTGAAATTTTCGTACTCGAGCGCGCTATCTAAAGATGCCCAACCTGTCACTTGGCTGAAGCCTTGACCGAAATGCGACAGAACGCACATATTACGTTCGTAATTTTACTCAGGAACTACTTTTACCCATCCCTTCCCCATTCGATCCAGGAGTACATCCATGAGCACTTATGACGTCGTGATACTCGGCGGTGGCCCCGGCGGTTACAACGCGGCGATCCGCGCCGGACAACTGGGTCTGAAAGCTGCCTGCGTGGAAGGACGCGCCACACTCGGCGGCACCTGCCTGAACGTCGGTTGCATGCCATCCAAGGCGTTGCTGCATGCCTCCGAACTGTACGACGCGGCCAAGGGCGCGGAATTCGCCAATCTGGGGATCGAAGTCAAACCCGTGCTCAACCTCAACCAGATGATGAAGCAAAAGGATGAAAGCGTTACCGGGCTGACCAAGGGCATCGAGTTTCTTTTCCGTAAGAACAAGGTCGACTGGATCAGAGGCTGGGGCCACATCGACGGGCCGGGCAAAGTCACGGTGACCGATAGCGCCGGCGGCAAGACCGAGCTGAGTGCCAGGGACATCATCATCGCCACCGGTTCCGAGCCTACGCCCCTGCCCGGCGTGGATATCGATAACAAACGCATCCTCGACTCCACCGGTGCCCTGGCGCTGACCGAGGTGCCCAAGCATCTGGTAGTGATCGGCGCCGGCGTGATCGGCCTGGAGCTGGGTTCGGTATGGCGGCGCCTTGGGGCGCAGGTAACGGTGGTCGAGTTTCTCGACCGGATCTGCCCCGGTGTGGACATCGAAGCCGGCAAAACCCTGCAGCGCTCCCTGAGCAAACAAGGCTTGAGTTTCAAGTTGAGTTCAAAAGTGACCAGCGCCACCACCTCCGCCACCGGCGTGCAGCTCAGCATCGAGCCTGCCGCTGGCGGTGCCGCCGAGCTACTGGAAGCGGATTACGTATTGGTGGCCATCGGGCGCCGACCTTATACACAGGGCCTGGGCCTGGAGAACGTCGGCCTCGCCACGGACAAGCGCGGCATGCTCGCCAACAAGGGGCATCGCACCGAAGCCGTCGGGGTCTGGGTGATTGGTGACGTGACCTCCGGCCCCATGCTCGCCCACAAGGCCGAGGACGAAGCCATGGCCTGCGTCGAGCAGATGGTCGGCAAGGCTGGCGAGGTCAATTACAACCTGATCCCCAGTGTGGTCTACACCAAACCGGAGCTGGCCAGCGTCGGCAAAACCGAAGAGCAGCTCAAGGCTGAAGGTCGGGCGTACAAGGTCGGCAAGTTTCCCTTTACCGCCAACAGCCGGGCGAAGATCAACCACGAGACCGAAGGCTTCGCCAAAGTGCTGGCCGATGAACGCACGGACGAAGTCCTCGGCGTGCATCTGGTTGGCCCGAGCGTCAGTGAAATGATTGGCGAGTATTGCGTGGCCATGGAGTTCAGCGCCTCGGCCGAAGACATCGCCCTGACCTGCCATCCACACCCGACTCGCTCCGAGGCCTTGCGCCAGGCGGCGATGAATGTGGAGGGGATGGCGACGCAGATGTAAGACTTGAAGAGTTGCAGTGACTGATTTATCGCCTTCGCGAGCAGGCTCGCTCCCACATGGTTTGCGCTGTACCTGTGGGAGCGAGCTTGCTCGCGATGGCAGGCAACTCGGTCTACAGCGGCAAATGCTCCAGCGGCAACACCCCCGGGGCCTTCACAGTATGAATCGCAAAGTTGCTGCGGATGTCGCTCACACCCGGCAACTTCAGCAAACGCCCGGTGAGAAACCGGTCATAGGCACGCAAGTCCGGCACCACTACCTGCAGCAGAAAATCCGACTCACCTGATACCAGAAACGCCGAAATCACCTCCGGCAATGCCGTCACCGCCAGTCGAAAGGCTTCGGCTTGCTCATCGTTATGACGCTCGACCTTGACCCCGACAAACACTGTCAGCCCCAACCCCACTTCGTCGCGATCCAGATTGGCCTGGTAGCCGCGAATCACCCCCGCCTCTTCAAGCATCCGCACCCGGCGCAAGCATGGCGATGCCGACAGGCCGATCTCGTCTGCCAGTTGCACATTGCTCAGGCGGCCATCCCGTTGCAGTGCGGCGAGAATCTTGCGGTCGTAGGCGTCGAGTTTCATGGTTTGGCAGATCCTGATGGTTCAATCTTGATTAAGTGGCAGATTATGCCAATACATGACCCGATAGAAGCTGACAACGCAAGCACCTGCCCCGCCCTTCAGCCCTAGACTGGCACGACCAAATCGACAACGAATGGGGTGCAACATGCAAGGTCTCTGGCTGTTTTTCATGGCACTGGCGGTGGTCTACCTGTTGCCGGGGCCCGACATGATCCTGCTGTTGCAGACCGGTGCCCGCCAAGGCAAAGGCGCCGCGCTGGCCACGGCCGTGGGCCTGGGTATTGCCCGGGGTTGCCATGTGGCATTGGCGGCGCTGGGGCTGGCGGCACTGTTCAAGGCAGCGCCCTGGACGTTCGACGTGGTACGCCTGGCCGGTGCCGCGTACCTGCTGTGGATCGGCATTCAGTGCCTGCGAACCACGATGCTGCCGAGCCTCCCCAGCGCCGACCCAACCGGCGAAAAACCGCGCTGGGGCGCAGCCATCCGACGCGGACTGCTGACCAACCTGCTCAATCCCAAGGCACTGCTGTTCTGCTCGGTGCTGCTGCCGCAATTCATCGACCCACAGTCTGGGCCGGTGCTCGGGCAATTTGCGACCTTGGGCGTGGTGCTGGTTAGTGTCGGGTTGCTGTTCGACAGCGCATACGCCCTGGTCGGCGCCGCACTCGGCCGTTGGCTGCAACGCAGCCCCTCAGCCCAGCGCCTGCAACAATGGTTGTTCGGCAGCCTGTTGATCGGTTTCGCCGTGCGGCTAACCTTTGTGCAACAGGCTTGAACCTCACTGCGCCTTGCGGCGGCGGCGTTTGAACATCAACAGCGCCGCTACCGCGAACACCACTACGCAACCAACCTGTAAAGGCATCTTGTACGGTCGCAAGGCCGAACGCGCAGCGTCGGTCACTTGGGTCACGTAGCGTTTGTCGGCGTTTTCGAAGTCGGGGTACGGGCACTGGTGGCCGAAATCGGCGGCCCATTCCACGTAAGGCCCTTCTTTGACATAACGCTGATATATCGCACTTTGCTCTTCGAGGCTGCTGTTCCACCCCGACGCCTCGCACAGCACCGCCGCAAACGCCTGACTGGTGTGAGGCAAGTTATCCGCCGCCTTGCTCGCCAGCGCGGTGGCCACGAAGCGATAGTGATAACGCTGATCAGGCTGGGCAGCGCTGGCCTGCTGGCGCTTCACTTCGTCCTCGGCCACCAAAGGACCGACCTTGAGTTCGGTGTTTTCGAGAATGTAGTTACCGCCGAACGTGGCGTAATCCGGCGCCATTTCGTAGCCCAGAATGTCCATGCCCCACTCGCGTGCCGTCCAGGCCGCATTGAACAGCGCAGCGGCGCGACGGGTCGGCCACCAGGCTGAATCAGCCGCCAGACGCTGCTCGCCATACAGCTTTGCCTTGTGCCGCAAGCCGTCATTGTCGAAGTACGCCGGCGCTTGCTCGTAATGCCCCTCGCGCAACAAACGCCGCCCCAACAAATTGCGCAAGCCCGCCGCCACCGGCAAGGGCACATAGTTGTCGCGGTCCTGTTGGCTGAGCGGCGGCGGGGCCGGCACTTGAGTGTCTACGTAGTGCTTGAGTTCTTCGAGGGTCAACACGCGCTCGGCAACGGTGGCGGCGTCGAACCAGTAAATGCTCTGGCTGCGATACAGCTGATCGAAGGCTTGCAGGTAATCCCCGCGTTGCAGGGCCAGGATCGCACTTTCACCCTCGACCCGGCATTTGGGCTGGAGCGTTTCGTAATCGAAGTCCGGTGTGCGGCGCTCGCCCCAGGATTCATTCTGCGGGAAGGCCTGCGCCGCTTTGGCATAGGCTGCGGCGGCCGCGCTCTTATTGCCCTCGCGCACCGCCAGTTTCGCCCGCAACCACCAGGCCAACCCACCATCGCCAGCCTGTTCGAGGAAAGCCTTGGCGCTGGCGTAATCACCCTGTTGATAATTCATTGCCGCCAGGCGGTCGGCGTTTTCGAGGCTGCCACGGGTACTGTTTTGCAGCAGCTTGATCATTTTCTGTTCGTTTGGCGGTTGATCACCGAACGACCACCCCAACCGACTGATCAGCGATGCTGTCACCAATTGCTGCACTGGCTGGCCCTTGAGCAACTCGGCCACTTGATCATCCGGCAGCGTCATCAGGTCCGCCATCAACAGCTTCAACGAGGTGTAGCCCACCGCGGAGCCGTGCAGATTCTGCGTGGCGTACAACTCGATGGCGCGGTTCCAGTCGCCAGCGGTGCGCACCACCCGGGCTTCTTCACCGAGGCTCGCGACACCCAGTTCCAGTGGATCACTGAAGCCGTCGATGCTCAGTTGCCGGGTTTGCTCGAAGGCGTCACGGGATTGTTCGAGCAGATCCGGAGCCGCATTGGCTTCGGCGCTCATGGCGAACAACGCTCGACCCAACGAGTAAGCCGCCCAGGTACTGCGCGAGGCCCGTTGCTCTGCGGGCAGGGCCAGCACTTTCTTGAAATACCCGGCGGCCAAGGCAGGATCACCCGCGGCAAATGCCACAGCGCCGGCCAGGTACAACCTGAGCTCAGGCGGCAGTTGCGCGCCCTCGCTTTCAACCTGGCGGGCATCGGTCAGGCTGCGCAAGTGTTTCACCAGCACCTGTTGCTCGGCGGAAAGTCCCGCCTGCTCGGCTTGATCGCGCAGCGCTACAGCGTCAGGTGCATCCGTGTAGTCAACGCCAGCGGTGACGTTCTTCAACCCGTTGATGGCGTGGCCGAGGCGGCTGATTTCGAAGCTGAAGTTGCCTTCCGGCAGTTCTGCCAGCGACTGGCCTCGGTTATCCAGCAGGCGCATGGGGAAGTCCGGGCCGCAGGCCAATGCCGAACCCAGCGGCAGGCTGAGGCTCAGGCAAAGCAAATGACGCGGCCAGTTACGGGTGAACATTCGAACCTCCTTGATCAATGTGTGCGCAGCGAGCCCAACCAACGGCACGCTGCCCGCCGGCCGGTACTCGGCCATCACGCAGGCGGGTGAAGGTAAGCAGATCCGGACGCTGTTGCAACGCGTAACCGGCCAAGGCATCGGCCCCCTCACAACCGCTGACCGCCAGTGTCAGGCGTTCGGGCCAGGCGCTGTCGAGATTGCCCTGGTTGCTGATGCCGATGTCATAGAGGCCATTGTCGGCCGAGAGTTTCAGTTTCAATTGACTGTCGAGGACATCACCACGCGCCACGGCGAGCAAAGTGGTCAAGCTCCAGGCCCGACGGTCGTTGGCCAATGGCAGGCGAAACCAGATCAGGCCCGCCAGATGTTTCGGTGGATCGGCACGCAACTCGGTGCCGAGGGTGCGCAATGACTGAGGGTCGGCAAGTAATTCCCGACGCAGTCCTTCACGCTCCACCGTCACTTCACTTTCCACAACGGGCGCGCCACCCGCCGAGAGCAGCAACGCCACGCCATAGGCCGGCAGCGCCAGATAGAACGGTTTCGTCGTGATACGGCTCCAGGCCTTCGCCCATTGCCGGGCCTGATCCGCATCGAACAAGCCACGACGCGGATCGCTCACCGCGTGCACCTGCAACACACTGCTGTCGACTGTGGATAACAGCGCCGGCAGTTCGCGACTGTCGAGCCAGGATGGCAACGCGGTGATGCTCAGTACCAGCGAAGTCGGCAATGCTCCGCGCAACTGCGCGAGAAATTGGCGGTACTCCGGTAGCCGAGCGTTACCGGCATCGTGGTCGATTTCCACGCCGGCGAGGTTCAGCCCCTGTCCCTTCCAGTCGCCGATCACCTGGCGGATTTGCGCAGTTATCTCATCCTGATCCAGCGCCTTGAGCTGCCCATCCAGGCGAATCACCGCAATCACCGGCCGGCCATCGCGCTTGAGCAGTGCCGGGTCAATCCGGGCTCGACTCCAGCCCGCGTTGGGAAAGGCCTGCAAGGCCAGCACCCGCAACGTCGAAAAGTCGGCGCGGCTATCCCTGAGGGCAGCGTCGTGGGCCGGCGTCCACTGCCGCTGCCAGACGTAAAGCTGTTGATCCAGCGGCGGTGCATCCTGTCTTTCGCAACCGGTGGTGAGCGCCAGCGCCATCAGCAAGACCATCGAGCGAGTGAAAAAAACCATTGAAACGCCTGTTCCTGAAATGCAGAAAGGGCCTGTGCGGTGAATGCCAGTCAGTTAAGCGTTTAAACACCGCAAACCTTGTGGGAGCGAGCTTGCTCGCGATGACGGTTGGACAGTCTTACAAGGGGTGACTGACAGTCCGCTATCGCGAGCAAGCTCGCTCCCACAATGTCCGGGGCTTAACTGACAGGCATTGACCTCTGCGGCCCTGGTTCGTTCTGCCCCTACCCTACTCAGCCATCGACCGGCGGGCAATGTTCGCCTGAAATGATATTCAGATATCGAGTACCAGCGGTTGCGCGCCCTGCGCCGGAATCGCACAGCAAATCAGCACCTGTCCATCATCCGGCACCTCCGCTGGCGGCAGTGGGTAATGCACCTGACCGCTGATCAAGCGCGTTTTGCAGGTGCCGCAGGAGCCGCCGCGACAACTGAATTCCGGGCGCAGGCCACGGCTTTCCGCCAACTTCAGCAAGCTGCCGCCGTCTGGCTGCCAGCGCGCCTCCTTGGTCGAACGCTGGAACACCACGAGCACGGACGTGGTGGCGGCTGGCGGTTGTTCGATGACCACCGCATCGGGGTCCGGTCGCCGGCGCAAGGTGGACGGGCCGAAGGTTTCGGCGTGAATCCGCGAATCGCGAATGTCCAACTCGCGCAAGCCGTCGTACAACGCCTGGGTAAAACTCCCGGGACCGCAGACCACAAAATCCGGCTGATCGTAGTCCTCGACTGTCAGCAGATCCTTGAGCAGCGCGACGTCGATCCGTCCACTGAGGTCGAAGTCCTCTCCTTGTATCGCCTCGGCTTCCGGTTGACTGAGCAAACGCACTACCCGCACCGCGTCACCGGCATCCTCGAGCAAGCGATCCAGTTCGCGGCGAAATGGCTGGTCAGCCATCGTGCGCGAACTCTGGATGAACCATGTCGGCCGGATACGCCGGGTGCGCAACCCTTGGTAAACCACTTCCCGCAGCATCGATAACAGCGGCGTGATGCCGACCCCGGCCGCCAACAACACCAAGGGTCGACGCTCATGGGGCGCCACGGTGAAATGCCCTTGCGGCGCCCGCGCCTCCAGCAGGTCGCCGACACGAATCTGCTCATGCAAATGCGTAGACACCCGTCCGTCACGCTTCACGCTGATGCGGAAAAAATCATCGGACGGTGCGCTCGATAAACTGTACGTGCGGATATGCACATCGCCATCAATGTTGAAGCGCAAAGGCAAATGCTGCCCGGCCTGGAACAGTGGCAACCCCGCTCCGTCGGCGGGCTCCAGGTAAAGCGAGCGAATGCTGTGGCTTTGCGCTTCAATCCGCGTCACCCGCAACGGCCGCCACTGATCGCCCAGGGCCTTGGCCTGCAAACGCGCCTTGGCCTGCTCCCAGGTACCGGTGAGCAAACTGGTGGGTGAAACGCCGTCGAAGCGCCAGCGCAACGACAGGGCAGCCGGACGACGTACCACTTGCTCGACATCGATCGTCCACAGGCGCTCGGCCCCCTGGAACGCCTCGACCTGAGGACCGTCCAGGATGATTTCGGTGCGCCCACTGAGCTGCAGCAAATCACCGGTATTGAAATCGATGAACAACAACCCGGCCCGGGGATTGAGCAGCAGGTTGCCCAAGGTGTTGAAATGCAGGTTGCCGGCGAAATCCGGAATGGTCAGGCGATTGCCTTCCACCTGTACGAAACCGGCCTGACCGCCGCGGTGAGAAACATCCACCGAGCGTTCACCGTCGACGTCCACATAACTGGCAACGAAAAAGGTGTCCGCCTCGGCGATCATGGCTTTGCTCGCGTCATCCAGTTCGCCGAAATGCTGGGCGGCACGGGTCGCAGGATCGGTCAGCGGCACCGAGCGAAACTGGCGCAACTGAATGTACTGCGGGCAATTGCCGAAGGACTGGTCCACCGTCACCGCGAAACCATCCATGGTCATGGCACTGACATGCCCATTGATGCGGTTACGGCGGCGGGTGTGCAACTCGATGCCCAGCAGTCCGATGGCCGAGCCTTCGCTCAACTGCGCGGGATCATCAAAGGCCGGCAGACTGCGAAATTGCAGCAAGCCAGGTTCTGGCGAATGTGCGAAACCGGGCTGGCCTTCAAGGACACTGGCCCAGGGATGACCGTCGGCATCCACCGCTGCGTACAGCATGAACGGCAATTGCTGATAGAAGGTGCGGTGCTGGTCCGGCATCTCGCTGCGAATCACCTTACGACCGAACGCCTCCATTCGTTCGGCAACGCCCACATGCGCCTGCAATTGTTTCTCGCCGGCATGCCAGGGTGAACGGTCCATACGGCTGCTCCCTTGCGCCTGTGGCGCAGAACGGGGCGGCCCGGCAACACCGGGCCACCAGCATCAGGCGGTTTTTTGCAGGCCGGCGACGGTGCGCGGCATGCCGACAAAACCCGGCAAGGCTTCGATGCGGGCCAGCCAGGCACGAATGTTGGTGTACTCGTCCAGCGACACATTGCCCTCAGGCGCATGGGCGATGTAGCTGTAGGCGGCGACGTCGGCAATCGTCGGATCAGTGCCAGCCAGATACGGCGTATCGGCCAATTCGTGATCGATTACCTTGAGCACGGTATGGGCATAGGCAACCACTTCTGCAGCGTTGTAAGGCGCGCCGAACACAGTAATCAATCTTGCCCGGGCAGGGCCGAAGGCAATCGGACCGGCCGCCACCGACAACCAGCGTTGGACCTTGGCGGCCCCTACCGGATCAGCCGGCAGCCAGCGACCGTTGCCGTACTTTTGCGCCAGGTAAACCAGAATCGCGTTGGAATCGGCCAACACCACGCCCTGATCATCAATCACCGGCACCTGACCGAAAGCATTGAGCGCGAGGAACGCCGGTTGCTTGTGTTCGCCTTTGGCGAGGTCAACGAAGATCAATTCGGTCGGCAGTTTCAGCAGGGACAGCATCAATTCGACACGATGAGCGTGGCCGGAACGTGGGAAGTTGTAGAGTTTGATCGCTTGCATGGTCGACACCTCGGGTGAGTGGTGCTGTTCAGGGGAGAGATGGGTCGTATCTTCTACCCTCGACCAAAACAACAGAATCACCAGCAAACGCAATCCATTATTTCACCGGATGAAATAACTCAACGCCTGAGCGCCGGATGCTCGCGCAGCGTGTTCACCGCGAAATCAACAAAACTGCGCACCCGGGCCGGTGCTTTACGTCCGCCCTGATAGACCACATGGATGGGCAACGGCGGCAGTTCGAAGTCCGCCAGAATGATTTCCAGCTCTCCGGCAGCCACCTTGTTCGCGACTTGATAAGACAGCACCCGCGTGAAGCCTAACCCCAAACTGGCCGCCGTGATGGCTGCCTGATTCGCCGTCACCACCAGTCGCGGTTCAGCCCGCACGCTCAAGGTTTCGCCGTCTTCGATGAATGGCCAACTCCGCAACTGGCCTATGGCCGATGTCGCAATGATTGGCGCCTGGGCCAGTTCCCGGGGATGTCTGGGCCGACCATGACTGGCCAGAAACTGTGGCGATGCGCAGATCACCCGCCGCACCTCGCCCACGCGGATCGCATGCTGGTTGCTGTCGGGGAGCTCGCCGATGCGGATGGCCACATCAACGCCCTCCTCGACCACGCTCACCACCCGGTCCACCAGCAGCGCGTTGATGCAGACCTCGGGGAATTGCGTCAGATAATTCACCATCAACGGCGTGACAAACAGCTCGCCAAACAAGACCGGTGCGGTGATGGTCAGTTGCCCACGGGGATGGATATGGCTGCCCGCTGCCGAGTCCTCGGCTTCCTGCACCTCGGCGAGAATTCTCCGACAATCCTCCAGATATCGTTGACCGGCCTCGCTCAAATAAACGCTGCGCGTCGTACGCGTGAGCAGTTGTGTGCCTATTCGCTTCTCCAGCGCCGCGACCGCTCGGGTGACGCTGGCCGCCGACAGACCCAAACCCCGCGCCGCCGCCGAAAAACCCTGCTCCTTGGCGACAGCAGCGAAGACCTGCATTTCCTGGAAGCGGTCCATGGGACTGCCCTCATTTCAGATAGATAAACCGCAACCGAAGGCCGGAATGTTAAGCGCAAATGTTCAACAACATAGTTGGGCGCCAGACCATCAGGTAAATCAATGGGCTACTGCACTGTAGCGCCTGCACCGTAAAAACCAAGCGTGTCACAAACCTCAAAAAGCGGACCGGGGATTATTGATAATTAATGACGATTATTTTCTTGCGACGGGTGCGACTGTTGGCAATTATTCTGATCAGCCCGCTGCAACGGCAAATGCCCGGTAGAGAAAAAGGAGCCATTGGCTCAGCTTCCAAACCGATTCAGTCAAGGGCTCGCAGCGGACTCCATCAACTGCAGCAGGATTCCAGCCTGTATAAACAGGCGGAATATACGACTGCTCCTATACTACAAACCACCTGTTACCTATTGGGTTTTTGGTAGGTACCTCATTGAAGTTTTCTCTACTTAAAGTAAGGCGTTATCGGTTTTTAACGCTTTGACGGCTGCCCGTCGATCCTGCTTTATGGATTCACTTAGTAGGGAAGAGTTGAACTTCAACGGCCTGGCTAACCTGTGTGACACAGCAAGGAGTTCGACAATGTTGCGCACTAACATTTCCGCTAGAGCACTGTCCGGTGGTTTGCTCGATGTACTGATTCGCGCCGGGTTGATTACGGTGCTGGTACTGTTCTGCTTCCAGATCTTCCACCCCTTCCTCAACCTGATGCTCTGGGCAATGATTCTGGCCATTACCCTGTATCCCCTGCATGCGCTCATCAAGCGCAAGCTGGTCAACAAGGACGGTCGTGCCGCCACCCTGATCGTGGTAGTCGCCCTGGCTTTGCTAATGGTACCGATCTACCTGCTGGGCACCTCGATCAGTGAATCGGTCCAGGGCACCCTGGCGGTTCTCAAGTCCGATACGTTGCAGATTCCGCTCCCCAGCGAAAAAATCGCTTCCCTGCCGCTCATAGGCGAGCCGCTCTATGGCTACTGGATGCAGGCCGCCACCGACATGAGCAGCGTGCTCATGAAGCTGATGCCTTACATCAAGTCCGTCGGCCTGACCTTGTTGGGCAAAATGGCCGATGTTGGCGTGGGCTTTCTGTTGTTCATCGGCGCCCTGATCATTGCCGGCGTGTTCATGGCCTATGGCGAAAACGGCGAAAGAAGCGCCCTGGCCATCACCTCGCGCCTTTCCGGACCAGAGCGTGGGCCACGCATTACCGTGCTCTGCACTGCAACCATCCGCGCGGTCGCCCAGGGCGTAGTGGGCATCGCGTTCATTCAGATGTTGCTGGTCGGTGTGGGCTTCGTGCTCATGGGTGTCCCCGGTGCCGGGCTACTGGCCATGGTGGCGCTGTTGATGGGGATCATGCAATTGCCGGTACTGCTGGTGACCCTTCCGGTGATCGCTTTTGTCTTCGCCACCGAAGGGACCAGCCTGGCCACCGTCGTGTTTGGCATCTACAGCCTGATTGCCGGGATGGCCGACAACGTCCTCAAACCGTTGATGCTGGGTCGTGGCGTCGATGTTCCGATGCCGGTGATTCTGATTGGCGCCCTGGGCGGCATGGTAAGCGGCGGCTTCATCGGTTTGTTCATCGGGCCGGTGGCGCTGGCGGTGGGCTACCAATTGTTCTGGCAATGGGTCCAGGACCAACCGTCTGCCGAGCTAATGAATGAGACACCCGAGATCGAGGCGTTGAACGATCAGCGTCCTGTCTGAGGAGTTTGCGCTTGATGCCACGCCCTGCTCGCATCAGCCGGCTTCTGCTCTGTGGCACCGTCGTCCTGGGGGGCTGTGTACAACTGGGCCCGGATTTCCAGTCGCCGGCCCAGCCCTGGGTCGACCACTGGAACAGCCCGGCCCTGGAGGTCGCCGGCCAACAACACGCGCAACCTGACAGCCGCCAATGGTGGCGCGTGTTCAACGACCCGGTGCTGGACCATTTGATGGCCGAAGCCGATGCCCACAACGCCGACCTGCACCTCGCTGGCCTTCGGGTCATGGAGTCCCGGGCGCAATTGGGTATCGCCCTGAGTGGACGCTACCCGCAATTGCAGCAGGCCAGCGCCGACAGCCTGTACTTGAACCGTCGACAATCGGGCGGCGCCAACCCTCAGGACACGCATTTCTGGCAATACAGCGCCGGTTTCGATATCGGCTGGGAGCTGGATTTCTGGGGGCGTTTCAGCCGTGCCATCGAGTCGGCGGACGCATCCTGGTTTGCCGCCCAGGCCAACTATGAAAATGCCTTGGTGCTGTTGCACGCGCAACTGGCGCAAAACTACTACGCCTTGCGCACCGCCGAGGCACGCCTGGCCATCGCCCGCAGTAACGCCAAATTGCAAAAACGCAGCTACGAGATCACCGAGCGCCTGTTCAACAGCGGGGCCGAAGCCGAACTTGATCTGCAACAAGCCAAGACCCAATACCTGGGCACACTCAGTACCATCCCGGATTTCGAGAGCCAGGTGGCGAGCTTGCGCAATGCGTTGTCCACCCTGATCGGCCAGCCACCCGGCTCGATCCCTGACCTCAATCGCAACACCGGCTTAGTGCCGCTGCTCGATACTGCGATCTTGCAGGATGTGCCGGCCAACCTGCTGGTGCGGCGCCCCGATGTTCGTGCTGCCGAGCTGCAAGTGGCGGCGCAGTCGGCGTTGATCGGTGTGGCCGAGACTGACCTGTACCCCTCCATCAGCCTGCTGGGCAGCATCGTCTGGTCTGCCAGCTCGCTCAGCGGTGCATCCAACACCCTGGACATGGTGGCCGGCCCCAGTTTGCGCTGGGACATCTTCGACCACGGCCGGATCACCAACAACGTCCGCGTGCAGGATGCGCGCTTGCAGCAACTGATCGTTATCTACCAGGACAGCGTGCGCCAGGCGGCACGCGAGGCGGACGACGCCGCGACCGGCTTGATCAAAGCACTGGAGCGCGACCGGATCCTCAGCGATGCATCGGTGGCCGCCGAACGTTCGGTGACCCTGGCCAATGCCCAATACCGCGAAGGCTATTCCGATTTCCAGCGCGTGCTGGATGCCCAGCGGGCCCTGTTTGCCCAACAGGATATCTACCTGGTCAACCGTGGCACCGCGGTCAACAGCCTGATCGCCCTATACAAGGCTCTGGGCGGAGGCTGGTACAGCGACCAGCCGATGATCGACCCGGCCACCCGCAAACAAATGCAAGAACGGACCGATTGGGGCGATCTGCTCGACGAACCGAAGGAAAGTGCCAATGACTGACAGCCAACAACCGGCCGCCGAGAAAGCCCCGACACCTGCCGCCGACCCTGCGAAAAAAGCGATCAACTGGGTGGTGCTGCTGATCATCCTGAGTCTGGTCTGGTACCTGATGGCCGACCGTTACACCCCCTACACGCAACAGGCACGGGTGCAGGCCTTCATTGTACCGGTGGCCGCCGAGGTATCCGGCCGGGTGACCAAGGTGCACGTACGCAACAACCAGGACGTAAAGGCTGGCGAATTGCTGTTTGAAGTCAACCCGGAGCAGTACCAGATTGCCGTCGATCGCGCTCGCGCCGACCTTGAGTCGACCCGTCGCCAGGTGGGCGCCAACACCGCCGGTGTCGACTCCAAGCAAGCATCACTGCGTGCATCCCAGGCCAACGAGCTCAAGGCACGCCAGGACATCCAGCGGCTTGAACGCCTGTACAGAGAAGACCCGGGCACCATCTCGCTGCGACGCCTGGAGATATCCCGCGCCACCCTGGAAGAATCCATCAGCCAGGTCGCCGCGGCCAAGGCCGAAGTGCAACGTGCGCGCGAACAACAGGGCGGTAACGAAGACGAAAACGCCCAGTTGCTCAGCGCCGCCAGCAACCTTGAAAAAGCCGAGCTGGACTTGAGCAATACGAAGGTCCACGCGCGCTCGGCCGGCCTGATTACCGATTTGCGCACCGACGTCGGCCAGTTTGCTTCCGCCGGTGCGCCGGTGATGACCCTGATCGCCATCCACGATGTGTGGATCAGCGCCGACATGACCGAAAACAACCTGGGAAGTGTCCAGCCAGGGACGCCGGTGTCCATCGTCCTCGACGCCCTGCCGGGGAGAATTTTCAAAGGCCATGTGCGTAGCGTCGGCTATGGCGTCGATATCGGCCAGACCACCCAGCCGGGCAGCCTGCCGAAAGTGGAGAACAGCCGCGATTGGTTGCGCCCTGCCCAGCGCTTTCCGGTGATCATCGAGTTCGAACCCGGTGAGTTGACCGGCCCGCAAGGCATCCGGTCTGGCGGGCAGGCCGAAGTCATGGCATTTCCGAGTGAAAGTAACCCGCTGAATTTCCTGGGTCGCCTGTTCCTGCGCCTGATGAGCTGGATGTCCTATGCGTATTGAGCGCCCGCCCCGGGTTCAGCGCGCCCTGCGCCTGAGCTTCGGCACGGCGCTGTGCCTGGCGGCGAGCTTTGGTCTGGCCCTGCCCATCCCGTTCCTCTCTCCGATGCTGGCGCTGATGATGCTGGCAGCGATGAACCGACCATTGCCGTTCAAGGCCAGCCTGGGCCTGATCCTGATCCTTATGCTGACCACCGGGACCGGCCTGTTGCTCATTCCCCTGCTGCGTTACTACCCGTTCAGCGGTGTGCTGCTGGTAGGGCTATGCCTGTTCCTGGCCTTCGGTTATGGCTTGCGCGGCGGCAACCCGCTGGTGGCGACGTTTCTGGTGGTGGGCCTGACCTTGATCAGTTCGGCCGGAACCGCTGAATTCGCCCTGGCGCTTGAGGTGATCGTGGCCCTGGTCAAGGGGCTGTTCCTTGCCGTCACCACGCTGACCATCAGCCATTGGCTGTTTCCCGACCCCGCCAGTGCTCCCGCGGCCAAACCCGGCCCGAGCCTTACTCCAACCGAAAGCAGTTGGCTGGCGCTACGTGCCACGCTGGTGGTACTGCCGACTTTCCTGCTGGCCATGATCGACCCGGCCAGCTACCTGCCGATCATCATGAAAGCCGTCAGCCTCGGCCAACAAAGCTGCGCGACCAGTGCCCGCACCGCCGGCCAGGAGTTGCTCGGCTCGACCCTGCTCGGTGGCCTGATGGCAATTCTTTTCTGGTGCGCACTCAGCCTGTTCGTCAACCTGTGGATGTTCTTTCTGTGGATGCTGCTGTTCGGTTTGCTGGTGGCCAGAAAACTCTACGGTGTGGCCATGACTCGACAACCACCGAGTTTCTGGCTCAACAGCCTGGCGACCCTGATCATTCTGCTCGGCCAATCGGTACAGGACAGTGCGGCGGGCAAGGACGTCTACACCGCCTTCGCCATCCGCATGGGCCTGTTCATACTGGTGACCTTGTACGCCTGTGTCATGGTCCATCTGCTGGACATGCGGCGGGAGCGTCGAATTACGACCGCCTAGAAACAGAAAAACCCCCTGAGAAGGGGGTTTTTCACCTGTGGATAACTTATTCCACAGTGACCGACTTCGCCAGGTTGCGCGGCTGGTCAACGTCGGTGCCCTTGAGTACGGCAACGTAGTACGACAGCAGTTGCAGCGGGATGGTGTAGAGAATCGGCGACAGGATGTCGTGGATGTGCGGCATGTGCACAACGTGAGTGCCTTCACCGTTGGTCATGCCGGCCTTCTCGTCAGCGAAGACGATCAACTGGCCACCGCGGGCGCGGACTTCCTGAAGGTTGGACTTCAGCTTCTCCAGCAGTTCGTTGTTCGGCGCCACGGTCACCACTGGCATGTCGTTATCCACAAGCGCCAACGGGCCGTGTTTCAGCTCGCCGGCCGGATAGGCTTCAGCGTGGATGTAGGAGATTTCCTTGAGCTTGAGTGCCCCTTCCATCGCGACCGGGAACTGCGCGCCACGGCCGAGGAACAGCGTGTGGTGTTTCTCGGCGAACAGCTCGGAGATTTTTTCCACGGTGCTGTCCATGGCCAGCGCCTCGCCCAGACGGGTCGGCAAACGACGCAACTCTTCGACCAACGTCGCTTCGACACCTTTGGCCAAGGTGCCACGAACCTGACCCAGGGAAAGCGTCAGCAACAACAGGCCAACCAATTGCGTGGTGAAGGCTTTGGTCGAAGCCACACCGATTTCGCGTCCGGCCTGGGTCAACAGGGTCAGATCGGACTCACGCACCAAGGAGCTGATGCCGACGTTGCAGATCGCCAGGCTGGCCAGGAAGCCCAGTTCCTTGGCGTTGCGCAGCGCGGCCAGGGTGTCGGCGGTTTCGCCGGACTGAGAAATGGTCACGAACAAGGTGTCCGGCTGCACCACCACCTTGCGGTAGCGGAATTCGCTGGCGACTTCGACCTGGCAAGGAATGCCGGCCAACTCTTCGAGCCAGTAACGCGCGACCATACCGGCGTGGTAACTGGTGCCACACGCGACGATCTGTACGTTACGCACTTTGGCGAACAGTTCGGCAGCCTGTGGGCCGAATGCCTGTACCAGGACCTGGTTCTGGCTCAGGCGACCTTCCAGGGTGCGCTGCACCACGGACGGTTGCTCGTGGATTTCCTTGAGCATGAAGTGGCGGAACTCGCCCTTTTCAGCGGCTTCGGCGCCGTCGCGATACTGCACGGCTTCGCGCTCGACGACCTTGCCGTCAACGTCCCAGATCTGCACGCTGTCGCGGCGGATTTCAGCGATATCGCCTTCTTCCAGATACATGAAACGGTCAGTAACCTGACGCAGGGCCAACTGGTCGGATGCCAGGAAGTTTTCCCCAAGGCCCAAGCCGATCACCAGCGGGCTGCCGCTGCGGGCTGCAACCAGGCGATCCGGTTGCTGCGCGCTGATCACTGCCAGGCCGTAAGCACCGTGCAACTCTTTGACGGTCGCCTTGAGGGCGACGGTCAGATCGCGCAGATCCTTGAGTTTGTGGTTCAGCAGGTGGGAGATGACTTCAGTGTCGGTGTCCGAGGTGAACACATAGCCCAAGGCTTTGAGTTGTTCACGCAGGGCTTCGTGGTTTTCGATGATGCCGTTGTGCACCACCGCCAGGTCGCCGGAGAAATGCGGGTGGGCATTGCGCTCGCACGGCGCACCGTGGGTGGCCCAGCGCGTGTGGGCAATGCCCAGGCGACCGACCAGCGGCTCGGTGGTCAACGCCTGCTCCAGCTCACTGACCTTGCCCGGACGACGCACGCGCTCGAGTTTTTCATCGTTGGTGTAGACCGCCACGCCAGCGCTGTCATACCCACGGTATTCGAGGCGTTTCAGGCCTTCGACGAGGATGGCGGTGATGTTACGTTCTGCGACTGCGCCGACAATTCCACACATGCTATTTCTCCTGACTGACAGCCGCGCAAATCAAAGTGATGCCGCGGGCCTGAATCTGATCGCGAGCCTCAAGGGGCAGGCGTTCATCGGTAATAATGGTATGGACACTGCTCCATGGCAGCTCCAGGTTTGGAATCTTGCGGCCGATTTTGTCGGCCTCCACCATCACGACTACTTCGCGGGCGACTTCAGCCATGACCCGGCTCAGCCCGAGCAGCTCGTTGAAGGTGGTTGTACCGCGAACCAGATCGATGCCATCAGCGCCGATAAACAGCTGGTCGAAGTCGTAGGAGCGCAGTACCTGCTCGGCAACCTGCCCCTGAAATGACTCGGAATGCGGGTCCCAGGTGCCACCGGTCATCAACAGCACCGGTTCGTGCTCAAGTTCGCTCAGGGCATTGGCGACATGCAGCGAGTTGGTCATCACCACCAGACCGGGTTGCTGTCCGAGTTCCGGGATCATGGAAGCGGTGGTACTGCCACTGTCGATAATGATGCGCGCATGCTCGCGAATTCGCGCGACGGCGGCACGGGCGATGGCTTGTTTGTATTTGGAAACCGGCTGACCAATGTCGGCCACCAGTTCCTGAGGCAGGGTGATCGCCCCGCCGTAACGACGCAGCAACAGGCCATTGCTTTCAAGTGCCGCCAGATCCTTGCGAATCGTAACTTCCGACGTTTCGAAGCGCTTGGCCAACTCATCCACACTGACTTCGCCCTGCTGATTGAGCAAGGCGAGGATGTTGTGACGACGCTGAGGTGTGTTGCGCTTTGACATGAGCTGGTAAGTTTCGTTTCGAAAGATAGCGGAAGCAATCAAAACCTATCAGCGAAACTTCGTCAAGCACCATGCGATAAAAAGAGCTGTGGATAACCCTGTGTAGGAGCGAGCTCGCTCCTACACAAGGGAGTTGTGGATAACTCAGCCCTTCTTGATCTTCTCCGGCCGCTTCCAACCGTCGATGTTCTTCTGACGAGCACGCCCAATCGCCAACTGGGATTTATCCACAGTCGAAGTAATGGTCGAACCGGCCGCCGTGGTCGCACCGGCCAGGATATCCACAGGCGCTACCAACGAGTTGTTGGAACCAATGAACACATCTTCGCCCAACACGGTTTTCCACTTGTTGGCGCCGTCGTAGTTGCAAGTGATGGTGCCGGCACCAATGTTGGTGCGCGCCCCGACTTCGGCATCGCCCAGGTAAGTCAGATGACCGGCCTTGGCACCTTCGCCCAGGCGAGCATTTTTCAACTCGACGAAGTTACCCACATGCGCCCGGGCTTCCAGCACGGTACCTGGACGCAGACGCGCAAACGGACCGGCATCGCTGCCCTCACCCAGAATGGCACCTTCGATATGACTGTTGGCCTTGATGACCACGCCTTTGCGCAGGGTGCTGTCCTTGATCACGCAGTTCGGGCCGATCACCACGTCATCTTCAATGACCACCTTGCCTTCAAGGATCACGTTGATGTCGATCAGCACATCGCGGCCTACGGTTACGTCTCCGCGCACATCGAATCGTGCCGGGTCGCGCAGCGTCACACCTTGAGCCATCAAGCGACGACCGGCGCGCAATTGATAATGCCGTTCAAGTTCGGAA
The DNA here is from genome assembly GCF_017350115.1 of Pseudomonas sp. GW456-L13. Lineage (NCBI taxonomy): Bacteria > Pseudomonadati > Pseudomonadota > Gammaproteobacteria > Pseudomonadales > Pseudomonadaceae > Pseudomonas > Pseudomonas sp. GW456-L13. The sequence continues at coordinate 2,443,460 of NZ_JACNAS010000002.1, forward strand.
AGCTGCTTGCGGTCATTGGCGCCCTGCACTTCCATGGCGTCGTGCGGTTGCTCGGTGGCCACAACCAGACCATCGCTCACTGCCATGGCAATGATGTCGGTCAGGTAGTACTCGCCCTGGGCGTTGTTGTTGGAGAGACGGCTCATCCAGTCGCCGAGCCGGGCAAAAGGCAGCGCCAGAATGCCGGTATTGCCTTCGGTGATCTGGCGTTGGGCTTCATCGGCATCTTTCTGCTCGACAATGGCGGCAACCTTGCCAGCGCCATCACGAACGATGCGGCCGTAACCGGTCGGATCGTCCAGTTCGACGGTCAGCAGTCCCAATTGCTCTGGACCCACCTGCTTGAGCAGGCGCTGCAGTGTTTCGACCTCAATCAACGGCACATCACCGTAGAGCACCAGCACGGTGTCGGACTGAATGAACGGCACGGCTTGAGCAACGGCGTGGCCGGTACCCAACTGTTTATCCTGCAGGACGAAGTTCAGGTCATCCGCTGCCAGGCGTTCGCGCACCGCATCGGCACCATGACCGATCACGACGTGAATGCGCTGTGGATCTAGTTGCCGGGCGCTGTGGATAACATGGCCGAGCATGGAGTTGCCGGCAATCGGGTGCAAAACTTTCGGCAAAGCAGAACGCATACGCGTGCCTTGGCCAGCAGCGAGAATAACGATTTCAAGAGACATGACTGGCTACCAATCCTGGGTGGTCAGCGGCTGCGACCGGGTTGTAAAAATCGGAAAAGAAAAAAGGGTAGCCGAGGCTACCCTTTTTAATCAATCACACAACAAGTGCAGCCTTAGTGGCCGAACTTCTTGCGGATCTGCTGGACGGTGCGCAGCTGAGCTGCAGCCTCGGCCAGACGTGCGGCAGCAGAACCGTAATCGAATTCTGCGCCACGTTCATGCAAGGCCTTCTCGGCTGCCTTAACGGCTTCCTGAGCGGAGGCTTCATCCAGGTCGGCAGCACGTTGCACGGTGTCGGCAAGAACCTTGACCATGTTCGGCTGAACCTCGAGGAAACCACCGGAGATGTAATACACCTCCTCTTCCCCGCCCTGCTTGACCAGGCGGATCGGACCTGGCTTCAGATTAGTGATCAGCGGCGCGTGACCCAGAGCGATACCAAGATCACCCAGTGCACCGTGCGCAATCACCATCTCGACCAGACCGGAAAAGATTTCTCCTTCCGCGCTGACGATATCGCAATGGACTGTCATAGCCATCTGATTGCCTCAACCTAAATTAGCGCCCGTTGCCGGGCGCCGGGATTACAGTTTCTTGGCTTTCTCGATCGCTTCTTCGATGCCGCCAACCATGTAGAACGCTTGTTCTGGCAGGTGGTCGTAGTCACCGTTGAGGATGCCTTTGAAGCCAGCAATGGTGTCTTTCAGGGAAACGTATTTACCCGATGCACCGGTGAAGACTTCAGCCACGAAGAACGGCTGCGACAAGAAACGCTGGATCTTACGAGCACGGTTTACCAACTGCTTGTCGGCTTCCGACAGCTCGTCCATACCCAGGATCGCAATGATGTCCTTCAGTTCTTTGTAACGCTGCAGAACGTACTGAACGCCGCGAGCGGTGTCGTAGTGGTCCTGGCCGATTACGTTCGGGTCCAGCTGGCGCGAAGTCGAGTCGAGTGGATCGACCGCTGGGTAGATACCCAGGGAAGCGATGTCACGGGACAGAACGACGGTAGCGTCCAAGTGGGCGAAGGTGGTCGCTGGCGACGGGTCGGTCAAGTCATCCGCAGGTACGTATACCGCTTGGATCGAAGTGATCGAACCTTCCTTGGTCGAAGTGATACGTTCTTGCAGAACGCCCATCTCTTCAGCCAGGGTCGGCTGGTAACCTACTGCCGAAGGCATACGGCCCAGCAGTGCGGATACTTCAGTACCGGCCAGGGTGTAACGGTAGATGTTGTCGACGAACAGCAGAACGTCGTTACCTTCGTCACGGAACTTCTCGGCCATGGTCAGGCCGGTCAGTGCTACGCGCAGACGGTTACCCGGCGGCTCGTTCATCTGACCGTAAACCAGTGCCACTTTGTCCAGAACGTTGGAGTCCTTCATCTCGTGGTAGAAGTCGTTACCCTCACGAGTACGCTCACCCACACCGGCGAACACGGAATAACCGCTGTGCTCGATGGCGATGTTACGGATCAGTTCCATCATGTTTACGGTTTTGCCTACACCGGCACCACCGAACAGACCGACTTTACCGCCTTTGGCGAACGGGCAAACCAGGTCGATAACCTTGATGCCGGTTTCCAGCAGGTCGTTGCCGCCTGCTTGTTCAGCGAACGAAGGCGCTGGACGGTGAATGCCCCAACGCTCTTCAGTGGCGATAGGGCCAGCTTCGTCGATCGGGTTGCCCAGAACGTCCATGATCCGGCCCAGAGTCGCTTTACCGACCGGTACGGAGATGGCTGCGCCAGAGTCGGTAACTTCCAGACCGCGCTTCAGGCCTTCGGTGGAACCCATCGCAATGGTACGAACCACGCCGTCGCCCAGCTGCTGCTGAACTTCCAGAGTGGTCCCGGCCGCGCTTTGTACTGTCAGCGCGTTGTAGATGCTCGGTACGCTGTCGCGTGGAAATTCCACGTCGATAACGGCGCCGATGATTTGAACGATACGTCCGCTACTCATAGCTGGATCCTCTGAATATTTGAACCGTTAAACCGCGGCAGCGCCGCCGACGATTTCCGAGATCTCTTGGGTGATCGCAGCCTGACGCGCCTTGTTGTAGACCAGCTGCAAATCGCTGATCAAATCACCGGCGTTGTCGGTAGCGTTCTTCATCGCGATCATCCGCGCAGCTTGTTCAGCCGCGTTGTTCTCGACCACCGCCTGGTAGACCTGCGACTCCACGTAACGGACCATCAAGCCGTCGAGCAGCTCCTTGGCATCCGGTTCGTAGAGATAGTCCCAGTGGTGCTTGAGGTCTTGATCCGGGGTTGCCACCAATGGAATCAACTGCTCCACGGTAGGCTGTTGCGTCATGGTGTTGATGAACTTGTTGGACACCACGGACAGGCGGTCAATACGGCCGTCCAGGTAGGCATCCAGCATCACCTTGACGCTGCCGATCAGATCATTGATCGACGGCTCTTCACCCAGGTGGCTGATAGCTGCAACGACGTTACCGCCGAAGTTGCGGAAAAAGGCCGCACCCTTGCTACCAACGACACACAGATCGATCTCGACGCCGTTTTCGCGGTTTACCGCCATGTCCTTGACCAGGGCCTTGAACAGGTTGGTGTTCAAGCCGCCGCACAGACCACGGTCACTGCTCACTACGACATAACCAACACGCTTGATTTCGCGGTCGATCATGAACGGGTGGCGGTATTCCGGGTTGGCGTTGGCCAGATGCCCAATTACCTGGCGGATACGCTCCGCATAAGGACGGCTAGCAGCCATGCGCATTTGTGCCTTGCGCATTTTGCTGACCGCCACTTTTTCCATGGCGCTGGTAATCTTTTGCGTGCTTTTGATGCTCGCAATCTTACTGCGAATCTCTTTTGCGCCTGCCATGTAACACCTATCAGGTTAGCAAGCGGGAGCCTTGCGGCTCCCGCTGCGGCTTACCAGGTTTGGGTGGCCTTGAACTTCTCGATACCGGCTTTCATGCCAGCGTCGATTTCGTCATTGAAGTCACCTTTCACGTTGATCTTCGCCATCAAATCGGCGTGATCGCGGTTGAAGAAAGCAATCAGCGCTTGCTCGAAGCTGCCGATCTTGGCGATTTCAACGTCAGTCAGGAACCCACGCTCAGCGGCATACAGCGACAGCGCCATGTCAGCGATCGACATTGGTGCGTATTGCTTCTGCTTCATCAGCTCGGTAACGCGCTGACCATGCTCAAGTTGCTTACGGGTCGCTTCGTCCAGGTCAGAAGCGAACTGGGCGAATGCCGCCAGTTCACGGTACTGAGCCAGAGCGGTACGGATACCACCGGACAGCTTCTTGATGATCTTGGTCTGAGCGGCACCACCCACACGGGATACCGAAACACCGGCGTTCACTGCAGGACGGATGCCCGAGTTGAACATGGCCGATTCCAGGAAGATCTGACCGTCGGTGATGGAAATCACGTTGGTCGGAACGAACGCGGAAACGTCGCCAGCCTGGGTTTCGATGATCGGCAGTGCGGTCAGGGAACCGGTTTTGCCGGTCACTGCGCCGTTGGTGAACTTCTCTACGTATTCTTCCGAAACGCGGGATGCGCGCTCCAGCAGACGGGAGTGGAGATAGAACACGTCGCCTGGGTAAGCTTCACGGCCTGGTGGACGGCGCAGCAGCAGGGAAATCTGGCGGTAAGCCACTGCTTGCTTGGACAGATCGTCATAAACGATCAGCGCGTCTTCACCGCGGTCGCGGAAGAATTCACCCATGGTGCAACCGGAGTACGGTGCCAGGAATTGCAGCGCAGGAGATTCCGAAGCACTGGCAGCCACGATGATCGTGTTGGCCAGGGCGCCGTTTTCTTCCAGCTTGCGAACCACGTTGGCGATGGTCGATTGTTTCTGACCGATTGCTACGTAGACGCAGAAAATGCCGCTGTTCTTCTGGTTGATGATCGCGTCGATCGCCAGAGCGGTTTTACCGATCTGACGGTCACCGATGATCAGCTCACGCTGGCCACGGCCGACAGGGATCATGGCATCGACAGCCTTGTAGCCAGTCTGTACAGGCTGGTCTACCGACTTACGCCAGATCACGCCTGGAGCAACTTTCTCGACCGCGTCGGTCTCGGTGTTGCCCAGTGGACCTTTGCCGTCAACAGGGTTACCCAGTGCGTCGACTACGCGACCCAGCAGTTCCTTACCAACCGGAACTTCCAGGATGCGGCCAGTGCACTTGGCGCTCATGCCTTCAGCCAGAGACTGGTATGCGCCCAATACAACGGCACCTACGGAGTCTTGCTCCAGGTTGAGGGCCATACCGAAGACGCCGCCCGGAAACTCGATCATCTCGCCGTACATTACGTCGGCCAGACCGTGAATCCGCACGATACCGTCAGATACGCTGACGACAGTGCCTTCGTTACGGGCTTGGGAGGTCACATCGAGCTTGTCGATGCGGCCCTTGATAATTTCACTTATTTCGGAAGGATTGAGTTGCTGCATTGCTCTGCTGCCCCTTCAAACTCAAGATTTCAATGCTTCGGCAAGTTTCGCGATTTTGCCGCGAATCGAGCCATCGATAACCAGGTCGCCGGCGCGGATGACGACACCACCAATAAGGGCAGCGTCCTCCGCAACTTGCAGGCGCACTTCCCGGTTGAGTCGTGCACTGAGAACCTTGGCGAGTTTGTCTTGCTGTTCTTGGTTCAATGCGAAAGCACTGGTGACTTCAACGTCTACCGACTTCTCTTGTTCGGCCTTGTACAGGTCGAACAGAGCGGCGATCTCCGGCAACAGCGGGAGACGGTCGTTTTCGGCAACGACGTGGATGAAGTTCTGTGCCTTGGCATCAAACTTGTCGCCGCACACGTCAATAAACGTGGCGGCCTTTTCTGCGCTCGTCAGTCGCGGGGCCTTGAGCACGCGCTGCATGGTGTCGTCTTCCGACACCGCTGCAGCCAGGCCGAGCATGGCTGACCAATTGGCCAGTTGCTGGTGGGCCTGAGCGTGCTCGAAGGCCGCCTTAGCGTAAGGTCGGGCCAACGTGGTCAGTTCTGCCATGATCGCCCTCGCTTAGATTTCAGCAGCCAGTTGGTTAACCAGCTCTGCGTGCGCGTTTTGATCGATTGTGGCACCCAGGATCTTCTCGGCGCCGCCGACTGCCAGCAAGCCCACTTGGGCACGCAGCGCGTCTTTGACACTGTTCAGTTCCTGTTCGATCTCGGCCTGAGCCTGAACCTTCACACGGTCAGCGTCGACACGGGCCTTTTCAACAGCCTCTTCGACAATCTGGTTACCGCGTTTCTTGGCTTGCTCGATGATTTCAGCTGCCTGAGCTTTCGCTTCGCGCAGTTGGTGACCCGCTTTTTCTTGGGCCAACTCCAGGTCGCGAGCTGCACGGCTGGCAGCGTCCAGACCATCAGCGATCTTCTTTTGACGTTCGTGCAGTGCCGCAATGACCGGAGGCCATACGAACTTCATGCAGAACAGTACAAAAATCAGGAACGCAACGGACTGGCCAATCAGGGTCGCATTAATGTTCACGCCAACACCTCGCAGTTACGTTGTCCATCACACCAAATTACCCGGAAGATCCGAGTAATTAGCCAGCGATTTGACCAACGAACGGGTTCGCAAAGGTGAAGAACAGAGCGATACCAACACCGATCATGGTTACGGCGTCGAGCAGACCGGCAACGATGAACATTTTAACTTGCAGCATTGGAACCATTTCTGGCTGACGCGCTGCGCCTTCCAGGAACTTGCCGCCCAGCAGGCCGAAACCAATTGCGGTACCCAGTGCGCCCAGGCCGATCAACAGTGCAACAGCGATAGCGGTTAGACCAACTACAGTTTCCATCTTTCCTCCCGACTTTTACGTCGTATGGTTTAGGTTTTTTAGATTAAAGCGGTAAAACAAATCGTTTCAGATGCCCCGTAAGGAGCACCTTCCCGTTTTACCGGGAAGGACATCAGACTAGTCGAGACTGGCCTTAATGGTTTTCTTCGTGCGCCATCGACAGGTAGACGATGGTCAACATCATGAAGATGAACGCCTGCAGGGTGATGATCAGGATGTGGAACACAGCCCACGCCCACTGCAGAACAACGCCCAGGCCACTAAGCCAGAGCAGACCGCTGCCGAACATCACAGCAATCAGAATGAAGACCAGCTCGCCGGCGTACATGTTGCCGAACAGACGCAGAGCCAGGGAGATCGGCTTGGCGATCAGGGTCACGAATTCCAGCAGGAAGTTCACCGGAATCAGCAGGGCCTGAACGAAGATGTTCTTGCTGCCGAACGGGTGCAGGGTCAGCTCGCCGATGAAGCCGCCGAGGCCCTTGATCTTGATGCTGTAGAAAATGATCAGCGCGAACACCGTGAAGGCCATGGCCAGAGTCGCGTTCGGGTCGGTGGTCGACACGGCGCGGAACGGGATGTGTGCATCGCCGGAGATCAGGATGGCCAGCTGAGGAATCCAGTCGACCGGTACCAGGTCGACGGCGTTCATCAGGAACACCCAGACGAAGATGGTCAGTGCCAGCGGTGCAATCACCGGGCTACGGCCATGGAAGCTGTCTTTCACGCTGCCATCGACGAATTCGACCAATACTTCAACGAAGTTCTGCAAAGCACCAGGCTGACCGGAAGTCGCTTTCTTGGCCGCCATGCGGAAAAGAAGAACGAAGATCAGACCCAATGCGACCGACCAGCCGAGAGTATCGACGTGGAAAGCCCAGAAGCCCATTTCTTTGGCTTCTGCTGCGGTGTGGGCAAAGCCCCAGCCGCCGGTAGGGTGCTGACCGAAGGTCAGGTTCTGCAAGTGGTGCTGGATATAGCCCGAAGCGGTTGTTTCTGCCATGGTTGCCTCAAACGCCCTAAGGTCTCGAAAGTCTTGTTCTCATCAGCAGGGGAGCGAACCAGCTGACCGACTGAGTCAGCACGAAGGCACCGAATACTGCAATCGGCGCCAGTGGCTTCACACCTGCAAACACCAGTGCAAACAGCACTGCCGTCAAAATCAGTTTGCCTGCCTCGCCGGCATAAAAAGACCGGACGATGGACTGGGCTGCTCGGGCGCCGGAAAACCGAAATGCCCTGTGAGCGAAATAAATATTGGGTAGCAAGGCTATCAGGCCTCCGCAGAGTCCCGAGTACCCGGCAACGACTCCATATCGGTACCAGAGCGCCAAAGCGGCGATCAGCAACACGACAAATTGAGCCATCAACACCGGAAAAACTGCCAGGCGATGGAAGGGCAGGCGGTTTGGCGTGCGGGTTTCCATCACTTTTACTCCCCAATGGTCGGCTGCCGAAATTCAATAACTTGGCATAATTTGTGCCGACAAAATGCGCGCAGAGTATAGGGGCGGTTCTGCCCCTATTCAACTGTCAGGTAGTGATTTCCGACTGCGCGCTACATGAGGAAATGTTTCAGCGGATATGTGCAAGTACGCCTTGAAGCTCATCCAGTGAGTTGTAGCCAATCACCAACTGCCCTTTACCCTTCTTACCGTGGCGGATCTGCACCGCAGAGCCTAGGCGCTCGGCCAGGCGCTGTTCGAGACGGGCGATATCCGGGTCCGGTTTTGCCGCTTCCACAGGCTCCGGTTTACCACTCAACCACTGGCGAACCAGTGCCTCGGTTTGGCGCACGGTCAGCCCGCGTGCGACAACATGTCGCGCCCCTTCAACCTGTTGAATTTCCGGCAAACCGAGCAAAGCACGGGCATGACCCATTTCCAGGTCGCCGTGGGACAACATGGTCTTGATGACTTCCGGCAAGGAAATCAGGCGCAACAGGTTGGCCACGGTCACCCGGGACTTGCCCACAGCCTCGGCCACCTGTTGCTGGGTCAACTGGAACTCCTGCTGCAACCGCTGCAGGGCCACCGCTTCTTCAATCGGGTTCAGGTCTTCGCGCTGAATGTTCTCGATCAGCGCGATGGCGATCGCGGTTTCATCGGGTACATCGCGAACCATTGCCGGGATGGTTTCCTGCCCGGCTTGCTGGCTGGCGCGCCAGCGGCGTTCGCCGGCAATGATTTCAAAGCGGCCGCTGCCGATCGGGCGAACCACGATGGGCTGCATGACGCCCTGGGCCTTGATCGATTGCGCCAGCTCTTCGAGCGCCTGCGGATCCATGTCACGACGCGGCTGGTACTTGCCGCGCTGGAGCAGATCCAGGGGGAGATGTTGCAGCTCACGCTGATCGGCTTGCGCCGCTTGTTCTTCCAGCGAGCTGACAGTCGGACCACTCAACAGAGCATCCAGTCCACGTCCGAGACCTCGTTTCTTGACGGCCATGGGGATTCCTTAAGTTGCCTGAGCAGCGGCGATGCGTGAGTTTTTGCGTTGACGACGAACCATTTCGCCCGCCAATGCCAGGTAGGCAACGGCGCCTCGCGAAGCTTTGTCGTACGCCAGCGCCGGCATGCCGTAGCTTGGCGCTTCGGCCAGACGAATATTGCGCGGAATGACGGTGTCGTAGAGCTGCTCGCCGAAGTGTTCCTTGAGCTGCGCCGAGACATCGTTCATCAGGCTCAGGCGTGGGTCGTACATCGTACGCAGCAGGCCTTCGACCTTGAGATTCGGGTTCAGCAGTTCAGAGATACGCTTGATGTTATCCACAAGGTCGCTCAAGCCTTCGAGTGCGAAGTACTCGCACTGCATGGGGATAATGACCCCGTCAGCGGCAACCAGTGCGTTCAAGGTCAGCATCGACAGCGACGGCGGGCAGTCGATCAGGATGTAATCGTAGTTTTCCCGGATCGGCGCCAGCGCGCTGCGCAGACGGCTTTCCTTCATCTGCATTTCCAGCAGCACCACTTCGGCCGCGGTGAGATCGCGGTTGGCCGGCAACAGCTGGTAACCACCGTGTTCGGAGAAGTGCATGGCCTGGGCCAGATCACATTCTCCGATCAGCAGGTCGTAGACCGAGTTTTCCAGGCCATGTTTATCTACACCGCTACCCATGGTGGCGTTGCCCTGTGGATCAAGATCGATCAACAGCACCCGGCGCTTGGTCGCGACCAGGGATGCTGCGAGGTTGATGCAGGTGGTGGTTTTGCCCACGCCACCCTTTTGGTTCGCAATCGCGAATACCTTAGCCATTCTTGCTTGTGTTCCCAATCATGCCGTGCGGCGCAGTATCAGCAGATGGCGTTGGCCTTGGCAACCAGGTACGGCCAGGGCGTGTTCGCTATCGAGGTGGAAGTCTGCCGGCAATGCTACCAGCTCATCGGCCGGATGAACGCCCTTCATTGCCAGCCAGCGTGTTTCGCTATCGCCGAGGTGGCGCGTCCAGTTACTGAAGTTCTCCATGCTGCTGAACGCCCGGGAAATGATTCCGTTGAAGGGCTGTGCAGGCTGGAAGGCTTCGACGCGACTGTGGATAACTTGCAGGTTATCCAGTTTGAGTTCGAGTTTAACCTGGGTCAGGAAGCGGGTTTTCTTGCCGTTACTGTCCAGGCAAGTCACTTGCGACTCTGGAAACAGGATGGCCAACGGAATGCCCGGCATACCACCGCCGCTGCCAACGTCCAGCCACCGGCCGTTTTCGACGAACGACATCACGCTCAAACTATCGAGCAAGTGGCGGGAGACCATCTCGTCCGGATCGCGTACCGCGGTCAGGTTGTAAGCCTTGTTCCATTTTATCAACAGGGACAGATAACCCAGCAGCTGCGCGTGCTGGGTTTCTGTCAGCGTGACACCGAGCTGGCGAGCACCTGTGGATAACTCTTCTGCGTGTTGCGGAGTGACCAACGAACTCAAGCGCTTTGCTCCAACTGACGGCCCGCGCCGCGTTTTTTCAAATGAATCATCAACAGCGAAATGGCTGCCGGCGTAACGCCCGGTATACGCGAGGCCTGGCCCAAGGTTTCTGGACGGGTCGCGCCGAGCTTGCTCTGGATCTCCTTGGAGAGACCGGAAATATTCGTGTAATCGATATCCACAGGCAATTTGGTGTCTTCGCTGGCTCGCAGGCGGGCGATTTCATCCTGTTGACGATCAATGTAGCCGGCGTATTTGGTCTTGATCTCGACCTGCTCGGCAACCTGTGGATCTTCCGCGCCCCCACCGGTCACGGCGATGAGACCAGCGTAGTCGATTTCCGGACGGCTCAAGAGGTTGAGCAGGTTGTATTCGTGAGTCAGTGGCGTGCCGAATTTTTCGGCAATGGCATCGCCCTGTTCGGTACCCGGGCGTACCCAGGTACTTTTCAGGCGCTGCTCTTCCAGTTCGATGCTTTCGCGTTTTTTGCAGAAAGCCGCCCAGCGCACGTCATCCACCAGACCCAGTTCGCGACCTTTTTCGGTCAAGCGCAGGTCGGCGTTGTCTTCGCGCAGGATCAAGCGATATTCGGCACGTGAGGTGAACATCCGGTACGGCTCTTGGGTACCGAGGGTTATCAGGTCGTCGACCAACACGCCGATATAGGCCTCGTCGCGACGCGGGCACCAGGCCTCTTTGCCTTGCGCACGCAGTGCAGCGTTGGTCCCGGCGAGCAAACCCTGGGCACCGGCTTCTTCGTAACCGGTTGTGCCGTTGATTTGCCCGGCGAAGAACAAGCCGCCGATGACTTTGGTCTCCAGGCTGTATTTCAAATCGCGTGGATCGAAGTAGTCGTACTCGATCGCGTAGCCCGGACGCACGATGTGCGCGTTTTCCATGCCGCGGATCGATTGCACGATCTGCAATTGCACGTCGAACGGCAAGCTTGTGGATATCCCGTTCGGATACAGCTCATGGGTGGTCAAACCTTCCGGTTCGATAAACACCTGATGGCTTTCCTTGTCGGCGAAGCGATGGATCTTGTCTTCGATCGACGGGCAATAACGCGGGCCTATCCCTTCGATCTCACCGGCAGCGGAATACATCGGCGAACGGTCGAGGTTCGCGGCAATGATTTCGTGGGTGCGCGCATTCGTGTGGGTAATCCAGCAGCTGACTTGCTTCGGATGCTGCTCTTTTGACCCCATGAACGACATCACCGGGATCGGCGTATCACCCGGTTGCTCGGACATCACCGAGAAATCCACAGACCGACCGTCGATACGTGGCGGAGTACCGGTTTTCAAACGACCCACGCGCAATGGCAGTTCACGCAGACGGTGAGCCAGCGCGATCGATGGCGGATCACCGGCGCGACCGCCGGAAAAATTCTGCAAACCGATGTGGATAAGTCCACCGAGGAACGTACCGGTGGTCAACACCACGGAATCAGCGAAGAAACGCAGGCCCATTTGGGTGACAACACCACGGACTTGTTCCTGCTCGACGATCAGATCGTCAGCGGCCTGTTGAAATATCCACAGGTTCGGCTGGTTCTCCAGGATTTCGCGGACAGCTGCCTTGTACAGAACCCGGTCTGCCTGCGCGCGGGTTGCTCGCACGGCCGGGCCTTTGCGGCTGTTCAACACGCGAAACTGGATACCGCCTTTATCGGTAGCCATGGCCATCGCGCCGCCAAGGGCGTCGATTTCCTTGACCAGGTGGCTTTTGCCGATCCCGCCAATGGCCGGATTGCAACTCATGGCACCGAGGGTTTCCACGTTATGCGTCAGCAATAGGGTTTTAACCCCCATACGTGCTGAGGCCAGTGCTGCCTCGGTACCGGCATGACCGCCGCCGATGACGATCACTTCAAAACGGGAAGGGAAATCCACCACGCACCTCGTGCCTGCTTAAGTAGGTAATTCAGGAATAGTTTGAGCTCAGGTTTTTGGACCTGGTCGACAAGTATAGGGACTTCGCCCTTCCTAAAGAACCCTTTGCACAAAATTTAACCAGCTGTGGAAAAGTCGGAGTTATAGAAATTAAAAAGAAAGAAATTTATTAAATCTTTGTTTTTATGTTTATTTCTATGCACCTACCTTTCTGTGGATAGATTGCTATAGACCTTTATTTTCAATGTGTACAGAGATTCAAAACCCTGTGTTCATGTGCCAATGAGGCCCTTGGATAACCGGTTTAAGCCTGTGGATGAAAGGGGTGGTTATCCACAGAGGCGGTTATGTCCAGTTTTCGAGCCCTGTTATCAACTGACCTTAGCCGCGGTTATTCACAGGGCTTAATCCACAGAAAAGTGCCGTTCGCTCGAAATTCGGGTGCAGGAATTCCGCTCAAGCAGACGAAGTCCGCTCGGCACTGGGAGTTTTTTTCAGAAAAGGAGAGAACAGACAGGCACGAATGGCCTGTCTGTGAATAACAGGAGGGCTACTTACCGATACAGAAGCTGGAAAAAATCCGCCCCAGCAGGTCATCGGAACTGAAAGCACCGGTGATTTCACCCAGCGACTGCTGAGCCTGGCGCAAATCCTCGGCCAACAACTCGCCAGCACCGGCCAGGGTCAATTGGGCACGGCCATGCTCGAGGGCAGCACTGGCATGACGTAGCGCCTCAAGGTGTCGCCGGCGAGCGCTGAAGCTGCTTTCGGACGTTTGTTCATAGCCCATGCAGGCCTTGAGGTGATCACGCAGCAGCTCCAGCCCGACACCACCCGACCTGGCGCTCAGGCTGATGGTGACATGGCCGTCCTGGCTGACCTCCAGCGCAATGGCTTCGCCCGTAAGGTCGGCTTTGTTGCGGATCAGGGTGACTTTCGCGGGATCGGGACGGATTTCGAGAAACTCCGGCCAGAGTGCAAAAGGATCGAGGGCTTCCGGTGCAGTGGCATCAACCACCAACAGTACCCGATCGGCTTCGCCGATAGCTTTCAAGGCACGCTCGACGCCGATTTTTTCCACATGATCATCGGTATCGCGCAGACCGGCGGTATCCACGACGTGCAGCGGCATGCCATCGATGTGGATATGTTCGCGAAGCACGTCACGGGTGGTGCCGGCAATCTCGGTCACGATTGCTGCTTCACGCCCGGCCAGGGCATTGAGCAGGCTGGATTTACCGGCATTCGGACGACCGGCAATTACCACGGTCATACCGTCACGCAGCAAGGCGCCCTGCCCGGCTTCGCGCATGACGGTGGATAACTCGTCGCGCACTTTGTCGAGCATGCTCAGGACGTGGCCATCGGCGAGGAAGTCGATTTCCTCTTCCGGGAAATCGATGGCCGCTTCGACATAGATTCGCAGGCCGATCAGTTGCTCGGTGAGGTTATGCACACGTGACGAAAAAGCACCCTGCAGGGAGCGCAACGCGTTTCGCGCAGCCTGGGCAGAACTGGCTTCAATCAGGTCGGCAATGGCTTCGGCCTGGGCGAGGTCCAGTTTGTCGTTGAGGAAGGCGCGCTCACTGAATTCCCCCGGCCGGGCGAGACGGCAACCCAGTTCCAGGCAGCGCTTGAGCAACATATCCAGAACAATCGGACCGCCATGGCCTTGCAGCTCCAGCACATCTTCGCCTGTGAACGAGTTCGGGCCGGGGAAATACAGGGCAATGCCCTGGTCCAGCACCTCGTCGTTTTCACTGAAAAACGGACCGTAGTGGGCAAATCGCGGCTTGAGCTCGCGACCGCTGAAGGCCTTGGCCGCAACGCTGGCCAACGGCCCGGAAATACGCACGATGCCTACACCGCCGCGACCTTGAGCGGTGGCGACGGCTGCGATGGTTTCGCGAGGAACGCTCATAAACCGGTATCCAGACAAAAGTGACAGATAGCAAAACGCCCCACTAGGGGGCGTTTTGAGTGGTTATCCACAGTGTAAATCAGGCAGCTGCTTTAGCGGCCGCTTCGATTTTACGCGTGATGTACCACTGTTGTGCGATGGACAGCACGTTGTTTACAACCCAGTACAGCACCAGACCGGCCGGGAACCACAGGAAGAAGAAGGTGAAGATGATTGGCATCAGCTTCATCACCTTGGCCTGCATCGGATCCGGAGGAGTCGGGTTCAACTGCTGCTGGATGAACATGGTTGCGCCCATGATGATCGGCAGAATGAAGAACGGATCCTTGATCGACAGGTCAGTAATCCACAGCATGAACGGCGCCTGACGCATTTCAACGCTTTCCAGCAGAACCCAGTACAACGAGAGGAAAACCGGCATCTGCACGAGGATTGGCAAGCAACCACCCAGCGGATTGATCTTCTCTTTCTTGTACAGTTCCATCATGGCTTGCGACATTTTCTGCCGGTCATCGCCATGTTGCTCTTTCAGCGCGGCCAGTTTCGGCGCCACTGCACGCATGCGCGCCATGGATTTGTAGCTGGCAGCCGACAGCGGGAAGAAGATCCCTTTGATCAGCATGGTCAGGAAGATGATCGACCAGCCCCAGTTACCCACAATGGCGTGGATGTGTTGCAGCAACCAGAAGATCGGTTGGGCGATGAACCACAGAATGCCGTAGTCGACCGTCAGTTCCAGACCTGGGGACAACTCTTTCAGCACAGCCTGGCTTTTCGGACCGGCGTACAGAACAGCGCTGGTCTCGGCCTTGGCACCCGGCGCAACACTCATCGATGGGCCGGTGTAGCCGATGATGTAGTTGCCTTTGCTGTCTTTACGGGTCTGGACGACGTTGTTTTCGCCCTTGGCCGGAATCCATGCGGTCACGAAGTAGTGCTGCAACCAGGCAACCCAACCGCCTGTGACGGTTTCTTTCAGCGGCGCCTTGTCCATGTCCTTCATGGACACTTTCTTGTACGGCTCGGAACTTGTCCACAGGGCGGCGCCCAGGTAAGTCGCGGTGCCGGTAGCCGTAGTCGATGAAGGATCGGCGCTGGCGTCGCGCTTCAACTGGGCGAACATCGCACCATTCCAGGGCTGGGCGCTCTGGTTGTCGACCAGGTAGGAAACGGTTACGTCATACAGGCCGCGTTTCAGGGTGAAACGCTTGATGTAGTTGACGCCGTCTTTGCTGAACTTCAGGTCTACGACCAATTGGTCCTGACCGTCAGCCAGCTGATAAATCTTCTTCTCCGAGGAATAAACCGGACGACCGGCCGGATTTGCATCCGGACCGTTGGTGCCGATCAGACCGCTTTGCGCCAGATAAGTACGTTCGCCGCCGTTATCGAACAGCTGGAACGGAATTTCCGGGTGATCCTGACGACGCGGATACAGCGGCAGGGTCAACTGGGCAACATCGCCACCTTGTGGGTCGACAGCCAGGTCCAGTACATCCGTTTTGATCTGGATGAGGTCCTTGCTCACAGCCACCGGCGTTTCGGCAGGTGCGCTGGTGTCGCTTGCAGCACGTGGAATGTCGTCACTGGCAGAAGCGTTGGAGCCAGATGCCGTATCCGGCAGGCCCGATGCAGTCGTATTGGTGGCAACATTCTGAGTCGGCAGGGCAGCCTGGCCATAGTCCTGGTTCCATTTAAGAACCATAACGTAGGACACGATTGCCAGGGCGACGATCAGGATCGTGCGTTTGATATCCATGATTACTCGGCCATCGAAGAAGAACGGGAGGTAGGGATAGGTGGAACCGGGTCATAACCACCGGGATTCCACGGATGACAGCGACCTAAACGACGAAAGGTCAGCCAGCCACCGCGAAGAAGGCCATGATTTTCGATGGCTTCTAACGCGTAGCAGGAACAACTGGGGTAGAAACGACAGTGACTGGCCATCAGGGGACTAATGGCATAGCGATAA
This sequence comes from Pseudomonas sp. GW456-L13, assembly GCF_017350115.1. Classification (NCBI taxonomy): domain Bacteria; kingdom Pseudomonadati; phylum Pseudomonadota; class Gammaproteobacteria; order Pseudomonadales; family Pseudomonadaceae; genus Pseudomonas; species Pseudomonas sp. GW456-L13. Next base: position 2,459,659 of record NZ_JACNAS010000002.1, read on the forward strand.
AACTGGATCGGAACGAGTGCCAGTTTACGCATCTGGACTGTCTACCCCTACAGTTTCGGTTTTGACTGCTGGTACTGGCGAACTGCGAGCCAGTCGTTTCCAGAGTTTGCCGAAATGCTGAATCAATTCGGGGTTTTCTACGTCGCCCAAACCTTTGCGCGCGACGATAACAATGTCCCAGCCGACCAGAGAATCCTGGTTCAGGCGAAACGATTCGCGCATCAGACGTTTGAGGCGATTGCGCTCGACGGAGAGCTTTACGCTCTTTTTCCCGATTACCAACCCGAGACGGGGGTGATCAAGATCGTTGTTGCGCGCAAGGAGCAGGAGATTTTTCCCCGGAACCTTGCCGGTAGGGGAGTCAAAGACTGCCTTGAATTGCCGGGGGGTAAGCAGACGCTTTTCCCGACTGAAGTCCTGACTCACCTCCAGTGCCGGATTATCAAACTGCCAGACGCGCACGACCTTTGGCGCGACGACGCGACAGGACGGCACGACCGTTCTTGGTAGCCATGCGAGCACGGAAACCGTGGGTACGAGCGCGTTTGATAGTGCTTGGTTGGAAAGTACGTTTCATTGTCGTGTTACCTGGTTCGTCCACAACGGGCCGGAATGGCCCCCGTTTTAAGAGACCGGGGATTCTAGAGAAAGCAAGCCTTCAGGTCAATTTCCAACCAACGTTTCCTTATAAATAGATCTCCAGAGGTTTTTCAGCACTCGCACCTTGCGTAGATATAAAAATAAGAAAGGAAAGTATTTAAAGCTTTTCTGTAAAGCTTATAAAAGCTAGGCTCGCCATCTTCTGTGGATAACTCGATTCAGCCCTTGTTTTACCTGCTGTACAGAGAATGACAACTACGGTGGAAAACAGTGTTCAGCCTGTGCTGCGCTGTCGGATAACCTGTGTGTGAAAGGTCGCTTTATCCACAGGCGGGTTATCCACCGAGTTTCGCCCCCACTTGTGCAATGACCTTAACCCCGGTTATCCACAGAGCTTATGCACAGACCACTGGTCGCCTTTTTTGCTTATGAAACGGTGATTCTTCTTGGTCGATGAACCACCTTCGTGTGGATAAGTCGGCGTCTGGTCGCTACAATGGCCGCTTGTTTTTGCCTCACCGGCTTTCAACTTAGGGGATATCCGTGTCAGTGGAACTTTGGCAGCAGTGCGTGGAGCTTCTGCGCGATGAGCTGCCTGCCCAACAATTCAACACTTGGATCCGTCCACTACAGGTCGAAGCCGAAGGCGACGAGTTGCGTGTGTATGCACCCAATCGTTTTGTTCTGGACTGGGTCAACGAAAAGTACCTGGGGCGTGTTCTCGAATTGCTCGATGAGCACGGCAATGGCATGGCGCCTGCGCTTTCCCTATTAATAGGCAGCAAACGCAGTTCGGCACCCCGTGCCGCGCCAAACGCTCCCCTGGCTGCTGCGGCTTCCCAGGCCCAGGCTGCTCAAGCACCCGTCAGTCCGCCGCCGGCACCTGCCGCCGTGTCGACCAAGCGTGCGACGCAAAAAGTGGCTGAAGTCTCCGAGGAAGAACCTTCCCGTGACAGCTTCGACCCGATGGCCGGAGCCAGTTCGCAACAGGCACCTGTGCGCGCCGAGCAACGTACCGTGCAGGTCGAAGGTGCGCTCAAGCACACCAGTTACCTGAACCGCACCTTTACCTTCGAGAATTTCGTTGAAGGTAAATCCAACCAGCTGGCGCGCGCCGCCGCCTGGCAGGTGGCAGACAACCCCAAGCACGGTTACAACCCACTCTTCCTTTATGGTGGCGTCGGCCTGGGTAAAACCCACTTGATGCATGCTGTGGGTAACCATCTATTAAAGAAGAACCCGAATGCCAAGGTGGTGTACCTGCATTCCGAGCGTTTCGTGGCGGACATGGTCAAGGCCCTGCAACTGAACGCGATCAACGAGTTCAAACGCTTCTACCGTTCGGTGGATGCGTTGCTGATCGATGACATTCAGTTCTTCGCCCGCAAGGAGCGTTCCCAGGAAGAGTTTTTCCACACCTTCAACGCCTTGCTCGAAGGTGGGCAGCAGGTCATTCTCACCAGTGACCGCTACCCGAAGGAAATCGAAGGCCTTGAAGAACGCCTCAAATCCCGTTTTGGCTGGGGCCTGACCGTAGCGGTTGAGCCGCCGGAGCTGGAAACCCGCGTGGCGATCCTGATGAAGAAGGCCGATCAGGCCAAAGTCGAGTTGCCTCACGACGCCGCGTTTTTCATTGCCCAACGCATTCGCTCCAACGTCCGTGAGCTGGAAGGTGCGCTCAAGCGCGTGATCGCCCACTCGCACTTCATGGGCCGCGATATCACCATCGAGCTGATTCGCGAATCCCTTAAGGACTTGTTGGCGTTGCAGGATAAACTGGTCTCTGTGGATAACATTCAGCGCACTGTCGCCGAGTACTACAAGATCAAGATCTCCGACTTGCTGTCCAAACGCCGTTCGCGTTCGGTCGCTCGTCCGCGTCAGGTCGCCATGGCGTTGTCCAAGGAACTGACCAACCACAGCCTGCCGGAAATCGGCGATGTGTTTGGCGGCCGCGACCATACGACGGTCTTGCACGCGTGCCGCAAGATCAACGAACTTAAGGAATCCGACGCGGACATCCGCGAGGACTACAAGAACCTGCTGCGTACACTGACCACTTGATGAACACCAGCGCAGCTAATTAAGGCAAGGGACTAGACCATGCATTTCACCATTCAACGCGAAGCCCTGTTGAAACCCCTGCAACTGGTCGCAGGCGTCGTCGAACGCCGACAGACCTTGCCGGTACTTTCCAACGTGCTGCTGGTTGTCGAAGGCCAGCAATTGTCGCTGACCGGTACCGACCTGGAAGTCGAGCTGGTCGGTCGTGTTCAACTCGAAGAGCCGGCGGATCCGGGTTCCATCACCGTGCCGGCGCGCAAGCTGATGGACATCTGCAAAAGCCTGCCGAACGATGCGCTGATCGACATCAAGGTCGACGAGCAGAAGCTTGTGGTCAAGGCTGGCCGTAGCCGCTTCACCCTGTCGACACTGCCGGCCAACGACTTCCCTACCGTGGAAGAAGGCCCGGGTTCGCTGACCTGCAGCCTGGAGCAAAGCAAGCTGCGTCGTCTGATCGAACGCACCAGCTTCGCCATGGCCCAGCAGGACGTGCGTTACTACCTCAACGGCATGCTGCTGGAAGTTTCCGCGGGTGTGATCCGCGCGGTAGCCACCGACGGCCACCGTCTGGCCATGTGCTCGATGCAGGCCGACATCGGCCAGCCGGATCGTCACCAGGTCATCGTGCCGCGCAAAGGTATCCTCGAACTGGCTCGCCTGCTCACCGAGCCGGACGGCAATGTCAGCATCGTGCTGGGTCAGCATCACATTCGCGCCACCACCGGTGAGTTCACCTTCACCTCGAAGCTGGTTGACGGAAAATTCCCGGACTACGAGCGAGTTCTGCCTAAAGGTGGCGACAAGCTGGTTCTTGGTGATCGTCAGGCTCTGCGCGAAGCGTTCAGCCGTACCGCCATTCTGTCCAACGAGAAGTACCGTGGTATCCGTCTGCAACTGGCCAGCGGTCAGCTGAAGATCCAGGCGAACAACCCGGAGCAGGAAGAAGCGGAAGAAGAAGTGGGCGTTGAATACAACGGCGGCTCTCTGGAAATCGGCTTCAACGTGAGCTACCTGCTCGACGTACTGGGCGTGATGACCACCGAGCAGGTTCGTCTGATCCTGTCCGACTCCAACAGCAGCGCGCTGGTGCAGGAATCGGATAACGACGACTCGGCCTACGTTGTCATGCCGATGCGTCTGTAATCATGTTCAGCAGAAGCTAGATGTCCTTAAGTCGCGTCTCGGTCACCGCGGTGCGCAATCTGCACCCGGTGACCTTCTCCCCCTCCCCCCGCATCAATATTCTTTACGGCGCCAACGGCAGCGGCAAAACCAGTGTTCTGGAAGCCATCCATCTGCTGGGGCTTGCCCGTTCGTTTCGCAGCACCCGTCTGTTGCCGGTCATTCAATACGAACAGCTTGCCTGTACGGTATTTGGCCAGGTTGAACTGGCGGAGGGCGGGCATAGCGCCTTGGGTATTTCCCGGGATCGCCAAGGCGAATTCCAGATCCGTATCGATGGGCAGAACGCTCGTAGCGCCGCGCAACTGGCCGAGATCTTGCCACTGCAACTGATCAATCCGGATAGCTTTCGATTGCTGGAAGGCGCGCCGAAGATTCGCCGACAGTTTCTCGACTGGGGTGTGTTCCACGTGGAACCGCGCTTCATGTCAACCTGGCAGCGCTTGCAGAAGGCCCTGCGCCAGAGAAACTCTTGGCTGCGGCATGGTACACTTGACGCCGTTTCGCAAGCGGTTTGGGACAGGGAACTGTGCCAGGCCAGCGCTGAAATCGATGAATACCGCCGCGCTTATATCAAAGCCTTGAAACCAGTCTTTGAACAAACCTTGAGCGAACTGGTTGAGCTTGAAGGCTTGACGCTCAGCTATTACCGCGGCTGGGACAAGGACCGTGAACTGAGTGCTGTGCTCGCCGGGTCTCTTCAGCGGGACCAGCAAATGGGACATACCCAGGCCGGACCACAACGCGCTGATTTGCGGCTCAGACTGGGTGCGCACAACGCCGCGGACATCTTGTCCCGAGGCCAGCAGAAGTTGGTGGTTTGCGCATTACGGATTGCCCAAGGGCACTTGGTCAGCCAGGCTCGACGCGGTCAGTGTATTTATCTGGTGGATGACTTGCCGTCCGAACTGGACGAGCACCACCGTCGCGCCCTTTGCCGCTTGTTGGAAGACTTACGCTGCCAGGTATTTATCACCTGTGTAGATCACGAATTATTGAGGGAAGGCTGGCAGACGGAAACGCCAGTCGCTCTGTTCCACGTGGAACAGGGCCGTATCACCCAGACCCACGACCATCGGGAGTGAAGGCATTGAGCGAAGAAAATACGTACGACTCAACGAGCATTAAAGTGCTGAAAGGCCTGGATGCCGTACGCAAACGTCCCGGTATGTATATTGGCGACACCGACGATGGCAGCGGTCTGCACCACATGGTGTTCGAGGTGGTCGACAACTCGATCGACGAAGCGCTCGCCGGCTACTGCGACGACATCAGCATCATCATCCACCCGGATGAGTCCATCACCGTTCGCGACAACGGCCGTGGCATCCCGGTAGACGTACACAAGGAAGAAGGCGTTTCGGCAGCCGAGGTCATCATGACCGTGCTGCACGCCGGCGGTAAATTCGACGACAACTCCTACAAGGTTTCCGGCGGTCTGCACGGTGTGGGTGTGTCGGTAGTTAACGCCCTGTCGGAAGAGCTGGTCCTGACCGTTCGCCGTAGCGGCAAGATCTGGGAACAGACTTACGTCCACGGTGTTCCGCAAGAGCCGATGAAAATCGTTGGCGACAGCGAAACCACCGGTACACAGATCCATTTCAAGGCTTCCAGCGAAACCTTCAAGAACATCCACTTCAGCTGGGACATCCTGGCCAAGCGGATTCGTGAACTGTCCTTCCTCAACTCCGGTGTCGGTATCGTCCTCAAGGACGAGCGCAGCGGCAAGGAAGAACTGTTCAAATACGAAGGCGGCCTGCGTGCGTTCGTTGAATACCTGAACACCAACAAGACCCCGGTCAACCAGGTGTTCCACTTCAACGTCCAGCGTGAAGACGGCATCGGCGTGGAAATCGCCCTGCAGTGGAACGACAGCTTCAACGAGAATCTGTTGTGCTTCACCAACAACATTCCACAGCGCGACGGCGGTACTCACCTGGTGGGTTTCCGTTCCGCACTGACGCGTAACCTGAACACCTACATCGAAGCAGAAGGCCTGGCGAAGAAGCACAAAGTCGCCACCACCGGTGACGATGCCCGTGAAGGCCTGACCGCGATCATTTCGGTGAAGGTGCCGGATCCGAAGTTCAGCTCCCAGACCAAAGACAAGTTGGTGTCTTCCGAAGTGAAGACCGCGGTCGAACAGGAAATGGGCAAGTACTTCTCCGACTTCCTGCTGGAAAACCCGAACGAAGCCAAGCTGGTCGTCGGCAAGATGATCGACGCGGCCCGTGCTCGTGAAGCGGCACGTAAAGCCCGTGAGATGACCCGCCGCAAAGGCGCGCTGGACATCGCCGGCCTGCCGGGCAAACTGGCCGACTGCCAGGAAAAAGACCCTGCCCTGTCTGAACTGTACCTCGTGGAAGGTGACTCCGCGGGCGGCTCTGCCAAGCAGGGACGTAACCGCAAGACCCAGGCGATTCTGCCCCTCAAGGGTAAAATCCTGAACGTCGAGAAGGCCCGCTTCGACAAGATGATCTCTTCCCAGGAAGTGGGCACCTTGATCACCGCGCTGGGCTGCGGCATCGGTCGCGAAGAGTACAACATCGACAAGCTGCGCTATCACAACATCATCATCATGACCGATGCTGACGTCGACGGTTCGCACATCCGTACCCTGCTGTTGACCTTCTTCTTCCGTCAGCTGCCGGAGCTGATCGAGCGTGGCTACATCTACATCGCTCAGCCGCCGCTGTACAAAGTGAAGAAAGGCAAGCAAGAGCAATACATCAAAGACGACGACGCCATGGAAGAGTACATGACGCAGTCGGCCCTGGAAGATGCGAGCCTGCACTTGAACGAGGATGCACCGGGTATCTCCGGCGAAGCCCTCGAGCGTCTGGTGAATGACTTCCGTCTGGTGATGAAGACCCTCAAGCGTCTGTCGCGCCTGTACCCACAGGAACTGACCGAGCACTTCATCTACCTGCCGGCTGTCAGCATGGATCAGTTGTCCGATCATGCAGCGATGCAGGACTGGCTGGCCCAGTACGAAGTGCGCCTGCGCACCGTCGAGAAGTCGGGTCTGGTCTACAAGGCAAGCCTGCGTGAAGACCGTGAGCGTGGCGTGTGGCTGCCAGAGGTCGAACTGATCTCCCACGGCCTGTCGAACTACGTCACGTTCAACCGCGACTTCTTCGGCAGCAACGACTACAAGACCGTTGTTTCCCTGGGCGCTCAACTGAGCACCCTGCTCGACGATGGCGCGTACATCCAGCGTGGCGAACGCCGTAAATCGGTCACCGAGTTCAAGGAAGCCCTGGACTGGCTGATGGCTGAAAGCACCAAACGCCACACCATTCAGCGATACAAAGGTCTGGGCGAGATGAACCCAGACCAGCTGTGGGAAACCACCATGGACCCAAGCGTGCGTCGCATGCTGAAAGTGACTATCGAAGACGCCATTGGCGCGGACCAGATCTTCAACACCCTGATGGGTGATGCGGTCGAACCACGTCGTGACTTCATCGAAAGCAATGCCCTGGCGGTGTCCAACCTGGACTTCTGATCCCGGTCGACCCCAACGAAAAGGCCAATGCATTTGCATTGGCCTTTTTTTGCCCGCGTTTTACTCGCTCGCCGGTGCCACACTCTCCAACCGATACCCATAAATCGTCAGCAACTGCCAACCGCGATCCGCCGTCAGCCCAAGCTTGTTGCGCAGGCGATAGATGTGAGTATCGAGCGGCCGGGACGAGGACACTTCTTCATCGGGCCAGAATCGTTCGTACAGGTAATCCCGCGACCAGGCGCTGCCCATCGCGCAGCTGAAGATCGAACTGTTCAGCCAATACTGACGCTTTTCTTCCACCGAAGGTATCGATGGCGTGGGGTTGGGATTATCGATGGTCAAAGCCGTTGTGGATGGGCATAAAAAAACCGGCTATATCCGCCGGTTTTTTTACGTCCAAAAAAAACTTATGCACGTTTTTATGGTTTTTATCATTCTAAGAAATATGTAAAAAAATCATAATGTTACGTACAAAAAACGACGCTTTTCAATGAAACGGTACACAGGTTATCCACAGAATCTCAGACAACCACCTGATCGTTTGAAACCGGCGCTTGTGGAGCCGGTGGCAGTGAGCCCATTTCCCGTTGCATCTGCTCGTTCCACGCCTGGACCCGGTCGTTCAATTCAGCAATGGCTCGTGGTCCGGTGCCTGCGGCATACATAGGCTCGCCAATGATCACAGTGATGACGCCCTGCTTCTTCGCCCAACCGGTTTTCGGCCAGAACTTGCCTGCGTTGTGCGCAATCGGCAGCACCGGCAATTCGGCGTTGACCGCCAAGGCGCTGCCACCGCGCGAGAACTTTCCGACGGTGCCGAAAGGAACGCGCGTGCCTTCGGGGAAGATCAGCACCCAGACATTGTCCTTGAGCAACTCATCACCTTTTTGAGCCACATGCTTGAGTGCTGCTTTCGGGTTGTCGCGATCGATGGCGATCGGTCGCAGCATGGCCATGGCCCAACCGAAAAACGGCACATAGAGCAACTCACGTTTGAGCACCTGGCTCAGCGGTGAGAAGTAGGCGGAGAGAAAAAACGTCTCCCAGGTACTCTGATGGTTCGATTGAATCACGCACGGCCGTTCAGGTACGTTCTCGGCGCCCTTCACTTCGTAGCGAATACCAAGGAACACTTTGCTCAGCCACAGGGCACAACGGCACCAATACACGTTGATGAAGCGATAACGTGCCTTGAAGGGCAGAAACGGTGCGATAAAAAAACTCAGGCTGCACCACAGCAATGAGCTGGTGCCCAGCAGCAGGTAAAAGAGGAAGGTTCTGATGGCCTGCAATATCGACATGGTGACGTTTACCGTTGCGGGAATTGCCCGCCTGTATAAAGCGCACTCCTGATGGGTCCTTTATCAGGAATTTCAGAAGCACTCTAATTGTGGATAAGTTCTGCGGCAATCGCCGCCAGATCGTCAAAAATCAATGTGCCAACCGGAAGGGTCTTGCCCAAAGTCTTTTCGCCTTTCCCGGTCTTTACCAAAACTGGCTGTGAATCGACGGCTTTGGCGGCTTCCAGGTCACCAAGGCTGTCGCCGACGAACCAGAGATCGGTCAGCGACACGTTGTAATGAGCGGCGATGGTTTTCAACATCCCGGGTTTCGGCTTGCGGCAATCGCAGCCTTCGTCCGGCCCATGCGGGCAGTAGACGATCAGGCCGACTTCACCACCCTGCTCCGCCACCAACGCGCGCAAGCGCTCGTGCATGGCATTGAGGGTGGCAAGGTCGTAATAGCCGCGAGCGATGCCCGACTGGTTGGTAGCGACGGCTACCGTCCAGCCAGCCTTGCTCAACTGCGCGATGGCTTCGATCGATCCGGGGAGCGGAATCCACTCCTCCACCGACTTGATGTAAGCGTCGGAGTCGTAATTGATCACTCCGTCCCGATCGAGAATCAGCAGTTTCAACAGCAGTCCCTCAACCCAGCAGCGAAATGTCGGCAACGCCGAGGAACAACCCACGCAGACGCGCCAGCAATGCATAACGGTTGGCGCGGACTTTTGCGTCCTCCGCGTTGACCATCACGGCTTCGAAGAACGCATCCACCGGTTCGCGCAAGGCGGCCAGACGTGCCAGCGATTCGCTGTACTGACGGGTCGCAGCCATTGGCTGCACCGCTTGATCCGCTTGCTGGATCGCCGAGTACAGGGAGAACTCGGCGGCGTTGTCGAAGTACTTGGCTTCGACGGTGGTCGGCATGCTGCCTTCGAGTTTGCTCAGCAGGTTCGATACGCGCTTGTTCACCGCGGCCAGTGCAGCGGCTTCCGGCAATTTGCGGAACGCTTCCACCGCTTGTACGCGCTGATCGAAATCCAGGGCCGAACCCGGTTTCAGGGCACGTACCGACAGGTAGGTGGCAACATCCACGCCTTCGTCTTCGTAACGGGCACGCAGACGGTCGAAGATGAACTCCAGCACCGAATCAGCCAGGCCGGCAGCCTTGACCTTGCTGCCGAACGAGTTGACGGCGAAGGCCACGGCGTCGGTCAGGTCGAGGTCGAGCTTCTTGTCGATCAGGATCCGCAGCACGCCGAGCGCGGCACGGCGCAGAGCATACGGGTCTTTGCTACCGGTGGGCAGCATGCCGACACCGAAGATCCCGACCAGGGTGTCGAGCTTGTCGGCGATCGCCACGGCCGCACCGGTCAGGGTGGTCGGCAGTTCAGCGCCGGCACCGCGCGGCATGTATTGCTCATTCAGCGCCAGCGCGACATCTTCCGGCTCGCCATCGTTGAGGGCGTAGTAGTAACCGGCGACACCTTGCATCTCCGGGAACTCACCGACCATCTCGGTCGCCAGATCACACTTGGACAGCAGGCCGGCACGCGCCGCCCATTGAGCGTTACCACCAATGTGTGGAGCAATGAACGCGGCCAGCCTGGATACGCGTTCGGCCTTGTCGTAGACGCTGCCGAGTTTTTCCTGGAACACCACGTTTTGCAGACGCAGGTTGAAGTCTTCGAGCTTTTGCTTCTTGTCTTGCTTGAAGAAGAACTCGGCGTCGGTCAGGCGTGGGCGAACCACTTTCTCGTTACCGGCGATGATCTGCTGTGGGTCCTTGCTCTCGATGTTGGCCACGGTAATGAAACGTGGCAGCAACTTGCCGTCGGCGTCCAGCAGGCAGAAGTACTTCTGGTTGTCCTGCATGGTGGTGATCAGGGCTTCCTGCGGCACGTCGAGGAAGCGCTCCTCGAACGAGCACACCAGCGGCACCGGCCATTCGACCAGCGCGGTCACTTCATCGAGCAGCGCTGGAGGAACGATTGCCGTGCCTTCCTGGCGGGTGGCCAGCTCTTCGGTGCGCTTGCTGATGATCTCGCGACGCTCGTTGGCGTCGGCCAAAACGTAGGCGGCACGCAGGTCGGCCAGGTAGCTGGACGGCGAACCGATGCGCACGTTTTCCGGGTGATGGAAGCGGTGGCCACGGGAGTCACGGCCGGCCTTCTGGGCGAGGATGGTGCAGTCGATGACCTGGTCACCGAGCAGCATCACCAGCCATTGGGTCGGACGAACGAATTCTTCCTTGCGCGCGCCCCAACGCATGCGTTTCGGGATCGGCAGGTCGTTCAGCGAATCTTCGACGATGGTCGGCAGCAGGCTCGCAGTCGCCTTGCCGGCGATGCTCTGGCTGTAGCGCAGTTTCGGGCCGCTCTGATCGATTTCGCTCAGCTCGACGCCGCACTTCTTGGCGAAGCCCAATGCTGCCTGGGTCGGGTTGCCTTCAGCATCGAACGCGGCCTGACGCGGCGGGCCGTCGAGGTTGATGCTGCGATCCGGCTGCTGGGTGGCCAGTGCGGTGATCAGCACGGCCAGGCGGCGCGGAGCGGCATAAACGGTTTTGCTCTCGTAGTTCAGGCCGGCAGCTTGCAGGCCCTTGTCGATACCGGCGAGGAACGCCTCGGCCAGTGTGTTCAGGGCTTTGGGTGGCAGTTCTTCAGTGCCCAGTTCAACCAGAAAATCCAGAGCACTCATTGTGCAGCCTCCAGCTTGGCCAGTACTTCATCACGCAGGTCCGGGGTCGCCATCGGGAAGCCCAGCTTGGCGCGAGCCAGCAGGTAGGCTTGCGCAACGGAACGCGCCAGGGTGCGTACACGCAGGATGTATTGCTGACGCGCGGTCACCGAGATCGCCCGGCGCGCATCCAGCAGGTTGAAGGTGTGGGAAGCCTTCAACACCATTTCGTAGCTCGGCAACGGCAGCGGCTGGTCGAGTTCGATCAGGCGCTTGGCTTCGCTTTCGTAGAAATCGAACAGTTCGAACAGCTTGTCGACATTGGCGTGTTCGAAGTTGTAAGTGGACTGCTCCACTTCATTCTGGTGGAACACGTCGCCGTAGGTCACTTTGCCGAACGGACCGTCAGCCCACACCAGGTCGTAGACCGAGTCCACGCCTTGCAGGTACATGGCCAGACGTTCGAGGCCGTAGGTGATCTCGCCGGTCACCGGGTAGCACTCGATGCCGCCCGCTTGCTGGAAGTAGGTGAACTGGGTCACTTCCATGCCGTTGAGCCAGACTTCCCAGCCCAGACCCCAGGCGCCGAGGGTCGGCGATTCCCAGTTGTCTTCGACGAAGCGAATGTCGTGGACCAGCGGGTCCAGGCCAACGTGCTTGAGAGAGCCCAGGTACAGTTCCTGGAAGTTGTCCGGGTTCGGCTTCAGGACCACCTGGAACTGGTAGTAGTGCTGCAGACGGTTCGGGTTTTCACCGTAACGGCCGTCAGTCGGACGGCGGCTTGGCTGCACGTAGGCGGCGTTCCAGGTTTCCGGGCCGATGGCGCGCAGGAATGTTGCGGTGTGGAAAGTGCCGGCGCCTACTTCCATATCGTAGGGCTGAAGTACCACACAACCTTGCTCGGCCCAGTATTGCTGGAGGGCGAGGATCAAGTCTTGGAAGGTACGCACGGCTGGCGTAGGCTGGCTCACGAAATTCACCTGTTTCTTGGGCTGCGATTTAAAGAGCGGGAGTATACCCGATTCATTGCTGCGCACGCCCCCTGGAGCCTTATGCCACGCTGCTTTTGGTGTTCCGAAGATCCGCTGTACATGGCTTATCACGATCAGGAGTGGGGCACGCCGCTACGGGATGCGCAGGGATTGTTCGAGTTGCTTTTGCTCGAAGGGTTCCAGGCCGGGCTCTCCTGGATCACCGTGCTGCGCAAGCGCGAGCGTTATCGCGAAGTTTTGTTCGGCTTCGACGTGCAGCGCGTGGCGCAGATGAGCGATGCCGAAATCGACGAGCTGATGCTCGATCCCGGCATCATCCGCAACCGACTCAAGCTCAACGCGGCCCGGCGCAATGCCCAGGCCTGGCTGGCGCTGGAGGATCCGGTGGCGTTTCTGTGGTCATTCGTCGGCGGCACGCCTGTGATCAATCATTTCAAGGATCGCAGCGAAGTCCCGGCCGTGACGCCGACTGCCGTGGAAATGAGCAAAGGCTTGAAAAAGGCCGGTTTCACGTTCGTCGGGCCGACCATCTGCTACGCGCTGATGCAGGCCTCGGGCATGGTCATGGATCACACCCGCGATTGCGACCGCTACGCGCAGCTGGCGAACGGCGGTTAGAATGGCCGCCTCGCGCACAGCACAAGATCAGGAGTGACCTGTGGATAAGTTTAAAGGCGCCTTGCTGGTAGGCGCTCTGCGGCTGTTTGCCCTGCTTCCGTGGTGGGCCGTGCAGGCCGTGGGCTCGGCGATTGGCTGGGTTATGTGGAAAACCCCGAACCGTTCCCGCGACGTGGTACGGATCAATCTGTCCAAGTGCTTTCCGGACATGGACCCCGCCGAGCGTGAACGCCTGGTGGGCCAGAGCCTGAAAGACATCGGCAAGTCCCTGACCGAGAGTGCCTGCGCCTGGATCTGGCCGGCCCAGCGCTCCATCGACCTGGTGCGCGAAGTCGAAGGCCTCGACGTATTGAAGGACGCCCTTGCCTCCGGCAAAGGCGTGGTCGGCATCACCAGCCACCTGGGCAACTGGGAAGTGCTCAATCACTTCTATTGCAGCCAGTGCAAACCGATCATTTTCTACCGTCCGCCGAAATTGAAGGCAGTGGATGAATTGCTGCAAAAGCAGCGGGTGCAGTTGGGTAACAAGGTCGCGGCTTCCACCAAGGAAGGCATCCTCAGTGTCATCAAGGAAGTGCGCAAAGGTGGTGCAGTGGGCATTCCCGCTGACCCGGAACCGTCCGAATCCGCCGGGATCTTCGTGCCGTTCTTCGCCACTCAGGCACTGACCAGCAAGTTCGTACCGAACATGCTGGCCGGCGGCAAAGCGGTCGGCGTGTTCCTGCACGCCCTGCGCCTGCCGGACGGTTCGGGCTACAAAGTGATCCTTGAAGCCGCGCCAGAGGCCATGTACAGCACCGATACGGCAGAGTCCTGTGCGGCCATGAGCCAAGTGGTCGAGCGCTATGTGCGGGCGTACCCGAGCCAGTACATGTGGAGCATGAAGCGCTTCAAGAAGCGCCCACCGGGTGAAGAGCGTTGGTATTGACTTACTTGGCACACTCTGTGGATAACCTGTAGGAGCGAGCTTGCTCGCGATGGACGTTAACGATGATGTGGGCTGCCAGGTTGAACGCGGCACCCTGGCATCCATCGCAGCAAGCTCGCTCCTGCACGTATCCACAACCGTTCATCAGGGCGCAAAAAGATGTCCGAACACCGCAAATCATTTCGCATCAAGATCAGTCACGAAAGCATCGGCGATTGCCTGGGCCAGACGCGCAACCTGTCGACCACCGGCGTCTACGTCAAGCATCCGAAACTGTCGGCGCTGCCCCGGGGGGCGGTGGTTTACGGACAGGTGCAGGACTTACCCACAGGCGCGCCTCGCGTGCGCATGGAAGTGGTGCAGGTGGACGCCGAGGGCATCGGTTTGCGCTATCTCTGATCAATGGGCCTGACGCTCGAGCTTCTTCAGGAACACCGTCATTTCCTTCTCTGCCTGCTTGTCGCCATGGCCGCGAGCAGCTTCCAGGCCTTGCTCCCAGGCCTGCCGCGCGGCCGCAAAGTCCGCCAGCGCCAGATGGGCCTTGCCCAGTAGTTTCCACGCCGCCGAATACTTCGGATCGAATTCGACGCAGCGCTGAAAATGCTCCGCAGCCTTGGCGTTCTCCCCCAGATCCAGATAACCCTTGCCCAGGCCGAAGCGCAGCAAAGCGTTATCCACACCCTTGGCGAGCATTTTTTCCAGGGATTCGATCATGGGTGGATTCCTTGCCTGAGGCATGTCATGGGTTGATTTACTGTAGGGGCGAGCTTGCTCGCGATGAACCTGACAGCGACGCGGGGTGTCTGGTTTCCAGCATTATCGTTGACGACCATCGCGAGCAGGGCCCGCTCCTACTAAAGGCAGGCCCCGTATCAGAAGAAGCTCAGCCCCACATGGAACAACTTCTCTACATCGCGAATATGCTTTTTATCCACAAGGAACAGAATCACATGGTCGCCCGCTTCGATCACGGTGTCGTCGTGGGCGATGATCACTTCTTCGTCGCGGATAATCGCACCGATGGTGGTGCCTGGCGGCAGGCCAATGTTCTCGATGGCCTTGCCGATCACCTTGCTCGATTTCGCATCACCATGGGCAATTGCCTCGATGGCTTCCGCCGCACCCCGGCGCAGTGAGTGCACGCTGACGATGTCGCCCCGGCGCACGTGGGCCAGCAATGTGCCGATGGTCGCCAGTTGCGGGCTGATGGCGATGTCGATGTCGCCGCCCTGGATCAGATCGACATAAGCCGGGTTGTTGATGATGGACATCACCTTCTTCGCGCCCAGGCGCTTGGCCAGCAGCGACGACATGATATTGGCTTCGTCGTCGTTGGTCAGGGCCAGGAAAAGGTCAGCGTCGGCGATGTTCTCTTCCATCAGCAGGTCGCGGTCCGAAGCGCTGCCCTGCAACACCACCGTGCTGTCCAGTGTGTCGGAGAGATGACGGCAGCGTACAGGGTTCATCTCGATGATTTTCACCTGATAACGGCTTTCGATGGCCTCGGCCAGACGCTCGCCAATCTGCCCGCCACCGGCGATGACGATGCGTTTATAGGTTTCGTCGAGACGGCGCATTTCGCTCATCACCGCACGAATGTTCGCCTTGGCGGCGATAAAAAATACTTCGTCGTCGGCCTCGATCACCGTGTCGCCCTGGGGCAGGATCGGCCGGTCACGACGGAAAATCGCCGCAACGCGGGTTTCCACGTTCGGCATGTGTTCACGCAACTGCCGCAGTTGCTGGCCCACCAGCGGCCCGCCGTAGTACGCCCGCACCGCCACCAATTGCGCCTTGCCTTCGGCGAAGTCGATCACCTGCAAGGCACCGGGGTGCTGGATCAGGCGCTTGATGTAGTTGGTGACCACTTGTTCCGGGCTGATCAGCACGTCCACCGGAATCGCTTCGTTCTGGAACAACTGCTCTTCGCGGGTCAGGTACGCGGCTTCGCGAACCCGGGCGATCTTGGTCGGGGTGTGGAACAGGGTATGGGCGACCTGACAGGCGACCATGTTGGTTTCGTCGCTGTTGGTCACCGCGACCAGCATGTCGGCGTCATCGGCTCCGGCCTGGCGCAACACGGTCGGGAACGAGCCACGACCTTGTACCGTGCGGATGTCCAGGCGGTCACCAAGGTCGCGCAGGCGTTCGCCATCGGTGTCGACCACAGTAATATCGTTGGCTTCGCTGGCCAGGTGTTCCGCCAGCGAACCGCCGACTTGCCCTGCACCGAGGATGATGATTTTCATCCAGTCACTCCATTGAATCCATTTAACCGCGCGCGGCGGCGATCTTGATCAGCTTGGCGTAGTAGAAGCCATCGTGGCCACCTTCCTGGGCCAGCAACTGGCGACCATGGGGCTGCTTGATGCCGGCCGCCGTGGTGAGGTCCAGTTCCCGGGCACCCGGCGTGCGGGCGAGGAAGGCTTCGATGACCTCGGTGTTCTCGGTCGGCAGCGTGGAACAGGTGGCGTACAGCAGGATGCCGCCGACCTCCAGGGTTTTCCACATGGCATCAAGCAACTCGCCCTGCAGCAGTGCCAGAGCGACGATGTCGTCGGGTTGGCGGGTCAGTTTGATATCCGGGTGACGACGAATCACGCCGGTGGCCGAACATGGCGCGTCCAGCAGGATGCGCTGGAACGGCTTGCCGTCCCACCACGCCTGAGTGTCGCGGCCGTCGGCGGCAATCAGTTCGGCGCTCAGTTTCAGGCGTTCGAGGTTTTCCCGCACCCGCACCAGCCGCTTGGCTTCCAGGTCTACCGCCACGACGCCGGCCAGTTTTGGCTCGGCTTCGAGGATGTGGCAGGTCTTGCCACCTGGTGCACAGCAAGCGTCGAGCACCCGTTGGCCCGGCGCGAGGTCGAGCAGATCGGCAGCCAGTTGCGCGGCTTCGTCCTGCACGCTGATCCAGCCCTCGGCGAAACCCGGCAGGCTGCGCACATCGGCGGCGGCGTCGAGCACGATGCCGTCGCGGCTGTAGACACACGGCGTGGCGGCAATTCCCGCGTCAGTCAGCAAACCGAGGTAGGCATCACGGGTGTGATGGCGACGGTTGACCCGCAGGATCATAGGCGGATGCGCATTGTTCGCCGCGCAAATGGCTTCCCATTGATCTGGCCAGAACGCTTTCAAAGATTTCTGCAGCCAGCGTGGGTGAGCGGTGCGCACCACCGGATCACGTTCCAACTCGGCGAAAATCGTTTCGCTTTCGCGCTGAGCATTACGCAGCACAGCGTTGAGCAGCGCCTTGGCCCAGGGTTTTTTCAGCTTGTCGGCGCAACCGACGGTTTCACCAATGGCGGCATGGGCCGGGACACGGGTGTAGAGCAACTGATAGAGACCGACCAGCAACAGCGCCTCGACATCGGCGTCGGCAGCCTTGAACGGCTTCTGCAGCAGCTTGGCCGCCAACGCCGACAAACGTGGCTGCCAGCGCGCGGTGCCGAACGCCAGGTCCTGGGTAAAGCCGCGATCACGGTCCTCGACCTTGTCCAACTGCGTAGGCAGCGAACTGTTGAGCGAGGCTTTTCCGTTCAGGACGGCAGCGAGTGCCTTGGCGGCGGCCAGACGCGGATTCATTGAGCGTCCGCCACTTGACCGAGGACAGTGCCGGTGGCGAATTTCTCGCGACGGCTGTTGAACAGATCGCTGAAGTTCAGCGCCTTGCCGCCGGGCAATTGCAGGCGGGTCAGGCACAAGGCATGCTCGCCGCACGCGACGATAAGACCGTCCTTGCTGGCGCCGAGGATTTCACCCGGGGCGCCTTTGCCTTCGGCGACGTTTGCGGCCAGCACTTTCAGGGCTTCGCCATTCAAGGTGCTGTGGGTAATGGGCCACGGGTTGAAGGCACGGACCAGACGCTCCAGCTCAACCGCCGGGCGACTCCAGTCGATGCGTGCTTCGTCCTTGTTCAATTTGTGCGCATAGGTAGCGAGGCTGTCGTCCTGCACTTCGCCCTCCAGGGTTCCGGCGGCGAGGCCGGCAATCGCCTGGACTACAGCCGGCGGGCCCATTTCGGCCAGGCGATCGTGCAGGCTGCCGCCGGTATCTTCGGCGCTGATCGGCGTGGTGACCTTGAGCAGCATCGGCCCGGTGTCGAGGCCGGCTTCCATGCGCATCACGGTCACGCCACTTTCGGCGTCGCCCGCCTCCACGGCGCGCTGGATCGGCGCCGCGCCCCGCCAGCGAGGCAGCAGCGAGGCGTGGCTGTTGATGCAACCCAGGCGCGGAATATCCAGCACCACTTGCGGCAGGATCAGGCCGTAGGCGACCACCACCATCAAGTCCGGCTTCAGTGCGGCCAGTTCAGCCTGAGCATCTTCGTTGCGCAGAGTGGGCGGTTGCAGCACCGGGATATTGTTCTCCAGAGCAAGCTGCTTGACCGGGCTCGGCATCAGTTTTTGCCCGCGACCGGCCGGACGATCCGGTTGGGTGTAGACCGCAACGATCTCGTAAGGGTTGTCGAGCAGGGCCTTGAGATGTTCGGCGGCGAATTCCGGGGTGCCGGCAAAGACGATGCGCAGTGGCTCAGTCATGGGTGACGTCTCTTGAAAAGAAAAAGGCTTGCCGCAGCAAGCCTTTGAAGATGGGCATCAGGCGTTCTGGCGATGAAGCTTTTCCAGTTTCTTCTTGATGCGGTCGCGTTTGAGCGTCGACAGATAATCGACGAACAATTTGCCGTTGAGGTGGTCGCATTCATGCTGGATGCACACCGCGAGCAGGCCTTCGGCGATCAGTTCGTAGGGTTGGCCATCGCGGTCCAGCGCCTTGACCTTGACCCTTTGCGGGCGATCGACGTTTTCATAGAAGCCGGGTACCGAAAGGCAGCCTTCCTGGTATTGCTCCATCTCGTCGGTCAGGGGTTCGAACTCGGGGTTGATGAACACTCGCGGTTCGGTGCGGTCTTCGGAGAGGTCCATCACGACGATACGTTTGTGCACGTTGACCTGGGTAGCGGCGAGGCCGATGCCAGGCGCTTCATACATTGTTTCAAACATGTCGTCGACCAACTGACGCACTTCGTCGTCCACTACGGCCACTGGCTTGGCGATAGTGCGCAGACGCGGATCAGGGAATTCGAGGATGTTTAAAATGGCCATAAGCTTGATAAGTGCACGTGTGAAGTAAGGTCGGGTCGATGGCCTGGCGGTCCGAAGATGCAGGCTACCGTTGTAAAACGTAGCTCCCTTTTGTTGACAAGCAAGTAGGGAGCGAGCCACTGACGGCTTTGGCGTTTCACGCGAATGCACATAATAAAGGGATTCACCGCATGAGGAAATCACTACTCGCCCTGCTGCTCCTGGCTTCGGCAGGTTGGGCGTACGGGCAAGGGCAGCTTCGGGAAGAGATTCCCACCATAAAGCTGTCGCCTCAGGTTCGCAGCAGCCCGGTGACCGAGGCGATCCCCGGCATTGCTCTGAAATCGATCAACAGCTTTCTGCTGAGCAACCGCATCGTCGACAAGGCCGAGGAATTCGACAAGGCGCCTTACATCGTCGCTGGTGATTCCGAACGGGTGCTCAGCGGCGCGGGTGACCGCATCTTTGCCCGTGGCCATTTCGATCCGGCACAACCGGCGTACGGTATCTTCCGCCAAGGCAAGGTCTACACCGATCCGCAGAGCAAGGAAATTCTGGGGATCAACGCCGACGATATCGGCGGCGGCGATGTCGTGGCCATCGAAGGTGACGTTGCCACCCTGGAGTTGCTACGCACGACTCAGGAGGTCCGCCTCGGCGATCGCTTGTTCAGCGGTGAAGAGCGCGCGATCAACTCCACCTTCACGCCCAGCGCACCGAGCCACGAAATCAATGGTTTGATCATCGATGTGCCGCGTGGGGTCACGCAGATTGGCGAGTTGGACGTGGTAACGCTGAACAAGGGTCAGCGCGACGGTCTGGCCGAAGGCAATCTGCTGGCGGTAATGAAAACCGGTGAAACCGTAAGGGACCGGATCACTGGCCAGCCATTGAAAATTCCCGATGAGCGCGCCGGTTTGCTGATGGTTTTCCGTACCTACGACAAGCTCAGTTACGGGCTGGTGCTCAGCGCCTCGCGCTCGCTGTCGGTGATGGACAAGGTACGAAATCCGTAAAAGTGCTTCACAAGTTACCAACAGAGTTATCCACAGCTTATTCCCGTTTGTACGGGTGCTCATAACGATCAAGGATGATCCATGTCGCTGTCTGCCGTTACACCGGTTTCCCCCGCGGAACTGGAAGCTCGTTTACGTCTGCACCGTTTGCCGGAACTCGGCCCTGCGCGTTTCAAGAAATTGCTCGAAGCCTTCGGCTCGGCATCCAAAGCCATCAGTGCGCCAGCCAGTGCCTGGCGCGCGCTGGGTTTGCCACTGGCCTGTTCCGAGGCTAGGCGTAGCACTGAGATCCGTGACGGCGCCAGTCATGCATTGGCCTGGCTGGAGCGCCCGGCCCAGCATTTACTGATGTGGGACCAACCGGACTACCCGGCACTGCTGGCACAAATCAGCGATGCACCACCGCTGTTATTTGTCGCGGGCGATCCGGGCATTCTGGAAAAACCACAACTGGCGATGGTCGGCAGCCGTCGCGCTTCCCGGCCAGGAATGGACACCGCTGCCGCGTTTTCCCGCAGCCTGGCGGGTGCCGGTTTTGTCATTACCAGCGGCCTGGCCCTGGGCATTGACGCCGCCGCGCACCAGGCCGCGCTCGACGTTGGCGGGCAAACGGTCGGTGTGCTCGGCACGGGGCTCGAGAAGTTTTATCCACAGCGAAATAGACGCCTGGCGGACGCCATGATCGCTTCGGGCAGCGCAGTACTTTCGGAGTTTCCGCTGGATGCAGGTCCCAGCGCCAGCAACTTCCCACGGCGCAATCGCATTATCAGTGGTTTGTCCCTTGGAGTGCTGGTGGTCGAAGCCAGTGTCGCCAGCGGTTCACTGATCACCGCGAGGCTGGCGGCGGAACAGGGGCGCGAGGTGTTTGCGATGCCCGGGTCGATCCATCACCCCGGCGCCCGCGGCTGTCATCAGTTGATTCGGGACGGTGCGGTGCTGGTGGAAACCATCGAACATATCCTCGAAGCCTTGCGCGGTTGGCAACGACTGTCGTTATCCACAGAAACCTGCACCCCTGCGACGACTCACCCACTGCTGAAACTGCTGCATGTCGCGCCTCACACCAGTGAAGCGCTGGCCGACGCAAGCGGCTGGGCCTTGCCGAAAGTGCTGGCGGCGTTGACGGAACTGGAAATGGATGGCCGCGCCGTGTGCGAAAACGGGCGCTGGTTTGCACGGGTGAGCTAGGTTTTATAAACAAGATCGGTAAACTGCGCAGAGCCTTAGTCTGGAGTGTTTTTCATGGTCAACAGTTGGCGTGTGCAACAAGCCGCGCAAGCAATTCGCGCCGGGGCGGTGATTGCCTACCCAACCGAAGCAGTCTGGGGCCTGGGTTGCGACCCGTGGGACATCGATGCGGTGGAACGTCTGCTGCTGATCAAGGGCCGCTCTGTGGAAAAGGGGCTGATTCTGGTCGCCGACAACATCCGTCAGTTCGATTTCCTCTTCGAAGACTTCCCCGAGTTGTGGATGGACCGCATGGCCAGTACCTGGCCGGGTCCGAACACCTGGCTGGTGCCGCACCAGAACCTGCTGCCGGAGTGGATTACCGGCGTGCATGAAACCGTGGCGCTGCGGGTCAGCGATCACCCGCTGGTGCGGGATTTGTGCGCGCTGGTCGGGCCGCTGGTGTCGACGTCGGCCAATCCGCAGGGGCGCCCGGCGGCACGTACGCGAATTCGCGTCGAACAGTATTTCCGTGGCCAGGTGGATCTGGTGCTGGGCGGAAACCTGGGCGGACGCAAGAACCCGAGCGTGATTCGCGATCTGGCGACCGGCAGGGTTGTGCGCCCGGACTGATACCCTGGTGCGCCCATCGCGAGCAAGCTCGCTCCCACAGGGGATTTGTATTCGACACAGAAACCTTGTGGGAGCGAGCTTGCTCGCGATGGTGTCAGTCAGGGCAACAAAACAACCGAGCCCGTCGTGCGCCGCGCCGACAACTCGGTCTGCGCCTTCGCCGCGTCAGCCAGTGGATAACGCTGGCTGATGTCCACGGTCAGCTTGCCGCCGATGATCATCTCGAACAACTCGTCGGCCATGCGTTGCAGGTTTTCGGCGTTGTTCGCATAAGTGCCCAGGGTTGGCCGGGTCACGTACAACGAGCCTTTCCCCGCCAGGATCCCCAGGTTCACGCCGTCGACCGCGCCGGACGCATTGCCGAAACTCACCACCAGCCCACGCGGCGCGACGCTGTCGAGTGAAGTCAGCCAGGTGTCCTTGCCAACGCCGTCGTACACCACTGGGACTTTTTTGCCGTCGGTCAATTCCAGCACACGTTGCGCGACATTTTCATGGCTGTAATCGATGGTCGCCCAGGCGCCGTTGGCCTTGGCCAGCGCGGCTTTCTCCGCCGAGCTGACAGTGCCGATCAGCTTCACGCCCAAGGCCCTGGCCCATTGGCAAGCCAGGGAGCCGACACCGCCCGCCGCGGCGTGGAACAGGATGGTTTCGCCACCCTTGAGTTCATAAGTCTGACGCAGCAGGTATTGCACGGTCAGGCCCTTGAGCATGACGCCGGCGGCCTGTTCGAAGCTGATGGCGTCCGGCAGTTTCACCAGATTGGCTTCGGGTAAGACGTGAACATCGCTGTAGGCGCCCAGCGGCCCGCTGCCATAGGCCACGCGATCGCCGATCTTGAAGCGGGTCACGTCGCTGCCCACTGCCTCGACCACGCCCGCACCCTCTGAACCGACACCCGACGGCAGGGACGGCGGTGGATACAAACCGCTGCGGTAGTAGGTATCGATGAAGTTGAGGCCGATGGCCTTGTTGGTCACGCGTACTTCCTTCGGACCTGGCTCGGCGGGTTGGTAATCCACATATTCGAGCACTTCGGGGCCGCCATGGGCGCGGAACTGGATACGCTTTGCCATCAGAACTCTCCATAGGTCGTTTTACCAAGCTCCCTATCGGACTCCTAAGCTTGATCTTCGTCAACTGCGGCGGGGTGACTTGCGATGGTATGCTACGCGCCCATTTGCGCAGGCTGAGCTCCAATGGAGCGCCGCGTTGTTTTGCCCGATTCAAGGTGATGACATGACGACCCGCACCGAGGCCGTAAAAGCCTACCTGCTCGACCTGCAAGACCGTATTTGCGCCGCCCTGGAAGCCGAAGACGGTGGCACGCAATTCGTCGAAGACGCCTGGACCAGGCCGGCGGGCGGTGGCGGTCGCACCCGTGTGATAGAAAACGGCGCGGTGATTGAAAAGGGTGGCGTCAACTTTTCCCATGTCTTCGGCAGTGGTCTTCCACCGTCTGCCAGCGCCCATCGACCGGAGCTGGCCGGCCGCGGCTTCGAAGCCCTCGGCGTGTCGCTGGTCATCCACCCGCACAATCCGCATGTGCCGACTTCCCACGCCAACGTGCGTTTTTTCATCGCCGAAAAGGAAGGTGAAGAGCCGGTCTGGTGGTTCGGTGGCGGCTTCGACCTGACCCCGTATTACGGCAACGAAGAAGACTGCATCCACTGGCACCGCGTCGCCGAGCAGGCCTGCGCGCCGTTCGGTCCGGACGTCTACCCGCGTTACAAGGCCTGGTGCGACAGCTACTTCCACATCAAGCATCGTCACGAGCCGCGTGGCATCGGCGGCCTGTTTTTCGACGACCTGAACGAGTGGGACTTCGACACCAGCTTCGCCTTCATGCGTGCTATCGGTGACGCGTACATCGACGCCTATCTGCCGATCGTGCAGCGCCGCAAGAACGATGCGTTCACCGCCAAGCAGCGTGAGTTCCAGGAGTTCCGCCGTGGCCGCTACGTTGAGTTCAACCTGGTCTACGACCGTGGCACGTTGTTCGGTCTGCAATCGGGTGGGCGTACCGAGTCGATCTTGATGTCGCTGCCGCCGCAAGTGCGCTGGGGTTACGACTGGAAAGCCGAGCCTGGCAGTGAAGAAGCGCGTCTGACCGAGTACTTCCTGCAAGACCGCGATTGGTTGGCCGAAGCCTGAACGAGGAATCCTGATGGACCGTTATGTCGTATTCGGTAACCCGATTGGTCACAGCAAGTCGCCGCTGATCCATCGCCTGTTCGCCGAGCAGACCGGGCAGAAACTGGATTACAACACGCTGCTGGCGCCACTCGACGACTTTTCCACCTGTGCCCGGAGGTTTTTCCTCGAAGGACGCGGCGCCAACGTGACGGTGCCGTTCAAGGAAGAAGCCTATCGGCTGGCGAACAGCCTGACGGCGCGGGCGCAACGGGCCGGAGCGGTGAACACCCTGAGCAAACTGGCCGATGGCAGTCTGCTGGGCGACAACACCGACGGTGCCGGGCTGGTGCGGGACCTGACGGTCAACGCCGGGTTCAGCCTCAAGGGCAAGCGCATCCTGTTGCTCGGTGCTGGCGGTGCGGTGCGCGGTGCTTTGGAGCCGTTGCTGGCCGAGCAGCCAGCCTCGGTGATCATCGCCAATCGCACGGTGGACAAGGCCGAACTGCTGGCGGAACTGTTCTGCGATCTGGGGCCGATCTCGGCCAGCGGCTACGACTGGTTGCAGGAGTCGGTGGACTTGATCATCAACGCGACCTCGGCGAGCCTGACCGGTGATGTGCCGCCTATTGCCCCCAGCTTGATTGAGCCTGGCAAAACGGTGTGCTACGACATGATGTACGGCAAGGAACCGACCTCGTTCTGCCGCTGGGCCAGCGAACACGGGGCGGCGGTGTCGATGGATGGCTTGGGCATGCTGGCCGAGCAAGCGGCGGAAGCGTTTTTCCTGTGGCGCGGCGTGCGCCCGGATACGGCGCCGGTGCTGGCTGAACTCCGCCGGCAATTGGCCTTGTAACCTACTTGTAGGAGCGAGCTTGCTCGCGAAAAACCTGAGGGCATCTGGTTTTGCGCGTAATCGTTCACGACCTTCGCGAGCTAGCTCGCTCCTACAGAGAGCGGCGTTTCAGTCCTCAAACCGGATCGGGCATTTCTCCGCCCCTTCCAGCTTTCTCAACTCTTCCACCACCTGCGGTCGAGCCCGGCGCAAGGTGAGGCTGCGATCTTGACGCAGTAGCCGCCGGGCTTCCTGGTGCAGCATTTCCACCCCTGAGTAGTCGATGAAGTTGATCTGCTGCGCCTCGATCACCACGCGCGCGCCGTGCATGCGTTGCAGGCGTACTTGCAGGTAATGGCTGGCGCCGAAAAAAATCGAGCCCCCCACCCGCAGAATGTCTTCCTCGCCATCTCGCACATGCTGCACCCGTGGTTGCGATGTGCGTTTGAGGTAGAAAAAAAGCGAGGCCAACACGCCGGCGTAGATCGCCGTCTGCAACTCCAGCAGCAGCGTGGCGACGCAGGTCAGCGCCATGACCACAAATTCGGCGCGGCTGACCCGCAACAACGCACGAATGCCGCGATGGTCCACCAGTCCCCAGGCGATCAACAGAATGCTGCCGGCCATGGCTGGAATCGGGATGTGCGCGATCAGGCTCGCGCCGAAGATCGCAAACAGCGCCACCCACAATGCCGAAAAAATCCCGGCCAGCGGCGAACAGGCCCCCGCTTCGTAGCTCAGGCCTGAGCGAGTGAAGGAGCCGGCCGACAGCGATCCGGAAAAAAACGCACCGACGATATTCGACAAGCCCTGGGCGCGGACTTCCTGATTCGCGTCGAGTAATTGCTGCGAACGTGCCGAGATCGAGCGGGCGATCGACAGGCTGGTTACTAGCCCGAGCATACCGACCGCCACCGCGCTGGGCAGCAGGCGCAGGATCAGATCCAGGTCCAGGGGCAACGGGCTGAAGGGCGGCAGTTTGCCGGTGAAGGCGCTTACCAGTTGCACATGGCCGAACATTGATGGCCAGAGCCAAACCAGCAAGCCGCCGAGAATCAGGGTGATCAAGAGCGTCGGCCAGCGTGGCAGCAGCAGTTTGAGGATCACGCCGACCACCACGGTCGCCAGACCCAGCGCCAGCGAAGGTTTGTCCATTTCGCCGAGATGGCGCAACAACGTGATGAAACTATCCAGCGCGGTGGCCTGGCTGGGCAAGTCCAGCCCCAGCAGGTTAGGCAATTGACCGATGGCAATCACCACAGCAGCACCCAGGGTGAAGCCGAGTACCACCGAGTGCGAGACGAAATTCACCAGCGCGCCGAACCGCAGCAAACCCAGCAGCCACTGAAAGATGCCGGCAAGAAACGTCAGCAACAGGATCAGCATGACGTAGTCCTGCGACGCTGGAACGGCCAGAGGACTGACACTGGCATACAGGACAATGGAGATGGCGGCCGTAGGACCGCAGATCAAATGCCACGACGAACCCCAGAGGCAGGCGATCAGAACGGGGATGATTGCGGCGTACAGGCCGTATTCCGGTGGCAGGCCGGCGATCAGTGCGTAGGCAATGGATTGCGGCAACGCGAGGATCGCGCCGCTGAGGCCGACGATCAGGTCGCGCCCGACACTGGCGCGGGTTTGCCGGGGTAGCCAGGTGAGGAAAGGGAAGAGTGAATGGCGGCTGGGAAGGGCCATGGGTCCTCTCGGGTGGGGATTTTGCGCAAGGGTAGCAGGACAAGGCGATCATTGTGGCGAGGGGGCTTGCCCCCGTTGGACGGCGCAGCCGTCCCAAAACCATTGAATGTGGTTTATCAGGTAGACCGCATTCAATGGTTTTACGATCGCTTCGCAATCGAACGGGGCGGGGCGGCGGTCCGACAAGCCCCCTCGCCACAAAGACCATATCGCCTCTGGTTTAGAGTTTGGCTTTGACCGCTGGCAAAGCATCCTTGCCATCCACTGTCTTCACCCCATCGAGCCATTTATCCAGCACTGCCGGGTTGGCCTTGATCCACGCCTTGGCCGCGTCAGTATTGCTGACCTTCTTGTTCACCACCTCGGCCATGATGCTGTTTTCCATCTCCTGAGTGAAACTCAGGTTGGTCAGCAGTTTGCCGACGTTCGGGCAGGCCTGTGCATAACCTTTTCGGGTCAGGGTATGCACGCTGCCGGTGTCACCGAAGTATTTCTCGCCACCCTTCAGATAGTGCATTTTCAACTGCACGTTCATCGGGTGCGGGGTCCAGCCGAGGAAGGTCACGAATTTCTGTTTTTTCACCGCGCGGGACACTTCCGCCAGCATCGCCTGCTCGCTGGACTCGACCAGTTTCCACTGGCCCATGTCGAAATCGTTTTTCTTGATGATCTCTTGCAGCGAGATATTCGCCGGTGCACCGGAGCCGATGCCATAGATCTTGTGGTCGAACTTGTCGGCGTACTTGTTCAGGTCGGCAAAGTTATGCACACCCGCGTCCCACACGTAGTCCGGGACAGCGAGGGTGAATTCGGTGCCGTCGAGATTCTTCGCCAGTTGCGTGACATCGCCGCTTGCGACGAATTTGTCGTAGAAGCCCTGCTGCGCCGGCATCCAGTTACCCAGGAACACATCGACCTGGCCGTCCTTCAACCCGCCAAAGGTGATCGGCACCGCGAGGGTGTCGACCTTGGCCTTGTAGCCCATGCCGTCCAGCAGAAACCCGGTGATGGCGTTGGTCGCGGCGATGTCGCTCCAGCCCGGGTCGGCCATCTTCACCGTCTCGCAACTCTGATCGGCAAACGCCGAGGCACTGCCCAGAGCCAGGAGCCCGACCGTCAGTACTGTGGATAACCTTTGCATGGACTTCCCCTTAACATTATTGGTTTTGGCAGGGTTGTGGATAACGTGCTTTACGTTCCAGATCGTCGAGGTCGATGTGGTTACGCATGTACTGCTGACTGGCGTCCACCAGCGGCTGGTGATCCCAGCTCTTCAGCTTGCCGAGGGTCAGCGCCTCGGCCACGAAGCGTCGGCGCCGCTGGCTTGCGAGCACCTGCTGGTGAATCGCCGGGATGTTCCATTTGGCCCGCGCTTCGGCGAGAAAATCGTCGAACAACTGGCGATGTTGCGGCGAATGACTGAGTTCTTCCAGTTCGCGAGGGTCATTCTGTACGTCGAAGAGTAGGCAAGGGTCGTCTTCGCTGTAGATGAATTTGTAGGCACCGCGACGGATCATCATCAACGGGCTGACGGTGCCTTCGGCCATGTATTCACCGAACACTTCATCGTGACCGCCCTGCCCTTGCAGGTGCGGGACCAGCGAGCGGCCGTCCAGCGGCAAGCCCGGTTCCAGCGAGCCGCCGGCCAGTTCGACGAATGTCGGCAACAGGTCCGCTGTGGAAACACTGGCGCTGACCCGGCCGGCGCCAAACTGCCCCGGTGCGCTGACCAACAGCGGCACCCGTGCGGCCATCTCATACCAGTGCATTTTGTACCAGAGGCCGCGCTCGCCGAGCATGTCGCCGTGGTCACCGGAAAACACGATGATGGTGTCATCGATCAGCCCGGTATCTTCGAGGGTTTGCAGGAGTTTGCCGACGTTGCTGTCGATATAGCTGCACGCGCCGAAATAGGCGCGACGGGCATCGCGGATCTTATCCACAGGCAGTGGCTTGTCCCACAGGTCGTAGACCTTGAGCAAACGTTGCGAGTGCGGATCGAGGTCATGCGGGTCCGGGGTTGTAGGCAGCGGGATATCGGCATCGTCGTACAAATCCCAGAAAGCCTTGGGAATGGTGTACGGATCGTGCGGGTGAGTCATCGAAACGGTCAGGCAGAACGGCTGGTCGCCATCCTCGCGGATATGGTCGAACAGGTACTGCTGGGCCTTGAACACCACCTCTTCGTCGAAATCCAGTTGATTGGTGCGTACGCACGGGCCGGCTTGCAGCACCGATGACATGTTGTGATACCAGGTCGGGCGCACGTCCGGTTCATCCCAGTTTACCGCCCAGCCGTAGTCGGCCGGGTAAATGTCACTGGTCAGGCGTTCTTCGTAGCCGTGCAACTGGTCTGGCCCGCAGAAATGCATCTTGCCCGACAGGGCGGTGCGGTAGCCGAGGCGGCGCAAGTAGTGGGCGTAGGTCGGTACGTCAGCGGGGAAATCGGCGGCGTTGTCGTAGGCGCCGATCTTGCTCGGCAACTGGCCGCTGACCAGTGTGAAACGCGATGGCGCGCACAATGGGCTGTTGCAATAGGCGGAGTCAAACACCACGCCTTGTGCGGCGAGGCGACTGAGATTGGGCAATTTGATGGGCGATGGGCCGTAGAACGGCAACATTGGCGCGGCCATTTGATCGGCCATGATGAAAAGAATGTTCTTGCGCTTCATGTGATCGCGGCATTCCATAGTGGATGTTTATGCGAGAGTGCTGGCTTTGAGAATGAAACCCTCGCACCTTGTGGTAAAGCCCATACGCGGCAATGACTAGGATAAGCACAGCTTATGTATGACGCCCTTGGTGACCTGTCACTGGATCTGCTTCGCGCCTTCGAAGCGGCGGCCCGTCAGCGCAGCTTCACAGCGGCGGCGGTTGAACTGGGCACCACGCAACCGGCCATCAGCCAGCAGATCAAGCGCCTGGAAGAACAACTGGCAACACGGCTATTCGACCGCATTTATCGCGGAATCGAACTGACAGAGGCTGGGCAGATTCTTTTTGAGCAGGTTCAGCTCGGTTTGCAGAATATCGACGCAGGATTGAGCGCAATCAGCGCACAGCAACAGCATGAAGTGCTGCAGGTGGCCACGGATTTTGCCTTCGCCGCCTATTGGTTGATGCCGCGTCTGCACCGCTTTCACGCGGCCAATCCGCAGGTGGATGTCAGCCTGGTCACCAGTGAACGCAGCCATAACATGCTACGTACCGATATCGATGTGGCGGTGCTGTTCGGCGATGGCCGCTTCAAGCAGGGTGAAAGCCATTGGCTGTTCAGCGAGGAAGTGTTTCCGGTGTGCAGCCCGCAGTTGTTGAGCGAGCGTCCACTGCCCTTGCCAGCCCAGGCATTGCTGGAGTTTCCTTTGTTGCACCTGCGTGGGGAACACAGCAGTAACTGGTTCGACTGGAGTGGTGTGTTCCGCGAGCTGGGCATTACCTCGCCCCCGGCGCCCGGGCAGTTGCGCTTCGATAATTACACCTTGCTGATTCAGGCGGCGATTGGCGGCCAGGGCGTGGCCATCGGCTGGCGCCACCTTGTGGATAACTTGCTGGCGCAAGGGTTGTTGTGTCGACCGATCGGCGAAACGGTGATGTCGAGGCTGGGTTACTACGTGGTTCTGCCCCAGCGCAAAAGACGCGGAGCATTGATCCAGCAGTTTGTGGATTGGTTGATGGCGGAACAGGCCTGCAGTGCGCAATCGCTCAACGGCCTGACGCTGCCGTCCATTGCGGTTTAACTGTCGGTTGCGATGAAGTTGACGTGCTCGCCGATGTGCAGGTTCAGGTGCAATTCATCGGCAATGCCCACGGCAGTGCGGGCCAGCCGTTTGAGCGGTTCAACCAACCCCGGTTCGGGGTTGCCACCGATGTTGGCAAAGTGTTCGATGGTCAGCCCTGGTACCCCGCGCGGTTCGTTAACCAGCGTCCACTTCAAAGGACTGCTTTGCAGTGCCTCGCGGATTTCCTCGGCGGCGTGACGTTGCAAGCTATCCTCGGTTTCCGGGTCGTCCAGCACGTCGAAATCACCCACCAGAAACAATCGGGCGATGTTTGCTGCCTGCATGCCATCGATGAGCGCATCCACTGCCAGCACCTGCTCGACCGGGCCGGGCACGATGGCTTTTTCCACGTGTTCGCTATTGAACGGTAACCCTGGTGCGTCCAGTAAGCAGATAACCACTGAACTGCCGGCCACACTCTGCTTGACCCGTTGCGCGTCGAACAGGTCGCCAGTCTTGGTGCGCAGCCCCGGACGGGGTGCCAGCGCCGTCAGGTCATCGAGAATCGCGATCACTTCATGCTGGCGTCGCAGCATTTCAGCCATCAGCGCACTGCCCAGGCTACTCATGGCACCATAAAGCACCACTTTCACGACGGGGGTTTCGGCATTTTTCATGGCTGGGCTTCCTGTTTTCCAGCGTCTGTATAACGTTTGACCCGCAGGAAACGGCGAGGGTTCGAACAACTTTCAGAGGGATTCAGATGCAGCAGATAACGGGCTACCACGCCCACGTTTATTTCGATGCCAACACGATCTCGCAGGCGCGAGCCTTATGTGAACGGGCGGCGCAATTGTTTCCATTGAAAATGGGCCGCGTGCACGAGCGCCCGGTCGGTCCGCACCCGGACTGGAGCTGCCAGTTGGCGTTCGAACCGCAGGTGCTGGGCGACGTTCTGCCGTGGCTGGCGCTGAACCGCAAGGGGCTGGTGGTGTTCCTGCACCCGGACACCGGCGACGATTTGCTTGACCACACCGAGCACGCGATCTGGATGGGCGCGATTCGGCCGCTGGACCTGTCTGTTTTTTGATCAGAGTGTTTCTTCAGCCTCACCGGGCAAATGTTCGTCCAGATGCAGCCACGGCAAGCGGCTGTCGGTCCAGATGTGCCGCTCGGCTGGTGCTTGCTCAGGATGGTCGAGGGTGGCGATGGTCAGGTCGATGCTTTCCGGGCTTAGTTGCGTCGCTAGTGCCAGTTGCGCCCCACAGTGGCCGCAGAAATATCGCGCACAGGTGGATGAAGATTCGTACCGCGACGGCGTCCCGGCCAGCCATTGAAAGGCGGATGCCGGCACGGTTATCCAGGTAGTCACGATGCCGCCGCTGACCCGTCGGCAAATCGAACAATGACAGTGGGCGATATCGTGCAGCGGCCCGCTGAATTGATAGCGCAGTTGCCCGCAATGGCAGCCGCCGGTATGAGTTTTGTTCATGGCATTCCTCCTGATGCGTAATTACCGACGCCTTCGCGAGCAAGCCCGCTCCCACATTGGCTTTGTGTACGACACAGATCCAGTGTGGGAGCGGGTTTGCTCGCGAAGGCCGTAACTCGGTTCACCTTCATGCCCCAGTCCGACGACCGGTTGTACTTCCGGTCAACGCGTTCATCGCCGAAAGCTGGCTGAAAGCTTCCCCGATTAGGATCGCCCCCACTACCGGCAACAGACCGGTTGGCCAATGCCAGCGTTTTATCGCTCGCACAGCCCATTTAACAACAACAATGGTGATTCTGATGTCCTCTTCCATCCGCCGCTTCGCTGCAACTCCGCCCGTACGTCCCGTGCTTCCCGTTCTGCGCTGATCCCGCCTGATCCGCCCATTCCCTAGCCGCGCTACGCCTGGAGTATTCCCATGCTGACTTTCCTTGGCTTCGCCATGGTCATCACGTTCATGTTCCTGATCATGACCAAGCGCCTGTCCGCGCTGATCGCCCTGATCATCATTCCAATCATCTTTGCCCTGTTCGGCGGTTTTTCGCCGAAGATCGGTCCGATGATGCTCGAAGGCATTACCAAGCTTGCGCCAACCGGCGTGATGCTGATGTTCGCTATCTTGTACTTCGCCCTGATGATCGACTCCGGCCTGTTCGACCCGGCCGTGCGCAAGATCCTCAAACTGGTCAAGGGCGACCCGCTGAAGGTTTCGGTCGGCACCGCCGTTCTGGCGCTCGTTGTCTCCCTCGATGGTGACGGCGCGACCACTTACATGATCTGCGTGGCCGCCATGCTGCCGCTCTACAGCCGTATCGGCATGAGCCCGCGAATCATGGCCGGCCTGATCATCCTCGCCGGTGGCGTGATGAACATGACCCCATGGGGTGGCCCGACCGCTCGCGCCGCCAGTGCGTTGCATGTGGATCCGTCCGACATCTTCGTACCGATGATTCCTGCGATGCTGGCTGGTGTGGTGGCGATCCTGGTCATTGCCTACTTCTACGGCAAGCGTGAACGTGCGCGTCTGGGTGAACTGCACCTGGTGGGCGATGAAATCGACCACAGTGAAATCAGCGTTTCGCAGTTCCCGGATGCCCGTCGTCCGAAGCTGATCTGGTTCAACGGCGCCCTGACCCTGGCCCTGATGTGCACCCTGATCGCCGGCCTGCTGCCGTTGCCGGTACTGTTCATGGTGGCGTTCAGTATCGCCATGATCGTCAACTACCCTTGCCTGCAACAGCAGAAGGATCGCGTCGCGGCTCACGCCGGTAGCGTACTGGCCGTGGTCGGGTTGATCTTTGCGGCCGGTATCTTCACCGGTATCCTGACCGGCACCGGGATGGTCGACGCCATGTCGAAGAGCCTGTTGGCGGTGATTCCGGATTTCCTCGGCCCGTACCTGGCAGTGATCACGGCACTGGTAAGCATGCCGTTCACTTTCTTCATGTCGAACGATGCATTTTATTACGGCGTGTTACCGGTACTTGCCGAAGCCGCCAGCCATTACGGTATAACCGCAGTGGAAATGGCACGTGCCTCGATCGTCGGTCAGCCCGTCCACCTGTTGAGCCCGCTGGTTCCATCGACCTACCTGTTGGTGGCCCTGGCTGGCATCGACTTCGGTGACCACCAGCGCTTCACCCTGAAGTGGGCAGTGCTGGTTTGTATCTGCATACTGATTGCTGCACTGCTGTTGGGGACTTTCCCGGTGTTCAGCACTCTATAAGCCCAAGACTCACCACTTCGGGTCCAGGCTTCGCTGTTTGAAGCCCGGGCCCGTTGTGGTTTAACAATCGCTCAAAGGAATACACATGGAATGGCTGACCAACCCTGAAATCTGGGTTGCCTTCTTCACCCTGACCGCCCTGGAAATCGTCCTGGGTATCGATAACATCATCATGATTTCGATCCTGGTCAGCCGCATGCCCAAACACATGCAGGCGCGCACCCGGATTTTCGGTCTGGCGCTGGCCATGATCACGCGAATCCTGCTTCTGCTGTCGATCACCTGGGTCATGCGCCTGACGGCGGACCTGTTCGTAGTATTCGGCCAGGGTATTTCCGGACGCGACCTGATCCTGTTCTTCGGTGGTCTGTTCCTGTTGTGGAAAAGCTCGCAAGAGATGTACCACGCGCTGGAAGGTGAAGACG
Organism: Pseudomonas sp. GW456-L13; assembly: GCF_017350115.1. NCBI lineage: Bacteria > Pseudomonadati > Pseudomonadota > Gammaproteobacteria > Pseudomonadales > Pseudomonadaceae > Pseudomonas > Pseudomonas sp. GW456-L13. Next base: position 2,493,441 of record NZ_JACNAS010000002.1, read on the forward strand.
AAACCAACGAAGAGCCTTCGGGCAAGGGCGGCAACTTCCTCTACACCATCATCCAGATCGCGATCATCGACATCGTGTTCTCCCTGGACTCGGTGATCACCGCAGTCGGCATGGTCTCCCACGTACCGGTCATGGTCGCGGCAATCATCGTGGCCGTACTGGTGATGATGTGGGCATCTGGCACCATCAGTGAGTTCATCGACAAGCACCCGTCGCTGAAGATGCTGGCGCTGTCGTTCCTGCTGATCGTCGGTACGGTGCTGATTGCCGAATCCCTGGATGTGCACGTGCCAAAAGGCTACGTCTACTTCGCCATGGCGTTCTCGCTGGCGGTGGAAGCGATCAACATCAGGATGCGCACTGCCATCGCGAAAAAGAAGAAACAGCAGGATCCGGTAAGGCTGCGCAAGGACATTCCGGGCCAGTAACCCGGTAGCGATAAATACGCAAAACCTGTGGGAGCGAGCTTGCTTGCGATGGTGGTCTGTCAGTCAACGTCAAAGTTGAATCTGATGGCCTCATCGCGAGCAAGCTCGCTCCCACAGTGTTTTGTGTGGCTGGAAGATCGCTCTTTTCATGACAGTTTTGTTTCAATCGCGTCTTTGGCTATGCGATGCTGGCGCGCAGACCGTTAGCCAACTACAGCTTAAGTACAGAACGTAGAACGTCACGCGGTACCGTCAACTTGCTCCTTTGGGGCGCTACACCACAGGGGGTCATTATGCTCACCCTGCTCAATTTGCTTTCTGCCGTGGCCCTGCTGATCTGGGGCACGCACATCGTCCGAACCGGCATCCTGCGGGTCTACGGCACCAACTTGCGCCATGTCATCAGCCATAACATGTCCAACCGCTGGCTGGCTTTCCTCTCCGGGATCGCCGTGACGGCGATGGTCCAGAGCAGCAACGCCACCGCCATGCTGGTCACCTCCTTTGTCGGCCAGGGCCTGATGGCGCTTACGCCAGCGTTGGTCACCATGCTCGGTGCCGATGTCGGTACGGCCCTGATGGCGCGGGTGCTGACGTTCGATCTGTCGTGGTTGTCGCCGTTGCTGATTTTTGCCGGGGTGATTTTCTTTCTGTCGCGCAAGCAGACCCGACTCGGGCAGATGGGCCGTGTCGCCATTGGCTTGGGGTTGATCATTCTGGCGCTGCAACTGATTGTTGAAGCCGCGCACCCGATTACCCATGCCAAAGGGGTGAAGGTGATTTTCGCCTCGCTCACCGGCGATATCCTGCTCGACGCCCTGGTCGGCGCGCTGTTCGCGATGCTTTCCTATTCCAGCCTGGCCGCTGTATTGCTCACCGCGACCCTGGCGGGCGCCAACGTGATCAGCCTGCCGGTGGCCATCGGGCTCGTGATCGGCGCCAATATCGGCAGCGGCATACTCGCGTTCCTCAGCACCAGCATGCAGAACGCCGCCGGGCGCCAAGTGGCGCTGGGCAGCCTGCTGTACAAACTGATTGGTCTTTTACTGATCATTCCGGTGCTCGATCCGCTGGTGCACTGGCTCGATGGCCTGGATTTCAGCCCTCAGGAAATGGTCATTGGCTTTCACCTGCTCTACAACATCGCGCGTTGCCTGATCTTGCTGCCCAGTGTTGGGCCGATGGCCAGGTTTTGTGCCTGGGTGCTGCCGGAGCGCCCGCTAGCCAACGGTACGGCCAAGCCCCGACACCTTGACCCCACGGCGTTGGTCACCCCCGGTTTGGCGCTGGCCAACGCGGCCCGGGAAACCCTGCGCATGGGCGACCTGATCGACAACATGCTCGAAGCCATGCTCGACGTGTTGCGCGGAAAGCAAACCGCCGTCACCCAGGAAATGCGGCGTCTGACCGACGATGTCGAAGCGCTCTACAGCGCGATCAAGTTGTATCTGGCGCAAATGCCCCGGGAAGATCTCAGCGATCAGGACAGCCGGCGCTGGGCGGAAATCATCGAACTGGCGATCAACCTGAAACTGGCCAGCGACTTGATCGAACGCATGCTGCGCAAGGTCCAGCAGCAGAAAACCTCGCAGCGCCGGTCGTTTTCCGAAGTGGGGCTGGACGAATTGACCGGGCTGCAAACTCAGTTGATTTCCAACCTGCGGCTCGGGATGTCGGTGTTTCTCAGTGGCGACCCGGAAAGTGCCCGCCAGCTGGTGCGTGAAAAACGTCGTTTCCGCGCACAGGAGCGGCGCCTGGCTCACGCTCATGTCAGCCGCTTGCAACGTAAAATCGTGCAAAGTATCGAAACCAGTTCGTTGCACCTGGAGCTGATCGCCGACATGAAGCGTCTTAATTCGCTGTTTTGCAGCAGTGCCTACGTGGTGCTGGAAACATCGGACACAGGTGCGCTGGTGGTCGACGATTTGAGTGACATCACTCATTCACCCTGAACGTCCACAGTTGCCTGAAGTCTGTTGAACTTACGCTAGCCGTACGGAAGCTCGTTATGCGTTGTCTGTTGTTCGCCTGCCTGTTGCTAGGTTCACTCCCGTCATTCGCCCTGGATCGCTTCCAGGTCGAGGGCTACACCCTGCGCAACGGTTTGCAGTTGCTGCTCAAGCCCGGCACTGACCACGGGCATGTGGCAATCCGGCTGGTGGTCGGCGTTGGCCTGGACGATTTCAAGTGCGAAGAAAAGGAGTTGCCGCATCTGCTGGAACACTTGTTGTTCAGCGGTATCGACGCCAGCGGCGAAGGCGGCCTGGAAGAAAGCATGCAGGCTCTGGGCGGCGAGTGGAACGCGTTCACCAGTAATGCCGATACGACTTTCGTCATCGAAGCCCCGGCGAAAAACCAGCGCAAGGTGCTCGACCTGTTGCTGGCGCTGCTGACCCAGACCCGCTTCGACGACAGCGCCATTAACGCGGCCAAGCAAGTGGTCGAGCGTGAAGACGGCGGCCACTACTCGCACCTGCAGCGCTGGCTCGATCGTCAGGACCTCGGCCACACGGCCAGCAACCAACTGGCCGTGGAGTTGGGCCTCAAATGCCCGGAGCGTGCGCAGGTCGATGACCTGTCCCGTGAACAATTGGAGCAGGTGCGCAAGGACTGGTATGCGCCGAACAACATGACCCTGATCGTGGTCGGCGACCTCGACAAGTTGCTGCCAGCCTATCTGGAACGGGAGTATGGCGCGCTGGAAGCGATCACCCCTGGCGAGCATCCGCCGCTGCCGCAAATCCAGGCCAGCGCCACCCATGAGCGCACCTTGACCCACAGCCTGGTCGGCAACGGCGCCAAGTTGCACTGGCTGGTGCCGGAGCCGGTACTGGAGGATGGGCACGATGAAACCTTCGATTTGCTCAAGGACTATCTGGATTGGGCGCTTTATCGCCAGCTACGCCTGGCTCACGGTTTGTCCTACGGCCCGTGGGCGGAGCGCGAGGTGTTCGGCGGCGTGGGTTTCATGAGCCTCAACGCCGACCTTGAGCGCGACGCCGTGGCCGATGCCGAACAAGTACTCGAGGACCTGAAGGCCGGTCTGCTCAAGGACGGCCTCAATGCCGACACCTTCAACCGCCTCAAGCAGGCCGCGATTGCCCGCCAGGCCTGGGCCGTACAAGGCAACAGCGCGTTGGCCGACTACTACTGGAGCGCCATCGGTAACTACGAGGACGGTCACTTCACCAACCCGGCCCGGGAGCTGCAAGGGGTGACCCTGGAAGAAGCGAACAAGGCCGTGCGTGAATTGCTCCTGCAACCGGGGTATTTGCGGATCGAGAAGCCTTTGTTCAGTTATGACCAGTTGATGTGGCTGGTGGTCGGTGGGGTGGGCTTGATCGTGTTGATGTTGGTGGGCTGGCGTTTGCACCGCAGGAAGTAACCATTCCATGTGACAACGGACTGAGAGGCCTTGCCGGTTCCCTGTGGGAGCGAGCTTGCTCGCGATAGCGGATTGTCAGCCGCCGAAAATGTTGGATGTGCCGGCCTCATCGCGAGCAGGCTCGCTCCTACAGGTTGCGTGGTGTAACTGATCGTGAACCCTCGCCACAGCGCCGTACCAGCGGTACCCTGTCGAGGTTTTTTCCTACGACGACTGTGAAACCACCGAATGCAAAACCTATCCCTTTTCGTACAGCGCATCCTTGATTTGATGAAGCGGTACCCTGGGGTCATTGCGCTCTTTGGTTTCATCTCCGGGGTGGGCAGTTTCATTCTGGTCGATCGCCAGCAAGGCCTGGCGAGCTGGATCACCACCATCATGCTGATCAGCTGGATCTGGCTGATGCTGGAAAACAGCCTGACCAAGCTGTTCACGCGCATCTTCAAGCGCGAAATACCGGAACCGTTGTTGCGTTACGCAACGCAGATGATCCATCAGGAAAGCCTGTTCTTTGTCCTGCCGTTCTTCTTCATCACCACGACGTGGAACAGCGGCCAGTTGTTTTTCACCGGGTTGCTGGGCGTCGCGGCGCTGATTTCGATCGTCGACCCGCTCTACTACAAGTGGCTGGCTCCACGGCGCTGGGCGTTTCTGGCCCTGCACACCCTGACCCTGTTCGCCGCGCTGCTCACCGCATTGCCGGTGATCATGCACCTGACCACCGCGCAAAGTTTCAAATGGGCACTGGGTATCTCGGTGCTGCTGTCGTTCCCGAGCCTGGCGTCGATCTTCCCGATTCGTACCCTGCGCAATGCGCTGGCGATCTTGAGTATCACTCTGGGCATCGGCGCCGTTGGTTGGGAGCTGCGCTCGTGGGTGCCGCCGGCGACGCTGTGGATGACCGACGTGGCCATCAGTACGCAAATGCAGGATCGCACACCTGGCGCCAGTCTCGACGAAGTCAGCGCCGAACAGATCCGTAATGGCGGGCTTTATGCGTACACCGCGATCAACGCCCCGCGTGGCCTGGACGAGCGGATTTATCACGTCTGGCAGTTCAACGGTAAAGAGGTCGACCGCATCCCCTTGGATATTCGTGGCGGGCGCAAGGAAGGTTACCGGGCCTGGACCCACAAGCAGAACTTCCCGGGCAACCCGGCCGGTAAATGGCAGGTTAGGGTCCTGACCGAAGATGGCCAGGTCATTGGCGTGCTGCGCTTCAAAGTCACGGACAGCACAGCGATCAAAGAAAAGTAGTCCGGTTCGTGCTATTACGTAGAGCTGCGTAATCACTGAACAAGCACGGAGCTTATGATCAGCAGCACGATGGCCGGCAACGCCCGATTGGACTCCTCGAGTACCCCTGCGCGGTTGCGGGTGACGGGCGACTGGACGCTTGCCCATTACGCTGACCTCAAGCTGTTGAGCGAAAAACTCCACGGCCAGTACGACGCCAACACCCCCATCGACCTCAATGGTCTCGGCGCCCTCGACACCGCCGGTGCCTCGCTGTTGGTCGAGCTGCTCGGCTCCGAGCGCCTCGGTCGTTCTGCCGAACATCCTGATTGCACACTCTCTGCCGCTGATCGGGCGTTGCTGCAAACCGTCTACTGCTCGTTGACCGATTTCTGCGTACCGATCAAGGAACCGGAAGTCAGCGTTTCCATTCAGTTGCTGACCCGCATTGGCCGCGCGGTGGACACTGTCTGGCAGGACACCCTGCAACTGCTGGGTTTCGTCGGCCTGATCATCGAAACCATCGTCCGCGGCCTGTTCCGTCCCAAACGCTGGCGCGTCACGCCGATGATCGCCCATATCGAACAGACCGGTCTCGACGCCGCCCCCATCGTTGCGTTGCTGACTTTTCTGGTGGGCGCCGTGGTGGCGTTTCTCGGGTCGACGGTGCTGGCCACTTTCGGCGCCACCGTCTTCACCGTGGACCTGGTGGGGTTTGCCTTCCTGCGCGAATTCGGTGTGTTGCTGACCGCGATCCTGATGGCCGGGCGCACCGCCAGTGCGTTCACGGCGCAAATCGGTTCGATGAAGGCCAACGAGGAAATCGACGCTATCCGCACCCTGGGCCTCGACCCCGTGGAGTTGCTGGTGGTGCCGCGGGTCCTGGCGTTGCTGATCGCCCTGCCGATGCTGACCTTCCTGGCGATGCTGTCAGGGATTATCGGCGGTGCCGTGGTCTGCGCGGTGGCGCTGGATATCTCGCCAGCGATGTTCCTGTCGCTGCTGCAGACGGACATCGGCGTTCAGCACTTTCTGGTGGGGATCGTCAAAGCGCCGGTGTTCGCCTTCCTCATCGCCGCCATCGGTTGCCTCGAAGGCTTCAAGGTCAGTGGCAGCGCTGAGTCTGTGGGCGCGCACACCACGTCGAGTGTGGTGCAGTCGATTTTCGTGGTGATCGTGATGGATGCGATCGCCGCGATGTTTTTCATGGAGATGGGTTGGTGAGTCGTATCCCCAGAGCGCCCTCCGAGGCGGTGATTGAAGTCCGTGGGTTGTGCAACCGTTTTGGAAGCCAGAGCGTGCACGAGAACCTCGACCTGGACTTGTACAAGGGCGAGATCCTCGCCGTGGTCGGCGGCTCCGGCAGCGGCAAGTCGGTGCTGCTGCGCAGCATTGTCGGGTTGCGCCAGCCCAGTGAAGGCGTGGTGAAAGTTTTCGGGAAAAACCTGCCGACCTTGTCCGAGCACGAGCGTTCGCTGGTGGAGCGGCGATTCGGCGTACTGTTCCAGAAAGGCGCGCTGTTCTCTTCACTGACGGTGACCGAGAACGTCGCCCTGCCGCTGATCGAACACGCCGGCTTGAGCCGCAACGACGCCGAGCACCTGGCGGCGGTGAAAATGGCCTTGGCCGGGTTACCGCTGTCGGCCGCAGAGAAGTACCCCTCGTCGCTGTCCGGCGGCATGATCAAGCGTGCTGCGTTGGCCCGGGCATTGGCGTTGGACCCGGACATCCTGTTTCTCGACGAACCCACCGCCGGTCTCGACCCGATCGGCGCCGCCGCGTTCGACCAATTGATCCTGACCCTGCGCGATGCTTTGGGCCTGAGTGTCTTTCTGGTGACCCACGATCTCGACACGCTCTACACCATCACTGACCGGGTGGCGGTGCTGGCGCAGAAAAAAGTGCTGGTGGCGGACGCCATCGACAAGGTTTCGGAAACCAACGATGCGTGGATTCACGAATACTTCCATGGCCCTCGTGGCCGCGCGGCATTGACGGCCGCCCAACAGCTCAACGAGGTCTGACATGGAAACCCGAGCCCATCATGTATTGATCGGCCTGTTCACCGTGATTGTGGTGACGGCCGCGCTGCTGTTCGGCCTATGGCTGGCCAAGTCCAGTGTCGACACCGAGTTCAAGGACTACGAGGTCGTGTTCAACGAGGCGGTTAGCGGTTTGTCCCAAGGTAGCTCGGTACAGTACAGCGGGATCAAGGTCGGCGACGTGATCTCGCTGCGCCTGGACCCGAAAGACCCGCGCCGGGTGCTGGCGCGAATTCGCTTGGCCGGCGATACCCCGGTCAAGGAGGACACCCAGGCCAAACTGGCCCTGACCGGCGTCACCGGGACTTCGATCATCCAACTCAGCGGCGGCACACCACAGAGTCCGACGCTCAAGGGCAAGGACGGTAACCTGCCGACCATCGTCGCCTCGCCCTCGCCCATCGCCCGGCTGCTCAATGACAGCGAAGACCTGATGGCCGGGGTGAGTACGCTGATGCATAACGCCAATCTGATGTTCTCCACGGAAAACATCGAGCGCATCAGCAACACCCTGGAGCACCTGGAGCAAACCACCGGGGCCATTGCCGAACAGCGCGGCGATATCCGCCAGACCATGCAGCAACTGGCCTCGGTGGGTAAGCAGGCCAACACCATGCTGGAGCAGACGACGGCGTTGATGCGCAATGCCAACGGGCTGCTCAACGAGCATGGCAAGGAAGCGCTGGGCAGCGCCGAGCAGGCGATGAAGTCGCTGCAGGAGAGCAGCGCCACCCTCAACAAACTGATCACCACCAATCAGGATTCGCTCAACAGCGGCATGCAAGGCCTTAATGGCCTGGGGCCGGCGGTCCGTGAGATGCGCGAAACCCTGAGTTCGTTGCGCACCATTACCACACGCCTGGAAGCCAACCCCAGCGGTTACCTGCTGGGCAGTGACAAGACCAAGGAATTTACGCCATGAAGCTGATTCGGATTGCCCTCCTCGCTGGCTTCACATTGATCAGTTCGTGCTCGATCCTGCCCAAACCCGAGCCCTTCGAGGTCTATCGATTGCCGTCGGCCCAGAGCGCATCGGCCAGCCATGGCACGCCGCAGCGCTGGTCGCTGCGCCTGAGCAAATTCCAGTCCAGCGAAGCGTTGAACAGTCCGAACATTGCCGTAATTCCCCAGGGCGATGTGATCAGCCACTACAAGGGTTCACGCTGGAGCGACCCGGCGCCGGTGCTGGTGCGCAATCGTCTGCTGGAAGGTTTCCAGCATGACGGGCGGGTGCCGCTGCTGAGCACCGATGACAGCATTTTCCAGACCGATCTTGAATTGGGCGGCAGCCTGCAGGCGTTCCAGACTGAATACCAGGGCACGAATGCCAGCGCGGTCGTGCGTCTGGATGCATTGCTGGTGCGCAGTTACGACCAGCGCATCCTCGCCAGCCGCCGCTTTGAAGTGCGCCAGCCACTCAGTGAAGTGCAGGTCCCGGCGGTGGTGGCCGGGTTCGGTCAGGCGAGTGATCAGTTGACTGTGCAGGTGGTGAGCTGGGCGGTTGAGCAAGGACAGAAACTCGCCCCGCCGCCCAGACCTTGAGGACTTGCGCAGTCCTGTGGGAGCGAGCTTGCTCGCGATGACTGAGGCACCTTCACAATCAATGTGCCTGACACACTGCTATCGCGAGCAAGCTCGCTCCCACAGTTGACTTGTGTCGGCCTGATCAGCTCGGCAAAAACGCCTGATGCAACTCTTCCAGCGTCTCAAAGTGATACGCCGGCGCTTCGGCGCTCAACTCTTCATGGCTGCCGAACCCGTAACCTACCGCCGCCGCGTCCAGGCCATTGCTGCGTGCGCCGATCAGGTCGTGCTTGCGGTCGCCGATCATCAAAGTGTTGGCCGGGTCCAGGTTTTCTTCGGCCATCAGGTGAGCGATCAGCTCGACCTTGTTGGTCCGGGTGCCGTCCAGTTCGCTGCCGTAAATCACCTTGAAGTGTTTGGCAAAATCGAAATGCCGGGCGATTTCCCGGGCGAACACCCACGGTTTCGAGGTCGCGATGTACAGCTGTCGCCCTTGTCCGCCCAGGGTTTCCAGTAGTGGCGTGACACCATCGAACACCCGGTTTTCGTAGAGGCCGGTGACCTTGAAGCGCTCGCGGTAGAAATTCACCGCTTCCCAGGCCCTGGCTTCATCGAAGTCGTAGAACTGCATGAATGCCTGCAACAGCGGCGGGCCGATGAAGTGTTCGAGTCTGGCCAGGTCCGGCTCATCGATACCCAGTTTGCTCAGGGCGAACTGGATCGAACGAGTAATGCCCTCGCGTGGGTCGGTCAGGGTGCCATCGAGGTCGAACAAAACGGTTTGGTAATGCATGTCGAATCCTGAATAAGGGGCAGGGTCAAAGCTGGTCGTAGCCTTCGGCCAGATGCAGGTCCTTGAGCTTCACGTAGTTCGCCGCGCTGTAGGTAAAAAACGCGCGTTCCTTGTCAGTCAGCGGGCGGATCTGCTTCACCGGGCTGCCCACATACAGGAAGCCGCTTTGCAGATGCTTGCCCGGCGGCACCAGGCTGCCGGCACCGATGATCACCTCATCGTCGACCACCGCACCGTCCATGACGATGCTGCCCATGCCGATCAACACCCGGCTGCCCACCGAACAGCCATGCAGCATGACCTTGTGGGCGATGGTCACGTCATCGCCGATCAGCAGCGGGAAGCCATCCGGGTTGAACGGCCCGGCGTGGGTGATGTGCAACACGCAGCCATCCTGCACGCTGGTGCGCGCGCCGATGCGGATTCGGTGCATGTCGCCACGGATCACTGTCAGCGGCCAGACCGAGCTGTCTTCGCCGATTTCAACGTCGCCGATCACCACCGCCGAGCTGTCGACAAAAGCGCCTTTACCCAGCAGCGGCGTGTGGTTCTGATACTTGCGAAGGTTCACGATAGGGTTTCTCTCTGTTGCTGATAGCTGCGGTGAACGTCGATTGTAATTAAGATGGCTGCATGTTTCTCCAGCCAAGGTATCAACCGTGAGCGTGAACAACCCTCTTTTGCAGTCCTATGACCTGCCGCCGTTCTCCGCCATTCGCGCCGAACACGTACAACCGGCCATTGAACAGATCCTGGCTGACAACCGTGCCGCTATCGTCGAGATCCTCAAGACCCAGGTCAAACAGCCAACGTGGGCTGGCCTGGTGCTGGCGATGGACGAACTCAACGACCGCCTGGGCGCCGCCTGGAGCCCGGTCAGCCACCTCAATGCCGTGTGCAACAGCGCCGAACTGCGTGAAGCCTACGAGTCGTGCCTGCCGGCCTTGAGCGCCTATTCCACTGAAATGGGTCAGAACCGCGAACTGTTCCAGGCTTTCGAAGCCCTGGCCAGCAGCCCGGAGGCCGCCGGTTTCGACGTGGCGCAGAAAACTATCCTGGAACACTCCCTGCGTGACTTCCGTCTGTCGGGTATCGACCTGCCGGAAGCCGAACAAAAGCGTTACGCCGAAGTGCAGAGCAAGCTGTCCGAACTGGGCAGCCGTTTTTCCAACCAGTTGCTCGATGCCACTCAGGCCTGGACCAAGCACATCACCGATGAAGCCGCCCTCGCCGGCCTGACCGATTCGGCCAAAGCGCAAATGGCCGCCGCGGCTCAGGCCAAGGATCTGGACGGCTGGCTGATCACCCTGGAATTCCCGAGCTATTACGCGGTGATGACCTACGCCCAGGACCGCGCGCTGCGTGAAGAAGTCTACGCCGCGTACTGCACTCGGGCGTCGGACCAGGGGCCGAACGCAGGCCAGAACGACAATGGCCCGGTCATGGAAGAAATCCTCGACCTGCGTCAGGAACTGGCAAAACTCTTGGGGTTCAGCAGTTTCTCCGAGTTGAGCCTGGCGACCAAAATGGCCGAGTCCAGCGATCAGGTGCTGAGTTTCCTGCGCGACCTGGCCAAGCGCAGCAAACCGTTCGCTGCCCAGGATCTGGAACAGCTCAAGGCTTATGCCGCCGAACAGGGCTGCCCGGATCTGCAAAGCTGGGACAGCGGTTTCTACGGCGAAAAACTCCGTGAACAGCGTTACAGCGTCGCCCAGGAAGCCCTGCGCGCCTACTTCCCGATCGACAAGGTACTCAGCGGCCTGTTCGCCATCGTCCAGCGCCTGTACGGCATCGAGATTGCCGAGCAGAAAGGCTTCGACACCTGGCACCCGGATGTCCGCCTGTTCGAAATCAAGGAACACGGCCAGCACGTCGGCCGCTTCTTCTTCGACCTCTATGCTCGCGCCAACAAGCGTGGCGGCGCCTGGATGGATGGCGCCCGCGACCGTCGTCGCACCGCTGGTGGTGTATTGCAAAGCCCGGTAGCCAACCTGGTGTGCAACTTCACCCCGGCCGACAGCGGCAAGCCTGCGCTGCTGACCCACGACGAAGTCACCACCCTGTTCCACGAGTTCGGTCACGGCCTGCATCACCTGCTGACCCGCGTCGAGCATGCTGGCGTGTCCGGCATCAACGGCGTGGCTTGGGATGCGGTCGAGCTGCCGAGCCAGTTCATGGAGAACTGGTGCTGGGAGCCGGAAGGCCTGGCGCTGATTTCCGGTCATTATGAAACCGGCGAACCGCTGCCTCAGGACCTGCTTGGGAAGATGCTTGCGGCGAAAAACTTCCAGTCCGGCCTGATGATGGTGCGCCAACTGGAGTTCTCGCTGTTCGACTTCGAACTGCACGCCACCCATGGCGACGGCCGCAGCGTGCTGCAAGTGCTTGAAGGCGTGCGTGACGAGGTTTCGGTGATGCGTCCGCCGGCCTACAACCGCTTCCCCAACAGCTTTGCGCACATCTTCGCTGGCGGTTACGCCGCGGGTTACTACAGCTATAAGTGGGCTGAAGTGCTGTCGGCCGATGCGTTCTCGAAGTTCGAAGAAGAAGGCGTGCTCAACGCCGACACCGGTCGTGCGTTCCGCGAAGCAATCCTGGCCCGTGGCGGCTCCCAGGAGCCGATGGTGCTGTTCGTCGACTTCCGTGGTCGTGAGCCATCAATTGACGCACTCTTGCGCCACAGCGGCCTGAGTGAGGGCGCGGCAGCATGAGTGAGGGACCTGTGATTACGAAAAAACGCTTTATCGCCGGGGCGGTCTGCCCGGCATGCAGCGAGCCGGACAAATTGATGATGTGGAATGAAGACCAGGTCCCGCACCGAGAGTGCGTGGCCTGCGGTTACTCCGACACACTCAATGAGCAAGGGCTGTCAGTGCCCAAGGAGTTGGGTACGCGGGTGAACACCAGCGCCCCAAAACCTGCCGACACCAAGGTTCAGCCGGTTCAGTTCTTCCCGAATCCGAAGCTGAAGAAAAAGCCTGACGAACAAAATTGAGTGAAAAAAGCCCCCGTTGTGCAATGCAGCGGGGGCTTTTTTTATTCGATGTGAGCGGACTTGAACCAGCTCTTCATTGAACACGCAGCGAATGGGCTGGTGCTGCAATCGCCATTGGCCAGGGCCGTGCGCAGTTTTTCCACGTCGGCCTGCATCATGTAGCGAATTCCGTCCTTGAAGTGGGTGCTGTCGCCAAAGCCGCCCTGGGTCATTTCGTTCAGGGCCTCCTCCTTGGTCCAGCCCTGGATGACAGCCCGGTACATGGCGGCCATCAGGCCGGTACGGTCGGAACCGTGTTTGCAGTGCATCAGCACCGGGCCTTTGGCTTCGGCGGACCGAATGGCGCGCAAGGCCTTGAGCACATCGGCGTCATCCACATGGTTGGTGCGATAAGGCAGTTGTACTTGCGTGATACCTGGCGCGGACAACCAACTGGAGTCTGCTTCGGGCAGGAAATTGATCACAGTGCCCACCTTGAGTTTCTCCAGCAGCGGCACCGCGCCCTTGTCCGGCAAGGCGCTGCGATAGAGCGTCGGCGACATCTGGAAGAGGTTGTATTGCTTCTCTATCTGTTGAGCCCAGTCTGCTGGACGCTGCATCACACTGTCGTCAGCAAGTGCCGGTGTCAGGTTAGCGAGCACAACCAGCGACAAGCATATTGCAGATAAAAAACGTGGAAAAAGCATGCTTGAGCGACCGTTCAGAAAGGGACGGGAAGATGGTGGCAAGGATCAGCCATGCACGGTCAAAGGCCTGTGAGCTGACTGTCAAAGAATCGTGAAGTCCGCGCTCAGGTTATAGTTTCAGTTTGATGAAGGATTTGAGCAGCTCGTTCAGTCCGACCCCATAGTTAAACACCTGTCCAGTTAAAGGGTTGCGCTTGCGACCTTCAAAAGACGAGCCGGCATTTGCAGATTTAGTTTCGTACACACCGAGGCTATACAGTTGATGATCATCTTCGTCAATTTCAAATTCCTCAACGTCTACTCGAAGCTCGGGTGATTCAGCGGAAAGACGATAAAGGTACGCTATGCCCTCTGGGGCAATTATTTGTTGATGATAAAAAGCGAGTGCAAGTTGTGTAAGGGCGGCAATGTCCTTTTCGTCGATGCTATTGTCTGGAGTGACATTGATATCGGACCAAGGATCAAAATCGAGCTTTGAAGTCTTGCCTTCGTCTTTTATATGGAGTGTCACTGAGGGAGCGCTTGCGAGAATATCAGCGAATTGCTCCATTGTTTTGTTCGGATACTCGCCTGCCCTTATTAGCTTGATAATTACCTGCACACCTTTCGTCGTTTCTTTTTGTTGTAGATAAGCACCAGTTTTTATGAGCATTGACATTTTTATCCTCCAGGCTGTCTGGAATGCATGCGGGAGCCCGCATGCATTCGGCAATAGCACTTTCCAGTGATCGGAAAGTCAGGGCTCAGGGATTGACGATACTGGCATAAGCCTTTGCCAGCGCCTGTAACTTGGCTTTGTCGTCGGCATCGATGGTCCCGTCTCCATCGACATCCTTGCCCACGGTCCGGATGCTGAAAGAGTTGCCAAGGTCGGTGGAAGTGGCGGTGTAGTAAGTCGAGTCGACGAGCTTTTCAACTTGCATTTCATTTTCCGCATCCCAACTCAACTCTTTGCGAGCCAGTTGCAAAGAAACCAAGGTGTTGGGTTCCGAAGGGCCTGGTTTCATGAGTTGAAGGAAAATACCGCGTTGATTAAAGAAAGACATTAATAAATCCTTTTATTTGATTGCTGTTGAGGGTATTGCCTGTTGGGTTGAATATACGGTTGGGTATTGAATCTAACCACTGACTATATGTTTCCTGAGTTTTCTGATTATCAATGAACAAGTAAGCATCATGATGCCCCGTTGTCAGATGAAGGGCTGAGCGGTACTGGTCGACAGGCAGTGAGTCGGTTACTGTATGGATATACAGATCAAGGAGTCCGCTGATGGTTAGCTCTCTGCCTCCCCGCGGCCGCGGCACCGCAACCAACCCGCACAACCGCTTTGCCCCCAGCCATTCGGTGGTTGAGGACGACGGCTGGTATCAGGAAGTACCGCTTACCCAGGGCACCGAGGTGAGCATTGAAACGGCGAAAACCATCATTACCCGCAATACGTCGCCGGACTTGCCCTTCGATCGATCGATCAATCCCTATCGCGGTTGCGAGCATGGCTGCATTTACTGCTACGCGAGGCCAAGCCATGCCTATTGGGACATGTCGCCCGGGCTGGATTTCGAGACAAAGCTGATCGCCAAGATCAACGCTGTGGATGTGTTGGAGCAACAACTGTCCAAACGCGGCTATCAATGTGCGCCGATCAACCTCGGCTCCAACACCGACCCCTATCAGCCGATCGAGCGTGAATACAGGATCACCCGGCATACCCTCGAAGTACTGCTGCGATATCGCCATCCCGTGACCATCGTCACCAAAGGCTCGCTGATACTTCGCGATTTGGACCTGCTGACCGAACTTGCACAGCAAAACCTGGTGGCGGTGATGATCAGCCTGACCACCCTGGACGACGATCTCAAACGCATCCTTGAACCCCGCGCCGCAGCGCCCAAGGCCCGGTTGCGGGCGATCAGGGTCATGCGCGAGGCGGGCATTCCGGTGGGCGTCCTGTGTTCACCGATGATTCCGATGATCAACGACAGCGAACTCGAAAGCCTGCTCGCCGAGGCTCACGGCGCCGGAGCACAAAGCGCCGCCTACATGATGCTGCGTCTGCCGCTGGAAGTGGCGCCGCTGTTCGAAGAATGGCTGGGCGCCCACTATCCGCAACGGGCGGCGCATGTGCTGAGCCTGATTCGCCAGAGCCGTGGCGGTGAACTCTACGACAGCCGCTTTGGTGCTCGAATGCGCGGCGAAGGTCCCTTCGCCGACCTGCTGGCACAGCGTTTTGCCAAAGCCATCAAGCGCCTGGGGCTCAATCGCCGGGAAAGCTTTGACCTGGACTGCAATGCCTTTTGTCCGCCCGGTCGCCAAATGTCATTGATTTGAGGACAATTGGCCTATGGTTGAGTACTGAAGATCGCGCTTGCGTCTTAGGCTGGTCACGTTTTTTGTGACCTGCAACACGCATTCTAGAGCGTTTTATTCAGTTTCAATTAAGATTCGGCCGCTACCTTGTTCATCGAGTGACTGATGGGTCGAGATGTTTGGCCTGGATGTTTTTTAACCAGCCACTGGCTTCACACCGGACCACACGGGATGACTCCCTGAGCCCGCCAATGAGGATGAATTGATGAGTGACAAGGATAAACAGCCGTTGGCTGCGTCGGCTTCAGCCCAACCCGAGGCCGAAACCGCCGATGCAGCGTTGCAGCATATCGTTGACGGCTTTTTGCATTTTCATCATGAGATCTTTCCTCAACAGGAAGAGCTCTTCAAGAAACTCGCCACGGCCCAGCGGCCACGAGCGATGTTCATCGCCTGCGCCGATTCGCGCATCGTTCCCGAGCTGATTACCCAGAGCTCCCCCGGCGACCTGTTCGTGACCCGTAACGTCGGCAACGTCGTGCCGCCTTACGGGCAAATGAACGGTGGTGTTTCCACGGCCATCGAGTACGCCGTACTGGCTCTTGGGGTGCATCACATCATCATTTGCGGGCATTCCGACTGCGGCGCCATGCGCGCGGTGCTCAACCCGGACAGTCTGGAAAAAATGCCCACGGTCAAAGCCTGGCTGCGTCATGCCGAAGTGGCCAAAACCATGGTGCAAGAGAACTGCAACTGCTCCAGCGAAAGCGAAAGCATGCACATCCTCACTGAAGAGAATGTGATCGCCCAGTTGCAGCATCTGCGCACCCATCCGTCGGTGGCTTCGCGCATGGCCAACGGTCAGCTATTTATTCACGGCTGGGTCTACAACATCGAAACCAGCGAAATCAAAGCGTACGACGCAGATCAAGGCTGTTTCCTGCCGCTCAATGGCAGCCTGCCAATTCCCGTGGCGACGCCCAAAGCGCGCTTCTAAATCCTCCTAAATCGTTGTGTGGTTCAGCCGAGGCTGCCGTTCAGGCAGCCTGGCTTTGCCATGCCTGAAGAAAAATTTCGGGAGACTCACCATGCGTGCTGCTCGACTCAAAGCTGTTCTGCCACGGGAGCTGCTGGCTTCGGTGGTTGTGTTTCTGGTCGCCCTGCCTCTGTGCATGGGCATCGCGATTGCTTCGGGGCTGCCGCCGGCCAAAGGCCTGATCACCGGCATCATCGGTGGTCTGGTGGTCGGCTGGTTGGCCGGTTCGCCACTGCAAGTCAGCGGCCCGGCGGCGGGCCTGGCCGTTCTGGTGTTCGAGTTGGTCCGCCAGCACGGCATCGCCATGCTCGGGCCGATACTGTTGTTGGCGGGTTTGCTGCAACTGGTGGCTGGCCGATTGAAGCTGGGCTGCTGGTTTCGAGTGACGGCACCCGCGGTGGTGTACGGCATGCTGGCCGGGATTGGCGTACTGATCATCCTGTCTCAGGTGCATGTGATGCTGGATGCCGTGCCCAAACCTTCGGGTCTGGATAACCTGGCGGCCTTCCCGGCGGCGCTGTCTCTGGCGTTGCCCACGTTTGGCTGGCAAGCCGGGTTGCTCGGTTTGTCGACAATCGCCGTCATGTGGCTGTGGGATAAATTCCGTCCGCAATCCCTGCGCTTCGTTCCTGGCGCGCTACTTGGCGTCGGTCTGGCCACGCTTGCCAGCCTGATGCTGGCGTTGCAGGTCAAACGGGTTGAGGTTCCGGCCAACCTGACGGAGGCCATCGACTGGCTCAAGCCAGCGGATCTGCTCAACCTGGCTGATCCGACCTTGCTGATCGCGGCGTTTGCCGTGGCTTTCATCGCGAGCGCCGAAACCTTGCTCTCAGCCGCCGCGGTTGATCGTATGCACAGCGGTCAGCGCTCGGACTTCGACCGGGAATTGTCGGCGCAAGGTATCGGCAACATGCTGTGTGGCCTGCTTGGAGCGTTGCCGATGACCGGCGTTATCGTACGCAGTTCGGCGAATGTTCAGGCTGGCGCAACCACGCGGTTTTCGACCATTTTCCACGGCCTGTGGTTGTTGGCGTTCGTACTGTTGCTGTCCAGCGTGCTGCAAAGCATTCCGGTGGCGAGCCTGGCGGGCGTGCTGGTGTACACCGGTTTCAAGCTTGTGGATCTCAAGGTATTCCGTGGTTTGGGCCGGTATGGTCGGGCGCCGATGTTCACCTATGCGGCAACCGCGCTCGCCATCGTTTTCACGGACCTGCTGACTGGCGTATTGATTGGCTTCGGCCTGACGCTGGTGAAGCTGGCGCTGAAAGCTTCTCGGTTGAAAATCAGCCTGATCGACCTGCCTCAGGAAGGGGAAATGGAATTGCGCCTGGTGGGTGCGGCGACCTTCCTCAAAGTGCCGGCGCTGACCCAGGTGCTGGGTAGTATTCCACCAGGCGCGACGGTGCATGTGCCGCTTAACAACCTGAGCTACATCGATCACTCGTGTCTGGAGCTTCTGGAGGAGTGGGGTCGGGCGAATGCGGCCAAGGGTTCGAAGCTGTTGATTGAATCGCGGGGATTGAAGCGCAGACTTGAAGGCAGGGTTCGTACCAACACGGGCATAGGTGCAGCTGGCTGAGGCCCGATGTGGGAGCGAGCTTGCTCGCGATGGCGGTAGATCAGTCAACTTTGATGTTGAATGACATAGCCTCATCGCGAGCAGGCTCGCTCCCACAGGGGATTGTGTTTCCCGGTGGATCAAGCCGCCGGTTGATCCAGTTCCAGGCCTACGCCCAAACGGCGGGACATGCACGGCCAGCGTTTCCACGCGGCGCCGGTGTCCGGGCTGTTGAGCTTCTCGCGGTAGGCTTCCACGGACTCCAGTGCGAAGGTTTCGTCGTTGAGCATCTCGTCGATGGCGTGATGCACCACTTCGTCCAGTTGGTTGGCGAACGTCTCACCGATCAATTGGTGAGCAATCAGGTTGGCGACAGTCATGTCCAAGGGGATCAGTGGCTGGCCAAGATGCTTGATGTACAGGTCGTTGACCTCTTCGACAAACCGGTGCGCCAGATAGGCTTCATCCAGCAGACTGTCGAGCCCGGCATGGCCGGCCATGATGGCTGGCGGCTGGAGGAAGTATTGCTCGGCGATTTTCAGCACCGGTTTGATCTGTGACTCAATGCCCGCTTCCCTGGCGACTTCATTGGCTGCATCCAGCAGATCAGGCACTTCTTCGATGTAGGCGGCGACAAATCGCGTCAGTACGCCTTTGGTATCGGCCTCCGGCAATTGGATCGCCGGGTGCAGATGAGCCAGTTTGCTTTCCAGTTGACGCGTCAGCAGACCGGTCTCGGCTTCGTGTTGTTGGGCTGTTTGGATCTGCTCGCGCAATGCGGCGGTGTTCATGAAAACTCCAGGAAACAAGGCAATGAAATAGGGAAGACATAACTTAGCTGGCTTACGAAAAATGCTAAGACGCATTTGTCATAATTATTTCATCCTTGAGACGGTCCCGTTATATCGATTTGCCACCACTCGTCTGCATCCTTCTCCATTCGTGCCCTGCAACGCAAGTTAATGCTGTTTCAGATCATTTACGCCTTCGCATTGCGAGGTGAGAGTCGCTGTCTATACTCGGGGTGGAATGGAGTTAGCTGATGACGCCCGACTGCATATGCAGCAAGGCCCGGTGCTCAAGTTCGTAGTCTGATGCAGCCGCTCCCTTGCCGCAGGTGAAAGCCGGCGGGATAACAAGAACGATAAGGGGAACCCGCAATGATGCGACATCCACATGTCTGGATGGGCCTCCTGTTGTGGTCGATTTTCAGTCAGGCGCAAGCGGCCTGGACTGTGAATATGGCGCCTGGAGCGACTGAAATCAGTCACGCAGTATTCGACCTGCACATGATCATTTTCTGGATCTGTGTGGTGATCGGCATCATCGTATTTGGTGCCATGTTCTGGTCGATGATTCTCCACCGCCGCTCGACCGGGCAGGTGGCCGCCAAATTTCATGAAAGCACCACCGTCGAAATCCTCTGGACCATCGTGCCCTTCCTGATCCTGGTGGCCATGGCGGTTCCCGCTACCGCGACCCTGATCAAGATGTACGACGCCAGTGAGCCGGAAATCGACATCCAGATCACCGGTTACCAGTGGAAGTGGCACTACAAATACCTGGGCCAGGACGTCGAGTTTTTCAGCAACCTGACCACCCCCCAGGATCAGATCCACAACAAGGAAGCCAAGGGCGAGCACTATCTGCTCGAAGTCGACAAGCCATTGGTGCTGCCGGTCGGTGCCAAAGTGCGCTTCCTTGTGACCTCCGCCGACGTGATCCACTCCTGGTGGGTGCCGGCTTTCGCGGTCAAGCGCGATGCGATTCCCGGGTTCGTCAATGAAGCCTGGACCCGTATCGACAAGCCCGGCATCTACCGTGGCCAGTGCGCCGAGTTGTGCGGCAAGGATCACGGCTTCATGCCGACCGTGGTCGAGGTCAAGGAAAAGGCCGATTACGAAAAATGGCTGGCCGATCGCAAGGCCGAGGCCGCGCAGCTCAAAGAGCTGACCAGCAAGGAATGGACGCTCGAGGAGCTCAAGGAACGCGGCGACAAGGTCTATCACACCACCTGCGTGGCCTGTCACCAGGCCGAAGGCCAGGGTCTGCCGCCGATGTTCCCGGCACTCAAGGGCTCGAAAATCGCCACCGGACCGAAAGACGCTCACCTGAGCATTGTTTTCCACGGCAAGCCTGGCACTTCCATGGCCGCATTCGGCAAGCAACTCTCGGAGGTCGATATCGCGGCGGTCGTGACCTATGAACGTAACGCCTGGGGCAACAACAAGGGCGACATGGTCACGCCTAAAGAAGTGCTGGAGCTGAAACAGGCGGAAAGCAAATGACCCGGTCTATTGCGCACGTAAGGAACCGGTCGGGGCTACGCACCCCGGCCCGCACAGTCCATCTGTTTGCAGGAGACAGGACATGACTGCTGTAATCGATGAGCATGTTCATACCGCCACCGACCACGCCCATGGCCCCGCAAAAGGCCTGATGCGCTGGGTGCTGACCACCAACCACAAGGACATCGGTACGTTGTACCTGTGGTTTGCGTTCTCCATGTTCCTGCTTGGCGGTTCGTTCGCGATGGTGATTCGCGCCGAGTTGTTCCAGCCGGGGCTGCAGATCGTCCAGCCGGAATTTTTCAACCAGATGACCACCATGCACGGTCTGGTGATGGTCTTCGGTGCGGTGATGCCGGCCTTCGTCGGCCTCGCCAACTGGATGATCCCGCTGATGATCGGCGCGCCGGACATGGCCCTGCCGCGCATGAACAACTTCAGCTTCTGGCTGTTGCCGGCGGCGTTCCTGATGCTGGTGTCGACCCTGTTCACTGCGGGTGGCGGGCCGAACTTCGGCTGGACGTTCTATGCGCCGCTGTCGACGACCTACGCGCCGGAAAGCGTGACTTTCTTCATTTTCGCCATCCACTTGATGGGGATCAGTTCGATCATGGGCGCGATCAACGTGATCGCCACCATCCTCAACCTGCGCGCCCCCGGCATGACGCTGATGAAAATGCCGTTGTTCGTCTGGACCTGGCTGATCACCGCGTTCCTGCTGATTGCGGTGATGCCGGTACTGGCCGGTTGTGTGACGATGATGCTGATGGACATCCACTTCGGCACCAGTTTCTTCAGTGCCGCCGGTGGCGGAGACCCGGTGCTGTTCCAGCATGTGTTCTGGTTCTTCGGTCACCCCGAGGTGTACATCATGATCCTGCCGGCCTTCGGCGCCGTCAGCTCGATCATTCCGGCCTTTTCGCGCAAGCCACTGTTCGGCTACACCTCGATGGTCTACGCCACGGCGAGTATCGCGTTCCTGTCGTTCATCGTCTGGGCGCACCACATGTTCGTGGTCGGCATTCCGCTGGTGGGCGAGTTGTTCTTCATGTACGCCACGTTGCTGATTGCGGTGCCGACGGGCGTGAAGGTGTTCAACTGGGCCAGCACCATGTGGCAGGGTTCGTTGACGTTCGAGACGCCGATGCTGTTTGCCGTGGCGTTCGTGATCCTGTTCTCCATCGGCGGTTTCTCCGGGTTGATGTTGGCCATCGCCCCGGCGGACTTCCAGTATCAGGACACCTACTTCGTGGTCGCGCACTTCCATTACGTGCTGGTGCCGGGGGCGATCTTCGGGATCTTCGCCTCGGCCTACTACTGGCTGCCGAAATGGACCGGCCACATGTATGACGAAACCCTCGGCAAGCTGCATTTCTGGCTGTCGTTCATCGGCATGAACCTGGCCTTCTTCCCGATGCACTTTGTGGGGCTGGCGGGCATGCCACGACGGATTCCGGACTACAACCTGCAGTTCGCCGACTTCAACATGGTGTCGTCGATCGGCGCGTTCATGTTCGGCGCCACGCAGATCTTTTTCCTGTTCATCGTGATCAAGACCATTCGAGGCGGCGCGCCGGCACCGGCCAAGCCGTGGGATGGGGCTGAAGGTCTGGAGTGGAGCATCCCGTCGCCGGCGCCGTATCACACATTCACCACGCCGCCGGAAGTGAAATGAACACTGTGGCCCTTGTAGGAGCGAGCTTGCTCGCGATGGTCGTCAACGATGACGCTGGAAGCCTGACACACCACGGCGCTCTCAAGTTTTTCGCGAGCAAGCTCGCTCCTGCAGGGTTGTGCGGAAATCATGGCTGACTCGATTTCGATGAAGAAACTGGTCACGCGCCTGCTGACCGTGGTGGTGGCAATGTTTGTGTTCGGCTTTGCCCTGGTGCCGATCTACGACGTGATGTGCAAGGCCTTCGGCATTAATGGCAAGACCGGCGGGCAGTACGAGGGTGAGCAAACGGTCGACACCTCGCGGCAGGTGCGCGTGCAGTTTCTGTCGACCAACACCGCCGACATGCCGTGGGACTTTTACCCCAAACATGACGAATTGACCGCGAACCCGGGGGCGGTGAACGAGATGATCTTCATCGCCCACAACCCCACCGATAAACCGATGAGCGCCCAAGCCGTGCCGAGCATCGCGCCCAGCAATGCGGCGGCGTACTTCCACAAGACCGAATGTTTCTGCTTTACCCAGCAAGTGCTGCAGCCCGGTCAGCGGATCGAAATGCCGGTACGTTTCATCGTTGATCGTGACATGCCCAAGGATGTGAAGCACCTGACGCTGTCCTACACGCTGTTCGATATCACCGCCCGACATCCACCGGTAGCTGTAAACACTGGCGGCTGAGCGTGCCCGATAAGGAGAACAATAAATGGCAACTCATGAACATTATTACGTCCCGGCCCAGAGCAAATGGCCGATCATCGCCACGGTCGGGATGTTCGTCACGGTGTTTGGCCTGGCCACCTGGTTCAATGATCTGAAAGCAGCGCGTCCGGAATCCCACGGGCCGCTGATCTTTTTCGTCGGTGGCCTGTTGCTGGCCTACATGCTGTTTGGCTGGTTCGGCACGGTGATCAAGGAAAGTCGCGGCGGCTTGTACAGCGCACAGATGGATCGCTCGTTCCGCTGGGGCATGAGCTGGTTCATCTTCTCGGAGGTGATGTTCTTCATCGCCTTTTTTGGCGCGCTGTTTTATGTGCGTCAAATCTCCGGACCGGCGCTCGGTGGTGAGGGTGCCAAAGGCATGGCGCACATGCTGTGGCCGAACTTCCAGTTCACCTGGCCGTTGCTGAGCAACCCCGACTCGAAACTGTTTCCGCCGCCCAAGGAAGTCATTAGCCCCTGGGGCCTGCCGCTACTCAATACCGTGTTGCTGGTCAGTTCCAGCGTGACCGTGACCATCGCCCACCATGCCTTGAAAAAGGGCCATCGCGGCGCACTGAAACTCTGGCTGGCGCTCACTGTATTGCTCGGCAGTGCGTTCCTCATCTTCCAGGCCGAAGAGTACATGCACGCCTACCGCGAACTGGGCCTGACCCTGGGCTCGGGCATCTACGGCGCGACCTTCTTCATGCTCACCGGGTTCCACGGCGCCCACGTCACCATCGGCACCATCATCCTGTTCGTGATGCTGATGCGGATCATGCGCGGGCACTTCGACAACGAGCACCAGTTCGGTTTCGAAGCGGCGACCTGGTACTGGCACTTCGTGGATGTGGTGTGGATCGGGCTGTTTGTTTTCGTCTATGTGCTTTAAAGCAGCAGTTACCAGGGGGCATTGGAAACCAGCTGGCCGCTGAAAAAGCCCCAGGCAATCAAGCCAAGGGTAAGGGCGGCCAGGGTCACACGAACACTCAAGGCAATGACGAGGCGGTTTGAGCGGCTGTCGTCCTTGACCAGAAAAAACAGGCCGCTGAACAGGCTGACAACCGTGGCAATCAGCATCAGGACGATGGCTGCTTTGAGCATGGTGAGACTCCGGGGGGACAAGCGATGTACTTGAGTATAGCTATCGCGATGACCGATTTTCTGGCAATGCCATGAAGTGCTTTCGGCCAGGTATCGTGCCAACGCTGGTGGTGGCGCTGCTGCTGCCGCTACTGGTGTCCCTGGGGTTCTGGCAGTTGAGTCGGGGCGCGGAGAAAAGCGCGCTGCTGCAAAGCTACACCGAGCGGCGGGCCGCCGAGCCGATGGCCAGCACCGAACTGCAACACACGACAGACCCGGCCTTCCGTCGGGTTCACCTGTACGGCCGGTTCGATGCCGAACACAGCCTGCTGCTGGATAACAGTCAACGCAACGGCAGGGTTGGCGTCGAGCTGTTGCAACCCTTTCACGATCAGGCCACCGGGCTTTGGCTGCTGGTCAATCGCGGCTGGTTGCCTTGGCCGGAGCGCCGCACACCACCGCAATTCAAGACACCCACCGAGGCGGTAAGCCTTGACGCGTGGGTCTACGTCTCCCCTGGGGCGACGTTCCAATTGCACGCAGATCCCACAACGTTGACATGGCCGAAGCTGATTACGGCCGTTGAGCCAGACAAGCTCTGGACAGCACTGAGCCGCGAAGGCTTTGCCTACGAACTACGTGCCGAAACCGGACCCGCCATCTACCAGGCCGACTGGCCCGTAGTCGCCATGGGCCCGGAAAAACACATCGCTTATGCCGTGCAGTGGTTCGCCATGGCGATCGTCCTGTTCGGTCTTTATCTCTATCTCGGCTGGCACAACGCAAAGGAGAAACACCATGGGAGCGGCCATGAATCCACCCAGCATGTCTGAGGCGAAACCGTTGGTGAACCGGCGCAAGGGCCGTATGCAACTGCTGCTGATCCTGCTCGGGGTGATCGGTCCGATGATCCTTGCCACCGGCATGTACAAGCTGAATTTCTGGGTGCCCGAGGGCCGCAGTTATCACGGCGAACTGATCGGCAACGGTCAGACCCGGGCGGACATCGGCGTACAGGCCCAGGAAGAGCGTTGGCAGATACTGGTGACCGCGCCCAAGGATTGCGCGGTGGACTGCCAGCAACTGGTGTATCTGGCGCGGCAAATCCAGATCGGCCTGGGCCGCGATGCGTCCCGCGCCATCCATGCATTGGCCACCGCGCAGACGCTGAACAGTGATTACGAGACTAAACTTCAACGCGAGTACCCGCAGTTGCAACGTTATTCACTGGACTTGCCTGCCTACACAAAAGGCGCTCAGAGCAATGACGTGCCGCACCTGTGGATCATCGACCCCCACGGCAATCTGGTTCTGCGCTACGACCCGTCGGTGAAGGGCAAGGACTTGCTCAACGATCTGCGCCACCTGCTGAAACTGTCGAACATCGGATAAGGGCATCGTCATGGCCAAGCCTGGATTTCGCCTCGCGTTGTTTGCCACCTTGCTGGCACTGATTGTGGTGTTGCTCGGCGCCTACACGCGCCTGACCCACGCCGGCCTCGGCTGCCCGGACTGGCCCGGCTGCTATGGCTTCATCAGCGTGCCGAAAAGCGAAGCCCAACTGGCCCATGCCGAATTGCATTTCCCGGACGCTCCGGTCGAGGCCCATAAGGGCTGGAACGAGATGATCCACCGCTACTCCGCCGGCACGCTGGGGCTGTTGATCGCGGTGTTGGCGGGTCGTGCGTGGGTGCATCGCCGCCATCCCGGACAGCCGGTGAAGCTGCCGTTGTTCCTGTTGGCGGTGGTTGTTGGCCAGGCCGCGTTCGGCATGTGGACGGTAACGCTCAAGCTCTGGCCGCAGGTGGTCACCGGGCATTTGCTGGGCGGCTTCGCGACCTTGAGCCTGTTGTTTCTGCTGACCTTGCGCCTGTCCGGCGTACTGCCGGCGCTGACGGTGCCACGACGTTTGCAGCACTGGGCGACGGCAGGGCTGTTGCTGGTGATCGGGCAAATCGCCCTCGGGGGCTGGGTCAGTTCCAATTACGCCGCCGTGGCCTGCATCGACTTTCCGACCTGTCACGGCCAGTGGTTGCCAGCGGCGGACTTCGCCAATGGCTTTCACCTGACCCAGCACATCGGCCCGAACTACCTCGGCGGGCAACTGGACAGCGATGCCCGTACGGCCATTCACCTGACTCATCGCATCGGCGCGTTACTGGTCACCCTGGTATTGCTCGGTCTGGCCTGGCAACTGAAGGCGGTTGGCATGACGCGCCTGGCAGGCCTGGTGCTGATCGCCCTCGGCGCACAAATCACCCTGGGCATCAGCAACGTGCTGTTCCATCTGCCGCTGCCGGTGGCCGTCGCGCATAACGCGGGCGGCGCGGCGCTGTTGCTGACCATGGTGCTGGTCAATTACCACGCCCGAACCAGTCTGGTCCGGGTCAAGCAAGCGCGCTGGCACTTCAGCCCACGTAAACACTCAGCCGGGCCCATAACAATAAAAGGAGAAATGCCATGGCGATTCTGATCGGCGAACGTCCCAGTCAGGCGATCTGGCGTGACTACCTGGAACTGACCAAGCCCAAAGTCGTGGTGCTGATGCTCATCACTTCGCTGGTGGGGATGTTCCTCGCGACCCGCGCCGGGGTGCCGTGGACGGTGCTGATTTTCGGCAACCTGGGCATCGCTTTGTGTGCCGGTGGCGCGGCGGCGGTCAATCATGTGGTGGACCGGCGCATCGACGCGGTGATGGCGCGCACCCACAAACGGCCGCTCGCCGAAGGCCGGGTTTCGCCGACCGCCGCGCTGACGTTCGCGCTGGTATTGGCGGTCCTCGGGCAAGCCATGCTGCTGGCGTTCACCAACCCGCTGACCGCGTGGCTGACCCTCGCCTCGTTGCTCGGCTACGCGGTGGTCTACACCGGATTCCTCAAGCGCGCGACCCCGCAGAACATCGTCATCGGTGGTCTGGCCGGTGCCGCGCCGCCATTGCTTGGCTGGACCGCCGCCACCGGTCACGTCAGCGCCGAACCGCTGCTGCTGGTGCTGATCATCTTCGCCTGGACCCCGCCGCACTTCTGGGCGCTGGCGATCCATCGCAAGGAGGAATACGCCAAGGCCGACATCCCGATGTTGCCGGTCACCCATGGCGAGCACTACACCAAGATTCACATCCTGCTTTATACCTTCGCATTGCTTGCCGTCAGCCTGATGCCTTATGTGATCCACATGAGCGGCACGCTCTACCTGGTCTGTGCGCTCGGGCTGGGCGCGCGGTTTCTGCAATGGGCCGTGGTGCTGTACCGTGGCACTCGGCCGCACGCGGCGATCAACACGTTCAAGTACTCTATCTACTACTTGTTCCTGCTGTTTATCGCCCTGCTCGTAGACCACTACCTATTGTTGAACCTATGACTCGAACCCAGAAAACCGTCTTCATACTTGTCGCCCTGGTCGCACTGATCCTGGGCCTGACCGTCAACAAGGTGCTGTCCGGGAAAAACCAGGGCGATCCGACGGCACTGATCGACGCCGGCATCATCTTGCTGCCGCAGAGCCGTAATCTGCCGGACGTGATGATGACCAATCAGGACGGCCAGCCGGTCGCGATCAATGAATTGAAAGGCAAGTGGAGCCTGCTGTTCTTCGGCTACACCTTCTGCCCGGACATCTGCCCGACCACCCTCGCCCAGTTGCGGCAGATCAAGAGCGAATTGCCACCCGAGGCTGTGGATAAATTGCAGATTGTGCTGGTCAGCGTCGACCCGAACCGCGATACGCCCAAGCAGCTCAAGCAGTACCTGGGCTACTTCGACCCGCAGTTCATCGGCCTGACCCCGGCGTCGACCGATGAACTGCAAACGATCGCCAACGCGGTGAGCATTCCGTTCATTCCGGCGGACACGAGCAAGCCGAACTACACCGTTGATCACAGCGGCAACCTCGCGGTGATCGGGCCGGATGGGACACAGCGTGGGTTCATTCGGGCGCCGTTGAACAATGCGAAGCTGGTGGCGCAGTTGCCGGTGATGCTCAAGCGCAACTGAAAACACCACCAAACCCTGTGGGAGCGAGCTTGCTCGCGATGGCGGTGTATCAGTCAGCTTGGATGTTGAATGTTATGGCCCCATCGCGAGCAAGCTCGCTCCCACTGGGGCCGTATTTCCAGGCACAAAAAAGGGGATGCACTTGGCATCCCCTTTTGCATTGCAGCAGTTCGATCAGAACGCCGGCACCACCGCGCCTTTGTACTTCTCGAGGATGAAGGCTTTCACTTCCGGGCTGTGCAGCGCGGTAACCAGCTTCTTCATCGCATCGGTGTCCTTGTCGTCTGGACGGGCAACGAGGATGTTCACGTAAGGCGAGTCACTGCCTTCGATGAACAGCGCGTCCTTGGCCGGATCAAGCTTGGCTTCCAGCGCGTAGTTGGTGTTGATCAGCGCCAGGTCGACCTGAGTCAGCACGCGCGGGATGGTCGCGGCTTCCAGTTCGCGGATTTTCAGATCCTTGGTGTTCTCGGTGATGTCCTTGACGGTCGACAGGATGTTGTTCGAATCCTTCAACTTGATCAGGCCGGCCTTGGCCATCAGCAACAGCGCACGGCCGCCGTTGGTAGCGTCGTTCGGGATGACCACGTTGGCGCCGCCAGGCAGTTCAGCGAGGGTCTTGTACTTGCTGGAGTAAGCGCCCAGGGGCTCCAGATGCACGCCAGCCACAGAAACCAGATGGGTGCCCTTGGCCTTGTTGAACTCATCCAGGTACGGCTGGTGCTGGAAGAAGTTGGCGTCCAGGCGTTTTTCCGCGACCTGCACGTTCGGCTGGATGTAGTCGGTAAATACCTTGACCTTCAGGTCCACGCCTTCTTTGGCCAGGGCCGGCTTCACGAATTCGAGGATCTCGGCGTGCGGAACCGGAGTGGCCGCGACGGTCAGGGTTTCAGCGTGGGCAGAGAATGCCGCAACGGCCGCGAAGGCCACGAGTAGTTTTTTCATTCAGCTAACTCCATGTGAGGCGCCCGTTTGGCGCCTGCCAGCGAATGGCCGGCTCATGTCTTACTTACGGGAAAAGTGGACGACCAATTTGTCGCCAACGGTTTGCAGTACCTGGACCAGTACCAGCAGCAACACCACTGTCACCACCATCACATCGGTCTGGAAACGCTGGTAACCGAAACGGATCGCCAAGTCACCCAGACCACCAGCGCCAACGACACCGGCCATTGCCGTGTAGGACACCAGTGTAATGGCGGTCACCGTAATCGCCGCGAAGATGCCCGGACGAGCCTCAGGCAGCAAGGCATTGGTGATGATCTGTCGTGTAGTCGCGCCCATGGCCTGGGTCGCTTCGATGATGCCGCGATCCACTTCACGCAGGGCGGTTTCCACCAGGCGCGCGAAAAACGGCGTGGCACCCACTACCAGCGGCGGAATTGCACCGGCGACACCAAGGGAGGTACCGGTGATCAACACGGTGAACGGAATCATCACGATCAGCAGGATGATGAACGGCAGCGAGCGCAGGATGTTCACCACCAGCGACAACATCGCGTAGATGCCTTTGGCTTCCAGCAACTGGCGCGGGCTGCACAGGAACAGCAGCACACCCAGCGGCAGGCCAAGCAGTACGGTGAACAACAGCGAACCACCCAGCATCAGCAAGGTGTCACCGGTGGCCAGCCAGATTTCGAACCAGTCGATATTGGCGAAGAAACTTGTCAGGGCTTCCATTAGCGCAGCACCTCCATGTGGACGTCGGCTGCGGTGAAGCGGGCGAAGGCTGCTTCCATGTCACCGCCGGTCACGGCCAGGGTCAGTTGCCCGTAGGGGATGTCTTTGATGCGGTCGATGCGACCGGCCAGGATGCTGTAGTCCACACCGGTTTCCCGGGCGACGGTGCCCAGCAACGGCGCGTAGGTCGCGTCGCCCTGGAAGGTCAGACGCACGATGCGGCCTGGCACGTGAGCGAAGTCGTCACGCTGTTCGCTTTCGTCGATCTGCTCGTCTTCCTGCACGAAGCGCTTGGTGGTCGGGTGCTTCGGATGCAGGAACACTTCGGCCACCGAGCCTTGCTCGACGATCACGCCGGCGTCCATCACGGCCACCTGGTCGCAGACCCGGCGGATCACGTCCATCTCGTGGGTGATCAACACGATGGTCAGTTTCAGCTCGCGATTGATCTCGGCCAGCAATTGCAGGACCGATGCGGTGGTTTGCGGGTCGAGGGCGCTGGTGGCTTCGTCGCACAGCAGGATTTTTGGCTTGGTCGCCAGTGCACGGGCAATGCCGACACGCTGCTTCTGCCCGCCGGACAATTGCGCCGGGTACTTTTTCGCGTGGTCGGACAAGCCGACCCGCGCCAGCAACTCGGCCACGCGCGAATCGATCTCGCTGCGCGACAATTCGCCGGCCAGGGTCAGAGGCAGCGCGACGTTGTCGGCGACAGTCTTGGAGGCCAGCAGGTTGAAGTGCTGGAAAATCATCCCGACCTGCTGACGGAAGCGGCGCAGGCCGTTGGCGTCGAGTGCAGTGACTTCTTCACCGTCGACGGTGATTTTGCCGCCACTGGCGTTTTCCAGGCGATTGATCAGACGCAGCAGGGTACTTTTTCCTGCGCCGGAATGACCGATCAAGCCGTAAACCTGCCCGTTCTCAATCGTCAGACTGGTCGGATGCAGGGCGGGGATTTCCTTACCGGCGACGCGGTAGGTTTTATGGACGTTTTGAAACTCGATCACGTAGCGAACCTTGTGGGGCGCGTTAGAAAAGGATCAGCGGTTAGCCGGGCGCGCATTTTAGCCTGTCCGTATAGAGGTTCTTAGCATTTATTTCGTATTTGTCCTGTCATTTGGCAATAACGCGATCAAAGGTCAGAAAAAAGGAACGGCTGAAGAAACTCACCCAAGGCCGAAGGCAACTTCGACATGGTGGGCAGCATCGGGTTTGGGACAGGGAGGCGAAGGCCAAGGCGATTCCGGCCTGAAGATCTGCGAAGCCAGGGAGACCGCCATCGCGAGCAAGCTCGCTCCTACAGTAGAGATGTGTTGGTCACAAAATGTGTGGGCAACCCGAAACCCTGTGGGAGCGAGCGTACTCGCGATGCTTTTAAGATTTACGAGGTGTTAGAACCATCTGCGCCGGGACACTGCGCAAAATCTGCCGCTCCAGCTTCAGATCAAACTCAGGATCGAGTTTCTTCACCCGTTTGGTCAGCAAGTTGGCCAGCCAAGGGTAATCATTAGTGCGTGGAGCCTGAATGCTCACGTCGCACTGAAAATTCACCACATCGGCGGCAATGGCATCCAGTTGGCGACGCAGTTTGCCCATATCGTTGATATTGAGCACGACCGTGGTGCTTTCAGCCGTCAGGTCGATAACCTTGGCTTTTGGCTTGGCTTCGGCAGCCTTGAGGGCGGCTTCGGCTCTTTCCAGTTCGGCCTTGCGCGCCTGGGCAATCGAGCCGTTGACTCCGCCGGTCAGTGCCGGAGCCTTGGGCATCAACGCGCGGGCACGGCTCAGGGCAGTTGCTGCGGCATCCACGTCACCCTTTTGCAGCACGATCTGGCTGCGGCGCAGATAGGCTTCGGCCAGCTGCCGCTGGTATTGCTCAAGGGAAGCATCGTTGGGCGATTCGGCCTGCAAGGCTGCCAATTGGTCTTCGGCGATGGCCAGTTCATCGCTGGCGATGTTTTGTTCCAGTTGTACGATGGCCGCGGCCCGCGCATCGGCGGCCTCGGTGGCCGCCGGTGGCGTGCTTTGGCAGGCGCCCAGCAGCAAAGAAAATGCGACAAGGAGCAGATAACGGGAGGCGAACGACTTCATTCCTGCGACTCTCTATTTGCGCAAAAAACGAGCAAGTCTACACCCCTCGACGGGGCAGAACAAAACTCAGCAGAAATAGCGCGGCGGCCGTCACCACAATCGACGGGCCAGCCGGGGTGTCCTTGAACCAGGACAGCGCCAGCCCGCCACATACGGCGAGTATGCCCAGCAGGCTCGCGCCCAGTGCCATCTGTTCCGGCGAGCGAGCATGACGTTGTGCCGCAGCCGCCGGGATGATCAGCAACGAAGTGATCAGCAACACGCCGACGATTTTCATCGCCACGGCAATTACCACGGCGATCAACAGCATTAACGCCAGGCGCAATCCCGCCACGGGCAAACCTTCGACCCTGGCCAGTTCTTCATGCACCGTGATCGCCAGCAATGGGCGCCACAACGTAACCAGCAAGACCAGTACCGCCGCGCTGCCGCCAAGAATCCAGGCCAGATCGGTCGGGCTGATCGCCAGCAGGTCACCGAACAGATAGGCCATCAGGTCGATCCGCACTTCGTGCATGAAGCTTAGTACCACCAGGCCCAGAGAGAGCGTGCTGGGTGCGAGAATTCCCAAAAGTGTGTCGGATGCCAGCGGCTGGCGTTGTTGCAACGTCACCAGCATCACCGCCAACAGCAAGCAGCCAACAGTGACGGCAACGGTCGGGCTGACATCCAGCAAAAAGCCCAGGGCCACGCCGAGCAATGCCGCGTGGGACAGGGTGTCGCCGAAATAGGCCATGCGCCGCCAGACCACGAAAGACCCCAGCGGGCCTGCGACGACGGCCAAGGCCAGGCCTGCAAGCAGGGCGTAGAGCAGAAAATCAGCCATGCTTGCAGCTATCTCCGTGAACATGGGGTTGGCCCGACGCGGGCGCCTTGACCACCGAGCCATGCAAGTCGTGGGCGTGGTCGTGATGGTGGTGATAAATCGCCAGGCTTTGTGCGTTCTTTCCGAACAGCTCGACGAAAGCCGGATCGCCGCTGACCTGCTCGGGATGGCCGGAACAGCATACGTGACGATTGAGGCAAACCACCTGGTCCGTGGTGCTCATCACCAGATGCAAATCGTGGGAGACCATCAGCACACCGCAACCATGACGGTCACGCAGGCGGGTGATCAGGCTGTACAGCTCGGCCTGGCCGGCCACGTCGACGCCCTGTACCGGCTCGTCGAGTACCAGCAGTTCCGGTTCGCGCAACAAGGCACGGGCCAGTAACACACGTTGCATTTCGCCACCGGAAACGCTTTGCACCGGGCTGTCGATCACCTGTTCGGCGCCGACTTCCTTGAGTGCAGCCAAGGCCATCGCACGGTCCACCCCCGGTACCAGGCGCAGGAAACGCAGGACCGACAGCGGGAGGGTCGGATCGACATGGAGTTTTTGCGGCATGTAACCGACCCGCAGTTTCGGCTTGCGCCAGACGCTGCCGCTGTCCGGTTTCAACAGGCCGAGCACGGCACGCACCAGGGTGGTTTTGCCTGCGCCGTTGGGGCCGATCAGGGTAACGATCTGCCCCGGCTCGACGCTCAGTTCGATGTTGTCCAGCACCGGTTGCCCGGCGAACGTGACGGCAACCTGCTCAAGACGGATCAGCGCGTTGCTCATCAAGCCCCCTGGCAACCGGAGCAGAGACCGACCACTTCAACGGTCTGGCCTTCGACGACAAACCCGACATCCCTGGCGCTGGCGATGATCGCGTCGCTGATGGATTTTTGCTCAAGTTCGATCGCGGCGTGGCACACACGGCAAATCAGGAACTGACCCTGGTGAGCATGTTCCGGGTGGTTGCAGCCGATGAAGGCGTTGAGCGAGGAAATCCGATGGACCAGGCCGTTTTCCAGCAGGAAATCCAGCGCGCGGTACACCGTCGGCGGTGCGGCGCGACGACCGTCCTGTTCGCTGAGGACCGCGAGAATGTCGTAGGCACCCAAAGGCTTGTGGCTTTGCCACACCAGCTCCAGCACTCGCCGGCGCAACGCGGTCAGGCGCAGACCTTGACGTGCGCACAGGGCATCGGCCTCGGACAAAGCGCTGTGAACGCAATGTGAGTGGTCGTGGGGACGGCTGGCGATCGGTGTTTTTAGCATGAGCGGCGACGAGGTTTGTGAGAGACGTTATTATGTTACCCGTTCTCGCCTCTTCGAGTGGTCATCGTGTCCCGACTTTTTTCTGTTTTTGTCGCATTTATCGCAAGTTTTCTGCTGATCGGTTCGGCGCAGGCCGAGGTCAAGGTCCTTACCAGCATCAAGCCTCTGCAACTGATCGCCGCGGCGGTGCAGGATGGCGTGGCGATCCCCGAGGTTTTGCTGCCACCGGGTGCCTCACCGCATAACTATGCGTTGCGCCCTTCCGACGTACGCAAGGTGCAATCGGTGGACCTGCTGTACTGGATCGGCCCGGACATGGAGGGCTTCCTGCCACGTGTGCTCAATGGTCGTACGTTGCCCAACGTCGCCGTGCAGGATTTGCCGGGCATGAAACTGCGTCACTTTGCCGAAGATAACCACTCCCACGCTGAAGAAGCCGACGAACACGACCACGATCACCGTCCGGGCAGCCTGGATGCGCACTTGTGGCTGTCGCCGGTCAACGCCCGGGTCATCGCCACGAAAATGGCGGCTGACCTGAGTGCCGCAGATCCTGCAAATGCCGCGCGCTATCAGAGCAATCTGAAAGCCTTCGACGAGCGTCTCGATGCACTGGATGCGCGCCTGAAGAAGCGCCTGGCCGATGTTCAGGGCAAGCCCTACTTCGTTTTCCACGAAGCCTTCGACTACTTCGAAGACGCCTACGGCCTCAAGCACGTGGGTGTGTTCAGCGTCGCGGCCGAAGTGCAACCCGGTGCCCAGCATGTCGCGGCGATGCGCGCGCGATTGCAGGAAGTCGGCAAGACCTGCGTGTTCAGCGAACCGCCGCTGCGGCCCCGTCTGGCGGAAACACTGGTGGCGGGTTTGCCGGTGAAACTGGCTGAACTGGATGCGCTGGGCGGGTACACGCCGGCGACGGCCCAGGGCTATGAGCAGGTGTTGGAGAAATTGGGGAATGATCTGGCGGGGTGCCTGGAGTCGTTGTAACCGACACCAGACCCTGTGGGAGCGAGCTTGCTCGCGAAGGCGGCATTACATCAACATCAATGTTGACTGACCTGCCGCTATCGCGAGCAAGCTCGCTCCCACAGGTCAAAGCCTTTAAAGGGCGAAAGGCAGCGGCGTATTGACCGTCTGCCGCTGCGCCAGGCGCAACTGGAACTCCATCGGATCGTGAATCAACACATCCTGTCCGGCAAACGACTCCGCCGCGATCAGGCGTGACAACCAGAACCGTACGCAAGCCACCCGCAGCATGGTTGGCCACAACTCGGCTTCAGCGGCGGTGAACGGTCGCAAGGCCGCGTAAGCGCCCAGCAAGGCCCGCGCTCGCGGTCCATCGATTACGCCATTGTCGTCCGAGCACCAGTCGTTCAAGGCAATCGCCACGTCGTAGAGCATCGGCCCGGAGCAGGCGTTGTAGAAGTCGATCAGCCCGGTCAGGTGAGTGCCTTCGAACATCGCGTTGTCGCGGAACAGGTCGGCGTGAATGTTCGCCCGCGGCAGTGCCAGGATTTTTTCCTTCTGCCGGGTGATTTCTTCCAGCGCCCGTTGCAGCAGGTCTTTCTGTTCGGCGCCGAGGTGCGACAGAAACTGCGTGCCCTCTTCCAGCATCCAGTCCAGGCCGCGATCGGTTTTGCGCTTGATCATGTTGGCCTGGGTCGCCAGGTGCAGATGGCCGAGCAACTCACCCACCTGCGCGCAATGTTGCGCGTTGGCTTGCTTGATGTGCTTGCCGGCCAGGCGCGGTTGCAGCAAGGCAGGTTTGCCCGCCAGTTCGCGCAAGGCCACGCCGTCTGTGGTGCGCAAGGCGTAAGGCACCGGCAGGTCAGCGCCGTGCAGTACGTCGAGCAGTTCGATGAAGAATGGCATCTCCTGAACCGGACCGCGCTCGACCAGGGTCAGGACAAATTCGCCCTGCTCCAGGCTGATAAAGAAATTGGTATTTTCGCTACCGGCGGCAATCCCCTGGAAATCAAGCAGGCGGCCGAGGCCATAAGGGGCGAGAAAAGCTTCCAGCTCGGGCCGAGCCAGGGGGGTGAACACAGACATGTTTAAGCTGCCAGTACGGGCGCCGCTGTTGAGCCGGCGCCGATTAAAGTTAAGGACGACTTACCACTTAAAAATTTCCCACGCCGGAATCAGCATATCCGGGTAGTCGGAACGGACGAAGTTTCCCTCCGAGCCATCCGCGCGCACCAGGAAATACGGTTTGCCAACCTTTGGGGTGACCTTGATGGCGTACAAAAAGCCGTTTTGCCGGTATTCCTGAATGAGTTTATCCCCTTCCGTGCGAATGGTGACATCCGGGTCCGCCGATGGCGCATCGTCCGCCGCCATCACGGCCGATGGTGCGATTGCAAACAAGCCAGCCAGCAACAGGCGATTTAGTGTGCGCATGATAACCTTGTCCCTTTGTCGTCAACGGTCCCGCTATTCTAGCGCCGGACCCGCCGAAAAGGTTGATCCTGCTCATGAGCCAAGCCCCCCTCGTCCTGGTGGACGGTTCTTCTTACCTGTACCGCGCCTTTCACGCGCTGCCACCGCTGACCACGTCCAAAGGCCTGCCGACCGGCGCGGTCAAGGGCGTGCTGAACATGCTCAAGAGCCTGCGCAAGCAATATCCGGACAGTCCGTTCGCCGTGGTGTTCGACGCCAAGGGTGGGACTTTTCGCGATGAGATGTTCGCCGAATACAAGGCCAACCGTCCGAGCATGCCCGACGATATGCGTGTGCAGATCGAGCCGCTGCACCAAAGCGTGATCGCCCTGGGCTTCCCGCTGCTGTGCGTCGAAGGCGTCGAGGCCGATGACGTGATCGGCACCCTGGCCCGCAGCAGCGCGGCGGCGGATCGTCCGGTGATCATCTCCACCGGTGACAAGGACATGGCGCAACTGGTCGACGGTCACATTACCTTGGTCAACACCATGACCGGTAGCAGCATGGACGTGGAGGGCGTGAAGGAGAAATTCGGCGTCGCTCCGGAGCAGATCATCGATTATCTGGCGCTCATGGGCGATTCTTCCGACAACATTCCGGGTGTTCCAGGCATCGGTCCGAAGACGGCTTCCGGTCTGCTGGTCGGTGTGAACGGCGGTCTGACCGAGCTCTATGCGCAACTCGATATCGTGCCGACCCTGCCGATTCGCGGCGCCAAGACCCTGCCGGCCAAGCTCGAAGAGCACAAGGAAATGGCCTTCCTGTCCTATCAGCTGGCGACCATCAAGGTTGACGTGCCACTGGACGTTGGCCTCGACGACCTGAAAATGGGCGCGGAAGATCCTGCGAAACTCTACGAGTTGTACTCCCTGCTGGAGTTCAAGAGCTGGCTGAACGACCTTGATCGCGACGCCAAACGCCTGGAACTGAGCGCTGCCGCCGAGCCAGCACCGGCCGCCGATCTGTTCAGCGAACCAGAGGCCGAAGCACCGGCCGTCGCTGCTGAAGCCGCCTATGAAACCATCCTCGATCAAGCGCGGTTCGATGCCTGGCTGGAAAAACTGAACAACGCCAAACTGTTTGCCTTCGACACCGAAACCACCGGCATCGATGCGCAGCAGGCGCAACTGGTGGGCCTGTCGTTCGCGGTTCAGGCTAACGAAGCGGCCTACATCCCGTTGACCCATTCCTACATCGGTGTGCCGCAGCAGCTGGATCGTGACACGGTCCTGCGCGCGCTCAAGCCGATTCTGGAAGATCCGGACAAGCTCAAGGTCGGCCAACACGCCAAGTTCGACATGAACATCCTGGCCAACTGCGCCATCGGCGGCGATCAGGACAACGGCATTACCGTGCGTGGCATCGCCTTCGACACCATGCTTGAGTCCTACGTGCTCAACTCCACGGCCACCCGCCATGACATGGACAGCCTGGCGCAGAAGTATCTGGACCACACCACGGTAAGTTTCCAGGACATCGCCGGCAAAGGCGTGAAACAGCTGACGTTCGACCAGATCGCCCTGGAGCAGGCTGGGCCTTACGCCGCCGAAGATGCAGATATCACCTTGCGTCTGCACCATGCCCTGTTCGAAAAACTCTCGGCTATTCCGAGCCTGGCCAGCGTACTGACCGACATCGAAATCCCGTTGGTGCCGGTATTGGCGCGTATCGAGCGCCAGGGCGCATTGGTCGACGCCGCCTTGCTGGGCGTGCAAAGCATCGAACTGGGCGACAAGATGGTGGCGCTGGAGCGTGAAGCCTTCGAGATTGCCGGCGAGGAATTCAACCTCGGTTCGCCCAAGCAACTTGGCGTGATCCTTTACGAGAAGCTCGGCCTGCCGGTACTGAAGAAAACCGCCAAGGGCCAGCCATCAACCGCCGAAGAAGTGCTGGCCAAACTGGCAGAAGACGACTATCGATTGCCGAAAGTGCTCATGGAATATCGCTCCATGAGCAAGCTGAAAAGCACCTACACCGATCGCCTGCCGGAGCAGATCAACCCGCGTACCGGGCGGATCCATACCTCGTATCACCAGGCGGTGGCGTCCACCGGGCGGCTGTCCTCCAGCGATCCGAACCTGCAGAACATCCCGGTGCGCACCGCCGAAGGGCGGCGCATCCGCCAGGCCTTCGTGGCCCCGGTCGGTTACAAGCTGCTGGCTGCGGACTATTCGCAGATCGAACTGCGGATCATGGCGCACCTGTCCCGGGATGAAGGGCTGATGAACGCCTTCCGCCACAATCTGGACGTACACACCGCGACCGCCGCCGAAGTGTTCAAGGTCGAACTGGCCGAAGTGACCTCAAACCAGCGCCGCAGCGCCAAGGCGATCAACTTCGGCCTGATCTACGGCATGGGCGCGCAGAAGCTCGGCAAGGACATCGGCGTGGACACCAAGACCGCCAAGGCCTACATCGATACCTACTTCGCCCGGTACCCCGGCGTTCGCCAGTACATGGACCGCACGCGTGCCCAGGCCGCCGAGCAAGGTTATGTCGAGACGTTCTTCGGCCGTCGCCTGTACCTGCCGGACATCAACTCCAACAAGCCGCAAGAGCGCGCCGCTGCCGAGCGCACGGCAATCAACGCACCGATGCAAGGCACCGCTGCGGACATCATCAAGAAAGCCATGGTCGCGGTGGATAACTGGCTGACCGCGTCGGGCCTCGACGCCAAAGTCATCTTGCAGGTGCACGATGAACTGGTGCTTGAGGTGCGTGAAGATCTGGTCGACCAGGTTCGCGATGAAATTCGCGTACACATGAGCGAGGCGGCGAAGCTGGATGTGCCGTTGCTGGTCGAAGTGGGTGTTGGAAATAACTGGGATGAGGCTCACTGAGCCTTCTTGTAGGAGCGAGCTTGCTCGCGATGGAATTTCAGTCGAAATCGATGTGTCTGACACTCCATCGCGAGCAAGCTCGCGCCTGCAGAAAATTGTCGAGTTCTGCTGCGGCATAGTGCCGCGGCAGAAGGGCGCAAAAAAACAGCTTGGTCCGGAGGGCTATCAGAGTAATTTCAAAGCTATCTGAAAAAAATCTGAACTAATCTTGCGCACCACCACTCAGAGTTACTGAATGGCTGGTGAAGCCCTTCGATGCTCCTATGTTGTGTTAAGTGTTGGCAGATATCTGGACCCCGCCCTAGCGGTCTAGAGCTTCAACCCCGGAACTTCTCCCTCCCCATATGAAGCCCGGGGTTTTTTTTGCCCCGAGAAAAACTGTCTGTGATGCGCTCAGGCTGCGTTAAAAGCGCGGCTCGAAATGCTCATTTAGGCCCCTAAACTCCGCTTTCGAGCCGCGCTTTTGCCTTGCCTGAGCGCACCACAAACAGTTTTTGATATTTATTGAATCTCTGCTTCGGCACCCTTGTCCGCCAACTCCATCCAGCCAGCCAGTACGGTGTAGGCATCTTCCAGGCCCATGCGTTTGGGGGCCGAAAACAGCTGGATTGTCACCAGATCGCCCCAACCCTTGCGGATTTCCGCCTGAACCTTGAGCAGGGTGTTCTTGGCCGCGCCATAGGTCAGCTTGTCCGCTTTGGTCAGCAGAATGTGCATCGGCATCCCGGCAGCCACGGCCCAGTCGAGCATTAGCAGGTCGAAATCGGTCATCGGATGGCGGATGTCCATCATCAGGATCAGACCCTTCAAACTCTCGCGACCACCCAGATATGCCTCCAGGTGACGCTGCCAGTGTTGCTTGAGCGGGATCGGTACTTTTGCATAACCGTAGCCCGGCAGGTCGACCAGACGGCGTTCATCGTCTAGCTTGAAGAAGTTCAACAGCTGCGTGCGTCCCGGGGTTTTCGAGGTGCGCGCCAGGCTGGCGTGGGTCAGGGTGTTCAAGGCACTCGACTTGCCGGCGTTGGAACGCCCGGCGAAGGCGACTTCGAAGCCCTCGTCATCCGGACATTGATCGACTTTGGCGGCGCTGAGCATGAAGGTGGACTGTTGGCACAGACCGAGGATGGGATTCTTGAGTTGCATGGGATTTCCGATGTGGGCGGCGCCAGGAATGGGTGCGGCAAGCAGTGTCGCTTCCGTTTCAGTGACGCCAGTATATAATGCCGCAGATTTTGTGTGCGCTTTGTCCCAGCGTAGGACGAAGTTCACGAGAGCGACAGACCTTGATTGCGCACTAGAACGCAGCTCGCTCTCAACCCTGAAAAGGTCGTTTTATGACGAAATGGCTGCTAGCTGCCGGTGTATTGATGCCGCTTTACAGCGCTCAGGCTACACAGGATCCGGAAGCTGTGTACAACCGTGTTTGTGGTGCCTGTCATTCCGGCCAACTCCCCATGGCGCCGAAAAAAGGCGATCAGGAAGCTTGGACGCCGAGGTTGGCGAAAGGTATGGAGACGCTGGTGCAACACGTGACCCAGGGTTTCAAGGCGATGCCGCCGCGTGGTTTGTGCATGGACTGCAGTGCCGAGGATTACCAAGCCATCATCCTTTGGATGAGCGAGTAAGCCCGGTCCATAACTCTTAACCCTTAGCCGTAGTTGGATTAGCTGATGAAGAAATTGATCGTGAGTCTGCTGTTGACCGTGGGCATCTCCGGCATGGCCCATGCTGCAGGTGAGGCAGTACAACCGGGTGATGCAAAAGCCGGCCAGGCCAAAGCCGCCGTCTGTGGCGCCTGCCACGGCCCGGATGGCAACAGCATGGCGCCAAACTTTCCGAAACTGGCAGGTCAGGGTGAACGCTACCTGACCAAGCAATTGCACGACATCAAGTCGGGCAAGCGCACCGTTCTGGAAATGACCGGCCTGCTGACCAACCTGAGCGATCAGGACCTGGCGGACATCTCTGCCTACTTCGCCAGCCAGAAAGGCAGCGTCGGTGCCGCCGATCCGAAGATCGTCGCTCGCGGTGAGGCCCTGTTCCGTGGTGGTGACCTGGCCAAGGGCCTGCCAGCCTGCACCGGTTGCCATTCGCCAAATGGCGCAGGTAACGCGGCTGCCGGTTTCCCGCACCTGGGTGGACAGCACGCTCAATACGTCGGCAAGCAACTGGTCGATTTCCGCAAGGAAGAAGGTGGCCGCACCAACGACGGCGATACCAAACCGATGCAGAGCATTGCCAAGAAGCTGAGCGACGAAGACATCGCCGCGGTGTCCAGCTACATTCAAGGCCTGCACTAAGGCCGGTGGATCGGGCGTTGAACGGCGTGCTGATCGCCTGCAACGTTAACGCTCGATTAATCCGTCTCGGCAAGTATAAAAAGGGTGGCCTTGGCCGCCCTTTTTTGTGGCCGCTGCCGTTACACTACAGAACTCAAGCCCGCCAGGATCTGTCTGAAAACAATCGCGCGCGGCGAAAAAATTTGTCCAGGAGTAAAGCATGCGTAATCTGATCATCAGTGCCGTTTTTGCCGCTGCCAGCCTGTTTGGCATGACTGCCCAGGCCGCCGACGCCCCAGCCGCCCCTTATGTCGAGCTGACCAATCCGGTTCCGGTTGCCGTGCCTGGCAAGATCGAAGTGGTGGAGCTGTTCTGGTACGGCTGCCCGCATTGCTATCATTTT
Source organism: Pseudomonas sp. GW456-L13 (assembly GCF_017350115.1). Lineage (NCBI taxonomy): Bacteria > Pseudomonadati > Pseudomonadota > Gammaproteobacteria > Pseudomonadales > Pseudomonadaceae > Pseudomonas > Pseudomonas sp. GW456-L13. The sequence continues at coordinate 2,534,993 of NZ_JACNAS010000002.1, forward strand.
GAACCGACAATCAATCCTTGGGCTGAAAAACTGCCATCCGATGTGAATTTCAAGCGTATTCCAGCCATGTTCGGCGGAGCTTGGGATGCTCATGGCCAAATGTTCTTGACCCTTGAGTCCATGGGTGTTGAGCAAAAGGTTCATGCCGCGGTATTCGACGCGATCCAGAACAAAAAAATGAAGCTGATCGACAAGAATGACATGGCTGACTTCCTGGCTACCCAGGGCGTAGACAAGGATAAATTCCTGGCCACCTTCGACTCCTTTGCTATCAAGGGCCAGGTCGTTCAAGCCCGTGAACTGGCCAAGAAGTATGAAATCTCCGGCGTTCCAACCCTGGTCGTCAACGGCAAGTATCGCTTCGACGTGGGTTCTGCCGGCGGTGCCGAACAGGCCCTGCAACTGGCCGACAAACTGATCGACAAAGAGCGAGCGGCTAACAAGGCTGCCGCCAACTAAGGGCAGTCACTGCCATGCGCCGATGGGGTACTGAACGCATCGTTGGCCTGCATGATCCGCGGGTCAACGAGCATCATCTGGAATCCACGGGCCTGCCCGCAGACAGTCGTCTGCGCTTGCTCAGTTTCAATATCCAGGTCGGTATCAGTACCGAGCGCTATCGGCATTACCTGACCCGGGGCTGGCAGCACCTGCTGCCGCACACGGGGCGTGCCGATAACCTGCAGAAAATCGGCAATCTGCTAGGCGACTTCGATCTGGTCGCCTTGCAAGAGGCCGATGGCGGCAGCCTGCGATCAGGTTACGTCAATCAGGTCGAACACCTGGCCCAGCTCGGCGCCTTTCCCTACTGGTATCAACAACTCAATCGTAATCTCGGTCGCCTGGCCCAGCACAGCAATGGCGTGCTCAGCCGATTGCGTCCGTGGGCAATTGAGGATCATCCGTTGCCGGGACCAAAGGGTCGCGGAGCCATTCTGGTACGGTTCGGCGAAGGCCCGGAAGCGCTGGTGGTGGTCATGATGCACCTGGCGTTGGGCGCCCGGGCACGCAGTCTGCAATTGGCCTACATCCGCGAGTTGATCGGCGACTACAAGCATCAGGTGCTGATGGGCGACATGAACACCCATGCCAGTGACCTGCTGCAACATTCCCCGTTGCGCGATCTCGGCCTGCTTGCGCCGCAACTGGAAGCGACGTTTCCCAGCTGGCGCCCACAGCGCTGCCTGGACCATATCCTGCTGAGCCCGAGCCTGACCCTGGAAAAGGTTGAGGTGCTGGCACAGCCCATTTCCGATCACCTGCCGGTCGCGGTAGAGATTCGTTTGCCGGGTTCGCTCACGGCCGATGCATTGCCCGCGTTGAGTCCTGCCCCTCGCGGATCCCATGAATGAGCGACGAAGCACAGCGCTGGAAAGAGAAATACCTCAAAAGCATCGAACAACAGGAAAAGCTCGAACGTCGCTGGGACGCGCGGCTCGACTTGCTGCGTCGCGGGCTGGTGCGCAGCACCCTGGCAGCGGAAGGTACGGACCGCGCCGTTGACCAATGCATGAAGGAAATGCGCGAAGTCGTGCGTACCGATGACATGGACGCCGGCCTGGCTGCGCTGATTCCACGCCTGGAAAAAGCCGTGCTCGACTCCGAACAGCGTCGGGAAACCCGAGTCAACCAGACCAGTGCCGCCTTGACTGCGCTGGTCACGCAACTGCAAACATTGCCATTGCCACGGGATGTGAGTCGGCCACTCAAGAATTTCGCCAAGCACCTGGATGCGCGGGTCAGTCAGGCGCGCGAGATGCCCTTGCTGCTCAGCGAGCTGAGTGGCTTGCAGGGCAAGGCCCTGAGCCAGCTGGAGACCCCAACGGAGAACGGCCGGCCGGGCTTGCTGCAGCGGTTGTTCGGCGGTCGTGAAGCGCAGGAGACGGAGGCATCAACGGCCGCTGCTCCTGCGCTGGCTGCCCCTGTAGCCGAGAGCCCTGCGGCAAGCTGCGAGGTACCCGCTGTTGAGCGAGTCGAGGACGAGTTCGCGCCGACCGAGCCAACCGTGGCTTTTGCACCTCCGGCTGCGGAGCCTCAACCACCCAGTGCAGCCGCGGCGGAAATCGAATCGGCCGAGAAACCGACCCCGGAAACCATCGCGACATCACCTGAGTCGCAAGCGAACCCCGACGAGCTGACCGCGCAAGCATCACCCGATAGCTTGCCCTTACCTCCGATTCCGATGCAGGACGTGGCCGTCGTCGATCAGGCGTCATCCGAACACGACATTCTCTACGCACTCCCGGATTCCCCCGAGCCCTCCTACAGCTCGGTGGCCAGCCACATCGAAGACACGTTGCTGGGGCTGCTCGACGACCTGACACTACCCGAGCGTCATCGTCCACAAGCAGAATCCATGCGCGATCGTCTGAAAAACGGTCTGAACTGGTACGAATTGCTGCCGATTCTCGACGACTTCGCCACATTGATGCTGGCCATTACCGACAGCGGCCAGCATGAGTTCGAAGCCTATCTGCAACGACTGAACGAACGTCTCGAATCGTTCCAGAGCAACTTGCAGGCCGCCACCGCGGGACACGCCGACAACCGTTCGGCTGCGCGACAGATGGACACGCAGATCCGCGAACAGGTCGATGGCCTGCAAAGCAGCATGCAGGAAGCCGCGGACCTGGAAGATCTCAAGCACGTACTGGAAAACCATCTCGAAGGCTTGCTGGGCACCATGGACCAGCACCAGAAACAGCGCGATGAGCGCGAGCAGGAGGTCGCTGCGCGCCTGCACAGCCTGGCCGAGCGGGTCGCCCATATGGAGCAGGAGGCCCAGGGTTACCGCGAGCACCTTGAAGAGCAACGACAGAAGGCATTGGTCGACCCGTTGACCGGGCTGCCCAACCGCGCGGCCTGGAGCGAGCGCCTGGGTCATGAAGTCACACAATGGCAACAACATGGCAACACGCTGTTGCTGGCCATGCTCGACCTCGATCATTTCAAGCGCATCAATGACAACTACGGGCATCTGGCCGGTGACAAAGTGCTGAAAATCATCGCCAGCGTGTTGCGCAAGCGGCTGCGCGGAACGGATTTCATTGCACGGTTTGGCGGCGAGGAGTTTGTGCTGTTAATGCCATCCACGGTGCCGGCGGCGGGGCTGAAGATGCTGGAAAGCTTGCGGGCCTCCATCGAAGCCTGTCCGTTCCACTTCAAGGGAGAGCCGGTGACCATTACCGTGTCTATCGGAATGACGGCGTTCAGGCCGGGTGAACATAGCGATCAGGTACTTAAAAGAGCCGATCAGGCGCTGTATCGCGCAAAAAATGCCGGCCGCAACCGAGTGGAACCGAGCTGACGGTGATCTGTTCCATTTTGTTTAATTCGATGGGATTGCCGTCCGCCCGCAAGGCATTACGTTACACTGTTGCATTATTGTCTTGCGTGTACTGCCTTTCGCCATGAAATATTTTGCTCTGATCTTATCGCTGATTGTGCTTGCCGGCTGTGCCAGCGGTCCCCGTTTCAACACCAGCCACTCTTCGGCCAATTACGACAGCCGCGTGCAATTTGTGGTGGTGCATTACACCAATGCCTCGCTGGAGCGTTCGTTGCAATTGCTGACCCACGGTGAGGTCAGCAGCCATTACCTGATCGGCGACGACAAGGGCGCCACCATCTACAAGCTGATGGATGAAAATGTGCGGGCCTGGCACGCCGGGGAGAGTGAGTGGAATGGCCGCACCTGGCTGAACTCCAGTTCCATCGGTATCGAAATCGTCAACCCGGGCTTCGAGGACACCCCGACCGGACGCGTGTGGTATCCCTACACCGAAGACCAGGTCCAGTCGCTGATCGTATTGCTCAAGGACATTAGCAAACGTCACGGCATAAAACCTCGCGAGATCATTGGCCATAGTGATATTGCACCCTTGCGCAAGCTGGACCCGGGGCCGCTGTTCCCCTGGAAGCGTCTGGCCGCCGAAGGCTTGGGCATCTGGCCGAATGAACAGTCGGTGGCGCGCCAGCAAATGTTGTTCGCCGAGCAGTTGCCGAGCATCAGTTGGTTTCAGGCGCAGTTGGCCCGCTTGGGTTATGCCTCGCCACAGACCGGCGAGCTCGATGTCGCGACACGACATGTGATAGCGGCATTTCAGATGCATTTCCGTCCGGCGCGTTTCGATGGCACTCCGGATGCGCAAACCGCCGCGCTACTGTGGGTGTTGAACCAGACAAAATAATGACGCCCGCCCGACGGTCAGGGCTTTTTTCCAATCAGCAGCTATAACTCATTGGTAATACATCGGATATTGCACAATGACTGCTGCTCGAGAGACCTTCCGTAGTTGGTTCCATCGCCCCTGGTTCCTGGGGCTGATGTCTACTGTCTTGAGCGCAACATTATTGATGGCCGGCAGCCTGTTCGTCGCCATACACCAGGTCGAGCAAAGCGAAAGCGAAGAAATGAATGCTCAGGGCGAACGCTTCCTCGCCCGTCTCGAACAGCTCTTCGGGCAACTGCGTGAAAGCCTTGATGACCTTGAAGCGCAACCGTTGCGCGGCTGCGATGCTGAAATGATCGCGACCTTGCAACAGGTTACGTTCAATTATCGCTTCGTCTACGAAGCCGCCTACATGGACTCTTCACGAATCTGCTCCAATCGCCCTCGTCAGGAAGGGCTGTCGCTGAGTCGATCGCCAGACATCAAAGGCCCGACTTACAGCTATTGGCTCAATACCACCACTGAACCCGATGAAAACCGTGCCGCGCTGATGCTCGGGCGCGGGAATTTCCGGGTGGCGACCTCTCGCGGGCATTTGACCGATATGGTCGACCTGTCGCCGGGCAGCAGCCTGCTGGTGGTCCTGGACCATGGCGCGCGCGCGATTCCGGTGCTGGGCGCTTCTCAGGTCTGGCCGCCGGCCGAGGCCTGGCCACCGAAAAACCGTGATGCGCTGCAGATCACCCAGGCACGCCTGATATACCGGATGCCCACCGACAACCCGGAATATCAATTGGTGTTGATCAGCCCGCGCACCGGCATGCATATCCCGGCGGTCTGGTGGTGGTTGCTGCCGGCCAGCCTTGCGCTGGGCATATGCGTTGGGTTCCTGGTGTTTTTGCTGGTGCGCCAACGGCAGTCGTTGGACGCCGAGCTGGCCGGCGCGATTCGCCGTGGCGAGTTGCAGGTGCTGTACCAACCGATCTTCGACCTCGATAGCCGCAACTGTGTCGGGGCAGAAGCACTGCTGCGCTGGCGCAGGCCGGACGGTACCCTGACCAGTCCCGACCTGTTCATTCCGATGGCGGAGAACACCGGGCAGATTCGCCAGATGACGGACTTCGTCTTGCAGCGCCTGCTCGAGCAACTCGGCCAGTTGCTGCGTGCGAACCCGCAGCTGTACATCTCGGTCAATCTCGCGGCGTGTGATGTGATGGTTCCGCGGATTGGCCAGGTGATGGCGCGGCTGCTGACCCTGCATCGCGTCGCTGCGCGGCAAATTGCTTTTGAAGTCACCGAGCGCGGGTTGGTCGATGTGGTGGTGGCCCGGGAAAACCTGCAAGCGCTACGGGATGTCGGGCATCAGGTGTTGATCGATGATTTTGGCACCGGCTATTGCAGCCTCGCCTATTTGCAAACCCTGCCGGTCGATTGCCTGAAAATCGACAAGGCGTTCATTGATGCGCTGGGCCATGACGCCGCCAGCAGCGGCGTGGCCCCGCATATCATTCACATGGCCCAGTCGCTGCACCTGAAGGTGATTGCCGAGGGCATCGAACATGAGGCCCAGGCCGCGTTCCTGTGCAGTGAAGGCGTGAAGTTCGGCCAGGGCTGGCTGTTCGCCCGCGCGTTGAGCGCAGTGCAGTTCACGGAATTGATTACCCGGGGCCGGCGTCGGGCCGGCCGGCGCCTGGATGACGAAGCGTGAGGGTGACCTAAACGGTCAGCGTCATGTAGAACTGAGTTCCTTGCCCCGGTCGTGAATAGACACCCATCCGTCCGCCATGCAATTGCACGATTTCCTTGCACAAGGCCAGGCCGAGCCCGGCCCCGCCCTTCTTGCGTCCAACCTGCACGAAGGGCTCGAAGATCCGCCCCTGCTGACCGTAGGCAATACCTTCGCCGTTGTCCTCGACACTGATGATGACCCGGTCACCGTGACGCCGGGCCTGCAAGCGTATCCGGCCGCCGGAGCCGGTGTGACGCAAGGCGTTGTCGAGCAAATTGTCGAGTACCCGCTCCAGTTGTGGCTGGTCGGCCTGCAACCGCGGCAAAGGCCCCTGCACTTCCACCAGCAGATTGATTTCCTTCTCTTCGGCCGATGTGGCAAAACGTGACCGAGCCTGTTCCAGCAACGCCTCGATGGAACACGGCGTCAGGGTGAGTTTCTGCAAACCGTTCTGGTAACGGGAGAAATTCAGCAGGTCATTGATCAACTGCATCAGCCGCTGCATCTCTTCGTTAACGGTATCGAGCAGGTCGGCTTCCCGGGAATCCGGGGCAAAGTGAGCGCGCTCACGGAACAATCCGAAGGCCATGTGCATGCCGGTGACCGGTGTGCGCAATTCATGGGAGGCTCGCAATACGAATTCGCTGCGTACCCGTTCGAACGCTCGTTGCTCCGTGACGTCATGCAGCACCATCACGGCACCCAGAATATGGCCCTGGGTATGGCTGACCGGGGTCAGGCTGTAGGTCAGCAGTCTCGACTCACCATCGACTTCGACACTCAAGTCTTCCGGCGCCCGCTCCAACGTGCCGCCGCGCAGCACCAGTTGCAGCTGCTCATCGAGCTCGGGGCGCTCCAGCGCCGTACCCAGCCCCTGACCCAGACGATCGGACTCCCAGCCCAACTGACGCTGGGCTACAGGGTTAAGGTGTTCCAGATGGCCCTGACGGTCGATCATCAGCAGTCCGTCGTCGATGCTGTCGAGCACGGCCTGCAAGCGCTGCTGACCGGCCAGCAGCTCATCTACGTTGGTGGCCTGATGCTCACGCAGCGCCTGGGCCATGATCCCGAAACGCCGGGTCAGCTGGTTCAGTTCCACCGCCGAGGAAATCGGCAGGGTGACATCGAAATTGCCTTGGCCGATATTGTCCGCCGCCTTGGCCAAGGCCTCGATGGGCTCCCCGAAACGCCGGGCGATGGCTTGTGCGGTCACGAAGCCGATGATCAGCACCGCCAGCCCCACCAGTCCAAGCAACCCGGCAAACAGCAGCGCCTGCCCCCGGGCCTGGCGCTCGGTATCGCTGATGTTATCAAGCGCGCGCTTGTGCTCGGCGATCAGGCCATTGCGTAGCGCATTGAATTTTTCCGTCAGGTTGTCGTGGCTGCTGAGCACCTTCGACGGGTCCGGGGACGCTTCATAAGCCTGGATAAAACGCTCGTAGTCGGCCTTGGCTTTTCTGAAACCGTGCTCGCTTGCGGTTTCCTCCGGCTCCTGGGCGATGCCCTCCTCCAGCAGTTCGAAGTAACGCTGCTTCGAGGCAGCGAAAGCGGCGGAGTCAGGCTTCTCGCTGAGCATGATGATCAGTTGATCACCCAGGGTCTGACGCAGCTTGAGCCCCAGGTCCAGGGTGATGAAGTTACTGCGGATCAGTGCTTCCTGGCTGCCGGCCATCTGCATCACGCTGACCAGCCCGAGCAAGAGCCCGAGCAACGCGACGGTGATCAGTGCGGAGATGCTCAGGAAAAGCCGGGTCCGCAATTTCATCGCCAGTTTCATCGGCGATTGCTCACAAGTTGTACTGCTTGCGTTTGCGGTACAGCGTCGAGGCGTCGATGCCCAGGGTTTTCGCCGCTTGATCCAGGGTATCGGCGGTGGCGAGGACCGCGCCGATGTGGGCCTTCTCCAACTCATCCAGGCTCAGTGCCGCGCCGATGCGCGGTGCATTGTTGACCGGGGTTTCAGCCATACCCAGATGACTGATCTCGACCCGCTCCTGCGGACAGATGATGCTCGCCCGTTCGATCACGTTGCGCAGTTCACGGATGTTGCCCGGCCAGCGATAGCCCAGCAGTGCTTCCCGGGCCTCGTCGCTGAAGACGCGCGCGGGACGGGCGTACTCCTTGACGAAGCGTGCCAGGAAACGGTCGGCCAGGTTGAGAATATCTTCGCGGCGTTCGCGTAGCGGTGGCAGGTGCAAGGTAATGACATTCAGGCGATAGAGCAGGTCTTCACGGAAACGACCGTCGCGCACCATGTCCTCAAGGTTGAGGTTGGTGGCCGCAAGGATGCGCACATCGGCACGGCGGGTCACCGGATCACCGACGCGCTCATATTCCTTGTCCTGAATAAAACGCAGCAACTTCGGTTGCAATGTCAGGGGAAAGTCGCCGATCTCGTCGAGAAACAGCGTTCCGCCGTCAGCTTGGTTGACTCGGCCCAAGGTGCTTTCGCTGGCGCCGGTGAAGGCGCCGCGGCTGTGGCCGAAGAGTTCGCTTTCCATGAGCTCGGCGGTCAGCGACGGGCAGTTGATCGTGACGCAGGATTTCTTCGCGCGTTTGCTCCAGCCGTGAATGGCTTGGGACAGTTCGCCCTTGCCGGTACCGGATTCACCCAGAATCAGGATATTGGCATCGGTCGTGGCAACCTGGCGGGCGGTTTCCAGTACCACTTTCATGGCCGGGCTGTGGGAGTCCAGACCATCCATGGGCTTGCGTACCTCGCCTTCCAGGGCTTCCAGTCGCGCCGACAATTGCCGCACTTCCAGTTGCTTGGCGGTTGCCAGCCGCAATTGATCGGGGCTGCACGGTTTGACCAGATAGTCGGCGGCGCCAGCCTGAATCGCATCCACCGCCGTGTCGACGGCAGAGTGCGCAGTGACGATCACCACCCGCATCCAGGGCGCCTGGATACGCATCTGGGCCAGCACATCGAGGCCGTTGTCTTCACCCAGGCGCAAGTCGAGGAAGCACAGGTCGAAGACCTGCCGTTGCAACAGGGCTTCTGCCTGCGCGGCGCTGGTGGCGGTGGCCACGCTGTAGCCTTCGTCTTCGAGGCAATAACGGAAAGTACGCAGGATGGCGGATTCGTCATCCACCAGCAGAATGCGGCCTTGATGCTCAGTGGCGGATTCCATTTTCCTACGCTCCTTAATGAATGATCGTTATTTAGTCTCGGAGAAATCGGGCATGTTGCATGATTGATTCTGAGCCATTCCTGTCATGGCAGGGTAGCTTTCATCCCATGTATCGCTTAGCCGGTTAATTTCGTGGGTCTTAAATGGATGCCCGGTTTCCTGCAAAGGCCAGCGTGTATTTCTGACATCCGCGCCCTTCTCTCAATTCAAAAAATTTACGTCTTCCTTCAAACCAATCGTGCAATACGCACGACTGAACAAGAGGCATCGTGCAGGATGCGTGCGAAGTGAATTTTTTTATGCTCATAAAGCATTGATATAAAAAGAAATTATTCAAAATAAAAGCTGGCATGCAGGCTGCAATTGTCTGGTTAACCAGGGCATGCAAAAACAAACGCCCGCAATCGAATACCGACCCCAGTGGTAGGAGCTCCAGGATGAACCGTCAACGTGCCGCCCACCTGCACCTCTCGCCTGTGTCTATCCAGCAAGGGTTGTTTGCCGTTCTGGCACTGTTGATCACCCTGATCGGCGGCCAGCAGTTTCTGCGCTGGGAGCAGAGCCAGCAGCCGGAAGCGCCACGCTTGTCGATTCCGCATCCGACCCAAACCCATTTCAGCGCTGTCAGCAGCGGTCAGGCCGATAGCCCCCCGATGCGCATGATGGATGTCGACCAGGCCGGGCCTGTGGGTGAGATACGTCATCAAGAGCGTTGGGTGTTCTAGGCAAAACTTCCGCCGCACCCCATGCGCCGGGAAACGCAGCACCTTTAAACAGAAGCGTAAGGAGAATCACCATGTTGAGCTGGGCAATCACATTCCTGATCATCGCCATCATCGCTGCTGTACTGGGCTTCGGTGGTATCGCGGGCACCGCCACGGGTATCGCCAAGATTCTGTTTGTCGTGTTCCTGGTGATGTTCATTGCCTCCTTCTTCTTTGGCCGTCGCGGTCGAGGCTGATATGAGAGCGTTGTTCAAGACACTGGCAGCCGCCCTGCTGTTGGGCGGTAGTGCCATGGCATGCGGGCTGGCGTTTTCCCGACATGCCTGAGGCCCATTCAGGGCCTGCCGATAGAACAGAATTTGTACACGAAGGAGGCCAGCGCCTCTTTCTACCTGCGCCACCTGAGGAAGGCCGGCGCATGACCAAGGGGTCGGGACGTTCTGCCTGTTTCAGGGGCGGAGTGACCTACGGGTACAGGGAGTACCTGCGCAAGGGCCGGGTCAGGAAAAGCTGCTGCGCAAGTTCGCCGGACCGCCAAGGTTCGACGGACTTGCCAAGGGCTTGATCAAGCAACACATTGAAATAGAGCGCTCGTCTCGATTTCATCAGTGTTATCCCGTCCTTGTCCGTGTTACGTCGGAAAATACTTTTCCCGGTGTTTCATCTGCGACCGTATATCGAGAAAAATCACCTTTCTTTGGCCGCGATTTTTCCCTTCGTCCTGCGCGATTTTGCTGAAAAATCAACGCTCGGCCACTGCTCGAAAAATACTCAATCTGCTCTGTGATGGCCGGTTCACGGCACTTATGCCTGCCGAAATGTCGTATTCGAACCGGTTGGGACGCGCGTTTCGGTAAAAAAACCTCATGCCGATTCGGCATGGGGTAGGCGTTTACGGCATTAGACGGCGCTTCCTTGCATCGGAATAGTTGCGCCTTTTTTCGCCTGCCAGAGAGCCGTAAACACGCGTTCCGGGGCACCTTATACGGGGGGCAGATGCACTGGACTTTTTCGCCACAAGCGTTCCAGTTCGCGCATCTCCCTGAGTCAAACAACAAGTAAGGGTAAAGATATGAAGAAGGCAAAGCTTAGCCTCGCCTGGCAGATCCTCATCGGTCTGGTATTGGGGATTGCAATCGGTGCGCTGCTCAACCATTTCAGCGCCGAAAAAGCCTGGTGGATCAGCAACGTCCTGCAACCGGCAGGCGATATCTTTATCCGTCTGATCAAGATGATCGTGATCCCGATCGTCATTTCCTCTTTGATCGTCGGCATTGCCGGCGTCGGTGACGCCAAGAAGCTGGGGCGCATCGGCTTCAAGACCATCATCTACTTCGAAATCGTCACCACCATCGCCATCGTGGTCGGTCTGCTGCTGGCCAACCTGTTCCATCCGGGTGCCGGCATCGACATGAGCACCCTGGGCACTGTGGACATTTCCAAGTACCAGGCCACGGCGGCCGAGGTTCAGCATGAACATGCGTTCATCGAAACCATCCTCAACCTGATCCCGTCGAACATCTTTGCGGCCATGGTTCGCGGCGAAATGCTGCCGATCATCTTCTTCTCTGTATTGTTCGGTCTCGGTTTGTCGAGCCTGCAGGCGGACCTGCGCGAGCCGCTGGTGAAGATGTTCCAGGGCGTTTCGGAAAGCATGTTCAAGGTCACTCACATGATCATGAACTACGCTCCGATCGGCGTGTTCGCACTGATCGCGGTGACCGTTGCCAACTTCGGCTTCGCGTCGCTGATACCGCTGGCCAAACTGGTGATCCTGGTTTACGTCGCCATCGCCTTCTTCGCTTTCGTGATCCTGGGCCTGATCGCTCGCCTGTTCGGGTTCTCGGTGATCAAGCTGATGCGCATCTTCAAGGATGAGCTGGTACTGGCCTACTCCACCGCGAGCTCCGAAACCGTGCTGCCGCGCGTGATTGAGAAGATGGAAGCCTACGGCGCGCCGAAAGCCATTTGCAGTTTTGTGGTGCCGACCGGTTACTCGTTCAACCTCGACGGTTCGACCCTGTACCAAAGCATCGCGGCGATCTTCATTGCCCAGCTGTATGGCATCGACCTGTCGATCAGTCAGCAACTGCTGCTGGTACTGACGTTGATGGTCACCTCCAAAGGCATCGCCGGCGTACCGGGCGTGTCCTTCGTGGTACTGCTGGCCACCCTGGGCAGCGTCGGTATTCCACTGGAAGGCCTGGCGTTCATCGCTGGTGTCGACCGCGTCATGGACATGGCTCGTACCGCACTGAACGTGATCGGCAACGCCCTGGCCGTTCTGGTTATCGCTCGTTGGGAAGGCATGTACGACGACGCCAAGGGCCAGCGCTACTGGAACTCCCTGCCGCACTGGCGCAGCAAGGAAAAACTGCCGGCGGGTGAAACCTCCAGCAATTGATGCAAAACCTGTGGGAGCGAGCTTGCTCGCGATGGTGGCAGGGGCACCGGGCTTATCCAGAATGCCCGCATCATCATTGACGTCCATCGCGAGCACGTTCGCTCCTACAACAAACCCCGGAGAAATCCGGGGTTTGTCGTTTCTGGCTACCCCGCTATCATTCGCGGATCTTTTGGGGGGATTTGACTGATGCTCAATGGCCTGTGGCTTGGCTTCTTCATCGTGGCAGCTGTATCGGCGCTGGCCCAGTGGCTGATCGGTGGCAACGCCGGGATATTCGCGGCGATGGTGGAAAGCATTTTTGCCATGGCCAAGCTGTCGGTCGAAGTCATGGTGCTGCTGTTCGGCACCCTCACCCTCTGGCTGGGTTTTCTGCGCATTGCCGAGAAAGCCGGGATCGTCGAATGGCTGGCAAGGGCCCTGGGGCCACTGTTTTTGCGCCTGATGCCTGAAGTCCCGCCGGGTCATCCAGCCATCGGCCTGATCACACTTAACTTCGCAGCCAACGGCTTGGGCCTGGACAACGCCGCCACGCCGATCGGCCTCAAGGCCATGAAGGCACTGCAAGAACTCAATCCCAGCGCGACCGTCGCCAGCAATGCACAGATCCTGTTCCTAGTGCTCAACGCCTCCTCGCTGACCCTGCTGCCGGTGACCATCTTCATGTATCGCGCCCAGCAAGGTGCGCCGGACCCGACGCTGGTGTTCCTGCCGATCCTGCTGGCGACCAGTTGCTCGACCATTGTCGGCTTCCTGTCGGTGGCGTTCATGCAGCGCCTGCGCGTCTGGGACCCCGTTGTGCTGGCCTACCTGATCCCCGGCGCCCTAGCCCTCGGTGGCTTCATGGCGTTGCTGGCGACCCTTTCGGCGACCGCTCTGGCCGGCCTGTCATCGATCCTCGGCAACCTGACGCTGTTTGGCCTGATCATGCTGTTTTTAGTGATCGGCGCGCTGCGCCAAGTGAAGGTCTACGAGGCCTTCGTTGAAGGTGCCAAAGAGGGTTTCGATGTCGCCAAGAACTTGCTGCCCTACCTGGTGGCGATGCTCTGCGCGGTGGGTGTCCTGCGGGCATCCGGGGCACTGGACTTCGGTCTGGACGGGATCCGGCATCTGGTGGAATGGGCCGGTTGGGACACGCGTTTCGTCGATGCGCTGCCGACGGCGATGGTCAAACCCTTCTCGGGAAGCGCCGCCCGGGCGATGCTGATTGAAACCATGAAGACCTCGGGCGTGGACAGCTTCCCGGCGCTGGTGGCAGCAACAATCCAGGGCAGTACCGAAACGACGTTCTATGTGCTGGCGGTGTACTTTGGTGCCGTGGGCATCCAGCGCGCACGCCATGCGGTTGGCTGCGCATTGCTGGCAGAGCTTGCCGGGGTGCTGGGTGCTATCGGGGTTTGCTACTGGTTCTTTGGTTGATCGGCCCCGCCAGCCAACACTTTCAGCGCGGCCTTGCGCTCGCCCGTCGGCAAGGCGCCGAGCTTTTCCACGGCGGTGTAAAATTTGAGCCAGTCGCCACCCTCCTGATGGAACAGCGCGGCAAAAGCCGGCACCCATTGGTCGTACAAACCAAACGGCAATAACCGGGCGTTGTTCATGGGGGCATGGATCCACGCGTCGTAGCGTTTGTCTGCGGCCCACTGACTGTCACGCAATTGCCGGTATTCGCTGCGCAAGCGTTCGAACTCGGCCGCCTTGCGCTGGCGCATCTGTTCGGTTGGCAACGGCAAGGTGTAGAGCTTTTCCAGTCGGGTGCGGGTCTTGAGCACCAACTCAGTGAACTGGTCGCGCTGACGTGCCTGCGCATTGTTATCCGGTGGCATGTGGCGGTAGGCGCGCCATTGGCGAGTACCTTCCTGCTCGACGAAGGTGGCGAAGGATTCGTTGAACTCCGTGTCGTCCTTCACATAGAAACGCTGATGGGCGAGCTCGTGAAAGATCAGCGTGGCCAGTCGCTCATCCCCCCAGCCCATCATCGAACTGATGATTGGGTCGTTGAACCAGCCAAGTGTCGAATAGGCCTCGACGCCGCCAATCGACACGTCCATGCCTTGCAAGCGTTGCAAGGCCGCTTCGCCGCGGGCTGCGCTCTGGCTGTAGTAACCGCGATAAGCAACACAACCGGCGATGGGGAAGCAGTGGTTTACGGGCTTGAGGGAAAATTCCGGTGTGGCGAAGACATTCCAGACGACGAAGGGACGCCCAATGTCCGCGTACAGGCGGTAGCTCTGGTTATCCGGCAGGTGCAATTGCTGGCTGGCGAAGGTTCGGGCCTTTTGCGATTGCTCCAGGTGTGTGCGCAGTTTTTGATCGCGCGCCGGGTCGGCAATCACGCTGGAAACAGGCTCCCTGGCCCGCAGCAACTGCAGTTGGCCGCTGGCCAGTTGGCTGTAATAGCTGGTGCTGGTGCAGCCGTTGAGCAACAAAAACAGGAGGCTCGGAAACAAAACGCGAAAAACGCGATCAAGTAACCCAAGGCTAGGAAGCGGCCTGATCACAATAATTCTTCCTTGGAGAGTCTTTCCACAAGACTATCCCGCCAGACTGGAGCTCCGCTATGCGCATGTTGATACTGTCAGGAGGCCTGCTGATGCTGGCCGGCTGTGCTGGTTTCGGAATACCCCGCCATGATCCTGCGCAAGCCTGGATCGACCTTGATTCGAAGCAGGACGATACGGCGCTGCAGGCGCTGGAGGTCGATGACAAAATCACTGACGATAAACGCTATTTCCAGGTTCATCCCGGTAGCCATGAGTTGACGGTCCGCTACCAATTCGCAGTCCAGCCCACCAATATCGGCCCGGACGCCGAGCCGTTGTGGCGCGATTGTCAGTTGAGCGTGAAATTCAGCGACTTCAACGCGGGTGAGCGTTATCAACTACAGGCGGGGAACATCGGTTTTCGGCCTTGGGCGAAACTCTACGATCAACAGCGCAAAGTGATTGGCCAAGGCACACCGGCAGGCTGTCAACACACCTGATCGGCGTTATGCTGGATGCATATCCCCTTGGGACATCCATCATGCGCAGGTTGATGCTGTTACTCGCCGTCGGTGTTGTCGCGGGCTGCCAAAGCCCGATGCCGACACCCAATCCACAGATGGCCTGGGTAGAGTTTTCGACGCCCTTCCCTAACGACAAGTTGTTGATGGCCGAACGACTGGATAAACAACGCCTGCGTGACGGGCGTTTTTTCGAGGTCACGCCGGGAAGCCATGAACTGATCGTGCGTTTCGACTTTGAAGTACCCGGTGGCGGATTGGGCATGATGGGCGGCCCCTCGGAACGGCTGTGCTACCTGACCATCAATTACGATCATTTCGAAGCCGGTCAGCGTTATGTGCTCGAAGGCCGTTCCATCGCCTTTACCCCCGGTGCCCGGCTGTACAATGCCAAGCGCGAAATCGTTGCTGAAGACCGGGAATCCTACTGCCTGATGTGAGCGGTCAGCGGTCGTTTTTCTGGTAGATGATTTTCTTGGTGCCGTTTTCGCACGAACCCACAACCATGTTCTGGTCATGGACCTCGTCGTTGGTGACGATTTCAAGCGTGTAGGAAGATACGCCGCTGGCCTGGATCTTGGCTTCGATCTCGGCCTTGAGCTCTTCGCAGGGTTTCGGTGCCGCCAAGGCCGAAGTGGCCAGTGCGCAACAGATAACCGCCAAGGCAAAACGTTTCATGGTTGAAGCTCCTTTGAGGCAGCACGCACAATCGTGGTTTTCGCTGCTGTCATTTATTCGACCACAGTTTTAGCGGGCGAGTCTGTCGCGACGCAAAAAAGATCGCAGCCTTGAGCACCTTTTGCCAAATAATCCCGGCAGGTTGCGCAAGGCTGCGATCTTTTCGTTTCAATTAAAATCTAGCCGACCAATGTTGCCTCCAGGCTGATCTTCGCATTCAACACTTTGGATACCGGGCAACCCTCTTTGGCCTTCTTGCTGAGTTCTTCGAACTGCGCCTGCGTCGCCCCGGGGATTTTCGCTTTCAGAATCAATTTCACTGCGGTGATCGCAAAACCGCCGTCCACTTGATCCAGAGTGACTTCTGCCTGGGTGTCGATGCTATCGGCCTTCAGGCCGGCATCACCGAGAATCATGGAAAACGCCATGGAGAAACAGCCGGCGTGGGCCGCGCCGATCAACTCTTCCGGGTTGGTGCCCCGGCCGCCCTCGAAGCGCGCCTTGAAGCCATAGGGTGCTTCCCGTAGCACGCCGGTTTCTGTGGAAATCGAGCCGATGCCGGTTTTCAGATCACCTTCCCAATGGGCCGATGCTTTCTTAACGATAGCCATGCCTGTCACCTCAAGATTGGCGCGAAACGTCGCGCCTTCGTGGTTTTCACTTGCCAGGGTTGTGAGGATAGACAGTGGCGCAAAGTTCATCACGTCCGATCAGTCTGCTTTTTTCGCGGGATTTTTTACCGGGCTATTGAAACTCGGGTATATGCCCACATTGCATGAATACGCTTTTGGATTCGGCAGGTTTGCGTTCGCAAGAACAAACCTGCGCCCTCAATTGGAGAAGCAGGTTTATGAAACGACTGTCCGATATCAAGTTCTCGACCCTCGATCTGGTGCCCGTGCGCGAGAACGGCAGCGCGGCCCAATCGCTGCGCAACTCGCTGGACCTGGCGCAGCATGTCGAGAAGTTCGGTTACAACCGCTTCTGGGTGGCTGAGCACCACAACATGGATGGCATCGCCAGCTCCGCGACTTCGGTGCTACTTGGGTACCTGGCCGGTGGCACGTCGACCATTCGAGTCGGTTCGGGCGGGGTAATGTTGCCCAACCACGCACCGTTGGTGATCGCCGAACAGTTCGGCACCCTGGAAAGCCTTTATCCGGGCCGGATCGATCTGGGCCTGGGGCGTGCCCCCGGTTCCGACCAGATGACCGCACGTGCGCTGCGCCGCGAACGCTCCGGCAGCGCCGACGACTTCCCGGAAGACGTGGCGGAACTGGTGCGCTACCTTGGGCCACGTACCCCGGACCAACGCATCATCGCCATGCCGGGGACCGGGACCAATGTGCCGGTCTGGTTGTTGGGATCGAGCCTGTTCAGTGCGCAACTGGCCGGTGAGCGCGGTTTGCCCTACGCCTTCGCATCGCATTTCGCACCGCGCTACATGCATGAAGCGATTCGGGTCTACCGAAATCACTTCAAGCCGTCAGCCGTTTTGGACAAGCCCTACGTGATGCTCGGCGTACCATTGGTGGCAGCCGATACCGACGAGCAGGCCGATTTTCTGGCGACCTCGGTGTTCCAGCGGATTCTCGCCCTGATGCGTGGCCAAAGCCTGGTACAGCGTCCGCCGGTGAAGACGATGGACGGCCTGTGGCTGCCCCATGAGAAAGATGCCGTGCACGATTTCCTTGGCCTGGCGATGATCGGCAGCCCGCAGAAAATCCGCGCCAAACTCGAGGTCCTGATCGAACAGACCCAGGCTGACGAGCTGATTTTCACCTGTGACCTGTACGAACATGCCGATCGCGTGCATTCCTACGAACTGCTGGCGCAGGTCATGCGGGGTTGATGCTCAAACGGCAGGCGTAAAAAAGCCGACACCGTGGTGTCGGCTTTTTTTCAGGCGGAATTCTGCCTACTTTTTATAGACGATCACTTTGGCACCCGCTTCGCATTTGCCAACAACTTTCCCGCCGGCAGCGGCACCTTTGTCGACAATCTCCAGCGAGTAACCGGAAACGCCCTTGGCATCAAGTTTCGCTGCGATTTCGGCTTTCAGTTCTTCGCATGGCTTGCCGCCCGCCAACGCGCTCCCCGCAAGGCTCAACAAACCTACTGCCAACATAAACTTCTTCATCGGTTGCATTCCCTGGTCGGATCATAGGGGTAACCAGCCGTCAGCCGGACGCACTCATGTAGTGCTTTGCCATTCCCTATGGCATTCGACCGGCGTGCAAGTTCAGAAGACTAGCCCAAAGTCAGCTGCTGGCAATCCGGAACCCGACTTTCAAGGTCACTTGAAAGTGCGCAGCCTTGCCGTCCCTTATGTGCCCACGGGTCTCGGTCACTTCAAACCATTCCATGTACTTGATGCTTTTGCTGGCTTCGGCCAGCGCGTTGTTGATCGCATCTTCGATACTGCTGGTGGACGAGCCGATCAGCTCGATTTTCTTGTAGGTGTGATGGTCAGACATGGCGTTCTCCTCGGCGTGTGAATTACAGACTAGCAGTGATTTTTCCTATTTCTTCTGTTGGTCGTTCTGAGGGTGAAGTTCAGATTTTCTGCACTTTCTCGAACCCATGAAGTCCCAACCAACACACGCCACTCATCACCAATGCAGGAGAGCCACCATGGCCAACACCTCGTTACGCAAAGCCTCATTGCAAAGCATGGAAGCCGAGATCGAGAGTCTGCTCAAGTCTTTGGAAAGCCTGAAGGACGACGCCTCGGACGAGTCGCGTAAAACCCTCAAGACCCTGAAAAGCAACGCCGAGAATGCCTTGAAGCACTCGCGCCATTTGCTTGGCGATGCCTATGAAGAGGTCAAGGTCAAAACCCGTGAAACCGGGATTGCCACCCGGGACTACGCCCAGGAACATCCTTGGACAACAGCTGGTGTCGCCGTGGGTGCATTAGGCTTGCTGGCCGCTTATTTGTTGTGCAAACGTGATTAATCCGCGCGACGCAGCTCGTTCTTGAGCCACTGCGCCAGTTGCCGGGCGCGTCCGTCCGCGGCGCGCTTGGGTAGCCACAACGCCAGTTGCGCCGGGGTTTCACTGAAGCCCCAAGGCGCAACCAGGCGGCCGGCCTTCAAGTCCTCCGTCACCAAGGGTTCGGGGGCAATCGCCACGCCCAGACCTGCGACGGCGGCTTCCAGCAAGTAATACAAATGTTCAAATCCCTGACCGTACTTCAGCGCCCTGGCGTCGAGCCCGCGTGGTTGCGCCCAGTTCGGCCAGGC
This sequence comes from Pseudomonas sp. GW456-L13, assembly GCF_017350115.1. Taxonomy (NCBI): domain Bacteria; kingdom Pseudomonadati; phylum Pseudomonadota; class Gammaproteobacteria; order Pseudomonadales; family Pseudomonadaceae; genus Pseudomonas; species Pseudomonas sp. GW456-L13. The sequence continues at coordinate 2,554,081 of NZ_JACNAS010000002.1, forward strand.
TTGCGGGCGTGAGGTGGTGTGCAGCAAGGGTTCGTTCAGCAGTGCAGTTTCAGGCGCCTGCTTGAGCCGTTCATAGCCGGCGAACCGCGGGCTCATGACCGGGCCGATACGTTCGCTGGCCAGCTCAAAAACCTGCATGTCCGCCGGCCAGGGTGGCTCGGCAAATACGAGCAAGGCATCCAGCCCCGGTTTTCGCGGATCCAGATCGCCTTCTCCGGCCGACAGGTGCAAGCGCAAGTCCGGCAGGTCGGCATTGAGTCTCCCCAGTCTTGGAATAAACCAGCGCGCCAGCAGACTTCCAGAGCAACCGAGCACGAATGGCGCATCGGCGGAGCTTTGTGTGAGTTCGGCGCAAACGCTGCGCAGGCGCTCGAAGGCTTCGCTGCTGGCGTCACGCATGCGTAACCCGGCATCTGTGAGTTTCAGGCCGCGACCGTCCTTGATGAACAGGCTTACGCCGAGGTGTTCTTCAAGTAACTTGAGTTGCCGACTGACTGCGCCGTGGGTGACGTGCAGCTGTTCGGCCGCCTGACTGACGCTGTTCAAGCGGGCGGTGGCTTCGAAGGCGCGAAGCGCGTTCAGCGGAGGAAGGTCATGGCTCATTTGATCTGTGAGTTTTCCTGACAGGTTGTGGCGATCTTATCGGTTTTCAGGCCGGGGCGTCAGGGGTAGAGTGAAGCCCACTATCTCTTTATGCATCACTTCATGCATTCAACTGGAGCGCCCCATGACCCAGACTAATCTGCGCAACGGCCCTGATGCCAACGGCCTGTTTGGCGCGTTCGGCGGCCGCTACGTTGCCGAAACCCTGATGCCGTTGATCCTCGACCTGGCCCGCGAATATGAGTTGGCCAAGGAAGATCCTGCATTCAAGGAAGAACTGGCCTACTTCCAGCGCGACTACGTCGGACGTCCAAGCCCGCTGTACTTCGCCGAGCGTCTGACCGAGTTCTGCGGCGGCGCGAAGATCTACCTCAAGCGTGAAGAGCTGAACCACACCGGCGCGCACAAGATCAACAACTGCATCGGCCAGATCCTGCTGGCGCGGCGCATGGGCAAGAAGCGCATCATCGCCGAGACTGGCGCCGGCATGCATGGTGTGGCCACGGCCACTGTTGCTGCGCGTTTCGGTCTGGATTGCGTGATCTACATGGGCACCACTGACATCGAGCGTCAGCAGGCCAACGTGTTCCGCATGAAGCTGCTGGGTGCCGAAGTGATCCCGGTGGTAGCCGGTACCGGCACGCTGAAAGACGCGATGAACGAAGCCCTGCGTGACTGGGTGACCAACGTCGACAGCACCTTCTACCTGATCGGTACCGTGGCTGGTCCGCACCCTTACCCGGCGATGGTTCGCGACTTCCAGGCCGTAATCGGCAAGGAAACCCGCGAGCAGCTGCAAGCCCAGGAAGGTCGCCTGCCGGACAGCCTGGTGGCGTGCATCGGCGGTGGTTCCAACGCCATGGGCCTGTTCCACCCGTTCCTCGACGACAAGAGTGTCGAGATCATCGGCGTTGAAGCCGCCGGCTACGGCATCGAGACCGGCAAGCATGCGGCCAGCCTGAACGGCGGCGTACCCGGTGTGTTGCACGGCAACCGCACCTTCCTGCTGCAGGACGACGATGGCCAGATCATCGATGCCCACTCGATCTCCGCCGGCCTGGACTACCCGGGCATCGGCCCGGAACACGCCTGGTTGCATGACATCGGCCGCGTTCAGTACACCTCGGTGACCGACGACGAAGCCCTCGCTGCGTTCCACCAGTGCTGCCGCCTGGAAGGGATCATCCCTGCCCTGGAAAGCGCCCATGCCCTGGCTGAAGTATTCAAGCGCGCCCCGACCCTGCCAAAGGATCACCTGATGGTGGTCAACCTGTCCGGCCGTGGCGATAAAGACATGCAGACCGTGATGCACCACATGGAACAATCAAAGCAGGAGAAACACTGATGAGCCGCCTGCAAACGCGTTTTGCCGAACTCAAGGAACAGAACCGTGCCGCTCTGGTGACCTTCGTGACAGCCGGCGACCCGGGCTATGACACGTCCCTGGCTATCCTCAAGGGCTTGCCGGCGGCTGGCGCCGATGTGATCGAACTGGGCATGCCCTTCACCGATCCGATGGCTGACGGCCCGGCAATCCAGCTCGCCAACATCCGTGCGTTGGGTGCCAAGCAGAATCTGGCGAAAACTCTGCAAATGGTTCGCGAGTTCCGCCAGGACAACAACGAAACACCGCTGGTGCTGATGGGGTACTTCAACCCGATCCACATGTACGGCGTACCGCGCTTCATCGCCGAAGCCAAGGAGGCCGGCGTTGACGGCCTGATCGTGGTCGACCTGCCGCCAGAGCATAATGGCGAACTGTGCGACCCGGCGCAGGCCGCGGGCCTGGACTTCATTCGCCTGACCACGCCAACCACCGACGATGTGCGCCTGCCGACCGTACTCAACGGCAGCTCCGGCTTCGTCTACTACGTATCGGTGGCCGGTGTGACCGGCGCCGGCGCTGCCACGCTGGAACACGTCGAGGAAGCGGTTGCCCGTCTGCGTCGCCATACCGACCTGCCGATCAGCATCGGTTTCGGTATCCGGACTCCGGAACAGGCGGCGTCCATCGCGCGTCTGGCCGACGGTGTTGTGGTGGGCTCGGCTTTGATTGATCACATCGCCAATGCCACCTCCTCGGAACAAGCCGTGGATGGCGTGCTGAGCTTGTGCTCAGCGTTGGCCGAAGGCGTGCGCAAAGCTCGCGTCAGCTGAAGGTAAAGTTCCTGATACAGAGGAATTAGAGCCGCGCGGCACAGGCTGAACAGCAAAAAGGGCTTCAGGACTGAGTTCTGAAGCCCTTTTTGCTATGTGTGGCTAAACGCTGTAAATCTTTTTGGGAGCGAGCTCGTTCCCACAGGTTGCGGTATCAAGGCAACTCTATCCCGCCTGATGCCTTGTGCAGTTTGCGCAGGTGTTCACCAATCTGCTTCACGTTGGCCTCGTTGGCGGCCATTTCGGCGGCGCGGCCTGGTTCAAGCAATGCCCTCACTTCCTTGTCCAGATCCCCGGACAGCGCCAGGAGCTGCTTCTGGCGCTGGCTGCTTTCCGATTCCAGATGCTCCCACTCGCTCGGTTGCGGCAGGCCATAACCCTTGGTGCCCAGCAGTTCTGCCGGTCGGCTGAGGAAACCACTGTTGGCCAGAATGTCCTTGAGCGTCTCGTTGGCCTTGTCCATGCCGCCATTCTTTAGTTCTCGGGCGCCAAGATAGCGCTGCTTCACTTCATCCTGGGCCAGCAGCAACTGCTGACGGAAGCTGGCTTGTTCCAATAGCAACAACGCCGCGCTGGTGCGCAAATCGGCCTGCTCGAACCATTGCCGACGCTCTGCCGCTTTCAATTCGAGCCAGTCTTCGACGGTTTCCTGTTTGATCGGCAAGTGCTTTTTCAGGATCTCGAACATCGCCTGATAACGCTCGCGAAAGGAGTCGAAACGATAACCCAGGCGCAAGGCTTCTCGTGGGTCGTCCAGCACACTGGCGTCCGCCAGTCCGCGGCCCTTCAGCACTTCGAGCAAACCGTTGGGCATGATGTTGTCGAGTCCCACCAATTGCGGGTTATTGGTGCCGCCACGCAGTAACTTCAGCTCTTCCACCGCGCAGTTGTTCGACAGGAAGAAGTAGTTGCCGTCGTAGCTCCAGTGCATCTCGGCGGCACGTCCGACCACGTCTTCAATCTCTCTGCGCGACAGGTTCAGGGGCACGGAGGCCAGGCTGCGCAGTTCGGTCTTGGTGTATTCGTCGATGACCTGGGATAGCGGCAGGATAAACAGTCGCGACGGGTATTTACCGACCAGGCCATCCCAGCTCGACAGCTGCACGTCGCCGACGAAGGCGCGGTAAGACAGCACCAGATGCTGGTCCAGATCCAATCGGCAATCCGGTCCGCGTGGTCGGCCTGGCGCGCAGATCACCAGGCGCAACATGCTGTGACCCCAGCGGCTGAACAGGTTCTGGTTGGCCTCGGCCAGCAGATAGTCAACGGCATAGACTCGCTCCGGATCGACCTGGCCCAAAGGTGTCTTGGCGAAGTCGCTGCCGGCATTGAGGAACGCGAAGGTCTTGCTACAGGTGTCTTTGGCGGCAGGCGCCCAGCCGAAATGTTCCTGGTAGTAGCGATACAGCGAGGGACGGCGGCAGGCGTAGCTCGGGTCGAGGAGGAAATACTCCATGTTGACCGCGACGAACTCCTTTGGACTGCTGGTCTCGTAGATGTCCGGGCTGCGGGCAATCTGGCGATTGTGCTGTTCGCGTTCACCGCGACGGCCTACGTATTGCTGCCAGCCGGCGAGGTCGAGCAGACGCGGATCGTCACTGAGGGTAAAACGCCGATCGGACTGGCCCCGGCACTGGTCGGGAATGCCAACCAGCCCTGAGCTGTTGTTGCGCTGGGTGCAGCGCTGAATCAGCTTGCGTTCGGCATCCGGCCACAGGCGCGAGCGATCGTAGATGTGAGTCAGCTCGTGCACCACCGTGGCCAGCATTTCCCGGCGCACGGTGCCATGGGGGCGAAGGGTTTTCTTGGTCGCGGCGCTGCCATCGGTGAGGCTGGCCAGCAGGTTGCGGTTCAGATCGAGTTCGGACACCAGTGACGCCTGACCGTAGGCGTTGCCCGGCATGTCATCCGTCCAGTCGACGTCGATGCGTCGATCGAGTTGCTCGATAAAGCGTGGCGGCAGTGCCTGCATGGCTTCATCGAGCAACGCCTGGCTGGCTTGCTGTTGCGCGGGAGTCAGACCTTCGGTCTTGAGCTGTAATTGAAGGCCAGCGTGGGCCGTGTTGCCGAGCAGCAACATGGCCCCGGCCAGCAGCCAGGCACCTTGACGCTTCACAGTGCGAGGATGGCTTCGGCGAGATCCTGGTCACTGGCGTCACGAGCTTCCGGCACACGGGTACGCAGTAAATCGAAGGCGGATTCCAAGTGAGCGCCACGAATGTCGCCATTGCTGGCAACGAAACTGGCGGCATCGTCCTGGGCTTCGCGCACGATTTTCGAATCGCGAATGGACGTAGTGGTGTCGGAGGTGAAATCGAGGGTGCGCTGGGTAGCACGGATCAGAATATTACTCGTGGCAACCAGAGTATGTGCCTGGGCCACATCGGCCAACAGCAGCAGACCTAAGGTGGCAGCAATCAGCGGGTTACGCATGGAATGACTCCAGAAAAAACAGGGATAACTATTGGACGAGAATTGCTTGTGCCAGTTCAAGGTCGTTGGCACGAAGTTTTGCCTGGGTCCGACGCAGATACCGCAAGGCAGACTCCAGTCGTGCGCCTCTCAGTTGGCCGTCACTGGCAATGAATGCCGCGGCGTCATCATGGGCAGCGAGCAGCAGTTTATGGTCGAAGGGGGCGGAGGTCACCAAACTTGTGGCGTAACCGCTGGCGACGATGCCTTGGGTGGACAGGTTGAAGGCGTCATAAGCGTGGGCCGATCCGCAGTAACCAAGGGTAAGAAAGGCTGGAGCGATCAAGAAACTTGAAGGAAAACGCATGAGACTCGACAGTTGAGAGTGAGTCCCAAGGCTAGCGCAAGGCCCGTTCTAGAGCCAGCGCCGAAACATTGGGGCACGTCGGGCGTGCCCCATGCCTTGTGCAGTCGTTTAGATCGTCAGGATCGCCTGCGCCAGTTGTGCGTCGGTTGCGTTCAGCTGTGGCGCCTGGCGGTGAATGTGGTCGATGGCGCTTTCCAGTTTCACTCCGCGAATGGAACCTTCGCTGGCGACGAAACTGGCGGCGTCATCACGGGCCGCGAGGACGATCTTGTCATCCTTGAAGGACGACGATATGACGTCGGAGGTCGCATCGGATGTGGCTTTGAGCGCGTTAACTACAGCGTCGGTGGTCACGATGAAGCTGGTTGCGCTGGCATTGGCTGCCACGGCAAACAGGGCTGCAGCGCTGAGCAGGCGGAGACGGGACATGGGTAACTCCTTTGGGTAAACCAGTTGAAAAATGGCGCAGTGTCTGCAAAGTCAGACGCCAGGCGCTTGGCGCTCGCCACGTTCTGACTTGATATTAGGCCTGAGTGTGTCAGTTCGAACAGCCCGTCATGCAAACAGGCAGTCAGCGCCAGAACGGTTTATCCAGTTCATTGATGCGCTCAGCGTCGCTGATGCCAAGATCCGATAGCTGACGATCATCGAGTTGAGCCAGTAAACGTCGTGTTCTCGCCCTTTCCAGGCTAGCGAAGAATCCTGTCAGCAGATCTCTGACCCAGTGCAGGCAAGGTCTTGATCGAAATGATGGGGTCGAAACATCCTGTAAAGAACTCATGGCGCGTTCCCTGTCCTGATAAGTGGAGGGCTCCATGCTGACACCGGTCGAATATCCGTTGCAGACACACTGCGACGATATTGTACTCATCCAGTTTGTCGTTTTCGCAAACTGTACTGGTGTTCAGGGTTCCCTACTGTAAACGCGGATTTGACAGGCCAAAACGACAAAACCCGTCGTGGCTTCCCACGACGGGTTTTGTTTTTTCAATTCGGGTTGCTGGCGGTGGACCTTCAGGTCAGAGCCAGCGACGCTAACTTAGCGCCAGAACGGCTTGCTCAGCTCTTCGTAGCGTTGTGCTTCGCTAATCCCAGCGTCAGCCAGCAGACGCGAATCCAGACGAGCCAGTTGATGGCGGCTGGTGATGCGGCGCTGCCACAGCATCAAGTTGGCGATAACGCGCAGAGGCAGGGAAGCCTGGGTTTTTGCAGCGGTGTCTTCGAAGAACAGTTCGGAACTGAGTGTACGTTCCATGGTTTTCATCCTTCCGCTTATGGCGGGATTAGGTAGTGGCTTAACTGGTGCCCATGATCCTCTCGTTTGCCTAGTCTCTGTAGATACAGTTCACCTGTATTGTGCGAGCTCAGTTAACTGTTTATAGGGGGTGTACTGGTCGAATTTGAGGCAACTGTACCTGTCTGCACTGTTAAGGTGCAAATCTGCTGTTTTGACTCGACGAGGTAGGAGTTTTCCTTAGGAAATGACCGGTACAGTAGTACAGTTTTTTCCATAATGTGAAGCAGCAGGAGCAAGCTGACGAAACTGTGTTTGCGTCAGCTGCTATCTGTACCAATTACTTGTTCAGCATTTGCCCGGTTTCTTCCAGGTTGATGTGCCAGCTCAGGGCATCACGCAGGATGTGCGGGGTGTGCCCGCCGATGGCGCACGCAGTGGTGAAGTAATCATTCAGCGCCTGGTGGTAATCCGGGTGCACGCACTTGTCGATGATGACCCGGGCACGCTCCCGAGGCGCCAGGCCTCGCAAGTCTGCCAGGCCCACTTCGGTCACGAGGATGTCGACGTCATGTTCGGTGTGGTCAACATGGCTGACCATCGGCACCACGCTGGAGATCGCACCGCCCTTGGCGATCGACTTGGTCACGAACACGGACAGGTGTGCGTTGCGCGCGAAGTCGCCCGAGCCGCCGATGCCGTTCATCATCCGCGTGCCGCAGACGTGAGTGGAGTTGACGTTGCCATAGATGTCGAACTCCAGTGCCGTGTTGATGCCGATGATGCCAAGGCGGCGCACGACTTCAGGGTGGTTGGAGATCTCCTGCGGACGCAGAACCAGTTTGTCCTTGTAGCGCTCCAGATTGCCGAACACGTCGGCATTGCGCCGGCTCGACAGGGTGATCGAACTGCCCGAGGCAAAACTCAGCTTGCCCGCGTCGATCAGGTCGAAGGTCGAGTCCTGCAGCACCTCGGAATACATTGTCAGGTCTTCGAACGGTGAGTCGATCAGGCCACACATCACCGAGTTGGCGATGGTGCCGATACCGGCTTGTAGCGGGCCGAGCCTGTTGGTCATGCGCCCGGCTGCCACTTCCTGTTTGAAGAAGTCGATCAGGTGGTCGGCAATGGCTTGGGTCTCGACGTCCGGCGCCAGCACAGTGGAGGGCGAGTCAGCCTGGTTGGTGACCACGATGGCGACGATTTTTTCCGGTGGAATCGGGATGGCTGTGCTGCCAATGCGATCGTCGACCTTGACCAGCGGAATCGGTGTACGGGTCGGACGGTAGGTCGGAATGTAGATGTCGTGCAGACCTTCGAGATTCGGGTTGTGCGCCATGTTGATTTCGACGATCACGTGCTTGGCGAAAATCGCGAAGCTGGCCGAGTTGCCGACCGAGGTGGTTGGCACGATATGCCCTTGCTCGGTGATCGCCACGGCTTCAATCACGGCAATGTCCGGCAGCTTCAATTGCTGGTTGCGCAATTGCTCCACGGTTTCCGACAAGTGCTGGTCGATGAACATGACTTCGCCGGCATTGATCGCCTTGCGCAGAGTGCTGTCGACCTGAAACGGCATGCGCCGCGACAGCACGCCAGCTTCGGTCAACTGCTTGTCGAGGTCGTTGCCCAGGCTTGCGCCGGTCATCAGGCTGATCTTGAGCGGCGTGACCTTGGCACGCTCGGCCAGCGCCTGGGGGACGGCCTTGGCTTCGCCTGCGCGAGTAAAGCCACTCATGCCGACGGTCATGCCGTCCTCAATCAGAGCGGCAGCGTCGGCAGCGCTCATCACTTTGTCCAACAACGAAGGCAGGCGAATACGGTCACGGTACATGGATTGTTATCTCGGGTAACAGGTAGCAGGACGTGCAGTCTAGTGAATTGCGCCGGCTTCTGTCCCGCTACCAAGGTCGCAATCGAGGCGTCTATTCCGGGTCTTTCAAGCAAAACACCGTTACCGGATCGGTAACAAAAGGATAGTTTGTCCGACGATTTGCGCAAACAAAAACGCCCCGACGAGTCGGGGCGTTCCGTGTGCCGCAGAGGGTTACTCGACGGCTTTGACCATGTCTTCGATGACCTTTTTAGCGTCGCCGAACACCATCATGGTCTTGTCCAGGTAGAACAGTTCGTTGTCCAGGCCGGCGTAGCCGCTGGCCATCGAGCGCTTGTTGACGATGATGGTCTTGGCCTTGAACGCTTCGAGGATCGGCATGCCGGCAATCGGCGATTTCGGATCGTTCTTCGCGGCCGGGTTGACCACGTCGTTGGCGCCCAGCACCAGTACCACGTCGGCCTGGCCGAACTCGGAGTTGATGTCGTCCATCTCGAACACCTGGTCGTAAGGCACTTCGGCCTCGGCCAGCAACACGTTCATGTGGCCGGGCATACGACCGGCAACCGGGTGGATCGCATACTTCACGGTCACGCCGCGATGGGTCAGCTTCTCGGTCAGCTCTTTCAGCGCGTGCTGCGCACGTGCCACCGCCAGACCGTAGCCCGGCACGATGATCACGGTGTCGGCGTTGGTCAGCAGGAAGGTCGCGTCGTCGGCCGAACCGGACTTCACCGGACGGGCTTCCTTCGAACCCGCCGGGCCGGCCGCGTCCGCCGTATTGCCGAAGCCCCCGAGCAGCACATTAAAGAAGGAGCGGTTCATCGCCTTGCACATGATGTACGAGAGGATTGCACCGGACGAACCTACCAGCGAGCCGGCGATGATCAGCATCGAGTTGTTCAGCGAGAAGCCGATGCCCGCCGCTGCCCAGCCGGAGTAGCTGTTGAGCATCGACACGACCACGGGCATGTCCGCGCCGCCGATCGGGATGATGATCAGCACGCCGAGCACGAAGGCCAACGCCAGCATCACGCCGAAAGCGGTGTAGTCGCCGGTGAGCATGAACGTCACGCCCAGGCCCAGTGTGGCCAGGCCCAGCAGCAGGTTCAGCTTGTGCTGGCCACTGAACTGTACCGGTGCGCCCTGGAACAGGCGGAACTTGTACTTGCCGGACAGCTTGCCGAAGGCGATCACCGAGCCGGAGAAGGTGATTGCACCGATGGCGGCACCGAGGAACAGTTCCAGGCGGTTACCGGCCGGGATCGCGTCACCGAGTTGCTTGACGATGCCCAGCGACTGCGGCTCGACCACGGCAGCCACGGCGATGAACACCGCGGCCAGGCCGATCATGCTGTGCATGAAGGCGACCAGCTCCGGCATCTTGGTCATTTCAACGCGTTTGGCCATGATCGAACCGGCAGTGCCGCCGATCAGCAGGCCGACGATCACGTAGACGATACCGTCTTGAGCCAGTTCGGCACCGAGCTTGTAGATCAGGCCGACCGTGGTGAGGATCGCCAGGCCCATGCCGAGCATGCCGAACAGGTTGCCACGGCGCGACGTGGTGGGGTGCGAGAGGCCCTTGAGCGCCTGGATGAAGCAGACCGAGGCGATCAAATACAGGGAAGTAACCAGGTTCATGCTCATGCTTGCTGCACCTCAGCCTTGACTGCTTCAGCTTTGGCGGCCGGAGCTTTTGCCGGCGCTTTCTTCTTGAACATTTCCAGCATGCGGCGGGTGACCAAAAAGCCACCGAATACGTTGACCGCGGCCAGGGCCACGGCCAGGGTGCCCATGGTCTTGCCCAGTGGCGTCACGGTCAAAGCCGCTGCCAGCATGGCACCGACGATCACGATCGCCGAGATCGCGTTGGTCACCGCCATCAACGGGGTGTGCAGCGCAGGCGTGACGTTCCAGACCACGTGGTAACCGACATAGATCGCCAGCACGAAGATGATCAGGTTGTAGATACCGTCAGAGATCAGCATGTCTTCCATTGTTTTTATCCTCAGCCGTTCTTGCGCACGATCTGGCCGTCGCGGCACATCAGGCACGCGGCGACGATATCGTCTTCAAGGTTGATCACCAGTTGTCCTTCTTTATCGAACAACAGTTTCATGAAGTCCAGCAGGTTGCGGGCGTACAGCGCCGAAGCGTCAGCCGCCACGGCGCTGGCCAGGTTGGTCGGGCCCACGATGGTCACGCCATTTTCGACGACCACCTGGTCGGCCACGGTCAGCGGGCAGTTGCCGCCCTGGGCGGCCGCGAGATCGATGACCACCGAACCCGGTTTCATCTGGGCCACGGTTTGCGCGCTGAGCAGCGTCGGTGCCTTGCGGCCCGGAATCAGCGCGGTGGTGATAACGATGTCCGCCTGCTTGGCGCGTTCGTGCACGGCCGCGGCCTGGCGCTGCATCCAGCTGGCCGGCATCGGGCGGGCGTAACCGCCGACACCGACGGCGCATTCGCGCTCTTCATCGGTCTCGTAGGGCACGTCGACGAACTTGGCGCCGAGGGATTCGATCTGTTCTTTTACCGCAGGACGCACGTCAGACGCTTCGATCACCGCCCCCAGGCGCTTGGCGGTAGCGATGGCCTGCAAGCCGGCCACGCCGGCACCCAGGATCAGCACGCGCGCCGCTTTCACGGTGCCCGCTGCGGTCATCAGCATTGGCATGAAACGCGGGTAGTAGTGCGCGGCCAGCAACACAGCCTTGTAGCCGGCGATGTTGGCTTGCGACGACAGTACGTCCAGGCTTTGGGCGCGGGAGGTGCGCGGCGCAGCTTCCAGGGCAAAGGCGGTAATGCCGCATTCGGCCATTTTGGCGATGGTTTCATTGCTGAACGGATTGAGCATGCCCACCACTACGGTGCCGCTCTTGATCAGGGCGAGCTCGCTGTCGCTGGGCGCGACCACCTTCAGAATCAGCTCGGCACCAAACGCATCGTTGGCGCTGCCAATGCTTGCGCCTGCCGCTTCATAGGCACTGTCGACAACGCTGGCATTGATGCCGGCGCCGCTTTGTACAGTGACCTTATGGCCCTGGCCGATCAGCTTCTTGATGGTTTCCGGGGTTGCAGCAACCCGTGTTTCACCGGTCTGGGTTTCGAGAGGAACACCAATGTGCACGTCAAATCTCCTGCGTGATCTTATTGAGTAAACCCATGCACTACGGATGGTGCGGCTGGGGCGGCCGATCAGCACGATCCCGCCAAATCAGGGCGGGGCGCGGCATTTTGCAGGCGAACTTTGTGCCCTTCAAGGGATTATGACGGGTGACGGAAAATTAACTACAAGTCACCCCGTGACCGAATGTCGCAACCAACCGGCTCAATCCCTTGCAGACCGTGCTTTTCAAGGATTCTGGCCGAAATTGAAGAATTTACACATCGGCCGTATGAATGATGCGGCATTGCCTCGAAATAGTGGCGCAAAGCCGCGTCATCAGGCGCTTGTGGGACGTTTGTACGACTTGTCGATACAGTTTGCTGCCATGCGACAAATACGTATATCTGTAGGGCTTTTATTTTGCTGACTACGGGGTCAAGTAACCTTGTAGAGCCTTTATCCCTCTAGGCTGTAGCTGTACGCCTGATTTACCAACCAGTCGCGAAATGCCCTTAAAGACGCGGATTCGACCTTTCGCTCAGGAATCATCAGGTAGTAAGCCTTGATACTGGACAGGGCTTGGGGGTTGGCGATCACCAGGCGTTTCTCTTTCAGCTCCCTTTGAATCAGGAACGGCGGAATCAGGGCAATGCCCATGTCGTGCATGGCTGCCTGGGCGAGCATGGAGAATAGCTCGTAGCGGGGGCCCGTCATGTCTCGCGGGACATTCAGGTGTTGGGAGTCGAACCATTGGCGCCAGGCATAGGGGCGAGTGGTTTGTTGCAGAAGAGGCAAGTCGGCGATTTCCCCGGGCGTCAGACTGGTCTTGTTTCCGAGCAGGTTGGGGCTGCAAACGGGCATCGGATTTTCACCCATCAGCCTGTGGGATTCTGTACCCGACCAATCCGCGTCGCCGAAGTAGATGGCGGCATCAAAATCCGTGTCGGCGAACAGGAACGGCCGCGTGCGGTTGGTCAGGTTGACCGTCACTTCCGGGTGTTTCTGCTGGAAATCCTTGAGTCGCGGCAGCAGCCATTGGGTGCCGAAGGTCGGAACTACGGCCAGTTCGATCACGTTGGTGCCCTGCTGGCCCATCACGGACAAGGTGTCGCGCTCAACGGCATCGAGCTGAGTGGCCACCCGACGGCTGTAGGAGAGTCCGGCTTCCGTCAGCTTGACCCCGCGCCGCGAGCGTCGGAACAGTTCCACACTGAGGAACTCTTCAAGGCTGGCAATCTGTCGGCAAATCGCTCCCTGGGTCAGCGAAAGCTCCTGGGCGGCCTTGGTGAAGCTCTCGTGGCGCGCCGCGGCCTCGAAGCTGATCAGGGCGGTGGTGCTGGGTATCTTTCTGCGCATGTACGTCAACCTCACTAATGCATCGCATAAAAGCTCTTTTGCGACGTTTCGGAGTGAGAAATTAGCACAACAGTATGCAAAATCCTCGTTTGCCGTCGCGCCGATCCAGGCCTAGGATCAGTCCACGTTATTTGACCCGATTCGAGAGGACACACTCATGGGCGGTAAAGCTAGCTTCAACTGGATCGATCCCCTGCTGCTGGATCAACAGCTCACTGAAGAAGAACGAATGATTCGCGACACGGCTGCGCAATTCGCTCAGCAAAGCCTTGCGCCGCGCATCCTCGAAGCTTTCCGTCATGAGAAGACAGATCCGGCGATCTTCCGCGAAATGGGCGAGGTCGGCCTGTTGGGCGCAACCATCCCCGAGCAATACGGTGGTAGCGGCCTGAACTATGTCAGCTATGGCCTGATCGCCCGTGAAGTCGAGCGCATCGACTCCGGCTATCGTTCGATGATGAGTGTGCAGTCCTCGCTGGTGATGGTGCCAATCAATGAATTCGGTACCGAAGCGCAAAAGCAGAAGTACCTGCCGAAACTGGCGTCGGGCGAGTGGATCGGCTGCTTCGGCCTGACCGAGCCTAACCACGGCTCCGACCCGGGCGCGATGATCAGTCGTGCGCGCAAAGTGGAAGGCGGCTACAGCCTTACCGGCAGCAAGATGTGGATCACCAACAGCCCGATCGCCGATGTGTTCGTGGTTTGGGCCAAGGACGATGCCGGTGACATTCGCGGCTTCGTTCTGGAGAAAGGCTGGAAAGGTCTGAGCGCTCCGGCGATTCACGGCAAGGTGGGCCTGCGGGCATCGATCACCGGTGAAATCGTGATGGACAACGTGTTCGTTCCGGAAGAGAACATCTTCCCGGACGTCCGTGGTCTGAAAGGTCCTTTCACTTGCCTCAACTCGGCACGTTACGGCATCTCCTGGGGTGCGCTGGGTGCAGCCGAGTTCTGCTGGCACACCGCTCGCCAGTACACCCTGGATCGTCAACAGTTCGGTCGCCCACTGGCCGCTACCCAGTTGATCCAGAAGAAGCTGGCCGACATGCAGACTGAAATCACCATGGCGCTGCAAGGCTGCCTGCGACTGGGTCGTATGAAGGACGAAGGTACCGCTGCGGTCGAAATTACCTCGATGATGAAGCGCAACTCTTGCGGCAAGTCCCTGGATATCGCGCGCATGGCTCGCGATATGTTGGGCGGCAACGGCATCTCTGATGAATTCGGTGTGGCGCGTCACCTGGTCAACCTGGAAGTGGTGAACACCTATGAAGGTACTCACGACGTCCATGCACTGATCCTCGGTCGTGCGCAAACCGGCCTCCAGGCGTTCTATTAAGGAGAACGTCCATGGGCGCGCTATCGCATCTACGGGTACTGGATTTATCGCGGGTGCTGGCCGGGCCTTGGGCCGGGCAGATCCTGGCCGACCTTGGCGCTGAAGTGATCAAGGTCGAGCGTCCGGGTAACGGCGATGACACGCGCGCCTGGGGGCCGCCGTTCCTTAAAGACGCTTATGGCGAGAATACCAGCGAGGCTGCTTATTACTTGTCGGCCAATCGCAACAAGCAATCTGTCACCATCGACTTCACTCGCCCTGAAGGGCAGAAGCTGGTGCGTGAACTGGCGGCCAAGTCGGACATCCTGATCGAGAACTTCAAGGTCGGCGGTCTGGCGGCTTATGGCCTGGACTATGAAACGCTGAAGACGATCAATCCGGATCTGATCTATTGCTCGATCACCGGGTTCGGCCAGACCGGTCCTTATGCCAAGCGTGCGGGTTATGACTTCATGATCCAGGGGCTCGGCGGCCTCATGAGTCTGACGGGGCGACCTGAGGGCGAAGAGGGTGCGGGGCCGGTGAAGGTTGGCGTGGCGCTGACGGACATCCTCACCGGGCTGTATTCGACTGTCGCGATCCTGGCTGCGCTTGCGCATCGGGATCACGACGGCGGTGGTCAGCATATCGATATGGCACTGTTGGACGTACAGGTGGCTTGTCTGGCCAATCAGGCAATGAACTACCTGACGACAGGCAACGCGCCTAAGCGCTTGGGTAATGCTCACCCGAACATCGTGCCTTATCAGGATTTTCCTACGGCGGATGGCGATTTCATCCTTACCGTCGGGAACGATGGTCAGTTCCGCAAGTTTGCGGAAGTGGCCGGGCAGCCGCAGTGGGCGGACGATCCGCGTTTTGCCACTAACAAGCTGCGGGTGGCAAACAGGGCAATACTGATTCCGCTGATCCGCCAGGCGACGGTGTTCAAGACTACCGCTGAATGGGTGGCGCAACTGGAACAGGCTGGCGTGCCATGCGGGCCTATCAATGACGTGGCCCAGATGTTTGCCGATCCTCAGGTCAAGGCACGTGGGTTGGCTATCGAACTGCCGCATGCGCTGGCCGGGATGGTGCCTCAGGTGGCGAGCCCGATTCGATTGTCGGAGACGCCGGTTGAGTATCGTTTTGCACCTCCTCTGCTGGGTGAGCACACGCTTGAAGTTTTGCAGCGTGTGTTGGGTCTGGATGCCGGGGCGGTGTCCGCATTCAAGGCTTCTGGCGTTCTCTGATAGGTCTCTTCTATATAGAGGGTGTTTCGGCTCCTCTATATAGGCGCCCTTTAGGGCGTTTTGCTGCTTTCTGCAGCTTATTGATAGAAAACCTAAATCAGTGCTTGACGGCAGATTCCAGGTGTCTATAATTCGCCCCACTTCCGGCGCAGTCGAAACGGAAAACTCCTTGGTAAACAAAGAGTTACGCAGTTTTCGGCAGCAGGTTGCTTCAGTTCATCGAAGCACAAAGGGGGGTGAAAAAGAGGTGTTGACAGCAGCGTGTAACGCTGTA
>NZ_JACNAS010000003.1:0-112513 GCF_017350115.1 Pseudomonas sp. GW456-L13
TTGGTGTGCAAGGTGTCATAGAGAACACCCGCCATCTGCTGCTCCTGTCCAGCCAAGTCAGGCCGACCAATGGCGCCAACAAATAGGGTGTCACCGGTCACGACGAACCAGGGAGCCTCACCGCGCCGCTTGTCGGTGACCAGCAGACACAGGCTGTCCGGCGTATGCCCTGGCGTGTGCAGAACCTTGACTTTGACATTGCCGACATCGAGCAGCTGTCCGTCCTGCAATGGCAGAAAGTCGTACTGCACCTGACCGCGATTGGACTCGTGCAGGCAATAGGGGGCATGAACCTTCTGGGCCAGCGAACGCCCCCCCGAGTAATGGTCGGCGTGGACATGGGTGTCGATGACGTGGGTGATTTCGACGTTGGCCTCACGGGCCGCCTGCATGAACCAATCCTCGTCGCCAGCCACCACATCGACCGCGATGGCCTTGGCCTGTCCAGCGCAGCCGAAAAAGTACGACAAGGAGGACTCCTTGGTAGCCAGTTGCTTGAAGAACATAGGTGCCTCCTTAGAAAACGAGAACTTTGTCGGCCTCCGCCGTCCAGGCGGCCAGCTCGCTCAGAGTGCTGCGGTGGCTCCCTTCGATGAGTTCGTCCACCTTGATCCCCCGGGCATCCAGGCAAGAACTGCACAAGCCAACCTCACCGCCGACCATGCGCACCATGTCCCCGGCGTTGTAGTAGCCCTGGGGCACCTCCTGGCCCTCCTTGGCGCACGCAACTGCATCTCCCATCAAGAAAAGGCGCACCGATTCACCTTCGCGCTTCGCCAAGGCCTTGGCGAGCCGCAAGGCGTTGTAGCTACGTTCACTCCCATAGGGCGCGTCATTGAGGATGAACAGGGTTTGCATGGCGACTTCCTTTTCTTCGGTGTCTCTGGGTTGTGCCGATTCGATGGCCTCAATGGGGGGAGGTTTCGATAGGCAGGCCGCTGGCGGCCCACTCACTGACGCCATCACTGATTTTTTTGGCGACGAAGCCACGGGCGCGCAGTAGCTGCACTGCCTCATCGGACATGAGGCAGAACGGCCCCCGGCAGTAAGCGACGATGGTGCGATCCGCAGGCAGATCAGCCAGACGCTTTTCCAGCTCATCCAGCGGCATAGAGCGCGCAAAAGGCAAATGCCCCGCGTTGAATTCGCTGGAAGGGCGTACGTCGATCACGACGATCTCTCCGTGCCGTGCTTTTTCCAGCAGGCTCTCCCGTCCCTCCGATACCAAGGTATCCGGTTGAGACGTCATTTGTTCCAGGGCAACGCGCAGCTCGACCAAATGCTCTTCAGCGGTCTCCCGCAGGGCGACCCATAGTTGAGACACATCCTGACCACTGAGGCGGTAGTAGATGTGCCGACCGTCGCGCCGGGTTGCTACCAGACGGGCTTCCCGCAGTGCTTTGAGATGCGCGCTGGCTAGGCGCAAGTCGATACCAGCCTGCGAGGCCAAGGTCTCGACCGATTTCTCGCTTTGGGCGAGCAACTCCAGCAGCTCCAGCCGTTTTGGGCTGGAGAGGGACTTTCCGATGCGGGCAACCTGCTCGTAGAGCAGATCCTTCAGGGTTCGTGCGCTCATGATCTTTCATTCCAACGATTGTTAGATTGTATGGGAAAACCTTCTTTTCCTGCACAACCTGACTCGTACCCGCGAGAGTGGGACGTTTTTCTGGCACGGCTAAAGCGCCGTCGGGAGATGGGGAAATAACTCGATTAAGACCGGTGCGACCCGGTCGCCCAAACGATCTGTCACGGGCCGCCTAACACGCGCGTGATTGCTACCAGGCGCGTGTTACCTCTACGCATTGAGCGTTAAGGTGCTTCTTGCTCACCAGAGTCCTCGCTTGTTCACTTGGGCGAGTACGGTGGACAGGGTTGCCAGCCTTTGCTCCTCAGTCAGAACATCGGTTGCAGCGAGTGCTGGCGGCATCGGAAATCCGGCAACTTCATGAGTGCGCCTGAGCACCTGTTCCACCAAGCTGGTTCGCGGGACAAACACATAGCGCACTTCACAATCCAGTCCATGGGCCAGGCGCGCAAGGGTGTTCAGCGTAATGTTCCCGTTCGCCTCGGCCTGCTCCAGTTTGCGGGCACCCTGTGCTGTCACGCCCAAACGCGCTCCGAGTGCTTGGGAGCTCATGCCCAGAGCCAGTCGTACAGTCTTCGTCCAGCCGCACCTAGGGGCGGCCGTCGGCTGCAGCTTTGCGAATTCGCAAAACTGTCTGTCAAGTTCGGCTAGGCGAGTGAGATTGAGACGATTTTTCAAGGGGCAAATGGGCAAGGCAACAGGATGGTTGCCTGTCTGACCCAATCGAGGCAACCGGATTGTTTCCATTGAGAGACGTGCGCACCAGAAGCACGGAAATGGCATTCCTGCTCCGTTATCTTCGTACGTGACGGCCTTACACGGGACCAATTGGTCTCATATTAACTTGAAGAATGAACGATGCTACGTTTGGAAAGAGCCACTTTCGGAAAATTTGGACCACAAGACATGATGGGCCTGATCACGTCACAGGGTTGGGAGGCCATCCTGCCCGATGCCCTCCAGGACAACCACCTGTTGCTCATGTCAGACCAACTTAGAGACCTTCTTTCCGGCAACGATTGGAACGATGATGACCCGGAACCTGCGAGCGCAGCGCTACCGCTGGCCTTGTTGCTGCTTACCAAAGCCGGTGCCAACTCATCGGGAGATGGCTTTGAAGTCGGTCTGGAAACTTTGCAGGAGGCGCTTTGTTTGCTCAACACCGCCGTTGACCGCGAGATCGTCAACCGCATGCTGCAGCGCCAAGACGCCACTCCGATTGGCGCGGGGCTGATACAGGGACTTCAAATGCTGGTTCAACACGCGAAGAAGGAAGCGGATTCAAACTGCCACGCCTAATCGGCAACAAGGCCTTTGAGGTCAGTTTTGAGGGTCTTGAGCAAGTCACCGACCGATGTCGCATCCAACTCCGGGCAGTAGGCGACGGCAACCAGTGTCAAAGGATGGATCTGCATCTGCTCGGCCAAGACCTCTATGGTACGGACACTGGGAACTTGGTGGCCCTGCTCGATGCGGCTGATGTGGCGGCGGCTGGTGGCCAGCAGCATGTCTTCCTGCACCAAGCCGCGTGCCGCGCGCAGTTGGCGCAGCGCTCGACCGAAGTCGGCTTGCGGTGGGAAACGCTTTCGGGAAGACATCTCCCCGATTTCCGCCCAACGAGACTAAAAAGAC
This sequence comes from Pseudomonas sp. GW456-L13, assembly GCF_017350115.1. Classification (NCBI taxonomy): domain Bacteria; kingdom Pseudomonadati; phylum Pseudomonadota; class Gammaproteobacteria; order Pseudomonadales; family Pseudomonadaceae; genus Pseudomonas; species Pseudomonas sp. GW456-L13. The sequence goes on from NZ_JACNAS010000003.1 coordinate 3,218, forward strand.
CACGACCAACTAGTCTCATCGGCGTTCAAATCCCAACAGAAATTCAGTCGTTGTTGAAAAGTAGGAATTGAATCATCAACATGCCCGTCCTGTTTCTGGATTTTGATGGGGTACTGCACCCAGAGCATTGCCATGAATCGAAGCACTTCTGCCGAATGCCCATTCTGGAGGATGCATTGCGGCAGGTGCCCGAAACCAAAGTAGTGATCACGAGCACATGGCGACTGGAGCGGAATTTGACGGACTTACGGCAGATGTTCTCGCCGGACATAGCCAACATGATCCAAGGTGTCACCCCTAGGTACTGCGATCTGCAGAACGTTCCGAACACCTTGGTCAGCTATCAGCGGGAAGCAGAGTGCCATGCCTGGCTTCGGTCCAACAACTTGCCCCATTGCAATTGGCTTGCTGTCGATGACCGATCTTGGCTCTACAGACCGTTTTGCAAGTCGTTGTTGTTGGTCAATGGTCGCGATGGGCTCACAGTAGCCACCGCATACCAGTTGGTAACGCGTCTTCACGGCCTTTTGTAGAAGGACAGCGAGGACGGTGGGTCACACTTCATCAAACAAGAAATTAGGGCAATGAGCTCGCTCCGAAGTGATGACGAGCACCGAATTCGAAACTGCGTCGCGATGGGAGTTTCTCTTTCAGTGAACATGACTTCAAGCCATTTGGAGCCCTACATCCCAGCGTCCACTCCCCGCAGCGCTGACTTGATCGTGTACCTCGACCTCGACGGCGTGCTTCACCATGAAGCCGTCCTCTGGCACCCGAACCGTGGCATCTACATGAGTCCTTACGAAGCCGCAGGCCATAAGCTGTTTGAGTGGCTTCCTTTTTTGGAAGAGGCGCTGGTACCGCATCCCTCAGCAGCACTGGTGCTGAGTAGCTCCTGGTGTGTCAGGCCAGGCTATGCCAAAACGCTTGAGCGCCTACCGGCGCAGCTTCGGGCCCGATTCATCGGAGGCACTTACCACAAGCGCGTCCATGGGGCCGATCCAGGGACCCTTGCATCGTTCCAGAGTACGCCCCGTGGCATGCAGATCTTGGCGGATGTGCGGAGAAGAAGGCCACGCCACTGGATCGCCTTGGACGATGACATTGAGGGCTGGCCCTCCCAAGCCATCGACAACTTGGTCGCTTGTAAGGGCACTACTGGTCTCTCCAGCCCCGAAGTCCGCCGTGAACTTCGGCGAAAGCTGATGCGAAGTACTGTAGCTTGAGTGGTTTCCGCTGGGTGATTGATGCGCAACCAACCTTTCAAGGCCGTATCTCCAGGCCCTACTGAAACTGCGCTTTGCAGGTCTCAGGTTTCTCAGTTCGTCAATTCGATCCAGCGCAGTCCAAAACGCTGCATGTCGCCCGAATCGGGCCACCAGCCTCCAACTTCCCCTGCATCTGTCTGCGTGAGTTCGAGCCCATCGTCGGTTACCAAGCGGGTGTGCTCTGGGAAATCCAGAACGTAAGCGTGGCCCTCGAAGTCAATGACCGTTTTGACCCCAGACCAGCCGAAATGATTGGATCCATTGTTCTTCCCCAGATCAATGAGACCCACCACCTTGCCTACAGATCCCTGAGGCAAGAACTCATCCGGAGCATTCAATTTACGGCCTTCGCCGGAAGCAAAAATCTGCATAGGTGATCTCGTTTGACGCGGTCTGCCCAATGGCAGTCGCAAGTTCTGATTAGCAGGCGCTTCTAGGGAAAGAACAAAGTCTGCTGGACACCTGAAGGCGTGTTGGTGAGTTAAATTTGATTAGTGTACGTTTGTACACTAAAATATCGACCATGGCCCGAACCAACCGCGACACCATGCATTTACGCAGTCTCCGAGTTCTGTACAGGAGTGAGGGATGCTTTCCGTCCTACAGTCGGATCGCTTCCCACCTGGGGTTCAAGGCCAAAAACGCCGCCTTCAAGCTCATCGGCCGACTTGTCTCAAGTGGGCACTTGGTGAAGTCTCCTGGGGGACGCGTGGCACCAAGCGAGAGATTCTTTACGCTGGACCTCAGTGACGACGAGGTGCGCGCAGGATTTGGTGCCGACTTTGAGGCCAATGGCCTTATGCAAGCTCAGGCACTAGACCAAATGCTGACGGCAAAGCCTTCAAAAACAGTCTTTGTAAAAGTGCGCGGTGATTCAATGGTGGACGCTGGGATCCTGAGCGGGGACATTGCAGCGGTTGAGATTGCGCATCAAGCTGCACAAGGCGAAATCGTGATTGCGGAGGCGGATGGCCACGTCACGGTGAAAGAATTCCAGATGTTCGAGGGACGGCCTCGCCTAGTGCCTCGAAACGTCAGCATGCAGCCTCTAGAACCTCAAAAATCGCTGAGGATCATTGGTGTGGTCAGGGGAATTGTGCGAACTTTTAGACCACCGCCAACCGGCAAGGCTAAGCTAACGAAGTGGGGGGTAACGGTATGACAACGACCAGCAAAATTGAGTGGACAGAGCAAACGTGGAATCCAACAGTGGGTTGCACCAAGATTTCTCCTGGGTGTAAACACTGCTATGCGGAAGCCATGGCCAAACGACTCAAGGCAATGGGCACGCCGGGCTACGAGAACGGATTTGCTTTGACGCTCTTGCCGGACCGCCTCAATGATCCCATCAAGCGTAAGAAGCCGACGGTCTACTTTGTGAACTCAATGTCCGACCTCTTTCATGAGCGGGTGCCCAATGAGTACATTGAGAAGGTATTTGAGGTGATTGCGCAGACGCCACACCACACGTACCAAATTCTGACGAAACGGGCTGCCAGGATGGAACGCTTTTTCCGGCATCGCTCTGTTCCGAGCAACGCTTGGCTAGGCGTGTCCGTTGAGGACCGGAAATATGGAGTGCCTCGCATCGACCATCTGCGCAAGGTGCCGGCGAGTATTCGGTTTCTTTCCGTAGAACCGCTTCTTTCCGATGTGGGCGAGCTTGACCTCACAGGTATTCACTGGGTCATCGTCGGTGGTGAATCGGGGCCCAAGGCGCGTCCGATGAAAACTGAATGGGCGGAGGCTGTGCGTGTTCAATGCCAAGAACAAGAGGTCGCATTCTTCTTCAAGCAGTGGGGTGGCTGGGGTGCTGATGGCAAAAAACGTGCAAAGGCAGCCAACGGACGCGAACTCAACGGACGTACTTGGGACGAAATGCCGACTACTGTTGTTCAACGCGTGACCATTCCCATAAGGCTGGAACAAAGCGCTCAGTTGTGAAGTGTCAAGACCTTGATTCTTGAGCAGCCGAGCTTGGCTATAGAGGCTCTGCAATCGGTAGCGCGGCGATATCATGGAGCAGGCCCACTGCAACAACCAAGATGGTGAAACACTCCGATAAATACGTTTGGGTAGTTGGATCCTCACCGCCACCGCTGGACCCCCACAGCGTTGTGAAGCATGAAATCGTCAGGGAGTACCTGAGCCGCTATGTTCAGGTGCTCATGAGCAACTACGTCATTGATCGGCTTGTCCTTTCCATCGTGGATGGCTTTGCGGGAGGTGGAGAGTACAGCGGGGAGAAGGCGGGCGAATTCGTGCCTGGCTCCCCACAAATCGTGATTGACGCGTTGACCGAGCAAGGTGCACTTCTGAACGTGGGTCGCGAGAAGCCGCGTACCCTGGACGTGCGCTACTACTTCGTCGAGAAGACGCGCTCAAACTTTGAATACCTGAACGCGCTTTTGACTGCCCGATATGGTGTTCATCGCAAGGGACAAGACATCATCACTTTGCCAGGGACGTTTCAGAAGAACTTTGCTGGGATTCGGAAGGACATTCAGAGCAGGTCTAGAAAACACCGGTCGATATTCCTCCTTGATCAGTACGCCTGGGACCAAGTCCCAGGCGCATTGCTCAAAGAAATCTTCAGCACCATCGAAGGTGCCGAGGTCATCCTTACTTTCGCTGTCGATAGCCTGATTTCCTTTCTCAGCGACAACCACAAGAGCCGCGAGAAGATGGCGCAAATGGGATTCGCGGAGTACATCGACTGGACAGCGCTTGAATCCTTGCGCGGTACGAACGGGCCCGCCTGGCGAGGGGCTATCCAGCGCAACTTGGCCAATGCGCTGATACGGACCAGTGGCGCACGACATTCCACCATCTTCTATGTGACACCGCTCGGCAGCACTCCTTGGACGTATTGGCTCGTGCACCTGTCGAACAACTACAAGGCGCGCGATGTCATGATGGAAATTCATTGGAGCAAGTCCAACCAATTCACTCACTACCTTGAACCAGACATGTTCACGCTTGGATACTCTGCAAGCAAGGATGGTGAAGTGACAGGTCAGGACGCGCTCTCGTTTGGCGAAGAGTTTCAGTTCGACAAGCTTGCTGCACACAAGTGCACCTCGGGGTTGGAGCGCAAGCTCGTGCCTTGGGTATTTGACAAAGGCGACCAAGCAGTCACCTTTCGCGAGCTGGCCCACCACGTGGGCAGCAATACCCCCGCAACGGAAAAAATGCTCAAGTTATCTCTGGATGATGCCATCCGCTGCGGCGATATTCTCGTGACGACCAAGAATGGCGGCCAACGCAGGAAGGGCAGCTCACTGGAGGCCGAGGATCAGCTATCGGCACCAAAACAGCGATCTCTGATCCATCTCCCATAAGGAATGCGATTGTCAGCGCGAGATGTGCTAGAGCAGGACAAGCCTTTCCGCCTTTTCTGGGTGCAAGGGCCGCGTGTTTCGGGGATTCTGAGCATCCAGATTTTTGAGTTTTCCGGCCTTGATCAGGCGCAGCAGTGAAGCTTGCAAGTCTTGCGGCATCCAGTTTGTCGCCTCCAGAATATCGGCGAAGACGGGCTCATCCACTACCGTTGGAACTTGGCTGAGAGTGGTAAGCCAGTATCGATCCACGTCGTTCGCGTTGTGCAGCCCTGCGGGCTTCATCGGCATCTCGTCTGCAAACATGTCCCGAATACCGCTCGCTTCTTCGCGCGCATCTTTGCGGCGATCAGCGCGCACGCGTTGCTGTATGGCCTCAACCCCATGGGAGATAGTCATGAACTCGATGGTGCCCTTCGGATGGCTACTGAGATAGACCAGGTGATACTTGGCTCGTTCGCGGCTCGGATCAAGAACTCGAACGTAGGCTGTGCGTCCGATGAAGGGACTTCGCTGGGGTGGCAGAGCTGCTTTGAGGCTGCTGCGATAGTGCCCCAGTAGTTTCTCCTCGCGGTCCTGTGGGGAGTGATGCTCAAGCTCTTGAACCGCCCCAATAGGTACTCCCAGGAACTCCGCGATGTCGGACTGCCACTCGGCCATGGAGGCCGTGCGATTGATGAAGTCGTAGATGAAGTTGATCAGAAACTCGGAACGTGGCCGTTGCAGAAGCGGTCTTATCTTTTCAACTCCAATCGACTTCCAGCCCTTTGGGTCGATGAAGAAAAACGTGAATGCATCGCGTCCGCTCCAAGTGAGAATTTGCTCGCGGAGATCCACAAAGTCACCATGAAAGCACTTTGCGTTCACCGTATCTGGCGTCGCGCTATCGAGGTACCGTTCAAGGTTTGCGAAAGCCTTGTCGTCCCGTTCGATATAGAGGGCTCGCATAGACGCCGTGACGCCAAGTTCAGCAAGCTTCTGCCGACACTTAGCCATTGTCCTCAAAGATACGGCGATGGACGTGCTCTCCAATTCGCTCGTGCCCCATGGGCCGGAGAAGCAGTCAACGTAGCAAATCTCTATCGTGCCCTGCCTCTTGGCCGCCATGCCCACGATCAGCATGAGTTTCTCAAGGTAGCTTTCCAGCAATTGGTGCTTTATCCACGCCTGCTCGCGCCCTCTGTAACTTGGCGGGACTGACGATTGTCCTGCTTCAATCATGCAATAACTCCAAACATCCGCATGCCTCCTCACGCTCTCTTGCCCAAATGGGGCGCGATCCATGTTACGAGAGTGTTGCGCGAAGCCGCAAGAAATCTCTGAAAGCGCTGGAAGGCACAAGAGGTTGCAGGTCCGTTGGGTCCATCTGCGCGATACCGCTTTCCAGGCTCACGACGAATTGGCCCTCCATTCAGCGCAACAGCCGTCCGGCAGCGTCGGCACTTCAATTTGAAGGATCACAATCGATAACCTCCAATTACCCATTGTTAGATTTCACAAGAATTATGAATCCTTGACCGCTCAAATAGTATGCAATATCATAATACGTACTACGGTACGAAATTGTAGGAGCAACGATGGCAAGAGCTGGAATTTACAAGTCAGAGGTGCTGCGTGCACGTGATAGGCTGCTGGCCAACGGACGCTATCCGTCCATTGATGCGGTGCGAGAAGAGCTGGGCAATACCGGCTCCAAGGGCACGATCCACCGCTACCTCAAAGAGATCGAAGAAGAGGAGGGGCCGTCTACAGGCAGCCGCGTGGCCGTCAGCGAGGCCATTCAGGATTTGGTGGGGCGGCTGGCCGCCCGGATAAACGAGGAAGCCGAAGAACGCGTCACAGTCGCCCAGGCCAAGCATGCCGAACAAGTTGCCCAGCACCAACAGACTGCTGCCGAACTGAAGGCTGAAGCGCAGTCTGCCCGGCAGCAGCTGGAGCAAACCCAGCGATCACTGTCTGAGGAAAAGGTTGCCCACGAAAAAACGAGTCAAGCACTGAGTAGCAAGACTCTGGAGTGCACGCAACTCTCACAGCAGGTGCTCGACCTCCAGGAGCGCATGGCGGCCGAAGAGCGACACCGGTTATCTCTGGAGGAAAAGCATCAGCATGCCCGTCAGGCTTTGGAGCACTTTCGTGAGTCCGCAAGGGAACAGCGCGAACAAGACCAACGCAAACACGAGCAGCAAGTGCAATACCTGCAGGCCGAGCTACGCACCGCGAACGAGACTTTGGCTGCGAAACGACAGGAGTCCATTCACACCCTTCAAGAGAACGCGCGCCTGCTGGGAGAGCTGTCTCGCGCCCAGGGAGATTTGCGCCTTGTTCAAGAGGAGGTGCGGAGCCTGCGGCAGCTTAAGGATGAGCTGGGGTTCGCTCAAAGGCACGCGGAGGATTTGAGTAGACGCCTGGTGGAGCAGGATGCGGTCGTTCAACAACTGCGCAGCACGAATGAGCAGTTGCAGCACAGTTTTGATGAACTGCTTGCCACCAAGCAGCAACTGGAATTAGCGCTGGCAACGGCCAGATCATCGGTCACAGCTCAAGAGCAGGTCGTTGCGAGCATGCTGGAGCGGCTCAGCTCAATAACTGCGGGCCCAGATCAGCCGACAGGCAACTCGGATGAAGGGGCGAAAAGGTCAACTGCGAAGAGTCAAAAAACCCAATAGCGACAATGGGTTAAGCACGTTTCTGCGGTTTTTTACATGAATCCCTGCCGACCCTCTTCTTGCTCATCGGCCTGGCCGCGCTGCTGCTGTTGGAAGTCCTGCGCCGCTTCGCAGGAGGGGAAGAGCCTGTCGGCCCAGCCATGATGGCCATGGCCGCGCTGAACGCGGCTTTGAACCTGGTGTGCCTCAGACTGCTGCGCCGCCATCGCGGGGAAGATGTGAACTTCAAGGCGTCCGCGATCTTCACCAGCAACGACTCCATCGTCAATGGCGCGGTTGTGCTGTCCGGCGTGCTGGTGATGGGGTTCGGATCGAACATCCCGGACCTGATGCTGGGCGTCATCGTGGCCGGGATCGCTGCGAACGGCGGCCGGGAAATCCTGCGCGAGGCGTCGCAAACGGCACGGCGCAACGCCAGCGCATGAGGCCCGCCGTCGCCCCGTGCCTCCCGAAGGTCATGCCGGCTGCAACCGCCGGCCTCTGTATGCATTCAACGCGAAACCCGAAACTGCGATCAGGAGAACGACGATCTGCGCCACCACGGTCTCGGCCGACGGGTACATGCCCAGCAATTCGATCCGCGGCGCCATGATGGGACTGGCACCCAGCCAGCCAGCTTCCTGCAGCCCCGCCACGCCCTTACCGGCCAGGACAACGGCGAGCACAGCGACCAGGATCGAACTGATGCTGAAGAACTTGCCGATCGGCATCCGGGCGCTTGTGCGCAGCATCACCCAGGCAAGGACCGCCAGCAGGCCCACGCCCAAGCCGAACCCACCCAGCAGGGCATTGCCGTTGCCGTCTGCCGACAGCGCAGAGTAGAAGAGCACGGTTTCGAATACCTCGCGGTAAACCGCGATGAACGACAGGCCAAACAGGGCCCAAGCCGAGCGCTTCGACATGGCCGAGGAGAGCTTTTCCTTGAGGTAGGCCTGCCAGCGGCCGGCGGCGCTCTTCTGGTGCATCCACAAGCCCACGCTCAGCAGAACGAGCGCGGCAAAGAGGGACGAAAGTCCTTCGGTCACCTCGCGGCTTGCCCCGCTGATGTTCACGAAATAGGTTGCCACGGCCCAGGTCAGCCCGCCGGCGGCCAGGGCCACGATCCAGCCGCCATGCACGTAGCGCAGGACGTCTGGGCGATTGGCTTTCTTCAGGAAAGCCACCATGCCCACAACGATCAGCAGGGCCTCGAGGCCTTCTCTCAGCAAGATGGTCAGCGAGCCCAGGAAGGTGGTGAGCGGGTCCGCCGATTCGCCGCCCAGTTCCTTTTCTACCTCGGCAAAGAGGTAGTCCAGCTTTTGAGCTGCGGCCTCGGCTTGGGCCAGCGTGCCGTTGTTGATGGCCGATCGATAGGCCAGCATGCCGCTCTCCACCTCGGTCAGGAGTGCCTTGTTGCGCGCACCCAGGGACGGCTCCAGCGGCTCGAAGCCATCAAGATAGGCAGAGAGCGCCAGTCGGGTTGCCGCAGGCTTGTCGCCCTTGCGAATTGCGGCCAGGCTCTCACCCAAGCGCGTGCGGGACAGGGTCAGCCCGCCGGCGTTGCCGGCTGCCGATGCCACCTCGGGTCGGCTGCGCACGAAGGCCGTCAGATCACGGGCCGCTTCGGATCCGATGCGGCCGGCCGCTGCAGCCTCGGTGCCCGTGGTCACCGCGGCCAGGTCGGCGAACTCCTTGCGGGCAGCGGCATCATGTTTCCACAGCTGCTCGCCACGTTCGCGCATGCCGGCGTCATGGGAAAGCGTGCCGGCAAAGAAAGCGAGCGCCCATCGGTCCTCATCGGGCAGCCCAGCAAAACTCGGCATCGCCGTGCCGGTAACGCCCTGGGAGACGACTTGATAGAGCGCCATGAGGCTTCGCGAGCGAGCACGTTCCCGGTCCGTGAAAGCGATCGGCGGTGGCTCCAGTTTGGCTGCGAGTGGTCCGTCGCCTCCACCTGCGGTGCCGTGACAGGATGCGCACTGGGCTTGGAAGAGCGCTGCGCCTCGCTTGAGGTCAGGCAAGGCCTTCGGTGCCACGGGAATGGGATAGGCGGCCACCAGCAGCGCCTCCGCTTCATGCGCCAGGCGCGCGACCTCTGCGCCATCTGCCTTGCTGGAGACAGCCTCCTGCAGTTTGGTGGCAGCAGTGACTACCGCGTCCTTGGAGGCATGCGCAGGAAGGCCGCGCGCCTGGGTCACCGCATTGGCAGTGAAATCGCGCATTTCCGCATATTCCGATTCCCTGACGATGGCGCCCTTGTCGACCGCACCACCGTAGTCCACGGCAACATAGTCCAGGAGTTGCCATAGCTGACGCGGTCCTTCGTCGGCTCCAGCAGGAGGGGTCTGCGCGGTGGCAGAGCCCATGAAACACAGCCCAACCCACAGAATCAATAGCAAGCGCTTCATTCTTCAATCAGCCTCAAATAAGAACGACAACTATTTTCGTTCATCCGACCGTGCTTTTGGCCAGCCTGCTGGAAGTGCCTACCTTTCGCCCGGCGAGCAGGTCTTCGATCGGCTACGCTGCGTGTCCAGATCGACCCTGACCAGCGGGAGCTTTGTGCCATGGCGAGCATAGAACGTACGGCTTACCCTCGATTTCCTCGAACGTTGACGCTCAAGGATTTGCAGTCGTCGTTCACGCCGAGGCCCCAGGAGATCGAATGGGTCCACCAGCATTCGCGGACGCAGGAACGTCGTCTGGCCTTGCTCGTACTGCTCAAATGCTTCGAGTTCCTGCGTCACTTTCCGGCGCTCGAAGTCATTCCTGTCGAGTTGGTCGAGCATGTTTCCGCCACCCTGGGCATGGCGCCGACCGAGAAGATCGAGTTCGCGTCCCTGGCCACGCTGTATCGCCACCACAAGGCGATACGCGAACTGCTCGGTGTCAAGCCCTACACCGATGAAGAGACAAGGAAGCTGACGAGCCGGATCGCCCAAGACGCCGCCGGCATCGTGGAGACCCGTGCGGACATCATCAACATCACGATCGAGGAGTTGGTGCGACTGGGCTACGAGCTGCCGGTGTTTCGAACACTCGACGAAATAGCCGAGCAGGCGCATTCGACCGCCGAGGCTGCCTTGCACAAGCGGATCACCCAACGCCTGACCCTGGCCCAGCGAAACTGGCTTGATCGGCTGCTGATGGCCGAACTTCCAGCCCGACGCACGCTGTACAACCAGATCAAGAAGTCTGCGAAAAAAGCCTCGCGCAAGCACCTCGACCTCCTGCTGGACCAGATGACCTGGTTGGAGTCCTTGCCCGACAGCGACACGCTGCTCGACGGCGTGCCGGCGACCAAGCTCAAGCACATGGCCGACATGGCATCCGCGCTCGATGCGGGCGACATGAAGGATCTGCTGCCAGCCAAGCGCTACACGCTAATCCTGGCCTTGGTCCGTCAGATGCGCGTGCGGGCGCGTGACGACGTGGCCGAAATGTTCATTCGCCGCATCGGAGCCATTCACAAAACCGCCAAGGAGGAGCTGCAGGTGATCCAGGCGCGCCAGCGCGAACTGAGCGAGGAACTGGTGGCCACGCTGGAGCAGGTGCTGGAGATCCTCGCCGAAAACCTGGACGACGCGAGCACCGGGCAGCGCGTGCGCGATCTGCTCGCTCCGCACGGCAACCTGGACCAGCTGAGGACGGACTGCGAAGCAATTCGCGTGTGGAGCGGCGGCAACCACCTGCCTTTGATCTGGAAGGCCTTCAGCAACTGGCGCGCGGCGATGTTCCGGATGGCGAAGGCGCTGCAGTTCGAGGCGGCCACCCAGGACCGCAATCTGCTCGATGCCCTGGAGGTCGTGCTGGCCAACGAACACCGCAAGGTCGAGTGGATCTCAGACGACCTGACGCTGTCGTTCGCCTCTGAGCGCTGGCGCAAGCTGGTGCGCCGTTCGCATGGCTTGGGCCCCCCGACGAACCGGCGCTACCTGGAGGTGTGCGTGTTCAGTTATCTGAGCGGCGATCTGCGCTCCGGCGATGTGTGCATCGAAGGCTCGGAATCCTTTGCCGACTATCGCGCGCAGCTATTGCCCTGGAAGGAGTGCGAAGCGCTTCTGCCGACTTACTGCGACCGGATCGGCATACCAGCCACCGCGGGTGACTTCGTCGACGGTCTCAAGCAGCTGCTCACCGAGACAGCCGAAAAAGTCGATGAAGAGTTCCCGCAGCATGCAGGAGACGTGGTGATCGGCAGCACCGGCGAGCCGACCTTGCGGCGTGTCGTTGCGCGCGAAGTGCCAGCGTCAGCCATCGCTTTGCACGCCGCTATCGAAAATCGCACGGTGCCGCGCAACCTGCTGGATGTTCTGGCCAACATTGAGCACTGGACCGGATTTACGCGGAATTTTGGTCCGCAGTCAGGCGACGATCCCAAACTTCGCAACGCACGCGAGCGCTACTTGCTGACCGTGTTCGCGATGGGCTGCAACCTCGGGCCCAACCAGGCCGCGCGCCACCTGTCCAATGGGGTGACACCGCATCAGCTGTCCTATGCCAACCAGCGGCACATGAGCCTGGACCAGTTGGACAACGCCTGCCGGGATCTGACCGAGCTGTACCTGCGGCTCGAGTTGCCCAAGCTATGGGGCGAGGGCAAGAAGGTGGCGGCCGATGGCACGCAGTACGATTTCTACGACCAGAACCTGCTGGTAGGCATGCATTTCCGGTACCGGCGCATGGGGGCGGTGGCTTATCGGCATGTGGCTGACAACTACATCGCGGTGTTCCGTCATTTCATACCACCAGGGGTGCTCGAAGCGGTCTATGTCATCGAGGGTCTGATGAAGGCGGGCCTGAGCGTGCAGGCTGACACGGTGTATTCGGACACCCATGGTCAGTCGGAAACGGTCTTCGCCTTCACGCACTTGGCCGGCATTCAGTTGATGCCTCGCATCCGGAACTGGAAGGACCTGCGCTTCTATCGACCCGAGAAGGGCACGCGCTATCGCCATATCGACCGCCTGTTCAGCGACGTGGTGGACTGGAAGCTGATCCGCGACCACTGGCGGGATCTCATGCAGGTGTCCATCTCGATCCAGGCCGGACGGATCGCCTCGCCGATGCTGCTGCGCAAGCTCAGCCAGGAAGGGCGGCACAACCGGCTCTTTGCCGCGGCTCGCGAACTCGGCCGCGTGCTGCGCACCGTCTATCTGTTGCGCTGGATCTCCAGCAAGGAGATGCGCCAGGAAGTCAGTGCCACGACGAACAAGATCGAGTCGTACCACGCATTCACGAAGTGGCTGGACTTTGGGGGGGACGTGATCAACGAGAACGATCCCAACGAGCAGCAGAAGCGGGTGCGCTTCATCGACCTGGTGGCGTCGTCGGTGATCCTGCAGAACACGGTGGACATGATGCGAGTGCTGCAGGAGATGTACGCCGACGGGGAGCCGGTGTCTGCGGCCGATGTCGAATACCTGAGTCCGTACATGACCTCGGGCATCAAGCGTTTCGGCAACTACCACCTCGACCTGAAGCGGCCACCAGAGCCCTGGGTCAAGGAGTCGCAGTTTCGGGAGGCGGCCAAGCGCGCGCGAGCTGCTGCCGCAGAGGCGCAGCGCGCCGGGCAGAAAGGAGCAGGGACATGAGCGATCCAGACGCCACCATCGTCACGGCCTACGGCCGGCTGGACCGGGCTGCGCTGACGCGTGCGCAAAGCAGCTACGACACCACAGCGCTTCTGAGCGCGGTCGAGGAGTTGGACAGGATTGTTGGGAGTGCGCGAGGGCAGGATGGCCTTCGGGACATCCTGCTGCGGCTGCACGGCATGGCTCACGCCGTGATCAACGGCGCAGGGCTGTCGGTCTCAACGAGCCAGGGGAGTCTGCCGGAGATAGCCCTCGATGCGACTGCGGAGATTCTGCAAACGATCTCTACGCTGCAAAGGTGGGTGGAACTGATCGAACCATTGGAGAGCCTTCAGCCTCGCGATTGAGTGATGAAATCGCATAAAAGGTTCTGACTAAATAACCGCAGGGCTTATGAGTCAAAACTGGCTTTATCCCGGCTTGCCCTCCATAGCGGCGCCGCGCACAAGCACCCTCCTCCCACGGCCTTCCGCCTACCGGTGGCGCCCGTAAGCGCCATCCCGATGCGGCGCGCCGTGCCTCAGGCGTGGTGGTGGGCGTGCTCCGCCTCGGTGGTGGTCGTGCGGTGGCCGTTCAGCCCCAGCTTGGCCAACAGCTGCACGTCGGCATCCACATCGGGGTTGCCCGTCACCAGCAGTTTGTCGCCGTAGAAGATCGAATTGGCCCCGGCCATGAAGCACAGCGCCTGCACGGCCTCACCCATTTGCTGGCGCCCGGCCGACAGGCGCACGCGCGCCTTGGGCATGGCGATGCGGGCCACGGCAATCACGCGCACAAAGTCGAACGGGTCGATGGGATCGCTGTCGGCCAGCGGCGTGCCGGGCACGCGCACCAGGCTGTTGATGGGCACCGACTCGGGGTATGGCTGCAGGTTGGCCAGCTGCGCAATGAGGCCAGCGCGGTGGACGGGCGCCTCGCCCATGCCCACAATGCCGCCGCAGCACACGCTGATGCCCGCACTGCGCACGTTCTGCAGCGTGTCCAGCCGGTCCTGGTAGGCGCGGGTGCTGACCACATCGGTGTAGTACTCGGGGGCGGTGTCCAGGTTGTGGTTGTAGTAGTCGAGCCCGGCGTCCTTCAGGGCCTGGGCCTGGTGCGATTCGAGCATGCCCAGCGTGGCGCAGGTTTGCAGGCCCAGGCCCTTCACGGCGCCGATCAAGGCACTGACTTTCTCAATGTCGCGGTCCTTGGGCGCGCGCCAGGCGGCCCCCATGCAAAAGCGGGTGGCGCCCGCGTCCTTGGCGGCCTGGGCTGCGCGCACCACCTCATCCACTTCCATCAGCTTTTCTGCCTTCACGCCCGTGTCGAACTCGGCCGCCTGCGGGCAGTAGCCACAGTTTTCAGGGCAGCCGCCGGTTTTCACCGACAGTAGCGTGGCCAGCTCGATGTCGCCCGCAGGCCAGTGCTGGCGGTGCACGGTCTGCGCCTCGAACAGCAGGTCCATCAGGGGTTTGTCGAGCAGCGCCTGGATGGCCTCGACCGACCAGGGGCCTTGGGCCACGGGGGCTGGGGCGCGGCGGTGCAATTGAACCGGTTGCACGGACGAAGGTGCGGGCTGCACCGTGGAGGCAGCGGTAGGGGCCAGGGTGGCGGACATCGGGTGGGTTCCTTCAATCTAGGCGTTGGCCCTGCGGCGGCGGGTTGCCAGCCTTGGGCCAGGGTTGCTTACTCGGTCATCGATCCTTCGGTACGCACCGCCCGCTCCATCGGGTTGGGGCTGGGTACGCAGCGGCTGGGGCGGATTCTGGAGGAGAAAACGGCACAAACGCGCACCGCAGGGTCACAAAAAGTGCCAACAAAATGGCGTACACAACAGCAGGCAATTGCCAGGTTTTTTGAGCGCAGAAGCCAGCGTTTTCAGAACATTTGCAAGCCGTTCGACATCGGCACAAAACAGGCCTTCCACCCGTGGCGGCAACATGGGCCTATCTGCAGCCATCTGCCACGCAACAGCCGCCGCGCCCGCAGGGAGATGAGCGACGTTGCCGCAGGCTTGGGGCCCGTTGGCGGCCCGCAGCCCCGCAAAACCTCAGCCCAGCGCCGCAATCACCTCGGCAGGCGCCTGCACCAGCTCGATCAACACCCCTTCGCCCGCAATCGGAAACTCGTCATTGCTTTTGGGGTGCAAAAAGGTGATGTCGTAACCCGCCGCGCCCTTGCGAATGCCGCCGGGCGCAAAACGCACGCCCTTTGCTGTCAACCACTCCACCGCCTTGGGCAGGTCGTCGATCCACAGGCCGATGTGGTTGAGCGGTGTGGTGTGCACGGCCGGCTTTTTGTCGATGTCGAGCGGCTGCATGATGTCCACCTCGACCTTGAACGCGCCCTGGCCCATGGCGAGGATGTCTTCATCGACGTTCTCGCGCTCGCTCTGGAAGGTGCCGGTCTGCGTGAGGCCCAGCATGTCCACCCACAGGGTTTTCATGCGCTGCTTGTCGGTGCCGCCAATGGCGACCTGCTGGATGCCCAGGACCTTGAACGGGCGTTGGGGGTGGGTCATGATTACTCCTGATTTGATAGCTATCAGCGCTTGCTGGATGCGCGGAGAAGGCCAAAAATATTCAAAAAAGGGGCACAAGGCCCCGAGGATGGATGGGTCGCGGCGCCGCAGGGCCTATCACTGGAATTCCAGAATGATCTGGTCCACCGCCAGCGACTCGCCCTTGCCCGCCGTGATCTTGCCCACCACGCCGTCCTGTGCGGCAAAGAGGATGTTCTCCATCTTCATGGCTTCGATCACAGCCAGCTTTTCGCCCGCCTGCACCTTCTGGCCAGGCTGAACTGCCACATCGACCAACAGGCCGGGCATGGGCGACAGCAGGAACTTGGACAGGTCTGGCGGCGCCTTGAAGGGCATGAGCTTGTGCAACCGCGCGCCCAGTGGCGACAGGACCAGTGCGTCGATCTGCGTGCCGTTGTGTGCAATGCGCAGCGCCAGCGGGTTCTTGCCCACGCCCCGCTCCACCTGGGCGGTGAAGCCTTGGCCGTTGCACGCGCCCTGCACACGGATCTGGCCCAGCGTGGCGTTGCTACTGATCTGATAGCTATTACCGCCCACCTGGATGGCGCTGGAGCCCGATTTGTCTTCAAAGTCAGAGACCGTGACTTCGTGGTGCTGGTTCTGTCCTTCGGCGCCCAGCGTGACCACCACAAACTCCTCGCCCACCTTCACCTCGTGCCCCGCCAGCTGGCCGCTGATGCCCGAGGCACGTGCGCGGTAGCGGCGGTGCATGAACGCGGCCAGCGCCACCAGGAACAGCGGGTCGCTGTGCGGCACGTCTTCCGCGTTGAAGCCCTTGCCGTAGTTCTCGGCGATGAAGCCGGTGTTGAAGTCGCCGGTCACAAACTTGGGGTGCGCCAGCAGCGCGGCCTGGAACGGGATGTTGCTGCTGATGCCGCGAATCACGAAGCCGTTGAGCGCCGCGCGCATCTTGGCAATCGCGTCATTGCGGTCCGTGCCGTGCACGATGAGCTTGGCAATCATCGAGTCGTAGTACATGGGGATCTCGCCGCCCTCGTACACACCCGTGTCCACCCGCACGCCCAGCTTCTTGCTGGTGTCGGACTGGAACATGGTCTCCTCCGGCGGCTGAAAACGCACCAGGCGACCCGTGGATGGCAGGAAGTTGCGGAACGGGTCTTCGGCGTTGATGCGGCACTCAATGGCCCAGCCATCGCGCTTCACATCGGCCTGTGTCAATGGCAGCTTCTCACCCGCCGCCACGCGGATCATCAGCTCCACCAGGTCCAGGCCGGTGATGCATTCCGTCACCGGGTGCTCCACCTGCAGGCGGGTATTCATCTCCAGGAAGTAAAAATCCTGGTCCTTGCCGACCACAAACTCCACCGTGCCCGCGCTCTGGTACTTCACGGCCTTGGCCAGCGCCACGGCCTGTTCGCCCATGGCCTTGCGGGTGGCGTCGCTGATGAAAGGCGACGGCGCCTCCTCAATGACCTTCTGGTGGCGGCGCTGGATGGAGCATTCGCGCTCGTTCAGGTAGATCACATTGCCGTGGCTGTCGCCCAGCACCTGGATCTCGATGTGGCGTGGCTCCTGCACAAACTTCTCGATGAAGATGCGGTCGTCGCCAAAGCTGTTGCGGGCCTCGTTCTGGCAGCTGGCGAAGCCTTCAAACGCTTCCTTGTCGTTGTAGGCCACGCGCAGGCCCTTGCCGCCGCCGCCGGCCGAGGCTTTGATCATCACCGGGTAGCCGATGCCCTTGGCGATTTCCACCGCCTGCTCCGGGCCGCTGATGGCGTCGTTGTAGCCAGGAATGGTGTTGACCTTGGCCTCGTTGGCCAGCTTCTTGGAGGCGATCTTGTCGCCCATGGCCGCAATCGAATGCGCCTTGGGGCCGATGAAGGCAATGCCCTCGTCTTCGCAGCGCTTGGCAAAGGCTTCGTTTTCGGAGAGGAAGCCGTAGCCGGGGTGCACGGCTTGCGCGCCCGTCTGCTTGCAGGCGGCAATGATCTTGTCGGCCAGCAGGTAGGACTCGCGCGACGGCGCAGCGCCAATGTGCACAGCCTCGTCGGCCAGCTTGACATGGCGGGCTTCCTTGTCGGCGTCGGAGTAGACGGCGACGGTGGCGATGCCCATTTTTTTAGCGGTTGCGATGACTCGGCAAGCAATTTCGCCGCGATTCGCGATCAGGATCTTGGTAAACATGTTCTTGTGCTCCTTAGGCTCTTACAGCGGAATGTTTCCGTGTTTGCGCCAGGGGTTCTCCAGCTTCTTGTCGCGCAGCATCACCAGCGACCGGCAGATGCGCTTGCGTGTCTCGTGCGGCAGGATCACATCGTCGATAAAGCCGCGTGCACCGGCCACAAACGGGTTGGCAAAACGCTGCTTGTATTCCGCCTCCCGGGCGGCCAGCTTCACCGGGTCGTTCTTGTCTTCGCGGAAGATGATCTCTACCGCGCCCTTGGCGCCCATCACCGCAATTTCGGCGTTGGGCCAGGCCAGATTCACGTCGCCGCGCAGGTGCTTGGAGCTCATCACGTCGTATGCGCCGCCGTAGGCCTTGCGCGTGATGACGGTGATCTTGGGCACGGTGCACTCGGCATAGGCATACAGCAGTTTGGCGCCGTGTTTGATGATGCCGCCGTACTCTTGAGAAGTGCCGGGCATGAAGCCAGGCACGTCCACAAACGTGACCACGGGAATGTTGAAGGCGTCGCAAAAGCGCACAAAGCGCGCGGCCTTGATGCTCGACTTGATGTCCAGGCAACCGGCCAGCACCAGCGGCTGATTGGCCACGATGCCCACGGTCTGGCCTTCCATGCGGGCGAAGCCGATGAGGATGTTCTTGGCGTACTCGGGCTGCAGCTCGAAGAAGTCGCCATCGTCCACCGTCTTGAGGATCAGCTCCTTCATGTCGTAGGGCTTGTTGGGATTCTCGGGCACCAGGGTGTCCAGGCTCAGGTCCATGCGGTCGGCAGGGTCGTTGCTGGGGCGCACCGGGGCTTTTTCGCGGTTGTTGAGCGGCAGGTAGTTGTACAGGCGGCGCAGCATCATCAGCGCCTCCACGTCGTTCTCAAACGCCATGTCGGCCACACCGCTCTTGGTGGTGTGCGTCACGGCGCCGCCCAGTTCCTCGGCCGTCACCTCTTCGTGCGTCACGGTCTTCACGACTTCGGGGCCGGTGACGAACATGTACGAGCTGTCTTTCACCATGAAGATGAAGTCGGTCATCGCGGGCGAGTACACGGCGCCGCCAGCGCTGGGGCCCATGATCATGCTGATCTGAGGAATCACGCCGCTGGCGAGCACGTTCTTCTGGAACACGTCGGCATAGCCGCCGAGGGACGCCACACCTTCCTGGATGCGCGCGCCGCCCGAGTCGTTAAGGCCAATCACCGGTGCGCCCACCTTCATGGCCTGGTCCATCACCTTGCAGATCTTTTCGGCATGGGTTTCGCTCAGGGCCCCGCCAAACACCGTGAAGTCCTGGCTGAACACAAACACCAGGCGGCCGTTGATCATCCCGTAGCCCGTCACCACGCCATCGCCGGGGATCTTGTTGTCCTCCATGCCAAAGTCGGTGCAGCGGTGCTCGACGAACATGTCCCATTCCTCGAACGTACCGTCGTCCAGCAGCAGCTCGATGCGCTCGCGCGCGGTGAGCTTGCCCTTGGCGTGCTGCGCATCAATGCGCTTTTGCCCGCCGCCCAGGCGTGCCAGCGCACGCTTTTTCTCCAGTTGATCCAGGATGTCTTGCATGGTCGTCCTTTGGTGAATGGGTTGGTGTCTACTATTTATTTGATAGCTGCTTGCGCTTGATGGGTGTGCGCCAGCAGCAGATTTCTTGCTGCAGTCGATGCCGCAATACGTCCTGCGGCCACATCGGCCTGCATCTGGGGCAGCAGCTCACGCACCTGCGGGTGCTGGCGAAATGCGAGCTTGAGGCCCGCGTCGATGCGCTCCCACATCCAGGACAGCGCCTGCTTCTCGCGCCGCGTGGCCAAGCGGCCGTTGGCGGATTGCAGCTGGCGGAACTGCGTGACGGCGGCCCAGAAGCTGTCTACGCCCTGGCCCAGCAGCGCGCTGATCTGCACGACCTTGGGGTGCCACAGCGTTTCGTCGTGGTGTGCGTTTTCCGGATTGCCGTGTTGGCTGA
Source organism: Pseudomonas sp. GW456-L13 (assembly GCF_017350115.1). Lineage (NCBI taxonomy): Bacteria > Pseudomonadati > Pseudomonadota > Gammaproteobacteria > Pseudomonadales > Pseudomonadaceae > Pseudomonas > Pseudomonas sp. GW456-L13. The sequence goes on from NZ_JACNAS010000003.1 coordinate 22,680, forward strand.
GCAGGCGCAGGCTCGACGTGATCTGCGCCTCGGCGCGCGTGGCGGCGTTCTTGTCGATGTCGGCCTTGTTGATGACCACCAGGTCGGCAATCTCCATCACGCCCTTCTTGATGGCCTGCAGGTCGTCGCCTGCGTTGGGCAACTGCATCAACACGAACATATCCGTCATACCAGCTACCGCAATCTCGCTCTGGCCCACGCCCACGGTCTCGACGATGACCACGTCGTAACCCGCCGCCTCGCAGACCAGCATGGCTTCGCGGGTCTTCTCTGCGACTCCGCCCAGGGTGCCGCTCGACGGGCTGGGGCGGATGTAGGCTTTTTCGCGCACCGACAGGTGTTCCATGCGCGTCTTGTCGCCCAGGATGGAGCCGCCCGATACGGTGCTGGACGGGTCGATGGTGAGCACGGCCACGCGGTGGCCTTGGGCGATCAGGTACAGGCCCAAGGCTTCGATGAAGGTGGATTTGCCTACGCCGGGTACACCGCTGATGCCGAGGCGGAAGGCCTTGCCGGTGTGCGGGAGCAGCTGGGTCAGCAGCTCGTCGGCCTGGGCGCGATGGTCCACCCGCGTCGATTCGAGCAGTGTGATGGCTTTGGACATGGCACGGCGTTGAAGGGGGCCGGGTTGGCCCACCACTCCTTGGTAGAGATTCATGGCGCAACCTCCGCCGTGCGTGCATCGAACTCCGGGCTCCAACGGTACTCCAGATCGAACTCCTGCTCTTCCACCAGCCAGAAGCCATGGCGCAGGTAAAAGCGGTTGGCGTCGCTGCCGCGCAGCGCACCCAGCGTGATGTCCTGGCCCGCAGCCCGACCCTGTGCCTTGACCCATTCCAGCGCCCAGGCCCCCACACCGTGCCCCTGAGAAGCCGGGTGGATGTAGAGGTGATGCAGGCGCAGGCTGTCTGATCCTGTGTGCGGAATGAGCGTGAGGTAGCCCACACGCTCGCCGTTGAGGAGGATGTGCCGCATGCACGCAGGCTCGAACGCGCTGCGCAGGCGCTCTCGCACGCGCACCGGGTCAAAACGGCCCAGACGCTCCAGGCTTTCGCGCAAGGCCTCGGCGCGCAGGTCGGCCATGGACTCGAAGTCCTCGGCGGCGACGCTGCCCAAGCTCAACATGGACGGCTCCACCCAACTCACGCAGCCACAGCCTTGCGAATCTGCTCCAGCACATCCTTCGCGCTGGCCGGAATCGGTGTACCGGGGCCGTACACGCCCTTCACGCCGGATTCGTACAGGAAGTCATAGTCCTGGGCCGGGATCACCCCGCCCACAAACACGATGATGTCGTCCGCACCCTGGTCCTTGAGCGACTGGATGATGGCGGGCACCAGCGTCTTGTGGCCCGCAGCCAGCGTGCTCACGCCCACGGCGTGCACGTCGTTTTCAATCGCCTGGCGGGCGCATTCCTCGGGGGTCTGGAACAGCGGGCCCATGTCCACGTCAAAGCCCAGGTCGGCAAAGGCGGTGGCCACCACCTTGGCGCCGCGGTCGTGGCCGTCCTGGCCCAGCTTGGCGATCATCACGCGCGGGCGGCGGCCTTGTTCTTCGGCAAAGGCGTTGATTTCGGTCTTGAGTTTGTCCCAGCCTTCGGCCGAGTCATAGGCAGCTGCGTACACACCGGTCACCTTTTGCGTATCGGCGCGGTGGCGCCCAAAAACCTTCTCCAGCGCATCCGACACCTCCCCCACCGTGGCGCGCAGGCGCACGGCTTTGATCGACAGGTCCAGCAGGTTGCCTTCGCCGCTTTCTGCTGCAGAAGTGAGAGCATCCAAGGCTTGCTGGACGAGCGCAGAGTCGCGTTTTGACCGAATATTTTTGAGGCGTTCGATCTGACCGTCGCGCACCTTCACGTTGTCGATCTGCAGGATATCGACCGGGTCTTCCTTCGCCAGCTTGTACTTGTTGACGCCCACGATCACGTCCTTTCCGCTGTCGATGCGCGCCTGCTTCTCGGCGGCGGCAGCTTCGATCTTGAGCTTGGCCCAGCCGCTGTCCACGGCCTGGGTCATGCCGCCCATGGCCTCGACCTCTTCGATGATCTTCCAGGCCGCGTCGGCCATGTCCTGGGTCAGCTTTTCCATCATGTAGCTGCCGGCCCAGGGGTCGATCACGTTGGTGATGTGGGTCTCTTCCTGGATGATGAGCTGCGTGTTGCGCGCAATGCGGGCGCTGAACTCGGTGGGCAGCGCAATGGCTTCGTCAAAGCTGTTGGTGTGCAGGCTCTGCGTGCCACCAAACACTGCGGCCATGGCTTCGATGGTGGTGCGCACCACGTTGTTGTAGGGGTCCTGTTCGGTCAGGCTCCAGCCCGACGTCTGGCAGTGCGTGCGCAGCATCAGGCTCTTGGGGTTCTTGGCGCCCGTGGCCTTCATGATGCGGCACCACAGCAGGCGCGCGGCGCGCATCTTGGCGACTTCGAGGTAAAAGTTCATGCCAATCGCCCAGAAGAAGCTCAGGCGCCCGGCGAACTCGTCCACGTCCATGCCCTTGGCGATGGCGGTCTTCACATATTCCTTGCCGTCGGCCAAAGTGAAGGCCAGTTCCAGCGCCTGGTTGGCCCCGGCTTCCTGCATGTGGTAGCCGCTGATGGAGATCGAGTTGAACTTCGGCATGTTCTTGGCCGTGTACTCGATGATGTCGCCAATGATCTTCATCGACGGCTTGGGCGGGTAGATGTAGGTGTTGCGCACCATGAACTCTTTCAGAATGTCGTTCTGAATGGTTCCGGAAAGCTTGTCTTGCGAGACGCCCTGCTCTTCTGCCGCCACCACGTAGCCCGCCAGCACGGGTAGCACCGCACCGTTCATGGTCATCGATACGCTGACCTTGTCGAGCGGGATCTGGTCGAACAGGATCTTCATGTCTTCGACCGAATCAATCGCCACCCCGGCCTTGCCCACATCGCCCGTCACGCGGGGGTGGTCACTGTCGTAGCCCCGGTGGGTTGCCAGGTCAAACGCCACCGACACGCCCTGCCCGCCTGCGGCCAGCGCCTTCCGGTAGAACGCATTGGATTCTTCAGCGGTCGAAAAGCCTGCGTACTGGCGAATCGTCCAGGGCCGCACGGCATACATGGTGGCCTGCGGGCCGCGTAGGTAGGGCTCAAAACCCGGCAGCGTGTTGGCATACGGCAGACTGGCGGTGTCTTCGGCGGTGTACAGCGGCTTGACGGTGATGCCATCGGGCGTGACCCAGTTGAGGGCGCTGACATCGCCCCCCGGTGCCGACTTGGCTGCGGCCTTGGCCCAGGCTTCCAGCGAAGACGCGGCGAACTCTGGGGCGTTGTTGGTGGGTTTGTCACTCATGGCGAAAGCTACTCCGAAGATGGCATGGGGGCGTCCAACACGGCGCACAGGCGGTGACCGCACAGGTGCTGTGGTGTGGCGGCGAGTTTACATCATTCATAATTATTGATTCAAAATATTCTTCGCAGCTTACAATCCGCCCATGTCTGCCCTTACCCTCACGCCCCGCGCCCTGTACGAAGAAGTCGCCGAGCAGCTGCGCCAGCGCATCTTCCGCCGCGAGCTGGAGCCCGGCAGCTGGATCGACGAGCTCAAGATTGCGGAGGAATTCGGCATCAGCCGCACACCGCTGCGCGAGGCGCTGAAGGTGCTGGCCGCAGAAGGCCTGGTCACGATGAAGGTGCGCCGTGGCGCCTATGTGACGGAGATGAGCGAAAAAGACCTGCGCGACGTGTACCACCTGCTGAGCCTGCTGGAGAGCGATGCGGCCGGTGTGGTGGCCGAACAGGCCACCGAGGCGCAGCTGAAAACGCTGCAGGACCTGCACGCCGAGCTGGAAGCCGCCGTGGCAGACCGCGAAAAGTTCTTTGCCATCAACGAGCGCTTTCACATGCACCTGCTGGAGATGGCCGACAACCGCTGGCGCAGCCAGATGGTGGCCGACCTGCGCAAGGTGATGAAGCTCAACCGCCACAACTCGCTGTTCAAGCAAGGGCGTATTGAAGATTCGCTGGGCGAACACCGCGCCATCCTGGCCGCCATGGTGGCGCGCGACGCCAAGGCCACGGTCAAGGCCATGCAGGCGCACTTTGCGCAGGGGCTGGAAGCAGCGACCTGATTCTCAGCACCGGATCAGGCCGGTAGCCCGACGCCAGATCCCGTGGAACTCGGCTCCATCGCCCTCTCAGGAGCGATCTCAACCCGGTTGCGCCCGGTCGCCTTGGCCACATAAAGCGCCTCATCTGCGCGGCGCAGCAAGCTATCGAAGTGGGTGTCGTCGGCACGAAGCACTGCCAGGCCGATCGACACCGTCAATGGCAGCACCAGGTCACCCGCCGTGAACGGTGCCTGGGCGACGGCCTGGCGCAACCGCTCGCCAGCGGCCGGGGCGTCGTGCAGCTGCAGGTTGTCGAACAGCACCACAAACTCTTCACCACCTTGGCGAGCCGGTAGCTCAGCCCCTCGGCAGGCCGACTGCAGCCGCCCCGCCACATGCTTGAGGGCCACATCGCCCATCTCGTGGCCGTGCTCGTCGTTGATGCGCTTGAAGTGGTCAATGTCCACAATCGCCAGTCCAAAACCACCAGACGCCACGCTGGTGCGGGCTTGCTCAAAACGCTTCAGCCCCATCTCCACCAGCGTGCGGCGGTTGGGCAAGCCGGTCAGGTAGTCGGTGGAGGCGGCACGCTCCCACTGGCGGCGAATGCGCTCCGAGCACATCAGCAAGAACGCGGTGGTGCCGATCACGGGCAAGGTGGCGGCCACTATGGGGGTGGCAATGTTCATCCAGGCGCCCGCCCCCAGCACGCTGAAGGCCGGGTTCACCCCGATCACCACAAAGTAGCCCGCGCGGAACAGCACAAACAAGGCGACGGCCGTGAACAGGCCCGCCATCACGCGCCGACTGCGGGCATCGTCACGGCGCTCCTGCGAGACCAGCACCACAATGCAGGCCACCATCAGCACCGACCAGACCACCGACACCGTCAGGATGCGCCCCCCGACATCGGCCGTACCCAAAGTCAGCCAGAAAACGGCCACCGTGCCCAGCGCCGCAGGCACCATGACCCACAGCTGGTCTTTGAGTCCGTAGAACTGCCGCAAAGCACGCAGATAACCGGTAAACCCGAACATCACCAGCGCATTGGCCAGGGCCAACGTGTAGGCAGGCGGGTTGAGACCTTGCGCAGCAAACAGGATGGAGCCCCCGGCAAACAGCAGCGTGGCAACGCGCCAGCTGGCCGCTGCGGGGCGCATGGGCAAAGGCAGGTCCTTGTGCATCAGGCCAAGTACCCCACCGTTTGCCAGCATCATGAGTGTGGCAATGAAAAAGATGGTGACGGGGTCCATGGGTGTTGCAGGTGCGGCGTTCGCGTGGCTGTGGAATGGCGCCTATTGTGCCCATGGCGCCTGCAGCCTTCGGCGCGCCATATGGCAGCCCCCCAAGTGCCCACCCCGGTATTCCATCTTTAGGAATGCACCATTTCTCACAAAGCAGGCCACCGGATGGGCGCCCCAGGCACCGGCGCTGGCTATGATCCCCGGGTTTGCCCTGATCCGGGCCAAACGCTCCCGGCAACGCGCTCCAGAACGAGCGCGCGCCCGACTGAAAGCCCCGCTGCGGGCCCCTTTCGCCAGCCAGATGACCTCCGCCACGACCCCCACCCGAATTTCCGACGTTCAGACACTGCCCCAACTGCTGGCTTTCCGGGTGGGTCAGACGCCCCAGGCCGAGGCCTTCCGCGCCTACGACACAGCCAGCCAGTCCTGGCAAAGCCTGAACTGGGCGCAGGCTGCTGATCGCATCGCCACCTGGACCCAGGCCCTGGCCGCGCTTCAACTGCCCCCGGCCGCCCGCGTGGCCATCCTGCTGCCCAACGGCCTGCACGCCATGTGCGCCGACCAGGCCACACTGGCCACGGGCTGCGTGCCGGTGCCCCTGCACGCCATCGACAACCCCGGCAGCATTGCCTACATCCTGGCGGACTGCGAGGCCTCGATGCTCATCGTGGGCCAGGCCGAGCAGTGGGAAAAGATCCGCGCCGTGGGCACGCCGTTCCCGGCCCTGCGGGCGGTGGTGATCACCGACGACGACACTTCAACCTTCTCTCCCACCGCCGCTTCGGCCGATGGCCCTGCCGTGGGCTCGCTGGCGCAGTGGCTGGCGGGGGCCGGGGCAGCAGCGGCCCCCACACCTCCGGGGGCAGACGACCTGGCGGCCATCGTCTACACCTCGGGCACCACGGGCAAGCCCAAGGGCGTGATGCTCACGCACCGCAACGTGGTCAGCGATGTGAAGGCGGTGCTCGACCGCATCGCCCCCACAGTGGACGACGTGTTCCTGTCGTTCCTGCCGCTGTCGCACACGTTCGAGCGCACGGGGGGTTACTACCTGCCGATTGCGGCGGGCAGCTGCGTGGCCTATGCGCGCTCGGTGGCGCAACTGGCCGAGGACCTCAAGACCGTGCGTCCCACCGTGCTGGTGTCTGTGCCCCGCATTTACGAGCGCATCCACGCCAAGCTGCTCGAAAAACTCTCCCCCACGCCCTGGAAGATGCAGCTGTATGAAGCCGCGCAGAACAAAGGCTGGGCCCGCTTCTGTGCCGTGCAAGGCCTGCCCGCCCCGGTAGCCAGCGAAGGCCAGGCCGCAGGCTGGATGGCCGCCCTGCCCTGGCCCCTTCTGCAGGCGCTGGTCGCCAAGCCGCTGCTGGCCCAGTTTGGCGGCCGTGTGCGGGTGGCGGTGAGCGGCGGCGCGCCGCTGTCGCCCACCATTGCCAAGTGCTTTTTGGGCCTGGGCCTGCCGCTGGTGCAGGGCTACGGCATGACCGAGACTGCGCCTGTGGTGTCGGTGAACTCGCTGGACGACAACGATCCTGCCTGCGTGGGCAAGGCCCTGCCCGGTGTAGAGGTGCGCATCGGCGAAAACCGCGAACTGCAGGTGCGCGGCCCCATCGTGATGAAGGGCTACTGGAAGCGCCCGGAAGACACCGCGCGCATCCTGAGCCCCGACGGCTGGCTGGGCACGGGCGATCAGGCAGAGATTGTGAACGGCCGCATCTACATCAAGGGCCGCATCAAGGAGATCATCGTCACCTCCACCGGCGAAAAGGTGCCGCCGGGCGACCTGGAACTGGCCATGCTGGCCGACCCGCTGCTGGAGCAGACCTTTGTGGTGGGCGAGAACCGCCCCTTCATCGCCTGTGTGGCCGTGCTGAACGCGGGCGAGTGGCAGCGTCTGGCGGCCGACCTGGGCCTGCCCGCGCAAGACGCGGCAAGCCTGAACCACCCGAGCGTGCACCGCGCAGTGCTGGCGCGCATTGAAAAGAACACCGCCAGCTTTGCCCGCTATGCCGTGCCCCGCGCCGTGCACTGCACCCTGGAGCCGTGGACCATCGAGAACACCTTCATGACCCCCACGCTCAAGCTCAAGCGCAACAACCTGATGGCGCACTTTGCCGAAGCGATAGAGGGGATGTACCAGAAGCCGGGCGGGCGCTGAGCGTCTGGCAGCACCGCACCAGGCCAGCAGCACTCCTGCAGCGGTTTTGAGACGAAAAATGCCCCATGACCGTAGGAATTGCAGTTTTTGAATTCATACGGCCAATAGGCTTCATGCGATTTTTTCCAGCGCTTGCGCCCCCTCCCCCGCATACGCCACCCCAAACCGGTTCGCCAGAAAATCCCCCAGCCGCACCGCCTCCTGCCCCACAAAGCCCCGCTGCGGCAGCCGCCCCTGGGCCACCAGGTCGAGCGCCGTGCAGATGCCCGCTGCCGTGGTGAGCTGGATGGCGCTGAGCCGGTGCCCCGCCAGTTCGGTGCCGACGATGCGGGCCGAGTAGGACTCCTGCACCAGCCGCCCGCCGCGTTGGCCCGCTGCGGTGGCAAAAATCACGATCACATCCTGGTCGGTGGTGGGAATGGCGCTCTCCAGGATGTCCTTGAGCAAATCGCGCCGGTCGCGCAGGCGCAGGTCATTGAGCAGCAGTTTGAGGATGGCGTTGTGACCCGAGTAGCGGATGGACTGGTAGTCCACCTGCCGTGCCTTGCCCGCCAGCGTCTCGGTGAGCGTGCCCAGACCACCCGAGGTGTTGAAGGCCTCGTATTCCACGCCATCGAGCGCAAAGGTTTCCAGCCCTTCCAGCGCCGGCACGGTGGTGCGCACGCCGTCCACAATGGCTTCGCAGGGGTTGCAGTACTCGTTGATGAGGCCTTCGGTGCTCCAGGTCAGGTTGTAGCGCAGGGCGCCCTGGGGGTAGCGGGGCAGCGCGCCCACGCGCATGCGCAGGGTGTGCAGGGTGTCAAAACGGCGAGCCAGGTCGTTGCCCACGATGCCGATAAAACCCGGCGCCAGGCCGCACTGGGGCATGAGCACGCTGCGCGCGTTGGCGGCCAGGGCACGGATGGCCTGGGTGCTGGCCACGTCTTCGGTCAGGTCGAAGTAGTGCACACCTGCGCTTGCGCACAACGTGGCTACGGGCACGGCGCGGTGAAACGGCAGCGCGTTCAGCACGGCACAACGGCCGTCGATGGCGGCTTGCAAACTGGTGTCGTCGCTCACCAGGCGGGTGGCCACGCCCAGAGCAGCCACCTCGGCCAGGCGGGCGGGGTCGCGGTCGGCCACCAGGATGTCGTAGTCACCGGCCTGCTGCAACAAGAGCGCCATGGCAAAGCCAATATGGCCTGCACCCAGGATGGTGATGGCGTGGCGGGTGGAAAAAGCGGTCATGGCAGTGCTCCTGATGTGTGCTGGCGGCCGGGCCGCAGCGGCGGTGAAAGATGCCTTGATGCTAGGCAAGGGTACTGTCAATGTGTAGCCACTAGATTGTCGAAAAATCATTCCTGAAACGTCATAACGGCGAATATCATGGCCACTATGACTTTTACGCCCGCCCCCCCCACCGCCCCGCCCACGCTGGACGCTACCGACCGCCAGTTGCTGAGCCTGCTGCAGGCCAATGCGCGCGAAGGCACGGCGCAGCTCGCACGCAAGCTGGGGCTGGCGCGCACCACCGTGGTGGCGCGCATTGCGCGGCTGGAGCGTTCGGGCGTGGTGGCGGGCTATGGCGTGCGGCTGGGGGCACGGCTCGATGCCACCACGGTGCGGGCCTGGTGCAGCATCAGTGTGCTGCCCAAGGCAGCGCCCGCCGTGCTGCGCGCGCTGGAGGCCATGGCCGAGGTCGAGGAGGTGTCGGCTGTGAGTGGGCCGTTTGACTACCTGGTGTTTTTGCGCTGCACGAGCCACGAGCAGCTCGACACCCTGCTCGACCGCGTAGGCCAGCTCGACGGCGTGCACCAGACGCAGACCAGCATCGTGCTCAGCCGCAAGATCGACCGGCGAAGTATTGGGTGACATCCCCCTGAGCGGCTGCGCCGCTTCCCCCTTCTCTCGATTCACTGCGCGAATCGGGAAGGGGGACGATGCCCTCGCTGCGGGGCGGCCCTTGCTAGGCATCCCTGGCCTGGGCCGCGCCAGTCACCACCAGCGCGCCCGCAAGGCACTCGATAGCTATCTTTTTCGGAGCCGCCAGCGCTTACCCATCAATCTCTGTCGGGCAACTCACCACAAACTGATCAGGCCTCGAACTGCGTCGGGTTCTTGCCCCGGATGGGCGCATAGAACGCCTTGATGGTTGCCATGTCGCGCTCCACGTCGCCCGTGGGCTCAAACACCGGGCCCAGGCCACCGACCTTGCGGCCGTAGTCCACAAAGGCCAGCACGATGGGCACGCCCGCCTGCTGGGCGATGTAGTAAAAGCCCGTCTTCCAGTGCCGCGTCTTGCCGCGCGTGCCTTCGGGCGGCACGATGAGCTGCATGGGACCATCCGCTTCCCGCATGGCCTGGGCTGAGCTGGCCACCAGGTTGTTTGCCTGCTCCCGGTTCACCGGAATGCCACCCAGCCAGCGCATCACCCCGCCAAATGGCGCCTTGAAGAGGCTGTGTTTGCCCATCCAGTACACCCGCAGCCGCAGCGAGAACGCCAGCATCAAGGTGTACGGCAGGTCCCAGTTGCTGGTGTGAGGCGCGGCGATCAGCACGCTTTTGGCGGCATGGGCGGGCAAGGCGCCTTCGACCTTCCAGCCGGTGATGCGCAGGATCAAGCGGGAAAAAGCGCGCAGGAGCGTGTTGACAACCGGCGTGTCAAAAATGGTGTGGTGCATGGGAGGGCGGGTGACGAAACAGGGCCCGCAGGCAGGGCCCAGGCGCTGCGCCGGGCGCCGCGCAGGCATCAAAAGCGCCGCAATTGTCGCCGATGGCCCCGATGCCCCACCTTGACGCAAGGCAATGCGCCGCCGGGGCAGCGGCCACTCAAAGGAAAGAAAACTCTCATTTTGATAGCAACTTGGGCACAACAGATATGCGGTAGAGCCCGATTTGGAGCAAAACCACACGCTGGCCCTGGACGGGAGCGCAATGGGATAATTGCGGTCTTTCGACTGCAGCCTGCGGCCGTCTCGCGCACCGAACGGGCGCCCCGCTGCAGACCACTCCCTTCCCCGTCCTCCGTTTTTGCCCCGTGGAACCCACCCTGAGCCCCTGGCGCATGTCCATCGCCCCCATGATGGACTGGACCGACCGCCACTGCCGTTACTTTCACCGGCTGCTGACCCGCCAGACCCTGCTGTACACCGAGATGGTGAACGCGGGCGGCATCCTGTATGGCGGTACCGAGCGCCACCTGCGCTTCAATGCCGAAGAGCACCCCGTGGCACTGCAGCTGGGCGGCAACGAGCCCGACAAGCTGGCCCAGGCCGCGCGGCTGGGCGAGCAATGGGGCTACGACGAAATCAACCTCAACTGCGGCTGTCCCAGCGACCGGGTGCAGCGCGGCGCCTTTGGCGCGAGCCTGATGAAGGCGCCCCAACTGGTGGCCGACTGCGTCAAGGCCATGAATGACGTGGTCAGCGTGCCCGTGACCGTGAAGCACCGCATCGGCATCGACAAGGTGGAGGACTATGGTTTCGTGCGCGACTTCATCGGCACCGTGGCCGAAGCGGGCTGCACCGTGTTCATCGTGCATGCGCGCAACGCCTGGCTGCAAGGTCTGAGCCCCAAGGAAAACCGCGACATACCGCCCCTGCGCTACGAGGTGGTGCACCGCCTCAAGGCCGAGTTTCCGCAGTTCACCATTGCCATCAACGGCGGCATCCAGACCGATGACGTCGTGCTGCAGCAGCTCGACCACCTGGACGGCGTGATGATCGGCCGCGAGGCGTATCACAACCCCTGGTGGCTGGCCCGCTGGGACCAGCTTTACTACGGCGGCGCCCCCTGCCCCCTGACGCGCGAAGAGGTGGAGGTGGCCATGGTTGAGTACATGGAACGCGAGGCAGCGCAACACGGCACCCCCTGGCCCCACATCGCCCGCCACATGCTGGGCCTGCGCCACAGCCTGCCCGGCGCCCGCATCTGGCGCCAGGTGTGGAGCAACCATTTGCTCAAGGACCGGCCCGCGCGCGAGGTGCATGCGCTGGCGATGGACACCTATGGCACCTTCGCCTATGGGCAATCGGCCGAAGCAGAAACGGCAAGTTCAGCGAGACAAGAATGAAGCGGCGTGCCCGTCTCACCGGCAACGAAAAAACAGTGAAGGCGGACCCAGTTCTCGGCCGAACGATTCTGCGCGCTCCCCTGCCGTCGGATGAAGCCATTTTTACAACCTTGGCTCAGCGGAGCCGCAGACTGCATGCCCCCTGGACTTTGGCGCCGTCAACCCCTGAAGCATTTGCAGCCTACCTGGAACAAATGGAGTCACCTGCAAACCGTTGCTTCTTGGTCTGCCTGAAAGACTCGGCCCACGGTGATGAACAAATTGCGGGCGCCTTTCACATCTCCCAGATCGCAATGGGCAATTTCTGTAGCGCCTACCTGGGCTACTACGTTTTTGCGGGGTACGAACGCCGTGGGGTAATGCGCGCGGGACTACAACAACTGATCCGCCACGCATTTGGCGCTATGAAACTGCACCGTTTGGAGGCCAACATCCAAGTTGGAAATACAGCGTCCATCGCCCTGGTAAAGGCCTGTGGGTTCAATCAGGAAGGCTTCTCGCCCCGCTATCTCAAAATCAACGGTCGCTGGCGTGACCATGAGCGCTGGGCCTTGGTCGCCCGGTGATTAGCCCGCCCGCAACCTGACGCTTCTGGCTCGGCTGTTTCTTTGTCGGCGTGCGCTACACCTGCCGAGCCAGCCACACCGCCAGTGGCTCGGGCCGACCGAACAGGTAGCCCTGCAGGCATTCGCACTGGTTCTGCAGCAGAAAATCGGCCTGGGCGCGGGTTTCAACACCCTCGGCCACCACGCGCAGATTCAGATGGCTGGCCACCGAAAGGATGGACTGCACGATGGCGGTGTCGCTCGGGTCGTCGGGCGTGTCCTGCACAAAACTCTTGTCGATCTTGAGTTCAAACAGCGGCAGGCGCTTGAGGTAGGCCAGGCTCGAATAGCCCGTGCCAAAGTCGTCGATGGAAAAGCGCACGCCCAGGCCCACGATTTCGGTCATGCGGGCAATCGTGTCGTCCAGGTCTTCGATGAGCAGGCTTTCCGTCACCTCCAGGATCAGGTTGCCGGGGTGGGCTCCGGTGTGGGCCAGCACATGGCGCACGCGCTCGACAAAATCATCCTGGCGAAACTGCCGCTGGCTCACGTTGACCGACAGCGACAGCTCCCGCCCCGCCGCCTGCAGGTGCGCCAGGGTTTCGCAGGCCTGTTGGATCATCCAGTCGCCCATGCGCAGGATCAGGCCCGAGGCCTCGGCAATGGGGATGAAGCGGCTGGGCGGTACGTTGCCGCGCACAGGGTGGGTCCAGCGCATCAGCAGCTCGCCGCCCACTACGGCGCCTGTGGCGTCCACCTGGCTTTGCACAAAGGCAGCCAGCTGCCCTTCGGCCTGGGCCTTTTTCAGGTCCTGCTCCAGCGCCAGGCGCTCCTGCACGTCGGCCTGCATGGCGGCTTCGTAGAAGCGGATGCGGTTGCGGCCCAGGTCCTTGGCGCGGTACATGGCGGTGTCGGCCTCGCGCAGCAGGTCTTCCACGCCCTCGCCACGCTTGGGGAACAGCGTGATGCCAATGCTGCCCGTGGTGCTGTAGAGGTGGGTGGCAATGGTGTACGGCGCCTCCAGCACCGCGCGGATCTCCTCGGCCACCAGCAGGGCCGCGCGCCCGGCCGATTCCATGTCGGAGGCCACGTTGTGCACCAGCACCACGAACTCGTCGCCGCCCAGCCGGGCCACGGTGTCGCCCGGGCGCAGCTGCTGTGTGAGGCGCTGGGCCACCTGCATCAGCAGCGCATCGCCCACGGTGTGCCCGCGCGCGTCGTTGATCTGCTTGAAGTTGTCGAGGTCGATATAGAGCACCGCCCCCACCTGGGCGGCATTGAGGGCGCTGTGCAGGGCGTGTTCCATGCGGTCGAGCAGCATGCGCCGGTTGGGCAGGCCGGTGAGGCCGTCGAAGTACGCCAGCTGGTGCGAGCGCGCCTCGGCCTGCTTGCGCTCGGTGATGTCGCGCGACAAGGCGATGAACCGGGCTTCGTCGCCGGGCATGGCGGCGTCCTTGCGGGCGATGGACAGCTCAAACCAGTGGGTGGTGCCCCCCAGCTCCAGCCGGTACTGATGGCCCGCCGAGTACCCCGTGTGGTGCGCGGCCTCCAGCGCAGCATGGCAGCCCGCCGCAGCTTCGGGCGGAACCACTTCGCTCATCAAACGCCCCAGAAACATTTCGGGTGGCATGGCCAGCAGGTCTGACCGCGCCGAACGGTAGTGGTGGATCCGGCCGTCGAGGCCCAGTTCGAACAGCAGGTCGGGGATGGCGTTGAGCGTGCTCTCCAGGTCGTCGCGCGTGGCGCGCAGCTCGGCGGTCATGCCATGCGCCAGCGCCACGGCGCGCTCGCGCCCGGTGGCCAACAGCCAGGTCAACCAGGACAGAAGCAGGCCCAGGGTCACGCCCACCGCTGCGATCATGTAGTGGCTTTCCTCCCGATGGCGCAGGAAAAAACTGGGCGTGGGCTGCATCACCAGCGTCCATGTACGCCCGCCAATTTGCAGCGTGCGCAGCGCTTGAGGCGCGGACGCAGCACCTCTGTCGCCCCCGGGGGCCACCGGTGCCTTGTCGGCCGATGTCCCGTACAGGCGCAATCCATCCGGTTTTGCCACACCGTCGTACAGAGTGATCTCGATGTCCGGGTCCAGCTCACGCGCCATTCCGGCGATGACGTCGCCCGCCCGGAACGGGGCCGAAACCCAGCCAACCAGACCGGCCCGGCGCACCAGCTGCGTGCTTGTGTCTGCCTGCGGGGCGTAGATAGGCAGGTACATCACCACCCCAGGCGGTGCTGCCGTCGTCGAGGTGTCGTTTTGCAGCAGGGTGAGCGGTGCGCTGAGCGCCAGTTCCCCGCTGTCCCTGGCCCGCTCCAGCGCCTCGCGTGCAGCTGGAATGGTCAGCGTGTCATATCCCAGCGCACGCACGTTGTCGCCCCGCAGTGGCTCGATGTGCGTGATGGGAGCGTATGCAGCGCGCACACCCGGAGGGAGGACGCTGTAGTGGGGAAACCCGCGCCGACGCATGTCGGCAATGTGCAGGTCAATTTGTGGCTCAAACAGGTGAAGTATCAAAGATACCCCCTGCAGGCCGGGCCGGGTCTCCTGCAATTGCAGGGCCTCCACGTAGGTCTTGAACTCCTCTCTGCTGATGCGCTCGGAACCCTCGAAGTACCCTTTCACGCCGCGCAGCACCACCTCATACGTGGCCATGCGGTCCTTGAGGTTGTAGGCCACCTGGTCGGCTGCGACCTCAAAATTCAGAGCGTTCTTGGCCTGGACATTGTCTTCCTCGCCCTGCCAGTAGAGATAGGAAAGACCCAGTGCCAACATACCTACCAGCGGTGGCAGGACCAGGGGCACCCAGCGCCGCCTGGTGATGGCGCTGGCGCTGGTTACAGCCTCCCGCACGCCAGCAGCGGTGGTATCGTCGTCAGCAGGGACTGGAGGGTGAGATGGAGGCATGGCAAGGTACCAAGGCGTGCACCATTATGGGCCTGCGTTCAGCGCCGCCAAGTGCTGTTTGGCAGCTGGGGCAAGCTCTGCGCCGACAGGCATTGCCCTGATTGGCCCGGTCCTGCACCAGAGCTTCGGCGCTCCTTGGTGGTTGGTTTTCAAATCGGCGCATTCTGCGCACCCCGCACATGGCATCACTTGACTTTGACCTGGAAGAATCACAGTTCCGCACCTACTACGCGCAACAGACCACGGCGCTGCAGGCCGCATGCACGGCCATCACCAGCCTGGTGGCGGCTGCGGTGGCGCAAGCGGGAGGCATCGACATCGCCAAGGTGGAAGGCCGCGTGAAGGATGCCGACGAGTGCATCCGAAAATTTGTGCGCAAGTACCGCCCGGCGCTGGAAGAAAGCAACACGCCTTATGACATCCAGAGCTACATCTCCGACCTCATCGGGGTGCGGGTGGTGTGCCTGTATGGGGACGAATTGGAGAAAGTGGCACAGATCATGCGCGCCCGTTTTGCGGTGATTGACGTCACGGACAAGGTTGCGGCCGTGGAGAGCACCGAGGCATCGTTTGGCTACAAGGGTCTGCACCTGGATCTGCGCCTGGGCGCCGCAGAGCGCGACTTGCCGGAACACGCGGCCTATGCCCACTGGGCGTTCGAGCTGCAGGTGCGCACCATCATCCAGGACTCCTGGAGCGTGCTGGACCACAAGATCAAGTACAAGAAATCCATCCCGCAGCAGCTCAAGCGGCGCATCAATGTGCTGTCGGCCTTGTTCGAGCTGGCCGACCGGGAGTTCCTGCAGATCCGCGACGCCACGGCGGCCGAGCTGTTGCAAGCCCCCGACGAGACTGCCGACACTGCGCTGGACGCCCCTGCCGACGCGCTGGCCCCCCACAAGGCGGCAGGCGGCAGCAGCGAGCTGAACGCCTTCACCTTCCTCAAGATCGCCACCCATTTCTTCAAGGACTTCGAGTTCGAACCCTCCAAGGTCGATGGGTTTGTGGACGACATCCAGGCCTGGTCGCCGCGCATGACACGCGCGCGCTTCAACACCCTGATGCGCGAGACCATCGGCGTGGTCAAGCGCTACAAACAGCACTTCGAGGAGCAGAACCCCCAGGGCAGCTTCAACCCCTACACGGTGATGCGCCACTGTCTGTACCTGAGCAACAAGACCGCCTTCCGCGCGGCGCTGCGCAATTCGGCGCGCGAGGCGTTCGAAGCCTGGCTGGTCGACAACACCGACCCCCGGCCGCATTGACCAGTTTGAGGAGGCGCCACGGGCCGGGCAGCCGGAGGCCCCGCATGTCGCATAGGCGACTTGGCATTGGTGGTTTTACTCCATGCGCTTGTTACCAAGTGCTGCTATATTGCACTGCAACAAATCGGAGTTTCGCCCCATGCTGTACCACATCTACGAAACCCAGCGCTCCCTGATGGAGCCCTTTACAGACTTTGCGCAGGCGGCTTCCAAGTTGTTCAGCAACCCGGTGTCGCCCCTGAGCCAGACATCGGCAGCCCAGCGCATGGCAGCGGGCTACGACCTGCTCTACCGCCTGGGCAAGGACTACGAAAAGCCTGCGTTCGACATCCACACCGTGGACGTGAACGGCATCGGTGTCGCCATCCATGAGCGCATCGAGGTGAACAAGCCGTTCTGCGAGCTGCGCCGCTTCAAGCGCTTTTCGGACGACCCCGCCACGCTCACCAAGCTCAAGGGCCAGCCCGTGGTGCTGA
This sequence comes from Pseudomonas sp. GW456-L13, assembly GCF_017350115.1. Classification (NCBI taxonomy): domain Bacteria; kingdom Pseudomonadati; phylum Pseudomonadota; class Gammaproteobacteria; order Pseudomonadales; family Pseudomonadaceae; genus Pseudomonas; species Pseudomonas sp. GW456-L13. Next base: position 39,392 of record NZ_JACNAS010000003.1, read on the forward strand.
TCGTGGCGCCGCTGTCGGGCCACTACGCCACCTTGCTGCGCGACACCGTGCGCACCATGCTCAAGGACCACAAGGTCTACATCACCGACTGGAAAAACGCCCGCCTGGTGCCGCTGTCCGAGGGGGAGTTCCACCTGGACGACTACGTGAACTACGTGCAGGAATTCATCCGCCACCTGCAGGGCCAGTACGGCAACTGCCATGTGATCAGCGTGTGCCAGCCCACCGTGCCGGTGCTGGCGGCCGTATCGCTGATGGCCAGCCGCGGCGAGAAGACGCCGCTGACCATGACCATGATGGGCGGCCCCATCGACGCGCGCAAGTCGCCCACCGCCGTGAACAACCTGGCCACGAACCGCAGCTACGAATGGTTTGAGAACAACGTCATCTACCGCGTGCCCGACAAGTTCCCTGGCGCGGGCCGCCGCGTGTACCCGGGCTTCCTGCAGTACACGGGTTTTGTGGCGATGAACCCCGACCGCCATGCCAACAGCCACTACGACTACTTCAAGGACCTGATCAAGGGCGACGACGCCAGCGCCGAGGCCCACCGCAAGTTCTACGACGAGTACAACGCCGTGCTGGACATGGATGCGGACTACTACCTGGAAACCATTCAGACCGTGTTCCAGGACTACAAGCTGGTCAACGGCACCTGGGATGTGCGCTCGCCCACGGGCAAGATCGAGCGCGTGCGCCCGCAGGACATCACCACCACCGCCTTGTTCACCGTGGAGGGTGAGCTGGACGACATCTCCGGCTCGGGCCAGACCGAAGCCGCCCACGACCTGTGCAGCGGCATCGTGCGCAAGGAACAGCGCCACCTGGAGGCCAAGGGTGCAGGCCACTACGGCATCTTCAGCGGCCGCCGCTGGCGCGATCTGGTGTACCCCAAGGTGCGCGAGTTCATTCTGGAACACGAACTGCCCCGCGCCCAGGCCGCTCCATCCAACGTTGCGCCCGAGGCCAAGGCAGCAACGCCCTCTGCCAAACCAAAGGCCGCCCCTCAGCCCAAGACCGCAGCAAAGACGGCTCAGACAGCCAAGGCAGCACCTTCGGCCCCACGCGCCCGCGCAGCAGCCTCCAAAACTGCCGCGCCCACCGCCACCGTGGCCACACGCTGGGTGAAGACAGAGGGTGCCGCACAGCCGACCGGTGCAGCAGAGCCGGCGCCCGCCGACCTCGGTACAGCCAAGGCCACGGCGGTCACGGCAGCCCCGGCCCGCAGCGCCAGCCGCAGCAGCAAGGCGCGCAAGGCTTGATCCGCCAGCCGGAAGCCCAACCCGCCCGCGCCGCCCCGATGGAACTTGCAGCGCGGATTGACGCCGCGCTGCCCCAGACGCAGTGCACACGCTGCGGCTACCCTGACTGCGCTACGTATGCGCAGGCCATCGCCAGCGGCGAGGCCGCCATCAACCAGTGCCCGCCCGGTGGCTCCGAGGGTGTGGCGCGTCTGGCGGCCATCACGGGCCAGGCCGTGCTGCCACTGAGCGCCGAACACGGCGTGGAAGGCCCGCGCACTGTGGCCTTTATTGACGAAGCCTGGTGCATCGGCTGTACGTTGTGTATCAAGGCCTGCCCCACAGACGCCATCGTGGGCTCCAACAAGCGGATGCACACCGTGATCGAGCCATATTGCACCGGGTGCGAGCTGTGTATCCCCGTCTGCCCGGTGGACTGCATTCAGCTGGAAACCGCTAGCGGCGCAGCCACCGGCTGGGCCGCGTGGTCTGCCCCCCTGGCCGAGCAGGCCCGGGCGCGCTACCAGCAGCATCGCCAGCGGGTGCCTTTGGAAGATGCGGAAGAAGAACCGGCAGCGGCGATGGACGCTCCTGCACCTGGCTCCACCAGCCCCCCAACCAGCGCCGCCGACGCGCGCAAGGCCGCCATAGCAGCGGCTATGGAGCGCGCGCGACAGCTCAGGGAGCAAAACCCGCGCTGAAATTCGGGGCTCGCCCCTTCGACCATGCCACGGGGCAGAAGGAAAAATCACCCCGTCAACGGGCCGCCAGCGACTTGTAGACCCCGCAGCCTACGTACAAGTCCCCCACACGGCTCACATAAGACATCTTGGTCTGCACCGCACCCGTGGCCGGGTTGTTGATGTCGTACTCCACCCAGCCAGGGGTCCGGTCGGCCTGTGCCACGATGTCGCTCACCAGCCGGTCGCCCGCAATGCCGGGGATGTCCTGCACCCGGGTGCCCACCTTGGCGGGGTTGCCCCCAAACGCCCGGTAGGTCCCTGCGCTGTCCAACACAAACACATACATGTCCCGATCGTGGTACGGCTGGTTCTTGTCCGTCAGGCTGCGCAGGAACTGGTCCTGCGAGGTGGTTTTGTAGAGGGCCACGGCCTTCTGCACCAAGGCCACCGCTTCATCGGCCGTGCCCTGCTGCAACCGGAATGCCGCCACCGCCCGAGACAGGGTGGAGGCACGCTGCTCCAGCGCCTCGGCCTGCGCCACCGCCTGGCCCACCATCTGCGCGTTGTGCTGGGTGATCTGGTCCAGCTGCTGCACGGCCGAACTCACCTCGCTCAGCCCTGTGCTTTGCTCTGCACTGGAGCCGGAAATTTCCGTCATGCTGGCGGCCACACTGCGAATACCGCCCGCCATGTTGGCAATCCCATCCCCTGCCGAGCGGATCAACCCGGCGCTGGCCTCGACCTGGCTCACCGAGGCGCCGATCAGCTCCCGGATCTCGCGTGCCGCATCGCCCGAGCGTTTGGCCAGGGTACGCACCTCACCCGCCACCACGGCAAAGCCCCGGCCCTGCTCGCCCGCCCGGGCGGCCTCCACCGCAGCGTTCAGCGCGAGGATGTTGGTCTGGAAGGCAATGCTGTCAATGACGCCAATGATTTCGGTCATGCGGCGGGCGCCCTGCTGGATGGCCTCCACCGACTGGACCGCCCGGGCCATGGCCTCGGCACCCGCATCGGCCGCCTTGCGCACATCGGCCGCCCGCGCATCGGCGCTGCGGGCGGTTTGGGCGTTGTTCTGCACGGCCGACGAGAGCTGCTCGACACTGGCAGCGGTCTGCTCCAGGTTGGCGGCCTGCTGCTCGGTGCGGTCGGCCAGCGAGCGGTTGCCTTGTGCCAGGCTCTGGCCCGCATGGGCTACCAGGGCCGCATTGCTGCGGATGTCGGCCACCATGGACGACAGGGTGAGCACCATCTGGTCCAGCGACTGCGCCATGGCCCCCACTTCGTCCTGGCCGTACACACCGGCACGGGTACTGAGATCGCCTTGGGTGGTCTTTTCCATGGCGCGGGACAGCCCCTCCAGATCGGACGACAGACTCAGGTACAGCGCCAGCAGCCCATAGAGCAAGGCCAACGCCCCCACGGCCCCGCCCCATCCCGGCGCCGCAGCGGTGGCAACCAGCACCACCGCCATCAACACACCCAGCGTCACCAGTTTGCCGGGCAGGTGCCATCTGCGCATCCACCAGAGTCCGGGGCGCAGTGGTAGAAATCCAGACATCTTGTCTCCTGTTATGGTTCTTTCCAGCGGCGGATGCTATGTCCCCGCTCTTACGTCGGATTGACACAGGGCCTCCGGGGCGACAGGCCTGCATCCGCAGCGGCGCCTGACGACCTGGCCACACCTGGCGCACAGGCCTTTGCACAGTGGCCATCGCCCATAATGTCGCACCATGAACCCCCTGCTCTCCCACCTTCAGCCCTACCCGTTCGAGCGGCTGCGGCAACTCTTTGCGGGGGTCACGCCCCCGGCGGCCTACAGCCCCATCAGCCTGGGCATGGGTGAACCGCGCCATCCTACACCGCAGTTCATCAAGGATGCACTTAGTAACAACCTGGAAGGATTGGCCAGCTACCCCGCCACGGCAGGCGAGCCCCGGTTGCGCGAGGCCTTCACACGCTGGCTGAACCAGCGCTATGCACTCACCCTGGATGCGGGCACCCAGGTCCTGCCCGTCAACGGTTCACGCGAAGCGCTGTTTGCGTTCGCACAGACCATCATCGATCCCTCCAAGGGCCAGCCGCTGGTGGTCTGCCCCAACCCGTTCTACCAAATCTATGAAGGTGCCGCGCTGCTGGCGGGTGCTCAGCCCTATTACGCCCCCAGCGACCCGGCGCGCAACTTTGCGGTGAACTGGGACACGGTGCCCGAGTCGGTATGGGAGCGCACGCAACTGCTGTTTGTGTGCTCGCCCGGCAACCCCACTGGCGCCGTGATGCCCCTGAGCGAGTGGCAAAAACTCTTCGCGCTGAGCGACCGCTACGGCTTCGTGATCGCTTCGGACGAGTGCTACAGCGAGATCTACTTCCGCGACGAACCACCCCTCGGCGGCCTGCAGGCTGCAGAAAAACTGGGGCGGCGCGACTTCAAGAACCTGATCTCCTTCACCAGCCTGTCCAAGCGCAGCAACGTGCCCGGCCTGCGCAGCGGCTTTGTGGCGGGCGATGCGGCGCTGATCAAGTCCTTCCTGCTCTACCGCACCTACCACGGCAGCGCAATGAGCCCCATCGTGCAGGCCGCCAGCATTGCCGCCTGGGGCGATGAGCAGCATGTGGTGGAAAACCGCACGCGCTACCGCAAGAAATTTGCCCAGGTCACCCCGCTGCTGGCAGGCGTGATGGAGGTAGCCCTGCCCGACGCCGGTTTCTACCTGTGGGCCAAGGTACCCGATGCCCTGGGGATGACCGATGCCGAGTTCGCGCGGGCCCTGCTGGCTCAATACAATGTCACGGTGCTCCCCGGCAGCTACCTGGCCCGCGAGGCCCAGGGCAGCAACCCCGGCGCCCAGCGCGTGCGCATGGCCCTGGTGGCCGAAACCGAAGAGTGCGTGGAGGCCGCGCTGCGCATTGTGCAGTTCATCCAGTCCCGCACTGCCTGATTTCTGAATCCCGATCCACAGACTGACCGACTGACAGACAACAACATGACCCAACAACTGCAAACCATCATCGACAACGCCTGGGACAACCGCGCCAGCCTCTCTCCCGCCGCCGCGCCCAAGGAAATCCAGGACGCCGTCGAGCATGTGATCGCCGAGCTGAACAACGGCAAGCTGCGCGTGGCCACCCGCGAAGGCGTGGGCCAGTGGACCGTGCACCAGTGGATCAAGAAGGCCGTGCTGCTGTCCTTCCGCCTGAAGGACAACGAAGTCGTCAAGGCTGGCGACCTGGGCTTTTATGACAAGGTGCAGACCAAGTTCGCCCACCTGACGGAAGAAGAAATGAAGGCCACCGGCGTGCGCGTGGTGCCGCCCGCCGTGGCCCGCCGTGGCAGCTTCATCGCCAAGGGCGCGATCCTGATGCCCTCATACGTGAACATCGGCGCCTATGTGGGCGAGGGCACCATGGTGGACACCTGGGCCACCGTGGGCTCGTGCGCACAGATCGGCGCCAACGTGCACCTGTCTGGCGGCGTGGGCATTGGCGGCGTGCTGGAGCCTCTGCAGGCCGGCCCTACCATCATCGAAGACAACTGCTTCATCGGCGCCCGCTCCGAGGTGGTTGAAGGCGTGGTGATCGAAGAGAACTCCGTGCTGGGCATGGGCGTGTACATCGGCCAGAGCACCCCGATCTTCAACCGCGCCACCGGCGAGATCAGCTACGGACGCGTGCCCTCGGGCTCGGTGGTGGTGAGCGGCAACCTGCCCAAGACGGCGGCCAACGGCGCGCCCTACAGCATGTACGCCGCCATCATCGTCAAGCAGGTCGATGCGCAGACGCGTTCCAAGACCAGCATCAACGACCTGCTGCGCGACTGATTCCGCTGCACAGGGGTGGCCTGTTCGGCCGCTCTGCCGACAGAGACTGACAACAAGAGGGACACACCATGAGCACAATGGAACGAATTCTTCGCCTGATGGCTGAGAAAAAGGCCTCCGACGTCTACCTGTCGGCCAACGCACCGGCGCTGATCAAGATCAACGGCGAGTGCGTGCCCATCAACAACCAGATCCTGCCGCCCGACGCGCCGCGCAACCTGCTCTCCGAGGTGGTCCCCCCGGACCGCATTGAAGAGCTGGAGGAAACCGGCGAACTCAACATGGGGGTGCCGCTCAGCGGCGTGGGGCGTTTCCGTATCAGCGCCATGCGCCAGCGGGGCAGCTATGCGGTGGTGATCCGCTTCATCTCTCAGCAGATCCCCGAGTTCGACACCCTGGGGCTGCCGCCTGTGATGCGCGAGCTCATCATGGAAAAACGTGGCCTGATCCTCATGGTGGGCGCCACGGGCTCGGGCAAGAGCACCTCGCTCGCGTCCATGATCGACACCCGCAACGAGGCCATGACGGGGCACATCCTCACCATCGAAGATCCGGTCGAGTACCAGTTCAAGAACAAGAAATCCATCGTCAACCAGCGCGAGATTGGCAGCGACACGCAATCGCTGCAAACCGCCCTGAAAAACGCGCTGCGCCAGGCGCCAGACGTGATCCTGATCGGCGAAATCCGCGACCGCGAAACCATGTCGGCCGCTATTGCCTACGCCCAGTCCGGCCACCTGTGCCTGGCTACGCTGCATGGCAACAACAGCTACCACGCACTCAACCGTATCCTGAGCTTCTACCCCGTGGAAGTGCGCCCCACCATGCTGGGTGATCTGGCCTCGGCCATGAAGGCCATCATTTCACAGCGCCTGGTGCGCACCGTGGACGGAAGCCGTGCCCCCGCCGTGGAGGTCATGCTCAACACCAAGCTGGTGTCGGACCTGATCGAAAAAGGCGATTTCTCGGGCGTGAAGGAAGCCATGGAAAAATCCATGGCCGAGGGCTCGCAAACCTTCGAGGAAGCCCTGGCCCACCTCATCATGGACGCCAAGATCGACCGCAAGGAAGGCATGTCCTACGCCGACTCGCCCACCAACCTCATGTGGCGCCTGCAAAACGACTTTTCCCTGGCCGCCAACGCCGCCAAGGCCCAGAAGGAGGCACGCGACACCCCCGATGACGCCCCTTCGTTCACCGAAATCGTGCTGGACGTCAAACCAGCGGCATGAAATGTCTGCCCCCTGAGTCGCCTGCGGCGCCTTCCCCCCTGGGGGACGACGCCCTCGCTGCGGGGCGGCCCTTGCTAGGCGTCTCTCGCCTAAGCCGCGCTGATGCTTACGCATCGCTCTCTACTCACCGCTGACTGCACGGCCCCATCCCACCGAATCCCCAATGTCCCGTACCCTGCACCTCGCCGAACAGCTCATTTCCCTGCCCTCCGTCACCCCGGAGGATGCGGGCTGCCTCGACCTGCTGGCCGCGCGGCTGGCCCCGCTCGGGTTTGAGTGCGAGCGCCTGGACAGCGGCCCGGCCGACTTCCGCGTCAGTAATTTGTGGGCAAAAAGGCCTCTACCGCGCGACCAGCTTGCTCAAGTAGCTATCAAAACCGTAGTATTTGCAGGCCACACCGATGTGGTGCCCACCGGTCCGCTGGCACAGTGGGGTAGCGACCCGTTCGTGCCCACGCACAAAGACGGCAAGCTCTACGGCCGCGGCGCCAGCGACATGAAGACCTCGATCGCCGCCTTTGTGGTGGCCGTGGAGGAGTTCCTGGCCGCCACGCCCGAACCCTTGGTCCAGCTCGCCTTTTTGCTCACCAGCGATGAAGAAGGCCCCTCGGTGGACGGCACCAAGGTGGTGGTCGAGCAGCTCAAGGCGCGCGGCGAGCCGCTGGACTACTGCATCGTGGGCGAGCCCACCTCGGTCGAAAAGACCGGCGACATGATCAAGAACGGGCGGCGCGGCACCCTGAGCGGCAAGCTCAGCGTGCGCGGCATCCAGGGCCACATCGCCTACCCGCAACTCGCGCGCAACCCCATCCACCAAGCCCTGCCCGCACTGGCCGAGCTGGCCGCCACCGTGTGGGACAACGGCAACGCCTTCTTCCCGCCCACCAGCTGGCAGATCAGCAACATGCACGGTGGCACCGGCGCCACCAACGTGATCCCGGGCGAGGTCGTGATCGACTTCAACTTCCGCTTCTCCACCGAATCCACGGCCGAAGGCCTGCAGCAGCGCGTGCACGCCGTGCTGGACCGCCACGGCCTGGAATACGACCTGCGCTGGACGCTGGGCGGCCAGCCCTTCCTGACCACGCCGGGCGAGCTGGTCACCGCCGTGCAGCAGGCCATCACCGCCGAGACGGGCATCAGCACCGAACTCTCCACCACCGGCGGCACCAGCGACGGCCGCTTCATTGCGCAGATCTGCCCGCAGGTCATCGAACTCGGCCCACCCAACGCCAGCATCCACAAGATCGACGAGCATGTGGTCGTAGCCGACATCGAGCCACTCAAGAACATCTACCGCCGCACACTGGAAAACCTGCACGCGCAGGCCTTGGCGGCGACGGCAGTGTCCGCATGAGCACGCCCGCAACACCCCGCACTGCCGTCACGGGCGACACCATTGGCGCCCTGGTCGAATCTGGCGCCCAGTGCCTGCGCGCGGCCGGCGTATCCTTCGGCCACGGCACCACCAACGCCCATGACGAAGCCGCCTGGCTGGTGCTGTGGCGCCTGGGGCTGCCGCTGGACAGCGACCTCTCGGACGCCCCGGACTCAATAAAAAAACAGCCCGTACCGCCCGACCAGCTTGCCTTGGTCGCTACACTTTTTGAAGAACGTATCACCACCCGCAAACCTGCCGCCTACCTCACGCGCGAGGCCTGGCTGCAGGGCGTTCCCTTCTACGTGGACGAACGCGCCATCGTGCCGCGCAGCTTCATCGCCGAACTGCTGGCCGACGGCAGCGTGGACGGTTTCCTGAGCGAAAACACCCGCAAGGTGCTGGACCTGTGCACCGGCAACGGCAGCCTCGCCGTGCTGGCCGCCATGGCTTGGCCCGAGGTGGAAGTGACCGGCGCCGACATCTCGCCCGACGCCCTGGCCGTGGCCCGCATCAACGTGGACAAACACGGCCTGCAGGACCGCATCCGTCTGCAACTCTCCGACGGCCTGGCCGCCCTGCCCGGCCCCTGGGACCTGATCCTGTGCAACCCGCCCTACGTTAACGCCGCCAGCATGGCCGCACTGCCCAGCGAATACCGCGCCGAGCCCGAACTGGCCCTGGCCGGTGGCACTGACGGCATGGACTTCGTGCGCCAGCTGTTTGCCGCCGCACCCGCCTGCATGACAGAAGATGCCGTGATCATTCTGGAGATCGGCAACGAACGCGCGTACTTCGAAGCGGCGTTCCCCCAACTGCCCGTTTTCTGGCTGGAAACCAGCGCTGGAGAAGAACAGGTTTTGCTGGTCACCCGACAGGCCCTGGGCGCCCAAGCTCGCCTCACGGCACAATAGAGGGTTGCGCCCACGCCTTGTGCATCGGTTCTACCGATTTGCACTCGCTCTGGCCCCCCGATTTTTCATGCCACCCGCCTTGTGCGGGTGCGTCTTTTTCTGAGTTCCGGATGATCACCCTCAAGAACGTTACCCTGCGACGCGGCACCAAGGTCGTGCTCGACAGCGTGTCCACCACCATCAATCCCGGCGAAAACGTCGGTCTGGTGGGTCGCAATGGCGCGGGCAAGTCCAGCCTGTTTGCCTTGCTCAGCGGCAAGCTGCACGAGGACGGGGGTGACTTCTACATCCCCACCAGCTGGCGCATGGCCGAGGTTGCGCAGAACATGCCGGAGACCGAGCAGTCGGCCACCGACTTCGTGCTGGAGGGCGACACCCGCTTGGCCGAGGTTCAGCAGCAGCTGGCCGAGGCCGAAGCCAGTGACGATGGCATGGCCATCGCCCATGCCTATTCGGACCTGCACGATGCCGGCGCACACGACGCCGTGGCGCGCGCCCAGGCGCTGATCCTGGGCCTGGGCTTTCGCGTGAGTGAACTGGACCAGCCGGTCAACAGCTTTTCGGGCGGCTGGCGCATGCGCCTGCAGCTGGCGCGCGCGCTGATGTGCCCCAGCGATCTGCTGCTGCTGGATGAGCCCACCAACCACTTGGATTTGGACGCCCTGGTCTGGCTCGAGGCCTGGCTCAAGCGCTATGCGGGCACCATGATCGTGATCAGCCACGACCGCGAGTTTCTGGATGCCATCACCAACGTTACGCTGCAAATCCAGCAAGGTGAGTTGAATCGCTACGGCGGCAACTACAGCAAGTTCGAAGAACTGCGCGCCCAGCAGCTGGAGCTGCAACAGGCCAGCTTTGCCAAGCAGCAGGAGAAGATGGCCCACCTGCAGAAGTTCATTGACCGCTTCAAGGCCAAGGCCAGCAAGGCAAAACAGGCGCAAAGCCGGGTCAAGCAGCTCGAACGCATGGAGAAGATTGGGCCCGTGCTGGCCGAGGCAGAGTTCACCTTCGAGTTCAAGGAACCTGCCAACCTACCCAACCCGATGCTGGCCATCAGCGACGCATCGTTTGGCTATGTGGACGACGATGGCGTGCCCACCACCATCCTCACGGGCGTGAACCGCTCGGTGCTGGCGGGCCAGCGCATCGGCATCCTGGGTGCCAACGGCCAGGGCAAGTCCACGCTGGTCAAGACCATTGCACGCACCATGAAGGCCCTGGGCGGCAGCATCACCGAAGGCAAGGGCCTGAACATCGGCTACTTTGCCCAGCAGGAACTGGACGTGCTACGTCCCGCCGAAAACCCGCTGGAGCACATGATCGGCCTGGCCAAGGAGCTGGGGGCAGAAGCCAAGCAGCCGAGCCGCGAGCAGGACCTGCGCAGCTACCTGGGCAGCTTTAACTTCACGGGTGACATGGTCAAGCAGGCCGTGGGCACCATGAGCGGAGGCGAAAAGGCCCGACTGGTGCTGGCCATGATCGTGTGGCAGCGCCCCAACCTGCTGCTGCTGGACGAACCCACCAACCACCTGGATTTGGCCACCCGCGAGGCACTGGCCATGGCGCTCAATGACTTCGACGGCACCGTCATGCTGGTCAGCCACGACCGTGCGCTGCTGCGCTCGGTCTGTGAGGACTTCTGGATGGTGGGCCGGGGTGTGGTCGGGCCGTTTGACGGCGATCTGGATGACTACCAGCGTTACCTGCTCGAAGAATCCAAACGCCTGCGCGAAGAGGCACGCCTGGCCGAGCAGGCACAGGTGGCGGGGGCAATGCACCCTGCAGATGTGCCCAAGGTCGCACCGTCAACTTCAACCGCCCCGGTCGCCACCTCAGCCCCGTCGGTGCCTGCAGCCCGGGATGGCCGCGAACAGCGCAAGATGGACGCCCAGACACGCCAGCAGCTCGCCGAGAAGACCCGTCCCCTCAAGAAAGAGCTGGAGCAGATCGACAAACGCTTGGCAGCACTGTCTGCCGAACGGGCCAGCCTGGAGCAGAAACTGACCGAGCCCCTACCCCCCTCCGAGATCGCCGAGTGTGGCCGCCGCCTGAAAGCGGGGAACGACGAAACCGCTCAGCTGGAAGAACGCTGGCTGGAAATTTCTTCTGCACTGGAAGAAATTTCGGCAGCCACCCCGACCTGAGGATGTAATTTCCTGTAAACGATCGACCGTTTTTTTGGCATCTATCGCCCTACAGCAAATAGATTTACGCTATACAGTTTATAGCATTTTTTGTTGTAAACATTCGGGCACTTGCGGTTGCATTTTTTTGCGAAACGCTGTCAACGGACTGTGAATGGGCCGCGTTGTTGGTACATCACAGGAGTTTTCCAGCATGAACACCACCGCAATCTTGTCCGCTTGGCCCGAAGACGAACGCGATCGCAAGCGCGCCCCGACCCGCTTCTGAGCGAAGGCGCGGCAGCTCGTTTCCCCATTCGCAGCTCACACGATGGCCGCCACCAAAGTAATGCAAAAATCATGCCACGGCATGTTTGACGCACTCACTTCACAGCCCATTGTTTGAGTCATCGAAGAAAGGTCCACAGGCAGCCCCTTCCTACTGCTCCTCCCAACAAAAAAACCCCGCATTGCGGGGTTTTTTGTTTTCCCAAGGGGCCCACAGGCCCCAAGGATCAGCCCATGTGCAGGCCGCCGTTGACCGAGAAGTCGGCACCCGTGGCATAGCCGCCTTCTTCCGAAGCCAGCCAGGCAATGATCGAAGCGATCTCGCTGGGTTCACCCAGGCGCTTGACGGGCACGGTGGCAACGATCTTTTCCAGCACGTCGGGGCGAATCGCCTTGACCATGTCGGTGCCGATGTAGCCCGGGCTCACGGTGTTGACCGTCACGCCCTTGGTGGCCAGTTCCTGGGCCAGTGCCATCGAGAAACCATGCATGCCCGCCTTGGCTGCGGAGTAGTTGGTCTGGCCCGCCTGGCCCTTTTCGCCGTTCACCGAGCTGATATTGATGATGCGGCCCCAGCCCTTTTCGACCATGTCGGCCACCACCTGCTTGGTGACGTTGAACATGCTGTTGAGGTTGGTTTCGATCACAGCGTCCCAGTCTTCGCGCGACATCTTGAGGAACATGCGGTCGCGGGTGATGCCGGCGTTGTTCACCAGCACGTCGATGGTCCCATGCTCGGCCTTGGTCTTGCCAAACGCTTCCACCGTGGAATCCCAATCGCCCACATTGCCCACCGACGCATAGAAGGTGAAGCCCAGGGCTTTTTGCTCTGCCAGCCACTTGGCGTGATCACGGGTAGGGCCACAGCCGGCGATGACCTTGAAGCCCTCCTTGTGCAGTCGTTGGCAAATGGCGGTTCCGATACCACCCATGCCACCGGTGACATACGCGACTTTCTGGCTCATGTGATTTCTCCTTGTTAGTGATTTGCCCAGCACCCACTCTACCGAAGAAAACAGGCCCCGCCGTGAAGGAAAACACTGAAGCCCTTTCCTTTTTGGCATATCGGCATGCGTCACACATCTGACACAACGCGGGACCTCTTCCCAGTCACATTTTTGGTGCACGGCGCATGCTCGTGGCCGCCTGATGCACATCAAGGGGGCATGGCAACGATCAGAAACAAAAAAGCCGCGTTGCAACAACGCGGCTTCTCACTCAGGCCACGCCCAGAGCATTCACACCGGATGGCGAGACGCCCAGGAACGCGGCGGCGGCGACTGTCAACCCATCAGCGTTCCAGCGCCAAGGACACACCCATGCCGCCGCCGATACACAGCGCGGCCAGGCCTTTCTTGGCATCGCGGCGCTGCATCTCGTGCAGCAGCGTCACAAGGATGCGGCAGCCGGACGCACCAATGGGGTGGCCGATGGCGATGGCACCGCCGTTCACGTTGACCTTGGCGGGGTCGATGGCGAGTTCCTTGTTCACGGCACAGGCTTGCGCTGCAAAGGCTTCATTCAGCTCGAACAGGTCCACATCGGCCGCATTCCAACCAGCACGCTGCAGGGCCTTGCGCGATGCGGGCACGGGGCCCATGCCCATGGTGGCGGGGTCCAGGCCGCTGGTACCAAACGCAGCGATGCGGGCCAGGGGCTTGAGGCCGAGGGCCGCGGCCTTCTTGGCGCTCATCACCACCACGGCCGCGGCGCCATCGTTCAGGCCCGAGGCGTTGCCCGCAGTCACGCTGCCTGCCTTGTCGAACGCAGGGCGCAGGCCTGCCAGGGCTTCGGCGTTGGTCTTGCGGTTGAGGTACTCGTCGGCATTGAAGAGGATGGGGTCGCCCTTCTTCTGTGCCAGGCTCACGCCCACGATTTCGTCGACAAACTTGCCTGCGTCCTGCGCGGCGGCGGCTTTTTGCTGGCTGCCCAGGGCCAGGGCATCCTGCATGTCGCGGGTGATGCCGTAGGCCTTGGCCACGTTTTCGGCCGTGATGCCCATGTGGTACTGGTTGTACACATCCCACAGGCCATCGACGATCATGGAATCGACCATCTTCCAGTCGCCCATGCGCTGGCCGTCGCGCGAACCATTGAGTACATGGGGCGCCAGGCTCATGTTCTCCTGGCCGCCAGCCACCACGATTTCGCTGTCGCCCCAGGCAACGGCCTGGGCGGCCAGCATCACGGCCTTCAGGCCCGAACCGCACACGGCATTGATGGTCAGCGCCGGGGTTTCCTTGGCCACACCGGCCTTCATCGATGCCTGGCGGGCGGGGTTCTGGCCTACGCCAGCCGTCAGCACCTGGCCCATGATGACTTCGCCGATCTGGTCGGACGACAGGCCCGCGCGCGCAATGGCCTCGCGGATCACGATGGCGCCCAGTTCGCTCGCGGGCGTCTTGGCCAGCGCGCCACCAAACTTGCCCACAGCGGTGCGGGCGGCCGAAACGATGACGATGTCTTCCATGGAATGTCCTTGTGGTTGGGGGTTGTTCGGTAAGTCCATTCTCGCAGTGCCGAGAGTCAGGACTTTTGCGTATCGGTTTTCACGCGGCTTCGCACCACCCGCGCTGCCAGAAACTGGCGCGCCCTGCGCGAGTGCCGCCGCGCAAGGGCCGCCCCACCGCGCTGGAGGCGTCCCCCTGCCCGCAACGCGCAGCATTGCGAGAGCGCGGGGAAGGCCCACAGGGCCTCAGGGGGGTGCTGCTGTTTCACTTCAGGATTTCTGCTTAACGTAGCTGCCAGGAGCAGGCTCCAACGCCTTGAACTTGGTGCCCTTGCCATAGCCCTTGGGCGCCGCAATCTGTTTGCCCGCATGGCCCTTGAGCCAGTTCGACCAGTCGGTCCACCAGCTGCCGGGGTGTTCGGTGGCGCCTTCCAGCCATTGGTCCAGGGTGGCGGGGAACTTGCCATCTGCGCGTATCCAGTGGCTGCGCTTGCCCTTGGCAGGGGGGTTGATCACGCCTGCAATGTGGCCCGATGCACCCATCACAAACCGCTTCTTGCCCGGCAGCACCTGGGTGGACGCATAGGCCGCCGTGGCAGGCACGATGTGGTCTTCGCGGGAGCCGTAGATGTAGACAGGCAGGTCCACCTGGCCCAGGTCCATCTTCTCGCCGCACACCGTGAGCTTGCCGGGCTTGATGAGGCTGTTTTCGAGGTAGAAATTGCGCAGGTACCAGGCGTAGAAGGGGCCAGGCAGGTTGGTGCTGTCGCTGTTCCAGTAAAGCAGGTCAAACGGAGGCGGCGTTTCGCCCTTGAGGTAGTTGCCCACCACGTAGTTCCACACCAGGTCGTTGGGGCGCAGAAAGCTGAAGGTCGAGGCCAGGTCTTGCCCCTTCATCAGGCCGCCGTTGCCCATCTGCATCTCGCGGAACTTGACGAACGCCTCGTCGATGAACACATCGAGGATCCCGGTGTCGGAGAAATCAATCAGTGTGGTGAGGAAGGTGGCACTGGCCACAGGCTCGTCGCCGCGCGCTGCCAGCACGGCCAGCGCATTGCTCAGAATGGTGCCCCCCACGCAGAAACCCAGGGCATTGATCTGCTCGGCCCCCGTGATGTTCTGCACCACGTCGATGGCGGCCATCGCGCCGTCTTCCACATAGTCGTCCCAGGTCTTGTGGGCCAGGCTGTCATCCGGGTTGCGCCAGCTCACCACAAAGGTGCGGTGGCCTTGTTCGATGGCATAGCGGATCAGCGAGTTCTCGGGCTGCAGGTCGAGGATGTAGAACTTGTTGATGCAGGGCGGCACGAGCAGGAAGGGGCGCTCGTACACCTTGGCGGTGAGCGGCTTGTATTCGAGCAGCTGAAAGAGTTCGTTCTCATACACCACCGCGCCTTCGGTGGTGGCCACGTTGCGCCCCACCTCGAACAGGCTCTCGTCGGTCATCGACACATGGCCCTGCGTGATGTCGTGCAACAGGTTCTGCATGCCCTTGGCAATGCTCTCACCCTTGGTCTCGATGGCTTTTTTCTGCGCTTCGGCGTTGAAGGCCAGGAAGTTGCTGGGTGCCATGGCGGCCATCCACTGCTCCACGCCAAAGCGGATGCGGGCCTTGGTCTTTTCGTCGGCCTCCACGGCATCGGCCAGGCCCATCAGAGTGCGGGCGTTGAGCAGGTAAGCGGCGGCCGAGAACGCGGCCACCGGGTTGCTGGCCCAGCCCTCGCCAGCAAAGCGCTTGTCCTTGACTTCGGGCGTCCCTTGCAGGCCCTGGGCCCACAGCTCCTGGGCTTCTTTCAGGTATTGCTGCTGCAAGGCCTGCAGCTTGGGCTGCGAAAGCTGCAGCGCCGGGGCCGTGGGCATTTGCGCGCCCAGGTCCATCTTCTGAAACGATTGCAGCGCCTGCGACCAGCTTTGCCCGAAAATCTGTTGGAACTGCTGGGCGCTCTCAGCCCAGGGTGATTCAGAATTCATGCTCTTTCCTCAATGGTTGATCGCTCGCAGCGGCAGAAGACCTTGGCGATCTCCCCCTCGGGCTCATTGTTGCCGACCCATTGGCGCATGGCAACGGATCCGGCACTTGCAGTGAACACAAGTCAATGTACCTCATCGTCATCGCCTGGACCTACGTCACCCTCATGATGGCCGTGGCCGAAGCCACCAGCCCCACGGGGACGCTGCTCGGCGCCATCATCACCTTTGTGCTGTATGGCGTGCTGCCTATGGGCATCCTGGTCTACATCCTGGGCACACCGTCGCGCAAGCGGGCCATCAAGGCGCGCGAAGCTGCCGAGCAGGCCGCCTACGATGCGGAGCAGGCAGCGGCTGCAACCGCATCAGCCACGCCAGATGCAGGCAGCGAACCGGCCGCTGGCGCCGAGCACGGCGGCGTCGCGCCGGTGCGAAAAGAACCGTGAGGCGTTGGTCACCGTGCACCATAGCGCCGTGCTGTCATTGCCGTATATCTGGGTGATGCCCAGGGCCCGCAGCCGCAAGCGGGCCAGGCCTGCCAGATCGCACAGGTACTTGCCCGGGACATCTGCGCGGGGCACAAAGCAGGATTGCGCGGCAACATCCGCATCGCAGAACGCCGCACGCACCTCGGCGCCGACTTCAAACGCCTGGGGGCCGATGCAAGGGCCCAGCCAGGCCAGCGTGTCCGCAGCCATAGCAGGCGCCACGGCGATTGCTCCACTTTTTATAGCTATTGAGGCAGCAGGACCGCGCGCAAGGGCCTCAAATTCCTCAAAAGTGGACTCCAGAACCCCCCGCCCCCCCGTCCCAGCCAACCCCCGCCAGCCCGCATGGGCCGCAGCCACCACCCGGCCATTGCGGTGGGCGAACAACACCGGCAGGCAGTCGGCCACCATGATGGTGCAGACAGCCCCAGATGCCGTGGTCACGCAGGCGTCGGCCTCGGTGCCGTCGGGCGTGGCGGCATCCAGGTGGACTACGCCGACGCCGTGCACCTGGTTCAGGAACACGGCCCGGGCCGCTGCCGCGTGTGCCTGCAGCGCCGCTTGCAATGTCTGCCGGTTGGCCTGCACCGCAGCCGGATCGTCGCCCACATGGGTGCCCAGGTTCAGGCTGTCGTAGGGCGGCTGGCTGCTGCCCCCCATGCGCGTGGTACACAGCGCCCACACGCCGGGCGGCGCGGGCCAGTCGGGCACCAGCCAGTCGGCGCCCGCAGGCACAGGGGCGGCCATCAGGCCTCGAAGTCCGGGCAGGCCGAGGGCTGCGCTTGCTGAAACGCTGGCAGCGCCATGCAGGCCTCAAACGCTCCCATCGTCAGCGGCAAGCCGTCCATGTTCACGTTGAACCGCTGGCCATTGAATATCTGCGGCACCAGGCAGCAATCGGCCAGGGTGGGCGTGTCACCCCAGCACAGCACCGACGGGGCTAAGCCCTGGGCGGCACGCTCCTGCGCCAGCAGCGCAAGCTGCCGCTCGAAAGCCTCCAGCCCGCTGCGCACCCAGTGGCGGTACCACGCGTTCTTTGCGTCCTCGTCCACCTTCAGGTCGCGCACCAGGTACTTGAGCACACGCAGGTTGTTGAGCGGGTGGATCTCGCAGGCCACCATCTGCGCCAGAGCCCGCACGCGGGCGCGGGCCAGCGGGGTGCCGGGCAGCAAGGCGGGCGTGGGGTGGGTCTCGTCCAGGTACTCGATGATGGCCATCGACTGCGACAACGCCGTGCCCCCGTCCGTCACCAGCGTGGGTACCAGCGCGTCACCGATGCGGCTGGCGTACTCCGGCGCCTTGTGCTCGCCTTTGACGAGGTGCACGGGCAGATAGTCGTAGGTCAGACCCTTGATCTGCAGTGCGATGCGCACACGGAACGAGGCGGAGGAACGGAAGTAGTTGTAGAGCTGCATGGGAAACCCGTCGATGAATCGATGAACCGGCGCAGGGGCCGGGGAGTGTTGGTGCGGCGGCGCCCCCGGCGGCCAAGGGCGCAGGTCAGGCGCCCGAGGTGCCTGCCGGGTCCTGGTGGTTGTAGACCACCTTGGACAGGATGGACATCAGATCCACCCGCTCCTGCGCATTGAGCGGAGCCATCAGGCGCTCTTGCACACGCTGTGCTGCATCGCGCATCTGCAGAGCGGCCACTTCGCCCTCGGGCGTGATCCACAGGAGCTTGCGGCGGCGGTCGCGGGTGTCGGGCTCGCGGCGGATCCAGCCGCGTTTTTCCAGCCGCCCGATGACCGAACCCGAGGTTGCTGCATCAAACGCCACCCGCGCAGCCAGCGTGACCTGGTCTTCGCCCGGCTGGGCCAGCAGCTCGTGCAGGATGGCGAACTGCACCGGCGTCACGTCGAACCCGGCGGTTTCTTCCATGAAAAGCGCCACGGTCCGCTGGTGGGCGCGGCGCACCAGGTGGCCCGGCGTGTTGTGGAAATCGAAGCTCTTTGCCATGGGCGCGAGTGTAGCGCCCCACAGCAGGCGGCCAGCAGCCATGGCACACTGCCACGGGGTGCGTACCACCCCACCCGGCCAACACCCCGGCTTGCGCATAAACCGGTGACAGCGACATGCTGCACCGCTGGTTGGCGCAGGCCCCACCCCATGAAAGACCGACAGACATGAGCTACGTGTTTACCCCCGCCCCCGTGGCCAGCGTGCCCGTGGTGGGCAGCGGCAACCGCTTCCCTGTGCACCGCATCTACTGCGTGGGCCGCAACTACGAAGAACACGCCAAGGAAATGGGCTTCACCGGCCGCGAGCCACCCTTCTTTTTCATGAAGCCCGCCGACGCCATCGTGGTGGTCAACGCAGGCGAAACCGGCCAGCTGCCCTACCCCAGCCTCACTGCCAACCTGCACCACGAGATCGAACTGGTGGTCGCCATCGGCAAGGGAGGCAAGAACATCCAGGCCGCCGATGCACTGAGCCACATCTACGGCTACGCCGTGGGCCTGGACATGACCCGCCGCGACCTGCAGAACGACATGAAGAAGCAGGGCCGCCCCTGGTGCATCGGCAAGGGCTTTGACGCCAGTGCTCCCATCGGCCCCATCACCCCGGCCGCGCAGGCTGGCGATGTGGCCAAAGCCGCGATCTGGCTGCAGGTCAACGGTGCCGACAGGCAGCGCAGCACGGTGGCACAGCTCATCTGGAACATCGCCGAAACCATCGAGCACCTCTCGGCCGCGTGGGAGCTGCAGCCCGGCGACCTGATCTACACCGGCACCCCCGAAGGCGTGGGCGCTGTGGTGCGTGGCGATGTACTGGAAGGTGGCGTGGAGGGCCTGGGCACGCTGCGCCTGAGCGTGGTGTAAGCCTGCCAGGAGCCCATCTGCGGTCCCGCCGGGGATCGCTTCCAGGCCTCAACCACTCATTTTTTAATAGCTATCAGCGCTTAACCAGCGGGCGCAGAGGCCATTTTTAGATCAAAATCCCTGCATGACTTTTCGCAGCCCCATCAAACACTGCCGCGCCTGCGGCACCGCCGTGGTCTACCGGCTGCCGGACGACGGCGACACCAAACAGCGTGCGGTGTGCCCCGCCTGCAACACGGTGCACTACGAAAACCCGCTGAACGTGGTGGGCACCGTGCCCGCGCTGCCCGATGGGCGCATCCTGCTGTGCAAGCGCAACATCGAGCCACGCTGGGGCAAGTGGACGTTGCCTGCGGGCTTCATGGAGCTGGACGAAACCACGGCCCAGGGCGCCGCACGCGAGACGGACGAAGAAGCGGGCGCACAGATCGAGATCGGCCCCCTGTTCAGCCTGCTCAACGTGCGCCGCGTAGGCCAGGTACATCTGTTCTACCGCGCCACGCTGCTCAGCGACCAGTTCAACCCAGGCTATGAAACCATCGAGGCGCGGCTGTTTGCAGAAGACGAGGTGCCATGGGACGAGATTGCCTTTCGCACCGTGAAGGAAACGCTGGAGGCCTACTTTGCGGACCGCAGGGCGGGTGCCTTTGGCCTGCATGTGATCGATATCGAGTAGCAGCTCCGCATCACACTAGCCGCCGACCCGCTCCTCGGCAGGCACAGGCGGGGCTGCATTGCCCGGGGCACCTGGCGAGCCTCCAGGCATGGTCGGCTGGTTTGGATCGCTGCGGAACAGCCCCCGCAGCCAGTCGCGCATGGTGTCCAGTGAGCTGTCCGGCGGCGGCACCGGGCGGGTGTCGAACTCGTCCACAAAGCGTTCATTGCCATCGATCACCTTGCTGCGGATGGCCTGCTGCATGAACTCGCCCACCATGGGCAGCGCGCTGCGGGCGCCCTGCCCCCAATGGTCGCTGCGCAGGGTGATGCGGCCATCGTTGAAGCCCGCCCAGGCGCCCACGACCACACGTGGGTTCATCAGGATGAACCAGCCGTCGGTGTTATCCTGGGTGGTGCCCGTCTTGCCCGCCACATCGGCCTGGATGCCGTAGCGGCTGCGAATGGCGGTGGCCGTGCCGTAGTCGATGGCGCCGCGCATGGTGTTGCGCAGGGTTTGCGCGGCGCGGGCGTCGAACACCGCCTCGGGGGCAGTCGGGGCAAAGGTTTCCAGCACCTTGCCATGACGGTCTTCGATGCGGGTAATGAGCACCGGCTCCACATAGCGCCCCAGATTGGCGATGGAGCTGTAGGCCGACACCATTTCCTTGAGCGTGACCGGGCTCGTGCCCAGCGCGAGCGAGGGCACCTCTTCGAGCTTGGACTGGCGCACGCCCAGGGCCCGCGCCACCTCGGCCACACGGGCTGGGCCCACCTGGTGCATGACCTGGGCGGTGATGGTGTTCTTGGAACGTGCCAGGCCATCGGCCAGCGTCATGGGTTCATCGCTGGGCGGACCACCATCGGTGGGGCGCCACACGCGGCCACCGCCCAGGGGGATCTCCACTGCTGAGTCCATGAGCGTGTCGTCGGGCGATGCACCCTGCGCAAAGGCTGCGCCATACACAAACGGCTTGAAGGTGGAGCCCGGCTGGCGGCGGGCCGCCTGCACGTGGTCGAACGGGTCCTGCGCAAAGTCGCGGCTGCCCACCCAGGCCAGCACATGGCCGGTGACCGGGTCCTGCGCCAGGAACCCAGCCTGTACGCGTGTCTTCTCGGCGCGCAGCGTCTGCAGGAAGGCGGTGTCGTCCAGCAGCGCCTTGAGCACATCCTCGGGCGCCTCGCCCTTGTCCACAGCGGTGCGGTACTCGGCGCTTTCGCGCACCAGCGTCTGCACCAGCTCGTTGTTCGGGCCCCAGCCATTGCGCTGCGACCAGGCCGTGTCGGCCACGCCTTGCAGCTGGCGACCCTGGCGCGCCACGGCCTGGTTGGCGATGGCCTGCAGGCGCGAGTCGATGGTGGTGCGGATCACCAGGCCATCGGCATACAGGTTGTAGCCATGGCTGTCGGCCCACTCGATGAGCTGCTTGCGCAGCTGCATCGCAAAGTGCGGCGCCGGGCCCATCACCTCGGTCTGGCGCTCGAAGTTGACACGCAGCGGGCGCTTTTGCAGGGCCTCCAGTTGCTTGGCTTCGAGCTTGCCGCGCTTGACCATCTGCGACAGCACGGTGTTGCGGCGGGCCTGCGCGCGCTCGGGGTTGAGCACCGGGTTGTAGTAGGCCGTGCCTTTGAGCATGCCGATCAGCGTGGCGCTTTCCAGCACGTTGAGCTTGTCCGCCGACTTGTCGAAATAGGTGCGCGCGGCCATCTCGATGCCGTAGGCGTTGTACAGAAACGGCACGGTGTTGAGGTAGGTCTCCAGGATTTCGTCCTTGGTGTAGGACGCCTCGATCTTGAGGGCCGTGATCGCCTCCTTGAGCTTGCGCGTGAGCGCCTGCGGGAACACGCGCGAGCGGCCAATCTCGTCCGGAAACAGGTTGCGGGCCAACTGCTGCGTGATGGTGGAGCCGCCCTGCGGGTCACCCCGCAGCGTGTGCACCACCGACGATGCCGTGCGCCGCCAATCAAGCCCGAAGTGATCGTAGAAGCGGTGGTCTTCGGTGGCGATGAGCGCATTCACCACGTTGGGCGAAATCTCGTTCAGCTCCACCCATTCGCGGTTGGCCCAGCGGTATTCGGCCAGCAGCTTGCCATCCACCGACATCAGCTGCGCGGGCAGCTCGCTTTTGGCCTTGCGGATGTCGCTGATGGAGGGCGTGAACGGGATCAGTACCAGCGTGTAGGCCAGCACGGCGGCAGGCAGTGCCAACACCCCCCACAGCAGCGCGCGGCGCAGCGGACGGGGCATCCAGGCGAACAGGCCGGCCAGCCAGCGGAACAGGGCCGCAGCACGGGCCTGGAGAGAAAGCAGCAAGGTGCGCATCAAAAAAGCTAGATAAAAAGGAGCGCAAAAAGAGCGCGTCAGGCGCCGGTGCCGACCAGCAAAGCCAGCATGCCCGCTTCATCCAGCACAGGCACGCCCAGCTCTTCGGCCTTGGCCAGTTTGCTGCCCGCTTCGGCGCCTGCCACCACGTAGCTGGTCTTCTTGCTGACCGAACCGGCCACCTTGGCGCCCGCGGCCTCCAGCATGTCCTTGGCCGCGTCGCGGCTCAATGTGGGCAAGGTGCCGGTCAGCACCACCGTCTTGCCCGCGAGGATCTGCGGGGCACGTTCAGCCACCGGGCCCTCGGGCCAGGCAACGCCGCAGGCGCGCAGTTGCTCGACCACCTCGCGGTTGTGCGGTTGTTCAAAAAAGGTGCGAATGGCCTTGGCCACGATCGGGCCTACGTCATTGACGGCCAGCAGTTGCTCTTCCGTCGCATCCATGATGGCGTCAAGCACCCCAAAATGCCGCGCCAGATCCTTGGCCGTGGCCTCGCCCACGTGGCGGATGCCCAGGGCAAACAGGAAGCGCGGCAACGTGGTCTGCTTGGACTTTTCGAGCGCAGCCAGCACGTTCTGCGCCGATTTTTCGGCCATTCGCTCCAGTGCGATCAGCGAGGTCAGGCCCAGCCGGTACAGGTCGGGCAGCGTGCGGATCACGTTGGCATCCACCAGCTGGTCCACCAGCTTGTCGCCCAGGCCCTCTATGTCCATGGCGCGGCGCGCGGCAAAGTGCAGGATGGCTTCCTTGCGCTGCGCGGCGCAGAACAGGCCGCCGGTGCAGCGGTGATTGGCCTCGCCCTTTTCGCGCACCACGGCGCTGCCGCAGACGGGGCAGGCCGTGGGCATGCGGAAGTTGGGCACATAGCCTGTGCGCTTGCCCGGCATCACACCCACCACCTCGGGGATCACATCGCCCGCACGGCGCACGATGACCGTATCGCCTACGCGCACGCCCTTCTTGCGGATCTCGAACAGGTTGTGCAACGTGGCGTTGGTGACGGTGACACCGCCCACAAACACCGGCGCCAGGCGTGCGACCGGCGTGATCTTGCCGGTACGGCCCACCTGGACGTCGATGCCTTCGATCCTGGTGGCCATCTCCTGCGCGGGGTACTTGTGCGCCACGGCCCAGCGCGGCTCGCGGGTCTTGAAGCCCAGATCGCGCTGCAAATCAAGCCGGTTGACCTTGTAGACCACCCCGTCGATGTCATACGGCAACGCATCGCGGCTGGCGCCTACCTGCTGGTGAAATGCTACCAATTCAGTAGCACCCACCGCAATCTTTACCTGCGCCGCGACGGGAAAACCCCAGGATTTCAACGTCTGCAGCATCTCAAAATGCGTGCGGAACTGGGGCCCGCCCTCGCCCGGCGGCGTGATGGCGCCCAGGCCATAGGCAAAAAAGCTCAGGGGCCGCTGGGCCGTGATGCTGGAGTCGAGCTGGCGCACCGCACCGGCGGCCGCGTTGCGCGGGTTCACAAAGGTCTTGCCGCCCTGCTCTCGCTGGCGCTCGTTCAGCGCGTCGAAGTCGGCACGGCGCATGTAGACCTCGCCGCGCACCTCCAGCAGCGGTGGAACGCCTTCAGGCAAGGTCAGCGGAATCTGCCGGATGGTGCGGATGTTGTGCGTCACATCCTCCCCCACCTCACCATCGCCGCGCGTGGCGGCCTGCACCAGGCGGCCATTTTGATAGCGCAGGCTCATGGCCAGGCCGTCGAACTTGGGCTCGGCCACGTATTCGATGGCGGGGTCTGCCTCGGTCAGCCCTAGCTCGCGCCGCACGCGCGCATCAAACGCCTGGGCGCCCGTCGCTTCGGTGTCGGTCTCGGTGTGGATGCTGAGCATGGGCACCGTGTGCCGCACGGGGGCCAGGCCTTCCATCACCGCACCAATCACGCGTTGCGTGGGCGAATCGGGGGTGACGAGATCGGGGTGCGCCGCTTCGAGCGCCTGCAGCTCGCGGAACACGCGGTCGTACTCGGCGTCGGGGACGGTGGGCTCGTCCAGCACATAGTACTGATGGGCCCAGTGGTTGAGCTGGGCGCGCAATGCTTCTATTTTGATAGCTGGTTGCGCTTGATCTACGAGCGCAGAGGCAGAAAAGAGGTCAGATTGTTCAGTCATGGCGGGGACTGCGCTCGAAATGCCTCTGATAGAAGCCGATATATCGTGTGCCCACTTGGAGGCAGGTGAGTTGCGCGTACTTCAATCGAACGGTTTTGTCAGCCCATTTTCCGATCCCATTGAACGAGCGAAACTCCACTTGTGCATCTGTCGCCCGCAACGAGCGACCCAGCGCAAACTCAGGCGACGGCCCCAGCTCACGCTCCAGAATCATCAGAGGGTAGTGCTGCGACAGCTGCTCGATGATGGTTCGCCATGAGTTCAACTCAAAGGAGGCCGAGAACTGGTGTCCTGGACGTATTCCCTCACGCTTTAACAGTCGCTCTTGAAACTCATCGGTAGCAGTCCGCCGTACGTCCGTGATGTCCGAGCGACGCAAGACCATCAGGCCATCTATCTGGAAGTCATAGACATACTCCAGCACCAACAAACTGTCTGAAGCTCCGACGAGAAAGCCTTGTATTTCGTGATCGTCAACGTCGTGCCGATGAACGGAAATGAGGCTTTTCGCCCTAAGGCAGCTTGTCAGCGACTGCATCTTGGATTCAGCTCAGCTAAACAACCGCCGCGCCAGCACGGAGCCCGCCGACAGATCCCGCCCATCCAACTGGTCGTACAGCAGCTCCAGGTCGCCCGCGATCGGGTCCATCGCCATCGCGGGCAGCGGGGTGCCGTTCTGGTCGCACAGCACGCCGTCCATGGCCTGGCACAGGGCGGCGGCCAGGTCGCGCAGGCGCGCAAAGGGCTGTTCGGTGCGGTGCACCTGGGCGACGTCCAGGCTCAGCGTGATGTCGCGGATGGCGGACTGGTCGGGGTCATCGGCCAGGGCCGCCTGGGTGTCGAAACCCAGGGTGAGCAAGGGCGGCAGGCCCTGGGTGCTGGCGGGCAGCACCAGGCGGCCGGGCATGGCGCCGGGCACAAAGCCCAGGCGGGCGGCGTTTTGCTGCACGTAGCCGGGGCTCCACGCGGCCTGGCGGGCGCGCAGCATGAACATGAGCTGGGCGTCGTGGTCGCTGGCGAACTGGTCCAGCTCGCGGGCGCGGGCCACTTCCTGCAGCATGTCGGGGAAGTCGGGGGCAGCGTTGATGGCGTCGGCAAAGGCCTGGGCCTTGACCACGAACTCGGAGAACTCGATCTCGTTCAGCGCCCCCATGCGGTTGGCCAGCTGCACGCCCGCCTGGAAGGACTGGTAGCGCTGGCCGGGGGCCGGGGTTTCCCACTGCTGGGTGGCTTCGTTCAGGCCTTCGATGGCAAAGGGCTTGCTGCCGGCGCGGCGGGTGGGCGGCAGCGCGGCCAGGGCTGCGTCGCCGGACACGACGTGCTCAGGCTGCAGCGAGGCGATCACATCGATAAGCGGGTCCAACCCAGGGCGGCGCTCTGAGGAGAACGGAGGTACGGGCAGTTGCAGGGCATCCCCCTCGTCCACAGCGTGGGTGGAGGGGTCGGGGCCCCGGTCCAGACCATGGAACTCGCCGCTGGGCACCGCTGCAGCGGCATCAAAACCGGGCTCCTGGCGCAGTGCAGGTTCTGCCGCATGTTCGCTGTCCTGCGGCAAGGCGCGCTTGGGCGCGTTGCGGCGCGAGGTCCAGGTGTTGTAGGCCACGATCAGTGCCAGCACCAGGCCACCGATGATGGCCAGACTCAGTTGCAATGTGCTCATAGAAAGAATTTTCGGCTATCCGTTGCATTGCCCACGCCCATGACGCATCGGACTGGCGCGGCCCGGGCGAGTGACGCCGAGCAAGGGCCGCCCCGCAGCAAGGGCGTCGTCCCCTTGAGGGGGAAGGCGCGAAGCGACTCAGGGGGCAAGCTCATACATCCACCATCGAGAGGGCCGACTCCATGTCCACCGCCACGATGCGCGACACGCCCTGCTCCTGCATGGTCACGCCGATCAGCTGCTCGGCCATTTCCATCGCGATCTTGTTGTGGCTGATGAACAGGAACTGCGTGCCCTTGCTCATGCTGGACACCAGCTTGGCATAGCGCTCGGTGTTGGCGTCGTCCAGGGGCGCGTCCACCTCGTCCAGCAGGCAGAACGGCGCGGGGTTGAGCTGGAAGATGGCGAACACCAGCGCGATGGCCGTGAGCGCCTTTTCGCCGCCTGACAACAGGTGGATGGTCTGGTTCTTCTTGCCGGGCGGCTGCGCCATCACCTGCACGCCAGAGTCCAGGATTTCGTCGCCCGTGATGATGAGCTTGGCCTGGCCGCCGCCGAACAGCTCGGGGAACATGCGGCCAAAGTGCGCGTTCACGGTGTCGAACGTGCCCGAGAGCAGTTGGCGCGTTTCGCCGTCGATCTTGCGGATCGCGTCTTCCAGCGTGTTCATGGCCTCGGTGAGGTCGGCAGTCTGCGCATCGAGGAACACCTTGCGCTCGCTGGCCAGCTTCAGTTCATCCAGCGCCGCCAGGTTGACCGCGCCCAAGGCTGCGATCTCGCGGTGCAGGCGGTCGATTTCGCCTTGCAGGCCGCCCATGCGCACATTGCCTTCAGTGATGGACTGTGCCACGGCCTCCAGATCGGCCTGGGCGTCGGCCAGCAAGGTCGTGTACTGCTCCAGGCCCAGGCGAGCGGCCTGCTCCTTGAGCTGGAATTCGGTGATGCGCTGGCGCAGCGGGTCCAGGGCACGCTCCAGCTGCATGCGGCGTTCGTCACTCGCGCGCAGCTTGGTGGTCAGGTCGTCATATTCGCTGCGCTGGGCGCCCAGGGCTTTTTCGCGCTCCATCTTCAATTCGAGCGCGGCTTGCAGGCCGCCTTGCGCGGCGGCGTCGGACAGACGGGCGAGTTCGTCGCGCGCACGCTGCTCTTCGTCGGCCAGGGCCTTGGCCTGCTGCGTGGCGGTTTCGATAGAGCGGTTGAGCTCGGCACGCCGCGCCTCCAGGCTGCGCTGCGAGAACGTGGCCTCCTGCGCCTGGCGCTCCAGAGTGCGCTGCTGCTCGCGGCACGCGGCCAGCTTGCGTTCGGCCTCGATGACTTTGTCGCCCAATTGGGCCTCGCGCTCCTGGCTGTCGGCCAGTTGCATGTCCAGCTCTTCAAAGCGTGCCTCGGCGGCCACGCGGCGCTCCTGCAGGTCGGCCAGCTGGGCCTCCACCTCGGCCAGGTCGCCATCGATCTGCTGGCTGCGCGCGCGGGTTTGTTCGGCCAACTGCGTGAGGCGCAAGGTCTCGACCTGCAGCTCATGGGCACGGCTCTGGGTTTCGGTGGCTTCACGGCGCGCGGACACCAGGCGTTGCGAGGCGTCGGCATAGGCCGCTTCTGCACGGACCAGGGCGGTGCGTGATTCTTCGGCGATCAGGGCCTGCGCGCGCAGCTCCTTTTCAAGGTGCTCGATCTCCTGCGCGCGGGCCAGCATGCCGGACTGTTCGGAGTCCTGCGCATAAAAGCTCACGCTGTGGGCGCTGACCGCATGGCCTGTGGGCACAAACACCACCTCGCCGGGCTGCAGCTGGCTGCGGCGGGCCAGAGCGTCGTCCAGCGTGGGCGCGGTGTAGCAACCCTGCAACCAGTCCACCAACACGGCGCGCAGGCCCGCATCGTTCAGGCGCAGCAGGTCTGACAGGCGGGCGTGGGGGGACGATGTTTCGGGGTAGCCCGCGGCGGGGGCGCTGTAAAAGGCCAGGCGCGCGGGCGGTGCATCCGTGCCGCCGGAGCCCAGGAAGCCGCGCACCATGTCCAGGCGCCCCACTTCCAGCGCTGCCAGGCGCTCGCGCAGGGCAGCTTCGAGCGCGTTCTCCCAGCCAGGCTCAATGTGAATCCGGCTCCACAGGCCTTGCAAGCCGTCGAGGCCATGTTTGGCGAGCCAGGGGCGCAGCTTGCCATCGGTCTTGACCTTTTCCTGCAGCGCCTTGAGCGCTTCCATGCGGGCTGACAGCTCAGCCTGGCGCGCGCTTTCACTGTTCACGGCCTGTTGGCGGGCACGGCGGTCGTCGTCGAGCTGGGGCACAGACTCCTGCAGCTCGTGCAGGCGGGCTGCGGTGGTTTCGGCAATCTCTTGCGCTTCTTCGAGTTGCTCGCGCAGGTTGGTCAGGCGAGCTTCGTCGGGTGCGGCGAGTGCATTGCGGTCGGTGCGCAGGCGTTCAAAGCGGGCGTCGAGCTGGCGGCTTTGCTCGTCAAAGCTGCGCTGCTCGGCAGCGAGCACGCCGATCTGTTGCTGCACCTGCACCACGCTGCTGCGCTGCTCTGCCGTGCGGGCCTGGGCCTGGCGCAGCGCTTCTTCCAGATCGGGCAGCTGCATAGCCTGCTCTTCGACCTGGGCGGCGAGCAGCTCCGCACGCTCTTCGGCGTCCACGCCCGCACCGGCCAGGTTTTCCAGCTCCACGTCGGCGTCTTCCTTGCGGGCCTGCCACTGGGCGATCTGCTCGGCCAGCTGCACCAGGCGCTGCTCCACGCGCTGGCGGCCTTCGACCACGTAGCGGATCTCGGCTTCAAGCTTGCCGACTTCGGCCGTGGCTTCGTAGAGCTTGCCCTGGGCCTGGTTGACCTGGTCACCTGCGGCGTAATGGGCCTGGCGGATGGTTTCGAGGTCGGACTCGACCGCGCGCAGGTCGGCCATGCGCGATTCGAGGTCGTTCACGGCCTGCAGGCCGTCCAGGCGCACCTTGTTCTGCTGCTCTTCGGCTTCGGCCCGCTTCAGAAACCACAGCTGGTGCTGCTTGAGCGTGGCGTCGGAGTTGAGCGCGTTGTACTTGGCGGCCACCTCGGCCTGTTTTTCGAGCTTTTCGAGGTTGGCGTTCAGCTCGCGCAGGATGTCTTCGACCCGCGTGAGGTTCTCGCGCGTGTCGTGCAGCCGGTTTTCAGTCTCGCGGCGGCGCTCTTTGTACTTCGAGACACCGGCGGCCTCTTCCAGGAAGAGGCGCAGCTCTTCGGGGCGCGATTCGATGATGCGGCTGATGGTGCCCTGGCCGATGATGGCGTAGGCGCGCGGGCCCAGGCCCGTGCCCAGGAACACGTCCTGCACGTCACGGCGGCGCACGGGCTGGTTGTTCAGAAAGTAGCTGCTGGTGCCGTCGCGGGTGAGCACGCGGCGCACCGCCACCTCGCCGTACTGGCCCCACTGGCCGCCCGCGCGGTGGTCGGAGTTGTCGAACACCAGTTCTACGCTGGCCCGGCTGGCCTGTTTGCGGGTGGTGGTGCCGCTGAAGATCACGTCCTGCATGCTCTCGCCGCGCAGTTCACTGGCCTTGCTCTCACCCAGCACCCAGCGCACCGCGTCCATGATGTTGGACTTGCCGCAGCCGTTCGGGCCCACCACGCCCACCAGTTGGCCGGGCAGCATGAAGTTGGTGGGTTCAGCGAACGACTTGAAACCGGAAAGCTTGATGGAGGTAAGACGCACGGGTCAGGGGGCGGACAAAAATGGGAGAAGCGGGGATGGGAAGGTGCGCCGGACGGGCGTTCCGGCGGGGAACACGCTGGCTGCAGCCACGGCGGAATGATACCGCGCCGCCTGCGTGCCCCCCTGCTCTGGCGGCTTGGGGCGGCTCCCTAAGCCCTGCATTGCGGAAACATTTGGTAAAAACAGGACTTTTCGCGCATCCAGCATGGCTTTATAGCTATCAATTTTGAATGCCTGCACCCTGCTGGACGGCCCGGCAAACAGCGCGCGGCAACCCCCTGCCCCACCCGGCATTCAGGCCTGGGGTGGCAACCCGTCCATCACATTGGTGCGGCGCACCAGGGCCTCGAACTCGGCCACGGGCAGCGGGGGGCTCAGCAGGTAGCCCTGCCAGGCATGGCAGTTGTGCCGCTCCAGAAACTCGCGCTGCGCCTCGGTTTCCACCCCTTCGGCGATCACGCGCAGGCCCAGGCTGGTGCCCAGGGCCACCACGGTGCGGGCGATGGCGGCGTCGTTGGGGTCGGTGAGCACGTCGCGCACGAAGCTCTGGTCGATCTTGAGCTGGTCCAGCGGCAGGCGTTTGAGGTAGCTCAGCGAGGAATAACCGGTGCCGAAGTCATCGAGCGAAAAGCCCACGCCATAGCCCTTGAGCTGGCCCATCTTGTCGATGGTGTCTTCCACATCCTCCAGCAGCAGGCCTTCTGTCATCTCCAGCTTGAGTTGGCGGCCATCGGCCCCGGCGCCGGCCAGGGCGGCAAGCACCTGGGCCACAAAGCCGCTCTGGTGGAACTGGCGCGGGCTCACGTTGACGGCCAGGCTCAAAGGCGCCAGTGCGGGCTGCAGCGCCCACGATGCAAGGCACTGGCAGGCGGTTTTCAGCACCCATTCGCCCAGCGGCAGGATGAGCCCGGTTTCTTCGGCCAGCGGGATGAAATGGGCGGGTGACACGAACCCGTCGCGCGGGTGGCGCCAGCGCAGCAGGGCCTCGGCGCCGATGATGCGGCCATGGTCGATCTGGGCCTGGTAGTACAGCTCGAACTGCCCCTGGGCCAGGCCTGTGCGCATGTCCAGCTCCAGCGCGGCACGCGCGCTCACGGCGGCTTGCATCTTGGGGTCGTAGAAACGCAGGGTATCGCGGCCCGCGTCCTTGGCCTGGTAGAGCGCCAGGTCCGCGCGCTTGAGCAGCTCGTCCGCCGTCTCGCGCATGCCGCTGAACACTGCCACGCCCATGCTCAGCGAGCTGTGGTGCGTGTCGCCGTCGAGCAGGTAGGGTTCGCGCAGCACGGCCAGGATGCGCTGGCCTATCTCTTCACTGCGTGCCGCCGCTTCCTCGGGGCTGGCGCCCAGGTCTTCCAGCACCACCACAAACTCGTCGCCGCCCTGGCGGGCCACGGTGTCGTCCTCGTGCACGCAACCGCGCAGGCGGTGCGCCACCTGCAGAAGCAGGGTGTCGCCCCGGTCATGGCCCCGGGTTTCGTTGAGGGTCTTGAAGTTGTCCAGGTCCAGCATCAAAAGCGCGCCACTGCGGTGGTGGCGCGCGCTGGCGGCCAGTGCCTGCTGGAGCCGGTCCATCAACAGGCGACGGTTGGGCAGGCGGGTGAGCGGGTCGTAGTACGCCAGGGTGTTGATCTCTTCCTCGGCGGCCTTGTGCTGGCTCAGGTCCTGCATGGTGATGAGGCGCCCGCCATCGACAAAGATGCCGGAGATCTCCACCGGCTTGAGTTTGCCGTCAGCGCACCGGATGGTGTATTCGGCTGCGGGGATCACGCCCCGGTTTCTGGCATCGATCAGCTTTTGCCGGATGGCATTGCGCTCCACCGGGTCCGGGTAGGCGCGCTGCCACCAGGTGTCCACGTCGGGCACTTCTTCCTGTGTATAGCCGCAGATCTGCACATAGCGCTCGTTGCGGAAGCTGATGAGGCCGTCCTCCTGCACCAGGCACAGCCCCATGGGCAGGCGCTCCAGGATGCTGCGCAGGCGCTGCTCGTTGGCGCGCAGGGTTTCTTCCATGCGCTTGCGCGAGGTGATGTCCTGCACCACGGCGATGTGGTGGCCGGTGATCCACATCGACGACACGGTGAGATCGCCCCAGACCACATGCCCATCCTTGTGGATGTAGCGTTTTTCGAGCCGGTACTCGGGCAGGTCGCCACTCTTGAGGCGCCGCACCTGGGCCATGTCGGCAGCCAGGTCGTCGGGGTGGGTGAGGCTCTGGAAGGTCTTGCCCACCAGCTCCTGCACGCTGTAGCCCAGGATGTCGGCATAGCGCTGGTTGGCGCGCAGGAACTGGCCGGTGTTGGAATCCACCTGCGCCACCCCCACGGTGGTCTGATTGAACAGGGCACGAAACCGCTCTTCGCTCTCGCGCCGCGCGTCGTCAGACACCTGGGCGCGCACCAGTGCCAGGGTGCGCTGGCGCACCAGCAGCCCCACCGTGGATGCGGCCAGCAGCGATACCAGCACACCGGCCAGCCCCGCCAGCAGCGGCAGCCGCGCCTCTTGCGGTGCCAGGAACGAGCGTGTGGGATAAAAGGTGAGCTGCCAGCGCCGGTCGTGCACCACCAGGTCGCGCACCAGGGGCCGCGCGCCGGGCAGGCCGGGGGAGGTCTGCTCCAGCAGCGAGCGCACCGTGGTGTCGCGGGCATCCGTGCGCACCGGGCCCTGGTCGGTCATGGCCACGGCAATGCCATTCAGAAACCCCTGGCTCCCCAGCCCCTGCACCAGGTCATACACCCGCAGGGTAGAAGCCACGGCGCCGACAAACCGCTGCTCGGCCGTGCCCGCCGTGGGGTCGAACACCGGCACGCGGATCACGATGCCCTGGCGGTACTTTTCTTCCTGGATCAGGTCGAACGGCGCCGACACCACGGTCTGGCCGCTGTCGCGGCTGTAGCGCATGGCCGCCAGGTTGGTGGGCTGGGCACTGATGTCCAGGCCCAGCACCCCTTCGTTGCCCACCATCGGCCACAGGTACTCGGCCACAAAATACTCGGCACGCTCGCCCGGCGGGTGGATGCGGAAGTTGGGGAAGCCGTCGGGCGAGAGCGAGGTGTCCACCCGCACGCGGGCCTCATAGGCCTCGCGCTCCGGGCCGGGCACCCAGCGCGTGAACGACAGGTTGCGCACCCCGGGGTAACGCTGGCCCACCTCCATCTCGCTGGCGGCGCGCTCGAAATCCAGGCGCGACAGATGGGGGTTGGCGGTGAACAGGCCCCGCAGACCGTTGACCACCTCGGTGTGCCCGGCGATGCGCTGACCCAAGGCGTCGGAAAAAGCCCGCGCCTCCTGCACAAACCGCGCCTGGTCGATCTGTGCCATCGAATCCGCCTGGTGTATTCCCAGCCACAGGCTCAGACCCAGCCCCAGCACGGCCACACCCAGGCCCGACCACCAGTGCCTGTAGCGGCCCGGCGCAAGCGGGCCAGACGGGAGGGGGGAACTCGGGGGGAGGGTCAGACGAATGCCTCAGCCGGGGAGCAAGTTGGTGGGACGCCAGCCAGGCACCCAATCGGCCAGCCAGAGCGGAATGGACGCAGGATAGCGGCAAACTTGGCCCTGTGGCACCAACATTTTGTTACCGCGCAACATTCAATAAAAAAGTGCCGTCTGCGCAACACTGTCATGCCTTGCAAGCTATGAAATGATGAGCACATTTCATGACCGATGAGTCACAGCCACCGGATACGGGGCAAAACGGCTGTGGTTCTCATTCACATCCAGCGCGCGCCCAATGGGCGGGAAGGCACGCTGCGGGCAGGCGTCGCGCTCACACACCTTGCAGCCCATACCGATCGGTACGGCGGCCTCGGGGCGTGCCAAGTCTAGCCCGCGCGAGTACACCAGCTGCGGCGCGTGGCGGATGTCGCAGCCCAGCGCCACCGAAAACTCCTTGCCCGGCACACCCCACCCGCCCCCGCTGCGCGACACGGTGCGCGCCACCCACAGGTAAGCCCGCCCATCCGGCATGCGCGCCACCTGCGGCACGATGCGCCCGGGTTGGGCAAAGGCCTCGTACACGTTCCACAGCGGGCAGGTGCCGCCGATCTTGCTGAAGTGAAAGTGGGTGGCCGATTGCCGCTTGCTGATGTTGCCCGCGCGGTCCACGCGGATGAAGAAGAACGGCACGCCGCGTGCACTGGGCCGCTGCAGAGTGGACAGGCGGTGGCACACGGTCTCGAAGCCCACGCCAAACTGCTGGCCCAGCCGCTCGATGTCGTAGTGGTGCCCCTCGGCCGCCTGCAAAAAGGCGGTGTAGGGCAGCACCAGCGCCCCCGCAAAGTAGTTGGCCAGGCCAATGCGCGCCAGCGCCCGGGCCTGGTCGCTCGATAAACCCGCACCAGCGGCCAGGCGTTGCAGCTCAGCGCCCTGCTCCAGAAACGCCAGCTGCGTTGCCATCTGGAACGCGCGCTGCCCCCGCTCCAGCCCCGCCGCCAGCTGCAGCACGCCGGTGTCGGCCTGGAACACGCGCTGTGCCTGCCCCGGCAGGTCGGCCACATCCACCACGCGCACGCCGTGGGCAGCCAGCAGGCGCTGGGCCAGCGCCTCGTCCGCACGGCCGGGTAGCAGGCCCCAGTCGGCGGCGCACTGCTCGGCGGCGTCGTCCAGCTCGGCAATGTGGTTCTGGCGCGCAAAGAAGAAGTCGCGCACTTCTTCATAGGCCATGGGCGGCTGGTGAGCCATGGCGCCCTCTCCGCCCCGGTCGTTGCCCAGGGCGGCCAGGCGTTCGAGTGCCTGGCGGTGCCGCTGGTGCAGCGCCAGCAGCGTGCGCGCCACGGCGGGCATGCCAGCGGCCAGCTCGCGGATTTCGGCGAGCGACACGGCTTCGCCCACGCCCTCCCCACCCACACCTGCGGGCAGATCGGCCAGCACCTCGCGCAGGCCCGTGATGAGGCGCGCCTCGTCGTCGTCGGAGAACCGCTGCACATCCACGCCAAACACGGCGTTGATCTTGAGCAGCACAGGCACGGTGAGCGGACGCTGGTTCTGCTCCAGCTGGTTCAGGTAGCTGGCCGACAGGTCCAAGGCCCGGGCCAGTGCCACCTGGGTCATGCCGCGCTCTTCGCGCAGGCGGCGCAGGCGCACGCCCATGAAGGTTTTTTTCATTGTTTCTTTCGCAGTGGGGCAACGCCATTCGTTCGCAAAACCAATCTGCAAATCATTCGCAAATTTTGCAAATCACAGGCGATGCCTTCGCAATCATTCGCCAATTTAGGTCTTACGAAGGGATGCCATTGTGCGTAAATTGCGAAGCATGACAACCCCTCAAGGCACCGTCGAGCTGACGGAAATCGTCTTCCCCGCCGAGGCCAACCACTACGGCACGCTGTTTGGCGGCAATGCCCTTCAGCTCATGGCCAAGGCGGCGTTTCTGGCGGCGCGCGGTGCC
This sequence comes from Pseudomonas sp. GW456-L13, assembly GCF_017350115.1. NCBI lineage: Bacteria > Pseudomonadati > Pseudomonadota > Gammaproteobacteria > Pseudomonadales > Pseudomonadaceae > Pseudomonas > Pseudomonas sp. GW456-L13. The sequence continues at coordinate 74,615 of NZ_JACNAS010000003.1, forward strand.
GCAGCGCGCGACGTGGTGATGGCGGGCGTGACCGATGTGCGTTTTCTGGCCCCGGTGCCCGTGGGCCATGTGCTCACGCTGCGCGCCTGGGTCAGCCGTATGGGCCGCAGCTCGCTCACCGTGTGCGTGAACGGCCTGGCCACCACGCTGGGCTCGCCGCCAGAGGCTGTGCTGCAAGGGGTTTTCGACATGGTGGCCGTGGACGCCAAAGGCCGCCCCACGCCCATCGCCACCGCTTACATGAACCAGGAGGAGACCCCATGACCACCCCCACCACCGTTGAAACCCCGGGCTTCAAGCCCAAGAAATCCGTGGCCCTGTCGGGCGTGACGGCGGGCAACACCGCCCTGTGCACCGTGGGCCGCACGGGCAACGACCTGCACTACCGGGGCTACGACATCCTGGACATTGCCGAGGTCTGCGAGTTTGAAGAAATCGCCCACCTGCTGGTGCACGGCAAGCTGCCCACACGCGCCGAGCTGCGTGCCTACAAGGTCAAGCTCAAGGCGCTGCGCGGCCTGCCGCTGTCGGTGAAGCAGGCGCTGGAGCAACTGCCCGCCGCCAGCCACCCCATGGACGTGATGCGCACAGGGGTCTCGGCCCTGGGCTGTGCGCTGCCCGAAAAGGACGACCACAACCTGCCCGGCGCACGTGACATTGCCGACCGATTGATGGCATCACTGGGCTCCATGCTGCTGTACTGGTACCACTGGGCCAGCTCGGGCCGCCGCATCGAGGTGGAGACGGACGACGACTCCATCGGCGCGCACTTCTTGCACCTGCTGCATGGCACAGCACCCAGCGCGGCCTGGGAGCGTGCGATGCACACCTCGCTCAACCTCTATGCCGAGCACGAGTTCAATGCATCCACCTTCACCGCCCGCGTGGTGGCCGGCACGGGCAGCGACATGTATTCGGCCATCACCGGCGCCATTGGTGCGCTGCGCGGCCCCAAGCATGGCGGCGCGAACGAGGTGGCCTTCGAAATCCAGAAGCGCTACGACACCCCCGACGAGGCCGAGGCCGACATCCGCCGCCGCGTGGAGGCCAAAGAGGTCGTGATCGGCTTCGGCCACCCGGTCTATACCGTGAGCGACCCGCGCAACGTCGTCATCAAGGGCGTGGCGCGCAGCCTGTCGCAAGAGGCGGGCAGCACCAAGATGTTCGACATTGCCGAACGGCTGGAATCGGTGATGTGGGAGGTGAAAAAGATGTTCCCCAACCTCGACTGGTTCAGCGCCGTGAGCTACCACATGATGGGCGTTCCCACCGCCATGTTCACGCCGCTGTTCGTCATTGCACGCACCAGCGGCTGGGCGGCGCACATCATCGAGCAGCGCATCGACAACAAGATCATCCGGCCGAGTGCGAACTACACCGGGCCCGAAGACCTGGCGTTTGTGCCGATCCAGGACCGCAAGTAAAACAATGCCCCCAGCCCCACGCGCATGAACACTCTGTACCGCAAGCCACTGCCCGGCACGCAGCTGGACTATTTTGATGCTCGCGCCGCCATCGAAGCCCTGCAACCCGGCGCCTGGGCCACCCTGCCCTACACCGCCCGCGTGCACGCCGAAAACATCGTGCGCCGCGCCGCCCCGGCCACCGTCAATGACTGCCTGCGCCAGCTCATCGAGCGCAAGCGCGACCGCGACTTTCCCTGGTACCCCGCGCGCGTGGTGTGCCACGACATCCTGGGCCAGACGGCGTTGGTAGATTTGGCGGGCCTGCGCGATGCAATTGCCAAGGAAGGCGGTGACCCAGCCCAGGTGAACCCCGTGGTGCCGGTGCAGCTCATCGTGGACCATTCGCTGGCCGTGGAATGTGGCGGATTCGACCGCGATGCGTTTGCCAAGAACCGCGCCATCGAAGACCGCCGCAACGAAGACCGCTTTCACTTCATCGAGTGGACGAAAAAAGCCTTTGCCAATGTGGATGTGATCCCGGCGGGGAACGGGATCATGCACCAGATCAATCTGGAAAAGATGTCGCCCGTGGTCCATGCCGACCGGGGTGTGGCCTACCCCGACACCTGCGTGGGCACTGACAGCCACACGCCGCATGTGGATGCGCTGGGCGTGATCGCCATCGGCGTGGGCGGCCTGGAGGCCGAGAACGTGATGCTGGGCCGCGCATCGATGATGCGGCTGCCCGAGATGGTGGGCGTGGAGCTGACCGGCCAGCGCCAGGACGGCATCACCGCCACCGACGTGGTGCTGGCGCTCACCGAGTTCTTGCGCAAGGCCAAGGTGGTGGGGGCCTACCTGGAATTCTTTGGCGAAGGCGCCGCCAAGCTCACCATTGGCGACCGCGCCACCATCTCCAACATGGCGCCGGAATATGGCGCAACGGCGGCGCTGTTCAGCATTGATGAGCAGACGCTGGACTACCTGCGGCTGACCGGCCGCGAGGCCAGCCAAGTCAAGCTGGTCGAGACCTATGCCAAAACCGCAGGTTTGTGGGCCGATGCGCTCGCGGACGCCGTCTACGACCGTACCCTGCGCTTTGACCTGTCTACCGTGGTGCGCAACCTGGCTGGCCCCTCCAACCCGCATGCGCGCGTGGCCACGTCCGACCTGGCCGCCCGGGGCATTGCGGGCCCCTGGGCGATGCCCTCGCCCGGCGAAGGCACGATGCCCGACGGCGCCGTGGTGATCGCCGCCATCACCAGCTGCACCAACACCAGCAACCCGCGCAATGTGATGGCCGCCGCCCTGCTGGCGCGCAACGCCCATCGGCTGGGCCTCACGCGCAAGCCCTGGGTCAAGACCTCGCTCGCGCCCGGCTCCAAGGCGGTAGAACTGTATTTGAAGGAAGCCGGTCTGCTGGCCGACCTGGAAGCGCTGGGCTTTGGCATCGTCGCCTTTGCCTGCACCACTTGCAACGGCATGAGTGGCGCGTTGGACCCTGCAATTCGGCAGGAGATCATCGACCGCGACCTGTACGCCACCGCCGTGCTCTCGGGCAACCGCAATTTCGACGGGCGCATCCACCCCTATGCCAAGCAGGCGTTTCTGGCCTCACCCCCCTTGGTGGTCGCCTATGCGATTGCGGGCACGGTGCGGTTTGACATCGAAAAGGATGTGCTGGCGGTGGTGGATGGCACGCCCGTCCGGCTCAAGGACCTGTGGCCCAGCGATGCAGAAATCGACGCCGTGGTGAAGGCCGCCGTGCAACCCGCGCAATACCGCGCGGTGTACGAGCCCATGTTTGCCCTGCGGCAGGACGATGGCCCGCGCGTACCGCCCCAGTACGACTGGCGCCCGCAGTCCACCTACATCCGCCGCCCGCCCTACTGGGACACCGAAGGCATTGGCGCACTCGCCGCCCACCCGCGCACCTTGCAGGGCATGCGCCCGCTGGCCATCCTGCCCGACAACATCACCACCGACCACCTCTCGCCCTCCAACGCCATCCTGCCGGACAGCGCGGCGGGCGAATACCTGGCGCGCATGGGCCTGCCCGAGGAGGACTTCAACTCCTACGCCACCCACCGGGGCGACCACCTCACCGCCCTGCGCGCCACGTTTGCCAACCCGCAGCTGGTCAATGAGATGGCGGTGATCGATGGCAAGGTCCAGAAAGGATCGCTGGCCCGCGTGGAGCCCGAAGGCCAGGTGATGCGCATGTGGGAGGCCATCGAAACCTACCTGCACCGCCGCCAGCCGCTGATCATCATCGCGGGCGCCGACTATGGCCAGGGCTCCAGCCGCGACTGGGCTGCCAAGGGTGTGCGGCTGGCAGGGGTCGAGGTGGTAGTGGCAGAGGGGTTTGAGCGCATCCACCGCACCAATCTGATTGGGATGGGGGTGTTGCCGCTGGAGTTTGAGGCGGGCACCAGTCGGCTGACGCTGGGCCTGGACGGCACCGAGACCTTTGACGTCGAAGGCAAGCTGAAGCCCCGCACACGCCTCACGCTGATCGTCCGGCGCAAGAATGGCGAAGTGCTCAACGTGCCCGCAGTCTGCCGCTTGGACACCGCCGAAGAGGTCTCCGTGTACGAGGCAGGTGGCGTTCTGCAACGCTTTGCACAAGACTTCCTCGCCAAGAGTGTTGATAAAAAGCAGGCCTTGGCGCGCGCCTAGCCAGCGCCAACAGCTATCAAATTTGATATTCCTCCATGAGCACCTCGTTGGCACCACAGATCCGCATCCCCGCCACCTACCTGCGCGGCGGCACCAGCAAAGGCGTGTTCTTCCGCCTTGACGACCTGCCCGCCCCCGCCCAGCAACCCAGCCCCGCGCGCGACGCCCTGCTGCTGCGCGTGCTGGGCAGCCCCGACCCCTACGGCAAGCAGATCGACGGCATGGGCAATGCGTCCTCCAGCACCAGCAAGGCCGTGATCCTCTCGCGCAGCACACGGCCAGGGCATGACGTGGACTACCTGTTTGGCCAGGTGTCCATCGACCAGCCGTTTGTGGACTGGAGCGGCAACTGCGGCAACCTCTCGGCGGCGGTGGGTCCCTGCGCCATCCACATGGGGCTGATCGATGCGGCGCGGATTCCGCAGGACGGCACCATCCCCGTCCGCATCTGGCAGGCCAACATCGGCAAGACCATCGTGGCACATGTGCCCATCGCCCACGGACAGGTGCAGGAAACGGGCGACTTTGAGCTGGACGGAGTGACCTTTGCGGCGGCCGAGGTGGCGCTGGAGTTCATCGACCCGGCGGACGACGGCGACGCAGGGGGCGCCATGTTCCCCACCGGCAATGTCGTGGACACCCTCGAAGTCCCCGGCGTCGGCAGCTTCGCCGCCACGCTGATCAACGCGGGCATTCCCACCATTTTTCTCAACGCGCAGGACCTGGGCTACACCGGCACCGAGCTGCAAGGCACGATCAATGGCGACCTGGCCGCACTGGTGCGCTTCGAGGCCATCCGCGCCCACGGCGCCCTGCGCATGGGCCTCATCCAACACCTGGGCGAGGCCAGCACACGCCAGCACACGCCCAAGATCGCGTTTGTCGCGCCGCCGGCCAGCTACACGGCCTCCAGCGGCAAAGCCATTGACGCCAAAGACATCGACCTGCTGGTGCGCGCGCTCTCCATGGGCCAGCTGCACCACGCCATGATGGGCACGGCAGCCGTAGCCATTGGCACGGCAGCGGCCATACCGGGCACGCTGGTCAACCTGGCAGCAGGCGGTGGCGTGCGCAGCAGCGTGCGGTTTGGCCACCCCTCGGGCACCCTGCGTGTGGGGGCCGAGGCAGCGCAACTCAACGGCCAATGGAAGGTGACCAAGGCCCTGATGAGCCGCAGCGCCCGCATTCTGATGGAGGGCTGGGTGCGAGTGCCTGGCGGTATTTTTTGAGGTTTTTTGGCCTCTTCCGCGCATCCATCATCCCCTTATAGCTATCAAAACAGTAGCGAATCAAGATCCTTGCGACTCATGAACAGCAAACAACAACTCAAAGCCCTGGCCCAGGCCCGCCGGGGTGTGATCGTGCCCGGCGCATTCAACGCGCTTTCCGCCCGTGTGGTGGCCGACCTGGGCTTTGAAGCCCTCTACGTGACCGGCGCGGGCGTCACCAACATGTGGTTCGGCTTGCCCGACCAGGCCTTCATGGGCCTCACTGACATTGCCGACCACACGGCGCGCATCCGCGATGCGGTGGAGCTGCCGCTCATCGTCGATGCCGACACGGGCTTTGGCAACGCACTCAACACCTACCACGCGGTGCGAACGCTGGAGCGCGCAGGTGCCGACTGCATCCAGCTCGAAGACCAGGTCAGCCCCAAGCGCTGTGGGCATTTCAACGGCAAGGAGGTGATCCCTACCTGCGAGATGCTGGGCAAGATCAAGGCCGCCGTGGACGCGCGCCGCGACGCAGGCACCCTCATCCTGGCCCGCACCGATGCCTGCGCCACCCAGGGCTTCGAGGCCGCCGTGGAGCGCGCCCAGCGCTTTCAGGAGGCGGGCGCCGACATCCTGTTTGTCGAAGCCGTCACCACGCTGGACGAGATCCGCGCCCTGCCCCGGCGGCTGGCTGCGCCGCAGCTCATGAACATGGTGATTGGTGGCAAGACCCCCATCACCAGCGCAGAGGAGCTGGCCACGCTGGGCTACGGCCTGGTGCTGTATGCCAACGCCGCGCTGCAGGGTGCCGTGGCGGGGATGCAAAAGGCGCTCACGGTGCTGCGCGAGCAGCGGCGCATCGACGAAGACCCGGCCCTGGTGGCACCGTTTGCCGAGCGCCAGCGCCTGGTGCGCAAGGCCGAATGGGACGCGCTCGAGACCCGGTACACCTGAGACCCTCACCCGCGCCCCGGCACCACACGGAGCGGGCGCAAACCGGCGGGCGGGGTCGGGGGCGTGTTTGTTTACCCACACAGCGCCACACAAAAGCGACGACAACCGCAGTGTGCGCGGCACAATGGGCTTCCACTCCTGCACCTTGCGCGCGCCGCCCATGCACAGCATTCCTTCTTTGAACGTGGTGGACCTGATGCTCGATGCCGTCTGCCTCGTCAACGTGGACAGCACCATTGTTTTTGTCAGCCCCGCGTTCGAGCGCATATTTGGCTACCTGCCTGAAGAAGTGGTGGGCAAGCGCATGCTGGACATGGTGCACCCCGATGACCTCGCCATTACCCAGCGCCAGGCCAAAAGCGTGACCGAAGGCAACCTGCAGCTGCAGTTCGAGAACCGCTACGTTCGCAAGGACGGCACCATTGCCCACATCCGCTGGACGGCGCGCTGGCTGCCCGAGCAGCAGATGCGGCTGGCCGTGGCGCACGACATCACCGAGCGCCGGCTCACCGAGTCCATGCAGGCCGTGATCTACGCGATCTCCGAGGCCGCCCACACCACACAGAACCTGCAGGCGCTGTTCCAGCACATTCACCAGATCATCGGGCGGTTGCTGCCCGCCACCAACTTTGCGGTGGCGCTGTACGACGCACAGGCCGATGCGCTGAGCTTCCCCTACCACGTCAACGAATCACTGCCTGCCCCGCCCCCCATGGCGCTGGCACAGGACGCGCTGTGTGCCGAGGTCATCCACAACGGCTGCACCCTGCTGCTGACCCCCGAGAACCGCACCGCCCACCCACCACCCGCCCCACAGCAGCGCCCGCCGCTGTACTGGCTGGGTGTGCCCCTACAAACACAGAAAGGCGCAATTGGCGCGCTGGTGCTGCAAAGCTACACCGAACAGGGCCGCTACACCGACAAGGACAAGGACCTGCTGCAGTTCGTATCCACCCAGGTGGCCGCCGCCATCGAGCGCAAGCAGATGCACGAGCGCCTGGAGCACATGGCGCAGTACGACCAGCTCACCCACCTGCCCAACCGCCAGCTGTTTCTGGACCGCCTCAAGACCGCCCTGGCCCGTGCACGGCGCGACCAGCGTCTGCTGTCGCTGCTGTTCATCGACCTGGACCGGTTCAAGGAGGTCAACGACACCCTGGGCCACGCCATGGGCGACCTGCTGCTGCAGCGTGTGGCGCAGCGTTTGCTTGAGTGTGTGCGCGGCTCCGACACCGTGGCCCGCCTGGGGGGCGACGAATTTGTGGTGCTGCTCGAAAGTGGCCTGGCCCGCGACCACGCCACCACGGTGGCCGACAAGATCCTGTCGGCCTTTACGCAGCCGTTTGACCTGGAAGGCATTCGCCTGAACATCCAGCCCAGCATTGGCGTGGCCATCTACCCCGAACACGGGGGTGAAGAACACCACCTGCTCGGCCACGCCGACGAGGCCATGTACCAGTCGAAGAAAAGCGGCGGCAACCAGGTGCGTGTGGCACAGCAGGCAGCAACGGAGCCTATTTGATCGCTGATATGTTGCAGCGCACTGTCGCCAGGACCACTGGATCAGCAAGTATTCGATGCATGAACGCCTAGACACGAAGCTATGACTGCCTTCGGCCTTCCTCAGTTTTTGGCGTTTTGCATTTCGTTGTTTGGACTGCTGGGCCTATTCATTTACGCAACTCTGCGCTCAAAGAAGTCCTCAGGTTTAGGTTTAGGCGCAGTGACATGCGGAGTTGTAGCCTGGATGTGTTTGGTGCTGCTCTCCTGGGGTTTGGCTGGACGCATCTCAGGGAGACCGTTCCTTCCGTCAGCATTGGCGCCTATCGAGTTGGTTATCAAAGCCGTTCCTTTGTTCTTCAGAGCACTTTGACGCGAGCGCCGGTAGAAAATCAGCACTGCCATACCCGCTTTGGCACACCACATGCAACCCGGGGGAAACGTCAGAGACTTACTCGGATCGATCCCAATCCACAACTTCATCACCCCCATGCTCTACAACGCCCTCAAGCTCGCCCATGTCCTGTCCATCATCGTGTGGATCGGTGGCATGGTGTTTGCCCATTTCTTTCTGCGCCCTGCGGCGCAGTCGCTGGAGCCGCCGCAGCGCCTGCGGTTGATGCACGATGTGCTGCAGCGTTTTCTGGGCGCTGTCTCCGTGGCGGTGGTGGTGGTGCTGGTCAGCGGGCTGTGGATGATCGGCAACGTCGCGCGGCAGGCTGCGCAATCAGGCGGAAGTTTTGCGATGCCGCTGGACTGGACTGTCATGGCCACGCTGGGCCTTGTGATGGTGGCCATCTTCGGCCATATCCGCTTTGCGCTTTTTCGGCGCCTTCAGCGGGCGGTGGCAGCGTCTGACTGGCCTGCGGGCGGACAGGCCATGGCCGCCATACGCCAATGGGTGGCTGTGAACCTGGGCCTTGGCCTGGCCATCGTGGTCATTACCCTGCTGATGTAACCCACGGCAACGCATTGCGCATGCTGGGGTCCACAGTGCACCCACTCCAGGCGCGGGCAAGTCGGGGTGATCTCACTTTCCGTGCAGAAAACCCGGTTAAGAGCTACGGGTTAACCCGCACTTTTTTATTGTCTGGAATTATCAGTAGCGAATACGTAGACTGCAGCAGGCTTGCGACCGCGCCAGCCACGGGAGGACCAGCTTGTCTAGCTACTACCTACGTTTCGTTGGCGCCGATACCCTGCCCAAATCGCTATCCAAGCGGGAAGTCGAAGAGTGTTTTGGGCTGAGTATCGAAGACATCCAGGAGCTGCGCCCGCCCCGGTTCAGAGGGACTGCACGCCTTGGCGCTGCAGTTCAACTGGTCATGCTGCGCGCTACGGGGCGGCACCCCGATGCCTTTTCAGGCATCCCCTCCGTCCTGCTGCGGTACCTGACCTCAGCGCTTGGCATGAACGCGACGGACATCGCATCGGTGACCTCGCTGTACAAGGACAAGGACACACGATACGAGCACCAGCTCTGGGCTCGGGAACGTGTTGGCTTCGCGGTAGTGGACGACGCCACAAAGCCGCTCCTGGCCGATGCTCTGGCTGAGCTTTCCGCCTCAGCGGTATCAGTCGATGACTTGATCCACCAGTCAGAACACTGGCTCTTTGATCGACGGCTTGTCCTGCCTGGTGACCGGACACTGCGCGACATGGCGCGGATGGCCTTCGCTGAACAGGAAAATGCCGCAATCGCTGCGATCCGCACCTGTGCGCCACCCAAACAGGTTCAGGCGGCTCTCTCGCACGCATTCTCAAAGCGATCAGGGCCCGGCGGTCACACAGTGCTGGAGTGGCTGCGCACACCCCCAGGGAAGCACGGGCAGCTCACGCTGAGCGAGGTCACCAAGAAAATCGAGTGCCTCAAGTCACTGCAAATTCACAAGTGGAAGCTGTCGGCGATTCCATTGAATCGTCTCAGGGCGTACAGCCAAGAGGTGATCAATCGTCCACCCTCCGCGACGAAGTTTCTCTCTGAGGATCAGCGCGATCTGCGCATCGTCTCTTTCCTGCATGTCACCCTCTTGGATCAGACCGATCTCGCCGCAGACATCGGTGCGCGATGTCTCACAGATCTTTATCACAAGGCTTCTGGCAAGGTCCTAAAGAAGCAGGCCGAAAGTGCTGTGGATCTGCGTGCTGAGCGCGTCAAGCTGAAGGACATTCTCTACGACACGCAGTTGACCGATGCTCAGATCGTCGCGGCGATGCGCGACCTGGTGCCCAAGAATGCAGAAAACTTTGCCGGTACGCGGGCTCAATTCGTCCGGGAAACACTGGTGAAAGAACAAGCGCCGCGTATGTCGGCCCTGCTCAATGCCCTCGGAGTCCTTGAGATCAAAGGCGAGGAAACGGACAAGGCGCTCAAGCAGCTCAAGACGCTGCGCGATTTGTCCAAACGCGGCATCAGCAGCCTTCCCGAGGGGTTTGATGTGTCGGTTGCGGACCCAAGCTGGCACTCGCTGCTGGAAGGCCCTGATCGCAAGGTTGCTCTTGCAGCTCTCAAAGCAAGCGCAGCGACTTCTTTGAAGAAAGCGATCAAGGGCGGAAAGCTGTGGCTGGAACACAGCAGCCGCCATCGCAACCGTGCCGATCAGCTGATACCCGAAACACAGTGGGCCGAGAAGCACAAGTCGCTGATCCGAGCTTTGAGCTTGACGGACAATCCAGATAAGTTCCTGGAGCGCGTGCTGGGACGGGTCAAAGCGGGCATCGGCCAACTGGTGCAGGCCGTGGAGGACGGGGCCTTGACCATAGACAGCCAGGGGCATATTCACATTGCACCGATTCAGGCGCTTGAAGTCGAACCCCAGGTCACCAAGACACGCGAGAGCATGTTCAACATGATCGGCGATGCCCAGTTTGGCAACATGCTGGTCGAGATCGACGCAAAAAGCGGCTTTAGCCAGGCTCTGCTAGGCCGCAGAGCCAAAGACATGGCTGAACTGAAGGCCGTCTACGGCGCCCTATACACACACGGAACAGAGAACACGGCCAAAGGTGTCTGCGCGATGATCCCAGGCCTGCAGGTGTCTCAGGTCACTATGGCCATGCGTGCAACGGAGGCCAGTGGCCGTTTGCGGGAGGCCAACTCACGGGTCATTGAGTTCCAGCAAAGCATGCCTATTGCCAAACTCTGGGGCCAGGGCGACAAAGCATCCTCTGATTCGATGACGCTCGATACGTCACGGTACCTGCACTCGGCGCGTATGGAATACCGCCGCAAGCAGCATGGTGTTGGCATCTATGTGCACATGCTTGATACCTGGGCACTGTTTCATGACCAGCCTATCGTGATCAATGACCGGCAAGCAGCGCCAGCGGTGGACGGTGTCGAAGCGCACAACTGTTCCCGCCGCGAGGACCAGATCCGACTATCCCTGCTTGCTGTGGACACCCATGGCTACACCAACGCAGCGATGGCTATCGCCAAGTTGCTGGGCTTCGATCTGTGCGTCCGTTTGCGCCAATTGTCGGAACGTAAGATGTTCTTGGCCAGGGGGGACACCGTGCCGGAAGCTTTGGAGCGCCTAACCGTTGGGAAGGTCTCGCTTGGGAAGATTCGAGCCGGATGGATGGACCTACTGCACCTAGTTGCCTCTATCCGGCAAGGGCGCTTGACAGCTGGAGAAGCTATCGCCCGCCTTGGCAGCGCGGCGCGGGGCGATCCCGTGCACGCTGCCGCAGACGAATTGGGCAAGTTGCTGCGTACGATCTTTTTGTGTGACTACTTCACCATTCCCGAGTTTCGCCGCGAGATGCATGCCTTGCTCAACAGGGGCGAATCTGTACACCAGCTGCAGCGCGCTGTGTACCACGGACGTGTAGGAGTCTCACGCGGGCGCAGGGCTGATGAGCTGCGGGCTATCTCAACAGCGCACACCCTGCTGACCAACGTCGTGATCAGCTGGAACACCATGAAGATGCAAGATGTCGTGGATCGCTGGAAGGTGGCCAAACACCCCATAGATGAAAGCTGGCTGCGCCGCATCGGACCCGTGCACTTCGAGCACGTGAATTTTCGGGGGACGATCGCGTTTGACATGGATCCGTACATCGATGCGCTGATTGAGCGCCCAGCCAAGCAGCGTGTAGCACGGCTGAAATGAGCCGGTTGTTTGCGCTGCAGCAGAACGAACCATCCGGGGCCAAGACCTGAATCCAAGCCGTGGCGACCACCCACAATCAGCCATCATCCCTCGGTCCAAGACGCACTCCGGAATGCGCGCAAGTTTTCAAATGTCAGCTCTTTTTGCGTGCGATTTACCGGGTTAGCAAACCATGAAACCCAATGAAATCAACAACTTAGAGTTTTGCTTAAAAAATGGGCAACTCTTTTTGCGTGCGATTTACCGGGTTAGCAGTTCCGCTCGGTAACGGGGACTTTTCACACAGCGAAGAGCCTGCTCAGTGATCCTCTAGGCTTTGCCGCGAACGCGTGACTTCGATCATGGCCTCGGTCGGTGAGGCGGATGGCTGCCACGTATAGTGCCTTTGCACGGATCTGCGCAAGCCACGGCCCTGGCCTTCAAGTCCACTCAATCCTGATCGGGCGTTGGCGCTTATGCGCAGGGGGGTGAACAAGGAACGCCTGCGAAGTAGCCTGGTTGGCTCGCTCATTTAAAACTTGCCATCCCAGAATCGGCAACTACGATTTCGTAGACCACAAACTTCTCTGGAGCGATAGATGCGACACCTGCTATCTGTGACGTCAGCCATTGCACTAACTTTTAGCATGGGGACGTTGCAAGCGGCGACTGTTGATCCTGGTAGCCTGAAGCGGATGAGAGATGCGGTGAATGAGGAAGGCGAGGTACGAGTGATGATCACCCTACGCCACCAGAAACTTGAAAAATTATCGCCAGAGCAAAAAAACAATAATTTGAAAAAAGATGTAGATACCATACGTGCGTTAAAAGCAGAATTAGGAAACGCAGCATTTACCGAAGGGGCCTGGGAGAGCGAGAGTGGGCAGATCGGGATGTATATAAAATCAGAAGGAATTAGCATCCTTCAAAACAGCCAGAATGCACTGGCCTTTACAATAGATCCCACTGACAAATCGCGCATTACTGCTATGGATCTGGATGGCAGCCTTACGGCCCTCCGGAAAATCTTGCGCACTAGAGCAGAGGTTAATGCCGAAATAATTCTTGGCACTCAGAGTGCCAAATATCAATTATTGCAAGACGGCTCAACCCATATAGTAAATGTCGGCGAGGTGATCATTGAGGCCAATTCTCTTATTGAGAAAATCCGGGAAAATTTTCAAAAACTAGGCCGTTCCGGACCTGCTCTGGCATTAGACAATGCGCTACCAATAAAAATAACGACCTCCATCGACAAGAAAAAGTTGCTCCTCCTGCAGAATCATCCTGATGTGCGAGGAATTCGGCCTATCGGCTATCAAGATCCTCGGACCACCTACTGGTCTGCAGGAGCATCCGATATAGCCGAAAAAGAGGGACAGGTAGAAGTAAGTATTTCTTTACGTGGTGGGGTACTTTTCTCTCCTGATTTAAATTGGAATTCCCGTGGAGGAAAAAATCAGGCAATGGCTAATCGAGAAGCCATGACGGAAATTCTTACTGATGCCAATATAAAAATACCACAAAGCGATCCTGTCGGAGATTCAATTGGGTCGTTTCAGATGATGCTTACCAAGGATCAGCTGTCTAGACTCCGCGCTAAAAATGATCCACGAATCTTGGAGTTGCGTGAAAACCGTCCACTGGGTGTTCCGCAACTTCAAAGGAGCATGCCGACTATTAACATGCCTATTGCATGGGCTTCTGGAAATAAGGGTAGTGGTGTAGCGATTGCCGTGTTAGATGACGGCATTCGAAAAAATCACGAGATGTTTCTCTTTAGCGGTACTACTAAAGTAGTCGGCGAAGATTGTTTTGGGTCAAACTCCGGAGGCTTTAAGTCTGTATGTCCTAACAAGGATTTGTTCGGTGATAGCCCAGCGGGGACTCCAAATGCGGGTGAACCAAACAGTGATCTCATCGGATGCCAGCTGATTGATCAGCAGCGGTGCGGGCATGGTACGCTAATGGCTTCGGTTGCTGCGGGCCGCGCATCGCCGAACGTGGCTAGCGGAATATTGCAAGGGGTTGCACCGGACGCCCAACTCATTTCGATAAATATTTTTTCATATGATCGCATCAATAATAAAAAAACATATTATCTGAACGACTTGGAAAAAGGGCTCTCGTCGGTGCTTCTGAGGGCCGGCGGGGCTACGCCCATCTCACCTGCAGCGCTGGTTGTCAATCTGAGTATCGGTACCGTTGCCAGTTACCCATCCGACTGTGATGCCAATGTCAGCATCGCCATCAGAAATCTTATTCGACAACTTAGGACCGCAGGCGTACCTGTTATTGCATCGACAGGAAATTACCAGATTCAAACTGCGCTTTCGCATCCTGCTTGTAGTGAATACTCAATAAAAGCTGCTTCTGTACTAAACGATGAAATTGGGTATACGCTCGCGACAAAATCAAATATCGCGGCTTTAAGTCAGTATACGTATCCAATTTTTTTGGCGCCTGGTGGTGACGAAAATGCTATTGGTGTCAATGGAGCGGGACGCGTTTCGGATACCGATTTGCTTGCAGGCTGGGGCACATCCCTCGCTGCAGCTCATATCTCAGGGTTTGCAGCCATCTACAAGAGTACGAATCCCACTCATAGCGTCGATCAGTTCATCGCTTGGGTAAATTCGACCGGCAGCGTCCCTGTCAGCAGCACAATTGCCAGCGGTGTACAAACTTGGCGCAGAATTGCATTCCCGTGAAAGTTCACTGGTTTTTACTGCCGAAGCATTTTGACTAGCAAGGTCGTAGGTCGTAGGTCGAGGAGCCGTAGATGGTTGAGCATCTGGAAGAAGTTGTGAAAGACCTTGTAGCGAAGCAAGTGGGCTTTTATGTGTGCCATGACAATGCTTCAGGCCAAACCACGCTGCATCTCACTTCGACAGAGCTGATCCGATATTCGGCTGACCCTGTTGGGTATCTGTCAGAGCACTATAGCGTCAGTCGCGAAGACTACTTGGGTTGGCACCGTTCTGGCTACAAAGTAATCTGCTCTGGCCTCACGAAATCGGGAAAACCATGCAAAGCTACAGTTCCCGGCCTATCGATAGTGCATAGTCCAGCAGAGTGGGTGCGAGGCAGAGGTGGACGCTGTACTGTCCATGGTTAGACCGCCACAGCACTGCCGTGAAGCTTGAGGCAATCTCGGTTTCCGTGCAGAAACGGAAACCACTGGTAGACGAGTCCAGGCGACCGGCTTTGTGGCACATGTACGGCCCGGCCGTCCATGCCCTGCTAGGGGTGATCTCGGTTTTCGTGCAAAAACAGAAACCTGTGGGAAAAGTTCTTTTTAAATCAATTACTTAGGCTTGCGACCGAACACGCCGTCAAGCTGAAAATCTTCCAGTGTTTTGCCGCGTGCAAGCGCTTCATTCAGCCAAGTAGGACGTCGCCCGCGTCCTCCCCACGTGTTGCCGTTGGCGTCCCTATACAAGGTCGTGGTCGTCTCAGAGATTTCCCCGTCAAAAAGGTCGCCTGGTTCCAAACCAAATCGAGCAATGGCCTGCTTCATTAGAGGAATGATCTCCTCCGCTTCAGTGGCCTCGGTCATTGCGTCTTCAAACCGTTTCTTCATCTGAGCAAGTGTCTTTGGCAATGCAAACTCCCATTGATACGTGAAGTGACGCGCCAGTGCCGCATCACTGCGGGGCATGGACGCCAAGGGCCCGGTGCACCACCACAGTAGTGCGGTGCGTGACCTCACTGGAGGTTGTGCCCGGATACGGGTCAAGATCCCACATCAGCCAGAACGATCCAATTTGCTCAGTTGAAATTCAAGGAGGGCACAAAGCGACTTGAACTTTTCGCTCAGCGCAGCGACTGCTCAGTGCTAAACCAAGCCACGCCGCGAATACTTGGCTTGGTACATAGCCTCATCTGCGAGGCGGATGGCCTCGTCACAAGTGCCTTCGCAAGGGTCAACACAAACCACACCTACACTTGCCCCTGGGTACTCTAGCGTTCGTTGCCCCGCCAAGGGGACGCGGCACACCGTCGCATCCTGAAGTCGTGACTGCAAGCTTCGGATGGCCTCGGCCGCGCCCTGGCCACGCTGGGGACCTGGGCCGACGAATACAAACTCGTCTCCCCCAAAACGGCTCAAGAAGTCACTTTCACGCATGACGGCACGCAATTGGTTTGCAACAGCGCACAGCAGCGCGTCGCCCGCTTCATGGCCGTGGGCATCGTTGACTTGCTTGAAACCGTCCAGATCAAGGAACGCGACCATGACCATACTGTCTGAGCGACGTGCGCGCGCCTGCAATCGCTCAAGCTCTTCAAACAACGCTCGGCGATTCGGAGCGCCGGTGAGGGGATCCAGCAAGGCCATGGCCGTCAGCTGCTCGTTTTTGCGCTGAAGCTCCTCCAGAAGTTGCTCGCGCTCAACCTGCTGTGCAATCAGACTGGCAAACAACTGCAGCATTTTTTCGGTCTCGGGCGGAAGCTCCGCACGTTCGGCACTAGCTGCGCAGAGAGTGCCATACACTGCGCCATCGGAAAGTCTGACCGGCATGCTCACGTAGGTCTGTATCCCAAGGGCAGCTGCAGCCTCCGAATCGCCCCAGCAACTCCGCACATCGGCCGTGAACATGCGCCCCTCCTTGAGCGCGCGGTAGCAAAGAGTGTCGCCCCAGGGCACGGTCAGGCCCTCGGGTACCACCATCGTGCGCGTGTTTCGAGCGTAGAGCACATGTTGCAAGGCCTGCTCGAAGTTGATGGTCGTGAGGTACGTTGACTCCAACCGAGTGACCTTCTCAAGCATGTCCAGCAAGGGACGGGCCAAGTCCTCAAGCGTTTTGGCTCGAACGACGGAATCGGATAGTCGGGCGAGAAGCGGATCCATGGCTGCAAAGTCGGTAGGGTGAACGGCTGGCAAGTCAGTCCATCGGTAGATGTCGTCCCTCATCGCACTGTACGTCAGTTTTGTTCTTACATACCGCTCAAGTAAGAGAGCAAATCTCTGCTAGATCGGCTCGCTTTGTGTTCTTGCCTGAATATGATTGTGCACTCCACAGTCATTTTCTCGAAATCCCTGGTGCTTCGCTTCGGTAGCCCACTGGCTAATCTTATTCCTGCATATCGAACGACGTTTGACTCGTAAAGTTATCTGCCATTTCAATCTGCAAGCGAAATTCAACGACTTTCTTTCTCTTGTTCCGGCTCAATACATGCAATCTCACTGGAGAGTAATAACTTGTTGTAGCCGGAACTTCATATTGCTTCCCATAGATGGTGACCATTGATGCGGGTTCTTTCTGCTGAAGTACGGAAAAGCCTCCTCCGCGCACAGTCTCCATCAGGTTTCTTTCCTCCTCAACAGTACAGCTGACCGTTATCTCCGGCAGTGCTGTGACTTGTGAGCGCTGGTAGGAGAGCTTGCCTTCAACGATATCGCTAGCTCGCGCCAAGGTCCGATGATCTTCAGTAGAAATGGGCTCGAAGATATCGATAGGCGCACTTTTTCGAAGATATCGAAGCACATTTCTGGCTCGCCTAACATAGAAGGCAAATGCCAGCGTTTCGTTTATCTCCTCAATATGCTTGGGAGTATGAAAGTTCCCGGATGCAGCCTGATTTCCTTCGACTTCTAAAGTAAATGAGATGGAGGCGGAGGAGTCAAGAATCGTTTCTAGCAAATTGATGAACGCGTCCAGGTAGGGAGGGCTGGCCCCCTCCTTTCCCTGCCACGCTCGCACATTGGTGGTCAGGTTGGATACCGAGTGGACACCGTCACTACCGGTCGGTGTAAAAATAATTTCCACGTCCAGAAGACCGCCACATCCAGCGCCTGCAAACCGGATTTGTTTGCGTCCAGCTGTTAGTTGACCGTTAATGGTTTCAAAAACTGCAGGTTCTGTCTGGGGTGCAAGTATCTTCATCACGGCTGGACGTGCCGCTGGCATGATCGTTATCGTTGCCAGGTCGGCATCTTTGTGAAGCACGTCGAAGAGTTTTGATCCTTCAAACACTACCCCATCGAGTGGCAGCGTCGCTTCACGCCCCTCGTCGATGGATGCCTGAAGACCTTTGCGCCAGACATCAACCGATTGCGGCCCAATCTTGATGGAAAAAGGCACCGTCTCTTTCACTCCCAGCATGATCGTTGTGTTTCCACCCGAGTAAGCCGTGGAGATGGTGAACCTAGGGTCAACAGACTCCAGTTGATCGACGAGCGACTTGTGAACATTGCCAATGGCTTCAGGGTAAAACCCTGGCGTCCGGTTGCCCATGGCCATGGCCGCCATGCGATAAATATCCTTTTCATCAGGAAGCGGTTTGCCTTGTTCCAACAAAGCCCTTGCCTCAGCCGATGTTTTCCATGCTTTGAGCGTATCTGCTGAATACGCATCCGGGTCCCGGTCAATGATCGTTGAGCAGGTCTGGCAAAGCCAGATGATGTTGCCGAAGCTGCGCCGTTCTTCTACCGTCATGGTCGCGAGGTATCGGGGTCCCCCGGGCGATGCCGCATGAATATGCGCGCCAACCCCAACGTTGGAGAAATCAACTTCACCCACTGGCGCGGAGGTGGTGGCACGGCATTTGGAACAACGGCCAGCCACCCGTTGATAAGCCTGATTCTTGGTGCGTTTAGTGAAGTCGTCGCGTGCCATCGGATCGTCGCTATCAAGTATGTAAATTCTGCGTGGGTCTTTTTCGCTGACTCGCGGCCGACGTGCAAGCAATCATTGGCCGTCCGCAGGCTTCTTCTTGCGCACCGGTCTGGTTGGCGGTTGAAACTGCGCTACCAGAGCGCGCAAGGTGTCTGCCTCCGCTTTGCGTTGCGCCACCGCCTGCAGCGCCTGCTGCAGCTCTACGCCTTGCAATTGGTTCACGCGGGCGCTGTCAGCCAGCGAAGATCGTGCACTCTCCAGATCTGAGGCCAATCTTGCCTGCGCTGCATTGGCCTCCAAGAGCTTGGCGTGGTGATCCCGCTCCGCCTCTGTGAGCTTGCCTCGCAGCTGCTCCAGTTGCTTGTCCATCTGAGCGCGAGCGGTGCGCTCCCGGTCAATCTCGCGAAGCGCACGGCGCTCAGCCTCGGCCGCTCGGGAGGCGGCCTCGTCGATGGCTGCACGCCCCTTATCCAGCTCCGCACTGAAATGCTGGCGGCTTTTGGACTGCTCCAATTTCAACTCGTCCACCTGGCGCGACAGGGTCTCGGCACGCGCCGCAGTGGCGGCGTGCGCGCGGCGCTCGTGTTCCAACTCCGTGCCGAGGTGGTGCACGCGTCCTTCCAGTTCGGCGCCTTTGCTCTGCGCCTCCAGGAGGAGAGCCTCGATCGCAGCGTTTCGCTGCTGTACTTCTTGCAGTGCTGCCTTCGCACTGTCAGCTTCGGCCCGCGCCTCGACGCGCAGGGCCGCAAGCTCCTCGCGTGCCAATTCTGTCGATTGGGCCCACAGCACGCTGACGGCCTGGCCTGCGGCCTCTTTAAGCGCCTCTGGTAGATCGGGGTGATCAATCTCCACACGGGCCTTGCCGCGCAAATCCTCCCAGAACTTGGCCAACGCCTCGGCTGGGGCGCTCATCGAGCCCTTGCGAACATGCTGGTAGAGCTTGCTGGCGGTAGGCGTGATGCCGTATCGAAAAAACAGCAGCGCACACACCTCGCGATACAGCGTTTTGGTGTCGCTGAAACGCTCCCGCAAGGCCTCAACTTCGGCTTGTATTTCTGATTCTTCGCTCATTCTTAAATAATACAACGTATAACGTATAAATCAATGAATTTATTTCTAATTTTTGGACATAATTACTCTAATGTCCATAGAATGCGGCTGATGAGCAGTTTGATCGTTGCACCGGCCGTTTTGGCGCATCTTGAGCCTTTAGAGGGCTTGGTGCTACCCCTTCACCTGTCTGGTGAGCGTGGGCGCAATCGAGCTCAGGGTCTACCCCAGGTCGCGGCCAACGACGACCGCTCTGCTGTTTTGGCCTGGCTGGCGCGTTACAAGGATTCGCCGGCAACGCTGGCCAGCTATAGCAAGGAGGCGGAAAGGCTGCTGCTTTGGTGTGTGCACCAGCATGGAAAGGCCCTGTCCGATCTGACCCACGAGGACTTCCTGGCCTACGAGTCCTTTTTGGAAGATCCCCAACCGGTTGGTCTGTGGGTCATGCAGGTCGCTCAGAAGGCGCCGAGGTCCTCGCCAAACTGGCGTCCGTTCGCCAAACCGCTGGACCGGCAGAGTCAGCGCCAGGCACTGTCGATCCTCAACAGCCTTTTCAACTGGCTGGTGCAGGCGGGCTACTTGGCAGGGAACCCCCTGGCCCTTCGGCGAAGAAAAGCCGTGGCGCGGCCGGCAAACACGAGCAGGTTCTTGCCGCACGAACACTGGGCCCACGTTCGCGCCACCATCGAGTCGCTGCCGACCACCACGCCTCGCCTGGCGCTGCAGGCGGCCCGCTACCGGTGGCTTTTCTCGCTGCTGTACATCGGTGGGCTGCGGATCTCCGAGGTCTGCAACAACTCCATGGGGGACTTCTACTGGCGCAAAGGGGCAGACGGCCGCGAGCGCTGGTGGCTGGAGGTGCGTGGCAAGGGGGAGAAAACCCGCGTGATACCAGCGACCGATGAGTTGGTAGCCGAGCTGATGCGCTACCGAAAGGCGAACAACCTCAGCCCGCTACCGCGCGAAGGGGACGCGCTTGCGCTCCTACTCCCGCTCATTGGGGGCGCGCGCTCCATGGGGCGCAGTGGCGTGCACGAGCTGGTCAAGGACATCTTCCGCGAAACCGCAGCGCGCTTGCGCGCCCTGGGGCCCGATCACGAGGCCGCAGCGGCTCACGTGGAGCAAGCGTCAGCGCACTGGATGCGCCACACGGCCGGCACCCACCAAAGCAGCAGTATGGACCTCAAGGCCGTGCGCGACAACCTGGGGCACTCCAACATTGCCACGACCAGCGTCTACCTGCACACGGAGGACGATGCCCGTCACGACCAAACATCGAGCGCTCATCGGATTGGATGGTCGAGTCTTTGAAAGCGATCACACCGCCTTGACATTCAGTATTTGAGGATGAGGCCTTCGTGCCGGAAAATGGCGGCGACGACTTCATAAAGAGGGAAACATGGCTCAACTTGGGCAGATGCTGCTGCGCGTGTGGGACGTGAAGCATGGCGCATGCGCCATGCTTCATCACCAAATCAATGGTTCTGCCGGGCGACTTGCCATGATCGATTCGGGATGCACTGCGACGTGGCGCCCGAGCACCTTTATCAAGCACGGGCTCGGGAGGCAACGGCTCGACTACCTTTTTATCACCAATGCCGACCAGGATCACATGAGCGACTTGCAGGGTCTTTGGGATGAAGGCATTCATGTTCCGGTGTGGCATCGCAATCCCAGTCCGACTGCAGACAACTGGCGGGACATGAAACTCACAGGGGGGCCGCTCACCGATGACGCAAGGCGTTTTATCGCGAACTGCGATGAGTTCCGAGGGCCGCCTGCAGAGCCCTTCAACCTGAACATGGGAGGCATCACGTGTACCACGTTCTACAACCCATATCCGCAGTTCACCAATACCAACGATCTCAGCCTCGCGGTATTTGTCGAGTTCGACGGTTTCAAGATACTCTTTCCTGGCGACCTGGAGAAGCCAGGTTGGCGGGCCTTGCTGCAGCGACCGGACTTCTGCACGAAGCTGCGCGACACCAACATCCTCGTGGCATCTCACCACGGGCGCGAGAGTGGGTTCTGTCCGGAGATCTTTGACTACTTCACCCCGGATGCCGTTGTGATATCGGACAAGCCCATTGAGCACGAGACCCAGAAAATGGGGCCGGACTACCGCCGGGTAGTGCGTGACAGCGGCGTGCGCGTGCGAAGCACTGGCAGAGACAGGCGTGTCCTCACCACCCGGCGTGACGGATGGATCCAGTTCACTGTTTCTGATGGAAGCTATTTCATCGACACGGAGTACGCAGGATGAAAGCGGCTGCGCCCCGGAGCCTCAAATCCCTCAACATGGTGTGGCTGGTGTCCATAGCGCTCGTTGACATGCTCGTCGTGGTTGCTCTGGTGGCTCCTGAGTGGCTTCAAAATGAATCATGGACACGATCAGGCATGGCTCGCCTTGCGGCTTCGATCGCGATGCCGGCACTGGTCCTTCTCGTAGCCAACCTGCTCCCGCATGATGTCAAGGCAATGCTGGTGTATTGGAAGCCGCTCGGCAACCTGCCAGGCTCTCAGGCATTCACAAAGCATGGCCCGGGCGATCCACGGATCGACATGGGCGCGCTCAAGAGGAACGTGGGCGTCATGCCCAAGGATCCTAACGAGCAAAATGCCAAGTGGTACAAGCTATACCGACAAGTGTCCAGCGAGACCGAGGTCGTGGAGGCGCACCGGCTGTTTCTGCTGTACCGCGACATGGCAGCGGTATCGCTGCTTCTGGGCATGACTGTGCCTTTCGCGCTTTTGTATGCCGGCACATCGGCTGCTGCAGTGGCGGGGACTGCGGCGCTGTTTCTCGTCCAATACCTTGCCACGGCAGTTAGTGCGCGCTGGAGTGGCGTTCGCTTTGTGTGCAGCGTATTGGCCGTGCATTCGGTGAAGAAGGTTACCGCGTCGAAGGCAGCTGTCGCGCCGTGACTGAGCAGATCCCGACTTCCCGCGCCGCCAGATGCCTCCTTGTGTCTATTGGCGGACTCCGCGCAGCAGCCTGAGGCCATTGGCCACCACCAACAGGCTGGCCCCCATGTCCGCAAACACCGCCATCCACATGGACGCGCTACCCATCACCGCAAGGACCAGAAACACCGCCTTGATGCCCAGGGCGAGCACGATGTTTTGGACCAGGACACCTCGGGTGCGCTGGGACAGTTCAATGACTTCGGGGATGCGACGCAGGTCATCGTTCATGATGACGACGTCGGCCGCCTCCATGGCTGTGTCGGTGCCAGCGGCACCCATGGCGATGCCGATATTGGCGCGCGCCAGCGCCGGTGCGTCATTGATACCGTCACCGGTCATTGCGGTCGGGCCGTACTGACTCTGCATCTGCTCGATGGCGGACAGCTTGTCCTCTGGCAGCAGGTTGCCCTGCGCCTTGTCGATCCCAGCCTGTTTGGCGATGGTGTTCGCGGTGGCGGTGTTGTCTCCGGTGAGCATTACTGAGGAGACGCCCAGCTTGTGCAGTTGAGCGATCGCTTCTCGCGAACTCTCCTTGATCGTGTCCGCCACGGCGAAGATGGCCAGCACTTCCGTTGTGCTGGCGAGCAAGGTGACCGTACGGCCCTGGGCTTCCTGCTCGGCCAGCAGCGCTTCTATCTCGTCATTGCACAGTTGCCGCTCTTCAACCAGGCGATGGTTCCCAAGAATCAAGGACTGGCCTCCGATTTGCGCCTCCACGCCACGGCCGGGGAGTGCCGTAAATCCGCTGACGCCCCCCGGCCCTGATTCCAGACCCTGTGCGATGGCTTTGGAGACAGGGTGGTCCGACTCTGACGCAAGGTCTGCCGCCCAGCCGAGGATTTGAGCTTCCGAAGCGTGCTTCGAGAGGATCTGGCGAGCCACAAGCTTGGGTTTGCCTTCCGTGATCGTGCCGGTCTTGTCCAGTGCGATCGCCTTGAGCTTGTGGGCTTCTTCCAGGTACACCCCCCCCTTGATGAGAATGCCGCGCCGCGCCGCCGATGCCAAGCCGCTGACCACCGTGACCGGTGTTGCGATGACCAGTGCGCACGGGCATGCGATGACCAGCAATACGAGCGCTTTGTACAGGGCCTCCATCCACGTCAGGTTCATCAGCAAGGGCGTGAGGACCGCGACCAGCACAGCGATGGCGAACACCGCAGGTGTGTAGATGGCAGCGAACCGGTCCACGAACTGCTGTGTCGGCGCGCGGGACCCCTGGGCTTGCTCGACCGAGTGGATGATGCGGGCCAGCGTGGTGTCGCTGGCCTCCGCAGTGACAGTCACTTCCAGAGTGCCTGTCTCGTTGATGGTGCCGGCGAACACGAGGTCTCCTGCAGCCTTGTCCACGGGGATGCTCTCGCCGGTGACGGGCGCCTGATTGACGGCACTCGTGCCGCTCGCGACGGTTCCGTCCAAGGGAATCCGTGCACCTGGTTTCACGCGCACGGTGGCGCCGATGGCGACTGCGGCCGATGGAAGGGTCTGCCAGGTGCCATCAAGTTGACGCACCTCGGCCGAGTCGGGCGTGAGGTCCAGCAGGCTCTTGATGGCGTTGCGCGCGCGGTCCACGGCGCGGCCTTCGATCATCTCGGCGATGGCATACAAGGCCATCACCATGGCGGCCTCGGGCCACTGGCCGATCAGGAAAGCACCAGTGACGGCGACCGTCATCAGGGCGTTGATGTTCAGCCGCCCCTGCAACAGGGCTGCAAAGCCTTTTCTGTAAGTCGAGAAACCTGCCAGCCAGATAGCGGCAGCCGCCACGGCCATCCCGATGCCCTTGAACACCATCGTATCGGGGGAGAAAAACGCGACGGCCTCGGCGATCACAGCGAGCGCCAGCGCGGCGCCCATGCGCCCGAAGCCTTCACTGGGCGCATCGTGCTCGTGGTCTTCGCTGGTTGATCCGGTGCCCACCGGTTCAGGATTGAAGCCTGCCTTGCGTATGGCTGCGAGAGCTTGGGGAATCACCTCGTCGGGCGCATCAATGGCCAGGGTGCGAGCACCCAACTGAAACCCGAGTGTTCGAATGCCACTCACCGGCTCCAGGGCCCTTCGGATCTCGCTTTCTTCCGAGGCGCAATCCATCGCGGTGATGCGGAACACTGCGCCCTTGGTTGTTGGTTTGCCGGGCGTGAGGGGGGCCACACGGTCACCACAGCACGCATCGGCAGGAGTGGCGGACTTGCCGGGGCCGCAGCAATCGGTCTGTGCTGCAGAAGCATTTTCCCGTGCGCAGCAAGCGTCCGGGGCGTTGATACGGGTGTCGTCACAGCTGGTTTTCATAGGAATGGTTCCTTCTTGGTGTCCATTGGAAACCTTGAAGTGGCTTCAATGTCAAGTTCAGGGTGGAATGGGTTCAGCTTGCCGCTGCACGCGCAGGTTTTGTGTAGGAGCAACCGCATTTGCACAGGCGGCTAGCTCGCGAGCCGGGTGGCGGCGATCAACTCGGCGATATCCGCTCGCACGGACATGGGTTCGAAAGCGCTCACGTTCGCGCGCCCCGGATTGCCCAAAGGAAGACGCTTGAGCAGGTGACCCAAGGGCACCAGGGCCAACCGCAGGAGCTGTCCAGCGAACTCTGGACCATTCTTGGTCGCCAGGGCAAGCTGCAGCATCGCAACGTGGGTTCTCCAGTGAGGCGTGAAGCGGCTTTGCCCAACGACATGCGCGGCTTCGAGGGTCAGCCATTTCGCTTCTGCATCGGTTTCAGGGAGCGCCTCATACCTGGCCAGCAGACGCTCGAACACGACGGGATCGAAGGTTGTGGCAGATCGCGGATCAGATAGCTTGTTCATTGTTTTGTCTTTTTGACGGCCTTGTGCAGAGGAAGCGCAGGACGAATGCCCGCTGGCGTCAATTGGAAACCTTGGAGTGGCTACAGTGTCAATAATCAAAAAATGGAAGGAACCATGCAGATCAAGAATCTGGCCAATGCCGCGGGCGTTGATGCCGAAACCATCCGCTTCTACGAAAAAGAAGGCTTGCTTCCCAAGCCCGCTCGGCTACCCAACGGCTACCGCGACTATGCCGATGCCCATCTCGAACGCCTTGCATTTGTGCGGCACTGCAGGGCGCTGGATATCCCTTTGGCCGATGTAAAAAGTCTCCTCAGTGCACTTGACGCGCCGCAGGACGCCTGCGGGGACGTCAACGAATTGATCGACGGCCAGCTCAGCCGCCTGCGTGCGCGCCTCAAAAGCATGAAGGCCCTCGAAAAACAACTCCTGCAATTGCGTTCCGCCTGCGCAGGCGAGCATCCCCATCAAAGCTGCGGGATCTTGAAGGAGCTTGTCTCCGCTGCCCACGGCGAGGCGTGCCTGTGCCATGCGGAGAAGCCTTCCTCCACCTTGCAAGCGCTGCGGACATGACGAACTTGTAATCTGCAAGTCCGAGAGTTGTTGGCGTTGGTTCATCAGACTGTCACCAGTGCCTCTGCTACTGACCAAATGGGTGGTTCGGCGCAGTAGACACAACTACCTGAGGAGACACCATATGGCGATTCGCACACTCTTGACAACCATTGCACTCGCAGCACTTGCCGGCCCGACGTTGGCCAGCGGTGTAATCCATTCAGCGAATACCGAGATGGGTTACACGACGCATCCGGATCACGCGGCTCAAGGGAAGTCACGTGATCAGATCGTCGCAGACATGGAGCAATCCAAGAAGGATGGCCTGTGGCAGTACCACCGCTTTGGCGCTCCGGTTCCAGTCAAAGGTACGGCGTTGACCCGGGAAGAGGTCTTGGCGGACCTTGAACGTGCTCAAAAGCATCCAAGTTGGGCCCTGCGCCGTGTTGGAGCACCAGTTGCAAACGTACCTGCACCCTGAGTATCTATCGGTCATAGGAAGGCTCGCGATGGGTAGCGCCAACGATCGGCAACGAACGGTTGTCTACGATATGTGAGCTACCCGTAGAGGGTCTTCAGCAGCACGCCGCCCAGGTGGCGTGCTGCACATTTCCAGTCCGATTCTCGTCACGCCTTCGCTGCTGCTGGCGATTGGGTGGCCAGCATGCATCCGTGCAATTGCTGCAGTGATTGCCAAGCCCAATCCGTGATTCTGCTCGCTATGTGATCGAGAGGCCGAAGCTCTAAAAAACCGATCAAAGATTCTTTCCAGAACTTCCTCAGGCACTGTCTGCCCAACATTGCTGACGGAGATGCGCACGCGCCCTTCGGCCGCCTGTTCGATACTTACGACGACTGT
Source organism: Pseudomonas sp. GW456-L13 (assembly GCF_017350115.1). Classification (NCBI taxonomy): domain Bacteria; kingdom Pseudomonadati; phylum Pseudomonadota; class Gammaproteobacteria; order Pseudomonadales; family Pseudomonadaceae; genus Pseudomonas; species Pseudomonas sp. GW456-L13. The sequence continues at coordinate 101,311 of NZ_JACNAS010000003.1, forward strand.
GGTACCCCTGTGGGCATAGCGAGTGGCATTGCCAATCAGATTTGACAGCGCTCGCCTAAGCAGAGGCTCATCAAAGTCACCAACTGCATCTCCCAAAATACGGAGTTCCAATTCAGCCTCCGACAAGGCAGCATCGTGGTAGTCCACCACGTGCTGAACAACGGCCGCCAAGCTCGGGGTATGCGTTCGGCGTGCGACTGCTCCGCGATCAGCCTGGGAGAGAAAAAGCATGTCATTCACGATGCCCGTCAGTCGGTGAAGCTCTTCCAGATTTGAAGACAGCACTTCCTGGAGGTCAAAGCTGGCTGGGCGGCGAAGCGCCAACTCGTTGCTGGCAAGCAGCGTTGCCAGCGGAGTGCAAAGTTCATGTGCAACATCTGCATTGAAGCCTTCCAGTTGGGTGTAGGCTTGATTGAGCCTACCCAGCAAGCCGTTGAACTGTTGCACCAAAGGCACCAGTTCTGAGGGCTGTCCCGAGCTGTCCAATCGCTGGTCCAGATTGTCCGCAGAAAGCGCTTGAACCTGCTTCGCAAGCTTGCGAATCGGTGCCAGCCCAAAGTGAACAATTGACAGGCCGCCCAGAGAGACGACCAGTGTCCCCACTACTGCGGCAATGGCCAGGGTCAACGCCAGTCGCTGGAGGTGTTTCTGGTCGTCCGCTACATCCATGGACAGCGTGACCCGGAGCGCAGGGCCGCTACCCGATTGCGCCGCTACCTCGAAGCTCCTTGCGGCCACGTTCATGTCCTGAACACTCGGTTCGACCAGGGGGAACAGCAAATGCCCATCGCTTGATCGGACGACGAGGCGGAAGTTCTCATGGCCAATCAAGAAGTCACTAAGCGGATGTTCCCGCGAGGTTTCTCGAACGGAATGCTCACCGGTACTCAGGAGATGGCGAACAATGTTCTCTTTCTGAGACAGCATGTCCGTCTGTCTCTCGGACAGATTCATGGCAGTCACGAGGTACACCACCAGGCAGACACCTCCGAGGCCGGCGAAACTTTGCGCCGCAAGCCACCAAGACAAGCGCTGGCGCAATGAACGAGGCAGATCGCGACTCATCGGCCCCGCTCCTCCAACACGTAGCCCATGCCTCGTATCGTGTGAAGCAGCGGCTTTTCAAACGGGGAGTCCATCTTGCTGCGCAAGCGGCGGATCGCCACCTCCACGGCATTGGTGTCGCTGTCGAAGTTCATGTCCCAGACCTGCTCGGCGATTTCTGTGCGAGAAAGCACCTCACCCTTCCTTCGCAAGAAGAGCGTCAGCAACAGAAATTCCTTAGCCGTGAGATCGACCCTCTGCCCCGCCCGAGTCGCCTTGCGACGCACAAGATCCAATTCAAGATCGGAAACGCGGAGCAAGTTCGACTCACTTTTGTCCTTGGCCCCGTGCGAACGCCGCAGCAGCACTTGAATGCGAGCATTGAGTTCTGAAAATGCGAAGGGCTTGACCAGGTAGTCATCCGCTCCTGTCTGTAGTCCTAGAACGCGGTCTTCTACGCTAACCCTCGCGGTCAGCATCAACACAGGCGTCTGCTTGGACTTTCGCAGCGCCGTCAACACCGTAAAACCATCAATACCGGGAAGCATGGCGTCAAGAATCACGAGGTCGTGTGCTCCTTCAAGAGCCATGTGCAAGCCATCGACGCCGTTATGAACCGCATCGACGTTGAAACCCGCTTCCCCGAGACCTTTGCGCAGATACGCCGACAGTTTGACCTCATCCTCAATGAGCAGAATTTTCATAGCTGGTATTGGCTGAGACTGTGTCAGTTGGTGGAGGAGTGCGCGACGTATGAGTACATGTGCGGCATTTGGGCCCCGCGCAGAAAGCATGTGCGCCTCAGCGCTTGCAGCGCTTCCGAGCCTTGCGCATTGATTTCAACTTCAATCTGGTCAACTGCCGCTGCTGAAACCGTCGAGCCAACTTCAAGCTGTACTTTGCCTTGCTGTCGAGTGGGCGTACGTACCGGATCCACAGCTTTCGCAGCTGCCAGAAGGTGATGGCGCAAACCAATAGGCTCAGCCATATCCAGGTCAGCTTGAGTGACAGATTTCCTGCCGGGATTCGCTGGAACATGGACCGCCCCCACTGAGTGCCGCTTCCACCGCGTATTGCCGAGCTGCGCAGGCCCTGTGCGCATGTACGCAGTTCGGCGAAAAGTGCCGCGATAGATGCTGTAGTCCCGCGCGATTACTTCAAGGTGAAACGTACGGAAGCGATGGTCTTTCCTGCTTTGGTCACCGCAACAACGGCCTTGCTGCCTGCCGCGACCTTGAAGCTGCCCGTCACCTCCAGCTTCCCATCCACCGGCTGGAGCTGCGCTTCTTGTTTGTCGCTGCCGGACAGCAGCGTTATCTTGGCTGCCATACCCGAGGGATCCAAAGGCTTTCCGTGGTCGCGCATGTACAGCTGCAGCTTGTCGGGCTTGGCAACCAGTTCATAGTCGATGTCCTTGGCTTCAGCCACGGCGCCACCGTGCATGGGTTTGATTTCATGGCCATCGGCATGCTTGTCGGCGGCGAAGGCTGTGCCCGAAACAGCGAGGGCCAAAGCAGTCAGCAGTTGAGAGATTTTCATGGATCTTCCTTGATTAAGTTGAGGGAGAGAGGTAGTTGCCGGTTCATCGCGGGATGAACCGGCCGCTGTCACACCGTTGAGGGCGCGTTCGGGTGAGTCGGCTCTGCGGAGACGTCTTCGTCCTGCTCATCGGGCCGGTGTGCCAGCCGGTAGAGGATGGGCAGCACCAGCAGGGTAAGCAGGGTTGAAGAAAGGATCCCGCCGATCACCACCGTTGCCAATGGTCGCTGGACCTCGGCGCCCGTACCGGTAGCGATCGCCATGGGTATGAAGCCCAGCGAGGCGACCAGCGCGGTCATGAGCACTGGCCGCAGGCGGGTCAAGGCCCCCTCACGGATGGCAGTGTCCAGGGGGACGCCTTCCTCTCGCAGGCTGCGGATGTACGAGATCATCACTAGGCCGTTCAGCACAGCGACGCCCGACAGCGCGATGAATCCCACGGCGGCGGAAATCGACATCGGGATATCGCGCAGCCAGAGAGCCAGGATGCCGCCCGTCAAAGCAAAGGGGATGCCAGTGAATACGAGCAGGCCGTCCTTGACATTGCCGAACATGGCGAACAGCAGCACGAAGACCAGCAGCAGGGATGCTGGCACCACGATCTGCAGACGCCGGGTGGCAGACTGAAGGTTTTCGAACGTACCGCCCCAACTTGTCCAGTAGCCGGTAGGAATCTTGATCTGCGCGAGCCCTTGCTCCGCGTCAGAGACGAATGATCCGACATCCCGGCCTCGCACATTGGCGCTGACCACGATACGCCGCTTGCCGTTCTCCCGGCTCACTTGGTTAGGCCCGGGTGCCAGCTCGAAGCTGGCGACTTCGCCCAGCGGAATGAAGTTGGTACGGGCCTCAGTACCCGACGCCGATCGGGGAAGTGGGATGGGCAGGCGCTTCATGCCCTCCAGATCGTTGCGCAGCGTCTCCGGCAGGCGCACCAGAATGTCAAAGCGCCGATCGCCCTCGAACAGCGTTCCCGCCTCCCGGCCCCCGATGGCCGTCGCAACGGTCTCCTGGATGTCGGCCACGTTCAAGCCGTAGCGGGCCGCCTTCTGGCGGTCGATGTTGACCGTGAGCATGGGCAGGCCCGTCGTCTGCTCGACTTTCACTTCCGAGGCACCCTGGATCTTTTGCAGCATCGCAGAGACTTCCTCGGCCGTCTTGTTCAAAACGTCCATGTCGTCGCCGAAGATCTTGACCGCCACATCGCTTCGCACGCCTGAGATCAGTTCGTTGAAGCGAAGCTGGATGGGTTGCGAGAACTCGTAGTTGTTGCCGGGGATCTTCCCGATCACCCCTTGAATAGCGGCGAGTAGTTCGTCGCGGGTTTTTCTGGGCTCAGGCCACTCACTCATCGGTTTGAGCATGATGTAGCCGTCCGAGATGTTGGGCGGCATGGGGTCCGACGCGATCTCTGCCGTGCCCGTGCGTGCAAAGATTCGCTCGATCTCTGGGAATTTCGCCTTGAGCGTTTTCTCGATCTGCTGCTGCATGGCCACCGACTGCGAGAGGCTGGTGCCCGGAATTCGCAGTGCCTGTATGGCGAAATCGCCCTCGTTGAGGTTGGGTACGAATTCGCTGCCCATGCGTGTTGCTATGAGCCCGCACAGGACCACGGCTACAGCAGCAACGCTCAAGACCACCGCCTTGGCGCCCATCACCCGATCGAGCAAGGGCGCGTACAGGCGCTTGGCACCGCCCAGCAAGAAGTTTTCTTTCTCGCTGACCTTGTTGCCGATGAACAGGGCGACGGCCGCAGGAATGAAGGTCACCGAGAGAATCATCGCGCCGACGAGGGCCGCCACCACGGTGAACGCCATTGGATGGAACATCTTGCCCTCCACGCCGGTGAGCGCAAAGATCGGCAGGTACACCACCATGATGATGAGCTGGCCGAACAGCAAGGCACGGCGCGATTCCTTGGAGGCCAGGAAAACCTCGTGGAAACGCTCTGCTCGCGTGAGCGGTCGGCCATAGTGCGCCTGCGCATGGGCGAGGCGACGCACACAGTTCTCCACGATCACCACGGCGCCGTCGATGATGATGCCGAAGTCCAGCGCGCCCAGGCTCATTAGGTTCGCACTGACCTTGTACGACACCATCCCGGTGAAGGTAAAGAGCATGGACAGCGGAATGACGGTTGCCGTGATGATGGCCGCCCGGATGTTGCCCAGGAAAAGAAACAGGATGACGATCACGAGGATCGCGCCTTCCAAGAGGTTCTTCTTGACGGTGCTGATCGCTTTGTCCACTAGGACCGTGCGGTCGTAGACCGTCACCGCGTGTACGCCCTCGGGCAGGCTGCGGTTGACCTCGATCATTTTTTTGTCCACGGCCTGGGACACGGTACGGCTGTTCTCGCCGATCAGCATGAATACGGTGCCTAGGACGACCTCTCTGCCATTGTCGGTCGCCGCGCCCGTGCGAAGCTCGCGTCCGATGCCTACTTCCGCCACATCGCGAATACGCACGGGTACGCCATTGGCGCTGCTCAGGATGACGTTTCCGATGTCCTCCAGAGTGCGGACCTGGCCAGGCGCGCGGATGAGGTACTGCTCGCCACGCTTTTCGATGTACCCAGCACCAACGTTGCCGTTGTTGCGATCGATCGCCGTGACGATGTCCTGCAGCGTGACGCCCAGCGATGCGAGGCGCTCGGGCGACGGTGCAATCTGGTATTCCTTGGCAAACCCGCCGATGGAATTGATTTCCGTGACACCCGGCACGTTGCGCAACTGAGGCTTGATGATCCAGTCCTGGATTTCGCGCAGGTCGGTGGCGGTGTAGGGAGTGCCGTCCGGTTTCTTCGCGCCGTCCTTGGTCTCCACGGTCCAGAGGTAGATTTCCCCCAATCCGGTCGATATTGGTCCCATTGCTGGCGTGATGCCTGCCGGAAGCCGGTCACGCGCTTCCTGGATGCGTTCATTGACCAGTTGACGCGCGAAGTAGATGTCGGTGCCGTCCTTGAAGATCACCGTCACCTGCGACAGGCCGTAGCGAGAGAGAGAGCGGGTCTGCTCCAGGTTGGGCAGTCCTGCCATCACTGTCTCGATGGGGTAGGTCACACGCTGCTCGGTCTCCAACGGCGAGTAGCCCGACGCCTGCGTGTTGATCTGGACCTGGACATTCGTGATGTCAGGTACCGCATCGATCGGCAGCTTCTGGTAATTGAAGACACCCAGCGCTGCCATGGCTAGTACGGCAAGCAGTACCAACCACCGTTGCTCGATCGAGAATCGAATCAGTTTTTCAAACATTGAGGAACTCCGGGTCAGTGCGTGTGTTCGGCTGATCCCTTGCCGAGTTCGGACTTAACGACAAAACTGCCTGCTGCCGCGTAAGGCATACCGGCCTTCAGGCCCCGGACGACCTCGACCCGCTTGCCATCGCTGCGACCCAACTGCACTGGCTGAGCGATGAAGCCGCCGTTGACCTTAAGAAACACCACGGGCTTTTCGCCGATGCTTTGAACCGCATCCGCAGAGATCGTCACAGGGATCGAGGCTTCTTCGGATACGACCTCCACGTTGACAAAAAGTCCCGGACGCCAGGCACCCTTGGGGTTGTCCAGTACGACACGCGCCTTGGCGGTGCGCGTCTGCTCGCCAATGAGCGCGCCGACAAAGGCCACAGTGCCCGTGGCGGACGCATCAAACGCTGTGGCCTTGATGGTCACCCTTTCTCCGACCCGCACTTGTGATATGTCTTTGGCTGGAACATTGATTTCGGCCCACACCTTGCTGAGATCAGAGATCGTGAAGACGGCCGCGTCTTCCTTGACCGCCTCGCCCAGGCTGATGTGCTTCTCGATGACGACGCCATCGAAAGGCGCCCGCAGTTCGAGCCGATTGAGCCCGGAAGCGGAGGATCCCGAGAGGCCGAGCGCGCCCAACTTCTGATGGGCGTTGGCAACAGCAACTTCGGCCTCGCTCAAGGCCTGCTTGGCCTGGAGGTAGTCCTGTTCAGCCGAGACTTTCTGCTCCCAGAGCTTCTTCTCGCGGTCATACGTTGTTTTGGCCAAAGCCAGGCGTTTCTGAGCGGTCTGCAGTTCGCTGCGTTGCTCGGAAGCCATAGGGCTGGCGATCGCGGCCAGGATCTGCCCCTTCTTGACGACCTGGCCCAGATTAGCGCTGACGCTTTCCACCACGCCTGCCAGGCGTGGGACCACATGCGATGTCCGGTCCTCATTGAGGCGGATTTCGCCCGGCAGCAGCAATGCCGTTTTGATGGTAGCTGCCGAGGCAGTGTCCACTCCGATCGCGGCGGCTTTGATCTGGGCATCAGTGAGTTCGACCTTGCCTTCTTCTTTGCTCATGACGAACATGAACGGTTCGGTAGCCGTCTGGGCAATGATTTCGATCTCGAACGCATGCGGCTCTGCAACCACCTCCCGACTCACCCAACTTCCTTTTTCAGGAGTGAATGTCAGTTTTTGTGTTTCCTGCGTCAGGCGAGTGATCGTTGCCGAAACAGATGCAGTCCCGGCAGGCAACGATTTGTCCTTGTCGGACATCCAGATGCGCAGCCGAGGTTCCCCGCCGTCTTCCACGAGCAACGCCTCCAGGCTGAAATCGCCTTCCTTGAAGAGGCTTCCGCCGTTCGGTCCCTTGGCCTGGCTCTCCTCGTGGTGCTCTCCATCCTCATGGCCTTTGTCATGGCCGTGTCCATCACCTCCACCTTTTCCATGATGCTCACCATCGCCATGGCCTTTCTCCTCCGCGTGTGCTCCATGTCCATGGCCATCACCGCCCGCTGTGCTGGGCTTGCCGCTCTTCAAGATGAAGGCTCCCGCACCAACCCCCATGGCGATAACGACCGCGATGGCAATGAGGTGCTTTTTGCTGATACTGGTTGTGCTGCTGTTCATGATGTTCTCAGTTCAGAGGCGCGCTCTGGCCGTTGAAAGTGGGATTGCCCGTAAGGCGTGCGATGTCTGCAGCTGCGCGATGAGCTTCCGCGACGGCCTTTAGGTACTGGGACTTGGATGCAAGGTAGGTTCGTTGTGCGTCCAGCACTTCCAGGAAGTTGAACTTCCCGTTCTCGAAGCCGGTGATCGCCGCGTCGTACGCTGACCTGGCACCTGGAAGAACCTCTCGTTCCAGCGCCTGAACCTCGACAGTGATGGCCGCGATCTTTTCTCTAGCCTGAGAAATCTCGCTTTGGACGCGAATGGTGGTAGCCCTCAGGTCGTCTTGTGCCTTGTCCTCCAACTTCAAGGCTTCAAGCAGATTGCCTTGGTTGCGGTCAAACACTGGTAGAGGTACTGAGAACCCCAGAAGCGCCACATTGCGTTGAGTTTCGTTGCTGCGCTTGACGCCGACGCTCACGGTAAGGTCAGGCACACTCTTGCTTTTCTCCACAGCGGTAAGCGCGCGGCGACGATCCACCTCCAGGCGCGCCCGCACTAAAGCTGGGGAAGACGCAGCAAGCGTTAGAAGATCGGCAGTTGCAGGAACCGCGGGCACTTGATCCGCTTTGCCATCCAGAACAAGAGGTACCGGGTCTGTCTTGCCAAGCAAAGCCAGCAATCGCGTCTGCGCGTTACGCTCCTCGCTCGCAGCCTGGACCAGCTCGACCCGCACGCTAGCCTCCGCAACTTTGGCCTTGGTCTCTTCCACGGGTGAGACTTTGCCGGCAGCGACCCGCTTCCCAACGTTCTCCGTGGTTGCTTTTGCCAACAAAACGCTCTCATTGGCCAGAATTCGGCGCTCCTGAGCATTGAGTGCATCAAAGTAGGCGGCGACGACATGGGCACGAACTGTTGCCTTGACCTCATCCAGGTCCACCTGGGCCTGCTCACGCGCCTTCTCCGCAGCCTTCGTCCGTGCTGCGCGTTTGCCTCCAAGTTCGATTGGCAAGTTGATTTGCCAGCTCTGCGCACGCGACTGTGTGCGAGTATCTTCAAGCGAGTAAGCCAACTCCGGATTGGGACGCGCCTGTCCTTGCAAGACCTGCCCCTCAGCAGCCTGTACTTGACGCAGGGCCGCTGCGACCTCTGGGTTGTTCTCCAACGCCTGCGCGAGTGCCTGCGTCAGCGAAAGCGGTGGCGCACTCAGCGCTGCAGCTCCAGCGACTGCGTGAATCTGACCTGCAGGCGGAGCTTGGCCAAGAGTCTGAGCGATAGCTCCACTCGTAGTGATCAGCAGCAGTAGTGAGGTGCTGATCGCACGAACGGTTTTTTTTCGGCGGCATTGCGCGCCGAGTTGTTTTTGAATGTAGGAACCCTTGAACATCCGATTCTCCAGTGATGACGAACACACAGGAATCGGCGGGGCGGCGCCTGGGCTTCCAGACGACCGGTCAAATACATACAGCGCACGCTATGGCGCCTGCTCTCAGCGAGCAGATGCAGATGACTGAAGCAAAAAAGTAGTTGCCCCCGCCGATCAGGCGAGGGAAAGCCACTGAGGGCGGTCCGGAGGTACAGCCGCTACGCCCGTCAGGGGAAAAGCGGCACGGACCGTGACACTGGATTGATTGGAGGTCGCCGCCTGACCTGCCAGCAAGTGCGTGACGCCAATGCCCAGCCCGTGGCAGAGGCAGCAGTCCACATCGAAGGTGTCTGATGCCTGAAGACCGTCGTCTGCCTTGCCTGGCAAGTTTGAAGCTTCGTGATTGTGCTCGTGATGGCCCACGTGCTGTGACTGGGCAGGCGCGCGCTCATGCATGCAATAGGTCGCCACCGCAGCCCAGCTGAACTGGAACGGTAGCAAAACGAGCAACAGTGTGGCGAACCAACGACCCATATACAAAGTCTAGCATGCGCTTTCAGACGACCCGTGCTGAGAATGACGCACGGGGGCGATAACTTGACGGGTGAATTTTTCAAGTCCGAGGGGATTCTAGAAGACACGTGGCAACGGTGACGTGGCGCCAAGATTACGATTCTGAAAGATTTGTCGTCCCAGCCACCGCTCTGAAGTTCACGGTATCTCCGTCCTCAAGGCTTCCAAGAACGCAGCAGCAACGCATTGGTCACCACACTCACGCTGCTGAGGGCCATAGCTGCTCCCGCCACCATGGGATTCAACAGGCCAAATGCAGCCAAGGGGATCCCGACCACGTTGTACGCGAATGCCCAGAAAAGGTTCTGACGGATCTTTGCGTACGTGCGCCGGGAGATGTCGATGGCATCTGCGATCAACGCAGGGTCACCACGCATCAGCGTGATCCCCGCAGCATGCATGGCCACGTCGGTGCCCGTGGACATGGCAATTCCCACGTTCGCTGCCGCCAGAGCAGGCGCGTCATTGATTCCGTCGCCCACCATTGCAACATGCCTGCCACCTGACTTGAGCTGGGCCACGATATCCGCCTTGCCTTCCGGCAGCACATCGGCACGAACCTGATCGATGCCCAACGCGCGGGCTACTGCGCCTGCGCTTCCCTTGTTGTCTCCGGTGACCAGGACGGTCTGGGTGCCCAGAGCATGCAGTTGGGCAATGGCCTGTTGTGAGCTGGGCTTCACTGTGTCTCCAAATGCCAATAGTCCCATCACTTCTGGCGCATCGGTCACGTCCGCCAACCAAGATACAGTGCGGCCCTCTTGCTGCATCTGCGCTGCAGCCCCGGTCAGACTGGCCGTGTTGACACCCAACTCCTCCATGTAACGTGTACTCCCGAGGCGGATCTGGCGTCCTTTGATGACAGCAGACATGCCTCTGCCAGCGACCGCTGTGACCTCAGTGGCACGAGGAACGGTCACACCCTGGGTGCGTGCAGCGTCCATCACGGCCTTTGCCAGTGGATGCTCGCTGCCGTTCTGAATGGCCGCAGCAAACGGAAGCAACTGATCCTGGAGGCCTTCTGCAGGCATCGCAGCCGTCAAAGTGGGCTTCCCCTCGGTCAGGGTGCCGGTCTTGTCGAATGCCACGGTGTCGATGCGGTGGGCAACCTCCAGCGCTTCTGCATCCTTGATCAGAATGCCGTGGCGTGCTGCTACGCCAGTGCCCGCCATGATTGCGGTGGGAGTTGCCAAGCCCAGCGCACAAGGGCATGCGATCACAAGTACCGCAACAGCATTGAGGATCGCCTGCTCCCAGTTGCCTGTAGCGAAGCCCCAGCCCATCAGTGTGATGGCAGCAAGACCGAGCACGACAGGCACGAAGACAGCACTGACTTCATCCACTATTCGTTGGATGGGGGCCTTCTTTGCCTGCGCCGACTCAACCATTCGCACGATGCGCGACAGGGTTGACTCTGCGCCAATGGCAGTCGTCCGTACCAGCAGCAAGCCCTCCGCATTCACGGCGCCCCCCGTCACTTTGTCGCCGACATGCTTCGCCACAGGCAGGCTCTCCCCGGTGATCAATGACTCATCCACCTGGCTGGCGCCTTCGATCACCGAGCCGTCTACCGGGACTCTCTCCCCTGGGCGGACAACCACCGTATCACCTACTTTCACGCGTGAAAGCGGTAGATCGACGTCGCCGTCATCAGTGCGCACGCGTGCAACTTCTGGGCGCAGCGCATGCAGCGCCCGGATCGCTTCTGTGGTTTGCCGCTTGGCTCGGGCTTCCAGCCACTTCCCGAGAAGGACTAGCGTGACGATGACAGCGGAGGCTTCAAAGTACAGGTGGGGCGTGCCGTGCTCAGCGTGCTTGAACAGCAGGTACAAGCTCAA
>NZ_JACNAS010000004.1:0-77697 GCF_017350115.1 Pseudomonas sp. GW456-L13
TTGTTGGCGCCGACCACGGCCGCACCCAGCGACAGGCCACCGCCGAAGTCATACGCGCCACCCAGGCTGTAGTCCATGTAGTTGGGCACACCGGTGTCCTTGATGTCGCTGGCAAAGCGCGTGAAGCCCACCGAGGCCTTCACCGTGACGCTGGGCGCCACTTCCTGGGCAAACGCGAAGTTCAGGTAGCCCGTGTTGCGGCCCTTCAGGCCAGAGCCGGACTTGGCACCGGCAAAGCCGAAGTAGTCCTTGGAGATGGTGTGCGAATACTTGGCAGTGAAGGGGCCCAGGGTGGCCGCGCCATACAGCTCGGTGGTGTTGCCATTGCTGTTGCCGGGGTAGATGTAGGTCAGCGCGCCCACATCGAAGTCAGCGCCTGCGGCCTTGAACTTGTAGCCGCCATACAGGTCGGATTCGAGCGAGTTGTTGGTCAGCCAGTCCACGCTGGAGTTCCAGTTGCCCACGTACCAGCCGGACTCGCCGAAGGCGTAATCAAAGCCGCCTTGCAGGGCGGGCTTGACAGCCTTGGCCTTGGTGGCGTCCTGGTCCTGGCCACGGAACTTGTAGTTGGTGGTCAGGCTGACGTTGCCGGTGAGCTGGGCACTGGCCAGCAGGGGCAGTGCGGCCAGCAGGGCGGTGGCGAATACTTTGAAAGAAGAACCGTTCATAGCAGCAATGTTTGAAAAAAGAACAAGAGCGCAAGCGTAGAAAAGCACGCGTATAAAGTTCGCAAAAATTGCGCCCCTTCGCGTCAAAGTTGCGCAAGTCTGCAGCCGCCGGGCATGGTGGCTTGTGTAGCGCATCCCCCCTACGTCGCCCTCGCCGGGCCCGCGTTTTTACGCCGTTTTTACGGCGCCCCCCACAGTCTGTGCACACTTTTTACGCCCACCTTCTCAGAATCAAACACCTGTTCTGATGCAGGAGTTGTCGATGGACGTGATGTGGATGGCCGCACTGGCGGCGTTGTGGGTGGTCATGGCCGAGGCCGTGGTTTTGCTGGGCAAATATGGCCCGGCCAAGGGGGCGCGTTCATGATCGGCATGGAAATGCTTTACGGTTTTGGCGCCATCGTGGCCCTGGTCTTGCTGGCCTACCTGGTGTTTGCGCTGATCTGCGCAGAGGAGTTCTGAGATGGATACCTCTGCATGGAGCCTGTTGGGGCTCTTCCTGATCGTGCTGGGCGTGCTGGCGTGGCCGCTTGGCAAATGGCTGGCCGCAGTCTGTGAAGGCCGCCTGCCAAGGTGGATGCATGCCGCCGAAAAACCTTTGTACAAGCTGGCCGGGGTCGCGCCAGACCAGATGATGCACTGGCGCAGCTATGCGCTGGCGCTGCTGGCTTTCAATGCCATCGGCGCTTTTGCGGTGTATGGCCTGCAGCGTTTGCAGCACCTGCTGCCGCTCAATCCGCAGGGCATGGCTGCCGTGTCGGGCGATTCTTCGTTCAACACCGCCATCAGCTTTGTCTCCAACACCAACTGGCAGGGCTATGGGGGCGAGTCCACCATGAGCTACCTCACGCAGATGCTGGGCCTGTCGGTGCAGAACTTCTTCTCGGCGGCCACCGGCATCGCTGTTGCGTTTGCGCTCGCGCGCGGCTTTGCGGCGCGCAGCACCGATGGCCAAGGCTTTGTGGGCAACTTCTGGGCCGATGTCACGCGCATCACGGCATGGGTGCTGGTGCCCATCGCGTTGGTGATTTCCATGGTGCTGGTTGGGCAAGGGGTGATCCAGAACTTTGACGCCTACAAGGATGTGGCAACGCTGGAGCCAACGGCCTATGAAGTGCCCAAGCTCGACGCATCGGGCCAGCCGGTGTTGGGCAGTGATGGCGCGCAGGTGATGGAAGCCAAGACGAGCAACACCCAGACCCTGGCCATGGGCCCGGTGGCGTCACAGGAGGCCATCAAGATGCTGGGCACCAACGGCGGTGGCTTTTTCAACGCCAACTCCGCCCATCCCTATGAGAACCCGACGGCCCTGACCAACTTCGTGCAGATGCTGGCGATTTTTCTGATTCCCGCTGCGCTGTGTTTTGCGTTTGGCCGTGTGGTGGGTGACCAGCGCCAGGGCTTTGCGATCCTGGCGGCCATGACGGTGATGTTTGTGGTGGCCGTGATTGCCGTGGTTTCCGCCGAGAAAGTCGGCAATCCGCAATGGGTGGGCCTGGGCGTGGAGCAAACCGCCAGCGCCTTGCAAGCAGGCGGCAACATGGAGGGCAAGGAGGTGCGGTTCGGCATCAACGCGTCGGCCCTGTTCGCCGCTGTGACCACTGCGGCCTCGTGCGGCGCCGTGAACTCCATGCACGACTCCTTCACGCCCCTGGGCGGCATGGCGCCGCTGGTGCTGATGCAGCTGGGTGAAGTGGTGTTTGGTGGTGTGGGCACGGGCCTGTACGGCATGCTGGTGTTCGCCATCCTCGCCGTCTTCATGGCGGGCCTCATGATTGGCCGCACACCGGAGTACCTGGGCAAGAAGATCGAGGTGCGCGAGATGAAGCTCACCTCGGCGGCCATCCTGGTCACGCCCATTTTGGTGCTGGTGGGCACGGCGATTGCCGTGGCCACGGACGCGGGCAGGGCGGGTATTGCCAACCCGGGCGCGCACGGGTTCTCTGAAATTCTGTATGCACTGACCTCTGCTGCCAACAACAACGGCAGCGCCTTTGCGGGCCTGTCGGCCAACACGCCGTTCTACAACACGCTGCTGGGGCTGGCGATGTGGCTGGGCCGCTTTGGCGTGATCGTGCCGGTGCTGGCCATTGCCGGTTCGCTGGCCGCCAAAAAGCGCCTGCCAGCCACGGCGGGCACCATGCCCACGCACGGGCCGTTGTTTGTCACGCTGCTGATCGGCACCGTGCTTCTGGTGGGTCTTCTCAACTACGTGCCCTCCCTGGCCCTGGGTCCGATGGTGGAGCACCTGATGCTTGGGGTTCAGTGAGGTATGGCAATGACCAAGAAAAAACCTTCTTCCGTTTCGCTGCTGGATGCAGCGTTGATCAAGACCGCGCTCTGGGGCGCACTGGCCAAGCTGAGCCCTTTTGTGCAGTGGCGCAACCCGGTGATGTTCATTGTGTACATCGGCAGCATCTTCACCACGCTGCTGTGGCTGCATGCACTCAATGCGCCTGAGGATGCGAGCATGCGCCCGGCGTTTGTGTTGGCCATCACGGTCTGGCTGTGGTTCACAGTGTTGTTTGCCAACTTTGCCGAGGCGCTGGCAGAAGGCCGCAGCAAGGCTCAGGCCGCCTCGCTGCGCGGGCTGCGCAAGGAGACCTGGGCCAAGAAGCTCAAGGAGCCGGTGCACGGCGCAGCATTCTTGCCCGAGCTGGCCACCAACCTGCGTCGCGGCGACGTGGTGCTGGTGGAGGCGGGTGATGTGATCCCGCTGGACGGCGAGGTGATCGAGGGCGTGGCCTCGGTGGACGAGAGCGCCATCACCGGCGAATCGGCCCCCGTGGTGCGCGAGTCCGGCGGCGATTTTTCTGCCGTGACCGGCGGCACCCGTGTGTTGTCAGACTGGCTGGTGGTGCGCGTGGCGGTGAACCCGGGCGAGTCGTTCCTCGACCGGATGATTGGCATGGTGGAGGCCGCCAAGCGCCAGAAAACGCCCAACGAGATTGCGCTGACCATTTTGCTGGTAGCGCTGACCATCGTGTTCCTGGTCGTCACCGTGACCCTGCTGCCGTTTTCGATCTTCAGCGTGCAGGCGTCGGGAGTGGGCACCGTGGTTTCGCTGACTGCACTGGTGGCCCTGCTGGTGTGCTTGATTCCCACCACCATTGGCGGTCTGCTGTCCGCCGTGGGGGTGGCGGGCATGAGCCGCATGATGCAGGCCAATGTGATCGCCACCTCGGGCCGGGCCGTGGAGGCCGCAGGCGATGTGGACGTGCTGCTGCTGGACAAGACCGGCACCATCACCCACGGCAACCGCCAGGCCAGCGCGTTCCTGCCAGCGCCGGGTGTGTCCAGGGCGCGCCTTGCACGCGCCACGCTGCTGGCGTCGCTGGCAGATGAAACGCCTGAAGGCCGCAGCATCGTGGAGCTGGCCCGCCGCGAGGGCGTGGAAGGCCAGAACCCGCAGGGCGTCAAGCTGGTGCCCTTCACGGCGCAGACCCGCATGAGCGGCGTGGACCTGCCTGCGGGCGAGGGGCAGCCCGAATCTGCGGGCACCATGCTGCGCAAGGGGGCCGTGCTGGCACTGGCCAAACATGTGGAAGCCCTGGGCGGCAAGATGCCGCAGGATGTGATGAGCGCGGCCGACCAGGTGGCCCTGCGGGGCAGCACGCCCCTGGCGGTGGCCGACGGCAACCATGTGCTGGGCATCGTCGAGCTCAAGGACATCGTCAAGGCGGGCATCAAGGAGCGCTTCATCGAGCTGCGCCGGATGGGCATCAAGACCGTGATGATCACCGGCGACAACAAGCTCACGGCAGCGGCCATCGCGGCCGAGGCAGGGGTGGACGACTTCCTGGCCGAAGCCACACCCGAAGACAAGCTGGAGCTGATCCGCAAATACCAGGCCGAAGGCCGCCTGGTGGCCATGACCGGCGACGGTACCAACGATGCCCCCGCGCTGGCCCAGGCCGACGTGGCCGTGGCCATGGGCAGCGGCACGCAGGCCGCCAAGGAGGCGGGCAACATGGTGGACCTGGACTCCAACCCCACCAAGTTGCTGGAAGTGGTGGAGACCGGCAAGGCGCTCTTGATGACGCGCGGCTCGCTGACCACCTTCTCCATCGCGAACGATGTGGCGAAGTATTTCGCCATCGTGCCGGCCATCTTCGTGTCCACCTATCCGCAGCTGTCCGCGCTCAACGTCATGCAGTTGGCCAGCCCGTCATCCGCCATCCTGTCGGCCGTGATCTTCAATGCGCTGGTGATCGTGTTCCTGATTCCCCTGGCCTTGCGCGGCGTGCGCTACCGCCCGGTGGGTGCGGCGGCGCTGCTGCGGCGCAACCTGGCCATCTATGGGCTGGGCGGGCTGCTGGTGCCGTTTGTGGGCATCAAGCTGATTGACTGGATACTTGTGGCCGTCGGGCTGATCTGAGGAGATTCTGATGAAAAACATTCTTCGCCCCGCGCTGGTGCTGTTTGCCTTGTTGAGCGTGCTGACCGGGCTGCTCTATCCGCTGGTGGTGACGGGCGCCGCCCAGGCGGTGTTCCCCCAGCAGGCAGCGGGCAGCCTGGTGCAGCGCAACGGCCAGACCGTCGGTTCGTCGCTGATTGGTCAGAACTTTTCAGACCCAGGGCATTTCTGGGGCCGCCCATCGGCCACG
Organism: Pseudomonas sp. GW456-L13; assembly: GCF_017350115.1. Taxonomy (NCBI): domain Bacteria; kingdom Pseudomonadati; phylum Pseudomonadota; class Gammaproteobacteria; order Pseudomonadales; family Pseudomonadaceae; genus Pseudomonas; species Pseudomonas sp. GW456-L13. Next base: position 5,276 of record NZ_JACNAS010000004.1, read on the forward strand.
GCGCCCATGCCGTACAACGCGGCTGCGTCCGGGGGCTCCAACCAGGGGCCGCTCAATCCGGCGTTGGCCGATGCCGTAAAGGCGCGCGTGGAAGCCCTGCGCGCGGCCGACCCCGGCAACACGGCCCCCGTGCCGGTGGATCTGGTCACGGCCTCGGCCAGTGGCCTGGACCCGCACATCAGCCTGGCTGCGGCGCAGTACCAGGCCGGGCGCGTGGCGCGGGCCCGCAACCTGCCGGTGGCCAGCGTGAATGCCGTGATTGGCAGGCACGCGGAGCAGCCGCTGTGGGGGCTGCTGGGTGAGCCCCGGGTGAACGTGCTGGCGTTGAACATGGCACTGGATGGCCTGCGCTGACATGCACGGGGCATTTATTTGGCACCGATACTCGTTGATGCATGACTGACATCCAGCGCCCAGACCCCGACGCCTTGATTGCGCAGTTGCGTGCCCAGGAAGAGCAGACCCAACGGGGCAAGCTGCGCATCTACTTTGGTGCCAATGCCGGGGTCGGCAAGACCTGGGCCATGCTCAGCGCCGCGCAGCGCGAGCGGCGCGCCGGGCGCGACATCCTCATCGGCGTGGTGGAAACCCATGGCCGCGCGGAAACCGCTGCGCTGCTGGAGGGACTGGAGTCGCTGCCCCTGAAGCAGGTGGAGTACCGGGGCCGAACCCTTTCCGAGTTTGATCTGGATGCGGCCCTGGCCCGCAAGCCTTCCATCCTGCTGGTGGATGAACTCGCGCACTCCAATGTGCAGGGTTCCCGCCACGCCAAGCGCTGGCAGGATGTGCAGGAGCTGCTGGCTGCTGGTATCGATGTGTGGACCGCGCTCAACGTCCAGCATCTGGAAAGCCTCAACGGCACGGTGGGTGCCATCACCGGTGTGCGCGTGCACGAAACGGTGCCTGACACCGTTCTGGACAACGCTGACGAGGTGGTGCTGGTCGATGCCACGCCCGATGAGCTGATCGCCCGTCTGGGTGCGGGCAAGGTCTATGTGCCTCAGCAGGCCGAGCGTGCGGCGCAGAGCTTTTTCCGCAAAGGCAACCTGATCGCCCTGCGCGAGATTGCCCTGCGGCGCACGGCAGAGCATGTGGAGGACGACGTGCTGGGCTGGCGGGTGGAGCAGTCGGGTGCTTCCGGCAGCCGCGTGGCCAGTGCCTGGAACACCTCGGGCAGCATCCTGGCCTGTGTCGGGCCCCATGAAGATGCGGCGCAGACGGTGCGCACAGCCGCCCGCCTCGCAGGGCAGCTCAATGTGAAGTGGCACGCCGCCTATGTGGAGACGCCCCGGCTGCAGCGCCTGGAGGCCGCCCAGCGCGACAAGATCCTGGCCGTGCTGCAACTGGCGCAGGAGCTGGGTGCAGAGACGGCTGTGCTCACGGGCGACCGGGTGGCGCCCGCGTTGGCGGCCCAGGCGCTGCATTTGAACTGCGCCACGCTGGTGTTGGGGCGCCCCGCAGTGCGCGTGGGGTGGCGCAAGCTGCTGGCCCCCAAGGGCGTTGCGCGCGAGCTGGCCGAACGGGCGCCTTCGCTCGACATTGTCGAGGCCGCGCATGCGGGCAGCTCACGGCGCCTGCCCCAGGCGCTGTGGGACCGCAACATTGGCCTGGATGATGACGGTGATGTGGGCGAGCCCGGCGCGGGGCGCTATCGCTGGCAAGGTTTTTTGTGGGCGCTGGGCGCCAGCATTGCCGTCACGGTGCTGGCAACCCCGCTGCATGGCTTGCTGGAGCTGACCAACATCGTGATGCTTTACTTGGTAGGCGTCGTCGCGGTGGCCATGCGCTTTGGCCGCGTGCCCGCAGCCATGGCGGCGCTGCTGAATGTGCTGGCGTTCGATTTCTTTTTTGTCTCGCCGCGCCTGTCGTTTGCGGTGAGCGACGTGCAGTACATCGTCACGTTTGCAGTGATGCTGGGCGTGGGGCTGCTGGTGGGGCAGCTCACGGCCGGGTTGCGGTTCGCGGCCGGGGTGTCGATCAGCCGGGAGCGGCGCGCCCAGTCGCTGTTTGAACTCACCCGCGAGCTGTCGGCGGCGCTGGAGACCAGCCAGGTCATCGAGATCGGAGCAGCCGCGGTGCAGGGGCACTTTGGGGGCCGCGCCGTGGTGGTGGCGCTGGACGCGTCGGACCGCCTTCAGTACCCCGATGAGCTGCCGCCGGGCTTTGATAAAAGCGTGGCCGACTGGACCTTGCGCCAGGGCCAGAGCGCCGGGCTGGCGACCAGCACCCTGGCCGCGCAGACTTGGCGCTATGTGCCGCTGAAGGCCCCCATGCGCGTGCGAGGTGTGCTGGCGCTGGAGCCCGCCCAGCCCCGCTGGCTGCTGATCCCGGAACAGGCGCAGCAGCTGGACACCCTGGCGCGGCAGATCGCCATTGCCCTGGAGCGTGTGCATTACGTGAACATTGCGCAGCAGGCCGTGGTGGACATGGAGTCGGAGCGGCTGCGCAACGCCCTGCTGGGCGCGGTGTCGCACGACGTGCGCACGCCCCTCACGGCCTTGATCACGCTGGCCGAATCGTTGCAGGCCGCGCCGCCGCAAGAGACAGGCACCATCGCCAAGGCCATCGTGCACCAGGCGCACCAGCTCAATGCGCTGGTCAGCAACCTGCTGGACATGGCGCGCCTGGAGAGCGATGTGTCGGGGCAGAGCGTCCACCTGCGGCGCGACTGGCAGTCGGTGGAGGAGGTGGTCGGCTCGGCCATCCGGGCCGCCAGGCCAGCCCTGGGCGACATGCCTGTGCGCACGGAGCTGCCCGCCGACTTGCCGCTGGTGGAGTTTGACCCTGTGCTCATCGAGCGCGTGCTGGTCAACCTTCTGGAAAATGCGGCCAAATATGGCGCAGCGCCGGTGCTGGTGAAAGCATCCACCACCGACACCATGCTGGTGCTGAAGGTGCGGGACCATGGCCCGGGCCTGCCCGCCTCGGTGCGGGGCAAAGAGCACACCCTGTTTGAAAAATTCACCCGGGGCCAGGCGGAATCTGCCACCCCGGGCGTGGGCCTGGGTCTGGCGATCTGCAAGGCCGTTGTGCAAGCGCATGGCGGTGCAATTTCTGCTGCCAGTGTGGAAGGGGGCGGTGCAGAATTCACGGTGACCCTCGCACGGCGCGAGCCGCCGCCCGACCCCGGTTTGAGCGAGATGGAGCGGGGCGTTTCTGCCCCCTGAAGACAACCATGCAGATACGTACCGTTTTGGTGATCGAGGACGAGCCACAGATCCGGCGCTTTGTGCGCAGCGCGCTGGAGGCTGAAGGCTGGCAGGTGCACGAGGCGGGCACGCTGCGCGAGGGCCTGTCTGCCGCAGGCACCCGCCACCCCGACCTGCTGGTGCTGGATCTGGGGCTGCCCGATGGCGACGGGGTGGAGCTGATCCGCGATGTGCGGGGCTGGTCCGCCGTGCCCATCATCGTTTTGTCTGCACGCACCGACGAGACCGACAAGATTGCCGCACTCGATGCCGGTGCAGACGACTACCTCACCAAGCCCTTTGGCACCGGAGAGTTGCTGGCGCGGGTGCGGGCCAACCTGCGCAGGCCCCGCGCCGCCACCGGCAACGGGCTGGCGCAGGACGCGGCGGAGCCCCTGTTCCATTTCGGCGACGTCGAGGTGGACCGCAGCGCGCGCCTGGTGCGCAAGGCGGGTGCGGAGGTGCACCTGACGCCCACCGAGTACCGCATGCTCATGGTGCTGGTGGCCAACGCAGGGCGGGTCATTACGCAAAAGCAGTTGCTGCGTGAGGTGTGGGGGCCCATGCGCTCGGACCAGAGCCACTACCTGCGCATCTACATGGGGCACCTGCGGCAAAAGCTGGAGGCCGACTCCGCGCAGCCCCGCCATCTGCTTACCGAGTCGGGGGTGGGATACCGCCTGGCGGTGTAGGGCCAGCGGCAGGTGGAGCAGCGCTTCAGCGTCAGCCGGATGGTGGGCGGTCAGTATCACCGGCCCGCCTTGGGGCTGGCGATGGCTGCGAAGCAGAGCGTGTTTGCCGTTGGCGTGTCGGTTCCCGAAGCCAGCCCGTTTGAAAAAGGAGGGTGTGGGCAAATGGTGGGGCTGCTCACACCTGCTCTTTCTGCTGGGTGGAGAAGTCCTGTTTGCTATTAAATGTGTAGCGATCAACGTATTGTGGATGCGCGGAGGACCGCATTTTTCTTGTATTTTTGGTCTTTGTCTGCGCCGCGCGCACCAACAGGTGCTCGGCCTGCCTTCGGCTTCGGGCCGGTTCATCGCGGCAGGCAGGGCAGTTCCGTATGCCTGGGCGGTGAATGGGCCTGCGACCAGGGCACGCGGGCGGGGCCCAGTGGCCGGGCAGACGGTGCGATGATTGGCTGGCCCTCTGCCGTACTCCCGCTGCCTTGGCATCCCCCCCAAGTCTGGCGTGACCGCCGCTCGCAGACGCTTCATCTTCACTCCCCATGACCCAGGCAACGCCCCACCCGTCTCCCGCCTCGAATCCGCTGGATTCACTCGTCCCCTTGCTGTTTGTCGCGCTCTGGAGCACCGGCTTCATCGGTGCCAAGCTGGGCCTGCCGTACATCGAGCCGTTGACCTTCCTGGGGCTGCGCTTTGCCATCGTCACCGTGCTCATGCTGGCTGTGGTGGCGCTGGTGCGTGCGCCCTGGCCCCCGGCGGGCAGGGCGTGGGGGCACATCGCAGTGTCGGGCCTGCTGGTGCATGGCGTGTACCTGGGCGGGGTGTTCATGGCCATTGGCCATGGGCTGCCGTCGGGCATCACGGCACTGGTGGTGGGCTTGCAGCCGCTGTTGACTGCACTGGTGGCGGGCGCCTTGCTGGGCGAGAAGGTGCGGCCTGCGCAGTGGGTTGGGCTGGGGTTGGGGTTCAGCGGCGTGGCGCTGGTGGTGGCGGGCAAGGTGGCGACCGTGCCTGCGGGTGCTTTGGTGGGCATGCTGCTGCCCGCACTGGTGGCGCTGCTGGGCATCACGGCGGGAACGCTGTACCAGAAGCGGTTCTGCCCCTCGTTCGATCTGCGCACGGGCTCGGTGATCCAGTACCTGCCGTGTGCCATCGCCATGGCGGTGCTGGCCCACGCCACTGAAACCATGGCGATCACATGGAGCGGTGAGTTCGTGTTTGCGCTGGGCTGGCTGGTGCTGGTGTTGTCGCTCGGGGCCGTGAGCCTGCTGAACCTGCTCATCCGCCGGGGCGGCGCGGTGAATGTGGCCAGCCTGTTTTACCTGACCCCACCCACCACGGCACTGATTGCCTGGGCCATGTTTGGCGAAACGCTGACCGGTTGGGCGCTGGTGGGGATGGTGCTGGCGGCTGCGGGAGTGTGGTTGGCGCGGCAGACGCGGTGAGGGTGGCGTTGCCAGTGAAGCCCTCCAGCTGCATCCAGGGGTTGCGCTGCAGTGGGAAGCGTGGCAGATCAATTTGCTATTTTATTTATAGCGTGTTTGACGCACTGGACGCGCGCAGAGGCCGATTTTCTCTATAAATTCATGCGTCATCTTGCGGCATGGCGCCCATCAGATGGCGGGATGCACCCCAAGGATGTTCAGCGGCCCCGCAATGGAGAGCCCGCTAAGACCCACTGCGGATTCCAGCGCAGACACATGGCCGCCCTCTGCCCATACATCCACCAGTGCGTCTTTCGCCCCAAACTGGCAGGCAATGGTGGCGAGGCGGAACGCCTCTGTGCGGTCGAAGAGAAGTTGTGCCGGCCAGCGGACCAGAAACCAGCGCTTGCTCTGGAATTCGATGCGCTTCCAGTCCGATGGGCGGCGAATGTGGTTGATACAGGCCACCTGCTTTGCAAGCAGCGCAGCCTCAGCCGGTTGCAGCGCGGAAGCGGCAGCGTGGAGCAACGCTTTCTCAAACGGCAGCAGCTGGTTGGCGGGCGTCGGCGCGACGATGGGCCGGAGAGACCCGGTCAGTGCAGCCATGGCAACGGCCTCAGAGCTTGCGCAGCCGTTCCAGCGCGGCGCGCAGCGTTTCGTCCTTCTTGGCAAAGCAGAACCGCACCACACGCTGGTCAAAACCGTCGCCATAAAACGCCGAAAGCGGAATCGCAGCCACGCCCACTTCGCGGGTGAGCCACTGGCAGAAATCGGCCTCGTTCAAATCGCTGATGGCCGAGATGTCCACACACTGGAAGTAGCTGCCGGTGCTGGGCAGCAGCTTGAAGCGCGAGCCTGCCAGCCCTTCGCGGAACAGGTCGCGCTTGGCCTGGTAGAAGGCGGGCAACTGCAGGTAGGGCGTGGGGTCTTGCAGGTAGGCGGCCAGCCCGTGCTGCACGGGGGTGTTGACCGTGAACACGTTGAACTGGTGCACCTTGCGGAACTCGGCCGTCAGCGCGGCGGGGGCCGCCACGGTGCCGACCTTCCAGCCGGTGACGTGGAAGGTCTTGCCAAAGCTGGACACGATGAAGGCGCGGGCGGCCAGGCCCGGAAAGCGCGCGGCGCTTTCATGCTCGGCGCCATCGAACACCATGTGCTCATACACCTCGTCGCTGATGAGCAGGATGTCGGTGGGCGCGAGCAGGTCTTCCAGCTGGCGCATCTCCTCGGCCGTCCAGATGGTGGCGCTGGGGTTGTGTGGGCTGTTGATGATGATGGCGCGCGTGCGCGGCGTGATGGCCGCGCTGATCTTCGCAAAGTCGGGGCGGAAGGTGCCGGGCGTGAGCGGCACGCGCACGGCCTTGCCACCGGCCAGCTCGATGTTGGGCACATAGCTGTCGTAGCAGGGGTCGAGCACGATGACTTCATCGCCTGGGTGCACGATGGCGAGGATGGCGGTGATGATGGCCTGCGTGGCGCCTGCGGTGATGGTGATTTCGGTGTTGGGGTTGTAGGCGCGGCCGTGCAGCGCCTCGATCTTGCGGGCCACGGCTTCGCGCAGGGCGGGCACGCCGGTCATGGGGGGATACTGGTTGTGGCCGGCTTGCATGGCGGCGGTGACGGCGTTCACCAGTTCGGGCGCGCATTCAAAGTCGGGGAAGCCCTGACCCAGGTTCACCGCCTTGTGTTCGGTGGCCAGGGCTGACATCACGGTAAAGATGGTGGTGCCGACGTTGGGCAGCTTGCTGGGGAAGGCGGGTGTGCGGGCGGTGGTGGAGGTCATGGCGCTGCAGCTTGAAATGCGGGGAAATTCGGGAAGAGTGAGGGGCTTCTGGTGGGGAGCGCAGGTCAAAGTTCGTAGTCGTTGACATGCCCCGTCATCGCACGGGCAATCAGCTCGCGGCTCAGGCGGTCGCTGAGCAGCTCGGCAAACTTGTAGACAAAGTTGCGCAGGTAGGCGCCGCGCTTGAAGGCGACCCGAGCCACGCTCTGGCCGAACAGGTGGCCCACGGGGCGCACGGCCAGGTCGCCCACCGGGTCGTCGCGCATGGCCATTTCGGCCACGATGCCGATGCCCAGGCCCAGGCGCACATAGGTCTTGATCACGTCGGAGTCAATGGCTTCGAGCACGATGCGGGGCGTGAGCTTGCGCGCAGCAAAGGCGTGGTCAATCTTGCCCCGGCCGGTGAAGGAGGGGTGGTAGGTGATCAGTGCCTCGTGGGCCAGGTCGTCCAGGCCAATGCGCTCCTTTTGTGCCAGCGGGTGGTCGTTGGGCACGACCAGCACGTGCTGCCATTCGTAGCAGGGCAGGGTGACGAGTTCAGGGTAGTCGGCCAGCGATTCGGTGGCCATGCCGATCTCGGCCACCTCGTCGATGATCATGCGGGCCACTTCGTGGGGCGTGGCCTGGTGCAGGCTCACGTTGACCTTGGGGTAGGCCTCGCGTAGCCGTGCCACGGGAACCGGCAGCACGTAGCGCGCCTGGGTGTGGGTGGTGGCGATGCTGAGGGTGCCGCTGTCTTGCGCGCTGAACTGCTCGCCAATCCGCTTGAGGTTACCCACCTCGCGCATGATGACTTCGATGCTTTTGAGCACGTGCTGGCCGGGCTCGGTGATGCGCTTGAGGCGTTTGCCGTGGCGGGCAAAGATGTCCACGCCCAGTTCTTCTTCCAGCTCGATGATGGCCTTGGACACGCCCGGCTGCGAGGTGTGCAGGGCCTTGGCGGCTTCGGTCAGGTTGAGGTTGCGGCGCGCCGCCTCTTGAACGAAGCGGAATTGGTGCAGGTTCATATCTGATATCGCCTAAAGATTTGCATCATTATGCTGCAATCGTCTAAGCGCTACCTGGCGCAGCTGCAGAATTTTCAGTCCAGCGGGACCTCACAGGCGATGTCGGCCATCAGGGCGGTCATGCGCGGGTCCTCGCCAATGGCGGCCTGGACGTGGAACTGCACGCCGGGATGGGCAACATGCAGTTCTTGCAACAAAACGGGCAGGTCTTCGCGCGCATGTTTGCCGGTGCCCAGGAACATGGGCACCACGGTGATGTGGGTGGCGCCCTGGGTGACGAGCCGCTGGGTGGCCTCTGCCAGGCTGGGGGCACACAGCTCCAGGTAGGCGCAGGCCACGGGGCGTGAGGGGTGCTGCGCTGCGATGCGCGCGGCCACGGCCTCAATGGGCGCGCGCCACAGCGGGTCGCGGGAGCCGTGCGAGAACAGGACGATGGCTTTTTGCATGGATCGTGAAATGGCGTGCTGCCGCAGTCAGCGCCGCAGCACCAGCCAGCCGAAGGCGGCCAGGGATAGCACGGAATAGATCAGCCCAGGCGCGGCGGCCGTGAGCATGGGCGACCAGTTCTGCAGGTTGCCTGCGTAGCCAAACACGTTGTTCAGCAGGAAGAAGCTGATACCCGCCATGACCCCGCCAAACACATAGCCCGCAATGCCACCCGAGCGGAAATGCAGATAGGCAAAGGGTAGGGCCAGCACCACCATCACCAGGCAGGAGAGGGGGTAGAACACCTTGCGCCAGAACTCGATCTCGTACTTTTGCGCCGACTGGCCATTGGCGTTCAGGTGCCGGATGAACTGGAACAGGTCGAGCGTGGCCATGCGGTCGGGTTTGAGCAGGGAGGCGGCGACCATGTCGGCACTGATGCGCGTGGGCCACTGCAGGCTGGGGGTGTCGAGGTGTTCCACGCGCGCCTCGCCCTTGTCGTCGGTGGCGTCGCGGTGTTCAAAGCGGCTGCGTTGCACGTTGGTGAGTGCCCAGGCGCCGTCCGAGCCGAACTGGCCCGAGGCAGCCCGCGTCTGCGAGGCGAGGCGCCCTTTGTCGTCGAACTCGAAGATGCGCACATCCAGCATGCCGCCGTTGGGCGTGAGGGCGCGCACGTTGACGGCAAAGGAGTGGTTGTCCTGCCGCTCCTTGAGCCAGGCACCGGTGGCGCCTGTGGTCAGTTTGCCGAGGTAGCGCACCTTGATGAGCTGGGCCGTGCGGTCGGTGAGCGGGGCCAGGTAGTCGCCCACGGCAAAAGTCAGCACCACAAACACGCCGCCCAGGGTGACCAGGGTGCGCAGTGCGCGCCAGGGGCCCATGCCACTGGTGCGCATGATGGTGAATTCGGAGCTTTGGGCCAGGCGCGCCATCACAAAGATGGTGCCGATGAGCACGGTGATGGGCAGCAGCTCGTAGAGGTGGCTGGGAATGCTCAGCACCACGAACAAGAGCGCATGCGAGAGCTGGTAGCCCTCGGCCCCGGCGCGGCCCACCCAGCGCAGCTCGTCCACCAGGTCGAAGAAGAAGAACAATGCCAAGAAACCGACCGTGACAAAGGTGACGGCGGACAGGGCCTCGCGGTGGATCAGGCGGCGGATGGTCTTCATGCGGGCTGCCCTCCCTGCGTCTGGGTGGCCCTTGATGGGCGGGGCGGCAGCAGGCGGCGCACGCTCCACTGGTTGTGTCGTATCGCCAGCACCAGCAATGACACGGCCAGCATGCCGCCGTGCAGCAGCACCATGAAGCTTGCCAGGCCCAACCGGCCGACACCTACCCAGCTTTGGCCCAGGGTCATGAGGTTGTAGTAGATGATGAACCCGAACAGCGCAAACACCAGGCTGGTGCTGCGCGCGGCGCGCGGGTTGGCACTGGCCACGGCCAGGCCCAGCAGCACAAAGTTGAGGGCCGCCAGCGCCAGCCCCAGGCGCCAGCCCAGCTCGGCCCGGTAGGCGGGCAGGGGTTGCATGAGCAGGCTGAGGGTGGTGCGGGTCTTCACGGCCAGCTCTTCGGCGGAGCCCGGCGAGGCGGCGCCGAGGCGGGTGCCGTATTCGGAGAAGTCGCTGATCTTGACGCCGGGCTTGTCGCGCGAGGTCTCCAGCCGCTGGCCGTTGCTGAGCAGCACCATGCGCTCGCCAGCCTGGGTCTCCAGCCGCGCGCTGCGGGCTGAGGTGACGGACTCGCGCGTGCCGTCGTTGGCCGCGATGAACACGTTGTTGGCAGCCTGGGTGTCGGGGCTGTCCTTGTCGATGAAGAACACCCGGCTGCCGTTGGAGGACTCCTGGAATTCACCGGGTGCAATGCGGTCGATGTCGCTGCGCTGCTCATAGCGGGTCTTGAGTTCCTGGATCTGCGAGTTGGCCCAGGGCCAGACCAGCAGCGACAGCACGGCAATCACCACCATCACGGGCCAGGCAAACCGCAGCAGGGGCTTGACTAGGCTCAGCAGTCCCCGGCCACTGGCGAACCAGATCACCATTTCGCTGTCGCGGTACATGCGCGAGAGGGTGCCGACCACGGCAATGAACAGGCTCAGGCTCAGGATGGTGGGCAACTGACCCAGCACGGTGAAGCCCATGACCAGCATCACATCGGAGGGGCTCACGCTGCCTTTGGAGGCCTGGCCCAGGGTGCGGATGAGCATCATGGTCATGACCACGGTCACCAGCACCACAAGCGTCGCGCCGAAGCTGCGTGCCAGCTCTTTGCGAATGGATGAATCGAATAACATTGGCTCAGCGCGTGCTATGCATTTTTGCGTGCGCATCAAAGCGCATGGCCCGCTCAAAAGGAAAACACCGATTATGAACTTTGATCTCAAGACCCTGGATTTGACGGCGGCTGCTTCGGAGAAATGCGACCTGCTGGTGGTGCTGATTCCTGAGGGTTTCAAGCCGGGGGCTGACGCCCTGTCTGCCCTGGCGGCGCTGGCGCTCAAGAATGGAGATCTGGCACTGAAGGCGGGCAAGCAGCTGCAGCTGTACCAGGTGCCCGCCGTGGCCGCGCGCCGCGTGGTGCTGGTGGGCTGCGGCGATGGCTCTGCCCGCGCGCTGCGCCAGGCCGTGCTGGCAGCGGGCGGTGCGATCAAGGCCCCCCACACCAAGCGGGTGGTGCTGTGCTGGGCGGGCGCCGCCTCTGCGGATGCCGTGGGCGCTGCCGTGCAGGCTGTCGCCGAGGCCAGCTATGTCTACACCACTACCAAATCGAAGGCAGAGGCCCGCAGCCTGGGCCGCTGTGTGATTGGTGTTGCCAGCCCCACCGAGGCGCGGGAAGGTTTTGACCGGGGTGTGGCGCTGGTGGCGGGTGTGGAGTTTGCGCGCGAATGGGGCAACCGCCCCGCCAACCATGCCACGCCCAGCCTGCTGGCCGATGCCGCCAAGACGCTGGCCAAGCTGCCGCGGATCCAGTGCAAGGTCCACGGCCCGGCCGAGGTCAGCCGCCTGGGCATGGGCTCCTTCATGGCCGTTGCCCGTGGCTCCGAAGAGCCGCTGCGTTTCATCGAGCTGCGCTACAACGGCGCCGCCAAGGACAAGGCGCCCGTGGTGCTGGTGGGCAAGGGCATCACCTTTGACACCGGGGGCATCTCGATCAAGCCCGCGCCCGAGATGGACGAAATGAAGTTCGACATGTGTGGTGCCGCCAGCGTGCTGGGCACGTTCCGCGCCCTGGGCGAGCTGCAACCCGCCATCAATGTGGTGGGTCTGATCCCGGCCTGCGAGAACATGCCCGATGGCCGCGCCGTGAAGCCTGGTGATGTGGTCACCAGCATGAGCGGCCAGACCATCGAGATTTTGAACACCGACGCCGAAGGCCGCCTGGTGCTGTGCGATGCGCTGAGCTATGCGGCCCGCTTCAAGCCAGCCGCCGTGGTGGACATTGCCACCCTGACCGGCGCCTGCGTGATTGCGCTGGGTGGCGTGCGCAGCGGCCTGTTTGCCAACAACGATGGATTGGCCGCTGCACTGCAAGAGGCGGGCGAATCCGCGCAAGACCCCTGCTGGCGCATGCCGCTGGACGACGACTATGCCGAGGGCCTCAAGAGCAACTTTGCCGACATGGGCAACGTGGCCGGGCGTGCGGGTGGCTCCATCACAGCCGCCAAGTTCCTGCAGAAGTTTGTGGGCGACATGCCCTGGGCGCACCTGGACATTGCCGGCACGGCCTGGCGCGGTGGTGCGGCCAAAGGTTCCACAGGGCGCCCTGTGGGTTTGCTAGTGCACTATCTGCTGGCCCAGGCCCACGCAAAGGTGGGCAAGGCGGCGTCCGCACCGCGTTCCGCCGCCAAGCCTGCGACCAAGCGCGCACCCCGGGCCAAGGCCGCCTGATCGGGCGGGCATGCCATGACAGAGGTCGCCTTCCACTTCAACGCGCCTGACAAGCTGGTCTACGCGTGCCGCTTTGCGCGCAAGGTGCAGCGCAGCGGGGCGCGCCTGGTCATCACGGCACCGGCCGAGTCGCTGGAGACCCTGGACCGCATGCTCTGGGCCATGGCTCCCCAGGATTTTGTGGCCCACTGCCGCAGCGATGCGGACGAAGAGCTGGTGCTGGCGTCCCCGGTGTTGCTGGCGGTCGATGCGCGGTCGTCGGCGCACCATGAGGTGCTGCTGAATCTCAACATGGAAGTCCCCGAAGGCTTCGGGCGGTTTGACCGGCTGGTAGAGGTAGTGAGTGCCCATGACGAAGCCGACCGCGCCGAGGCGCGCGTACGCTGGCGCCACTATGCGTCGCGGGGCTATGCCATCACGCGCCATGATCTGGTGCTGAAAGGCGGCTGATGGCCACCCCACCCAAAGCGCCTCCCCGTTTTGTGCCCACGCTCACCGAAGTGGTGCAGGTGCCGGGGACACCACCGGCTGCCATGCCCGTGGAGCCCCGTGCGCGCACCACGGTCATGCCACCGCCGCACTCCACCGCGCCTTTGGACATGCGGCAACCCGCTGGTACTGCATTGCCCGCAGCGCCTCGGTCTGCGCGCCCACCGGCTGCTGGGCCAGCGATTGGGGTGGTCGGTGCCAGTCCGAGTACCGCGAGGGCTCAAACACCTGCACCCCAGCAGCGCATGCCCAGCGCTGCAGCACCTGTGCCAGGGGCTATGCCAATGGCGCGTGCAGCGGCCGCACCCGCGCTGGCGCGGCCCATGCCCGAGGGCATGGAGGAATACATGGTGCACCGTGTCATGCAGCGGGTGGACGTTGTGCTGGATCAACGTCTGCGCGAAGCGATCGCCACGGTGGTGCAAGAACAGACAAGATCGGTGCTGCCCAGGCTGCGGGAGGAGATCGAATCCGTGGTCCGGCATGCGGTGTACGAGGCCGTGGCCGAGGAGCTTGCGAGCGGTGCGCCCACAGCCAGCAAGGGATGACAGGGTATTCCCCTGTGGTTTCCCTCGCATTTAATCGTGTTCCCTAATGATCTGGCCCGTAAATTGCGATATGTTCGCCTGCGTTGAGACACAAGAAGATTCTCAGCGTTTATCTTTACTGGAGATTGATATGCAATTGAAGTTGAAACTGACCGTGGTTGCTGCTATCGCAGCTGCAGCTGGTGTGGCCTCTGCACAAGAGCAGGTGGTCAAGATCGGCCACGTGGCTCCGGTTTCCGGCGCCCAAGCCCACTACGGCAAGGACAACGAAAATGGCGCCCGCATGGCCATTGAAGAGTTGAACGCTCAAGGTGTCACCATCGGTGGCAAGAAGATCAAGTTTGAACTGGTCGCTGAAGACGACGCTGCAGATCCAAAGCAGGGCACCGCTGCTGCACAGAAGCTGTGCGACGCCAAGGTTGCTGGCGTGGTGGGCCACCTCAACTCCGGTACCACTATCCCCGCTTCCAAGGTCTACAACGACTGCGGCATTCCCCACGTCACCGGCGCTGCCACCAACCCCAACCTGACCAAGCCCGGCTACAAGACCACCTTCCGCATCATCGCCAATGACAACGCCCTGGGCGCTGGCCTGGCGTTCTACGCTGTAGATACGCTGAAGCTCAAGACCGTTGCCATCATCGACGACCGTACCGCTTACGGCCAGGGCGTGGCAGACGTGTTCAAGAAGACGGCCACTGCCAAGGGCATGAAGGTGGTGGACGAGCAGTTCACGACCGACAAGGCCACCGACTTCATGGCGATCCTGACCGCCATCAAGGCCAAGAACCCCGACGCGATCTTCTACGGCGGCATGGACCCCCAAGGCGGCCCGATGCTGCGTCAGATGGAACAGCTGGGCATGGGCAACGTCAAGTACTTCGGTGGTGACGGCATTTGCACTTCTGAAATCGCCAAGCTGGCCGCTGGTGCCAAGACCCTGGGCAACGTGATCTGCGCCGAAGGTGGTTCTTCGCTGGCCAAGATGCCTGGCGGCACGGCCTGGAAGGCCAAGTACGACGCCAAGTACCCCAACCAGTTCCAGGTGTATAGCCCCTACACCTACGACGCTACGTTCCTGATCGTGGACGCCATGAAGCGCGCCAACTCCGTGGACCCCAAGGTCTACACGCCTGAGCTGGCCAAGGCCAACTTCAAGGGCGTGACTTCCACGATCGCCTTCGAGCCCAACGGCGAAATGAAGAACCCTGCGATCACGCTGTACGTCTACAAGGACGGCAAGAAGACCCCTCTGTAATAGAGAGTCGTTTATTACAAGGCGCTCCGGTGCCTTGCAAAAACAAAAAGGCTTCCTTCGGGAAGCCTTTTTGTTTTGGGGGTGTGAACCCTCCTCGGGTTGGGTTGTAGCGGGCGTGCGTCTTAACGCCGCACCTGCAATGAACCAGGGTTCACGATGTTGGTCGGTGTGCCCTTGATGAAATTCACCACGTTGTCAAAAGCCGCGCCAAAGTACAGCTCGTAGCTGTCCTGTTCGACATACCCGATGTGTGGCGTGCAGATGCAGTTTTCCAGTCGCAGCAAGGCGTGGCCTTGCAGGATGGGTTCGCTCTCGAACACATCGACTGCGGCCATGCCAGGGCGCCCCCGGTTCAGGGCGGCGATCAGTGCGTCGGGTTCAATGAGTTCTGCGCGCGACGTGTTGACCAGCAGGGAGGTAGGCTTCATGCACGACAGGTCTTCGAGCGAAATGATGCCCCGGGTCTCATCGTTGAGGCGCAGGTGCAGCGAGATCACATCGCACTGCGAGAAAAACTCCTCGCGCGTCGTGGCCGCCTGGTAGCCGTCCGTCAACGCCTGCGCACGCGAGCCCTCGCGGCCCCAGATGCGCACATTCATTCCAAACGCCCGGCCGTAGCCCGCCACCAGCTGCCCGATGCGCCCATAGCCCCAGATGCCAAGTGTTTTGCCGCGCAGCACATTGCCCAGTCCAAAATTGGCAGGCATGGACGCGGTCTTCAAGCCGGACTGTTGCCAGGCACCATGCTTGAGGTTGGAGATGTACTGGGGCAGCCTGCGCATGGAAGCCATCACCAGCGCCCAGGTCAGTTCTGCGGGGGCCACCGGAGAGCCCACGCCTTCGGCCACGGCAATACCGCGTTCGGTGCAGGCGGCCACGTCAATGTGGCTGCCGACCTTGCCCGTTTGTGCAATGAGCTTGAGGCGAGGCAGCTTCTCGACGAGCTGGCGTGTGATCTGGGTGCGTTCCCGCACCAGCACGATGATGTCGGCATCCTTGAGCCGCACGGAGAGCTGCCCCAGCCCCTTGACGGTGTTGGTGTAAACCTTGGCGGTGTACGCGTCGAGCCGGGAGGCGCAATGCAGTTTGCGCACTGCATCCTGGTAATCGTCGAGGATCACTATGTTCATCCCGACATTGTGCCTTGGCAGCGATTGCGCACCGCGCCAGGTGGCCGCTTGGCGCACCAAAATCCCCGGCTTTTGGTGACGGAGTGTTGGCGTGGTCCGTCCAGGCGTTCTGCCGGAGGGCGGCGTGCAATTGCTCCGGCGGGTTTGACGTGCTGGTGTCCTTGCACTCCGAGGGCATGTAAGCTCGCGCGCCATCTCCAAGGCATGCACCGCCAACACCGTGGGACTGCAATGGGATCCTGGAAAAAACTCCCGACAGGCTTCAGGCCCGCATGGCTTCGGAGGCCACCATGCGGTCCAGCTCCGCGCACACATCGGCCATGCGCCCCGCAATCACCAGGCGGCCCGTACCGGAGTCGGACACCCGGCGCAGGACTTTGGTTGGCCGGAGGCTTCGAACATGCGAATCAGTGGTTCGTGTTGACAAAAATGCGTGGCGGTGGCTGCCCATGGGGTTGGCCATGGGCAGAAATGACCTGCCCGCTGGCGCAGGCTGTCGGGCGGGGGCCTCGGAGGGGCGCAGCGGAGGCTTGACCGTGAAAGGCCAGTTGCCACGCAATGGCCGCGGGCCCTGCTGTGGAATGGGCGGTCGCGGGCGGCCTACTACGGTGGCGTCTGCATCTACTGCGGCATCTGCGCGCGCAGGGTGCACCAGCAGGCGCTTGAGGCCGCGCAGCGGATTTTGCAAGGCAGTAAGGGTGAACAAGGCAAGTCCCATGTGAAAACTCCGAAGGTCGGGGGTTGAACACAGGCAGGATTGCAAAGTGATTTCATGCCATGCTGCTTGCCGGGCCATGGCGGACGTGCAGGTACCTTTGGTGCAAGAGGCTGGCACCACAAGACAAGCAACGTCGCCGCGCTGGCACGGCCGGTGGCATGGCATGGGGTCTGCACTGCAGGGCTGATGTGCTGTAGCCAGCCCATCAAACGCCCGCCACCCGCAGTGCGG
Organism: Pseudomonas sp. GW456-L13; assembly: GCF_017350115.1. Classification (NCBI taxonomy): domain Bacteria; kingdom Pseudomonadati; phylum Pseudomonadota; class Gammaproteobacteria; order Pseudomonadales; family Pseudomonadaceae; genus Pseudomonas; species Pseudomonas sp. GW456-L13. The sequence continues at coordinate 22,042 of NZ_JACNAS010000004.1, forward strand.
CCCAAACGGAGTGGCCTACATCAGCATGGTGTTGCGGATGAGGCCCACGGCCAGACCTTCGATTTCGAAGGGCTCGCCGGGCTGGACCACGATCACCGGGTAGTCGGGGTTTTCGGGCAACAGCTCGATGGCCGTGGCGGTGCGGCGCAGGCGTTTGACGGTGACATCGTCACCCAGCCGGGCCACGATGATCTGCCCGTTACGGGCCTCGCGGGTGGACTGCACGGCGAGCAGGTCGCCGTCCATGATGCCGGCATCCCGCATGGACATGCCGCGCACCTTGAGCAGGTAGTCGGGCTTGTGCTGGAAGAGACTGTTTTCCACGCTGTAGGTCTGGTCCACATGTTCCTGCGCGAGAATGGGCGACCCCGCTGCCACGCGCCCCACCAGGGGCAACACCAGCTGCGACAGGCCCGGAATCGGCAGGCTGAACTGGCTGCCACGCGCTGCGTTGATGGAGCGCACCGTGTCGCCACGCAGGCGAATGCCCCGTGATGTGCCGCTGACCAGCTCGATCACCCCTTTGCGGGCCAGGGCTTGCAGGTGTTCTTCAGCGGCATTGGCCGATTTGAATCCCAGCTCGGCCGCGATTTCTGCGCGGGTCGGGGGCGCGCCAGTGCGTGCAATGGCGGTCTGGATGAGATCCAGGATCTGCTGCTGGCGGGCGGTGAGTTTGGGGTTGTCGAGCATGGTGGTTTCCGGTGGCGGCGGTTACAGTGGCGAACAACTGTTTTTTAATCCAGTAACTGTATTTTTCACCAGTTTTTCGGAGTATGCAAGTGAGCGGGCAAAAAATTGTGGTTTTGGGCACTGGGGGCACCATCGCGGGCACCTCGGCACAGGCGGGGGACAACATCGGCTACACCGCAGCCCAGGTGGGGGTAGAGCAATTGCTGGCCGCCGTGCCGGGCCTGCAGGCGCTGGCGGGCGGCATGCTGGTGGCCGAGCAGGTGGCCCAGATGGACAGCAAAGACATGGACGATGACGTCTGGCGGGCGCTGGCCCTGCGCTGCGCGCACCACCTGGCGGACCCTGACGTGCGAGGCCTGGTCATTACCCATGGCACCGACACGCTGGAAGAAACCGCCTGGTTTTTGCACGAGGTGCTGAACACCACCAAGCCTGTGGTGCTGACCTGTGCCATGCGCCCCGCGACGGCGCTGACGCCCGATGGCCCTCAGAACCTGCTGGACGCCGTGGCCGTGGTGCTGGCTCCCGGCGCCACCGGGGTGGTGGCCGTGGCGGCCGGAGAACTGCATGCCGCCCGGAACGTGCAGAAGGTCCACCCGTACCGGGTGCATGCCTTCAATTCGGGCGATGCCGGCCCCTTGGGATGGGTGGAGGAGGGGCGGGTGCGCCTTGTGCAAAATTGGCCTCTTCCGCCCGTTGGGCATGCCTTTTATGCTATCAAAACAGGAAGCGAATCCACTGAATGGCCCTGGGTGGAGGTGGTGCTGAGCCACGCAGGGGCACGGGCCCAGACCGTGGATGCGCTGGTGCATGCCGGTGTGCGGGGGCTGGTGGTGGCCTGCACCGGCAACGGGACCATTCACCATGCGCTGGAGGCCGCCTTGCTGCGGGCGCAGCAGGCTGGTGTGCGCGTGGTGCGGGCCACCCGGTGCCCCGAAGGGCAGGTGCTGCCCAAGCCCGGCGATGTGTTGCCGGATTCTGAGGGGTTGTCCCCGGTGAAGGCACGGGTGGCCTTGCTGCTCGACCTGCTGCAGGCGCACTGACGAGGCTGGCTGCTTTGTATATGTTCGCAGCGCTCAAGACGCATGCCTGGGCCTATCCGGCGCTGGAGGTGGTGCACATCGTAGGCATCGCGTTGCTGCTGGGCAACCTGGTGTTGTTGGAGCTGCGGGTGTTTGGCCGGGGTGCGGCGCTGCCGGTGAAGGACCTGGCCCGGCTGAGCCTGTCACTGGCGCTGTGCGGATTTGCACTGGCCGCTGCCTCGGGCCTGCTGATGTTTGCCACGCAGCCCGCCGAACTGCTCAGCAACCGGGCATTCACCTTGAAGATGCTGTTGTTAATGCTTGCCGGGTGCAATGCCGCATGGTTTCATGGGCGCGGTTCGCTCACGCGGCTTGATGCCCTGGCCCGCGCGCAGATGCTGGCTTCCACGGTGGTCTGGCTGGCCGTGGTGGCGTGTGGCCGCTGGATTGCCTATCTGTGAAGCCTGTCTGATTCTTCTTTTTCCAGGAGTCTCTATGAACTTGCCGCGCCGCCACCTGTTGCTTGCCGCCACCGTCTGGCCCCTCGGGGTACACGCACACCATGGCTGGAGCAGTTTTGATGCGGACCGCCCCATTTACCTGGAGGGCACCGTGCGCAGGGTACGCTGGCAGAACCCCCATGCAGAACTCTCGCTGGAACTTGCCGCTGGCCTGACGCTGCCAGCCGACCTGGCCCAGCGCCCCGTGCCTGCACAGACGGCGCCGGTGGACGGCCGGGCGCTGCTGGCCAAGGCCGTGCTGCCCACCCGCAAGGACCGGCTCTGGGAGGTCGAGCTGGCGCCCCTCACACGCATGCAGGCGTGGCAGGTGCAGGAGATCCGGCCGGGTGCCCAGGTGTCGGTGGTGGGGTTCACCTTGCGCGAAGAGAAGGGCGACCCGGTGCTGCGCGCCGAGTACCTGTATGTCGATGGCAAGGCCTACGGCCTGCGGTCCAGTCCGGCTTGATCGAGCCTTGATGCAAGGTGGGGGGGAGGGCGCTGCGCGGTTGCGCACCTTGGCGCCATGAAAAAAGCGACGCCCTCGTGCGGGGCGTCGCTCGGGCCGCCGGGTCAGCGCGGCGGGTCTGTGTGGTGATGGCAGCAGGCGTTTTGCGTCTGCCTTCCCCTGTCGGTGCGACTTAACTGGCCAGGGCCTGCAGCGCACGTGCCGTGATTTCGTCCACGCTGCCCGTGCCGCTGATGGCGCGGTACTTGGGGGCCAGCTCGGGCTCGGCCTTGGCCCAGTTGCTGTAGTAGTCCACCAGGGGGCGCGTCTGGTCGCTGTAGACCTGCAGGCGCTTCTTGACGGTTTCTTCCTTGTCGTCCTCGCGCTGGATCAGCTCTTCGCCCGTGATGTCATCCTTGCCTTCCACCTTGGGCGGGTTGAACTTGACGTGGTAGGTGCGGCCACTGGCGGGGTGCGAGCGGCGGCCGCTCATGCGTTCGATGATGGCATCGAAGGGCACGTCGATCTCGAGCACGTAGTCGAGCTTGACGCCTGCGGCCTTCATCGCATCGGCCTGGGGGATGGTGCGGGGGAAGCCATCGAACAGGAAGCCCTTGGCGCAGTCGGGCTGCGTGATGCGTTCCTTGACCAGACCGATGATGATGTCGTCACTGACCAGGGCGCCCGAATCCATCACGGCCTTGGCCTGCAGGCCCAGCGGGGTGCCGGCCTTGACGGCGGCACGCAGCATGTCGCCGGTGGAGATTTGCGGGATGCCGTACTTCTGGCAGATGAACGTGGCTTGCGTGCCCTTTCCGGCGCCAGGCGCGCCCAACAGAATCAGTCTCATGGAAGTCCTCGAAGGTTAGAAATCAGTTGGCGCCGCTGGCGGGGACGCGCGAAGGGCGCCTGTAGCCGTTCTGTGCGCCCGGGATGCGGTGCTCTCGTTGCGGTCGAGGATAGCATGTGACCACCTTGCGCTGACTTACATCGGCAACTAGAGAGCCGACAGTCTCTCCCGGCTGCACCACCACAGTGCAGCACAGGGTGGGCCGGGCCCTTAGCCAAGCAGCGCGCGCACGCGCTCCAGGTCTTCGAGCGTGTCCACGCCCGGGCCTGGGGCCTTGTCTGCGATGTGCACGGCGATGCGGTGGCCATGCCAGAGGGCGCGCAGTTGTTCCAGCGCCTCGACGGCCTCGGTCGGTGCCGGGGCCAGTTGCGGAAACTGCCGCAAGAAACCGGCGCGGTAGCTGTAGATGCCGATGTGCCGCAGCGGCGCAAAACCCGCCAGTGCCGCAACACCCGGGGCCGCAGCCTGCGCGGCGCCTTGCCACCACGCGGTGCCCACATGGTCACGCGCAAACGGAATGGGCGCGCGGCTGAAGTAATGCGCCAGGCCGTGCGCGTCGAGCACCACCTTCACCACATTGGGGTTGGCGACGTCGGCCAGCGAGGCAATGGCATGGGCGGCCGTGCCCATGCTGGCTTCGGTCCTGGCGTGCAGCAGGCCCGCCACGGCGTTGATGAGAGCTGGGTCCATCAAAGGTTCGTCGCCCTGCACATTGACCACGATGTCGTCGCCCACCAGGCCCAATTGGGCGCAGGCTTCGGCCAGCCGGTCGCTGCCGCTGGCGTGGTCGGGCCGGGTCATGATGGCCTGCACCCCATGGGCTGCGCAGGCCTGCAGGATACGGGCATCGTCGGCAGCCACCACTACGCGGGTGGCGGCGCTTTGCGCGGCGCGCTGGGCTACGCGCACCACCATGGGCAAGCCAGCGATGTCGGCCAGCGGCTTGTCCGGCAGGCGGCTCGACGCCATGCGCGCCGGGATCAGCACCGTGAAGGGGCTTGTTGCTGCCGGTGCGGAGGGGGCGGCGCTCACCGCTCCAGTTCCTCGTCGGTCAGCGTGCGGGCTTCGTTTTCCAGCAGCACCGGAATGCCATCACGCACCGGGTAGGCCAGCCGCGCGCTGCGCGAGACGAGTTCCTGCGCCTCTCGGTCGTAGGTCAGGGGGCCTTTGGTGACGGGGCAGACCAGCAGTTCAAGCAGTTTGGGGTCCATGGGGGCGGGGCTTTCCTGGGAGATTCAGCGGGGTGGGGCAGGGCCCATTCAGGCAAGGGGGGATGATAGCGGCGGCCTGTGTGCTGCGGCCTTGGTCAGCAGTGCGGACAGCTTGGTATCCAGCGCAGCAAAAAAGCGGGGGTCGATCTGCACGGCCAAAGGCACGGCCAGTGCCTCGGGGTGCTGGGCCCACAGCTTGACGGCGTCTTTTTCGGTACAAATCACGGCCTGCCGCTCATCCAGTGGGCACTTCCAGCTATTGAAATCATAGTGATCCGACAGGGCTTCGGTGTGCGCCAAGGTCAGGCCTTCAGACCGCAGCATGGCAAAGAAGTCGTCGGGCCGTGCCACGGCGGCCAAGGCATGCAGGGGCTGGCCGCGCAGTTGCGCCAGCGGCACCTGGCTGCCGTCGGACCGCACGGCCCAGGGCGCCAGGCGACGCTCCAAGCCAAACGCTGGGGCTGTGGTTCCGCCGGGAGCTGTGGTGCCCGCATGCAGCACAAAGTCCACCCGGCGCGGCCAGGGTTCGCGCAGCGGCCCAGCGGGCAGCAGCCAGCCATTGCCTACGCCCTGGTCATTGAAGATGCAGATCTCCAGATCGCGCTTCAGCGCCAGGTGCTGCAGGCCGTCGTCGCAGACGATCACATCGGTGCCGGGGTGGGCCGCCAGCAGTGCGCGTGCGGCGGTGATACGGCGCGGCGCCACAAACACCGGCACGGCGGGATCGCCCGCAAAGCTGCGTGCGATCAGCGCGGGCTCGTCGCCCACTTCACTGGCCGGGCTGCCGGGCAGCACCGCGCGGCAATCCTGGGTGCTGCGGCCATAGCCGCGCGAAATCACGCCCACCTGCAGGCCCTGTGCCTGCAGATGTTTCACCAGCGCAATGACCACCGGCGTCTTGCCCGCACCCCCGGCAATCACATTGCCGACCACGATCACGGGGCGCCCGGGGTGTTCGGAGCGCAGCAGGTCGGTGCGATAAAGCATGCGGCGCAGCGCCACCAGGGTGGCATACAGTAGCGCGGCGGGCCACAAGGCCCTGGCGACCCAGCCGCGCTTTTGCCAGACTTGTTGCAGGCCTTGTTCGGCGGTGGCGCGCCCGGTGGGCGGCTGGGCTGGGTGGGGCGTTGCCGGGGGCGGCTGTGGCCCAGGGGCGGCGCCCATGCCCGTCAGCGGCTGGCCGCGTTGGTCGCGCGTGCGGACGCGGACGACGACTGCGTGGCGAAGGTGATCTGCGTGAGGCCCACGCGGCGCGCAGCCTCCATCACCGTGACCACGGACTGGTGCGGCGCCATGGCGTCCGCGCTGATGATGACCACGCTGCCAGGGCCTGCGGTGGCCGCAGCGCGCAGGGCCTGGGCGATGGAATCCACGCCCTTGCCGTCCACGCCCGTCTTGTTGACTGCATAACGGCCATCGGCCGCCACGGCCACGACGATTTCCTTGGGGTGGTCGCGCTGCTGCTCGGCGTCGGCCACGGGCAGGGTGAGTTGCAGCTCGGTGAACTTGCTGTAAGTGGTGGTCAGCATCAGAAAGATGAGGATCACCAGCAGCACGTCGATGAACGGGATCAGGTTGATCTCCGGCTCTTCCTTGGCGCGGGGGCGGAAGTTCATGGGGCTTGAGGTCGGCTTTACTTGGCTTTGCGCAAACGCAAGATGTGGCGCACGAATTGTTCCGAAGCCAGCTCCAGGGTAAGCAGGTACGCATCCACGCGGGCGCGGAAGTAGCGCCAGAAGATCAGCGCCGGGATGGCCACGATGAGGCCAAAGGCCGTGTTGTAAAGCGCGATCGAGATGCCATGCGCGAGCTGGGCCGGGTTGCCGCCGCCCATGGCCTGGCCCACGCCACCGCCGCCTGCCTGCGAGCCAAATATCTCGATCATGCCGATGACGGTGCCCAAGAGGCCCAGCAAGGGTGCGGCCGAGGCGATGGTGGCCAAGGCCGAGAGGTACTTTTCCAGCCGGTGCGCCACGGCGCGGCCGGTGCCTTCCATGGCGGCGCGCAGGTCGGTTTCACTGCACTGAGGGTTGCTGTTGAGGGTGCGCAGGCCGCTGGCCAGCACCTCACCCAGGGCCGAGTTCTGTGCCAGCTGGTTCACCACATCGGGGGTGGGCAAGGCCTTGGACGACACGGTGATCGCTTCATCCAGCAATTTCGGGGGGGCGACGCGGGCCGTCTTGAGGGCCACAAAACGTTCGAAAATCAGCGCCATTCCCAGGACGGAACACGCAATCAGGGGCCAGATCGGCCAACCTGCGGCTTGTATGATGGACAGCAAATCTCTCTCCGCGCAGATGAAAGCAATCGGCGATTATGGCCCAGCTTGCGGGTGCATCCTGTGGGCTTGAGCGTCACAAACAGTTACCTTGCCGCCCACCTGCCAGCGCCCCCCGCTCACCCACAAAATCTGTGGATAACTTTGTGGGCAACCCCTGTTTCAGGCCCCCCAAAGTGGCTCCACGCCGTGATTGCAACAGATTGATGAAAAATTGCGCAATGAAAAATCCTTATAAATCAATGACTTGTACGTGCGCTGGTGTTTTGCGGGTGGTTTTTAGTTATGACTCCATGTGCTCTGGTGCGGGCGGGTTTCTGTGGAGTACTTACGCGGTAAGCCCTGCGCAAACGCCCGCCGTTTCTCATGTTTGAGCGCACAAACCCAGGCGTGGCGCCGCGTGTGTGGGAAGTTGGCGCGCTGTGCCGCGCCATTGCTGATGCGCTGGAGGCGCGCTTCAATCCTGTGGCCGTGCGCGGCGAGATAACGGGCTTCTCGCGCGCATCCAGCGGGCATTGCTATTTTTCGATCAAGGACGCCAACGGTCAGCTGCGCTGCGCCATGTTCCGCCGCGCTGCCAGCCTGCTTGACTTTTCGCCGCGCGATGGCGAATTGGTGGAAGTGCGCGGGCGCCTGGGGGTGTACGAGGCGCGGGGTGACCTGCAGTTCATTGTCGAAAGCATGCAGCGGGCCGGACAGGGCGCACTGTTTGAGCAGTTTCTGCGCCTGAAGGCCCAGCTCGATGCCGAAGGGCTGTTTGATACCGCCCGCAAGCGCCCGCTGCCACTGCTGCCGCGCGCCATTGGCCTGGTCACGTCACCTGGTGCGGCGGCGCTGCACGACGTGGTCACGGCGCTGCGCCGCCGCGTGCCGCACATTCCCGTGGTGCTGGTGCCCGCGCTGGTGCAGGGGGCGGCCGCCCCGGCGTCGCTGGTGGCGGCGCTATCAAAAATGTATCTGCTTACACAAGCGGGGCAAGCCCAATGGGCCGATTTAGCCCAAAACCCGCCGGTGGATGTGATCCTGCTCGTGCGCGGTGGTGGCTCCATCGAAGACCTGTGGGCCTTCAACGACGAGCAACTGGCCCGCACCATTGTGCAAAGCACAGTGCCGCTCATCAGCGGGGTGGGGCACGAGACCGACTTCACCATTGCCGACTTCTGCGCCGACCTGCGCGCGCCCACGCCCACGGCGGCGGCCGAGCTGGTGGCCCAGCCGCGCGATGTGTGGCTGGGGGCGTTGGGCCTGCTGGCCGGGCGCCTGGCTGATGGTGTGGAGCGCCAGCTTGACGCACGCCATCAGCGGCTGGACCAGGCCGCCGCGCGCCTGGGCCGCCCCTCAGGCCTGGTGGCGCGCGAGCAGCTGCAACTGGCCCGCATGGCACAGCGCATGCGCCACGGCGTGCTACTGAAACTACAGCGGCTAAGCCAGTCCCAGCAGGCGATGGAGGCCAATTTGCCTCAGAAAATGCAGCGCTGCGTGGCACAACACACCGAGCGGCTGGATCGCGCCGCCCTGCGCCTGGATCTGCTCGACCCGCGCCTGGTGCTGCAGCGCGGCTATGCGCTGCTGACCGACACCGGGGGCCGGGCCGTGACCAGCGTGCAGCAGGCCCACCCGGGCGATGCCCTGCGCGCCACGCTGGCTGACGGCGTGGTGGATGTGACGGTGGCCGTGCAACCACGCCTGTTGTGAACAGGTTCTGAGGGGCTATCGGTTTTTTCAGGCCCCTTGTGTGCGATGAGGTCTCCCTGAGCCTGCACAGGTCACCTGATGTTCCTACAATGCCCCCTCGCGCTGTGTCCGACTGCATTGCTCAGGAAAGATCGCGTTGCAGGCGGCATCCCAGAATTTCAAACCACGAGGAAATACCACCATGGAACACACCCTTCCCCCGCTGCCCTACGCCATCGACGCCCTGGCCCCGCACTACAGCCAGGAAACGCTGGAATTCCACCACGGCAAGCACCACAACGCCTACGTGGTGAACCTCAACAACCTGCAAAAGGGTACCGAGTTCGAAGCGATGACGCTCGAAGAGATCGTCAAGAAGTCGAGCGGCGGCATCTACAACAACGCCGCGCAAATCTGGAACCACACCTTCTTCTGGAGCTGCATGGCTCCCCAGGGTGGCGGTGAGCCTTCGGGCGCACTGGCTGCAGCCATCAACGCCAAGTGGGGCAGCTACGCTGCCTTCAAGGAAGCTTTTGTGAAGTCTGCCGTGGGCAACTTTGGCTCGGGCTGGACCTGGCTGGTGAAGAAGGCCGACGGCAGCGTGGACATCGTGAACACCGGTGCCGCCGGCACCCCCCTGACCACCGCCGACAAGGCGCTGCTGACGGTGGACGTGTGGGAGCACGCCTACTACATCGACTACCGCAACATGCGCCCCAAGTTTGTCGAGACCTTCCTCGACAAGCTGGTGAACTGGAAGTTTGCTGAAGCCAACTTCGCCTGAGGCCCAGCGCATGGCCGCCGGGGTTCACCCTGGTGGCTGTCGTCAAAAAAGAAAACGGCCCGAGGGCCGTTTTTTTTAGCTTCTTCAAAGCTTTTTAGGCTGCTTGCACGCGTCCATCAGGCGATGTTTGCTATAAAAATGGTAGTTAATGTGGGCGGTGGACGCAGCCCCCGCATCACTTGCGGCTGAAGGGTGCCCCGGCCAGTTTGGCGCCTGCCTTGATGTTCTTCTTGGCAAACCAGCCCTGGTTCATCTCCAGCACATACCGCACCGGTTTGGCCGAGCAGTGCGAGTCCAGCGTCTGGGGCTTCATGTCGGCCAGGTTGACGATGGTGCCGTCGTCATCCACAAACGCGGCGGTGAGCGGCAGCAGCGTGTTTTTCATCCAGAAGCACTGCTGCGCGGGTTGTTCAAACACAAACAGCATGCCCTCGTGCTGGGGCATCTCCTTGCGGTGCATGAGCCCGGTCTGGCGTTCCTGGGGGGAGGCGGCCACCTGGGCGTCGATGCGGTGCATGCCTGCGGTCAGCTCCACGCGCTGCAGATTCAGCTGGGGGCCTTCCTGGGCCCGCGCGGCGATGGTGGGCAGGCCCAGCAGGGCGGCCAGCAGCACGGGGGCCAGAGTACGCCCTGGGGCGAGAGGGGTGGGCGGGGCGCAAACAAAAGCGGTCATGGGCAAGGCTTTCAGGGCAAGGGAGGCCATGGGCAACAGGGTGGGATTCAAAAAACAGAATCGCCCGCAGATGCGGGCGATTCTGAAGCAATCGGCGCAACCCCGTGAAGGGGCGGCAGGCCCGGGTCAGGCGGCCTTTTGGGTGGTCTTTTTCTTGGCGACCTTCTTCGCGCCCTTTTTCTTGGCGGTCTTGGTGGCCTTTGTGGCCTTGGTCTTGGCTACCGGGGCTGGGGTCTGGGCAGCAGGGGCCGCGGCCGGGGTGGGAGCTGGGGCGGTGGCTGGTGCCTGTGCAAAAGCACCTGCAGCGAACAGGCCAGCAACGAGGACAGCGAGGAGTTTTTTCATATATGCCGTTTCCATTGTGAGCAAAGGTTGTGGGCTGCACGCGAACCCGCGCAGCTCCGCCCGCAACGATAGCAGCGCCGGGCGGAGCGGCTGCGGTTTAGCCGAAAAATTTGTCATTAGAATGGTTTGAAACCACACTGTGAGCACCTGGGTTGCCACGCGGTTTCCCCCTCTTTGCCATCCGCCGAACCCGGTTCGGTGCACTCCGGAGACATCCCCCCATGACCACCTACCAGCACATCGTGGTGCCTGCCGCAGGCCAGAAAATTACCGTCAACGCCGACATGTCCCTGAACGTGCCGGACGAGCCCATCATCCCCTTCATCGAAGGCGATGGCACCGGCCTCGACATCACGCCCGTGATGATCAAGGTGGTGGATGCGGCCGTGGCCAAGGCCTATGGCGGCAAGAAGAAGATCCACTGGATGGAGGTGTACGCGGGCGAAAAATCCACCAGGGTCTATGGCCCCGATGTGTGGCTGCCCGAAGAAACCCTGGCCGTGCTGCGCGAGTACGTGGTCTCGATCAAGGGGCCGCTCACCACGCCCGTGGGCGGTGGCATCCGCTCGCTCAATGTGGCGCTGCGCCAGGAGCTGGACCTGTATGTGTGCCTGCGCCCCGTGCAGTATTTCAAGGGCGTGCCCTCGCCGCTGAAGGAGCCTGAAAAGACCAACATGGTGATCTTCCGCGAGAACTCGGAAGACATCTACGCTGGCATCGAGTTCGAGGCCGAGTCCGACAAGGCCAAGAAGCTCATCAAGTTCCTGCAGGACGAGATGGGCGTGAAGAAGATCCGCTTCCCCAACACCTCCGGCCTGGGCGTCAAACCCGTCTCGCGCGAGGGCACGGAGCGCCTGGTGCGCAAGGCCATCCAGTACGCCATCGACAACGACAAGCCCAGCGTGACCATCGTGCACAAGGGCAACATCATGAAGTTCACCGAAGGCGGCTTCCGCGACTGGGCCTATGCGCTGGCGCAAAAGGAGTTTGGTGCCGAGCTGATCGATGGCGGCCCCTGGTGCAAGCTCAAGAACCCGAAGACTGGCAAGGACATCACCGTCAAGGACAGCATTGCCGACGCCTTCCTTCAGCAGATTCTGCTGCGCCCCGCCGAGTATTCGGTGGTGGCCACGCTCAACCTCAACGGCGACTACATCTCCGATGCGCTCGCGGCCCAGGTGGGTGGCATCGGCATTGCGCCCGGCGCCAACATGTCCGACTCGGTGGCCTGTTTTGAAGCCACCCACGGCACGGCGCCCAAATACGCGGGCAAGGACTACGTGAACCCTGGCTCCGAAATCCTCTCGGCCGAGATGATGCTGCGCCACATGGGTTGGACCGCCGCCGCCAATCTGATCATCAGCTCGCTGGAGAAGTCGATTGCCTCCAAGAAGGTCACCTACGACTTTGCGCGCCTGATGGATGGCGCCACGCAGGTCAGCTGCTCGGGCTTTGGACAGGTCATGATCGACAACATGTAGTCGGAGCCCTCTGGCTTCGGGGCGGCTCAAAACGCCCCATGTAAAGAACCCTGGTGCGTTGATCGGACCAGGGTTTTTTCTTGGTGCTGCCTCAGCGCCTTAACGCCTTAACCCCTTAACGCCCCAGCGCACGCACCAGGTAGTCGATCAGCACCCGCACCCGCAAGGGCATGTGCCGGTTGCCGGGGTAGATCAGCGAGAACGGCCGCGATGCGCCCGTGTATTCGGTCAGCACCTCGACCAGCTGGCCGCTGCGCAGATCGCCCTCGACCAGAAAGCGGTAGGTCTGCGCCAGCCCCGCGCCCGCGCGGGCCAGCGTGACCTGGCCCAGGATGTCGTCGGCGCAGCGCAGCTTGCCTTGCGTGGGCCATTCAATGGTCTGGCCGTCGTGCACCAGCAACCAGGGCACGACCTGCCCGCTGCTGGGCAGCACAAACTGCACACATTCGTGCTGCTCCAGCTCCTCGGGCGTCTGCGGTGCGCGGTGGCGCCGGAGGTAGGCGGGCGCCGCGACCACGACCAGGCCTGCGTCCTCCAGCTTGCGGGCCACCAGGCTCGAATCGGGTGGCGTGCGGCCCCGGATGGCGAGGTCGAAGCCTTCCTCGGTGAAGTCCACGTTGCGGTTGGACAGCTGCAGCTCGATCTCGATGTCGGGGTACTTGTGGCTGAAGGCTGGCAGCAGTGGCAACACGCGGTGGTGCCCGTATGAAGTGGGCAGGCTCATGCGCACCAGGCCTGCGGGCTTGAGCTGCTGGCCCGATGCCTCGCGCTCGGCCTCGCTGAGCTGGGTGAGCGCGTTGCGGCACTGGTCGTAATAGCGCTGCCCGACCTCCGTGAGGCGCACCTGGCGCGTGGTGCGCATGAGCAGGCGCACGCCCAGGCGCTCTTCCAGCCGGGCCACAGACCGGCTCACAGCCGCTGCAGTGAGCCCCGTGGCCTTGGCCGCCGCCGTGAATCCCTGGTGCTGCGCCGTGAGGCAGAACAACTCGATGCTGCCCAGGCGAAGGTTGTCGAATTGCCGGTTCATTGATGATCTCTGTGTAATTAGTGATTTGAAATTAATCTGATTTATTGTCAATTAGATCGCAAATAAAGTCACTGCATCACCAACCCAGGACATAAGGAGTCCCCGATGCAGACCTCTATCAAGCTCTACTACTCCCCCGGCGCATGCTCGCTGGCCACGCACATTCTTTTGCGCGAAACCGGCACCCCCTTCACGCTGGAGAAGGTCGATACCAGCAAACACACCACCAGCGGCGGCGGCGACTTCTACGCCATCAGCCCCAAAGGCCAGGTGCCGGTGATTGAACTCCCGGACGGCACGCGGATCACCGAAGGCCCGGTGGTCGCCCAGTACGTGGCCGACCGCGCGGGCGCCCATACCCTGATGCCGCCTGCGGGCAGCCTGGAGCGCTACCGCGTCATGGAATGGCAAAACTACGTGACGGCCGAGCTGCACAAGTCCTTCACGCCGCTGTTCCACAGCGATGTGGATGCCACCGCCAAGAAGGCGCTGGCTGCGGTGCTCTACAAAAAGCTGGTCTGGCTCGATGGGCAGCTGGCGGGCAAGAACTACCTCACGGGCGACGATTTCACTGCCGCCGATGCCTATCTGTTTGTGGTGCTCGGCTGGGCCAAGTTCGTGCAGATCGACCTGGGTGAGCTGCAGCACATCGGCCGCTTCATGGCGCGCGTGGCGGCCCGCCCAGAGGTCCGTGCCGCAATGCAGACCGAAGGCCTTGTAGCCTGAGGAATGCTCCCATGCCTTACATCAACATCCAGATCACCCGCGAGGGTGCATCGCGTGAGCAAAAGGCCCAGCTGATCCGTGGCGCAACCGACCTGGTGGTGCAGGTGCTGGGCAAGAACCCGGCCACCACCTTTGTTGTGATCGAAGAGGTGGACACCGACCACTGGGGCATCGCGGGTGAAACCGTGACCGTGCTGCGTGAGCGGGCAAAGAAAGAGGGGGAGCAATGAAAAGCACTGCCGCCGACTTTGCCGCTATCCACGCGGTGCTGGAGCTGTACCTGGACGGCCTGTACCACAGCGACACAGCGCGCCTGGCCCAGGTGTTCCACCCGCAAGCCCTGTACGCCACGGCGGTGGGCGAGCAACCCATCTTCTGGCGCATGCACGAGTACTTCCCGGTGGTGGACGCCCGCCCGGCACCGGCGGCGAGCGGCCAGCCGCGCACCGACCGCGTGCTCTCCATCGAACTGGTGGGGCCGGTGACGGCGCTGGCCAGGCTGCAGTGCTCCATCGCGCCCAAGCACTTCATTGACCTGCTCACGCTGCTCTGGGTGGATGGGCGCTGGCAGATCGTCTCCAAGGTCTTTCACTACGACATCCGGGATTGAACAGTCGGCAGGTTGGAAGCCCCCTCAATCCCTGCAAGCCCCCTGAAGCCCTTGTGGCATCAGGGGCTTTCGTGTGGCTGGCTCTCCATGGCGCAGTGTTTTTTTCGGGGCGCCTGTGCTGGCAGTTCTGTGTTGGTGTTTTCTTGCGTTCCCCCCTAATATGGTTTGGCACCCTGGCGGTGCGGTGCAGGGAAGGAACACCACTTGGAACAAGAGGCACAAGAGGGCTGCATGGGATCCAAACTTTCTGTCGCGTATTGGGAGCAGAACCCCGACGCACTGCTGGTGCTGTCCCCGGAGGGGCTGGTGCTGGAGTGGAACCCGGCCGCCGAGCTGATCTTCGGCTACAAGCAAGCCGACGTGCAAGGGCGATCCCTGCTGGACCTCATCGTGCCCCCGGACCGGGCCCACGAAGAGGACCTCATGCGGGCAGATGCCATGCGGCTGGGCACCTCGGTGCGGGAAACGGTGCGCCGCCGCAAGGATGGCACGCTGGTCCACGTCAACGTGTCCACCAAGGCGGTTCTTGATGCCAGCGGCCAGTTGCTGTACTTCCTGTCGAGCAAGAAGGATGTGACCCAGCTGAAGGTGGAGCGCGAGGCCAAGCTGCTGGAGGCCCGCTTTCGCGACCTGCTCGAATCCACCCCCGATGCCATCGTGATGGTCAACGTGACGGGGCGCATCGTGCTCGTCAACTCTCAGGCCGAGCGGGTGTTTGGCTACGCCCGCACCGAACTGCTGGGCCAGGCGGTCGAGATGCTGCTGCCCCACCGCTACCGGGGAGCCCACCTGGGGCACCGCAGCGGCTTTTTTGGCCAGCCGCGCACGCGCACAATGGGCGCGGGGCTGGAGCTGCACGGCCTGCACAAGGACCGGGGCGAGTTCCCGGTGGAGATCAGCCTGAGCCCGATCGACACCGAAGAGGGCACCATGGTGATGAGCGCCATCCGCGACATCACCGACCGCAAGCGTGCCGACCAGAAGTTCAAGGACCTGCTCGAAGCCGCGCCCGACGCCATGGTCATCGTCAACCGCGAAGGGCGCATCGTGCTCGTCAACTCGCAGGCCGTGAAGCTGTTTGGCTGGAGCCGCGACGAGCTGCTGGGCCAGCCCATCGAGCTGCTGGTGCCCGAGCGTTTTGGCGCCCGCCACCCCGAGCACCGGCACCGTTTTTTTGCCGAGCCGCGTTCGCGCTCCATGGGCGCGGGGCTGGACCTGTATGGCCTGCGCAAGGACAAGTCCGAGTTCCCGGTCGAGATCAGCCTGAGCCCGCTGGAGACCGAGGAAGGGCTGTTTGTATCGAGCGCCATTCGCGACGTGACCGAGCGCAAGCGCATCGAGCAGGTGCTGCGCGACAAGAACCTGGAGCTGGAGAACGCCGCCCTGGTCAAGGACCGCTTCCTGGCCAGCATGTCGCACGAGCTGCGCACGCCGCTCAACGCCATCATCGGCTTCACCGGCACCTTGCTCATGAAGCTGCCCGGCCCGCTCAACGCCGAGCAGGAAAAACAGCTGCGCATCGTGCAGACGGGTGCCAAGCACTTGCTGTCCCTCATCAACGACCTGCTGGACGTCGCCAAGTTGAGCGCCAACAAGGTGACGTTGAACCTGGAGGCCGTGGACTGCAAGGCCCTGATCGAGGAGGTCTCGGCCACGCTGGAGCTGGAGGCCCGGCGCAAGGGGTTGGCATTTGCCGTGCACGTGCCGACACAGGCGGTGGCCCTGCAGACCGACCGGCGCGCGCTGAGCCAGATCCTGATCAACCTGGTGGGCAACGCCATCAAGTTCACCGAGCAGGGCCGGGTCGATGTGGTGCTGCACGAGCTGCCCATGCCTGACGGCGGCCGCAGCGTGCAGCTGCGGGTGCAAGACACCGGCCCCGGCATTGCGTTGCAGGAGCAGCCCCGCCTGTTCGAGGCCTTCTCGCGCGTCGAGAGCGCAGACCGCCGCCACCACGAGGGCACGGGCCTGGGCCTGCACCTGAGCCGCAAGCTGGCCGAAGCCCTGGGCGGAACCCTGGGTTTTGACAGCGAAGAAGGGCGAGGCAGCACCTTTGTTCTTGAAATCCAGGAGCGCAGCGCATGACCAAAGCCACCATCCTGGTCATAGAAGACGACGATGCCAGCCGCCAGCTGGTCACCTACCTGCTGGAAGCCGCAGGCCACCGCGTGCTGGCCGCAGAAAACGGCGCCGTGGGTGTGCGTGTTGCACTGGCAGAAAGCCCGGACATCATCCTGTGCGACCTGCAGATGCCCGTGATGAACGGCTATGAGGTGGCCCGCAGCCTGCGCACCAGCATGATCTGGCGCGTGGTGCCGCTGGTGGCGGTCACGGCGTTCTCGATGCCGGGCGACCGGGAGAAGGCGCTGGACGTGGGCTTCAACGAACACCTGTCCAAGCCCATCACGCCCGAAACCTTCGTGCAGCAGGTCGAGGCCTTCCTGGGGCCGCCGTTCAACACCCCGCCCACCGAGGGCTGACCAGAAGCACCGGGCAGCGCATGGCAAAGATCCTTGTTGTTGATGACCTTCCCGCCAACCGGGCGCTGGTGGTCACGCTCATCGGGCACAGCGGCCACCAGGCCCTGGAGGCCGCCGATGGCGCCGAGGCCCTGGCCCTGGTGCGCGCCGAGCGGCCTGACCTGGTGATCTCCGACATCCTGATGCCGACCATGGACGGCTACGAGTTCGTGCGCCAGCTGCGGGCCGACCACCACCTGGCGGCCACGCAGGTGATCTTCTACAGCGCGCACTACCGCGAGCAGGAGGCGCGCAACCTCGCGCTGGCCTGCGGCGTCACGCAGGTGCTGGTCAAGCCCTGCGAGCCGCAGGACATCCTGGCCGCCATCGAGCAGGCGCTCACGCAGATTGCGCCCCGGCCTTCGGTGGCGCTGGAGCATGGCTTCCAGACCCGCCACCTGCAGCTCGTGACCGACAAGCTCACGGGCAACGTGGCTGAGCTGGAGGCCATGAACCGGCGCCTGGCGGCGCTGACCGACCTGAACCTGCAGCTCGCCTCCGAACGCGACCCGCAGGTGCTGCTGGCCAATGTGTGCCGGGGTGCGCGCGAGCTGGTGGGGGCGCAGTACGCCGTGTTGTGCGTCGTGCGCAAACACAGCGGCAGCGCCATCACCTGCACCAGCGGCATCGATCCCGCACGCACAGGGCCGCAGGACCGGCCGCTGGACCTGCCCGTGGTCTCCCACGGCCTGCTGGGGCAGTTGCGGGCCGACCGCCGCTCCGAGCGCGTGACCAACCCCGGTGGCAACCCCAGCGTGATCGGCCTGCCCGCAGGCTACCCGCCGCTGCACACCGGGCTGATCGCGCCCGTCACCTCGCTGTCGTTTTCCTACGGCTGGATCTGCCTGGCCAACAAGGAGGGGGCCGAAGAGTTCAGTGCCGACGACGAAAAGGTCCTGGCCATCCTGGGCGCCCAGGTGGGGCGCATCTACGAAAACGGCAGCCTCTACATGGAGGTGCAGAAACACGCCGAACAGCTGCAGGTGGAGGTGTTCGAGCGCCAGCGCGCCATGGACGAACTGCGCGCCAGCAAGGTCAGCCTGCGCCGGGCGCAGGCCCTGGCCAAGATCACCCATGTGATCAGCGGGCGTGATGGGTCGTTCGAAAGCTGGCAGGACACCTTGCCCGACATCCTGGGCTTGCCTGCGGATGCCGTTCCCCGCTCTGTCCGTGAATGGCTGGAACTGGTGCACCCCCATGACCGGGGCACTTTCCGCCACCACGCGCTGCAGGCGGCGCGCGAGAAGGTCCGGGTGGACTTCACCTACCGCGTGCTGAACCCGGCGGGGGGGCTGCAGTACCTGCGCCAGGTGATGGAGCCGCTGGAAGACGAGACCGGCCGGGGCGAGGTGGACCGCTGGTTCAACACCATCCAGGACGTGACCAAGGAAAAACGCGCCGAAGAAGAGCTGCACGAAAGCGACCGGCGCTTCAACACCATGCTCGACAAGGTCGAGATGATCTCGCTGATGCTCGATTGCGAAGGCCAGATCACTTATTGCAATGACTACCTGCTGCGCCTGACCGGATGGGAGCGCGAAGAGGTGTTCGGCCGCAACTGGTTCGAGCTGTTTGTGCCACCCGAGACCGCCCATGTGCGCGATGTGTTTGCCGACCTGCTGGCCGACCGGCCCTCGGCCTGGCACTACGACAACGAAATCCTCACCCGGTCGGGCGAGCGACGCCTGGTGCACTGGAATAACACCGTGCTGCGCTCAGTGGGCGGGCAGGTGACGGGTGTGGCCAGCCTGGGCGAAGACATCACCGAGCGGCGCGAGGCCGAGCGCAAGATCAAGCGCCTGAACCGCGTGTACGCCATGCTCAGCGGCATCAACACCCTCATCGTGCGCGTGCGCCAGCGCGACGAGCTGTTCCGCGAGGCCTGCCGCATTGCGGTGGACCACGGCCACTTCCGCATTGCCTGGATCGGCCGGGTGGACCGCGCAGAACGGCGGGTGGTGCCCGTGGGGGTGTCGGGCGCGGAGGCTGACTTTGTGCAGAACATCCACGACCGTCTGGGGCTGTTCGATGTACCCACGCCCGGCGAAAGCCTGGCCTCGGCCGTCGTGCGGTCGGGGCGGCCGGTGCTGTGCGACGACATCACCGGCGACCCGCGCGTGATGCTGCGCGAGCAACTGCAGGCGCGTGGAGTGGCCAGCATTGCGGTGCTGCCCATCCTGGTGGCCGGGGATGTGGTGGCTGTGGTGGCCTTGCTGGCGGACGAGGTGGGCTTCTTCGACGCAGCCGAGATGAAGCTGCTCACCGAGCTGGCCAGCGACATCGGGTTTGCGCTGGACCACCTGGACAAGGAAGACCGGCTGAGCTACCTGGCCTATTACGACGAGACCACGGGCTTGCCCAACCGCACCCTGTTTCTGGAGCGCAGCAGCCAGCACCTGCGCCCGCGCGAAGGGGGCAGGGCGATGCTGGGGGTGGCGCTGATGGACATCAGCCGGTTTCGCAACGTCAACGACACGCTGGGCCGCCGGGGCGGGGACGAGCTGCTCACCCAGGTGGCGCGGCGGCTGCAGCGGGCCGCAGGTGACCACTTTGACGTGGCCCGCATCGGCATCAACAGCTTTGGCATTGCCGTGACCGAGGCGCGCGACGCAGGCGCCGTGGCGCTGGCAGTGGACCACCTCATGCGCGCCTGCTTCGATGCCCCGTTTGCCCTGGGCGGCACCGAGCTGCGCATGGCGGCCAAGGCCGGGGTGGCCATGTACCCCCTGGACGGCGGTGACGCAGAAACCCTGCTGCGCAACGCCGAAGCCGCCACCAACAAGGCCAAGGCGTCGGCCGACAGCCTGCTGTTCTATACCTCGGAGATGAACACCCGCGTGGCCGAGACGCTGAGCCTGGAGGGGCGGCTGCGCGAGGCGCTCGAGCTGGGCCAGTTTGTGCTGCACTACCAGCCCAAGCAGCACCTGGCCAGTGGCGCCCTGGCGGGCGCCGAAGCGCTGATCCGCTGGAACGACCCGCGCCAGGGCCTGGTGCCGCCGGGCCAGTTCATCCCCATCCTCGAAGAAACCGGCCTGATCTACGACGTGGGCCGCTGGGCGCTGCGGCAGGCGCTGGCCGACAACCTGCGCTGGCGCCAGGCAGGGCTGGCGCCGCTGCGTGTGGCCGTTAACGTGTCGATCCTGCAGCTGCGCCACCGGGGCTTCATTGACGAAGTGCGCAATGCCGTGGCGCACGACACCGCCGCCGCCCGCGGGCTGGAGCTGGAGATCACCGAAAGCATGGTGATGGACGATGTGGAGCGCAGCACCCAGAGCCTGCACGCGCTGCGCGAGATGGGCATCACCATCGCCATCGACGACTTCGGCACCGGGTTCTCATCGCTGAGCTACCTGGCCCGGCTGCCGGTGGACACGCTCAAGATCGACCGCTCGTTCACAATGAACATGGCCTCCGGACCCCAGGGGCTGTCGCTGGTGTCCACCATCGTCAACCTGGGGCATGCGTTGCGCCTGAAGGTGGTGGCCGAGGGGGTGGAAACCGAAGACCAGCGCCGGCGGCTGGCGCAGTTGGGCTGCGACGAGATCCAGGGCTACCTGCTCAGCCAGCCGCTGCCTGTCAGCGTGTTCGAGCAGCGCTTTTTGCGCGCTGCGGTGTCAGAGTCGGCACCGCATTGATGCTACTGTTTTGATAGCTGTTTGCGCTTGATGGTCGCGCGGTAACGGCACTTTTTGCTTGAGGTTCGGGCTTCAGCGCACGCGTTCGGTCTCTACCACCAGGTCCAGCAGATAGGCATGGCTGGGCGCATCGGCGGGCAGCTGGCCGTTGCGTGCCAGCGAGTAGCGCTGCACCCGCAGCACGTTGCGCAGGCCTGGTTCGTGGCGGTAACCCTCGATTTCACCCTGGAAGATGCGCCACTCGCCCACCCCCTGCCGCACGCCGTTGTCGGCATAGCGCACATCGCGCACGCGCAGGCACTGGGCCTGGGGCATCAGCGGGTGGTTGCAGGCCACGCGCTCGGGGGCCACTTCCAGAAACATCCGTTCGCCCGCCGATCCAAAACGCGTGGCGGGTGTGGGTGAACCCGCCAGCTCCCAGCGGCTGCCGTCGGCAAACCACACTGCCAGCTGTGGCGCGCCGGTGGCGGTGGTGCCCCTCAATTCAAAACGCCGGGCCTGGGGCAGCAGGGTGGCCACACGCTGCTCCAGATCCATCAGGTCGCGCTCGGCGCAGGCGCGTTTGGTGGACACCGGCTGGCCCACCTGCAGGCTTGGGCCGCTCAGGGTGTAGCCCGCGCCCATCACGTTGCACAGGTTCTGCACCGACAGCCGCTGGTCCTCGAAGTGCAGGCGCAGCGGGCGCTTGCCCGCCAGCAGCCAGCCGGGCGCTGCCTGGCCTCGGGCATCGTGGGCGGAGACCAGGTCCCAGTCGTAAGCCTGCAGCGTGTGGGCAGCTGAAGAGGGGGAGGATGTGGGGGAAGAAGGCGGCGGGGGCTGTGTCATGGGGGCTCCCTGGGGCTGGCTGCTGCAGGCCGCCAGCAGGGTTGCAAGGGTGGCGGCCGCCAGGGCCTTGCCGAAGGCGGGGCGCCCGCCGCTGAAGGTGTGGAGTCGTTTCAGATGCATCCCGCCACCTTAGCGGAAAAGCGCCCCGGGCAGGGTAGGAGAAGGGCGCTTTGGGGCGAGCGCCTGGGTAGACTCCTGCCCGGCCCCATGCGTGGAGTGATGCCTGGGTTCATGCCGTGCTGGCGAGCGTGTGGCCCTGTGCAAAGTCCAGCGTGCGCGTACCCACGGCGGCGGCCAGGTGGGGGTCGTGGGTCACCAGCATCAGCGCGGCACCCGTTTCCTGCACGGCGCCCATCAGCACCTGGATGGCCTCCTGCTGCGTGATCGGGTCCAGGCGCGAGGTGGGCTCGTCGGCGAACAGCAGCGCCGGTTGCGCCACCAGCACCCGCGCCAGCGCAATGCGCTGCAGCTCGCCGCCCGACACCTGGTCGGGCTTGCGCGCCAACAGGTCTTCGGGCACACGCAGCTGCGCCAGGCGCTGCTGCACCGCTTTCCAGTCGCAGCGGTGCAGGCGGGCGGCATCGCGCAGCGACTGGGCCAGGCTGATGTGCGGCGCAAACGAGCCCACCGGGTCCTGGTACAGCTTTTGGAACGCATGCGGGCGCAGCCGGGCGCTGCGCTCCACACGGCCCGTGTCGGGCGCCACCAGGCCCAGCAGCACATTGCCCAGTGTGCTTTTGCCGGTGCCGCTGGGGCCTTGCACGGCGATGCGTTCGCCGCTGCGCAGTTCCAGGTCGAGCGGCGCAAACAGCTTCTGCGCGCCATAGGCTTTGGAGATGCCATGCGCCGTCTACGACGGGTTCCCCCAGCGTGGGCTCGGCAAACGGCAGCCAGTGGGCCGGGTCGGCCTGCAGCAGCTGGCGGGTAAAGGCGTGCTGCGGCGCGGCCGCCACGGTGTGGATGTCGCCTTGCTCCACCGCCTGCCCGTGGCGCAGCACAATGACTTGGCCGCCCAGCGCCTGCGCCACCTGCATATCGTGCGTGATGGTAAGCAGGCAGCCACCCGCCTGCAGCACGCCCTGGAATAACTCCACCATGCGGCCGCGCCAATGCGCGTCCAGGCCTTTGGTGGGCTCGTCCACCATCAGCACCGGCGCGCCTCCGGCCAGGGTGATGGCGGCCACCGCGCGCTGGGCCATGCCGCCCGACAGTTGCCAGGGGTAGTGGCTGCCTGCGCCGCCCAGGCCCGCAGCGCCCAGCACCTGTTCGGCCTGTGTGCTGGCGGCGCTGGGGGGCTGCTGGTGCAGCAGGCGGTACACCTCGGCCAGCTGCGGCGCCACGCGGGCCAGGGGGTTGAGTGCCAGCGAGGGCTCCTGCGGCAGCAGCGCCAGCTTGCGGCCCCACAGGGCGCGGCGCGCGGCGGCGTCCTGGGCGCGGGTGGTGGTGCCATCCAGCGTGATCTGGCCCGTGGCCTGCAGTGCCGGCGGCAGGTTGCCCATGATGGCCTGGGCCAGCAGCGACTTGCCCGCGCCGCTTTCGCCCACCAGGGTCAGCGCCTCGCCCGGCCGCAGGCTGAAGCCGATGTCGCGCAGCAGCCGTTTGCCGCCCACCTGGATGCCCAGGCCCTCCACGACCAGCAGGGCGTCGGATTTGAAAGGCGTGGTCATGCGGTCTCCCGGTCGGGGTTGAGCAGCATCATCGCGGCCACCAGCCACACCAGCAGGGCGGTGGGGGCAGCAATGAGCCACGGGGCTTCTTCGTAGTAGGGCATGGCCTCGGTCATCATCAGGCCCAGCTCGGGCGTGGGCGGCTGCATGCCCACGCCCACAAAACCCAGTGCGGCCAGCGCCAGCACGGCTTGCGATGTGGTGAAGGCCAGCAGCGTGCCCAGCGTGGGTGCCAGCGCGGGCAGCAGGTGGCGGCGCAGCACATAGCCGCGCCCAAAACCCAGCAGGCGCGATGCCTGAACCGCGTCGCCCGCCAGCACGGGCCGGGCCACCGCACGGCTCACGCGAAAGTATTCGACCCACAGCGCCGCCGACAGGCCCGCATACAGCGCCCACAGCGCGCCGGGTGCCAGGGCCGCAATCAGCAGCACCAGCAGCAGGCCGGGGATGGCGAGCACCGAGTCCGACAGCATGAGCAGCGCCCGCTCGGTGCGCCCTCCACGCCACGCGGCGGCAATGCCCAGCAAGGTGCCGGGCACGGCGGCGCTTACTGCCGCCAGCAGCGCCATGCCCAGCGACAGCTGCGCCGCATGCGCGAGCCGCGCCAGCGCTGAGCGGCCCAGCACATCGGTGCCCAGCCAGTGCTGGGCGCTGGGGGGCTCCAGGGTGTTGCGCAGGTCTTGCACCACCGGGCTGGCGCCCACCAGCCAGGGGCCGAGCAGGGCAAACAGCGCCAGCAGGCCGAGCAGGGCCAGGCCCAGCATGGTGCGCAGCGGCCAGCGAGGCTGGGCCACCAAGCCGCCAACTGGCGAGGAAAGAGTGGAAGGCACAGCACTCATGCAGCCACCTTCTGGGTATGTCGGGGGTCCAGCGCCAGGCACGCCGCATCCACCAGCAGGTTGAACACTACAAACAGCACGCCCATGCACAAGGCCGTGCCTTGCACCACCGGGATGTCGCGCCCAAACACGGCGTGCACCAGCGCATGGCCAATGCCGGGCCAGGCAAACAGCGTCTCCACCACCAGCGCGCCCTCCACCAGAAACAGCGCCTGCACGCCCAGGTAGGCTGTCACCGGCACGGCGGCATTGCGCAGGCCATGGCGCACCAGCGCCTGCCAGTCGCTCAGGCCCTTGGTGCGCGCAAATTCAAAGAAGGGCGACACCACCACCTCCAGCATCGCAGCGCGGGTCACGCGCGCCAGCCCAGCGGCCAGGCCCAGCCCCAGCGTGAGCGCGGGCAGCACCAGACTGGCCTGGCTCTCGTCACCGCCCGCAGGCAAAAAGCCCCACTGCACCGCCACCAGCAGGATGAGCAGCACCGACAGCAAAAACGGCGGCAGCGCGCGCAGCACCACGGCCATCAGCCAGCTGGCCTTGTCCACCCAGCCCTGGGGGCGCAGTCCGGCCCACACGCCCAGCGGCACACCCACGGCAAAGGCAATGGCCAGCGCGGCGGCAGACAGGCGCAGCGTGGCGCCCAGGTGGTGCGTGACCTCGTGCCACACCGAACGCTGCGACACCAGCGACTGCCCCAGGTTGAACGTGGCCATGTCGCGCCACCAGTGCAACAGCGCCAGCCAGCCGGGGCGGTCCAGCCCCAGCTCCGCGCGCACCGCGTCGGCAGCGGCGTTGCTCACCAGGTCATAGCCATAGCGGCCCGCCGCCACGCGCATGGCCAGGTCGCCCGGCAGGGCGCGCACCATCAAAAAGCACAGCGTGCCGATCAGCAGGGAAACGGCCAGCACCTGCACCAGCCTGCGGCCGAGCAGGGCGGTCCAGGGTTTCGACATCAAGGGGTTCATGGGTTGTTCCACTCCATGCCGGTCAGGCGGTAAGAACGCTCCAGCGGGTCCAGCGTGACGCCCGCCAGCCGGGGGGCCACGGCCACATGCTGGCGGTACCACGCCACGGGGATCACGGGCAGCTCCGTTTGCAGGGTGCGCGTGATGGTTTGCCGCAGCGCGCGCGTGCGCTCGGGCGGCGTCTGGGTGCGCGTGAGCTCCTGCAGGGCCTGCACCACGGTGTCGCTGTGCCAGCCCATGGCGCCCCAGTCGCCGCCCTGGGCGGCAAGGTCGCTCGCCAGCGTGCCTGTGGGGTCGGGCACGTTGGCGTAGTTGCGTGCCGCCAGCGCCAGTTGCAGGCTGCCGTCGCGGTGGCCCCGGGGCACGTCGCCCGAGTTGCCGATGCTCACCTTCACCGCCATGCCCGCCAGCCGCCACTGTTCCTGCAAGGCGGTGGCAATCAGCGGCAGCTCGGGCCGGTCCACAAAGGTGCGGATCACCAGGTGCAGCGGCTGGCCCTCGGCATCACGCAGGCCGTCGCTGTGGCGCTGCCAGCCTGCGGCGCGCAGCAGGCGCGCGGCGGCTTCGGGGTCGTGCTGCAGCGGGGGCAGGTGCGGGTTGTGCCACGCGCCCAGCGTGGGGGGCAGCAGCTGCGTGGCGGCCAGCGCCTCGTCGCCCATCAGCGCCAGCGCAATGCCCGCGCGGTCGATGGCCAGGCTCAGCGCCTGGCGCACGCGCACATCGCGCAGCGCGGGCAGGCCCGCATTCAGCTTGACGATGACGGTGCGCGGCAGCGTGACCGAGGCAATGTGCACGGCGGTGCGGCGCGCCAGTGCGGGGTTATGCGCGTGTCGCTGCAGCCGCCGCAGGCTGGCCGGGTCCAGCCCATAGGCCAGATCGGCCCGGCCGCTCTCGGCCATCAGCGCGCGGGTTTCGGCACGGCTGGCGGCCAGGTAGCGCACGGCGGCAATGGCGGGGCGCGGGCCATCGTAGGCGTCAAACACCACTGTCTCCACCTGCTGCGGCGGCACCAGCACCGCAATGCGGTAGGGGCCGCTGCCAATGATGCTGCGCACCTTGCCGTCGGCCCCATAGCTGGCAGGGGCCAGCACCATGGTGCTGGAATGCGCCAGCAGCGCGGGCAGGGCAGTGTGGGGTCGTTGCAGGCGGATGAGCACCGTGCCCTCGTCGGGCGCGGTGACGGACTGGATGGGCGCCTGGCTCAACAGCGCGGGCGCCACCTGCGCGGCCTGCAGGCTGCGCACCACGGCGGCCGCCGTCACAGGTGTGCCGTCATGAAAACGCGCCCCGGGCCGCAGCTCAAAGTGCCACACCAGCCCATCCGCCGACCGGCGCCAGAGCCGCGCCAGCGCGGGCCGGGGCTGGCCGTCGTCTGCCGCATCCAGCAGGGTTTCGGTGACCTGCATGCGCGTGAACACATAGCCGCTGCTGGCGGGCGCCAGGCCGCTGATCTCCCACGGGCCGACGATTTGCAGCGGCGCGGGGGTGGAGGCGGGTGGTGTGCCCTGCGCCCACGCAACGGGCAGGGCGCCTGCCGCCAGCGCGGCCACGGGAGCTTGCAAGGCACGGCGGCGCGTCAGCGGTGAAAAGGGGTTGAAGAAACGATTCATTTCAGTGATTCATGGTGCTGTGCATGCAGTGCAGCCGCTGAAATTCGGGCGGCGATGGCGTCGGCATCTTTGAACTTCCACTCACCGTTCGGGCTGAGCCTGTCGAAGCCCTGCGCGGCGCTTCGACAGGCTCAGCGTGAACGGTTCTGGCTCACTGGGTCAAAACTTCGCCTGCAAACCCACGGTAACCGTGCGCGCCGCCCCCGGCGCCACCCACACGCGGCTGTACGAGCTGGTGTAGTGCACCTTGTCAAACACGTTGTCCACGTCCAGCGACAGGTTCAGCGTGGGGCTCAGCCGCCAGTACGCCATCAGCTTGGCCGTGGTGTAGCTGGGCAGCTCGAACGCGGCGGTGCCCGCATTGGCCTCGGCCTGCGTGCGGGCCTGGCCCAGGCGCTTGCCCATGTGGGTCACGCCGCCGCCCACGCCGTAGCGCTGGCCGTTGGCCAGCGCGTTTTCGTACACCGCCAGCACGCTGCCGTTCACACGGGGCACGTTCAGCAGGCGGCCGCCCACCTCCAGCGTGTTGTCGCGGGTCACCTCCACGTCGTTGACCACCAGGCTCGCATTCACGCGCCAGTGGGTGCTCAGGCGGCCCGCCAGGTCCAGCTCCAGGCCCCGGCTGCGCACCTCGCCTGCGGCCACCGAGAAGCCCGCGTTCAGCGGGTCGCTGGTCAGCACATTGCGCTTGGTGATGTCGAAAAGCGCCGCCGTGGCGCCCAGGCGCTGGTCGGCGCTCTCCCACTTGGCGCCCAGCTCCAGCGCGCGGGATTTTTCGGGGTCAAAGCCGTTGCCCGCCACATTGCTGCCCGTGTTGGGGCGGAACGAACTGCCCGCGTTGGCATACACCGTCCACCCCGGCGTGGGCAGCCAGCTCACGCCCAGTCGCGGCGACACTGCCGATGGGCTTTGCGCCGTGGTGCGGTTGGTGATGCGGTTTTGCAGGCTCTGGTCGTAGTGGTCGGCCCGCAGCCCGGCCATCACGCGCCACTGCTCACCCAGCTTCAGGGTGTCTTGCACATACAGCGCGGTGTTGCGCTGCTTCTCCAGCGTATCGGTGTTGCGCCCGGGCGTGGGCTGCGCCTGGCCGTACACGGGGTTGAAGATGTCGATGGCGTAGGGCGCGGTAGCGCTGGGGTTCACTCGCAGCATCACCGAATCCATGCTGAACCGGTAGCTCTCCACGCCCACCAGCAGCTCATGCTCCAGCCCGCCTGTGCGCAGGTTGCCCTGCAGCTCGGCCTGCACGGCCACGTCGTCCGACTGGAAGTCGCGGTACCGCCGCTGGCGCGTCAGCGTGCGGCCATTGGCCTGCAGCGCCGTGGCCTCGGTCGAGAAGCCTTCCATCCCCGTCTCGCGGTACGACAGCCCAACGCGGGTGCGCCAGTCGGGGTTCCACTCGTGCGACAGCACCAGCTGGTGTGTCTGGTTGGTCACCGTCACATCGCCATCGGCAGGCTCGCCCAAAAAGCGGCTGGCAGGCACCGCGCCCAGGCGGTTGTTGACGGCCACCACGCCCCGGTCCAGCGGCGTGGCGTGGCGCAGAAATTCGGCGGTGTACTCCAGCACCGTGTCGGGCGAGAGCTTCCAGGTGAACGCCGGGGCCACCACCTGCCGCTGCGCGCGCACATGGTCGCGAAAGCTGCCCTTGTCCTCCACCGCCACATTCAGGCGGTAGGCCAGCCGGTCGTTGATGGGGCCGGTGGTGTCCAGCGCCGCACGGCCCAGGCCGTAGCTGCCCGCATAGGCCTCCACCGAATGGGCGGCCTTCCACAACGGCTTTTTGCTCACGATGTTGAGCGTGCCGCCAGGCTCGCTGCTGCCATACAGGGCGGCGGCGGGGCCCTTGAGGAACTCCACCCGCTCCACCCCCGCCAGGTCGCGCGGCGCATTGAAGCCCCGGTTGGACGAGAAGCCGTTGAGCAGCGTCGCCATGCCCGTGTTCTCGTTGCCCGGCAGGCCCCGGATGGCGATGTTGTCCCACAGCCCGCCAAAGCTGTTCTGGCGCGAGACCCCGCCCACATAGTCCAGCACATCATCCAGCCGCGTGGCGCCCAGGTCGTCCAGCGTCTGGCGCGACATCACGCGCACGGATTGCGGCAGCTCGCGCAGCGGCAGGTTGGTCTTGGCCCCCTCGGCCTCGTCGGCGTAATAGGTGCCCGAGGCACTGCGGCCCACCACGTCTACGGCAGACAGGGTGGGTGGGGTGACCACATCGCCGTCTGCGGCCCAGGCGGGGTGGAGGGAGGCCAGCAGGGCGGCGGTAGCCAGGGCCGTCAAGGTTGGGCGGGGCAGGGGCGCAGGGCGTGAAGAAGAAACAGAATCAGGAGAAGACGAAGAACGCATGGCAAACCAGTCCAAAAGCGGTGAATGCAAAAGCCAGGAGCAACGCGGCTCACACCCGCCTGGGAGTTGGCAGGCGCACATGGCCGCGTGCCCACACCCACCCCGCGGGGGTGAATGCAAGGGCAAAAACGAGAAGGGGATGCGCTGGAGAGCGCAGGCTGGCTGGGGTCCGACGCGTGTCAGGCCCGCTGGGCTGGCGGAGGATCGCGTGCAGCAAACGGCCAGCGCACCTGCTGGGCCGTGAAGGGGTCTGCGCCTTGCGGCGCGATGGCGCCGGGTTCTGCGGGGACTTGCAGTTGGCGAGCCGGTGCATGCGCCAGCCCCGCCTCCAGCGCGTGGGTCAGGCACCAGGCGCAGGTGGTGTGTGTCTCTTCGCTGTGATCGTCGCTGGCTGTGGAGCTGGCTGCCAACGTTTCCACATCGCCTGCGGCTGCCGAGGCTGTGGCGCTGCGCACCAGATCCTGAATGTGCCGCGCCTCATGCAAGGGCGCACCCGCCAGCGCGTTGAACAACGCCACCAGCAGAAGCACGATGTGGAAAGGCAGGGCGGGGATGGTGCGGCGCAGCATGAGGGGATGCGAATCATACTCAACTGCGGGTTCTGGTTTGTTGAACAGGTTCGAAGGGCGTACGCTTCAAACAATCTGAGCACATGCTTTACCTGCCGCAGGTAGGCGGAAAAGATTCCAAAAAATGCCAACGAACAACCTTAACTCCATCGAACAGGAAATCGACGACGCTTTCGCTAGCAACGCACTCGTGGGTGTGCCGTGGACGCAAAGCGCGTGGACACTGCTTTCAGTCGTCGAAGACCATCATTTCAAAGTCAGTGTTATTCGCCCTCTCGCAGATCATGAGGCTGCAATTTACGTAGATGGCTTAGTTAATTCGATGACTTATCCCATGCGGGTTCTTTGGGCGCGCGCATCTCGCGTGTCAACAATTCTTGATCGCCGCCACATCGAAGAGCACTACGGTCTGGCGCAAGAATGGCTTAGTTCGGCGGAGGACTATGTGCACTTTTGTAGCATTTTCCCCCTGTACCGTGCCAACGCAATTGATCTGAGCATAAATGGAAATTTCTTAGAGCCCACCGACTGGTCAGTAACAGATCATTCTTTTGAGGCCTACGATCGCTTTGTGGCAAAGCGAGATCCGAGCCAAGAGCGTACGCTGGACAGCAACGCAATTGTTGGGACGCTTCGTAGCTGTATTCGTGCGAGCGGTGGAACGTACAGCATCGATTTTAACCGCCGATTATTCGATCAATTGCAGAAGCATTGGGGGCCGGCCTTTGATGGACGACATGTGTTACCCGAAGACTGGCAATTCACCCGATTTTCACTTGTTCAATATCGGGCCGTTTTTGTTTGCTTGCAAATTGCTTCTGAGGCTTGGTTTGTAGCGCGGCAAATCGTTGCTCCTGGAGTGCGGGGCATCGCTTACGAAAGCTCAGTTTGGGTGCCGCGCAAGGGCGCTTTATTGAAACTGCTTATGCGACAAACTGAGTTACCGGCATCTATCATTCAATCCGTCCTCGAATACCTCACTTTTGGCGAGGTTGGTATAAGAAATCCGGATGTGGCAATTCAGCCGTTAATAGATCTCGACAATGGGCACTATGCCGTTTCACCCTTTCTCATGACTCAAGTTCACGCCGAGCGCAACATATGCGTTTTGCTGAATCAAATCCCCGCAGATCGCAAGATCTACGCAGCGCTTGTAAATGAAAAAGAGTGCGTGCTTCGAGCTGAGACCATTCAATCGCTTCAGCCGTTTGGTTTCGATTTCAAATATGGCGAGGTTGGTGCTACGGACGTTGACCTCGCAATCATCGATCACACGGCGAAAGTTTGTCTGTGCATTGAACTCAAATGGTTCATCGAACCCGCCGAGATACGGGAGGTATTGATGCGTTCTGAAGAACTACAGAAAGGAGTCGGCCAAGCAAAAATCCTTACGTCAATGTACTCCGCCGGGGATGCTAGGTTTTTTGCACTTCTTGGAATTGATGCTGACTACGAGTTCCAGGCCATGGTCGGCTCCGTAAACTTCATTGGTCGTCCCGGTATCCAAGATCCGGGAATACCGATTGCAAAACTCTGGCATGTTGTTGCCAGAATAAAAGAGATGGGATCGCTAGGAGCTGTAGTTCAATGGCTGAAACGCCGGGAATATTTGCCCGTACAGGGGCGAGACTATAGCGTGCATGAAGTCCCGATTCAGTCAGGACGATGGAAGTCTCGTTGGTATGGACTTGCTCCTGAATAAATAAAAAATTTAACGGATGAAACTGTTTGAAATTTTTCTATAGTTCAGTGTACTCAATTGGTCATCTGATTGGTGGATAGGTATTCTCCGCACTGGCGGATGAAAAACGCCAGCAAACGCTGGCGTTTCTTTGCAAAAGGGAAATTACCCCTTCTGCACCATCTTAATAATGCTGGAAAAATCCAGCCCCCCATGCCCCGCCAAGCTGTGCGCCGCATACAAATTGCGCGCTATGCCCCCCAGCGGCGTAGCAGCCTTCACCGCCATCGCGTTCTCTTGCGCCAGACCCAAATCCTTGAGCATCAGGTCCGTACCAAAACCGCCCGCATAGCCTTTGCTGGCAGGCGCGGTTTCCATCACGCCGGGGAAGGGGTTGTACTTCTCCAGCGCCCAGTTGCCGCCCGAGCTGCGGCGCATGATTTCGCTCAGCACCTTGGGGTCCAGGCCGTTGGCTACGCCCAGGGCAATGGCTTCGCTGGTGCCTGCCATCAGGATGCCCAGCAGCATGTTGTTGCAGATCTTGGCCGTCTGGCCTGCGCCCACGCTGCCTGCGTGGAAGATGTTGGCGCCCATTTTTTCGAGCACAGGGCGGGCGCGTTCCAGGTCGGCGGCGTCGCCGCCCACCATGAAGGTCAGCGTGCCTGCAATGGCGCCGCCGGTGCCGCCCGACACGGGGGCGTCGATAAAGGCCACGCCCTTGGCCTTGGCGGCCTCGGCCACTTTGCGCGAGGTGGCGGCTGCGATGGTGGAGCAGTCAATGATCAGCGTGCCCGCAGGCAGCTGGGCCAGCAGCTCGCCCGCGCCTAGGAACAGGCCTTCCACATGCTGGCTGGCGGGCAGCATGCTGATGACGACTTCGGCGCCTGCGACTGCCGCCTTGGCGTCGGTGGCGATGGGCACGCCGTCTGCCGCCAGCTTGTCGCGCGCGGGTTGCGAGAGGTCAAACGCGCGCACTTCGTGGCCTGCCTTGTGCAGGTTGTGTGCCATGGGGCCGCCCATGTTGCCGAGGCCGATGAATGCGATTTTCATGGTGTGTTGCTCCTTGATGTCGTTGTGATGGTGAAAGGGAATGGGTGCGGATTTAGTATGAATTTGATAGCTATAAAGGCATATCCATAGCGCGGTAGCGGCCTAAAAAGCTTGAAATCTAGGGGCTGATGTCGGCCCCACGGCTTGCCAGCTCGGCGCGCAGCACCGAGCGGTGGCAGCGGGCTTCGTCCTCGCAGTAGCAGCCCAGCGACATCGCGCTGTGGTGCGACAGCGCAGCCAGCAAATCGAGCGTGCGGCTGGCCTCGGGCTGGGCCAGTTCTTTGCGGAACTGTTTGGTGAAGGCATCCCACGCCTTGTCGCCTTCTTGGCCGGTGGGCACCTGCTGGCCCTGGGCCATGAGGTCGGCGCTGGGGGAGAGCAGGGGGTACCACACGTCGTAGTAGTCGCGGCTGGCGAACTCAGCCTTGGGCACACCACGCGGCGGGCGGCGCACGGTGCCGATGCGGGTGCCTTCCCCGGCGGTGCGCGGGGTGCCAAGGCGGACGATGCGTAGGGGCATGGTGGTGGGCTCCGGGGTGGGTGGGGCAGATCAGTCGTCGGCTTCGAAGATGCTGTGCTTCTTCGCGGCGGCTTTTGTCTTCGGCTTGGTGCCGGTGCTGGCGGACGCTTTCTTCGCTGCAGCCGGGGTGTTGGTTGTTTTCTTCTTGCGCGGAGAGGCCTTGGCCAGTGGGTTGTAGGCAAGGGCTTCTTCGACCCAGTAGTTCCACTGCGCGCGCGTGGCGTAGCCGTTGGGCTCCACCCAGAAGTAGCCCTGCATGCCGCCGCCGGGCGAGAGTTCGCGGGTGTTCTGCATCTCCTGCAGTTCGCCGTGGCGGTCCGGTGGCAGGCGCACCAGCAGCTCTTCACCTTTGATGCCAATGCACAGCTTGCCGTCCACAAAGAAGCAGTAGCAGCCGAACATGGTCCGTTCTTCCACGTCGCTGCGGTGCGCGAGTGACGTGCGCACGGCGTCGATCAGGTGCAGGGTTTCGTCGGAGAGGGGGCGGGCGGGCATGGTGGCTGGTTCAAATGGCGCTGGCTAGATACCTGTCTCAGAGGGTTGTCGCCCCCTCTCCGCTTGTGGGAGAGGGCTGGGGAGAGGGGTGAAACCGGCGCGGCGCGGGTGCAGCCCCCTCTCCCCAACCCTCTCCCGCGAGGGGAGAGGGGGTAGCCCCCGGCGCTGCTACGGGTGCGTGGGCTGATGTTCCTGTCCGAGAGTGGTTTTTCATGAGGAAAATTGGCCGTTACCGCCCGTTGGATAAGCGCTGGTAGCTATGAAAACAGGAGTAAGCGCTCAGCGGATCACCTCCGTCGCATCCCCATCCAGCATGCGCCGCGCAATGATGACCCGCATGATTTCGTTCGTGCCTTCCAGGATCTGGTGCACGCGCGCGTCGCGCAGCAGGCGCTCCAGCGGGTACTCGCGGATGTAGCCGTAGCCGCCGTGCAGTTGCAGGGCGTCGTTGATGACGGTAAAGCCTGCGTCGGTGGCAAAACGCTTGGCCATGGCGCAGTAGGTGGATGCATCGCGTGCACCGGCGTCGAGCTTGCTGGCGGCCAGGCGCACCATCTGGCGGGCGGCGACCAGTTCGGTCGCCATGTCGGCCAGCTTGAACTGCAGGGCCTGGAAGCTGGCGATGGGTTTGCCGAACTGCTTGCGGTCTTGCATGTACTGCTGGGCAGCGTTGAGCGCGCCTTGCGCCGCACCCACCGAGCAGGTGGCGATGTTGATGCGGCCACCGTCCAGGCCCTTCATGGCGATCTTGAAGCCTTCGCCTTCGCGGCCCAGCAGGTTTTCGGCAGGGATACGCACGTTGTCAAAACTGATGGTGCGCGTGGGCTGGCTGTTCCAGCCCATCTTCTGTTCCTTCTTGCCGTAGCTGATGCCGGGTGTGTCGGCGGGCACGGCAAAGGCGCTGATGCCGCTGGCGCCTGATGCTGCATCCCCAGTGCGGGCCATGAGCACCAGCACGTCGGTGCTGCCTGCGCCGCTGATGAAGGCCTTGGCGCCGTTGATGACGTATTCGTTGCCCACCAGCTCGGCGCGGGTCTTGAGCGAGGCGGCGTCGGAGCCCGCGCCGGGCTCGGTCAGGCAGTAGCTGGCGAGTTTTTCGCCCGTGGTGAGCAGTGGGCCCCAGTGGTCGCGCACGGTGGGCGTGGCCCAGGTGCCCAGCATCCAGGTGGCCATGTTGTGGATGGTGATGAAGGCGGTGGTGCTGGGGTCGATGGCGGCCATTTCTTCAAACACCAGCGTGGCGTCCAGCCGGGGCAGGGCGAGGCCACCGGCGGCTTCGGGCGCGTACAGGCCACAAAAGCCCAGCTCGCCCGCCTTGGCGATGGCTTCTTTCGGGAAGATGCCTTCCTCGTCCCAGTGCGCGGCGTGGGGTGCGAACTCAGCTTGTGCAAAGTCGCGGGCCGTCTGGGCAAAGGCGCGTTGTTCTTCGGTGAGTTCAAAGTCCATGGTGTTCTGTCTCTTTGATTTTTGTTGTTCTGGTGGCCTTGCTCAGGGCTTGGCGGACGGGTGGTCCAGCGTCAGCCAGCGCATCAGGCCTTTGCGGCGCGCCTGGGTTTCGGCCGTCAGGCACTCGTGGTACAGGCGCGGCCACTGGGGTTGCGATTCGTTGCTGCGCTGCATCTGCTTGCAGCGGGTGGTGCGCTCGCGCTGCCAGGCCGTGTGCTCCTGCCGCAGCTGGGGCCGTTCGTGGGCCGACAGGGCGCGCATCACGTCGCCGTAGAGGATGGCGATCTCGGTGTCTGCCGCCTGGAAGGCTTGCACGGCGCAGGCGTTGGTTTCTTCCACCGTGCCGCCGGGTTTGCAGGCGGCACCGGCCTGTGCGTGGGCACGAGCGCCCATCAACACTGCGCAAGCCGTACCGAAGACCATGGCCCATCTCCGCATCGTTGTCTGAAAAGTTTGCATGCACCGCTTTTACCATCGACCACAGTGGTCACGACTGGCGCGGCCTAAGGCCAGTGCCACCGTGCAAGGGCCGCCCCGCCGCACGGGTGGCGTCCCCCTTCCGCATCGCGCAGCGATGCAAGAGAAGGGGGAAGGCGCGTAGCGCCTCAGGGGGATGTCACTTCAAACTAATCGTCGTATTCACACCATGCGAGATGGTGCTGTCGTCAAACCAGCGCGCCGTCACCGTCTTGGTCTGCGTGTAGAACAGAACGACCTGCTTGCCGTAGGGGCCCAGGTCGCCCAGCTTGGAAGCGCGCGAGCCCGAGAACGAGAACAGCGGCACTGGCACAGGGATTGGCACGTTGATGCCGACCTGGCCCACGTCGATCTCTTCCTGGAACTTGCGCGCGGCCGCACCCGACTGGGTGAAGATGGCGGTGCCGTTGCCATTGGGGTTGCTGTTGATGAACTCGATGGCTTCGTCAATGTCGGCTGCGGCCGACAGGCACAGCACGGGGCCAAAGATTTCCTGGTCGTAGATGGCCATGCCTGGCTTGACGCCGCTGAACACCGTGGGGCCCACGAAGTTGCCCTTTTCGTAGCCGGGCACATTGGGGTTGCGGCCGTCCAGTTCCAGCGTGGCGCCGTCGGCAATGCCGCGCTCGATCAGTCCTTGCACACGGTCCTTGGCGGCGCATGAGACCACGGGGCCCACGTCCGTGCCCTTTTCGGTGCCTGCGCTCACCTT
This sequence comes from Pseudomonas sp. GW456-L13, assembly GCF_017350115.1. Classification (NCBI taxonomy): domain Bacteria; kingdom Pseudomonadati; phylum Pseudomonadota; class Gammaproteobacteria; order Pseudomonadales; family Pseudomonadaceae; genus Pseudomonas; species Pseudomonas sp. GW456-L13. The sequence goes on from NZ_JACNAS010000004.1 coordinate 57,714, forward strand.
GAGCGTTTTGGCCTTCTCGACCAGTTCAGGGATCCACTTTTGCGCTTCGCCCACCAGCACCACCACCGACAACGCCATGCAGCGCTGGCCTGCGGCACCAAAGGCGGCACCAGCCAGGGCGTTCAGGGTCTGTTCCTTGTTCGCATCGGGCAGCACGATGGCGTGGTTCTTGGCGCCCATCATGCATTGCACGCGCTTGCCGTTGAGGCTGGCGCGGTTGTAGACGTGCGTGCCCACCTTGGTGGAGCCCACGAAGCTGATCGCCTTGATGTCCTTGTGGTCGCAGATCGCGTTCACAGCGGCTTCGCCACCGTGGATCACGTTGAGCACGCCAGGGGGGATGCCCGCTTCAAGCGCCAGCTCCACCAGGCGCATGGTGACCATGGGGTCTTGCTCGGACGGCTTGAGCACGAAGGTGTTGCCCGTGGCGATGGCCATGGGGAACATCCACAGCGGGATCATGGCCGGGAAGTTGAAGGGGGTGATGCCTGCGCACACGCCCAGGGGCTGCAGCAGCGTGTAGGTGTCCACGCCACCGGCCACGTTGTTGGCCAGCTCGCCCAGCTGCAGGTTGCCGATGCTGGCCGCGTGTTCGACCACTTCCAGGCCACGGAACACATCACCTTCGGCGTCGGGCAGGGTCTTGCCTTGCTCTGCCGTGAGGATGGCGGCCAGCTCGGCCATGTTCTCGCGGATCAGCTGCTGGTACTTGAGGAAGATGCGGGCGCGGGCACCGATGGCGGTCTTCTTCCAGGTCTTGAAGGCTTCCTGGGCCGACGCCACGGCGGCGTCGATTTCTTCAGGCGTGGCAAACGGCACACGGGCCAGCACTTCCTGCGTGGCAGGGTTCACCACGTCGCGCCACTGCGTGGTCTTGGATTCGACGAACTTGCCGCCGATCAGCAGTTTGACGGTGGGGGCCAGCACGGCCTGGGAAGTCGGTGCATTCATGGGTTTGTCTCCTGGGTTGGCACGCGGCGGTTTGCCGACGAATGGCGCATCGTAGCTGTGCAAAATTGCTGAAGCAATAGACAATGCTGCACTTTGGTTTTGCAAATTTGCACAGCATTGATCGCCACGCCTTGCCCGGCACGCCGATCGCGGCACTGGGCACTGGCGAGCGCGTTCAACTACCGTTTCTAGGATCATGGACTGGGACAACCTGCGTTACTTTCTGGAGCTGGCCCGCTCCGGCACCCTGGCCGCCGCCGCCCGCCGCGCGGGGGTGGAGCACACCACCGTGGCGCGCCGCATCCAGGCGCTAGAAAAGCAGATGGGCGCCGCCCTGTTTGCGCGCGAGGCGGGCGGCCACCGGCTGACCGAGGCCGGGCGCCAGCTGCTGCCCGCCGTGGAGGCCATGGAAACCGCCGTGCTGGGCGTGGAGCGCGCCGCCCCGGCGCAGGCGGGGGCAGGGCCCTCGGGCCTGGTGCGCGTGGGGGCCACCGAGGGCTTTGGCACGCTGATCCTGGCGCCGCACCTGGCGCGGCTCACGCAAAAGCACCCGCATTTGTCCATCGACCTGCTGGCGCTGCCGCGCATGCTGCACCTGTCGCGGCGCGAGGCGGACATCGTCATCTCGCTGGAGCGGCCCACGCGCGGCTCGGTCATCGTCACCAAGCTGGCCGACTACACGCTGCACCTGTACGGCCAGCGCGAATACCTGGCGCGCCGCCCCTTGGTGGCCACGCGCGAAGACCTGCGCCACCACGCGTTTGTGAGCTATGTGGACGACCTGCTGTTCACCAAGGAGCTGCAGTTTCTCGACCAGCTCTACCCGCCCGAACGGTTTGCCATGCGCAGCACCAGCGTCACGGCGCAGTACGAGGCGGTGCGCGCCGGGGCCGGGCTGGCCGTGTTGCCCGCCTTTCTGGCCGACACTGACCCGGTACTGGCCCGCGTGCTGCCGCAGGAGGCGCGCTTTACCCGCACCTTCTGGATGAGCATGCCCGCCGAGGCGAAACACCTGGCGCGCATGCAGGCGGTGTGGAGCTTTTTGAAGGAAGTGGGGCAGGGGGAGAGCGGGCGGCTGCGGCCGGACCGGCGGTAGAGCCGTGGCGGGCCCATCGCCTGCACGATTCTTCTTGGCATCCGCCGGGGCGCCGCCTAGCATCCGAGCCACCTATCTGCGTACCAGGAGGCGCCCATGGCCAAGTACCGAATCCTCAGTCTGGACGGCGGCGGCCTGCGCGGCCTGATCACGGCGCGGCTGCTGGCCCGGCTCAATGCCGATCCGCAGGTGGCGGGGTGGCTGAACACCGTGGACCTGTTTGCAGGCACCTCCACTGGCGGCATCCTGGCGCTGGGCCTGGCCTCTGGCAAAACGCCCGAGGAAATCTGCACCGTCTACAAGGAGCGCGGCGGCGTCATCTTTGACGACAGCATCTGGGACAACCTGCGCGACCTGGGAAAAACCGTGGGCGCAGACTACTCCAGCAAGGGCCTCAAGGCCGAGCTGAAAGCCGTGTTTGGCGACCTGAAGCTGCGCGACATCTCCCGCAAGGTCGCCATCCCCACCTTCGACCTCGACAATGAGGAAGTGGCCGCCAAACGCACCTGGAAGCCCAAGATCTTTCACAACTTCAAAGGAGCGGACTCGGACGGCGAGCAACTGGTGGCCCACATCGCCCAGTACACCAGCTCGGCGCCCACCTACTTTCCCTCGGCCGACGGGTACATCGACGGCGGCGTGTTTGCCAACAACCCCAGCATTGTGGCGCTGGCCCAGGCGATTTCACGCCGCAACCAGCCCGCAGAGCGCGCCGCGCTCCATGAAGTGGTGATGCTGTCGCTGGGCACCGGCGTGAGCCTCACCTACATCAAGGGCCAGGCGCTGGACTGGGGCTACGCGCAGTGGGCGCAGCCGCTCATCAACGTGCTGATGGACGGCGTGGCCGGTATCTCGGACTACCAGGCCCGGCAACTGCTGGACGACCGCTACCACCGCCTGCAGATCGTCTTCCAACCGAACGAAACGATTGCGCTGGATGCGGTGGACAAGCTGGACCGCATGGACGAGATTGCCACGGGGCACCCGCTGCAGGAGACGGTGGATTGGCTGCGCACAACCTGGCTCTAGAGATTCTTGCATCGACGCATCCGGATTGAGCAGGATTCGGCGGCTGTCTCCTCCCCGCGCCCTGTTGCGATTGCTTGCAATCTGGCCGGTGCCTGGCGATGCCGACAAGGGCGGCAGTGGATAGGATCGCGTCGCCCTGTGTCCCTCTCCGGTTGCTGCCCCCATGACCACGATGCCTGCCGCCAGCGCGGCTTCCTGCCTTGATCCCTCCACCATCCGCGTGCGTCAGCGTGCGGCTGCGGTGGTGCGGCGCGCGGACGGCCAGGTGCTGTTGCACCGCCGGAAGGGGGATGTGTTCTGGGCGTTGCCGGGCGGCGCCATCGAGCCGGGGGAGAGTGCTTCAGAAGCCCTTGCGCGCGAGCTGCATGAAGAGCTGGGCACGGCCGTGGCCGTAGGGGCCCTGGCCTTTGTGGTGGAGAGCTTTTTTCACCATGCGGGCGAGGCCTGCCATGAGCTGGGGCTCTATCTGCATGCCACCCCGCTGCCAGGCTCGCTGCTGGCACGCTGTGACGGACCGTATGACGGTGTGGAAGGCGTCCAAGGCGGGGAGCATGGGGAGGGAGACAAGGCACTCGTCTTTGCCTGGTTCTCTGTGCAGGCGCTGGCTGCGCTGGATGTGCGGCCAGGCTTTTTGCGCAGCGCGCTGGCCCAGCCACCGGGCTCTGCCGGGGCACTGCACATCGTTCACCGAGACCCGCAGCCATCCCCCTTAGCGCCCCCTCTTGCGGATACTCCGCCATCGTTTTCTTGAACCGAGGCCCCTGTGATGACACTGCCCTTGTTAAGCCCCGCCCGCCCTATCCGCCACGCGCGCCATGCGGCACTTGTGTTGCTGGTGTCCCTTGTCGCCTGCGGGGGCGGAGGCTCGGCCGATGGGCCCGGCACGGGGGCCGATGCGCCCGCTCCGGCGCCCGCCCCAACGCCAGCGCCTGCACCGGCGCCAGGGCCGTCCCCAGCGCCTTCTCCTTCTGTGCCCGGCGCGCTTTCGCCCACCTATACCGGCGAAGGCACGTTCTACGGCGCCACGGGCGGGGGCAACTGCACTTTTGACCCGAGCCCGGACAACCTCATGGTGGCGGCCATGAATGGACCTGACTACGCGGGCAGCGCCGTGTGCGGCCAGTTTGTGGCCGTGACCGGGCCCAAAGGGGCCGTCACCGTGCGCATCACGGACCAATGCCCCGAGTGCAAGTCTGGCGACCTGGACCTGAGCGCTGAGGCCTTTGCGCGCATTGCCGACCCGGTGGCTGGCCGGGTGCCCATCCGCTGGCATGTGGTGCCAGGGGATGTCAGCGGCCCGGTGCGCTACCGCTACAAGGAGGGCAGCAGCCGCTGGTGGGTGGCCATCCAGGTGCGCAACCACCGCCTGCCCGTGACGGGTCTGGAGATCAAGCCCAGCGGCAGCGCGGACTGGATTGCGGTGGCGCGGACCGACTACAACTACTTCGTTCACCCCAGCGCGATTGCCACCGGCCCGCTGCAGGTGCGCATCACTGCCCTGGGCGGTGCCACACTGATCGACACGCTGCCCGAGCCTTCTGATGGGGTGGTTGTTGCTGGCACGGGGCAGTTTCCGTAGGCCATGCCGCGTTTCTTGTTTTTGTCCGTTTTCAGCACAACTGCCTCCGCACCGTGAACTCTCTCGAACTCCAGGCCTATCTGCACCAGCACATTCCTTTGTCCCACGCCATGGATGTGAGCGTGGTGGAGGCATCGCCCCACCAGGTGGTGCTGAGCGCGCCGCTGGCGCCCAACATCAACCACCGCGACACGGTGTTTGGCGGCAGTGCCTCGGCCGTGGCCATTCTGGCGGCGTGGTCCATGCTGCACCTGCGGCTGTCGGCCGAGGGGCTGGGCAGCCGCCTGGTGATTCAGCGCAACACCATGGACTACCTCGCGCCCATGGCGGGCACCTTTACCGCCGTGGCCCAGGCGCCGGCCGCGCAGGTGTGGCAGCCCTTTGCGCGCATGCTGCAGCGCAAGGGCATTGGGCGCATCGTGCAGGCGTCGGTGCTGCACTACCAGGGCGAGGCTGCGGGGCAGCTGGAGGGGGAGTTTGTGGCGTTTGGGCCTGGCTACGTGTCGCCAGCCTGAGGGGCGCGAGCCCCGGGCGCCACGGCGCGTGCTCCGGGTAATCCTGCAAAGTGGGCCGGGGAGCCCCGTTTTATTGCGCCACCGCCGCCTGCTGCGCAGCGTACGCTCCGATCACAAGGCGAAGCGGTGGCTGGCGGGAGGTTTCCCAGCACGGCACCGGGATGTCGCCACGCAGGAGTTCAAGGCGATGTCACCTCTTCTTTCCGGTCTTGCATCCGTAGCCTCGCTGGTCTTCAACGCTGCCTCCAGCGGGGCGGCCAAGTCTGCTGCGCCCCGGCGTGGTAGCGAAGAAGCGCAGGCGCAGCCATCGGCCGTGGTCACGCTCAGCCCCCAGGCCGAGGCGCTGGCGGGGTTTGCGGGCAAGGGCATTCTGGTGTCGCAGGGCAAGGTGGATGGGGCCCTTGGCGCCGTGCAGCGCGGCGGCGGCAGTGGTGGTGGCCTGGTGGGCTTGCCTGCGGCGGGGGGCTCGGTCTCTGCGCAGGACTTCAAGGCGCTGCTCAGCGAGTTTGGTGCGGACGATGCCCAAAAGGAGCAGATTGCCGCCGGGTTTGACACCAGCAAGGACGGCCGGATTTCGCACAAGGAGTTTCTGCAGGGGCTGGCGAGCACGTCGATCACCCGGCAGGGCAATGATTTTTCGCAGGCCGTGCTACAGCTGATGGACCGCAGCGGCATTGCCGATGGGGTGGTGAGCCAGAGCGAATTTGCCGCGCTGGCCACGGCGTTTGCCAATGCAGAAAAGCGGGTGGGGGCTGCATAGGCCCATTGCGGGCCACGTGGCGCACCCTCAACACAAAAGCGGCTCCGAGGAGCCGCTTTTGTCATCAATTGCTATGTAAAAGATAGCAAACTTTTGTTTTCTATGAAGCGGAGAGGGCGTTTTTTCCTCTTGATAACGCCCTGGTTCGACCTGGTCTGCGCTAGTGCGCGCCGCCAGCATCGGCGGCGCCGCCTGCCGTTCTGGCAGGCCGCTTGGTCAGCCAGATCAGCGCGATCAGCAGCAGGAACAAACCTGCCGATCCCAAAAAGATGTCATTGGCCGCGCGCGTGAACGCCTGCTGGTCGATGAGCCGGTTGATCTGCGCCAGCGCTTGCATCTGCGTGAGGCCAGACGCGGTGAGGCTGTCCAGCGTCTGTGCAAACACGCCCTGGCCCTGCACCAGCCCTTCGGTCAGGTGCGCATGGTGCATGGCGGCGCGGCTCTCCCACAGCGTGGTGGCGATCGACGTGCCCATGGCACCGGCGGTGATGCGCACGAAGTTGGAGAGGCCTGCCGCCGCCGGGATGCGCTCTGGCGCCACACCGGCCAGCGTCAGCGTGGTCAGCGGGATGAAGAAAAACGCCATCGCCGCGCCCTGCAGCAGCGTGGGGATGAGGATGTGGATGAAATCCGTCTGCACCGTGAACTGCGAACGCATCCACAGCACCGTGCTGAACACGATGAACGCGCCCGTGGCCATGCGGCGCGGGTCCCACTGGCCTACCTTCTTGCCCACCAGCGGCGTGAGCAAAATGGCAAACACGCCCACCGGCGCCAGCGCCATGCCGGCCGAGGTGGCGGTGTAGCCCATCCACTGCTGCAGCCACAGCGGCAGCAGCACCACGTTGCCGAAGAACAGCGCATAGGCCACCGACAGCGCCAGCGCGCCAAAGGTGAAGTTGCGGCCCTTGAAGAGTTTCAGGTCCACCACCGGGTGCTTTTCGGTCAGCTCCCACACCAGAAAGACGGCAAACGCCACCACGGCGACCACGGCCATGGTGATGATCTCGCCCGAGGCGAACCAGTCCAGCTCCTTGCCCTTGTCGAGCATGAGCTGCAGCGCGCCCACCCACAGCACCAGCAGGCTGAGGCCCACCGTGTCGATGGGCAGTTTGCGGATGGGGGTCTCGCGCTGGCGGTAGATGCCCCAGGTGAGCACCCCGGCCAGCAGACCCACGGGCACGTTGATGTAGAAGATCCACGGCCACGAGATGTTGTCCGTGATCCAGCCGCCCAGCAGAGGCCCCACTACGGGTGCGACGAGCGTGGTCACGCCCCACAACGCCAGGGCGGTTCCCGCCAGCGCCTTGGGGTAGCTGGCGAGCAGTAGGGTCTGGCTCAGCGGGATCATGGGCCCCGCCACCAGGCCCTGCAGCACGCGGAAGAACACCAACGCCTCCAGCGAGCCGGCAAAGCCGCACAGCCAGGACGTGAGCACGAACAGCAGCACGCTCATGGTGAACAGCCGCACCGCGCCAAAGCGCTGCGTAAGCCAGCCAGTGAGTGGCACCGAGATGGCATTGGCCACACCAAAGCTAGTAATGACCCAGGTGCCCTGGCCCGGGCTCACGCCCAAGTCACCGGCAATGGCGGGGATGGAGACATTGGCGATGGACGAGTCCAGCACGTTCATGAACGTGGCCAGCGACAGCGAGAGCGTGCCCAGCAGCAGGGCGGTGCCTTGCAGCGGTGGGTAGGCGGCAGGCGGCCCGGGCGGGGCAGGGGTTGGTGTTGCAGCAGGCGCCGAATTGGCTGGCGCCTGGTCTGCAGTGGGGTTGGCGGCGGTCATGCGCTATCCACCCCGTTCACTGCACCACAGGCGACTGCACTGCCGAGGCTACCGGGGCCGAAGCGTGTTGCTGCTGGCTTTGCGCGGGCGCCTTGCCCACCTTGGGCGATGCCACGGCCACGGCCGCCTTGCCGCTGCGGCCCAGGTTGGCGGCGATGATGTGGGCCACCTCGTCGTCGGCGGCCTTGAACTGCTCGTTGAAAACAGCGGTGGCGGCCACGGGCGTGGTGCGCTGGGTGTCGGCCAGCGTCTTGCCGCTCTGGTCGGCAGTGTCCACCTTGACTTCCATCGACAGGCCCACGCGCAGCGGGTGCTCGGCCACTTCCTTGGGGTCTAGGGCAATGCGCACGGGCACGCGCTGGACCACCTTGATCCAGTTGCCGGTGGCGTTCTGCGCGGGCAGCAGCGCAAAGGCGGCGCCGGTGCCAGCGCCCAGGCCCGTCACGGTGCCGTGGTAGACCACCTTGGTGCCGTACACGTCGGCCTCCAGCTCGGCAGGCTGGCCAATGCGCAGGGTCTTGAGCTGGCTTTCCTTGAAGTTCGCGTCCACCCACAGGTCGTTCAGCGGCACCAGCGTCATCAGCGGGGCGCCCGCCTGCACACGCTGGCCCACCTGCACGCCCCGCTTGGCCACATGGCCATCCAGCGGGGCGACCAGCTGGGCGCGCTGCACGGCCAGGTAGGCCTCGCGCACGCGGGCCGAGGCACGCGCCACGTTAGGGTGCTGCTCGATGGACGTGCCCTCGGTCTGCGTCTGGCTGGCTGCCAGCTGCTCTTGTGCGGCCAGCACGGCCGACTGGGCGGCGGCCACGGTGCTCTTGGCAGCGGCCAGCTGGGCAGTGGCGTGCTGGAACTCTTCCTTGCCCACGGCGCCGCTGGCCATCAGCGGGGCGCGGCGGTTCACGTCGTCCTGCATGCGGGCGGCGTCGGCCTGGGCGCGGGCCAGGTCAGCGCTGCGCAGGCTGACCTGGGCCTTGAGCGTGGCGTTGTTGGCATACAAGGTGCGCACCTCGCGCACGGTCTGGGCCAACTGGGCCTCGGCCTGCTCCAGCGCCACGCGGGCGTCGGCGGGGTCCAGCTTGACCAGCAATTGCCCGGCCTTCACGTAGTCGGTGTCGTCCGCGCCGATGGACACCACGGTGCCGCCGATCTGCGGCGTGATCTGCACCACGTTGCCCGCCACGTAGGCGTTGTCGGTGGTCTCCACATGGCGGCCATTGGCCCAGTGCCAGCCGCCCCACCCGATGGCCGCCAGCGCGACGGCGGCGGCAATGAGGGTGAGGCCGCGGCGGCGGGCGGTGTTGGCTTCGTTGGCGGTGAGGGGTTCGCTGTGGGCGGTCATGGCAGTGTTCTTTCAGGAATGTGTTGTTGTGTTTTTGGATGCGTGTGGTGTGGTGGCCGGTCAGTGCGCTGCGGCGGTGTGCAGCACCGCTGTGTCATCGGTCCAGCCGCCGCCCAGGGCCTTCATCAGCACCAGGCGTGTGTCGAGCTGGCGAGCGCGCAGGTCCACGGCCAGGCGGCGCTGGGCCAGGACCTGGCTTTCGGTGCTCAGCACCACCAGGTAGTTGCCCAGGCCCGCGCGGTAGCGTTCTTGTGCAAAGCGGTAGGCTTTTTCGGCGCTGGCCACAGCCTCGTCTTGCAGGGCCTGCTGGCGGGTAAGCGACTGGATGGAGGCCACGGCGTCGCCCGCTTCCTTCACCGCATCGAGCACGGCGGCGTTGTACTGGGCGATGGCGGCGTCCAGCTCGGCAGCGCGGCCGCCCAGCTGTGCGCGCAGGCGGCCGCCGTCAAAGATCGGCAGGCGCAGCGCGGGGGTCACACCCATCTGGCGCGAGCTGCCGTTGAACAGCCGGTCCAGCCCCAGCGAGTTCAGGCCAATGAACGCGCCGATGTTGATGTTGGGATAGAACTCGCTGCGTGCGCTGTTCACGCCCTGCGTCGCGGCCTCCACGCGCCAGCGCGCGGCCACTACGTCGGGTCGGCGGCCCAGCAGGTCGGCACCCAGCACCTCGGGCACGGCGGTGGGTTGCAGTGCGGCGAGCTGCGGCGTGACCGTGGGCAGCGCGTCGGGCGCCTGGCCGGTCAGCACGGCCAGCTGGCGGCGGGCCAGGGTGATCTGCTCGTCCAGCGCTTCGATTTGTGTGCGGGCATCGGGCACAGAGGCCTGGGCCTGGGTCAGCTCGACCTGGCTGTCCAGGCCTGCAGAGGTGCGCTCCTGGGTGAGCTTGCGTTGCTCTTCGCGCTGCGCCAGCGCGCGCGTGGCCACGTCGCGCTGGGCCACCAGGCGGGCCAGCGCCACATAGCTGCGCCCCACCTGGGCGGCCAGGGTGTTGGCGGCGGCGGCTGCATCGGCCTGGGCGGCGCGGGCCTGGCCCAGGGCGGCCTGCAGCTCGGCGGCGTGCTGGCCGAAGAAGTCGGGCGACCAGCTCAGCGTGGCTTGCACGGTGCCGCTGTTGTAGGTGTTGCCGGCGATGGGGGCGGGCACCAGCCCGTTGGCGGTGTAGCGCTGGCGGGTGGCGTCCACGCCCAGGGTGGCCTGCGGACCGTTGGCGGCCTCACGCACCTGGCTCAGGGCCACGGCTTGCTCCAGGCGGGCGCGACTCACGGCCAGGCTGGGGTTGCCTTGCAGTGCGGTGTCGATCAGGGTGTTGAGCTGCTCGTCGCCCAGCGCTTTCCACCACTGGCTGGGGGCGGCGGTGTCGGTGGCTGCGGCGTTCAAGCCCACGGCAGAAGGGGTGGTTTGCGCCAGCGGCGTGTGGGCCGGGCCGGGGCTGGCGCAGCCCACCAGCAGGAGGGCGGCGGCCAGCGCCAGGGCCGATACCGCGAAATGCGCGGTCAGGGCCGAGCGGGTGGAGGGCAGGGGGGATGGGGTGTTCACGGGGTTCTCCAGAATGGTTTTGGGGTGTTGTGTGGAGGAAAACGGTGTGGGCTGTCTGTGTGTTCAGTCGGCGTCTGCGCCGCGCTGCTGGCGCAGCGCTTCGCCATTGGCCAGCATGCGGCGCAGCAGGCGCAGCAGCAGTTGCCATTCGTCATGGGTGAAGTCGCTCAGGTGGCCGTTGAGCACGTCGGCCAGCACCGGGGGCACCTGGGCAGCTACCTTGTCGCCCTCGGGGGTGAGCGCCAGTTGCACCACGCGGCGGTCGGTGGTGGAGCGCTCGCGTGCCACCAGGCCCTTGGCCTCCAGGCGGTCCAGTGCGCGGGTCATGGAGGCCGGGTCGGTCTCCAGGTCCCGCGCCAGGCTGGCCACGGTGGTGGTGGGGCAGCGCGAGATCTTGAACAGCGGCAGCCACTGGGCGTAGGTCAGGTCGTGGGTGGACAGCTGCGCATCGGCCTGGGTGCGGATGGACGTCATCACCTTGCGCATCAGGTAGCCCACGCTGTTTTCGGGCTGGAGCTGGGTGGGGCTGTAGAAGCCCGGGCCGGGCTGCGACGGCGAGGAGGTGTTGGAAGTCATGGAGGGTGAATTTAATTGACTAGACAATGATTGTCTTGGCAAATAGATAACACCCGCGATGTACTCAGGGTTTTTGCGGAGTCGTGGTTGCTATCAAAGAAATAGCTGCGAATGAATACAGACGTGCGCAGGGCCCCAATTTGGCGTTGAGCCGACGGCACAGCAGATGAGAGTGGGCCGCCTGCACAGGCCCGTGTAGCGCGTGGACGTATCGGCTATTGGCCGGTCAGGCGCTGCGCCCAGGCGGGCAGCGGCTGGGCCAAGGGCGTGACCTGGGCGGGGGAGCACACGGCCACCAGCTGCGGCCCGGTGCTGGTGCCGGTGGCCTCGGCAGCGTCATACAGATAGGACACATCCGCCTGCCGCACGGCCCGGGCCAGGTTGTCCATGGTGCGGGGGTAGCGGGCCAGGATGCGTGCGGGCGGTACCGGGTGCCCACCTTCGCGCACACGCTGCGCCACGCGGGTCAGCAGCCGGGCCGGGTCGTCCAGCGCCACGATATACAGGGCCACGGTGTAGCCGCAGCGCTGGGCCTCTTCGATGAGCTCCAGTTTGGAAGGGTGCGAAAACACGGTTTCGCTGGCGAAGTCGGCGCCTTCGCGCAGCAGGGCGGCGCGGCGCGAATCGGCCCATTGGCGGGCGGCTTCGGACCGGGCTTCGGGGTCAGCAATGTGCTGCAGGTGCGCCTGTTCGTAGAGATCGGCGTTCACAAACTCCAGCGGCGGGCCCAGGATGCCTTCGCGCACCAGGGCGCGGTACAGCGTGGATTTGCCCGCGCCGTTCGGGCCTGCCAGCAGGTGGAGCCAGCGGGGTGGCGTGTTGTGGCGGGACGGCGGGGAGGGCTGCCGGGCGGGGGCTACCATGCCAAGTCAGACGACAGGGGCGGCTTTGGCCTGGTTCTCCAGCACCACTTCACGCACCCGCTGGGCCAGCGTGCCGCGCGTTTGGGCTGCCAGCAGGCGGGCGGTGAGGGCGTCCACCGACGTGGGGGCCTCCAGGGTGGCGGTGCGCGCCGCTGCGGCTTCGTACTGCTCAATGGCGCTGCGGGCTTCCTGCACGCTCAGGCCCGTGTGTTCCACGATCTGGCCCAGCGTGGCCCAGTATTCGATCTGGCTGGCCACCGAGCGGCGCATGGGCTGCGCGGCCTGGCGGGCCTGCTCCACCAGGTGGGCGGGGAGCTTGACGGAAGAAAAGGCAGTGGCGGACATGGCGATCTCCTGATTGGCGCATTTTGCGCCAATCGGGTGGGGGTTGCAAGGCGCTCGGTGGGCGGGTGCAGACTCCTAGGGCGATACCATGGCTTGCCTTCCGTCCTTTTTCCAATCACCGCCGAACATCCGCCCATGACCGCTACCCCCACCCCCTCCGCTGTTCCGTCTGCCACCCCGGGCTTGCGTTTTGCCGTGATGGGCGCGGGCGCTGTGGGCTGTTACTTTGGTGCCTTGCTGGCCCGGGCGGGCCATGCCGTCACGCTTATCGGGCGGCAGGCGCATGTGGAGGCGGTGCAAAAGCACGGCCTGCGGCTGCAGACTGCCGTGCTGGATGTGCAGGTGCCCCTGGCGGCCAGCACCGAGGCCAGTGCCGTGCACGGCGCAGACGTGGTGCTGTTCTGTGTGAAGTCGTCCGACACGGAAGATGCCGCGCGCCAGATACGCCCGCACCTGACACCCGGCACGCTGGTGCTGACCTTGCAGAACGGCGTGGACAACGACGAGCGCGTGCGCGCCGTGCTGCACGCCAGCACCCCCGTGGCCGCCGCCGTGGTGTACGTGGCCACCGCCATGGGCGGCCCCGGGCATGTGGTGCACCATGGCCGGGGCGAGCTGGTGATTGCACCTTCGCCGCGCAGCGACGAGGTGGCCCGCCAGCTCACGGCGGCGGGCATTCCCACCCAGGTGTCAGACAACGTGCGTGGCGCGCTCTGGGCCAAGCTGGTGCTCAACAGCGCCTACAACGCGCTGTCGGCCCTGTCGCAGCAGCCCTACGGCCCGCTGGTGCAGGTACCCGGCGTGACGCAGGTGATTGCCGACATCGTGGCCGAATGCCTGGCCGTGGCGGCGGCCGACGGGGTGACGATTCCGGGCGATGTGCAGGCGGCCGTGCGCGGCATCGCCAGCACCATGCCCGGGCAGTATTCGTCCACCGCGCAGGACCTGGCGCGTGGCAAATCCACCGAGATCGACCACCTGAATGGCTACGTGGTCAAGCGCGGCGCCGCTTTGGGCGTGCCGACACCGCTGAACCACGCGCTGCAGGTGCTGGTCAAGCTGGCCGAGATGAAGCGCGCTGCGGGCTGAACCGGGGGGCCGTCAGGCCAGCGCCGCCTCTTCCAGCAGCCGCTCGCGCACTTCCTGCGCGGCCTTCACCATGTGGCGCAGGGCGGCTTCGGTCTCGGGCCAGCCCCGGGTCTTGAGGCCGCAGTCGGGGTTTACCCAGAGGTGCTCCACGGGCACCACCTCGGCGGCTTTTTCGAGCAGCGCGGCCATCTCTTGCGCGCTGGGCACGCGGGGCGAGTGGATGTCGTACACGCCGGGGCCGATCTCGTTGGGGTACTTGAAGTCCCCAAAGCCCTGCAGCAGCTCCATGTCCGAGCGGCTCGTCTCAATCGTGATCACATCCGCATCCATGGCCGCGATGGCGGGCAGGATGTCGTTGAACTCGCTGTAGCACATGTGCGTGTGGATCTGCGTGTCGTTGCGCACGCCGCTGGCACTGATGCGGAAGGAGCGCGTGGCGCGCTCCAGGTAGCTCTTCCACCCCGCGCGGCGCAGCGGCAGCCCTTCGCGGATGGCGGGCTCGTCGATCTGGATGATGGCTATGCCAGCGGCCTCCAGGTCGCACACCTCGTCGCGGATGGCCCAGGCGATCTGGTCGGCCGTGGTGGCGCGGGGCTGGTCGTCGCGTACAAAGCTCCATTGCAGGATGGTGATGGGGCCGGTGAGCATGCCTTTCATGGGTTTGGTGGTCCGACTCTGGGCGTACTGGGTCCAGGCGACCGTCATGGGCGTGGGGCGGGACACGTCGCCGTAGATGATGGGCGGCTTCACGCAACGCGAGCCATAGCTTTGCACCCAGCCGTTGGCGGTGAAGGCAAAGCCGTCGAGCTGCTCGCCAAAGTATTCGACCATGTCGTTGCGCTCGGCTTCGCCGTGCACCAGCACGTCGATGCCGAGGGCTTCCTGCTTGCGCACGGCCAATTCGATTTCGGCCTGCATCTTCTGATGGTAGTGCGTGGCATCGAGTGCGCCGCGTTTGAAGGCGGCGCGTGCGGCGCGGATCTCTGCCGTCTGCGGGAACGAGCCGATGGTGGTCGTGGGCAGCAACGGCAGCTTCAGCCGCGCGCGCTGGGCCTTTTGCCGGGCGGGGAAGGCGCTGGCGCGCTGGTCGGCCCCCGGCGCGGCGGCAGCGATGCGGGCGGCCACGGTGGCGCGGTGCACACGCGGGCTGGCGCGGCGGGCGGCCAGGGCGGTGCGGGCGGCGTGCAGTTCATCGTCCACCGCCGCCTCGCCGTGCGACAAGGCGGTGGCAAGCACGCGCAGCTCATCCAGCTTTTCCACCGCAAACGCCAGCCAGGACTTCACCTCGGCGTCCAGTTGCGTTTCGGCCTCTAGACTGAACGGCACATGCAGCAGCGAGCACGACGGTGCCAGCCACAGCTCGCCCTGGTGCTTGTCGGCCACGGGCCGCAGCTTGGCCAGGGCAGCATCCAGGTCAGCACGCCAGATGTTGCGGCCATCCACGATGCCCACCGACAGCACCTTGTGCGAGGGCAACCAGTCGGCCACGCCCACCAGCTCGTCGGGGGCGCGCACGGCATCCACATGCAGGCCGGCCACGGGCAGCTGGCAGGCCAGGCGCAGGTTCTCGGCCAGGGGCGAGAAGTAGGTGGCCAGCAGCAGCTTGGGCGCGCTGCGCGCCAGTTGCCAGTAGCTGGGCTCAAAGGCATGGCGCCAGGCGTCGGGCAGGTCCAGGCCCAGGATGGGCTCGTCCATCTGCACCCATTCCACGCCCTGCGCCTTCAGGCGAGCCAGCACGGTTTCGTACACCGGTAGCAGGGACTCCAGCAGGCTGAAGCGGTCAAAACCTGCCGCCTTGGATTTGCCCAGCCACAAAAAGCTCAACGGCCCCAGCAGCACGGCCTTGACGCGGTGGCCCAGCGCCTGGGCCTCGGCCACCTCGGCAAACAAGCGCTCGCTGGCCAGGTGGAACTGGGTGTGGGCGCTGAACTCGGGCACGAGGTAGTGGTAGTTGGTGTCAAACCACTTGGTCATCTCCAGCGCGGGTTGGCCGGTGGTGGGGTGTTTTGCGGTGCAACCGGCGCTGCAGCCTTGGTGGTTTTCGGCTTGGGCCGACACGCCCCGCGCCATTGCAAAGTAGCGCGCCAGTTCGGGCGCGTGGGCGTCAAAGCCAAAACGCGCAGGCTCGCAGCCCAGCAGCTGGATGTGGTTGGCTACATGGTCGTACAGCGCAAAGTCGCCCACGGTCACAAAGCCGAGGCCCGCATCGGCCTGCGCCTGCCAGTGCAACTGGCGCAGCTGGGCGGCGGTGGACTGCAATTCGGCTTCGGTGCTGTCGCCGCGCCATAAGGATTCGAGCGCAAATTTCAGCGCACGCTGCGCCCCCATGCGCGGAAAGCCCAGGGTGTGCGTGAGCACGGGGCGGCGGGTGGCGGCGGTTACGGCGACTGCGGCGAGCGACATGGTGATTTCCTTCTTCTGAATGGAGCAATGCAATGAAGGCACCGATGGTCGCGTGGGCTCGTTTATTATTCAAACGAAAGTTTTAGTCGATCAACTTGAAAATTAATAATGAACCAGTCGATCCTGGAAGTGCGCCACCTGCGAACCCTGGTGGCCTTGCGTGACAGCGGCAGCCTGGTGCGGGCCGCGCAACTGCTCAACCTCACGCAGTCGGCGCTGTCGCACCAGGTCAAGCTGCTGGAAGACCGCTACGGCCAGCCGCTGTTTGAGCGCAAATCGGTGCCGCCGCAGTTCACCGCCGTGGGCGAGCGTCTGCTCGCGCTGGCCGATGCCATGCTGCCGCAGGTGGAAGGGGCCGAGCGCGACATCGCACGCCTGATGCTGGGGCAGGGCGGGCAGATGCGCATTGCGGTGGAATGCCACACTTGCTTTGACTGGCTGATGCCCGCCATGGACGCGTTTCGCACCCGCTGGCCCGAGGTGGAGCTGGACATCGTGAGCGGCTTTCATGCCGACCCGGTGGGCCTGTTGCACCAGGGCCGGGCCGATGTGGCCATCGTGTCCGAGGTGGATGCCGACGAGGCGGGCGTGGACTATCACGCGCTGTTTGGCTTCGAGATCCGCGCGCTGCTGGCCAACACGCACCCGCTGGTGGCCAAGCCGCACCTGGTGGCGCAGGACTTTGCCGACCAGACCATCATCACCTACCCCGTGCCCGACGAAATGCTCGATTTGATCCGCCAGGTGCTGGAGCCCGCTGGCGTGCGCCCCCCGCGCCGTACCACCGAGCTGACG
Organism: Pseudomonas sp. GW456-L13; assembly: GCF_017350115.1. NCBI lineage: Bacteria > Pseudomonadati > Pseudomonadota > Gammaproteobacteria > Pseudomonadales > Pseudomonadaceae > Pseudomonas > Pseudomonas sp. GW456-L13. The sequence goes on from NZ_JACNAS010000004.1 coordinate 74,382, forward strand.
GTGGCCATGCTGCAGCTGGTGGCCAGCGGGCGCGGCGTGGCGGCGCTGCCGCTGTGGGCGGTGCAGAGCTATCTGGACCGGGGATACGTGACTGCCAGACCGATTGGCGACAAAGGCCTGCGCGGCGAGCTGCACGCCGCCTGCCTGCCCAGCCTGTCGGCCAAGCCGTATCTGCAGGACTTTGTGCAGGTGACGCGCGAGACGAGTTTTGTGACGCTCAAGGGCGTAGAGCTACTTTGATGATGGATCCGGCGCGTACTTGTCGCCCACTTCTTCGCGCAGCGGGTGCGTGTCGTAGACGATGTTCATGTCGCGGATGCGTGTGCTGCCCGCGTCAAACGTGAACACATCCACGCAGGTGAAGGTCACCTCGCGGCCGTCGTTCAAAGTCCAGTCGTAGCGGAAATAGGCGGCGACCCGCACGGCGCCGCTGTTGTCTGGCTGGGCGGACACGAACAGATCCAGCACGGTGATCACGCTGCCGCTGGAAGCCTGGGCCAGCTTCTTGAAAAAGTCGCTCGCGCGCATGGTGCCCAGAAACGGCGAGTGCACCACGCCATCGTCTTCAAAGCAGGCAATCAGCCCGTCGGTATGGCTGGCATGCAGGTGGGCGAGGTAGGTGCGGACGGTGTCGAGTGGCGTGGTCATGGGCAGGAGCGTGGTGAAGAAAGAAGCCCAGAGCTTCGCCCCGCCCGGCGGCTGCGACAAGAGACAATGGCGCCTCATACATAAAAGCTGCTTATGTATCTGCGCTACTTGCACTACCTCCAAGCTGTCATCGACCAAGGCTCGTTTGCGCGCGCGGCGCAGGCCTGTGGGGTGTCGCAGCCCGCCATCAGCCAGGGCATGAAGGCGCTGCAGGCGCAGTTCGACACGCCCCTGCTGGTGCGGGATGGGCGCCGTTATGTGCCCACCGACCTGGCCCGGCGTGTGGTGGCCGAAGGCGCGCCGCTGGCCCAGCGCATCGACGCCTTGCCGCTGACCGGCGCGGGCGCTGCAAACCGCAAGGTGTTGCGCGTGGGGCTCACGGCGTCCGCCGCGCTGGTCTGTGGGCCGCTGCTGTATGAGGCCTGGTGCCTGCCGCAGCCCCAGCGTTCACTGGAGATGACCACCACCGACGAGGGGAGCCTGCTGGCGGGCCTGCTGCATGGCAGTTTCGACGCCGTGATTGCGCCCCGGCCGCGCCAGTTTGCCCATCCGGATGTGGTGCAGTGGCGCTTGTACGAGTTGCAGCCGCAAATTTATGCACGGCGCCGCCACCCGCTGGCGCAGGCCCGGTCACTGGCCGATTTGCAAGGCGCCGCCTGGGGCTGTGTGGGCCCCAGCGTGAGCGGCCCGGTGGACGTGCTGACCGAGGCGCACCGCGTGCGGCGCATGCCCGCGCCGCGCATGGCCGTGCGCTGCCCGGACTTTGCCAGCCTGCTGAACCTGGTGGTGGGCTCGGACCTGCTGGCCGTGCTGCCACACCCCGCGCTGCTGGGGGCTGCGGCAGAGCAGGTGGTGCCGCTGCAACTGGCCGAGGCGCTGCCGCTGTATGGCATGTGGCTGTTCGAGCGCAAGGCGCGCAAGCCCCGCCTGGGGCCGGAGGTGTTTGCGGGGCGGGTGTGAGGCAGGGGCGCCCGGGTGTGGAGCTTGATGCTATTCATTTGATAGCTAATTAGGCTTGATGGACGAGCGCAAACGGCCTAAAAAGCTTGAAAAGCCAACGATCAGCCAGCCACCGTGCCTGGCACCGGCACCCGCACGGCGCCAGAGGTATAGAACGCATGCAGGTTCTCCAGCACCAGGTCCGCCATCGCACGGCGGGTTTCGTGCGTAGCGCTGGCGGTGTGGGGGGTGAGCACCACGTTGTCCAGCGTCATCAGGGCGGCGGGCACATGGGGCTCGTTGTCGAACACGTCCAGGCCCGCACCGGCGATGCGGCGCTCGGCCAGGGCGTCGATGAGCGCCGCCTCATCCACCACGCTGCCACGCGCCACGTTGATGAGGTAGCCCTGAGGGCCCAGGGCGTCGAGCACATCGCGGTTGACCAGGTGGCGCGTGCCCGCGCCGCCCGCTACCGTCAGCACCAGGTAGTCGGCCCATTGCGCCAGTGCGGTCAGCGACTCGAAGTAGGGTAGCGCGCAGCCCTCGGCCGGGCGGCGGTTGTGGTAGCCCACCTCCATGCGGAAGCCCGCCGCGCGCTCGGCCACGGCCTGGCCGATGCGGCCCATGCCCACAATGCCCAGGCGCTTGCCCGACACGCGCGTGCCCAGCGCAAACCGCGCCTTGGGCCATTGGCCCTGGCGCACAAACCGGTCGCTGGCGGCAATGCCGCGCGACACGTCCAGCATCAGCGCAAACGCCATGTCGGCCACACAGTCGTTGAGCACGCCGGGCGTGTAGCCCACCTGCACGCCCCGGGCAGTGGCGGCGCCGATGTCGAGCGCGTCAAAGCCCACGCCAAAGCTGCTGATGACCTGCAGATGGGGCAGGGCGGCGATCACCTCGCCCGTGAGCCCGATGGACGCCGTGGTGACCACGCCCGAAAACTCCGCGCCGTGCGCCGCCAGAAAGCCCTGCGGGTCGGCCTGGTCGGCCAGGCAGGCCACGCTGTAGCGCGCGGCCAGTTCGGTTTCGAGGGCGGGCAAGGGCAGGCGGCCGATTTGCAGGAGGCGGGGTGTGGCGTGCGTCGTCATGGAGGTTGACAGATGGGTGCAGAGAAGAGGTGGCATGGCAAGCGCTGCCAGACCTGGCAGCGCTGCATCGCAAAAAGGAACGGATAGTGGCAGAGAACACAGGGCCGTGTGCGGCCCTTTGCGCGTAGGCTCCTGCCGTTCGGTGCCCCTTACTGCGGCCCAAGCTTCTTGATCAGCGCAGCCAGCTCTTCCACCTCATGGGGCTTGAGGTCCGTCAGCGGCGCCCGCACCGGCCCGCCGTCGTGGCCCACGATGCGCGCACCCGCCTTGATGATCGACACGCCATAGCCCTCCACCCGGTTGCGGATAGCCAGGTACGGCATGAAGAACTCCTTGAGCAGCCGGTGCTGGGTGGCCATGTCGTCGGCCGCCACCGCCTTGTAAAACTCCATCGCCGTCTTCGGGATGAAGTTGAACACCGCCGACGAATACACCGGCGTGCCCAGCGCCTTGTAGGCCGCTGCATAGACCTCGGCCGTGGGCAGGCCACCCAGGTACGAGAAGCGGTCGCCCAGCTTCATGTAGATGGAAGACATGGTCTCGATGTTGCCGACCCCGTCCTTGAAGCCGATCAGGTTGGGGCAGCGCTCGGCCAGGATGGCCAGGGACTCGGCCGTGAGCTTGGTGCGGTCGCGGTT
>NZ_JACNAS010000005.1:0-3368 GCF_017350115.1 Pseudomonas sp. GW456-L13
TAGAAGCAGCTTTAAGCTCCAAGCTGATAGCTCCAAGCTAACAGTTACGCGCTCGAAATTGGGTCTGTAGCTCAGTTGGTTAGAGCGCACCCCTGATAAGGGTGAGGTCGGCAGTTCGAATCTGCCCAGACCCACCAATTTTGTTATGGGGCCATAGCTCAGCTGGGAGAGCGCCTGCCTTGCACGCAGGAGGTCAACGGTTCGATCCCGTTTGGCTCCACCATATAACTGCTTCTGAAAGTTTAGAAATGAGTATTCCGATGTGAATATTGATTTCTAGTCTTTTGATTAGATCGTTCTTTAAAAATTTGGGTATGTGATAGAAAGATAGACTGAACGTTACTTTCACTGGTAACGGATCAGGCTAAGGTAAAATTTGTGAGTTCTCTTAGTTGAGAAATTCGAATTTTCGGCGAATGTCGTCTTCACAGTATAACCAGATTGCTTGGGGTTATATGGTCAAGTGAAGAAGCGCATACGGTGGATGCCTTGGCAGTCAGAGGCGATGAAAGACGTGGTAGCCTGCGAAAAGCTTCGGGGAGTCGGCAAACAGACTTTGATCCGGAGATGTCTGAATGGGGGAACCCAGCCATCATAAGATGGTTATCTTGTACTGAATACATAGGTGCAAGAGGCGAACCAGGGGAACTGAAACATCTAAGTACCCTGAGGAAAAGAAATCAACCGAGATTCCCTTAGTAGTGGCGAGCGAACGGGGACTAGCCCTTAAGTGGCTTTGAGATTAGCGGAACGCTCTGGAAAGTGCGGCCATAGTGGGTGATAGCCCTGTACGCGAAAATCTCTTAGTCATGAAATCGAGTAGGACGGAGCACGAGAAACTTTGTCTGAATATGGGGGGACCATCCTCCAAGGCTAAATACTACTGACTGACCGATAGTGAACTAGTACCGTGAGGGAAAGGCGAAAAGAACCCCGGAGAGGGGAGTGAAATAGATCCTGAAACCGTATGCGTACAAGCAGTGGGAGCCTACTTTGTTGGGTGACTGCGTACCTTTTGTATAATGGGTCAGCGACTTATTTTCAGTGGCGAGCTTAACCGAATAGGGGAGGCGTAGCGAAAGCGAGTCTTAATAGGGCGTCTAGTCGCTGGGAATAGACCCGAAACCGGGCGATCTATCCATGGGCAGGTTGAAGGTTAGGTAACACTGACTGGAGGACCGAACCGACTACCGTTGAAAAGTTAGCGGATGACCTGTGGATCGGAGTGAAAGGCTAATCAAGCTCGGAGATAGCTGGTTCTCCTCGAAAGCTATTTAGGTAGCGCCTCATGTATCACTGTAGGGGGTAGAGCACTGTTTCGGCTAGGGGGTCATCCCGACTTACCAAACCGATGCAAACTCCGAATACCTACAAGTGCCGAGCATGGGAGACACACGGCGGGTGCTAACGTCCGTCGTGAAAAGGGAAACAACCCAGACCGTCAGCTAAGGTCCCAAAGTTATGGTTAAGTGGGAAACGATGTGGGAAGGCTTAGACAGCTAGGAGGTTGGCTTAGAAGCAGCCACCCTTTAAAGAAAGCGTAATAGCTCACTAGTCGAGTCGGCCTGCGCGGAAGATGTAACGGGGCTCAAACCATACACCGAAGCTACGGGTATCACTTAGGTGATGCGGTAGAGGAGCGTTCTGTAAGCCTGTGAAGGTGAGTTGAGAAGCTTGCTGGAGGTATCAGAAGTGCGAATGCTGACATGAGTAACGACAATGGGTGTGAAAAACACCCACGCCGAAAGACCAAGGTTTCCTGCGCAACGTTAATCGACGCAGGGTTAGTCGGTCCCTAAGGCGAGGCTGAAAAGCGTAGTCGATGGAAAACAGGTTAATATTCCTGTACTTCTGGTTATTGCGATGGAGGGACGGAGAAGGCTAGGCCAGCTTGGCGTTGGTTGTCCAAGTTTAAGGTGGTAGGCTGAGATCTTAGGTAAATCCGGGATCTTAAGGCCGAGAGCTGATGACGAGTGTTCCTTTGGAACACGAAGTGGTTGATGCCATGCTTCCAAGAAAAGCTTCTAAGCTTCAGGTAACCAGGAACCGTACCCCAAACCGACACAGGTGGTTGGGTAGAGAATACCAAGGCGCTTGAGAGAACTCGGGTGAAGGAACTAGGCAAAATGGCACCGTAACTTCGGGAGAAGGTGCGCCGGTGAGGGTGAAGGACTTGCTCCGTAAGCCCACGCCGGTCGAAGATACCAGGCCGCTGCGACTGTTTATTAAAAACACAGCACTCTGCAAACACGAAAGTGGACGTATAGGGTGTGACGCCTGCCCGGTGCCGGAAGGTTAATTGATGGGGTTAGCTAACGCGAAGCTCTTGATCGAAGCCCCGGTAAACGGCGGCCGTAACTATAACGGTCCTAAGGTAGCGAAATTCCTTGTCGGGTAAGTTCCGACCTGCACGAATGGCGTAACGATGGCGGCGCTGTCTCCACCCGAGACTCAGTGAAATTGAAATCGCTGTGAAGATGCAGTGTATCCGCGGCTAGACGGAAAGACCCCGTGAACCTTTACTATAGCTTTGCACTGGACTTTGAATTTGCTTGTGTAGGATAGGTGGGAGGCTTTGAAGCGTGGACGCCAGTTCGCGTGGAGCCATCCTTGAAATACCACCCTGGCAACTTTGAGGTTCTAACTCAGGTCCGTTATCCGGATCGAGGACAGTGTATGGTGGGTAGTTTGACTGGGGCGGTCTCCTCCTAAAGAGTAACGGAGGAGTACGAAGGTGCGCTCAGACCGGTCGGAAATCGGTCGTAGAGTATAAAGGCAAAAGCGCGCTTGACTGCGAGACAGACACGTCGAGCAGGTACGAAAGTAGGTCTTAGTGATCCGGTGGTTCTGTATGGAAGGGCCATCGCTCAACGGATAAAAGGTACTCCGGGGATAACAGGCTGATACCGCCCAAGAGTTCATATCGACGGCGGTGTTTGGCACCTCGATGTCGGCTCATCACATCCTGGGGCTGAAGCCGGTCCCAAGGGTATGGCTGTTCGCCATTTAAAGTGGTACGCGAGCTGGGTTTAGAACGTCGTGAGACAGTTCGGTCCCTATCTGCCGTGGACGTTTGAGATTTGAGAGGGGCTGCTCCTAGTACGAGAGGACCGGAGTGGACGAACCTCTGGTGTTCCGGTTGTCACGCCAGTGGCATTGCCGGGTAGCTATGTTCGGAAAAGATAACCGCTGAAAGCATCTAAGCGGGAAACTTGCCTCAAGATGAGATCTCACTGGGACCTTGAGTCCCCTGAAGGGCCGTCGAAGACTACGACGTTGATAGGTTGGGTGTGTAAGCGCTGTGAGGCGTTGAGCTAACCAATACTAATTGCCCGTGAGGCTTGACCATATAACACCCAAGCAATTTG
>NZ_JACNAS010000006.1:0-3176 GCF_017350115.1 Pseudomonas sp. GW456-L13
TATTCTTTTTGCAGTTCAGATAAGAGATTCGGATGATCGCATGCGCGGCGAATGTCCGGGTGGTCATTGATACTGACCATCACCCTGCCCACGCGGCTGAGAGATTTTCTTCGATGCGCAGCAGTTTCAGGTAAATGCCGAGCCGTCGCGATCTGCTCCCTGTTTCCGCGCGACCGTTTTCTATGTCTGGCACAACTACCCTGACATCGGTGGGCCTATACTTTAACGATCGGCACACTCGATGCGGCATGCAGTCGTGTTTGATGTAGGGGGGACGCGTCGAGCGATCGTTCACGCAGGCCACGGCCTGCCTTCGTCGTAGGGAGGAAAACATTCATGGCGCGTAAATACATCGACTGCCGCGAGTTTCCGAGCGATTCCCACTGCTCAATCGCACTGTCCGCAGACTCTGAAAACGAACTGCTCGAGGCCGCCGCGCAACATGCGGTCAGTGTTCACAAGCACACCGACTCACCAGAACTGCGTGCTCAACTGAAGACGATGTTTCACGACGGAACCCCGCCTGTTGAAGCACCGCGCCCTGCTTAGCACCCAGGGGTTTCAGAGGAGTGATTGTCATCGATAAGCACCTACGAGGCTCATTTCGATGAGTTCCGCAGGCCTGAGGGTAGTTTTTTATGCCCGGCACAATCTGAATGACGAAGGAGATCCCCAAGGAACTGCCAATGGCTGCTCCTTGGGGGTACTTTGGAGTGCCTGTTTAATCTGGCTGCGTGTTCATTCAAGCCAAGCTCAAACTGATTCGACAGACTGCTATCGGCCAAAAAGCGGCCCTTCTCGACCAGTTAAATCCATGTCGCCTTTCTACCCGGCCGCCTGAGCAGGTTCAGCCTCAGTTCGACGCGCTGGCGGTTAAAGCCCCGGCGACCTTGAACAGCAGCGCCATGTCCTCATTCACAAGCGAAACAAGCGGAATATGCGGCTCGGTTCCTTCGCGTCATCCCGTCTCCCCTCCCAATAGCCTGAAACTCCTAGTCCGCCTAGGAGTATCAGTCGATGTGCAGCCTGCGGTGCATGTTCATAGTTGTGACCAATAGAACCGAAAATGGTCCAAGGTCGACCCCCGATGACTGGACCCCCCTCAGGAGAAAGTCATGACTATGCGCAAAAAAAACTCATCGCCCACCAGTGACCTGGCCAATAACGCCGGTGACCATCCTTCACCCGTCAGCCACGACTGGACTTTTACCTACATTCCGACCGTCACCACCAACCTTGAAGACTACGCCCCCGGCAGCACGGCCATCATCACGGCCAGCGGTTTCGCCGCCGGCAGCACCGTGACACTCGAAGTGGACCACGCCATCGGTGCCGGCGCGGATAGTGTGTGGGGTACGTCCGACGACGTGCTTGATACCAATACCGGCGAGGGACACGAGCCCTGGTCCGTGACCGACGGTGGCGCCGGCGATCTTGACGGCCAAGTCAACGGCAGCGTCACCACTTCGTGGTACGTGAATCCCGACGACTCGGCAGGCGCAACGTTTCTGCTGACAGCGGCCTCTGCGGGCGCCGATGGAGTGGTCGGCACGGGTGACGACGCCATGGCGACTACGTCCTTTACGGACAGCGTTTTGGGCGTAGTGGCGACCGGCGAGGACGTAACGCTGGACGAAACGGCCGGGTTGCAGAACGCCACTGCCACGCCAACCCCTGCGGGGGACGCTGACGACAATGACATTTTGGTGGCGTCGCTGCCCTCGACCTTCGCCACCCGTTTGGCCGCACTGGGGGCAGGTACCGCAACGGGTGCGGCCTTGAGTGGCTATACCGGTGCCGTGGGCAACACCGGCAGCAATGCATTCACCATCACCGCTGACCCCGGAGCAAGCATTACCGATATCAGCTTCGTCGGCATCTCTGGCGCACCGCTCAATGGCGTGGACAGCGGGCTGGATACCCTCGATGGCACCAGCATCCTTCTCTATACGGATACGAACAACAACATCGTCGTGGGCCGAGCCGGAAGCGCAAGCGGCGCGATCGTGTTCGCTGCCTACATTGAAGAAACCGGTTCGCCGGTCACGGGCGGCAAGATCTGGACCGTGGAGTACCAACCGCTCAAACATCCCGTTATGACGAATGCCGATGATTCGCTCAATCTGCTGGATAAGGTTTTCATCGGCGCCAGCCAGGACATGGAATTCAGTCTGGCCAATGCACCCTCCGGTCAGAACCTGTTCCTGATGTTCACGAAGGCGAACCCGAACGTTGTCGATGTCGGTGGTGTGTTGCGGATCACGGATCCCACCATCATCGCCACCGGCAAAGACCCCGCAGACCAGTCAAGCGGCGCCAATATAACGACTGGCGACACGATCAATACCAGCCAGGCGGGTGGCCCGACCACCTTCGGCACCAACAATCAGATGATTGTGGAGCAAGAGGGCATCCGCTTTTCGTTCGTCACGGGTGCCAGGCAGAATGTGACCATTCCCAACCTGGACCAGAACGAAGCCGATCTTGAATCCAACGTCGACTTTACCGACGTCTTCAATGCGAAGTCGGCCAGTTTCGACGTTGTGCAGCTGCAAAGCGGCAAGAGTGCCGTGGTAAGAATCAGCGCATCCAGCACCGCGGCTGAACCTGGCGTGAATTTCATCAATGGATATGCGAATGATGCGACGGTGGCCATCACCAATGTTCGCGTCTTCAACAGCGCCGGGCAGGTGATCGAGAATTCAGATGGCTCGGCGAATGATCCCAGCATCATCATCAGCTTTGCTGCAGGGGTCGCAACCCTCACCGGCATTAAAGCCGGCTACCAGATTGAATACACCACTACGGCGGATCACAACCGCGTGCTGATCGAGAACGGTGCGGCCGTCAATGCCAAGGGCAATGACCACGCCGACTTTGATATCGGTGGTTTCACGCTGGTCAAAGCCTCTGTTACCACCACCGAAATCGGCTCCAAGATCATCTTCGACGACGACGGGCCGAGCATCAACACCACCGGCGTGGAACCGACGCTGACGGTGGACGAGACGGTGCTGGCGACCAACGCCACCCAGAGCTTCGCCGCCAACTTCAATTCGGCGTTTGGCGCTGATGGTGCGGGTACCCTGACCTATGCGCTGGACGTGGTGGCCGGAGCCTCCGGGCTGACCGACACGGCCACCGGCGAGGCGGTGAACCTGTCGCTCAACGGCACC
>NZ_JACNAS010000007.1:0-2378 GCF_017350115.1 Pseudomonas sp. GW456-L13
CGCTGTCTGCACCGGTGTTGTTGATCGATTGGACAACGGCGTTCGGGTCGCCGTTGAGTACCAGCTTGTCCCGCACGCCCAGGCCCGCATCGAAGCCGGTGACCTGGTACAGGTTCTCATTGACTGACAGATCGATGTTGAACGCATCTTGCTCACCGCCCGTGCCAACCAGCGTGAAGTCGAAGGAAGCGTTGGCCGGGTCGTTGGCGAACAGGTTGGCGTCAAAGGTACTCGTCGCCGAGTCCCCATCCTTGTCCGTCAGCGTCGCGCTGAACGCCAGCTGGACATCGCTGGCCAGACTCTCGCTCTGCTGAATGAACTGGATCACCGGGATCTTGATATCGCCCCGGCCCATCGTCAGCTGAACCGCGTCGATCAGTGTCGCGCCCTCTTTCTGGACGAGGAAGGACACCTGTCCGCCAGCCTCCGGCGTCAGGGTGTTCACCTCGATGCGGTCCGAAAACGTGCCATCCGCGTAGTAGATCCGGTAGTACAGGTCTTCGGTCGCGGTGTTGTAACCCGCCACGGAGTTGTCGATGAAGACCTTCATTGCCGTCAGCAGGCTCTCTGGGTTGATGACGAAACTTTCATCGGCGGCGCTGATTGCCGCCAGGTTATCGCCCTGGAACACGTTGTTGGCGACGCCGATGCCGGACGTGCTGACGTTCATGGATGCGGGGTCGATGTACGACGGCAGGGGGTTGGTCTGTAGCGCGGCTTCCGTAGGGTCGGGTGCTCCGAGCCCGATACCGGTCAGGATGTCCGCGGTCGACGCCAGCGCCTTCGCGGAAAAGAACACGATCTCCTCGGATGTCGAAGGAATAGCCGGGTTACTCGTCTGCGGAATCAACAATGTGCGCACCGAATCCGGGCCACCGGCAGCGAGCGAGCCGTCGGCACTGCTGAGCACGATCGTCGAACTGAAGCCTTGCACCAGATCCAGCGCATAGCGACCATCGGCATAGGCGGTCAGCGTGTAGTCGACGGTGGTATTCGCCGTTGCGGCATTGTTGTCGAAATCACCGGTCAAGGTTCCCGCGAACCGGTACGCGCCATTGACATCCGGTGATGGCGACAGCTCGCTGAGCGTGCCGGTCCCGGTCGTGGTCGTGTTGTCCGGCCTGACGAGAGTGAACTGGTTATTGACCAACGAGATATCCAGACCGGCCGCCCCCAGCCCGTCGGCTCCCGTCGCCATATTCCAGAACCCGGATTGCGCAAGGACGCTACCGGTCCCGATCAGGTTGCCGAAACTGAGTGCCGGCCCATCGTCCTTGAACACCAGGTTCTGCCCGATGTTCAGCGTTGCCTGGGCGCTGTCGCCGTCCCTGTCGGTCTTGGTCGCCGTCAGCGTCACCAGATTGTCAGAGGTCAACGTCTTCGAATCATCGGGATTGCTTGGGTCGGAATGCACCACGGCGCGGAGCTGGTCGAGCGTGACACTGCCATTGGCGGCGACGCTGACCGTGAACACCAGCAGATTACTCGTGGCCGTGCGGCCTTCCACCACGGTGCCATTGAGCGACAGGTTCACCGCCTGGTTCGAGGCCGTGTCCGTCAATCCAGAAGCCCCGGCCACCACGCCCAGCGCATAGGTCAGGGTGCCCGCACCATCGGCGCCAAACGCCGAGGTGAAGTTGGCGGCAAAGCTCTGGGTATCATTGGTCGCCAGCACCGTCTCGTCCACTGTCAGCGTCGGTTCCGCGCCGGTGGTACTGATGCTTGGCCCGTCGTCCTTGAACACCAGGTTCTGCCCGATGTTCAGGGTCGCCTGGGCGCTGTCGCCCTCCTTGTCGGTAATGCTCGCGGTCAGCGTCACCAAGTTGTCCGAGGTCAGGCTCGTCGAGTCATCCGGATTGGTGGTGTTGGAATGCACCACAGCGCGGAGCTGGTCGAGGGTGACATCACCGTTGGCGGCCACGCTGGCCGTGAACACCAGCAGGTTGCCGAGGGCCGTGCGGCCTTCGACCACGGTGCCGTTGAGCGACAGGTTCACCGCCTCACCGGTGGCCGTGTCCGTCAGCCCGGAGGCTCCGGCCACCACGCCCAACGCATAGGTCAGGGTGCCGGCGCCATCGGCACCAAACGCCGAATTGAAGTTGGCGGCAAAGTTCTGGGTGGCGTTGGTCGCCAGTACCGTTTCGTCCACCATCAGTGTCGGTTCCACGCCGGTGGTGGTGATGCTCGGCCCGTCATCCTTGAACACCAGGTTCTGCCCGATGTTCAGCGTCGCCTGGGCGCTGTCGCCGTCCCCGTCGGTCTTGGTCGCGGTCAGCGTCACCAGGTTGTCCGAGGTCAGGCTCGTCGAGTCATCCGGGTTGGTTGGGTCGGGATGCACCACGGCGCGGAGCTGGTCAAGCGTGACGCTGCCATTGGCG
>NZ_JACNAS010000008.1:0-475 GCF_017350115.1 Pseudomonas sp. GW456-L13
GCTCAACGGCACCGTGGTCGAAGGCCGCACGGCCACGAGCGACCTGCTGGTGTTCACGGTCAGCGTGGCTGCTAACGGTGATGTCACCCTCGACCAGCTCCGCGCTGTGGTGCATTCCAATACCACCAATCCTGATGACTCGACGAGCCTGACCTCGGACAACCTGGTGACACTGACGGCAACCAAGACCGACAAGGACGGCGACAGCGCCCTGGCGACCCTCAACATCGGGCAGAACCTGGTATTCAAGGACGACGGACCAAGCATCAATACCACCGGCACGGAGCCGACGCTGACGGTGGACGAAACAGTACTGGCGACCAACGATACCCAGAGCTTTGCCGCCAACTTCACCTCGGCGTTTGGCGCCGATGGCGCCGGCACGCTGACCTATGCGCTGGGCGTAGTGGCCGGAGCCTCCGGGTTGACCGACACGGCCACGGGCCATGCGGTGAACCTCTCACTCAACGGCACG
>NZ_JACNAS010000009.1:0-284 GCF_017350115.1 Pseudomonas sp. GW456-L13
GTGGTCGAAGGCCGCACGGCCACCACCAGTCAGCTGGTGTTCACGGTCAGCGTGGCCGCCAACGGTGATGTCATCCTCGACCAGCTCCGCGCTGTGGTGCATTCCAATACCACCAATCCCGATGACTCGACGAGCCTGACCTCGGACAACCTGGTGACGCTGACGGCAACCAAGACCGACGGGGACGGCGACAGTGCCCTGGCGACCCTGAACATCGGGCAGAACCTGGTGTTCAAGGATGACGGACCAAGCATCAGTACCACTGGCGTGGAACCCACGCTGAC